>NZ_QPMK01000003.1 GCF_003344785.1 Thalassococcus profundi | reverse complement strand
CTACAATCGTTGGAAGCGGTGGAGCGACAAGGGCATCTTCGCGAAGATGATGGCGGGACTGGTTGCCGAGCACGGCGAGAAGAAGACCGTGATGATCGACGTGAGCAGGCGAACGCCATGCGTTCGAGTGAGCCTGCGCAAGTACCTGTCCGTCCGGCAAGCGCAGCTACATCGTCCAGTACCGCGCGCGGGGTCGGTCCCGCCGCTACACGATCGGCCTTCACGGCGTCTGGAC
This sequence comes from Thalassococcus profundi, assembly GCF_003344785.1. GTDB lineage: Bacteria > Pseudomonadota > Alphaproteobacteria > Rhodobacterales > Rhodobacteraceae > Puniceibacterium > Puniceibacterium profundi. Next base: position 583,813 of record NZ_QPMK01000003.1, on the reverse strand, counting down.
GGCCGAGACGGCGCGGCGGGAGGCGAAGGCCCTACTCGGGAACGTCGCCCGGGGAAACGACCCGGCCGAAGAGCGCGACGAAGACCGCAAGGCGCTGACGGTCAAGCAGATCTGCGAGCAATACATCGAGGATATGGAGGCCGGCCTGATCATGGGTAAAGGCGGTCGCCCCAAGAAGGCGTCGACGATCGAGATCGATGTGGGCTGTATCCGCCGCCACATCACCCCCCTCCTCGGCACCCGGCGCGTCCGCGACATCACCAAGCCGGACATGTACAACCTGATGAAGGACATCATCGCCGGGAAGACCCGCATCGTGATGAAAACGGATAAGCTTCGCGGCAAGGCTATCGTGCGAGGGGGTCGTGGAACAGCGATCCGTACGATGGGACTGCTTGTAGTTGCCGGTCGACCAGTCGAGCAACCGCGCGTCGTCGTCTTTCATGAAAAAGAAGGCCGGCGGCATTGCCATGCGGTGTGGAGCCGGATCGATGCCGAAACCATGACAGCCAGTGGGTCAGTTCATGGGCAAGTGTGGCGTAGTAGGCCTCGGGGCTGCGGAAGCTCTCAAAGATCGGCATCTGCACATGATCGCTGCCACCCGCATAATGGGCGCTATTTCCGCCATGGCGGATATCCGCGCCGACAAGTCAGTTCGCCTTGCTCCAGATCGGCAATGATCTTGTTGGTCACTCTTTCATAAATATCGGTTTTCATTGGCTTTCCCCTTTCCTCGGGTAGTCGGTTGCGCATGCAACCGGACTAGGCCCGCGCCAATGAGCGGGGGGATGGGATGGTTCCAAGGAAGGGCAGCGTGGCAGCTCCCTCCCTGGTCAGGGATGCAGGCACACCTCGAATTGCGGGCAGCGCTCAGCAAGGCCGGTGGCATCTTGGAATCTCCTTCGCTGGAGTTTGGCGAAGATAGCGACAGCCTGCTTATCGAAAACCTGCTGGCCAGCGTGTCACAGCACCAACGCCAGAAAAACGGTGAGCAGACGCTCAGCCTCGAAGCTTTTCAGACGATCCAGAACCGATTGAACGGCATCGCACGCGTTCCTGCACGCAAGGACATCAGTGAAGATTTCCCACTGCGGGGATTCGTTCTGTGCGGCTGCTGCGGCACCCCGCTAACGGCGAACTGGTCGAAGGGTAAGGCCGCGCATTATCCCTACTACCTGTGTCGTCAGAAGGATTGCACAGCCAAGGGCAAGTCGATCCGCCGTGAGGTGGTCGAGCAAGAATTTGAAGCGCTCTTAAAGGCGCTGCGCCCGACAGAAGAGCTTTTCGAGCTTGCCTCTGCACTGTTTAAAGACCTGTGGGAGCAACGCGCGAAAGCCATGAAAGACCAAGGGAAGTCGATGAAGGCCGAGCTTTCGCAGATCGAGCGCAAGATCGCTCAACTCATGGATCGGCTTGTTGAAGCGGACAGCGAATCCGTCATTCGTGCCTATGAGAAACGCATCGGAGACCTCGAAACGGATCGCATGGTCATGCGCGAGAAAATCGAAAAATGCGGCAAACCACTGGCCACCTACGAGGATACGTTCGAACACTCGATGGAATTTCTCGCAAACCCTTGGAAAATATGGGAAAATGTTCAGATTGAGTACTGTCAAACGGTGCTGAAACTGGCATTTGCGGACCAACTGGCATATGACCGTGAAAACGGTTTTCGAACACCAGAAATATCCTTACCGTTCAAGGCGTTAGGGGATATTTGCAGCGGAAATTTAGAGATGGCGCACCCAGTAGGATTCGAACCTACGACCTTCGCCTTCGGAGGGCGACACTCTATCCAGCTGAGCTATGGGTGCAAACTGCTTACGCAGTGCTTACTTCAAATTTCTGCGGGATTAAAGCAAAGATCGACAGCCCCGCAAGCCACTGATCCAAAACGTTTATTTTCACTCACTTTCACACAACGGACCCTTGACACCAGCCTTCGGAGGGCAGCGCTCTATCCAGCTGAGCTACGGGTGCCTGCGTCTGTCTCTTAGGACAAACGCCGGAGCGCCGCAATCGCAAATCCGCTTGCGCCGGCCCCCTGGTGCGGCATGATCGCGCCGCAGGCCCGATATCAGGATCCCGTCATGCCCCTCATTCCCCTCTGGCTTCTGGTTGCCGTGCAGGCCGCGGTGTCGGCGGCGTCGCTGGTGGTCGAGATCGTCGCGGGGCGGATGCTGGCGCCTTACGTGGGCATGTCGCTCTATACCTGGACCGCGGTGATCGCGGTGGTGCTGGCGGGGTTCTCCGCCGGGCACTGGTGGGGCGGCGTGCTGGCCGAACGGACGCTGCCCCGCGCGCTGCGCGCCACCGGCTGGGCACTGGTCGGCGCGGCCCTCACCACGGCTCTGGCAGCGCAGGCGCTGCGTTTCAGCGCCGGGCCGCTGCTGGGCCTGGCGCCGGATCCGGTCTGGGGCATCACCGGGCTGACGCTGGCGGCGTTCTTCCTGCCGTCGTTCTTTGCCGGAGTGCCGGCGCCGGTGCTGACCGCCGCCGCCCTGGCCGGTGCCACGCCGCAGGGCCGCGCGCTCGGGGCGATGTTCGCCGCGGGCGCCATGGGCGCCATCTTTGGCACGCTGCTGGCCGGGTTCGTGTTCATCTCATGGCTCGGCAGTGCGGCGACGCTGGCCGTGGTCACGGGAGTCTACATCGCGGCGGCGGGGCTCTGCCTCTGGCAAGGTCGCGCGGGCCGATGGGCCAGCACCGCGTCTCTGACCCTCTGCGCGGTGCTGGGCGCGCAGGGGCTGGCTGCGCCCTCTCCCTGCACGGTAGAGAGCCGCTATTTCTGCATCGCCGTGCGGGACGTGGCGAGCGACCCCGGGAAACCCGTCCGCGCCATGGTGATCGACCATCTGGTGCACGGCATCTCGGCCCGCGACCTGCCGGAGGTGATGTTCACGGACCATGCCGCCATGCTGGACGCGCTGGCGCGGCTGCGCGCGCCCGACCCGGCCTTTTCCTCCTTCTTCATCGGCGGCGGCAACTACGCCCTGCCCCGCGCCTTTGCCGCGCGCGGCCTGACCGACATCACGGTGGCCGAGATCGACCCGGCCGTGACCGCCACCGCTGCCGGGTCCTTCTGGTTCGACCCGGGCACCGCGCGGGTGCTGCATGCCGACGCACGCGTGGCGCTGCGCGCCGAGACACGCAGATTCGACGTCATCGTCGGCGATGCCTTCACCGATACCGCGGTGCCGCAGCATCTGGTCACACGGGAGTTCTTCGAGCTGGTGGCGACGCGTCTCACGCCCGAGGGCAGCTACCTGATGAACGTCATCGACTATGCCGACAGCCTGCGCGCGGTCGGCAGCCTGGTGGCGACGCTGCGCACGGTCTTTCCCTCGGTCGAGGTCTGGTCCGAAGCGCGCGCACCGCAGCCCGGCGAACGGGTGGTCATGGTCATCGCCGCCGGCGCGGCAGAGACGGAGGTCAGCCGCTTTGCCGTGCCCTCGCCGGACCGCACGGAATTTGCCGCCCTGGGTCCCGCCTTTGTCGATCAGATGGCGGCGCGGGGCCTCGTGCTCAGCGACGATTACGCCCCGATCGACCGGCTGGTGGGCGCGCGGGACTGAACCCCGCGCCGCCGGATCAGCCGAAAAGCTCGTGCGCCAGTTCCAGCGCCTCGATCAGCACATCGACCTCTTCGCGGGTGTTGTAGACGCCGAAGGAGGCGCGGCAGGTCGCCGTCAGGCCCAGGTGATCCATCAGCGGGCCGGTGCAATGCTGGCCGGCGCGCACCGCGACGCCCTTCTTGTCGAGGATGGTCGAGATGTCATGCGCATGGGCCGCGCCGTTCAGCGTGAAGGAAAAGATTGCCGCCTTGTCGGGTGTCGTGCCCTGCACCTGCAGCCAGTTGAGACCGTCCAGACGCTCGCGGGCATAGGCGGTGAGGTCGCGTTCGTGGGCGGCGATGTTATCCATCCCCAGCCCCATCATGTAGTCGAGCGCCACGCCCAGCCCGATGGTCTGGACGATGCCGGGGGTGCCGGCCTCGAACTTCATTGGCGGGTCGTTCCAGATCACCTCGTCCTTGTGGACCTCCTTGATCATGTCGCCACCGCCGATGAAGGGGCGCATCTCGTCCATGCGGTCGCGCTTGATGTAGATCGCCCCCGACCCCGAAGGACCGTAAAGCTTGTGGCCGGTCACGGCGTAGAAATCGCAGCCGATATCGCGTACGTCGACCGGCATGTGGACCGCGGCCTGGCTGCCGTCGACCAGCACCGGCACGCCCTTGGCGTGGGCGGCGGCGCAGATCGCCTTGACGTCCACGACGGTGCCCAAAACGTTTGACAGATGGGTGATCGCCACCAGCTTGGTGCGCGGCGTGATCGCGTCGATGACCTTCTGCGGGTCCAACGCGCCGGTGCTGTCCACGTCGATCCAGGTCAGTTTCACCCCCTGCCGTTCGCGCAGGAAATGCCATGGCACGATGTTGGCGTGATGCTCCATCACCGACAGCACAATTTCGTCTCCCGCTTCCATCCGCGGCATGGCCCAGCCGTAGGCCACGAGGTTGATGCCCTCGGTGGTGCCGGAATTGAGCACGATCTCCTCTTCGTCCTTTGCCCCTAGAAACTTCGCAACAGTGCCGCGCACGCCCTCGTATTTCTCGGTCGCGAGGTTGCTGAGGTAATGCAGCCCGCGGTGGACGTTGGCGTATTCCTCGGCATAGGCGCGGGTGACGGCATCGATCACCACCTGCGGCTTCTGCGCCGAGGCGCCGTTGTCGAGGTAGACCAGCGGCTTGCCATTGACCTCGCGTGCGAGGATCGGAAAGTCGCGGCGGATGTCGTGCACGTCAAACATTCGTATTCAGTCCCATAGTCGTGGCCCCGATCAGGGTCAGGAAGAAGGAGAGGCCCAGAACCAGCCCCGTCACTCCCAATAATAGCACCAGCGCCGCCTTGCCCAGTGCGGCAAAACCGTGCGCCTCGTCGATGAACTGCACCAGGATCCAGACCCCCAGCACCGCCGCACCGACCACCAGCAGCCCGGCGAGGCTTTCGTTGACCAGCGCGAGCGCCACGACGGCAAGCTGCACCAGCATCCGCAGCGCCTGCAGCCAGATCAACAGCAGGCCGATATCCTCGATCCGCGCGACGCCGCCCAAGGCGCGGCCGGTCCAGGTGATGGCGATCGCCGTGACCCCCAGCGTGCCGCCCATCAGCAGCATGAAGATCACCGGGTTGCCCAGCAGCGACGTCAGCGCCGGGTCTGGCGGCGAGACCTGTACCGAGACGGTGAAGATCAGCGTGTTGAGCACCAGCACCAGTGCCAGCGCCAGCAGCAGAGCCTCGTGGCCCAGTCGCAGCGACAGCAGCAGGCGCGCCACGTCGCGCGGGGCCAGAACCGTCTGCCAGGCCAGCCGAAGGAAACCGGCGAATGTCACGCGCGGTCCCCCTGCTCGGCTACCTTGAGGCTGGACAGCCAGAACCACAGGAACACGCCGAACCACGCCAGCCCGATGATGCTGAGCGCGGCCCCCTTGCCGATGAACCCGGCCACCAGTCCGTTCAGGAGAATGAGCGGAGTCGAGGCCAGGAGGCTCCAGAACAAGGCCAGCCGCGCGCCGTACCAGCCGCCCTTCCCGCCGAAAAGCTTGGCCACCAGGTGCGACAGCGCAGCAAGCAGATAGAGGCCCAACGGCGCGATGAAGAGCCAGCCGAAGAGCGCCCCGGCCAGCAGCGCGTTGAGCTCCAGCTCTTCGAGATGCGCGCGGCGCGAGATCGCGGGCCACTGCGCGATAAACACCAGCAGGCAGGCCCCCATCAGGATCGCCAGCGCACGGTCCTCGCGGGGGCCGGCGGCCAGAAGGCGGCGCATGACCGCCCCCGGCCCCCGGTAGGTGGCCGCGATATCGCGCGTCACCGGCAAGGCGTCAGGCGCTCCGCCGCAGCAGCCAGGCCGAGATCTTCTCGACCACCTGGGCCGACAGCGTCTCGTCCTCGATCTCTTCCACCGCTTCGGCGAGGAAGGCCAGCGTCAGCAGGTTGGTGGCATCGGAATGCGGCACCCCGCGCGAGCGCAGGTAGAACAGCGCCTCTTCGTCGATGGCGCCCGAGGTCGAACCGTGCGAGCAGGCGACGTCGTCGGCGTAGATTTCAAGCTCGGGCTTGGCGAGGAACTGGCTGTCCCCGTCCAGCAGCAGGCTCTGGCTGATCTGGTAGCCGTCGGTTTTCTGCGCGCCGGCCTTGACCAGGATCTTGCCCTGGAAGACGCCGGTCGCACCGTTGCGCAGCACCTTCTTGAACACCTGCCGGCTTTCGCAATTCACCGCATCATGAGTGATGAACACCGTGTCGTCGTGGTGGAAATCGCCGTCCCCGACGCATGCACCCGCCACGTGCGCGATGGCATCGTCGCCGGTCAGTTCGATAATGCATTCGTTGCGCGTCATCACGCCGTTTGCGGTCAGCGTGAAGCTCTTGAACGCCGACTCCGTGCCCAGCCGCGCGAAGATATGCGTGGCGGCGCGGCGTTCATGGTCGCGGCCCTGCGCGCGCACGTGGTGGAACCGGGCGGTGTCGGCCACGTCGACCTCCATCACCTCGTTGAAGCGTGCGGCGGCGGGACCGTTCTCGAGGATCGTGACCTCGGCCCCGGGATCGACCTTGATCACGTGATGCAGGATCGCGTCCGAGCTTTCGTCCTCGTGGTAATACATCAGGTTGATCGGCTTTGACGGCGTGCCGGTGACATGCAGCAGGATGCCGTCGGTCGCAAAAGCGGTGTTGAGCGCCGCGAGCGGGCGCTGCACCGGGGTCTGGCCGTTGGTTTCCAGCGTGCCATACAAGTCCTTGGCCCAGTGGATGTCCGCCTTGCTTTCGGCCAGACGTTCGATGCTGATGCCCTCGAGGCTCAGGTCGTCGGAGGCTTCGGCGTCGAAGACACCGTCCACAAAGACGATCTTCAGCCGGTCGATCGCTTCGAAAATCTGGGTTTCCTGCGTATCGAAGACGGCCGCGCGCGGCGCCTCGGCCTGGGTCAGCGTCGCCGGGTTGGTGAACTTCCAGTACTCGTCGCGCCGTCCGGGCAGGCCCATGGCCTGTACCCGCGCCAGCGCATCGCGCCGCGCCGCTTCGGTCCAGCCGCCAGCAGGCAGGTCAAGCATTGCGAGCCGCGCTTCGGTTTCGGTCTGTTTCGCCTGCGGCAATGCCATTACGCCACCTCCTCGACGATATCGGTATAGCCGTTCTTTTCGACCTCGAGCGCCAGTTCCGGCCCGCCGGTCTTCACGATGCGGCCGTCGGACATGATGTGCACGACGTCCGGCACGATGTGATCCAGCAGACGCTGGTAGTGGGTGATGACGAGGAACCCGCGGCCCTCGGAGCGCAGGGCATTCACGCCGTCGGCCACCAGTTTCATGGCATCCACGTCCAGACCCGAATCCGTTTCGTCGAGGATGCACATCTTGGGCTCGAGCATCGCCATCTGCAGGATCTCGTTGCGCTTCTTCTCGCCGCCCGAGAACCCGACGTTCACCGGACGCTTGAGCATGTCGGCGTCGATCTTCAGCTCTTTCGCGCGCTCGCGGATCACCTTGAGGAACTCGGTCGAGGACATTTCCTCTTCTCCCCGCGCCTTGCGCTGCGCGTTCACGGCGGTGCGCAGGAAGGTCATGTTGCCGACGCCCGGGATCTCGACCGGGTACTGGAAGGCCAGGAAGAGGCCAGCCGCCGCGCGCTCTTCGGGATCCATGTCGAGGATGTCCTCACCCAGCAGCGTCGCCTCGCCGTCCGTCACCTCATAGCCCTCGCGACCCGATAGGACATAGGACAGGGTCGACTTGCCCGACCCGTTCGGCCCCATGATCGCGTGCACCTTGCCCGCCTCGACGGTGAGGTCGACGCCCTTGAGGATCTGCTTGTCCTCTTCTTCAAGTTTCACGTGCAGGTTCTTGATCTCAAGCATGTTTCTTCCTTTTCCTGTCGTCTGCGCGGGCCTCTCAGGGCCGCACGGTCAATTGCATGATCCGCAGCAGCCGCGACGGCGGTATCGGCTGCGGGGTGATGTCGAACCGCGCCATGCGGCCGGTCAGTTCGGGCGTGCCGAGGAATTCCTCGACATGGTGATACTGCTGCCGCCCGGCGTAGTCGTCGAAGAGCAGCGTGATGGGTTTTTGCGCCAGGAAACAGGCCGCCAGCGCACAGCCCTCGCGGAACCGCCCGTCGACCAGCACCACGTCCGGGTGCCGGAACTCCGGCAGGCCCCAGACCTGCAACGGATAGCGCGGATAGCGCCGCCATTCGCTGTCGTCGACCGGGCGGCCCCATTCCTTCGTGGCGCCCACGTCGGACCAGATCACGTCGACCTCGGTGCCCGGCGCCGGCGGGTTCTGCTCCAGCCACGCCCGCATCATCAGCGCCCAGTCCTTGTCCGACTCGACCGCGAAAACGGTCTTGCCCGGCAGTTCCGACGCCAGCGCCGTGGACCCGCCGGTGCCATATTCGAGAATGACCTGCGCGCGTGCGTAGTGCTCGCGCAGAATCGTCGCCTCGGCCTCGGGCATGGTCAGCTCCGGACGGTCGATGCGGGTGTCGGTGGTCATCCGTCCAACACCACCGCCGTACCGGAGACGGACACCATAAGCATCGAATCGCCCACCACCTCGTAGTCGATGTCGACGCCCACGACGGCATTTGCGCCCATCGCCGCGGCGCGCTGTTCGACCTCGCGCATGGCGGTGTCGCGGGCATCCTGCATCTTGGATTCGTAGGCGCCCGAGCGTCCGCCGATGATGTCGGTGATCCCGGCAAAGAAATCGCGCACGACATTCGCGCCCATGATCGCCTCGCCCACGACGATGCCCTTGTAGGCGGTGATCCGGCGGCCTTCGATGGTGTTCGTCGTCGTCAGGATCATGTTCCCATCCCCAGGTAAGTGACCAGCATCATGACGGAAAGCCCCAGCAGCCCCGCCACCAGAGAGGTGAGCAGCACCGATCCCGCGATCAACCCCTCGGTCTTGCCGCCCCGCTTGCGAATCCCGAGGCCGATCAGCGAGCCCAGGAATACGCCCAGCCCCGCACCGGCGGATTTGACCACCAGATACCCTAGCATGCGGCCCCCTCGGCGCTTGCGCTCTGCACAAAGTAATTCACGTTGGCGGCCTGGTGGCGCGCCTCGAAGGTGACCGCATATCCCAGATCCGCGCACCAGTGCCGGAATGCCGTGTCGTTGCCGCTATCGACCTCGACGAAAAGCGCCGGACGCGCGTCCGAGATCACCGCCTCGAAGCCGGAAAGCACTTTCATCTCCATACCTTCCGCGTCGATCTTGATCAGGTCCGGCCGCTCTCCGGCAAAGAGGTCGTCGCCGCGGTGCACGGCGATGTCGCCCGCGCCCGCCTGCATCTGCGCCGCACCAAGGTTCCGGCCGCGCTCGGCGATGCCAAATCCGCCCTCGGTCCGGTCCGACAAGCCGATACCAAGCGCCGAAAGATCGACAATGCCGCCCAGTCCGTTGACCGAGATATTCGCCCTCAGCGCCTCGATCGCCCTGGGATTGGGTTCTATCGCAACCACGCGCGACGCACCCATAAGGGTCGCGAAATAGATCGCGTGATTGCCGATATTGGCCCCCACATCGATCACATAGGCTCCGGGCTTCATGTACCGCGCCAGCCGGTCCAGATCGGCGCGTTCGTAGAACTTGCCGACCCGGTGACGACCCTGGATCGGGCAACCTTCCGCGTTGAGGTGAAAGGTCAGATCGAAGCCGTCGATATGCGCCGCGACCGTGTCCATCACTTGCCGCGCCCCAGCACGATCTGCGCAAAGCAGTTGCCAAGAAAGCCCGACACAAAGGAGATGCCGACCACGGTCGCCAACCCCTTCATGCCCAGCACGAAGTCCACGACCACGGCGAAACCGGCGCAGAACACGCCGGTCAGCAGCGCCGGAAGCAGCAAGAGCTTTCCCATGGCATCCCCCAAAGGCCGCGCGCGGCGCTTAGCCGACCGACCCTTCGAGAGAGATCGCGACCAGCGCCTGCGCCTCCATGGCAAACTCCATCGGCAGCGCCTGCAGCACTTCCTTGGCAAAGCCGTTGACGATCAGCGCCACCGCTTCCTCCTCGTCCATGCCGCGCTGGCGGCAGTAGAACATCTGGTCGTCGTCGACCTTGGAGGTCGTGGCCTCGTGCTCCACCCGGCTCGAGTTGTTCTTGACCTCGATGTAGGGCACCGTGTGCGCCCCGCATTTGTCGCCGATGAGCAGGCTGTCGCACTGGGTGTAGTTGCGGCTGTCCTTGGCCTTGGGATGCATCGACACCAGGCCGCGATAGGTGTTCTGCGCCACCCCCGCGCTGATCCCCTTGGAGACGATGCGCGACTTGGTGCGCTTGCCCAGGTGGATCATCTTGGTGCCGGTATCGGCCTGCTGGTGGTTGTTGGTGATGGCGATCGAGTAGAACTCGCCCTGGCTGTCGTCGCCGCGCAGGATGCAGCTGGGATACTTCCAGGTCACGGCAGAGCCTGTTTCCACCTGCGTCCACATCACCTTGGCCCGGTCGCCGCGGCAATCGGCGCGCTTGGTGACGAAGTTGTAGATGCCGCCCTTGCCGTTCTCGTCGCCGGGATACCAGTTCTGCACCGTGGAATATTTCACCTCCGCGTCTTCCTCGACGATGATCTCGACCACCGCCGCGTGCAGCTGGCTGGTGTCGCGCTGCGGCGCGGTGCAGCCTTCGAGGTAGCTGACGTAGGACCCCTTGTCGGCGATGATCAGCGTGCGTTCGAACTGGCCGGTATTCTCGGCATTGATGCGGAAATAGGTCGACAGCTCCATCGGGCAGCGCACGCCCGGCGGGATGTAGACGAACGACCCGTCCGAAAAGACCGCCGAATTGAGCGTCGCGTAGAAGTTGTCGCTCACCGGCACGACGCTGCCGAGGTATTTCTTCACCAGTTCCGGATGTTCGCGGATCGCCTCGGAGATCGAGCAGAAGATCACGCCGGCCTTCTCAAGTTCCTTCTGGAAGGTCGTGCCGACAGAGACGGAATCGAAGACCGCATCGACCGCGACCTTGCGCTCTTCCTTGCCCTCGGCGGGCGTCTCTCCGGCGCCTTCGACCCCGGCCAGGACCATCTGCTCCTTCAGCGGAATGCCGAGCTTCTTGTAGGTCTCGAGCAGTTTCGGATCGACGTCGTCCAGCGACTTGGGCTTTTCCGCCATGCTCTTGGGACGGGCATAGTAGTACTGGTCCTGGAAATCGATCTGCGGATAATCGACCATGGCCCAGTCGGGCTCTTCCTTCTGCAGCCAGCGCTCGTAGGCCGCCAGCCGCCATTCCGTCATCCACTCCGGCTCTTCGTTCTTTTCCGAGATCAGCCGCACGATGTCGGGCGTCAGGCCCTTCGGCGCATAGTCCATCTCGATGTCGGTGTTCCAGCCGTACTTGTACTTGCCGCCGACCTGCTGGACCTTGTCCACCGTATCCTGATCGACGCCTTCCTTGACGTTCGGCTGGTCCTTGACGTTGTCCAAAGCTGCCATCTCGGCCCCCTCTTGATGTTCTGTCACGCGGCGCGCGCGCGGAATTTCGCGTGCTGTCTCAGCCAGGTTTCGGCAAAACGCAACACGTCGCTCTCTGTCGTCTCCGGCCCCAGACTGACGCGGATGGCGCTGCTGGCGGCGATCTCGTCGTGGCCCATGGCCTGCAGCACCCGGCTGGCACGCACCTTGCCGCTGGAGCAGGCGCTGCCCGCGCTGATCGCAAAGCCGGCAAGATCCATCTGCATCACCTGCGTCTCGCCCTTCCAGCCGGGCGTGATCAGGCATGAGGTGTTGGGCAGACGACTGCCCGATTTCCCAACGAAAATAGTCTCTTTCGCCCCAGCCTCAAGAGCGGATTCTAGAATGTTTCTAAGTTTTTCGACCCGCGCCCAGATGCCGTCGTCCAGATCGCGCGCCGCCGCCTCGGCCGCGGCGCCGAACCCGGCGATGCCGATCACGTTCTCGGTGCCCGAACGGCGGCCCATCTCCTGTCCGCCGCCCCTGATCTGCGCCGGGATGTCGGTGCCGCGCCGCATCACCAGCGCGCCCACGCCCTTGGGCCCGCCCAGCTTGTGCGCCGACACGAAGGCCATGCGGCACCCCATCCAGTTGAAGGCCACCGGCAGACGCCCGAATGCCTGCGTCGCATCCACGGCCCACAGGCCCGGCGGCAAATCCTGCACCACGCCGGTTTCGGAATTCGCGGCCTGCAACACCGACCGCCCGGGATCGCTGACCTCGACCAGCCCGTCGGCCGATACCGGCAGATCCGCCGTTACCCAGGCCGCCACCGCGTCGTGCTCGATGCCGGCGCCCGACAGGTCCTGCCCGGCACAGGCCAACGCCGCCGCTTCGGTCGCGCCCGACACGAACACCACGTCCGCCCCATCGGCGCCAAAGGCCGCGGCGACCTGCGCCCGCGCCCGCTCCACCAGCGCCTTGGCTGCGCGGCCCTCGCCATGCACGGAGGACGGATTGCCCACCTGGTCCATTGCCGCGATCATCGCCGCCCGCGCCTCGACCCTCAAGGGCATCGTGGCGTTATGATCAAGGTAGACCCGGCTCACCGATGTCGCTCCTTCATCTTGCCGATAAACTCCAGAGAGCACGAGAGACAGCGTCTCTCGTATCGCGCAGCGATCTTCATGCCTCGGCCTCCAGCGGATCGTCGACCACCGGGAAGAGATTCGGCACCGCCGGACAGGGCGCGAGGTCGTTGCCCACCACGTCCGACAGCCGCGTCTGGTGCAGGAAGACGTAGACATGGGCGCTCAAGCCCTCCCACAGCCGGTTCGACAGCGACTGCGCGCGGCTTCCCGACAGCGCACCCGAGGCACCGGCGCCCTTGTGCATGGCGTCCACCGTCTCGTCCACCGCGGCGAGGATATCCACCACCTTGATGTCGCTCGCGGGCCGCGCCAGGCGGTAGCCGCCGCCCGGACCGCGCACCGACGCGACCAGCTTGGCGCGGCGCAGCTTGACGAACAGCTGTTCGAGATAGGGCAGCGACACGTCCTGCCGCCGCGCGATGTCGCCCAGCGTCACGAGATCGCCCGCAGGCTGCAGCGCGATGTCCACCAGCGCCACCATCGCGTATCGTCCCTTGGTACTCAGCTTCACCACACACCCCCGCCGGCCGCGTCACGACCGATTGACCTCGTCGACTTCTGCGCTTATCTGCCACGGATGCGCAGCCGGAGCGATCCGGAATTAGAACCGTTCTAAGGTGCCCAAGCGAATTCGTCAAGAATTGGCGACATGCACCGGCAAGGAGTCCGCCCGTTTATGCCCGAGGTGATTTTTCCCGGACCCGAAGGCCGTCTGGAAGGCCGCTACCATCCGCAGAAAGACCGCGATGCCCCGATCGCCATCGTCCTGCACCCGCATCCGCAATTCGGCGGGACGATGAACAACAAGGTCGTCTACAACCTGCACTATGCCTTCTACAACATGGGCTTCACCGTGCTGCGGTTCAATTTCCGCGGCGTCGGCCGCAGCCAGGGAGAATACGATCAGGGCGTCGGCGAGCTGTCGGATGCGGCTTCGGCGCTCGACTACCTGCAGTCGATGAACAACAACTCCAAGCATTGCTGGGTGGCGGGCTTTTCCTTCGGCGCCTGGATCGGCATGCAGCTTTTGATGCGGCGGCCCGAGATCACCGGCTTCGTCTCGGTCAGCCCGCCGGCCAACATGTACGACTTTTCCTTCCTGGCCCCCTGCCCGTCCTCGGGCCTGATCCTCAACGGCAGCAACGACCGCGTGGCTCCGCCCGCGGACACCCGCGCGCTGGTGGGCAAGCTCAAGGAACAGAAGGGCATCACCATCACCCACGAGCAGATCGACGGGTCGGGGCATTTCTTCGAAGAGCCCTACATGGAGCCGATGATCGGCACCGTGACCGACTACGTCAAACGCCGGCTGACCGAACAAAGCCGCTGAAGCGGAAAGGATCGCACCGATGTCGTTCGTCAACGAGCTCGCGGACAAACTGGCCGAAGACACCTTCAAGGCCATGAAGGAATTGGGCGACGACCGGTTCTACATGGAAGTGGCCAAGGAACTGGCCGCCTCCTCGACGACGCTGGAAGAGGCGTTCCTGACCTCGATCCGCGTGCGCATGGCCGAACGTCGCGCGCGCGCCTTCATCCGCAAGCGGCTGGACGGTCAGGCCAGGGATCTGAACGACTAGCAAGGGTTCTCAGACAGGTGCGTCAGTTTCGAAGTCCGGCGAAACTGGTCAGAATCGCTGCGCGATACGAGAGACGCTGTCTCTCGTGCTCTCTGGAGTTTATCGGCAAGATGAAGCCGGGATCGGAGCGGGCGTGGCGCGTTCGATCCTGGGCGGCTCTGCAGTCACGGACCTCGGGCCGTCCGCGGGACGCGGTCGTGTCAGAAATGGATCGCGCGGCCCCAGGCGTGCAACACCGATTCATGCATCATCTCGGACAGGGTGGGATGCGGAAAGACCGTCTGCATCAGCTCCGCTTCGGTGGTTTCGAGCTGGCGGCCCACCACGTATCCTTGGATCAGCTCTGTCACCTCCGCCCCGATCATGTGGGCGCCCAGCAGCGCGCCGGTCGTCGCGTCGAAAACGGTCTTGATCAGCCCCTCGGGTTCGCCGAGCGCGATGGCCTTGCCATTGCCGATGAAGGGAAACCGCCCGACCCTTATCTCGTGCCCGGCGGCGCGGGCCTGTGCCTCGGTCAGACCGACGCTGGCGATCTGCGGATGGCAGTAGGTGCAGCCCGCGATGCTGCCGGGATCGACCGCGTGCGGCGCGCCGCCGGCGATCAGCTCGGCGACCATGACGCCTTCGTGGCTGGCCTTGTGCGCCAGCCAGGGGGCGCCCGCGACATCGCCGATGGCGTAGAGGCCGGGCACGCCTGTGCGGCCCTGCGCGTCTGTGACCACGTGGGTCTTTTCGACCCGGACGCCGAGGTCTTCAAGCCCCAGATCCTCGACATTGCCGACGATGCCCACGGCAGAGATCACCGTATCGAAGGTGCCGCTCGTCGACTTGCCATCCTTCTCGAACTCCGCCGTCATCTTTCCGCCGTTCCGCGACAGCGTGACCCGCGTACTTTCCAGCACCGTCATGCCCTGCTTTTCGAACGCCTTGCGAGCCAGGGTGCTGATCTCTTCATCCTCGACCGGCAGGATGCGGTCCATGACCTCGACCACCGTCGTTTTCGCGCCCAGCGTGTTGAAGAAGCTGGCGAATTCGATGCCGATGGCACCCGAGCCCACGACCAGCAGATCCTTGGGCATCCGGGTCGGGCGCAGCGCGTGCTTGTAGCTCCAGATCAGGTCGCCGTCCGGCTCCAGCCCCGGCAGCGACCGGGCGCGGGCGCCGGTGGCGAGCACGATGTCCGGCGCGGCAAGGTCGCGCGTGCCAGCGTCGCCGCGCACCGAAACCCGGCCCGGTTCGGGCAGATGTGCGGTGCCCATGACGACGGTAATCTTGTTCTTCTTCAGCAGATGGCCCACACCGGCGGTCAGCTGGCCCGCCACGTCGCGCGACCGCGCCACCACGCGGTCGAGGTCAAAGCTGATGTCCCCGGCGCGCAGGCCAAAGTCGCCGGCCCGCTGCATGAGGTGAAAGACCTCGGCAGAGCGCAGCATCGCCTTGGTGGGAATGCAGCCCCAGTTGAGGCAGATGCCGCCCAGGTGCTCGCGTTCGACCACGGCGACCCTGAGCCCAAGCTGCGCGCCGCGAATGGCGGCGACATAGCCGCCCGGCCCCGCGCCGATCACGATCATGTCGAAATTTTCGGATGCCATGCCCTGCCCCTCCCCGGTCGGTCTGGTCGACGCTAGACCATCGCCGGGAAGGCAGCAATATCAGCCGGCTGACCCGGGATCAGGCCGGTTCCTGCAGGGCGCGCAGGGTCTTGCCGTAGCCGCCGTTTTCCACATAGGCGATCTCGGGACCGGTGCTGCGCCGGTCGAGCGCCGTGTTGCGGGCCGGAAAGCGGCCGAAAAGGCGGATTTCCTCGCGATGCGCCTTGGCGTGCAGCAGGTTGTCGGTGCCGCTCAGCCGTTCGTTCATCAGCCGTACGCAGCGGTCCTGGTCGCAGAGGTTTTCCGAATGCATCAGCGGCAGGTAGAAGAATTGCCGCGCCGGCGGGTCGATCCTGAGGTCCCAGCCGCGGGCGATGGCCTGCTTGGCCGCCGCGAGCGCCACCGCGTCCGAGGAAAAGCTGCGCGCCTCGCCGCGGAACATGTTTCGGGAGAACTGGTCGACCAGGATGATATAGGCCAGCGCGCCGCTGGGATAGGTGAGCCAGAGCGCGTAGCGCCCCTCCATCGCACCGTGCCAGGTGGCTTCGAACCGGTCGCGGATCCGGGCGTCGAGCGCCGGGTCCGAGGTATACCAGTCCGAGGGACCGACCTCGTCGAGCCAGAAGCTCAGAATATCCTCGGGTCCGGGCATGGACGTGTCTCCTCTCACATCGCCAGCATATGTTTGTAAAAAATTAACGAAACCCACCGTCATTTCTCCAGTAACATTTGGTGTCAAATCGACATATGCGCGTTTTCCGCGCGGTTCCATTCACGCCGCCGTGTCTTTGGGCTGATCGGCGGATTCCGCCGCTTCGATGGCGTATTCCTGGGCCACTTCCATGAAGACCGGAGAGCTGGCCTGGCTGATCGGGGCGAACCTGCCGGTCTCGTCGACGGTCGGCGCGGGCCGCCGGGTCATCCGCCAGAGGCCGTAGGCGGTGAGCAGCAGCAGCAGCACCGCGATCAGGATGAAGAAGCCCTGCGGCCCGACGGTGTCCATGACCCAGCCGATGATCAGCGGCCCGGTGATGGCGCCCAGCCCGTTGATGAAGAGCATCCCCGCAGAGGCGCTGGCCATGTCCTCGTGTCCGAGAAAGTCGTTGGTATAGGCGATGAGCAGCGAATAAAGCGGGTTGGCCATGCCGCCGATCAGGAACGCCGACACAAGCAGCACGACGAAATTCGCCGAAAAGGCCACGGCAAAGACCGCCGAGGCCCCGCCCAGGAACGCCACGATGGTGATGAGCCGGCGGCGGTCCATGCGGTCCGAAAGGAAGCCGAGCGGATACTGCAGCACCAGCGCGCCCACGTAGAAGGCCGCGACGAACATCGAGATCTGCTGCAGGCTCAGCCCCGCGGCGGTGCCGTAGACCGCCGACATGCCGAACTGCGCCGCGTAGACGCCGCCCAGCAGGAACATGCCCACGCAGCCCAGCGGCGAGGTCCGGAAGAGTTGCGCCAGGCTCATCCGCTTGGTGGTCTCGAAAGCCGGGGTCGGGCTGATCGACAGCAGGATCGGCGCGAAGGCAACCGACACGAGCACCGACCCGAGCACGAAGAGGAAAAAGCCCGACGTGTCCGGGATCAGCAGCATGGCCTGTGCCGCGATGATGCCGACCATCTGCACGATCATGTAGAGCGACAGCGCCTGGCCGCGATTTTCGTTGCTGGCCGAGTTGTTGAGCCAGGATTCCGCGGTCACGTAGACGCCGCAGAAGCAGAACCCGATGATGACGCGCCCGATGGCCCAGACGATCGGGTTCGGAAACGCCGGGTAGAGGATCAGCACCGCCGAGATGAACGAGCCGAGGGCGGCGAAGACGCGCACGTGGCCGACCCGGCGAATGAGCTCGGGCGTCATGCGCGAGGCAAGCAGGAAACCGGCGAAATAGGAGGACATCACCACGGAAAGCTGGAACGCGGAAAAGCCCGCTTCGCCGCCGCGCACACCCAGCAGAGAGCTTTGCAGACCGTTGCCCAGCATCAGCATCAGCATGCCCAGCAAGAGCGCCCAAGAGCTTTTCAGAACCTCGAACATCGGTCTTTCCTTTTCTGCCCGCGTCCGGATAGCGGTTTTCGGTCCCAGCTACCGGCTGAACGTTAAAGCATCGCGTTCGATTGCGACACCCGACGCCCTTTTTGGGCCCCTTCCCATGGGGTCACGGCAGCGGCAAGCCGGATCGGCGTGCCTGACTGCGACGTTCTGGCGCAGGAAGGTCAGGTTCGGCGCAAGTGACCGCGATGCCGGGTCACCTGATCCCAACGGTGGCGGATGATGCATTTCATCTGCCAATAATTACAGGTCTAGACATGAATTTCCAATTAATCACTTTCCGGGAATAAATTAATGAATTGGTTCAGAAAAACTTCGGCAGTGAGCTGAAAAGTTTTTGTCTCCTGTCAGAAATTGCAGGTCTTCGTTTCCATGATAAATCACCTTGCCCCGATTCATCCCGACGTCACCTAGCGCGCCAACTTCGCCAGAATTTCGCCAAGTATATGGCAGTAAATACTTTCCCCGAAAAATTCGATCGCAACCATGGACCGAAACCACCGATCGTGGGCCCGAAAAGAACTTTTCCGCCGTTGCCTGGCGTGGGGGAACAGACATGAAAGCCTTACTAACAATGCGCTCACAATGGGCAGGGCGTCAATTTTTCTCAGAACCAGATTTCTCTGAAAATGAATTATCATTGATAAGATTAAGCGCCTATAATTACGTGACTTACCTGAACGCATTAACTATTTATTAACCAGTAAGCCCCAATCACGCCATTCGCGCCCAACTTCCGACACAATTAAGTTCACAATTAAATTCAAGAAACCCAAAAAATGACCTTGACAACACGGTTTCGGCGAAAGGGAATCCAATGGTGAACATGTGTCGCTTGCGTACCGGTGCTGTCGGTTTTTGCAGAAGTGAATCCGGCTCCTATTCGGCGGAGTTTGCCATTTGGACGCCTTTCCTTCTGGTGATGCTGCTGCTGATCATCGATTTCTCCTACCTGATGGTGTCCAACGCCAGCATGTGGAACGCGGCGCGCAACACGGCGCGGGCGGTGTCGATCCATCGCGTCACACCCGATGCGGCCGAAGAACACCTGCGCGACGCGCTGTTCTTCGACGACACACCCTACTCGGTGACGATCACGACACTGAAGGACGAGGTCGCAGTTGTCGTGAGACTCGACGCCACGAAGGTGGCGCTGACCCCGGTGCTGGGCCGCTACGTGGTGGGGACGATGACGGCCCGCGTCCACATGCTTAGGGAGCCGGAATGATGCGCCGTTTTGAATCACTTCGCCGTCACGCCAGCGACGAAGGCGGCACCGGCACCTTGGCCAGCCTGTTTATTACCGTCATCTGTCTGCTGCTGGGTGGTGGTGCCGTCGACATCGCCAACGCTTGGCGGGTGTCCGAGATCCTGCAATCCTCGGCAGAAGCTGCAGCGATCAGCGCGGCGATCCGTGCCTCGGAACCGGTGCGCAATGAGACTCCGATATCCGTGGCCTACCGCGTCGCCAGGGCGAGCTTGGACCAGGCCGATATCGCGAATGCCTGGAACGAGGAAAGCTTCGACCTGGGGCATTTGAATCCGGTGACCCGAGCTTTCGTGCCGCTGAGCGACCACGCCCCGGAGCGGAGCGCCACCGCGGTGCGGGTCACTCTGAACCGCGAGGACCGGTTCCGCACCGCCGAACCCCTGCTCTTCGTCAAGCTCTTCGGCTACGATCCGTGGAACATCCGGGGCCGCGCCGTGGCAGAAATCCGGACCCGGCCCGAGCTGGAATGCCCCGATCCGCTCCTGTCGCTGCAGACCCGCGTCGACGTATCGTCCAAGAACGTTTATCTGGGCGTTTGCCTGATGGCCGAAGCCGAGATCGATTATGGGGCCAAGCCGATCTGGAAGAACGGTGCCACTGACCGGCTGATCAACGACATCCTCGCGCAGGGGCTGAGCCTCGACCGGGTCAACCTGTTCGGCGGTCCGCCCTCGCTGCGAAAGTCCGACCTGCGTCGCGCTGCGGAAACCGCGACACGGAACCTAAAGCTCGACGACCTGGACGACATCCAGGTGATGAGCAACGGCAGCTTCTACGTGGATTGCGAAGATAACGAGGTGCTGCGCCTGGGTGAAGGCTTCGTGCTGCAAAACGCCGCGATCTTTTCCGAATGTCCCGTGCGGTTCGACGGCGAGGTCCGGCTCGAGGCATCGCTGGTGGTGTCGAACCTCACTTCGCTATTGCACGATCTGGACGAGGTGTCGCTGCGGCCCGATGCGATCCTGACCGGCTCCCCGCCCTGCGCGCCCGGAGACGGGGTGCGTATCGTGCTCTTCGTAGATGCGGCGGCCATGGCCAACATCCCGGCCCTTGTGTCCACCGATACGCCGCTGGGCGCGTATCTCGACAAAACCGTGGCGCAAACCGGCGACGTACTCGGCGAGACGCTCGGCGTGCTGGGCGGAATCGTGAACCCCATGGTGAGCGAGATCTCCGAAATCACGACCCAGCTCGAGCTGCTGCCGATCTGCCTCAACGCCCGCACGATGCTGCAATCGGACACGGTGGTTCTGCGATAGACCGGACGGACGCTGGCTCTGAGCCCATTTCTGTAGACAGCGTCGCCGGCTTGGACCTAAGATTTTCGCGTTGGTTCAGGAGATATCCAATGACTTTTCCCAAAATGATTCTCGCCGCGGCCCTCGCGCTCGGCACCACAACCGCACCCGCCCTCGCCGGCGATGCGAAATGGAAATACAGCGACGGCACCGAACTGCGCATCAAATGCCGCAATTCCGGCTGCACCGTTCAGGCCAAGAACCCGAACGGCGGCAAGTGGGTCACGGTCGAGAAAGGCCCGGGTGGCAACGCCAATTTCAAGGTGCTGGAAGCCAAGTACAAGAAGGTGAAACCCTCCGTCTGATCCTCAGGGGATCAGCAGCGAGGCGTCTCCGTAGGAAAAGAACCGGTACTCCCGTGCGATGGCATGGGCGTAGATATCGCGCACGCGCTGCTGTCCCATCAGCGCCGAGACCAGCATCATCAGCGTCGATTTCGGCAGGTGGAAGTTGGTCATCAGTGCGTCGGTCACCCGGAAGTCGAACCCCGGGTAGATAAAGATGTCGGTCTCGCCCTCCCATGGCGCGATCGCCCCGGTGTCGCGCGCCGCCGTTTCGATCAGGCGCAGCGCGGTGGTGCCCACGGGGATCACCCGGTGACCGGCGGCCTTGGTGGCGGCGATTTCGGCGGCGGCGGTTGCGGACACTTCGCCCCATTCCGCATGCATCCGGTGCGCGGTCACATCCTCGACTTTCACCGGCAGAAAGGTCCCCGCGCCGACGTGCAGCGTCACATGGGTGAAGCCGATGCCCTGCGCCGCGAGCCGGTCCAGCAGGTCGGTGTCGAAATGCAGCGACGCCGTGGGCGCGGCGACGGCGCCGGCATTCCGGGCCCAGACCGTCTGGTAATCCTCGTGATCGCGAGCGTCGGCGGGGCGCTTGGCGGCGATATAGGGCGGCAGCGGCATCGCGCCCGCCTTGGCCAGCGCCGCGTCGAAATCGTCCCCCGCGAGGTTGAAGCGCAGCCGTGCGCGGCCGTCGTCGCGGGTCTCAAGAACCGCCGCCAAGTCGCTGGAAAACGTGATCTCTTCGCCGTCACGCACCTTCTTCAGCGGCTTGACCAGCGCGGACCAGCTGCCGTCCGCCTGCGGCTCCAGCAGCGTGACCTCGATCCGCGCCTCGGTCGGGCCTTCGGCTCCGTCGCGGCGGCGCAGACCGCTCAGCCGCGCTGGGATCACCTTGGTGTCGTTCAGCACCAGGCGGTCGCCGGGGCGCAGCCAGTCGCCGAGGTCGCGCACCACCGCGTCGGCGATGCGGTCGCCCTGCGCCACCAGCAGCCGCGCCGAAGAGCGCGGCCGTGCGGGACGCGTGGCGATCAGCCGCTCGGGCAGGTCGAAGTCGAAATCGGACAGCTTCATCGGCGGGCCTATTGGCTGGGTTGGGCGCTTCCCGGCGGCGGGCGGCGGAAGATCTCGCGGAACATGCCGGGGGTGAACACCGAAAGCGGATTGACCGCAACCCTCGGGCGCGACGCCGGGCCGCCGAGGGTGAAGTTGAAGCCGATCAGGCCTTCGCCCTTGCGCGTCAGGAAACTGCCGATGGAGTTGAGCACGTAGATCGGCGACACCACCCCCTGCATGTCCAGCTGCCGGGTGCCGAGGTTGAAATAGCCGTCCATCGAGATTCCCATCGACGGCCCCGTCGCGCTGGAGCGTTGCAGGATTACCTGGCTGGGTGTCAGCCGGAAGCGCGCGTCGACCTCGGAAAAATAGATGCCCGGCCCTTCGAGCTGGTCGATCAGCCCGACGATGCTGACCGCGTCGAGCAGCGACGCGATGGCGGGTGCGTCGCGCAGCCGCGGCTCCAGTACGCGCAGCGCGCCGTCGTAGTGCCCGGGTGCGCCAGCGACGGGCACCAGATTCAGCGTCAGCCGCCCGCCCTGCACGTTGCGCAAGAGCCCCGCCGCGTCGAGCACGCGGCCGGCTTCGTCGGCGGCCAGACGCAGGGCGGTGCGGCCGTTCTGCGGCAGCACCTGCCCGCGGATCGGCGCCTTGGGCGTCATGTTGCCGGTAAAGTCGCCGCGCAGCCCGCCGCGGGTGTCGAACCTGCCGCGCAGGTTGCGCAGGACGATGCCATCCGACAGCTGCAGGCGGTCCAGCGCCACGGTCACGGTGGTCCCGTTGCCGCCGCCGCCGCCACCGCCTGTGCCAAAGGGCGCGCGCCGCAGATCGACGCTGCCACCGTTCACCGCCACCGCCGGAGCCTGTCCGGGGCCGCGCCCGGTCAACACCACCGGCGCGTCGAGCCAGCCGTTCAGGCGCACCCGGTCCAGCACGATCCGCTCCAGCCGCCCGCCGGGTGCCAGGTCGACCCGGCCACTGGTGACAAGACCGCCCGCGTTCAGCGACAGCGCCTCGATCCGCGGGTTGGTCCCCAGTTGGCCCGAGACGGCGAGCCGGCCGGTGGCGCCGCGGGAGAGCTGCCAGCCGATCTGCGGCAGCGACAAACCCAGCCCGGCAAGGTCGGAGCCAAGCGCAAAGCGCGGCGCCTGCCCGCGTGCCAGATCGAGTGTCAGCTCCGCCGGCCCGCTGCCCGACACCAGGCCCGGCGGCAGGGCGATCCCCAACGCGGCAAGGCTCTGCGCGCTCAGCGTCACGGTGCCGTCGACCCGGCTGCCCGCGCCCGGCTGTCCCAGCGGGAGGGTCCAGCTGCCGCTCACCGGCACGCCGGAGAAATCCACCGGGCCCGATATCTGCAGCTGCGACGGCGTCACCGAAAGCGTCAGATTCTCGCCCGCAAGGCGGCGGCCCGGCACGACGGTGTCGCTGGAGACGTCCAGCAGCCGGCCGGCGAAGGCAAAGTCCATGTCCGGCAGGCGTATCCCCTTGCGAAGCGGCAGGGTCAGCCGGCCCGAGACCTCGGCGCGCCCCTCGGCAAGGTCCACCGGACGCCCGGCCTTGGTGAGGATCTCCAGCGGTTCCTGGTCGAGAAAGGACAGGGCCGCGGTGACAGGCCCCGCGGCGCGCAGGGCAAGCTCTCCGGTGGCGGGCTTCTGGCGGGTGTCGGGGATGGCAAAACTCGACCCCGCGATGTCAAGCGCGCCACCCTCGGGCGGGGTCACGATCCCTGCGTCGACCATCACCGACAGACGGTTGTCGATCAGGGTGAACTGTCCCGCGCCGCCTGTCACCTCCGGCAGGGTCCGCGCGTAGCGCAGCCGCGCGTCCCGGAACCCGAAATCGAGATAGAGCGACGGGCGCGCGCCCTCCTCGGCGCGCAGGGCCATCTGCACGTCGCGCGCCTCTCCGCCCAGCACGTTGCGGGTGAACCAGTCGCGCGTCCGCGGCGACAACGTGGGCGGCCAGTAGGCCGCAATCTGGTCCGGCGCGGCGCGGGCGACCGAACCGTCGAGCGCCACCTGCCAGCCCGCCTCTCCGGCGGTGAACGCGCCGCTCAGGTGCACCGGCAGGCTGGGGTCGTCGATCCGCAGCCGGCCCAGCGTCAGCCGGAACGGCGCCAGTTCCAGGCGAAAATCCATCTCGGCGCGGGCGAGGTCGATGTCGCGGGCCAGAAATCCGCCCGGATCGGCGGTGAGGCCGGACAGGGTGAACTGCCCCAGCAACGCCTCGGGCCAGCCGCCATCGTCGTTCTGAATCGTGGCACGGCCCTCGGCGCTGGCGGCCCCCAGCTCGCTGTCCACCGAAATCTCGGCAAAGCGCAGCTGATCCTGCGCCGGGTCGTAGGTGAAATAGGTGCGCGCGCCGCGGAACGGGATCGGCTTGGTGCGCAGGTTGGGTTGCAGCACGCCAGCGCCGATCTGAAGCGTCGCGTTCAGCGGACCCAGCCCACCACCCGCGTCGAGCCGCCCGCGCAGCGCACCCGAGATCGGCGCCCGGAGCGCGCGCAGCCACGACAGGCCCGGGCTTTGCGTCGCGATATCGCCCGAAGGCAGGTCGGACAGGTTCAAACCGAACTCGACCCAGGACTGGCCGATCGGGCTTTCGGCATTGACCGCCAGCGACGCCACCGATCCGCCGCCGCCCAACACCGACAGCGTCCCGTCAAAGCGCAGCGTGGCCCCGTCGCGCACCAGCCGCAGTTGTCCGCCATCGGCTGTCCAGCCACGCCGCGCGCGGTCGTCGTCGTAGCGCAAAGTGACCGCCTCGGCCTCGATCCGGCGCAGACCCGCAAGCCGCGGATCGGTGAGCAACCGGTCGAGCCCCGCCACCAGCGTCGGCACGTCCGGGCGTTCGCGCGTCGGATCGAAGGCCTGCCCCAGCGCCAGCCCGAGCCGGCCGTCGGCATCGCGCTGCATCGACAGGAACACCCCGGCCACCCGTGCGTCACGCAGCGATAACTGCCCGCGCAGCAGCGCGCCCAGGGACAACGCCACCTCAACGCTTTCCAGCGATGCGACCGGCGCCCCGGCCGGGGTGGCGACATCGACCTCGCCCAGACGGATGCGCGCGTTGCCGCCGGGTTGCACCACCACGCCAAGCTCTCCGAAGGTGACCGCCAGGTCCGGTACCGCTGCCGCCAGCCGGTCCGCGATCCTGTCGCGCAGCCACTCGGGCGCGCTCAGCGGTTTGCCGACCGCGGCCCAGACGCCGACCCCCAGGCCCGACACCACCAGCACGAAGCACAGCAGAACCCAAAGCCCCGCCCGGCGCCTGCGGCGCGGCGGCGCGATGGGGGCACGGCTTTCAGGGTCGGTCACTGGACGGGCTGCCTCTTCGTTTTATTCTTGGCCTCGGTTCTACTATGAACCGATACGGGAAAAAATGCATTACGGAGCGCCAGCATGACCGACACCGCCCCCGATTTCACCCTGCCCGTCACCGGCGGAGAGGACGTGACCCTCTCGGCACTGCGCCCGTCGCCGGTGGTGCTGTTCTTCTATCCGCGCGACGATACCTCGGGCTGCACCAAGGAAAACGAGGCCTTCACGCACCTGCTGCCAGCCTTCGAAGAGATCGGCGTCAAGGTCTACGGCATCTCGAAGGACAGCATCGCCAGTCACGAGAAGTTCATGGCCAAGAAGGACCTGACCGTGCCGCTGCTGTCGGACGAGAACAGCGATGTCTGCGAAGAATATGGCGTCTGGAAGGAAAAGAAGATGTACGGCAAGACCTTCATGGGGATCGAACGCACGACCGTGCTGATCGACGCTCACGGCGACATCGTGAAGCGCTGGGACAAGGTCAAGGTGCCGGGCCACGCGGAAGAGGTGCTCGAAGCCGCCAAGTCGCTCTGAGTCCCGTGCAGACGCTGTCCCAGATGGCGGTCGAGGTTCTGTCGACCGCCGACGGGCGTGACAAGACCGCCATGTCGCGCCGCCACGCCGCCGCGTGGTTCGCCGCGCGCGACGCAGGCCATGCGCCGCCCGTCGGCACCGCCGCGCCGCCGCCCCGTCCCGCCCGGCCCGAGACACCGGAACTGCTGGATCCGCGCGACGTGCCCAAGCGCAAGCCGGGCAGCCCGCAGGGCCGCATCGCCCTGCTGCACGCCGTGGCGCATATCGAGCTCAACGCCGTCGACCTGCACTGGGACCTGGTGGCGCGCTTCGCCCATGTCCCGATGCCGCCCGGCTATTACGACGATTGGGTCAAGGCGGCGGACGAGGAGTCGAAACACTTCAACCTGATGTGCGATTGCCTCGAAGAGTTGGGCAGCTTCTACGGTGCGCTGCCCGCCCATGCCGGCATGTGGCGCGCGGCAGAGGACACGGCGGAGGACCACATGGGCCGTCTCGCAGTGGTGCCCATGGTGCTCGAGGCGCGCGGCCTCGACGTCACGCCGGGCATGATCGACCTCTTCCGCAAGGCCGGGGCCGACAGCGCCGTCGCCGCCCTGGAATCGATCTATGCCGAGGAAGTCGGGCACGTCGCCTATGGGTCGAAATGGTTCCATTTCCTCTGCGGCCGCGATGGCCTAGACCCCAAGCCTGTGTTCCACGAATTGGTCAGAAAATATTTTCACGGTGTGCTCAAACCGCCATTCAACGACGAAAAGCGCGCCGAAGCAGGGCTTCCTCCGGATTTCTACTGGCCTCTGACCGAGCCGCAGTAAGGAGCAGGAAGCCTTTGGGATCGGCGGATTTTTGCCAAATGAGCACAAATGCGCCGCAAGAAACGAATCAGACGGTCAAAAATGTTGCGATAACGCGAATGTCTGGGTAAGTCCCTGACCCAAGGTGCTGGGTTGGGGGACCACGTGCCGCTGATTGGGGACGGGATAGAGGACAGTACAGGTGAGAACGCGTTTCGCGATCAAAACACATGCGCTCATGGAGCGTTACTTTCCCGAACGTCGACTGTTTTTGCGGTCTGACACGGACACACGGTTCATCAGACTGAAATCGGAAACCCAGCTTCTGGCCTGTGTGGGCGGCGCGCTGGTCCTGTCCTGGACGATCGTCGCGACGGCGATCCTGCTGATGGACAGCATCGGTGCCGGCAACTTCCGCGAACAGGCCAAACGCGATCAGATGACCTACCAGATGCGGCTCAACGACCTCAGCCGCGAACGTGACGCCCGCGCCGCCGAGGCGCAGTCGGCGCAGGAGCGGTTCAACACCGCGCTGGAACAGGTGTCGATCATGCAGTCCCAGCTGCTCGACTCCGAAACCCGCCGGCGCGAGATCGAGACCGGCATCGAGGTGATCCAGGCCACCCTGCGGGACACCATGAAACGCCGCGAGGAAGTCAGCGCCAAGCTGGCCAGCCTGCAGGCGCAGATCGATGGCGATCCCGATGCCATCGCGTCGGGCGGCGGCGACGATGCCACGCTGGAATTCCTCAACGCGGCGCTGGCCCGGACCGCGGCAGAGCGCGACCAGGTGGTCGCCGATGCCCAGGACGCGCTGCTGCGCGCCGACGAGATGGCCTCCGAGCTTCGCCTGATGGAAGAAAAGAACGACACCATCTTCCGGCAGCTCGAAGAGGCGATGACCGTGTCGGTCAAACCGCTCGACAAGATGTTCGAAGCCGCGGGCATGGACCCCGACCGCATCCTCAGCCAGGTGCGCCGCGGCTATTCCGGCCAGGGCGGCCCGCTCACCCCTCTGTCGCTGTCCACCCGCGGCGAAGAGCCCTCCGGCGACACCCTGCGCGCCAACCGCATCCTGGGCGAGATGGACCGACTGAACCTCTACCGCATCGCGGCTCAGAAGGCGCCCTTCGCCTCGCCGCTCAAGGATGCCTTCCGCTTTACCTCTGGCTTCGGCTACCGCTGGGGCCGCCTGCATGCGGGAACGGATTTCGCCGCACCGCACGGCACCCCGATCTACTCCACCGCCGACGGCGTCGTCGTCCATGCCGGGTGGCAGTCGGGCTATGGCCGGCTGGTGAAGATCCAGCACGAATTCGGCATCGAAACCCGCTACGCGCACCAGTCGAAAATCCACGTGAAGGTCGGCCAAAGGGTCTCGCGCGGGCAGCACATAGGTGATATGGGAAATACAGGACGGTCGACCGGCACGCATCTGCACTACGAAGTGCGCGTGGGCGGTGAGGCTGTAAACCCCATGATCTATATCAAGGCTGCAAACGATGTTTTCTAAAAGCAAGATCAACGAGCCCGGACCGAAGGCGGAAGATCCGAAGCCGGCCGCGCCCGAGATGCCGCGCCCTGCCCCGCAGGACTTCAAGGCCTCCGCACCCAAGGCAAAACCGCCCGCATCGGTTCTGTCCAACGATCTGCACATCACCGGCAACCTCAAGACCACCGGCGACATCCAGGTCGAGGGCACCGTCGAGGGTGACATTCGCGCGCACCTGCTGACCATCGGCGAAAGCGCCACGATCAAGGGCGAAGTGGTTGCCGACGACGTGGTGATCAACGGCCGCATTGTGGGCCGGGTCCGCGGTCTCAAGGTCCGCCTCACCGCCACCGCGCGGGTCGAGGGCGACATCATCCACAAGACCATCGCCATCGAGAGCGGCGCGCATTTCGAAGGTTCCGTGCAGCGCCAGGACGATCCGCTGTCGCCGAAAGGCAAGGCGCCCGCGGGCGCGCCCCAGCAGCAGCAGGGCGGCGGCCAAGCGGCAGCAGCTCCGGCCAAGCCGCAGGCCAGCAACAGCTGAGCCCGTCCTGATCCGAACGATATCGAGGCCGCCTCCGGGCGGCCTTTTTCATGGCTGCGGATGCCAAGCGCGCCCGGCTGACGCCGCCGGGCTCGATGAATCCCATCGCGGAAAAGCGATGACACGACAGCCTTGGTTCCGTGACGCCCTGCTCCCGGACATCGCATCGGATGCACGCCGCCCTACCCCCGCGGCTTGCGCACCGGCCAGACTTCGAACAGCCCGGCGCAAAGGACCAGCGCGCCACCTGCGAGCTCAACGCTGTTGAGCGTCTCTCCGGCAAGCCAGGCCGCCGAAACGGCCGCCACCAGCACTTCGGACATCAGCAGGATGCCGACCCGCGCCGGTTCCAGCCGCGCCGTGGCCCACATGAGTCCCGCCATGGACAACGCCCACCACAGCCCCGCCGCCGCCAGCGCCCAGCCGAAGGCCGACGGCAGCGCCTGCGTCAGCAGGCCCGGCGTCCAGGGTGCGAACAGCGGAGCCGCGATGGCGGCCATGACGCAGGCTCCGCAGGCAAAGATGAACGTCGCCTCGGGCGGGGCCATGGCGGGCCGCAGGCGGATACCAGTCGTCGCCAGCGACCAGAGCAGCCCCGACACGAGCCCGCACCATTCGCCCGTACTGCGCGGCCAGGGCACCGTCCCGCCCGCGCTCAGCATTACGGCAAGACCGCAGAGCCCAAGGCCGATCGCCATGAGCCGCAGCCGCGGCGTGTGCCAGCCCAGAACGAAACGCGCCAGCAGCACGCTCCAGACCGGCGTGAGGAAGAACAGCAGCACCACGATGGCAACCCGGCCATAGACCAGCCCCACCGAGTAAAGCACGAAGGCTCCGCCGCCAAGCGCCACCGCCGCCAACGCGCCGGGATCGGCCGATCGCAAATGCGCCCGCCGGGCAAACGCCACCGGCATCAGCAGCAGCGCCGCCAGCGCGACGATGACCAAAGAGCCCCAGGCGCCGGACAGCCCCGCCTCTTCCACGCGGCGCACCGGCAGCCAGTAAAAGCCCCAGAGCATCCCGGTGCCCGCGGTGATGAAACTGGCAAGAAAGGACAGGCGCGCATCGGTCATCCCGCGCCTATACCGGGCGCCGCGTGCAACGCCAAGCCGGTTGCCGCCGGCGCCGCAAAGCGCCCCGAGCCGGGCGGGCCATAGCGGAAAAAAGCCGTCGTTGCAGGACAGGTTCTGCTTCTTTCCAACGGCGAAGAGCGCTAGGGTGCATCACTTTTCACAAGAAACCGAGCAGTAGATGACAGAGACTTCCACGCCGCCCGAACCGCGGGCCGCGCGCGACTGGGTACGGATCCTGGCGCAGTACCGGGATCCCGACACCGCCCGCAGCACTTTCGAACTTGCTGTGAGCATCCTGCCCTTCCTCGGGCTCTGGGCCGTGGCGATCTGGCTTATGGACCACAGCCTTCTCGCGGCGGTGCTGGTGTCGGTTCTCAACGGCGGCTTCCTGATCCGGCTTTTCGGCATTCAGCACGATTGCGGCCATGGCTCGTTCTTCAACAATCGCCGGCTCAGTGACTGGGTCGGGCGGACCCTGGGCGTGCTGACGGTCACGCCCTATGACGTCTGGCGCCGCGCCCATGCGATCCACCACAGCCACGCGGGCGACCTGTCGCAGCGGGGTATCGGCGACATCACCACGCTGACGGTCGCGGAATACCGCAGCCGCGGCTGGCTGGGACGGCTGCAATACCGCGCCTACCGGCACCCGCTGGTGATGTTCGGGCTGGGGCCGGGCTACCAGTTCCTGCTGATGAACCGGGTGCCGATGGGCCTGATGAAGGACAAACGCTGCTGGGTCAGCGCGATGGGAACCAACCTTGCGCTTGCCGTGCTGCTGGGCCTCGTCGCCTGGCAATTCGGCTGGCAGGCGCTGGCCTTGGTCTTTCTGCCCAGCACCCTGACGGCCGCGTCGATCGGTGTTTGGCTGTTCTACGTCCAGCACCAGTTCGAAGAAACCCACTGGGACGACGGCGCCGATTGGCAGCTGCACGAAGCTGCGCTGCACGGCAGTTCGCATTACGACCTGCCGCCGGTGCTGCGCTGGTTCACGGTGAATATCGGCATCCACCACGTTCACCACCTTTACAGCCGCATACCTTTCTACCGGCTGCCGCAGGTGCTCAAGGACCATACCGAACTCGTGGACTGTTCACGCATGACGTTGCTGGACAGCTTCCGCTGCGCGCGGCTGCACCTCTGGGACGAACAGGCGCGCAAGCTGGTGAGTTTCGCCAGCGTGCGACAGGCCGTGGCCTGAGAGCCTTCAAGCCGTCCGGCTTCGGCCGGGCGGTGTTACGCCTCGAGCTCCGCATCCCAGTACAGGAAGTCCATCCAGCTTTCGTGCAGGTGGTTCGGCGGAAACTTCCGCCCCATGTTCAGCAGTTCCTGCGATCCCGGCCGCCGCGGCGGCTTGCGCAGCGACAGGCCGGACTGTCGCAGGCTCTTCGATCCCTTGCGCAGGTTGCAGGGCGCACAGGCGGCGACGACGTTCTCCCACGAGGTGATGCCGCCGCTGGCGCGGGGCACGACGTGATCGAAGGTCAGGTCGCCCTTGCTGCCGCAGTACTGGCAGAGGAATTCGTCCCTCAGAAAAAGATTGAAGCGCGTGAAGGCCACGCGCTTCTGGGGTTTGACGTAATCTTTCAGCACCACCACGCTGGGGATGCGCAGGCTGATCCTTGGACTGCGCACCACCTCGTCGTATTCCGACACGATGTCGACCCGGTCGAGGAAGGCCGCCTTGACCGCTTCCTGCCAGGGCCAGAGGCTCAGCGGATAGTAGGACAAGGGCCGGTAATCCGCGTTGAGCACAAGCGCCGGGTAATGCCGCAGCGCCCCCGGTTCGCGTACAAAAGCCGTTCTGAAATCGCCACTCATCTGGGACTCGTCTCCTGCCCTGCCTGCCGGTCCATTCCAAGCACCAGAGCGGGACACCCCGCCCCAGTCACGATCACTATATATCGCGGAAGCCTTCTGGCAAGCCCCGCAATATGCGGTGTCTGCCGCAGGGGTAACCCGGTCATGTAACGCTCATTTGACAGGCGATCGGACGGCGCGGCGCAGGCCGGGAGGCGGCGCAGGGTGGCGGGGTTCCGCCACATCCTCCGCAGGGGATGCACCGGCTTGCTCAAGGCTCTAGATTGGGCGCATGACACCGCCCGACCTGCCCCCCGCCCCACTGCCGCCGCATCTTCTCGAAGCGGCGATCTACTGCGACGATCTCGACCGTGCCGAAGCGTTCTACGGCGACGTGCTTGGGCTGCCCCGGATCCAGCGCGTCGGCGACCGGCACGTGTTCTTTCGCGTGGGCACCGGCACGCTGCTGGTCTTCAATCCCCACGAGACCGCGAAGCCGCCGGGCAATCCCAGGATGCCGGTGCCGCCGCATGGTGCGCATGGGCCCGGTCACGTCTGTTTCGCCATGCCCGCCGAAGCCATCGCCCGGTGGCGCGACCGCCTCACCGCCGCCGGGATCGACATCGAAACCGAATTCGCCTGGCCCAACGGCGCCCAGTCGCTCTATTTCCGCGACCCCTGCGGCAATTCCATCGAATTCGCGGAGCCTTGGCTCTGGGACGACGGCTAGGCCGCGCTCAGCCACAGATCACAGGTTGCACTTGTCCCGCATGAAGGCCAGCGCCACCGACAGCCCGTCCGGCGCGATGCCATGCGCCGTGCCCTTCATGATATGGGCAAAGACGTCCGTCCAACCGGCCTCCTGCAGCGCCTCCGCCGCCGCGGGCAGCGATTGCGGCGGCACAACGTCGTCTTGGTCGCCGTGCACCAGCAGGACCGGCGGACGGCTGATGGCCTGGTCCGCCAGCAGTTCGGGCTGCAAGAGCCGCCCGGAAAAGGCGACGATCCCCGCCACCGGATCCTCGCGGCGCGGCGCCACGTGCAGGCTCATCATCGTGCCCTGCGAAAAGCCGAAAAGCACCACCTGCTCGGGCAACAGGTCCTCGTCGACCATCAGCGCATCAAGGAAGGCGTCCAAATCCTCCGCCGCACGCAATAGCCCCGCCTCGGCCTCTTCCTCGCTCGATCCGTCGATCCAGGGGATCGGGAACCACTGGAAGCCGAAGGGCGCGCCCGCACAGGCCTCGGGCGCGTCGGGCGCCACGAACAGCGTGTCCGGCAAGTGCTCGCCCAGCGGGTCGGCCAGGCCCAGAAGGTCCGCGCCATTGGCCCCGTAGCCGTGCAGGAACACCACGCAGGACCTTGTCTCTCCCGAGACCGGCGCCCGCTTTTCCGCCTGCAAAACCCGTGTCATGCGATGCCCTCTCTCTGTTTTCTCACGTGGTAGTAGGCCCAGAGCGTGCGCGCCGCAACCGATCTCCACGGGCGCCAACCTTCGGCCATCTGCCGCAGCGCCCGATCCTTCGGTCGCTCGGGCAGATCGAAGAGCAGCCGCGCGCCCTCTTGCAAGGCCAGATCGCCCGGGGCAAAGACATCCGCCCGGCCGAGGCTGAACATCGCATAGATTTCCGCCGTCCAGACACCGATGCCAGTCACGGCGGTCAGCTTCTTGACAACGTCGTCGGTGGGTTCGCTGCGCAGCGCATCGTAGTCGATCCCGGCCTCGGCCAGCGCCCGCGCATAGCGCGCCTTCTGACGGCTGAGTCCGAGGCCGCGCAGGTCGTCGTCGGTGACCGCGAGGATCGCCTCCGGCGTCACCATCCCCGCCGCCTCAAGCTTGGCCCAGATCGCGCGGGCGCTGGCGACGCTGACCTGCTGCGAGCAGATCGCGCTCAGAAGCTGCGCAAACCCGTCCGGGCGCAGCCGCAGCGGCAGCGGCCCGGTCTCTTCCAGCGCGCGGGCAAAGCGCGGCTCGTGCCGCGCCAGCCAGGCCGCGCCTTCCGCGACGCAGGCGTCGCCCCGGATCACCCGACCTGTGACTTCGTCCATCTCAACGCCTCTTCCACCGTCCCAACCCGCGGTCCCGGAGGCCGCGCGGGCCGCGCCACCATCGCAACTGGCAGGCCGAGCGCCCGTGCCGCGGCCAGCTTGGGCCAGCCCCCCGGCCCGCCGGCGTTGCGCAGCACCAGCCAGTCGATCCGCAGACCCCGCAGCAGCCGGATTTCATCGTCCAAGCTAAAAGGTCCGTCGCCGGGAATAAACCGCCCGTGCCGCAGCGGAAACGGCCGCTCCGCCTCGCCGATCACCCGCGCCAGCACCGTCGCGTCGAGCCGGCGCAGCTCCGGCAGCAAGCCCCGTCCCAGCGTGGCAAAGACCCGCGCGCCGGCCGGGATCACCGCAGCCACGTCCCGCGCCCGCCGGACCGGCACCCAGCGGTCGCGGCGGCCCGACCGCCAGGCCGGACGCACCAGTTGCAGATGCGGGAGACCCAGCTCCGCGCAGACCCGCGCCGCGTGCCACGCCAGCGCCACGTCGCAGGGATGCGCCGCCTCGATCACCGCGCGGACCCCCATCAGGGTCGTGGCATCCAAGGAGCCGGTGACCGGCGGCACCGGCCAGTGCCCCGCCTGCCGCTCCGGCACGCCCAGCCGCACCTGCGCCCCCGGCAGCGCACGGGCGAGCCGCCGCGCCTCGGCCGAGCCGCCGACGATCAGAACCCCGCTGTGATCCGTCCGTGCCATGCGCCGGTCATAGCCGCCCGGGCGCGCGCCCGCCATGACAATCACGTCGCCTCTTGCAGCCCTGCGCGCCGCGGTCTACGCCAGCGTCATGCAAGCCTCAGATACCCGCGCCCGGCGCAATGTGATCGTACTCGTGATGGCCCAGGCGCTGCTGGGCTCGCAGATGCCGATGATCTTCACCATCGGCGGGCTGGCCGGCCAGTCGCTGGCCTCCAACATCTGTTTCGCGACGCTGCCGATCTCGCTGATCGTGCTGGGGTCGATGCTGACCGCGACGCCGATTTCCTGGTTCATGCAGCGCTTCGGCCGCCGCGCCGGGTTCTTCGTCGGCGCGTTGGGCGGCGCGCTCGGGGGCGCCGTGGGCGCCTGGGGCCTGTACCTCGCCTCCTTCCCGGTCTTCCTCGCGGGCAGCTTCCTCACCGGCATCTACATGTCGGCACAGGGCTTCTACCGCTTCGCCGCCGCCGACACCGCGTCGGAGGATTTCCGGCCCAAGGCGATCTCCTACGTGCTGGCGGGCGGGCTCGTGTCGGCCATCATCGGCCCGCAGATGGTCAAGCTGACCGCCGATGCCTATGTGGTGCCCTTCATCGGCACCTACATCGCGGTGATCGCCGTCAACCTCGTGGGCGCGCTGCTGTTTCTCTTCCTCGACATCCCGAAACCGCCCGTCCCGGCCGAGGATGCCCCCAGGGGCCGCTCCCGGTGGGAGCTTCTCACCACCCCGCGCATCGCCGTGGCGGTGATCTGCGCCATGGTCAGCTACGCGCTGATGAACCTGGTGATGACCTCGACGCCGCTGGCGGTCGTCGGCTGCGGCTTCGACAAATCCGACGCCGCCGACGTGGTGACCGGCCACGTGCTGGCGATGTTCGCGCCGTCGTTCTTCACCGGCCACCTGATCGCCCGTTTCGGCACCGAACGCATCGTCGCCGCGGGCCTCGTGATCCTCGCCGCCGCCGGAGCCGTGGCGCTCAGCGGCGTAGCGCTCGAGAATTTCTTCGTGGCTCTCATCCTGCTGGGGTTGGGCTGGAACTTCGGCTTCATCGGCGCCACCACGATGCTGGCCGAAGCCCACGCACCACATGAGCGCGGCCGGATGCAGGGCATGAACGACCTGCTGGTCTTCGGCGGCGTGACGATTGCATCGCTCGCAAGCGGCGGGCTGATGAACTGCTCCGGCGGCTCGGCCGAGGCTGGCTGGACCGCCGTCAACCTCGCCATGGCGCCATTCCTCGCCTTGGCGGGCGGCGCGCTCATCTGGCTGCTGATGCGGCCCAGGGCGCAGCAGGCCTGACCCCGCGCCGCGACGCTCGCGCCCGACCCGCCCTCGACCCATTGTCCCGGAACCGGCCGCGCCGTCGCGACGCAATCGAGTCAAACCCGGTGCCCGCGCCGGCCAGTGACCTGCACAACGCCCCGACCACACGGATCGACGCGCAGCACAGGCAGCCCGATCCCGCTTCATCTTGCCATTAAACCTCCGGGGGGTCTGGGGGGCCGGCCCCCCAGCTTTACGACGGTCTGGGCGCGCCCCCAGTGTCCGATAGCGCCGCCCGGCAGAAGGATCCCACACTTCGACACAGACGGTCACACCCGTCCCGTCGCCGCCACCCGCAGCAACCGCAGCCGCTTGCCCAGTTCGGAAAGTCCGAGCGTCCCTTGCGACACGCGGCGCGGATCCCGAACCGCCTGGCGCAGCACCGGCCGCGCCGCCCAGGCTGACAGCAACGCGGGCCGTGCGGCCTGCGGCACCGGCACGCGCATCGCGCGGTCGAGGCGCATCAGCCCATCCTGTGCCAGCACCGCCACCGCCTCGGTCCGTCCGTCGACCAGCGGCACCCGGCCCTTGGATTCGAGCTCGGGCACCGCGCGCAGGAAGCCCGCCAGTCCCAGCGCATAGCCCGCATCCATCGCCTGCTCCGGCACATCCTCTCCCAGCGCCGCGACGGCCACCTGCATCAGGATGCCGCCGGTCCGTTCGAGGTACTGCGCGAAATGCCCCGCATCCTCGAAGGCATCGCGATACAAATCCCAGCGCCGCGCCGCGATCAGCGCATCGAGCCGCTCGGCAGTCCCGGGCGTCAGCACCCGCGCCAGAGGCGTGACCACCTCGTGCCGGCGCACCGTGCGCCCCTCGCGGATCTCGTCCAGCGCGTCGCGCCACCATTGCAGGCGCATCTCCCCGATCATCGGCTCCGAGGTCACCCAGGGCGCCCGCGCCACTTCGAGGTTGAAGGCATAGATCGGGAACAGCACCGCCCGCGCCGCCACAGGCCCGGCCATGACACTGGCAAAGCGCTCGGGATCGCCGCGCTCGACCAGGGCCGCGCAGGCGGTCACGTCGGCGTCGAAGGACGGCGTCGTGGTCACTCAGGCTGCACCAGCATCAGCGCATAGGCGATCTCGTCGCGGGCGGCCTCCCAGCGCGCGATTTCCGTCTCCGCGCCTTCGATGGCCGGGGCCAGTACCGCTGCCCGTCCGGTCGCCCGGGCCTCGGAGATGGCCGCGCGCAGGGCGTCGTAATAGGCTTTCCATGGCGCGCCGACGAGCATCCGTTCGCCCCGCAGGGCATAGCCCGCCCCGGCCACCCGCGCCCGCAGATCCTCGACCGTTCCGATCTCGCCTTCGCCCTGCCAAAAGGCCCGCGCCGCGGCGCTCGGGCTGTCCGACAGGTGCACGGGATGCGAAAACGCCACCCAGCCGCCCGGCTCCAGCGCCTCGCGCCAGGCGCGCAGCCCCTCGGTCACGCCGAGGAAATAGAGCGCCCCGGCACACCAGATCAGATCATACGGTCCCGGCGCACCGGCCATGTCGCCCTCCCGCACCGTGACCTGCGGACCGAAGGCGCGCAGCCGCGCTTGTGCCGCCTCCACGAAGGGCGCCGCCGTGTCGACGGCCTCGATCTGCGCCTCGGGCAGCGCCTGGGCCAGGGTCCAGCTGTCCGCCCCGGTGCCGCAGCCGGCGTCCAGCACCTTGATCCGGCCCGACAGCCCGCTTTCGTTCAGCGCCCAGACGACATCCGAGGTGGTGCCCGGCCCCTGTCGGTCGGCACCGGCGTAAAGCTCGAGGAATCCTTCGGGCAGGCTCATGGGGTCTCTCCTACATCGCGTATCAGTTTCCAGCGCACCGCCTCCAGCAGCGCCTCGAAGGACGCGTCGACGATGTTGGCGCTGACACCCACGGTGGACCAGCGCCGCCCGGCCCCATCTTCGCTGTCGATGATGACCCGGGTGACCGCTTCGGTGCCGCCTTGGGTGATCCGGACCTTGAAGTCAACCAGACGCATGTCCTCGATCGCGGTCTGGTAGCGCCCCAGGTCCTTGGCCAAGGCCTTCGACAGGGCGTTCACGGGCCCGCGATCCGACCCGGTCTCGTCCATCGACTCGCTCACCGACAGCTTCTTCTCGCCGTCGACCTTGACCACGACGACCGCTTCGGACAGCGACACCATGCGGTTGCGCTTGTTCTTGCGCCGCTCCACCGTCACACGGTAGCGCTTGACCTCGAAGAACTCCGGCAGGCGGCCCAGCTCGGCCCGCGCCAGCAGTTCGAAACTGGCCTCGGCGGTGTCGTAGCTGTAGCCCTCGGCCTCGCGCGCCTTCACCGCCTCGAGGATGCGGCCCAGCGCCGGATCGCCCGGATCGACCTCCAGCCCCGCCTCGGCCAGGCGGCGGCGCAGGTTCGACTGCCCGGCCTGGTTCGACATCGGCACGAAGCGGCGGTTGCCCACCAGCGCGGGATCGATGTGTTCGTAGGTCGCGGGGTTCTTGAGGATGGCGCTGGCGTGCAGACCCGCCTTGTGGGCAAAGGCCGACCCGCCGACATAGGCCAGCTGCTTCAGCGGCACGCGGTTGAGGATGTCGTCGAGCATCCGGCTGAGCCGCGTCAGCCCCTCCAGCGCCTCCGCCGTCACCCCGATCTCGAATTGATCCCGGTAGGGCGGCTTCAGCATCAGCGTCGGGATGAGCGACACGAGGTTGGCATTGCCGCAGCGCTCGCCCAGCCCGTTGAGCGTGCCCTGGATCTGCCGCACCCCGGCCTCGACCGCCGCGAGCGATGCGGCGACGGCGGTTTCGGTGTCGTTGTGGGTGTGGATGCCCAACCGGTTGCCGGGAATGCCCGCGGCGATCACCTCGGTGACGATGCGGTGAACCTCGGCGGGCAGCGTGCCGCCGTTGGTGTCGCAGAGCACCAGCCACCGCGCCCCAGCCTCGAGCGCCGCGCGCAGGCAGTCGAGCGCGTAGGCCGGATTGGCGCGGTAGCCGTCAAAGAAATGCTCCGCGTCGAACAGCGCCTCGCGCCCCTGCGCGACCAGATGCGCGACACTGTCGCGAATGGTCTCCAGATTCTCGTCCAGCCCGATGCCCAGCGCCGTCTCCACGTGGAACTCATGCGTCTTGCCGACGATACAGACCGCCCCGGTGCCGGCGTTCAGCACCGCCGCCAGCACATCGTCATTCGCCGCCGACCGCCCGGCGCGCTTGGTCATGCCGAAGGCGGTCAGCGTCGCCCGCGTCGCGGGCACGGTGTCGAAAAAGGCGCTGTCGGTGGGGTTGGCTCCCGGCCAGCCACCCTCGATGTAATCCACGCCCAGCGCATCCAGCGCCGCCGCGATCTTCAGCTTCTCGGCGGTGGAGAACTGCACGCCTTGCGTCTGCTGTCCGTCCCGCAAGGTGGTGTCGTAGAGATAAAGGCGCTCCCGGCTCATCCCATCCCCTCCTTCATCTTGCCACCCGCAAGTTTTGCCATGCAAAACTCGCGGTTAAACCTCCGGGGGTGTGGGGGCTGGCCCCCACTTCGGCGCAGCAACCGGCGCTCAGCTCGGGCCCAGAGCACATCGCACCGCACCCACCCCGTCCGCGGCCCTGCCGCGGACAGCGCCCGACCGCCCCCCCGGGCGGGCGCTTCACGCCCCCCCGGCGGCCGGACGCTGGTGTCTTGACCCATGACACTCACGCCAAGTCCTCCAGCTTGGACGGGTCGAAGTCCGGTCCCTCGACAAGTTCAACGTCGGTTTTGGACATGCGAACCTCGACACCCGCCGCAGTCAGAGCAGCCTTTAGTCGATCTACCTCGGAAAAATCCTTGCTCTGCATCGCCTCCGCTCGGGCCTCGATCAGGCTATGCTGATGCGCCTTCAAAACAGCTTTCTCGTGTGCCGTCTCGATTGCGCTTCGGCGCTGCAATCTTTCAACGTCCAAGTTCTTGAAACCGAGAAATTCAAGGGTCGCGAAAAAGGATCTCAGCTGGCGCG
This sequence comes from Thalassococcus profundi, assembly GCF_003344785.1. Lineage (GTDB taxonomy): Bacteria > Pseudomonadota > Alphaproteobacteria > Rhodobacterales > Rhodobacteraceae > Puniceibacterium > Puniceibacterium profundi. The sequence continues at coordinate 544,510 of NZ_QPMK01000003.1, read as the reverse complement.
AGTCCAGCTCGGAAGTTTTAGCGGCAGCCGCCATCTCGAAAAGCCGATTGATCGCGCCGGATGTATTTAGATCATCACAGAGCGCGTCGATAACATTTTCATCCACCAACTCGGCTAACTGCAGCGCGCTCAACTCCTGTGAAAGGCCATGACGCTTTAGCCGATCCCATGCCGCGAGATGCCCGCGCGCCTCCTTCGCCTTCTTCTCCGTCCAGTCCATCGGCTTGCGGTAATGCGTCGACAGCATCACGAAACGGATCACCTCGCCCGGCACTCCCTGGTCCAGCAAATCCCGCACCGTGAAGAAATTCCCGAGGCTCTTGGACATCTTCTTGCCCTCGACCTGCAGCATCTCGTTGTGCAGCCAGACCTGCGCCATCTTCTCCGTACCGTTGGCGCAGCAGCTCTGGGCGATCTCGTTCTCGTGGTGCGGGAACATCAGGTCGTTGCCGCCGCCGTGGATGTCGAAGGTCTTGCCCAGCAGCGCCTCGGCCATGGCGGAGCACTCGATATGCCATCCGGGCCGCCCGCGACCCCAAGGGCTCTCCCACCCCGGCAGATCCACCGAAGACGGCTTCCACAGCACGAAATCCATCGGGTTGCGCTTGTAGGGCGCGACCTCGACCCGGGCGCCGGCGATCATGTCGTCCACCGACCGGCCCGACAGGCGGCCGTAGCCGTCGGTCCAGCTGTCCACGGCAAAGAGCACATGCCCCTCGGCGGCATAGGCATGTCCCTTGTCGATCAGCGCCTCGATCATCGCCACCATCTGCGCGATGTACTGCGTGGCGCGCGGCATTGCGCGTTCGTGATCGGCCCCGTTTCGGATCGACGGCTCCAGCGCCCCCAGCGCGCCCATGTCGTCCAGGAACCACTGCGTCGTCTCGGCGGTGATCTCGCCGATGGCGCGCCCGCTCTCCGCCGCCCGTGCGTTGATCTTGTCGTCGACGTCGGTGAAGTTGCGCACGTAGGTCACGTGCTCGGGCCCGTAGACATGCCGCAGCAGCCGGTAGAGCACGTCGAACACCACCACGGGCCGGGCGTTGCCCAGATGCGCCCGGTCATAGACCGTGGGGCCGCAGACATACATCCGCACGTTGCCGGGATCGAGCGGCGTGAACCGCTCCTTCTTCCGGGTGGCGGAGTTGGTGAGAGAGATATCCATAAGTCCGTCCTCGCGCGGGGTCGCGGCGGGCTTAGCAACTCTGTCCATGTTTGGGAATAGAAGACCGGCCCGCCAGAAGGGTTAGCGGGTAATGCAGCGAATGAGGGTGGCCACAGCGGTCATGGCCATGTCCTAGCACTCCCCGCCCGCCCCCACAAGCGAGGAGTGTCCGGCCAGGACACGAAGAGCTACGCCCCGTAGGCCACCACCTCGTATTCGACCCCGTCCGGCCCGTCGAAGTAGAACCGCCGGCCGGGTTCGTACGCGGCGTGACCGTGGGTCTCGTACCCCTCGGCCCGGACGCGCGCCTCGGCCTGATCGAGGTCGGAGACAACGACGCCCACGTGGTTCAGCCCCGCCCAGCGCCGATACCGCCCCGGGTCGGCCGCCTGCATCCCGTGGCCGGGCCGGTAGAGCGCCACATAGCCCTCCGTATCGCCCACATGTATCGAATAGCCATCCCCGGGCGATACGCCTTCCCAGCGGATGTGCCAATCGAACAGTCGCTCCAGCACCGCAGCGGTTGCCACCGGATCGGGGACGCAGATGTTCACATGTTCCAGTCGTGCGGGCATCGGTCCGCCTCCTTTTCAAAGCTTCGACGCGACTCACGCTAATTCCTCAAGCGCACTTCAGGTCAAGCCGTCTTTCCAAAGGCACATCCAAGCCGTCCGGAAAGGGCCCACCGGGCCCGCACCGAAGCAGCGGTGCCGCACCGTCCATGTGACGGCGCGCGGATGCAGCCTGTGAGACGCTCTGGCCCGGCCTGCACATCTCTTGCGTACTCCGCAGCCGACCGATCCGCAGGCCTACGCACCGAAATCCGGCAGCCCTGTCCGGTCCCGCCCTTGCCGAGCCCGCCCGGCCTCTGGCACAAGCGCAGTGTCAGCCCGCGCCGAATGCCAGAGGTCCCTCATGCCGCACCTGTCTCACCGCATCACCTCGATCAACGGCGGCGGCTCCGACGGCTGGGATGTGTTCTACCGGGCCCGCACCATGGTCGCCGCCGGAACCCAGGTGACCGAACTCACCATCGGCGAGCACGATATCGGCACCGACCCCGCCATCCTGGGCGCGATGCACCGCTCGGCCCTTGCGGGCCGCACCGGCTATGCCATGGTGCCCGGCATTTCCGCCTTGCGCGACGCGGTGGCGGCGCGGGTCCAGGCGCGCACCGGCGTGCCCACGACGCGCGACAACGTTCTGATCACGCCCGGCGGGCAGGCGGCAATCTTTGCCGCCCATATGGCGGTCTGCGATCCTGGGGACACGGCGCTCTACATCGACCCCTATTACGCCACCTACCCCGGCTCCATCCGCGCGGCGAGCGCCCGGCCCCGCGCGGTGCTCACCCGGGCCGAACACGCCTTTCTGCCGCAGCAGGAGGCGCTGGACACCGCCGCCCCCGGCGCGCGGTCGCTGCTGGTCAACACCCCGAACAACCCCACCGGCATGGTCTACGGCCGCGAGACGCTCGACCGCATCGCCCGGACGGCGCAGGCGCACGATCTCTGGATCGTCTCGGACGAGGTCTATGACACCCAGGTCTGGGAGGGCGCCCATCTCAGCCCCCGTGCCCTGCCGGGCATGGCAGAGCGGACGCTGGTCATCGGGTCGATGTCGAAGAGCCATGCCATGACCGGCAGCCGCATCGGCTGGATCGTGGGGCCCGCGGCGGTGATCGAACGGCTGGTGGAACTGGCAACCAACACCACCTACGGCGTACCGGGCTACATCCAGGAGGCCGCGCTCTTCGCCCTGAACCAGGGGGCGGAGGTCGAAACGCAGGTCGCCGCCCCCTTCTCCCGCCGCCGGGCGCTGGCCATGGACATCCTGGCCGGGTCCGACACCGTGCGCGCCATCCCCAGCCAGGGCGCGATGTACATCATGCTCGACATCCGCGCCACCGGCCTCAGCGGCGAGGCCTTCGCCAACGCCCTGCTCGACACGCACCGTATCGCGGTGATGCCCGGCGAAAGTTTCGGCCTGTCGGCAGCGGGCCATGTCCGCGTCGCGATGACGATCGAGGACGACCGCTTTGCCGCCGCGCTGCGCACGCTCTGCGCCTTTGCCGACGCGCGACGCTCCGCCGCCTGAAGCGCTTTTCCTGCTTCGCGGCACGCGGCATACTGCGGAAAATCCCTGCCCGAGCGCGCCATGACCCAGACCCCCGTGTCCACCATTCGCAATCTCGGCCCCGCCGTGGAGGCCGCCTGCACCCGCGCGGGCATCCACAGCGCCGAGGACCTGCGCGCACTGGGAGCGGACGCCGCCTACCGGCGCATGGTCGCCGCCGGCACACGCCCGCATTTCATCGGCTACTACGTGCTGCACATGGCGCTGCAGGGCCGCCCCTGGAACGACTGCAAAGGCGCCGAGAAAGCCGCGCTCCGCGACGCCTTCGACCGGATCAAGGCGGACCGCGCGGCGGACCCCGACCAGCCCTCGGACGCGCTTGCGGCCTTTCTCGACGACATCGGCCTTGGTCCAGCGCGGCGGGGTTGAGCGGGAACATATCGCACGGGGTCCGCGTTGTTAGCGCAAATAGACGCAACACGAAGGACCTCAACCATGGACCTCATTCGAATTATCCTGGCCATCATCCTGCCACCGCTCGGCGTGTTCCTGCAGGTCGGCATCGGCAAGCATTTCTGGATCAACATCCTGCTGACGATCCTCGGGTACATCCCCGGCATTGTTCACGCCGTCTGGATCATCGCCCGCACCGGCCCTGCTCGCGCATGACGCAGGAGCGTGACCTCAAACGGGTCGAAAAAGCAGAGGCGCTGGCCCATCGTATGGACAGCGCCTTTCGCCTGCCCCTGACCCGAATCCGGCTGGGCTGGGATTCTATCCTCGGCCTCGTGCCGGGCGTCGGCGACACCCTGGCGCTGATGCCTGCTGCCTACATCATCTGGACGGCGCATGACATGGGCGTGCCCATGCATCGCAAAACGGTCATGGCCTGGAACGTCTTCCTCGACTGGTTTCTGGGCCTCGTGCCGCTGGTCGGCGACATCTTCGACGTCGGTTTCAAGGCCAATCGCAAGAACGCCGCGATCCTGCGACGGCACTTTGAAGAGAAGCACGCGACAGCGATGGCCGCCTGACAGCGCAGCGGTGCGTTTTGCCAGAGCAGAGGTGCTGCCAGCCTGAAGCGGGTTTGCCAGGCAATGCTGTATTGCGATCGGGCCGAACTGAGGGCCACACCTGATACATCTGCGCCTTCGCCGGACATGCCGCGGATGCGGGCAGCTTCGCTCCGAAAGCCGCGCCTAGCGCGGCTACGAGAGACGCTGTCTCTCGTGCTCTCTGGAGTTTATCGGCAAGATGAAGCCGGGGGTGGCGCTTCGCGGCCGCCATGTCTTTCTGGCCCCCAGACAGCAAAACGGGGGACCGTAAGGCCCCCCGCACGCTTGAAACCCATCGAGTTGTCGGCTCAGCCGACCAGTTCGAGACCCGAGAAATAGTAGGCGATCTCTTCAGCAGCCGTTTCGGGCGCGTCGGAGCCGTGCACCGAATTCTCGCCCACGGATTCGGCGAATTCCGCGCGGATCGTGCCGGGGGCCGCGTCGGCGGGGTTGGTGGCGCCCATGACTTCGCGGTTCTTGGCAATGGCGCCCTCGCCCTCGAGCACCTGCACGACCACCGGGGCCGAGGCCATGAATTCGCACAGTTCGTCGTAGAACGGACGCTCCGCATGCACCTTGTAGAACTCGCCCGCCTGCGCCTTGGTCAGGTGGATGCGTTTCTGCGCCACGATGCGCAGGCCCGCTTCTTCGAACTTGGCGTTGATCTTGCCGGTCAGGTTGCGCTTGGTGGCGTCGGGCTTGATGATGCTCAGCGTGCGTTCGGTGGCCATTTTCGTCTGCTCCATGGTCAGCACCGGACCCGCGGCCCGGCTGCAATTACAATTGGCGCGGGCCATAGCATGGCGCGTCTGGCTTGGAAAGACCGCGCGGCGGCGCGGCGCGCCACATTGACAGTACCCCGCCGCTGGGGCATTGCGCGGCCATGCTGCAGATCAAGGACATCTCCTATTCCGTCGAAGGCCGGCCGCTTCTGGTCGAGGCCTCGGCGACGATTCCCGAGGGCCACAAGGTCGGCCTGGTCGGCGCCAACGGCGCGGGCAAGACCACCCTGTTCAAGCTGATCCGCGGCGAGCTGGTGCTGGACACCGGCAGCATCTCCCTGCCCAGCCGCGCCCGTATCGGCGGCGTCGCGCAGGAGGTGCCGGCCTCCGAGACCTCGCTGCTCGACACGGTGCTGGCCGCCGATACCGAACGCGCGCGGCTGATGGCCGAGGCCGAGACCGCGACCGACGCGCACCGCATCGCCGAGGTGCAGACCCGGCTTGCCGATATCGACGCCTGGTCGGCCGAGGCGCGCGCCGCGTCGATCCTCAAGGGTCTCGGTTTCGACGACGACGAACAGCAGCAGCCCTGCTCTGCCTTCTCGGGCGGCTGGCGGATGCGCGTGGCGCTAGCGGGCGTGCTCTTTGCCCAGCCCGACCTGCTGCTCCTCGACGAGCCTACGAACTACCTCGACCTCGAAGGCGCGCTCTGGCTCGAGGCCTATCTCGCGCGCTATCCCCATACGGTCATCATCATCAGTCACGACCGCGGCCTGCTGAACCGCGCCGTCGCCGGCATCCTGCACCTTGACGAGAAAAAGCTGACCTATTGGACCGGGCCTTACGACCAGTTCGCCCGCCAGCGCGCCGAACAGCGCGCGGTGCTGACCTCGATGGCGAAGAAGCAGCAGGCCCGAAAGGAGCACCTGCAGAAGTTCGTCGATCGTTTCAAAGCCAAGGCGTCCAAGGCCAAGCAGGCCCAGGCGCGGGTCAAGATGATCGAGAAGATGGACACGATCACGCCGCCCGAAGAGGCGGCCAAGCGCGTCTTCACCTTCCCGCAGCCCGACGAGCTGTCGCCGCCGATCATCCATATCGAGGGCGGCGAGACCGGCTACGGCGACACCCGTGTGCTGGGCCGGCTAAACCTGCGCATCGACCAGGACGATCGCATCGCGCTTTTGGGCAAGAACGGCCAGGGCAAGTCGACCCTGTCGAAACTGCTGTCGGACCGGCTGCCGCTGATGGCGGGCAAGATGACCCGGTCGACCAAGCTGCGCATCGGTTACTTCGCGCAGCACCAGGTGGACGAGTTGCACATCGACGAAAGTCCGCTCACCCACCTGCAACGGCTGCGCCCGGACACGCCGCCCAGCAAATTACGCGCCCGGCTCGCGGGCTTCGGCCTTGGCGCCGACCAGGCGGATACCGAGGTCGGGCGGCTCTCGGGCGGGCAGAAGGCACGTCTGTCGCTGCTGCTGGCGACACTCGACGCACCGCACCTGCTCATTCTCGACGAGCCCACCAACCACCTCGACATCGAAAGCCGCGAGGCGCTGGTCGAGGCGCTGACCGCCTATTCCGGCGCGGTGATTTTGGTCAGCCACGACATGCACCTGCTGGGCATGGTCGCGGACCGGCTGTGGCTGGTCAAGGACGGCACCGTGGCGCCCTACGACGACGACCTAGAGGCCTATCGCAAGATGCTTCTGTCGTCCGACAAGCCCGCGAAACCGCAGAAAAAGCCCGAGGCCGCCAAACCCGCGCGCCCCTCCCGCGATGCGATTCTCGCCCTGCGCGCCGAGGCCCGAAAATGCGAAGAGCGCGTGACCAAGCTCAACGACATGCGCGACAAGCTGGCGAAGAAACTCGCCAATCCCGAGCTCTACGAGGACAGCCGCAAGGGAGAGCTCGAAACCTGGAACAGGAAATACGCCGAGGTCATGGAGGGGCTGGGCCGCGCCGAAGGGCTCTGGATGGCCGCGCTGGAAAAACTCGACGCCGCCGAAACGGTCTGAGCCCGCCGGCGGCCAAGGCCGTGCCGCGCTTCATGTGGCGTCACGAGCTAAAAGACCACCACACGGTTGCCCACTGAAGGCGCCATCGGTTCGGGTGCGGTGGCGGCTCCCGCGTCAAGACGTGATGCAACGCGCCGATCCGACCGGTGTCCCGCTTGTCCTCGCCGGACCGCTTCGGCACGCGGCAAGAAGACCGTACGGAAAACACCAACGCTGCTCCCTCCCCGCGATCCCTCCGCCGCGGTCGCACCCCCCGCTTCATCTTGCCGATAAACTCCAGAGAGCACGAGAGACAGCGTCTCTCGTAGCCGCGCCACGCGCGGCTTTCCTGGACGTCTCTTGCTTCGCAGAGCGCCGCCCCCTAAAGCGGACCCATGGACAGTGCCTTCCTGATCTCTGCCTTCGTCACGTTGTTCGTGGTGATGGACCCGATCGGCCTTACCCCGGTCTTCATCGCGCTGACCTCGGGCGCCACTGCGCGCCATCGCCGTGCGGTGGCCCTGCGTGCCTGTGCCATCGCCGCGGCGCTGCTGTGTCTCTTCGCCTTTTTCGGCGAACAGGTGCTGGGCTTCATCGGCATCTCCATGCCAGCCTTCCGTATCGCAGGTGGCATCCTGCTGTTCCTGACGGCGCTCGACATGCTCTTCGAACGGCGCACCAGGCGGCGCGAGAACACCGCGGAGGCCGAAGAGGACTTTCCCGATCCCTCCGTCTTCCCGCTGGCGATCCCGCTGTTGGCGGGTCCGGGCGCGATCACCTCGGTGATCCTGCTGATGGGCCAGGCCGATGACGCGACCGGCATCGTGTCGGTGCTGGGGACGATGGTGGGCGTGCTGTTGATCGCACTCGCGTTCTTCCTGATGGCGGGCGTGATCGAACGCGCCCTCGGCAAGACCGGCATCACCGTGGTCACCCGGCTTCTGGGCATGCTGCTGGCGGCGCTTTCGGTGCAATTCGTGCTCGACGGGCTGCGCGCGGTGGGCGTCGTGGGCTGACGCCGCCCTTTTCCGCAAGCCTCCGGCACCCTAGATACCCCCTGAAGAGGAGGGATCACATGTCGTCGATGGAATATGGAAATCTGGCCTATCTGGGGCTCTTGGGCGCGGTGCTGGTGTTCTGGGTCTTCGTGCAGAACCGCGAATCCCTGGGTAAGAAGCTTCAGCAGATGGCGGCCTGGGGTCTGATCTTCCTGGGCACCGTGGCGGCCATCGGGCTTTGGGACGACATCCGCCAGACCGTGCGCCCGCAGCAGTCGGTCTTTGCCGAGGAAGGCAAGATCGAATTGCCGCGCGCGCCCGACGGGCATTATTACGTGACCCTCGACATCAACGGCGCGCCCACGTTTTTCGTGGTCGATACCGGCGCCACGGGCATGGTGCTGACCGAAGAGGATGCCGAAAAGGCCGGTCTGCGCACCCGCGACCTGAGCTATCTGTCCGAGGCGATGACCGCCAACGGGCTTGTGCGCACGGCCTCGGTGACGCTCGACCGGGTGTCGATCGGCCCCTTCACCGACCGCGATGTGCGCGCCTTTGTGAATTCCGGCGAAATGCAGCAGAGCCTGTTGGGCATGTCCTATCTCCAGCGCTTCGACCGGCTGGAGATCTCGGGCGGAAAACTTGTGCTCGAACGCTGACCCGGCATCGGTTTTCTCGAGAAAACCGGTGCGAAAATCTCGAGATTTTCGCTGCACCACAGGCCGGCCTCTTCGCAAGAGATGCGTTTTTCTCGAGAAAAACGTGCCGGACATCTCGAGATGTCCGGCTCACGCCTCCGCCTTCTTCTCCCAGCGCCCCGATTCCTCGGACCAGTATTGTGCCGAGCAGCCCGCGCCGGTCAGCGCCTTCCATTGGCCGCGCGCCACCTGTACCGCCTGCGCATCGTTGCCGTCGAAAAGGATGCACACCCGTTCCAGCCGCCTGACCTCTTCGGCACTCACCTCGGCGCCGTCGATGGCCATGACGCAGGCCGGATCGTTGCCGGCCTCGGCACGGTCGGTCAGCAACACCGGCTGCGCCGCATCATGCGGCCCGCCCGCCCGGCCGTGCGGCAGGAACCCGTCCTCGGGACCGAGCCAGAGCTTTTCGTCCAGCCAGTCGAGCCGCGCCGCGTCGGTGCCGCGCACCGCCACCCGCCAGCCGGCACCGCGCGCGCGGTCCAGAAGCTGCGGCAAGGTCGCCTCCAGCGGGCGGCGGGTCAGGTGGTAGAAATAGGCCGCGCCCATCGGGTCACCCTTCGAACCGCTCCGCCACCAGCCGGTTCAGCGACAGCACGCCCCAGCCGCTGGCGCCCTTGGGCGACAGCGTGAGGTCGCGCGGCACCTGTGCGACCCCGGCGATGTCGAGGTGGATCCACGGCACCTCCGGTTTCACGAAGCGGTGCAGGAACTCCGCCGCGGTGATCGAGCTGGCGGGCCGGCCGCCGGAATTCTTGATGTCGGCGATGGGCGATTTGATGAGGTCGGCATAGGGCTTGGCCAGCGGCATCCGCCAGGCGCCCTCCTGCTCGGCCTCGGCGGCCTTGAGGAACTGCGCGCAGAAATCGTCGTTGTTGGAGAAGACCGCCGCCTTGTCATGCCCCAGCGCCACGATGCAGGCGCCGGTCAGCGTCGCGAGGTTGATCATCGCCCTGGGCTTGTAGGTCTCCTGCGCGTACCAGAGCACATCGCAAAGCACGAGGCGTCCTTCGGCATCGGTCGAGATGATCTCGATCGTGTCGCCCTTCATCGACCGCAGCACGTCGCCCGGGCGCATGGCGGCAGCGTCGGGCATGTTCTCCACCAGCCCCACGAGGCCCACCACGTTGGCCTTGGCGCCGCGCCTGGCCAGCGCGTGCATCGTGCCCGCCACGACCCCGGCGCCGCCCATGTCCATGGTCATCGATTCCATGCCCGCAGAGGGCTTGAGGGAAATGCCGCCGGTGTCGAAGACCACGCCCTTGCCCACCAGCGCCAGCGGGGCGGCGTCCTTGTCGCCGCCGTTCCAGCGCATGACCACCAGCTTCGTCGGCGTGACCGAGCCCTTGCCCACGGCGAGGAAGGCGCGCATGCCCAATTCCTCGAGCCGGTCTTCCTCGATCACCTCGACCTCGACACCGACGTCCCGCAGACCCTCCAGCCGGCGGGCGAATTCGGTGGTCGAGAGCACGTTGGCCGGCTCGTTCACCAGGTCGCGGGTCATCACGATGCCCTCGGCCAGCGCAAGCGATGTCTGCGCCGCGGCCTCGGCCTCTTCGGGCTTCGCGCAGTGGAACACAGCCGCGGCGGGCGTGTCGCCCTTGTCGGTCTTGTGATCGGTGAAGCGGTAGCCGCGCAGCGCCAGCCCCAGCGCCATCTCCTCGGCCCGCTGGGTGCTTTCGGCCAGCACCAGCAGCGCCGAGGTCCCCGCGCGCCGCGCCAGCATCGCGCCCGCCTTGCGCGCCTCTTCCACCGCAGGGCGGCGCGACAGCTTCACCACCTGCACCGCCTCCGCGGCCATGCCGGTGGGCCAGCCGATGCTCAGCCCGTCGCCCTCGCCCAGTTTTTCCCAGGCGGCCCCCTGCACCGCGCGGTCCAGCGCGCCCTTGGTCAGGCGGTTGATCCGCCGCGCGCCGGGCGACAGCTTGCCGTCCGGCGTGACGCAGACGGCGACATGGCCCTCCGCCGCCGGCAGGTCGTCGAGGGTCACGGAGGTGAAGGAGATCGGGCGCAGGTCGGTCATGGCAGGTCCTTTCTGTTGCCCCAGAGGTAATGGCGCCGCGCGGCAAAGGCCAGAGCCACCTTTTCCCCGTGAACCCGATCCGCTAGGGTCCGGCAAGGTTCGATGTTTGGGGGGACCGTGTTGGCCAGATTCGACAGGTACATGCTGTCGCAACTCATGGTGCTGTTCGGCTTTTTCGCCCTGGTGCTGGTGTCAGTCTACTGGGTGAACCGCGCCGTGATCCTGTTCGACAGGCTGATCGCCGACGGCCATTCCGCCGGCGTGTTCCTCGAGTTCACTGCGCTCAGCCTGCCCAACGTGATCGCGCTGGTGCTGCCGCTGGCGGCTTTTGCCGCCGCGGTCTACGTCACAAACCGCCTGAGCTCCGAATCCGAGCTGACGGTGGTCCAGGCCACCGGCTATTCTCCGTGGCGGCTGGCCCGTCCGGTGCTGGTTTTCGGGTTGATCGCGGCGCTGATGATGACGGTGCTCACGCATTTCCTCGTGCCCGACTCGAACGCCCAGCTGCGCGAGCGCGAGGTCGAGATCTCGGGATCGGTCAGCGCGCGGCTGCTGCGCGAGGGCATGTTCCTGCATCCGGCGGACCGCGTCACATTCTACATCCGCGAAATCACGCCCGAGGGCGAATTGCGCGACGTCTTCCTGTCGGACAGGCGCCAGGACGGCCGGACGGTCAGCTACACCGCCGAACGCGCCTTCCTGATCAGTGACGCCGAAGGCGCCAAGCTGGTGATGCAGAGCGGGCTGGCGCAGACCTACCAGGCCGGGGACGACACGCTGTCGACCACCAATTTCACCGACCTCACCTACAACGTGAATTCGCTGATCGCGGCAGAGGGCAACAAGCGCCGCAAGATCGAGGACATCCCGACCAGGGAACTGATCGCCGACCCCGCGGCCATCGCGGAAGAAGCCGACGACACGCTAGGCGAGGTGCTGGAAGAGCTGCATTCGAGGTTCCAGCAGCCGCTCCTGAGCGTGGTGGCGGCGCTCATCGGGTTCTCGACGCTGATGCTCGGCGGGTTCAGCCGCTTCGGCGTCGGCAAGCAGATCGTCGGCGCGATCTTCCTTCTGGTGGTGGTCAAGCTGGTGGAATCGGCGGTGACCGACCCGGTGCGGGGCAACGCGGCGCTCTGGCCGCTGATCTACCTGCCGACGGTGGTCGGTCTGGGCCTGGCGATCGGCATGCTGCACCATGCCAGCCGCCCGTTCCGCCCGGCCCGCGCGGCGCCGCCCTCCGGCGGCCCGGACCGGGAGGCGGCGGCGTGATCCTGCACTACTACTTTGCCCGCCGCTTCCTGTGGGTGTTCCTCGGCATGTTCGCCGTCTTCTTCCTGTTCGTGGCGCTGCTGGACCTGGTCGAGCAGTTGCGCATGTTCGACGAGACGGTCAGCTTCGGGCAGGTTCTGCAACTGACCCTGCTGAACGCGCCGCAGTCGCTGTACCAGCTGCTGCCGCTGGTGGTGATCCTGTCGGCCATCGCGCTTTTCCTGGGCCTTGCGCGGTCGTCCGAACTGGTGGTGACGCGGGCGGCCGGGCGGCCCGGCCTCGCGGCGCTGATCGGGCCGGTGGGCGTGGCGCTGGTGGTCGGGGCGTTGTCGGTGGCGATGTTCAACCCCATCGTCGCCGCCACCTCGAAGCGCTACAGCGACCTGGCCGAAAGCTACGACAACGGCGGCGCGAGCACGCTGTCGATCGGGGCCGACGGGCTGTGGCTGCGGCAGGGCGATGGCGGCGCGCAGACGGTCATCCGCGCCTCGCGGGCCAACCCGTCGGCCACGGAATTCTACGAGGTCACCTTCGTCGCCTATGCCCCCGGCGGCGGCCCCATCCGCCGGATCGAGGCGGCGGAGGCGCGGCTGGACGACGGCGCTTGGATGCTGCGCGACGCGAAATCCTGGCCGCTGGGCAGCGGCGGCAATCCCGAAACCCAGGCAGAGACCTACGGGTTGCTGCGCCTTCCCTCGACCCTGACGCAGGACAGCATTCGAGACCGGTTCGGCAACCCGTCGTCGGTGTCGATCTGGGATCTGCCGGCCTTCATCTCGGACCTCGAGATCGCCGGGTTCTCGGCACGCAGGCATCAGGTCTGGCTGCAGATGGAACTGGCGCGACCGCTGTTCCTTGTGGCTCTGGTGCTGGTCGGCGCCGGCTTTACGATGCGGCACAGCCGGCTGGGGCGCACCGGCGTGGCGGTACTGGCGGCGATCCTGCTGGGTTTCGGGCTTTACTACATCCGCAACTTCGCGCAAATCCTCGGCGAGAACGGCCAGATCACTCCGGTCATGGCTGCCTGGGTCCCGCCCCTGTCGTCCTTGCTGCTGGCGCTGGGGCTGATCCTGCATATGGAGGACGGCTGATGCGGCCTTGGTCCCGGACGGCGCTTGCCACCCTGATCCTGACCGCCCTGGCCAGCCTGCCGCTGCGCGCGCAGGACACGGCGGCCCAGACCGAGGATGCCGCCCTGCTGGTCGCCGACAGCGTGCTGATCGAGGGCGAGAGCCGCCTGATCGCCGAAGGCAATGTCGAGGCGCTCTACGACGGCACGCGTCTGACCGCCACGCGCATCGTCTATGACCAGAGCACCGACAGCCTGTCGCTGGACGGCCCGGTGCGCGTTACCGATCCGCAGGGCAACGTACTGCTGGCCGACGGCGGCGAACTGGGCTCCGACCTCGAGGACGGGCTGCTGCGCGGCGCGCGGATGGTGCTCGACGAACAGCTGCAGCTCGCCTCGGTCGAGGCGCGGCGGGTCGAGGGCCGCTATACGCAGCTGTCGCGCGTGGCGGTCACCTCCTGCCAGGTCTGCGGCACCAAGGCCCCGCTCTGGCAGATCCGCGCGTCCCGCGTCGTCCACGACCAGGAGGAACGGCAACTCTATTTCGAGAATGCCAGCCTGCGCGTCGGCCGCGTGCCCATCTTCTGGGTGCCCTACATGCGCCTGCCCGACCCGACGCTGGAGCGCGCCCGCGGCTTCCTGATTCCGTCGGTGCGCTCGACGTCTCTGTTGGGGTTCGGGATCAAGGTGCCCTACTTCATCCCCATCGGCGATCACCGCGACGTGACGATCACGCCGTACTTTTCACCGGTGACACAGACATTCGAAGGCCGCTACCGACAGGCCTTCCGCAACGGGCGCATTACCCTCACCGGCGCGCTGTCGCGGGACACGCTGCTGCGGGACGAGATGCGCGGCTATCTCTTTGCCGAAGGCGAATTCGACCTCGGCCGGGACTTCAAGCTCGACTTCTCGCTGCAATCCACCACCGACGATTCCTATCTCAGCGATTACGGCTACGGCGACAGCGACCGGCTTTATTCCACCGTCACGCTCAGCCGGGTGCGCTGGAACGAACTGCTGTCCGCCGGGATCACCAATTCCGAATCCCTGCGCGACGACGAACCCGACGTCAGCCAGCCGTCGATCATCACCGACCTGCGCGCCGAACGGCGGTTCTTCTTTCCGCGCATCCCCGGCGAATTCCGCATCGGCGCCGTGGCGCACAACCACTACCGGCCCTCGGACCTGGATGTCGACGGGACGGATGACGACCTCATCGTCGACGGCCGCGACGTCACCCGCACCACCGCAGAGCTCAGCTGGCGCAACCGCTGGACCCTCGCGGGCGGGCTGCGGCTCGGGGCCGAGGGTTACATCTGGGCCGATGCCTTCTGGACCGACCAGGACAGCACCACACCGGAGCGGGTAAGCCAGATCACCCCCGCCGCGTCGCTGGAACTGCGCTGGCCGCTGATCCGGCAGGGGTACGGCGGCACCCGCTACCTGCTGGAACCGGTGGCGCAGCTGGGCTGGGTCGGGGGCGAGCGCTTGGGCCAGGCCAACGACGAAAGCACCGGGGTGGAGCTGGACCAGGGCAACCTGCTGTCGCTGTCGCGCTTTCCCGCCGCCGATCGCCGCGAGCGCGGGCGCATCGGCGCCGTGGGCCTGCGGTTCCTGCGCGACGCGCCCGCGGGCTGGAGCGCCGGGCTGACCCTGGGCCGGGTCTGGCGCGAAGAGGACGAGCCCGACTTCACCCGCTCCTCGGGCATGGACAGCCGCGTCTCGGACTACCTGATCGCCGGCTATATCCAGAACGCCGCGGGCCTCAACTTTTCAACCCGCGGGCTGCTCGACCTGGAGGATCTGCGCTTTTCCAAGGCCGAGGCCCGGGCGGGCTGGGTTGCCGACCGGTTCGATTTCTCGGCTTCCTACCTGCTGCTGGTCAACGACCCCGAAGAGAACCGGCAGGGCAGCGTGTCGGAATGGAGCTTTGACGGCCGCTACGACCTCAACCGGCACTGGACCGGCGAGGCAAGCTGGCAATACGACCTGTCGGACCGGCGTTTCGCCAAGGCGGCGCTGGGGCTTGAATACCAGAACGAATGCGCGCAGGTGAACTTTTCGGTCTCGCGCCGCTTTGCCTCATCGACTAACCTTGAACCATCCACAGATTTCGGCCTGACCGTCGCGCTGAAAGGCTTCAGCACCGGCGGCAGCGCCAAGGAGTACCGCCGCTCATGCAGCTACTGATCGCCCTCCTCATCCGCCTGCCCCTGGTCCTCTTCGTGGCTCTGGCCACGACGGTGCTGCCCGGTGCCGCATCGGCGCAGAACCTGTTTTCCCCGGCGATCGTCGTAAACGATTCGGTGGTCACCTATTACGAGCTCGATCAGCGCACGCGCATGAACCAGGTGCTGAACGCGCCCGGCAATCCCGCCGAAGCGGCACGCGAACAGCTGATCGACGACCGCATCCGCCTGCAGGCGGTGCAGCAGGCGGGCATCGTGCTGTCCGAAGAGGACGTTCTGGACGGCATGTCGGAATTCGCCGGCCGCGCCAACCTGACGCGCGAGGAATTCGTGCAGGCGCTGGAGGGGGCCGGCGTCGCCGAACAGACCTTCCGCGATTTCGTCCGGGCCGGTCTTGGCTGGCGCGAACTGGTGCAGGCGCGCTTTGTCGGCCAGGTGAACATCACCGACACCGAGATCGACCGCGCCCTGTCGTCGGGCGCCGGATCGAGCAATGTGCGCGTCCTGCTGTCCGAAATCATCATGCCGGCGCCGCCGCAGGAGGCCGAAGCGGTACGCGCCCGGGCCGAACGGATCTCGCAGATCACCTCCGAAGCGGCGTTCTCCGCCGAAGCGCGGCGGTATTCGGCCACCCAGTCGCGCGCCAACGGCGGACGGCTGCCCTGGCAGGACCTGAGCGAGCTGCCGCCGCAGCTGCGCCCGATCCTGCTGGGCCTGGCACCGGGCGAGGTCACCGATCCGCTGCCGCTGAACAACGCCGTGGCGCTGTTCCAGCTGCGCGCCATCGAGGAAGCCGACTATAGCGGCCCCGAGGTCGCAGCGGTGGAATACGCTGCCTACTACATGCCCGGCGGGCGCTCGCCCGAGACGCTGGCGCGGGCGCGGGTGCTGGCCTCTCAGGTGGACCGTTGCGACGACCTCTATGCCGTCGCCCAGGGCCAGCCACCCGAGGTGCTGGACCGCGGGTCGCTGCCGCCGTCGGAGATCCCCACCGACATCGCCTTCGAGCTTTCCAAGCTCGATCCCGGCGAGGTGTCGACGGCGCTGACCCGCTCGAACGGGCAGACGCTGGTGTTCCTGATGCTCTGCGGGCGGACCAACGCCATCGCCGAGGACGCCTCGCGCGAGGATCTGCTGATGGGTCTGCGCAACGAACGGCTGTCGGCCCTGGCCGACGGATACCTCGCGCAGCTCCGCGCCGACGCCCGCATCGTCGAGCAATGACAGCCGGCGCACCGGCGCCCATCGCGCTGACCTGCGGCGAACCTGCGGGCATCGGCCCGGAACTGGCCGAGGCCTGCTGGAAGGCATTGGGTGCCTCGGTGCCGTTCTTCTTTCTGGGCGATCCCGACCACCTGCCCGGCACCGTGCCGCAGGTGCGCATCGACCGTCCCGAAGAGGCGCGGACACGGGCCGAGGAGGGGCTGCCGGTCCTGCCCTACCCCTTTCCCGGCGCCCGCACCCCCGGCGTGCCGCAGCCCGCCCAGGCCCAGGCGGTGATCGACGTCATCGCCCGCGCGGTGGACATGGCGCAGACCGGCGCGGTCTCCGCCGTCTGCACGCTACCGATCCACAAGCAGGCCCTGCAGGACGGCGCGGGCTTCGCCTTTCCCGGCCATACGGAATACCTCGCCCATCTGGCCCGGGTGCCCGAGGTGGTGATGATGCTGGCCTCGGACCAGCTGCGCGTGGTGCCGGCGACCATTCACATCCCGCTGGCCGAGGTGCCCGCCGCGCTCACGCCCGAACTGCTCGAGGCGCGCATCCGCATCACCCATGCGGCGCTGATCGCGCAATTCGGCCTGCCCGCGCCACGGCTGGCCGTGGCGGGGCTGAACCCGCATGCGGGCGAAGGCGGCAAGATCGGCCGCGAGGAAATCGAGGTGATCGTTCCGGTGCTGGACCGGCTGCGCGGCGAAGGCATGGACCTGCGCGGACCGCTGTCGGCCGACACGATGTTCCACGCCGCCGCGCGCAGCCGGTACGACGCCGCGATCTGCATGTACCACGACCAGGCGCTGATCCCGATCAAGACGCTGGATTTCGACCGCGGCGTGAACGTCACGCTGGGCCTGCCGTTCCTCCGCACCTCGCCCGATCACGGCACCGCCTTCGACATCGCCGGCACCGGCAGCGCCAACCCGGCCTCGACCATCGAGGCGCTGAGGCTGGCCTGGCGGCTGGCGCAGGGCGCTGCGTGACCGGCCGCGCGGGCGGCGGCGCCGGACCGGGGCGCTGCCCCGGACCCCGAGGGTTATTGTAAACCGGAGAAGACATGAGCGGCATCGACGACCTGCCCCCGCTGCGCCAGGTGATCGCGGATCACGATCTGCGCGCAAAGAAGGCGTTGGGGCAAAACTTCCTGCTCGACCTGAACCTGACGGCCAAGATCGCGCGGCAGGCGGGCGACCTCACCGGGCTGGATGTGCTCGAGATCGGTCCCGGCCCCGGCGGGCTGACCCGCGGGCTCCTGGCCGAAGGCGCGCGGCGGGTGCTGGCGATCGAGAAGGACGCGCGCTGCCTGCCGGCGCTGGCCGAGATCGCGGCGGCTTACCCGGGGCGGCTGGAGGTGATCGAGGGCGACGCGCTGAAGGTCGACCCGCTGGCGCATCTGACGCCGCCCATCGCGATCTGCGCCAACCTGCCATACAATGTCGGCACCGAGCTTCTTGTGCGCTGGCTCACGCCCGCGGACTGGCCGCCGTTCTGGTCATCGCTGACGCTGATGTTCCAGCGCGAGGTGGCGGAGCGCATCGTTGCGCAGCCCGGATCCAAGGCCTATGGCCGCCTGGCGCTGCTGGTGCAGTGGCGCGCGGAGGCGCGGATCGTGCTGTCGCTGCCGCCCGAGGCCTTCACCCCGCCGCCCAAGGTCAGTTCGGCCGTGGTGCGCCTGACCGCCCTGCCAGAGCCGCGCTTCGAGGCGGATGCACAGGTTCTGGAGCGGGTGGTGGCCATGGCCTTCAACCAGCGTCGCAAGATGCTGCGCGCGGCCTTGCGCGGGCTGCATCCCGAAATCGAGGAGATTCTCGTCTCCGTCGGCATCGCCCCGACGGAACGGGCCGAGCGGCTGTCGCTGGAGCAGTTCTGCGCACTGGCCCGGGCGGTCAAGGCCGCCTGAGCCCGAGGCGCCTATTCCGCCGCGCTGGTGGTGGTGTCGCCACCGCCCGAGCCGGAGTCCTTGTCGGACGTGTCAGATTTCTTGGTGCGCGGCTTGCGCGCGCGCTTGGGCTTGGGCGCGCTTTCCGCGGCGCTCTCGGGCGTCTCGACCAGGGTGCTTTCCTCGGTGCCGTCCGACAGGTCGACCACGTCGTCCTGGCCGCCGAACCGGTTGCCGGACTGGGGCTGACCGTGATTGCCGGAGGGCTGGTCGCCGGACCCGGCGTCATGGCCGCCCTGTCCGTGGCCGTTGCCGTCGCTGTTGTTCTGGCCGCCCTGCTGGCCGCCGTTGTTTTGCTGGCTCTCGTTGCGGTCGCGGTCGCGCTGCGCCTGGCGTTCGCGGTTCTCGCGCTCCTGCTGTTCGCGGCGCTGGTCCATTTCGCGCTGCGCGTCGCTCAGCAGGCGCAGGTAGTGTTCCGCATGCTGCTGGAAATTCTCGGTCGCGACGCGGTCGTTGGCCAGTTGCGCATCGCGCGCCAGCTGGTTGTACTTGTCGATGATCTGCTGCGGCGTGCCGCGCACCTTGCCGTCCGGGCCGGAGCTGTCGAACACGCGGTTGACGACGTTCGCACCCGAATTGTTGGAACGGTTGCGGTTGTTCTTCGACCGCGAGCGGGATTTTGATGATCTCATGTTTCGAGCTTCAGCCTTGTCTTTTGACTGCCTTGCGATCCCGGGCGGTGCTGACGGGCACCTGCAAATTCGGGATCACGTCGATGTGTGGCTTGATGTCAGGCGGGACCACCGGGCGGTATCCACCGGCCTGACACCCTCGAATAACCACGTCCGGGCAGCGCACACAAGCAAAAATCGTCCGAAAATGCGCAAAATTGCCTCAATTCGGCGTTCAGCCGCCGGGCAAGACGGCCTGAAGCACCCGATCGCGACCGTCAAGGTCGGGAATGACGCGCAGCTTGTGCAACCCCTGTGCTGCCAGAATCGCCGTCACCTCGGTGGCCTGGGTCGGCCCGATCTCGACAAGCAGCCGCCCGCCGGGCAGCAGATGCGCCGCCGCACCCGCCGCGATGGCGCGATAGGCCGAGAGCCCGTCGGCGCCATCGGTGAGCGCCAGGGCCGGTTCGTGATCGCGCACTTCGGGCGCCAGGTCCGGCATTTCGACGCGGGCGATATAGGGCGGGTTCGACACGACCAGGTCGAAGCGGCTGCCGGGCGGATCGACCGCCTCGTACCAGTGACCAGTGGCCAGCCGCACCCGGTCCTCGAGCCGCAGCGCGTTGCGGTTCCAGTAGGCGACGTTCAGCGCCTCGGGGCTGATATCGACGCCCATACCGCGGCTGCCAGGGGTCTCGGCCACCAGCGTCAGCACGATGCAGCCCGACCCGGTCCCGAGATCGAGCACATTGGCGAAGGGTGCCGCCAGCGCCGCCTCGATCAGGGTTTCGGTTTCGGGCCGCGGGTCCAGCACCTCGGGGGTGACGAGGAAGTCGCGGCCGTAGAACAGCCGCCGCCCGGTCAGGTGCGACACCGGCACACGTTCGCAGCGCCGTTCGATCAGCACGTTGTAGATGACGCCGAGGTCCGGCGGCACCGGTTCGGGCAGGAATAGCGTCAGCCGTCCGGCAGGCACCTTGAGCACATGCGCCAGCAGGCGCCGGGCGTCGCGGCCCGCGTCCGGGATGCCCGCCGCGGTCAGGGCGCGGGTGGCGGCGGCCAGAGCCTCGGATCCGGTCATGCGCCCATCTCGGCCAGCAGCGTCGCCTGGGCATCGGCGGTGAGCGCATCGATCAGCTCGTCGAGGTCGCCCTGCATCACCTGGTCGAGCTTGTAGAGCGTCAGGTTGATGCGATGATCCGACAGCCGCCCCTGCGGGAAGTTGTAGGTGCGGATGCGTTCGGAGCGGTCGCCGCTGCCCACTTGCGCCTTGCGGCTGGCCGAACGTGCGCTGTCGGCCTTCTGTCGCTCGGCATCGAAGAGCCGGGCGCGCAGCACCTGCATGGCGATCTCGCGGTTGCGGTGCTGGGATTTCTCGGAACTGGTGACGACGATCCCGGTGGGAATATGGGTGATCCGCACGGCGGAATCGGTGGTGTTCACATGCTGCCCGCCCGCGCCGGAACTGCGCATGGTGTCGATGCGCAGGTCGTTCGGGTCGATCTGCACGTCGACCTCCTCGGCCTCGGGCAGCACCGCCACGGTGGCGGCCGAGGTGTGGATGCGCCCGCCGCTTTCGGTCGCGGGCACACGCTGCACCCGATGCACGCCGGATTCGAACTTGAGCCGGGCAAAGACGTCCTGGCCGGTGATATGGGCCACCAGCTCCTTGATGCCGCCCAGTTCGGTCATCTGCTCCTCGACGATCTCGAACTGCCAGCCGCGGGTTTCGGCATAGCGCTGGTACATCCGCAGAAGATCGCCGGCGAACAGCGCCGCTTCCTCGCCGCCGGTGCCGGGACGGATTTCCAGCATCGCGGGACGGGCGTCGGCGGCATCCTTGGGCAACAGCGCCAGTTGCAGCGCCTCTTCGGCGGCGGGAAGACGGGCGCGCAGGTCTTCGAGCTCGTCCTCGGCCAGCGCGCGCATCTCGGGATCCTCGAGCATCGCCTCGGCCTCGGCGATGTCGTCGGTCAGGCGCCGCCAGGCGGCGATCTGGTCCACGACGGGGCGCAGTTCGGCATATTCGCGGCCCAGGGCGGCAATGTCGCCGCCGCCCTCGGCCATGCGGGCCTCGAGGTACTCGAAACGCTGGGTGATCTGGACAAGTCGGGCAGAGGGAACCATGCCCGTCTGTCCCTTATCGCGCATGGCGCGTCAAGATCGCTCAGCTTTCGGGAGCGGCCTCAAGCTGCGACAGCCAGCCTTCGACGCGGGCCTTGTTGACCCCCATGTCGGCCATGCCGAACCGCTGGCGGGCATAGAGCTCGAGGTGGTCGTCGCTCAGTTGCACCGTGGTGTAGTCGGGGAAGCCCATCCATTTCGTCCGGGTGATATAGGTCATGCGCCCCTCTTCGACGCTGCCGGCCAGAAGCTCGGTGCGCGGGGTAGCAAGGATGATGCG
Organism: Thalassococcus profundi; assembly: GCF_003344785.1. Classification (GTDB taxonomy): domain Bacteria; phylum Pseudomonadota; class Alphaproteobacteria; order Rhodobacterales; family Rhodobacteraceae; genus Puniceibacterium; species Puniceibacterium profundi. The sequence continues at coordinate 523,074 of NZ_QPMK01000003.1, read as the reverse complement.
GTCGAGCGCCTGCATGACCGGTGCGCCGCCGTCGATCCGCCGCCGCACGCCGCTGGCGAGGTCTTGGTCGGCGGTCACCATCGGATCCACGTTCCAGACGGCAGGGTCCGACGGGGCCAAGCGGATCCAGGCCAGACCCGCGACGACAGCCAGAACGATGAGCCAGAAAATCATCCGCACGCAAACCTTCCCTTCGATTTCGGGCCCATCGATCTCGGGGCGTCCGGCCCGGCCCTCCTTAGCTGGGGGCGCCGGGGCGCCGGGTCCAGCCCCAGAGGCACAATATTTCCATCGCCACATGGGCCGCGGCCACGGCCGTCGCGCCTGTCGTATCGAACGGCGGGCTGACTTCAACCACATCGCCGCCCAGCAGGGTCAGACCGGCGATTTCCCGCAGGATGATTGCCGCCTGGGCCGAGGTGAGCCCGCCCCAGACCGGCGTGCCGGTGCCCGGGGCATAGGCGGGATCCAGCGCATCGATGTCGAAGGTGAGGTAACATGGGGTGTCGCCGATGATCTGCCTGATCTTCGCGGCCACCGCGTCGGGGCCGCTGCGGTGCACCTCGAACGAATCGATGATCTGCACGCCCAGGGTGTCGGGATTGTCGGTGCGGATGCCGACGGCGACGGATTTCTCCGGCAGGATCAGCCCCTCTTTCACCGCCTTGTAGACAAAGGTGCCGTGGTCGATCCGGTCGGCATCGTCGTCGACCCAGCTGTCGGAATGGGCGTCGAATTGCAGCAGCGCAACCGGCCCGTACTTCTCCACGTAGGCGCGCAGGATCGGCAGGGTGATGAAGTGATCGCCGCCAATGGTGATTGTCGCGGCCCCGGCATCGAGGATGCCACGGATGTGCTGCGTCACCGCCGCGGGAAAGGCGCGGGTGTTGGCATAGTCGAAGGCCATGTCGCCGTAGTCGGCGACCGCGAAGGTGCCCAGCGGATCATAGCCCCAGCCATAGGGCGGATCGTAGGGCTGCAAGGTGCTTGCCTCGCGCACGGCGCGCGGGCCGAGCCGGGTGCCGGGACGGTTGGTCACCGCCTGGTCAAAGGGGATGCCGGTGATCGCCACATCGACGCCGCTCAGGTCCTTGGTATAGCGCCGGCGCAGGAAGGACGTCGCCCCGCCAAAGGCGTTCTCGTAGCTCAGACCGCGCAGATCGTTTCGGGTAAAAGCCTGATCGACTTGAGATTTCGCGTCTTCGAGTGCCATGGCGGGGATGCCCTTTCGGTGCCGGGGTGGGCGGGCGGGAGGCACCGAAAGGGCATCCCGCAGCGCGCGCATCGCGGGCACTCAACCACTCTGCGCGCGTCGCCGCAAGCCCGGCCTCAGCCGCGCGGCTGGCGGGTTTCGATCAGCCGGGCGAAGAAGGACGCGCCGAAGGGCGCCGCGGCATCGTTGAAATCGAACTCCGGGTGATGCACCGATGCGCCGATCCCCTGCCCCAGGAACAGGAACGCCCCGGGCCGCGCCTCGAGCATGTAGGAAAAATCCTCGGCCCCCATCTCGGGCGCCAGATCGTCCACCACCTGCCCGCTCACGCCGCGCGCCACGTCAGCGGCAAAGGCGGTCTGGTCGGCGTGATTCACCGTCGGCGGGTAGGAGCGGTGGTAGTCCACCTGCGCCGCCACGCCGTAGCTCACCGCCTGCCCCTCCACGATGGCGCGCAGCCGCGCCTCGGCATGGTCGCGCAAGTCCGCGTCGAAGCTGCGCACCGTGCCGGCCATGTAGACCTCGCCTGGGATGATGTTCATCGCCGATCCGCCATGTACCTGCGTCAGCGACACCACCAGCGACGCCAGCGGATCGGCGTCGCGCGACACGATGGTCTGCAGCGCCTGCCCGATCGCCAGCGCGCAGGGCATCGGGTCGCGGCAGGCCTGGGGATAGGCGGCGTGGCCGCCCTGCCCGGTCACCCGGATCTCGAAATCGTCCACCGCTGCCATAATCGGTCCGGGGCGGGTGCGGAATTCGCCCAGCGGGCCAAAGGGATCGGTGTGCAGCGCGTAGACCTCGGAGATGCCGAAGCGGTCCATCATCCCCTCGTCGACCATGATCCGGCCGCCGCCGATGGCCTCTTCGGCGGGCTGGAAGATCAGTGCGACGGAGCCCGAGAAATTGCGCGTCTCGGCGAGGTATTTCGCCGCCCCGAGCAGCATCGTGGTGTGGCCGTCGTGGCCGCAGGCATGCATCCGCCCCGGCACGGTCGAGGCATACGGCAGCCCCGTCGCCTCGTCCATCGGCAGCGCATCCATGTCGGCGCGCAGGCCGGTGACCGGCCCCGGCCCCTGACCGTGCACGATGCCCACGACGCCGCTGCGCGCCAGCCCCTCGTGCACCTCGTCGACGCCGAAGGCGCGCAGATGCTCGACGACGAAGGCCGCGGTCTGGTGGCAGTCGAGCGCCAGTTCCGGATGCTGGTGCAGATGCCGGCGCCAGCCGGTCATCTCTTCGGCGAATTCCGCGATCCTGTTCACCACCGGCATGTCTGGACTCCCGCCCTGTCCTGTTTCATCCCTGCACATGACGCCAAAACCGGAGCCTTCGCAATGTCCGACGACCTGATCCACAACCCCGTGGGCGGCATGCCGCGCCTGATCGAGATCATGCGCCGCCTGCGCGATCCCGAGACCGGTTGCCCCTGGGATATCGAACAGGATTTTGCCAGCATCGCGCCCTACACCATCGAAGAAGCCTACGAGGTCGCCGACGCGATCGAGCGCGAGGCCTGGGACGAGCTGCGCGGCGAGCTGGGCGATCTGCTGCTGCAATCAGTCTATCACACGCAGATGGCCTCCGAGGCGGGGCTTTTCGATTTCGACGACGTGGCCAACGGCATCGCCGACAAGATGGTGGCGCGGCATCCGCATGTCTTCGGCGACGAGAGCCGCGACAAGAGCGCCGAACAGCAGGTGCAGGACTGGGAGCGGATCAAGGCCGCCGAACGCGCGGCCAAGGCCGAGAAAGGCGTTCTGGACGGTGTTGCGATGGGGCTTCCGGCGCTGATGCGCGCGGTCAAGCTGCAGAAGCGCGCGGCGCGGGTGGGCTTCGACTGGCCCTCGACGGACGAGGTGATCGACAAGATCGTCGAAGAGGCGCAGGAGCTGCGCGAGGCGCGGGACGCGGCGCACCGGGCCGAAGAATTCGGCGATCTGCTGTTCGTGATGGCCAACCTGGCGCGGCACATGGAGATCGACCCGGAGGATGCATTGCGGGCAACCAATGCGAAATTCACCCGGCGGTTCAAGGCGATAGAGGCCGCTCTTGCAGCGGAGGGCCGGACACCGAAGGACAGCGATCTGGCGGAGATGGATGCGCTCTGGGATGCGGCGAAGGATGCGGAGAAGCGGGGGTGAGCGCGCAGGATTAGATCAAATTAAATTTCTTAAAATCAATGTCTTGCGCAGAACATCTCACCTCAAATGAAGAAAGGCGCTCTTTTGGTTCCTGCGCGGAATAAAGGTCGCTTGCGACCGCCGCGCATCGCCGGGCCGCCCCCCGGCACGGCGATTTGGCGGGGCTTGGTGGCACGCGGCCCGGCCGCGCGGATTTGGCTGGCATAAAACGCACAGCGGCAGCGCCGGATCGCCGTACCGCGGCCCGTCGATGCGCGGCACTCCGTTCCACAAGCAAAACGCCCCCGCAGAGGACTGCCGGGGCGTCGGAATTTCGAACGCTCGGAAGACCCGAAGCCTCAGCCGCGGGCGCGGCCCACGGCCTTCCACGCCAGCGGCAGCAGCAGCGCCGCGAGCGCCAGTTTGATCGCGTCGCCCAGCAGGAAGGGCGTCAGACCCCAGGCCAGGATCGGCTCGTTCCAGCCGTAGAGCGTACCGAGCCAGATCAGACCCGGCACGTAGATCAGGATGTTGCCGAGAAGCATCGCACCCGCCATCTTGGGCGCGCTGCGGTCCCAGCCGGCGCGCGCCAGCATGCCCAGCAGAACGGTCGCAAGGACGTAGCCGACGAGGTAGCCGCCGGTGCTGCCGGTCATGTAGGCGATGCCGCGCAGTTCGGCGGTCGAGCTCTGGAAGACGTCGAAGCCCAGTGCGCCGACCAGCATGTAGGCCAGGATCGTGGTCAGGCCAAGCCGCGGGCCATAAGCCGCGCCGATGGTGAGGACGGCAAAGGTGCCGAGGTTCATCGCCACGGGCGATCCGGGCACCGGAACCTTGATCTGCGCCATCACCGTCAGCAGCGCGATGCCGGCCACGACCAGCGCCGCCTGCTTGACCCGCAGGCCAGCACCTTCGGTCGCGCCAAAGGTGTCGACCAGGACGTTACGATTCAATGCCAGGTTCATAGGCCTGTCCCCTTGTTGAGAAATTGCTGTATCGTTTCTGCCCGATGCCCCGCGATGCTGCAAGTGCTAAGCGCCGGGTACTTTTGTCGGTGCATAGCGGGTGAGCATCCGGTAGTCCTTCGCGGGCCCCGCCACGCACCAGAGGCTCGTCCAGCGCGGCCAGCCCGAGAAATCGTAGTGCACGTCGTACTGGTCCGGATCACACCAATGGGCGCTTTCGGCGTGCCCGGTGCCAAGAGCGAAGTCGTGGAACGGACGGCCATCCTCGAAAGACACCGCCACGCCATGCAGACCCGGCCGCCAGAGATAGCGCCGCGTGCCGGTCACCGGGCGCTGCCCCGGCAGCACCAGCCGAACCTCTTCGGCATAGACCAGCCCCGCCGCGTCGCGGCGCATCTCGGCCTCGCCCTCAGCCCGCGCCACGTGCCCGGCGCGGCGGTCGTCGATCTCGCGCGACAGGCTCCAGTGTCCTTCGAAGGACCAGAGGTCGCGGGGATCGTCCTGTGCGGCACCAGGGGTCATCCCGGCCTCCCTTGTCGCGGCTGCGGGCGCAGTCTATGACCGGCGGCGACCTCGCCACAACCCGACAGAAAGGATCGTGCCCGATGATCCCCCGCTATTCCCGCCCCGAAATGACCGCCATCTGGGAGCCCGCCACCAAGTTCCGCATCTGGTTCGAGATCGAGGCGCATGCCTGCGACGCCATGGCCGATCTGGGCGTGATCCCGAAAGAGAATGCCGCGGCCGTGTGGAAGGCCAAGGACGTCGAGTTCGACGTGGCCCGCATCGACGAGATCGAGGCCGTGACCAAGCACGATGTCATCGCCTTCCTCACCCACCTGGCCGAGCATGTGGGCAGTGACGAGGCGCGCTTCGTGCATCAGGGCATGACCTCTTCGGACGTGCTCGACACCTGTCTCAACGTGCAGCTGGTGCGCGCCGCGGATCTGCTTCTGGCCGGGGTGGACCGGGTGCTCGCGGCGCTCAAAACCCGGGCGCTGGAGCACAAGATGACCGTGCGCGTCGGCCGCAGCCACGGCATCCACGCCGAACCCACCACCATGGGCCTCACCTTCGCGCGCTTCTATGCGGAGATGGACCGCAACCGCGCGCGCCTGCAGGCGGCGCGGGCCGAGGTCGCCACCGGTGCCATTTCCGGCGCGGTCGGCACCTTCGCCAATATCGACCCCAGGGTCGAAGAGCATGTCTGCGCGCAGCTTGGCCTCGAGCCCGAGCCGATCAGCACGCAGGTGATCCCGCGCGACCGGCACGCGATGTTCTTCGCCACGCTGGGCGTCATCGCCTCGTCGATCGAGAACGTCGCCGTCGAGATCCGGCACATGCAGCGCACCGAGGTGCTGGAGGGGGCCGAGTTCTTCTCGATGGGCCAGAAGGGCTCGAGCGCCATGCCGCACAAGAAGAACCCGGTGCTGACCGAGAACCTGACGGGCCTCGCGCGGCTGGTGCGCATGGCGGTGATCCCGGCGATGGAGAACGTGGCGCTCTGGCACGAACGCGACATCTCGCATTCCTCGGTCGAGCGCGCCATCGGCCCCGATGCCACGATCACCCTAGACTTCGCCCTGCACCGGCTGGCGGGCGTGGTGGAAAAGATGATCATTTTCCCGGATAACATGCTGGAGAACATGAACAAGTTCCCCGGCCTCGTGATGAGCCAGCGGGTGCTGCTGGCACTGACTCAGGCCGGTGTCAGCCGCGAGGACGCCTATGCCATGGTCCAGCGCAACGCGCTCAAGGTCTGGGAGGAGCGGGTCGATTTCCAGGAACAGCTTCTGGCCGATCCGGAGGTCGTCGCGGCCCTGGGCGAGGACGGCATCCGCGAAAAGTTCGACCTAGGCTACCATACCAAGCACGTGGACACGATCTTTGCCCGCGTTTTCGGCAGGGACGGCTGATTTCGGCTCCGGTCACGCCTGCGTGTTTTGACGCAGGGTCAATCCGTGATAACCTTTCCTGGTGTTCAACAGGAGGACGATCCATGAAGACCAAGACACTTCTGACCGCCCTGGCGCTCTCGCTCGCATCCACCGTGTCCGCTTACGCGGCCTGCTCGGGCCATTCGAAGCAGGCAATGACCTGCGCCGACGGAATGATGTACGACGCTGAATCCGGCAGCTGCAAGGTCGTGAGCAGCTGAGGCAAGTCCTTGATGGAATTGAGAAAGGCGGTCCGCGCGGGCCGCCTTTTATCTTTCCGGAAAGCGGTCGACCGGGTGACGCGGGTCATGCTTCGATGAAAGAGCATCGTGGTCACTCCGAAGCATCGCGCCCGCCGCATGAGATTGGTTCAGGTTCACGCGGAAAGTCTGCTCTGCGGGACAATGCGGAAATTGCTGTGTCGTGCCAGCGCCGGACCGGGGGACGGCGCACGTGAGGGCCGAGCTGATGCGCTTTATGGTCGCCAAGTCCGTCTTAGCGAAGAGCTAGGAGCTTGGGTCAGACAAAGCGCCGGCCCATGGGGCCGGTCCGGCGCTGGCACGGCGGCCGCCTTTGGCGGCCTCGATTCCGTGCCGGGAGACGAGCGGCGCAGTTCACCCAGGGCTCTTTCCGGACCTTTGGCAGCCCAGCTCCATCGGCGGGAAAGCAGACACGGCAAAAAGCGAACCTTCCGGCGGAAACATCCGGCAGGGGCACATGACCCCTGCCGGATGTTGAAAAAGAGAGCTAGGTCAGCCCGTCGGCATCACGTGGATCTCCCGCAGCTCGGCGCGCGGGTTCTGGTTGAGGGCGAAGACCACCGCGTCCGCGATATCCTCGGGCTGGATCTTGTCGGGCTTGGGAGTATCGAAGAAAGGCGTGTCGACCATCCCCGGCGAGATCACCGTGCAGCGCCCGCCCCAGTCGCGCATCTCGTCGGACATGTTGCCGCCATAGCCGTGCACGAACCACTTGGTGGCGCCGTAGATCGACCCCTTGATGTGGTTGCGCCCCGCGGCCGAGCCGGTGAGCAGCAGGTGGCCCTTGGTCTTGCGCAGTTCGGGCAGGGTCGCGCGGGCGGTGTAGAGCAGCCCCATGATGTTGAGATCGACAAGCTGGCGCCATTCCTCGGGATCTCCGTTCTCGGTCCCCGGCGTGTCCAGCCCCTTGCCGGCATTGGCAAAGGCCGCGTCGATGCCGCCGAAATGCGCGGCGGCCTTGGCCACGGCATCCTCGACCTGCGGCAGGTCGGTGACGTCGCCCGGCAGCGCCAGGGCGGCGTCGCCGATCTCGTCGACCAGCGCGGTCAGCTTGTCTTCGGACCGCGCCATGAGGGCCACGCTCCAGCCGCTGGCGACGGCCGCACGGGCGGTGGCGGCGCCGATCCCGGTGGAGGCGCCTGTGATGAAAAGCGTCTTGGACATGAAGTTCTCCTGAAGTCGATGAAAAATGCCGCGGCGAGCCGCGGCGTCAACGACCGAACGGCATGCCGCGCACAAATGTTCCGACCGCGGGCTGCGCTTCGCGCTTCCTTAACCAATCGGCACTAACACCGGAGCGATCCTCAAGGAGCGTTCCTGATGACCAAAGCGTCAGCTCTCGCCGCCCTGCCCGGCCCGTCCTTTCCGCAAGCCACCGGCAGCGGGCCGCTGCAGCTGAGCCGCCGGGCCAAGGCGGCGATCATCGTGCAGTTCATCCTGAACGAGGGCGCCGACGTGCCGCTTTCGTCGCTGCCCGAGGCTCTGCAGACGCAGCTCACCCAGCAGCTGGGCGCGATGCGCTACGTCGACCGCAAGACGCTGAACGCCGTGGTGCAGGAATTCGCCGACGAACTCGATTCGGTCGGTCTGTCCTTTCCCGGCGACATCGCCGGGGCGCTTTCGGCGCTCGACGGCAAGATCAGCCCGCAAACCGCGCGCCGCCTGCGCAAGGAGGCCGGCGTGCGGCAGGTCGGCGACCCCTGGGCGCGGATCGCGGCGCTGGACCTGCCGACGCTGGAACGGCTGATCGCCTCCGAAAGCATCGAGGTGGCGGCGGTGATGATGTCCAAGCTCGACGTGACCAAGGCGGCGGCGCTGCTGGGCCGCCTGCCCGGCGAAAAGGCCCGGCGCATCACCTACGCGGTGTCGCTGACAGCCCGCGTCACCCCGGAGGCTGTGGACCGCATCGGTCTGAGCCTTGCCAGCCAGATCGAAGCCGAACCGCCCAAGGCCTTTGCCGCCGCCCCCGTTGACCGCGTGGGTGCGATCCTCAACTATTCCAACGCCGCGATCCGCGACGACGTCCTGACCGGACTGGAGGAGACCGACCAGGATTTCGCCGATGCCGTGCGCCGCGCGATCTTTACCTTCGCCAACATCCCGCAGCGGCTGAACCCGGTCGACGTGCCGAAGATCACCCGCGACGTCGAGGCGGCGGTGCTGGTCACCGCCGTTGCCGCCGCCACCACCGACGAGACCCGCAAGGCAGTGGATTTCCTCACCGAGAACATGTCGAAGCGCATGGCCACCTCCCTGCGGGAAGAGGCGGCGGAGCGTGGCAAGGTCAAGGCCAAGGTCGGCGAGGAGGCGATGAACGCCATCGTCGCCGCGATCCGCGACCTCGTCGCCTCGGGCGAGATCACCCTGCGCGAACCCGACGAGGACGAAGAGGACGGGGACTGATGCCGGCCAACGGCCGCGGCGATTTCGCAGATGGCACGCGCGCGGTTGGCGCAGAGATGACGGGCGCGGGACGACCGGCCTGACGGCTATGGGCGCAGCGGCAGGGGACAGATATGAGCCTGACAGAGGCGGACAGCGCGGACGCACTCTGGCGTCGTTCCTTCCGGCAACCGGCAGTCTGACAACCGGCTCCGCGGGGAACTGGTCAGCCGGTGGCGGCGAGACGGGTATCGACCCGAGCGGCGCGCGCTCCGAACGCACCGCCATGGCGCTGACGGGTCCGCCGTGCTCGGGGACGCGCCGTTCCGACCCCTAGGTCTTGAGGCGCGCGCCGCGGCCCCGTATGTCTGGCGCATCCGAAACCGCCGAAGGCGCCTCCCAGTGTCCGACACAGATCCCGACACCGGCCCGCAGGGCACCCGCGCCGACTGGATCACCGACCGGGTGTTGCGCGGGCTGATCTGGGCGGCATTGCGCCTGCCCTTGCGGACGCGACTGTGGCTGGTGGCCGGGCTGGTCAAGCGCGTGATCGCGCCTCTGGCGGGCTACCGCAAGCGCGCCATGGCGAACCTCGCGCATGTGTTCCCCGACATGCCCCCGGCCGAGCAGCGGCGCATCGCCGACGCTGTCGCCGACAATGCCGGGCGCACGCTGATCGAGAATTACGACGTCCACGGCCTGCGCGACCGCATGGCCGACGTGCCGCTGTCGGGTCCGGGCGTGGCCGAGATCGAAAAGGCCCGGGCCGAGGGCCGCCCCGTGCTCTTCGTCACCGGGCATTTCGGCAATTTCGAAGCGCCGCGCGCCGCGCTCGTCGCCCGCGGCTACGAGATCGGCGGGCTTTACCGGCCCATGAGCAACGCCTTCTTCAACGACCATTACGCGCAGAACATGCATGCTCTGTCCGGCCCGGTCTTCGAGCAGGGGCGCCGCGGCACCATGGGGCTGCTCCGTCACATCAAGGACGGTGGCATGGGCGTTCTGCTCTTCGATGTCTACGACAGCGCCGGGGTGCCCATCGACTTCATGGACCAGCCCGCGCCGACCCTGACTTCGGCTGCGGACATAGCATTGCGGACGGGCGCACTGATGGTGCCGTTCTTCGGCACCCGGCAGGCGGATGGCATCAGCTTCGAGGCCTGGTTCGACGCGCCCGTGCCGCATGGCGACCCGGTCGAGATGATGCGCGCCGCGACGCAAGCGCTCGAGGCGCGGGTGCGCGAAAGACCCGAGCAGTGGTTCTGGATCCATCGCCGCTGGAAACCGCGGCGGCAGGAAAAGCGTCAGCGCAAGCGGGCGGCGGCCAGAACCTCGCCATAGCGTTCCTTCTGCACCAGCACGACCACCGGCTTGCCCGCCGCAACAGGCGCACGTGTCGCGAAATCGCCCTGCCCGGTCCAGTGCCCCGCGACCGACCAGTCGGTGACGATATGCGAATAGTCCAGGGTGCGCCCGGCGTTTTCGCCACGCCCGATGTCGACCGATTTCTCGGGCTCGTACTGCACCACGTGGATGTCGCTGGCCCCCACCGGGCGCTGGGTGCTGACCTCGATCACCACCATGTCGCCCATGCGCCGCGCGCTCAGGGTGACGGGCGTGACAGACCCGCGGTGCTTTTCGATGATCTCGGCCACGTCCATCGCCCGGTTGCCCACCACGTCATGTTCGCCGTTGACGATCATCTGCGGCGTGTAGATGCGGCTGCGGCCATTGGCGCTGGCATAGCCCTTCTGGCGCGCGGTGAAGGCGGGGCTGGCGAACTTGTCCTTCCAGCCGATGTAATCCCAGTAATCCACGTGCAGGGCCAGTGCGATCACGTCCTCGCGCTGCGCGAGCTTTGCCAGCAGCGCATCGGCGGGCGGGCAGGACGAACAGCCCTGCGAGGTGAACAGCTCGATCACCACCGGCCGCTCGGACTGCGCGGCAGCGGCCCCGGCCAGGGCGATCCAGAAACCTGCGAAGCACGTGAAGAAAAGGCGCATGGATCAAGGGTCCCGAAGTGGTTGCCGGTTGTTGGTATCCGCCACCGATTGTAATAACCAATCAAGGTTTTGCGAGACAGGGTGAGGTTCACCCCCTGCCCGATTGCGCGGCAGCGCCGCTGCAACCGCCACTTGCGCCATCTTTTGTGTGCGATGGTATACCAAAAAAGCGTCCGCCCCCTTGAACGGCGGCATGGCTTCGGGCATTTAGACGGCAAGGCTCAAAATTCACCAGAATTGCAAGTGAGGATCTTCATGCCCATCACAGTTGGTCAGGACAGCGCCAAGGCGCGCAAGACACTGAGCGCCGGCAACCAGTCTTTCGCATATTACTCCATTCCCGCCGCCGAGGCCGCGGGCCTGGGCGATTTCTCCAAGCTGCCCGCCGCACTCAAGGTGGTGCTGGAGAACATGTTGCGCTTCGAGGACGGCAAGACCGTCACGCTCGATGACATCAAGGCCTTCGCGGCCTGGGCGCAGGACGGCGGCAAGTCCACGCGCGAGATCGCCTACCGGCCCGCCCGCGTGCTGATGCAGGATTTCACCGGCGTTCCCGCCGTGGTGGACCTGGCCGCGATGCGCGACGGGATCAAGGCGCTGGGAGGCGACCCGCAGAAGATCAATCCGCTGAACCCCGTCGACCTCGTGATCGACCACTCCGTGATGATCGACGAATTCGGCAACCCGCGCGCGTTCCAGATGAATGTCGACCGCGAATACGAGCGCAACCTCGAACGCTACACCTTCCTCAAGTGGGGCCAGAAGGCGTTCAACAACTTCCGCGTGGTGCCGCCGGGCACCGGCATCTGCCACCAGGTGAACCTGGAATACCTGGCCCAGACCGTCTGGACCGACGAGGACCAGAATGGCGAAGAGGTGGCCTATCCCGACACGCTGGTGGGCACCGACAGCCACACCACCATGGTCAACGGCGCCGCCGTCCTGGGCTGGGGCGTCGGCGGCATCGAGGCCGAGGCGGCGATGCTGGGCCAGCCGATTTCGATGCTGATCCCCGAGGTCGTGGGCTTCAAGCTGACCGGCAAAATGGTCGAAGGCACCACCGGCACCGACCTCGTGCTCAAGGTCGTGGAAATGCTGCGCGAAAAGGGCGTGGTCAGCAAGTTCGTCGAATTCTACGGCGACGGGCTCGACAACCTGCCGCTGGCCGACCGGGCAACGATCGCCAACATGGCGCCCGAATATGGCGCGACCTGCGGTTTCTTCCCGATCGACGCGGAAACCCTGCGCTATCTCGAGATGACCGGCCGCGACACCGACCGCATTGCGCTGGTCGAGCAGTACGCCAAGGACAACGGCATGTGGCGCGACGGCTCTTACGATCCCGTCTACACCGATACACTGGAGCTTGACATGGGCACCATCGTGCCCGCCATCTCCGGCCCCAAGCGTCCGCAGGATTACATCGCGCTCGACAAGGCCGCGACCGCCTTCGGCGACTACATCAAGGGCGTGCGCGAAGGCAAGGACGCCTCCGCCAGGGAAGAGGTCCGCTGGGAAGGCGAAGGCGGCGCGCCGGAACCGCACGACATCCCCGGCGACGAAGGCCACCACAAGCGCGGCTATGCCCAGGTGGGCGACGACAAGTTCCAGATGCATGACGGGTCCATCGTGATCGCCTCGATCACTTCCTGCACCAACACGTCGAACCCCTACGTGATGATCGGCGCGGGCCTCGTGGCACGCAAGGCGCGCGAACTGGGGCTGAACCGCAAGCCCTGGGTCAAGACCTCGCTGGCGCCCGGCTCGCAGGTCGTGTCCGCCTATCTCGAGGCGGCAGAGTTGCAAGAGGACCTGGACGCCATCGGCTTCAACCTCGTGGGCTATGGCTGCACCACCTGCATCGGCAACTCGGGCCCGCTGGCGCCGGAAATTTCCAAGTGCATCAGCGACAACGACCTGATCGCCACCTCGGTGCTGTCGGGCAACCGCAACTTCGAAGGCCGGATCAGCCCCGACGTGCGCGCCAACTATCTGGCCTCGCCGCCGCTGGTGGTGGCCTATGCGCTGGTGGGCGACATGAACGTCGACATCACCCGCGAGAGCCTCGGCAAGGACAAGGACGGCAACGACGTCTTCCTCAAGGACATCTGGCCGTCCTCCAAGGAGATCGCGGACCTTGTCGAACGCACCGTGACCCGCGCAAGCTTCCAGGAGAAATACGCCGACGTCTTCAAGGGCGACGAGAAATGGCGCGAAGTCGAGACCACCGACGCCCAGACCTACGACTGGCCGCCGACCTCGACCTACGTGCAGAACCCGCCGTATTTCCAGGACATGAGCCCCGAGCCCGGCACCATCACCAATATCGAGGATGCCGGCATCCTGGCGCTTCTGGGCGACATGATCACCACCGACCACATCTCGCCCGCGGGGTCCTTCAAGGAATCCACCCCCGCCGGTCAGTACCTGGTCGAACGTCAGGTGCCGGTACGTGAGTTCAACTCTTACGGCAGCCGCCGCGGCAACCATGAGGTGATGATGCGCGGCACCTTCGCCAACATCCGCATCAAGAACGAGATGCTGGACGGGGTCGAGGGCGGCTACACCAAGGGTCCGGACGGCGAACAGACCTCGATCTTCGACGCCGCCATGGCCTACCAGGAGCAGGGCAAGCCGCTGGTGATCTTCGGCGGCGAGCAGTACGGCGCGGGTTCCAGCCGCGACTGGGCGGCCAAGGGCACGGCACTTCTGGGTGTGAAAGCGGTGATCGCCGAGAGCTTCGAGCGCATCCACCGCTCGAACCTCGTCGGCATGGGCGTGATCCCGTTCGAATTCACCGGCGGCGAAACGCGCAAGTCGCTGAAGCTGACCGGCGACGAAAGCGTGACCATCACCGGGCTGGACGAGATCAAGCCTCAGCAGGAAGTGCCTTGCACGATCAAGTATGCCGACGGCACCGAGAAGACGATCCAGATCAAGTGCCGGATCGATACGGCGATCGAGATCGAATACGTCGAACACGGCGGCGTGCTGCACTACGTGCTGCGCAACCTCGCCAAGGCCGCCTGACAGCGTTTCACAGGCAAACGGCAGAGGCCGCGGGTACCCCCCGCGGCCTTTTTCGTGCGGGCGCCGGGCGATTCCGGCGCGCACAAACAACCAGAACGTGTTATCCTGCAATTGATTTTTTGCCAGCCGATATTTCAGGAGCTTTTTTGATGCGCTTTGCCACCTTCAATATCGAAAATCTCGACGATGCCCCGCCAGAGTCGCAATTCGACCCAAGCTTCGCCGACCGCGTGCGCATCCTGCGTCCGATGCTCGAACGGCTGCGCGCCGATGTGATCTGTTTCCAGGAGGTGCATGGCCAAGATGCACCCGACGACGCCCCGGCCCCGCGCGGTCTGCGGGCCCTGCGCACGCTGCTCGAGGGCACCCGCTATGCCGACTTCTCGCTGTCCTCGACCACGCTCAAGAACAAGCCCGACGTGGAGCGCTACCGCAACCTCGTCGTTGCCTCCGCCCCCGGCTTTGCCGTCGAAGAGGTGCGCGAGGTGCAGAACACGCTGGTCAATCCGCCGGAATATTCACGCGTGACAGCCGCCGGCGACCAGGACCCGATGCGCGTGCGCTGGGAGCGGCCGACGCTCTACGTGCGCCTGCGCCGCCGCGCCGAAGACCCGATCCATATCCTCAACATCCACTTCAAGTCCAAGAACCCGACCCCGGTGCCGGGCCAGCAGGTCAACACCTACACCTGGAAAAGCGCCTCTGGCTGGGCCGAGGGCTTCTTCCTGTCGTCGATGAAACGCGTCGGCGCGGCGCTGGAGGTGCGGCTGTTCGTCGACAGCCTCTTTGACACCGATCCGAACGCGCAGATCCTGATCTGCGGCGATTTCAACGCCGAACCCGACGAGGTGCCGGCCCTCGCGATCCGTGGCCAGACCGAGGATACCGGCAACCCCGCGCTCAACGACCGGGTGATGCATCCTGTGGCGCTGTCGATCGCCGAAAGCCGCCGCTTCACCCTTTATCATCACGGGCGCGGCAACCTGCTCGACCATATGCTGGTGTCGCGGCGGATGATGGCGAGTTTCGTCGGCGCCGAGATCCACAACGAGATGATCCACGACGAAAGCATCCGCTATGCCAGCGATGCCAAACACCCCGAATCCGATCACGCGCCGATGGTGGCGGAATTCGACGAGGGCGCGATGGCGATGACACCGGCCGGCTGAACTGGCGCGGGGCGCTTGCGAGCCGGCCCGGCCTGCCCTATCTGTCCCGGGCCTAAGCCACGGAAGCCTGCGCGATGCCGATCAAACTGCCCTCCGAATTGCCCGCCTATGCCGTCCTCGACCGCGAGGGCGTCATGGTCATGGCCGAGGACGCGGCGAGCAAGCAGGACATCCGCCCGCTGCGCATCGGGCTGCTGAATCTGATGCCGAAGAAGATCCAGACCGAGAACCAGTTCGCGCGCCTCATCGGGGCTACGCCGCTGCAGATCGAGCTGAGCCTCATCCGCATGACCGAACATCAGACCCGCAACACCGCCGCGGAGCATATGGAGACCTTCTATCGCCCGTTCTCGGACGTGGCGGCGACGGGCGAGAAATTCGACGGGCTGATCATCACCGGCGCGCCGATCGAGCATCTGCCCTACGAGGATGTCACCTATTGGGATGAGCTGTGCCAGGTCTTCGACTGGACGCAAAGCCACGTGCATTCGACCTTCGGCGTCTGCTGGGGCGGCATGGCGATGATCCACCATTTCCACGGTGTGCCCAAGCATATCCTCGAGGCCAAGGCCTTCGGCTGCATCCGCCACAACAACCTCGCCCCCGCCTCGCCCTACCTGCGCGGCTTTTCGGACGACATGGTGATGCCGGTCAGCCGCTGGACCGAGCTGCGCCGCGAAGAGATCGCCGCCGCCGGCCTGCCGATCCTGATCGACAGCGACCTGACAGGTCCGGCCCTGGTCGAGGATCCGGGGCACCGGGCGCTCTATATCTTCAACCACCTGGAGTACGACAGCGACACGCTGAAACAGGAATATGACCGCGACGTCGCCGCGGGCAATCCGATCAACGTGCCCGCGAACTACTATCCCGGCGACGATCCCTCGCAAAAGCCGCAGAACCGGTGGCGCAGCCATGCGCATCTTCTCTATGGCAACTGGATCAACGAGATTTACCAGTCCACATCGTACGAGTTGCAGAACATTGGCCGCTAAGACCTTGATCGCCCTCGCGGCCGCCGCCGCCTTCCTTGCCGGCTGCACGGCGCTGGTCGACCGCCGCGCCGACACGAAAGAAGCCGCTGCCAGGGCCGAGTACCCGCCGCTGGGCCAATTCGTCGAGGTCGACGGGCGCCGTGTGCATGCGCTGGTGACAGGCTCCGGGCCGGACCTCGTTCTGATCCACGGCGCCAGCGGCAACATGCGCGATTTCACCTTCCGCTTCGTCGACCGGGTCAAGGACCGCTACCGGGTCATCGTCTTCGACCGTCCGGGGCTGGGCTATACCGACCACGCCGCCGACCGCTATGCCGGCGCGTTTGCGCGCCAGGGCGAAAGCCCTGCGGAGCAGGCCGCGATGCTGAACGCCGCGGCAGAGAAACTGGGCGTGCGCAATCCCATAGTGCTGGGCCATTCCTATGGCGGATCGGTGGCCATGGCCTGGGGGCTGGACCATCCGGCGGCGGCGCTGGTGATCGTCTCCGGCGCCACCATGCCCTGGCCCGGCAGCCTCGGCACCTCCTACAAGGTGCTGGGCACCAGCCTCGGCGGCGCGGTGGTGCCGCCCTTCGTCACCGCCTTTGCCGGGGAGGACACGATCGCGGACGCGGTGGCGGGCATCTTCGCCCCGCAATCCGCACCCGACGGCTATATCGACTACGTCGGCACCGGGCTGACCCTGCGCCGCGCCTCCCTTCGCGCAAACGCCCGGCAGGTGAACACCCTGCGCCCGCACGTGGTCGAGATGTCGAAGCGCTATCCGACGCTCGATCTGCCGGTCGAACTGGTGCACGGCGACACGGACGACACCGTGCCTCTCGACATCCACTCGCAGCCGCTTTCCGCACTGCTGCCCGATGCCAATCTGACCGTGCTGCCCGGCATCGGCCACATGCCGCACCACGTTGCACCCGAGGCCGTCACCGCCGCCATCGACCGCGCCGCGCGCCGCGCCGGGGTGCGATAGGCCTCGGGCCATGCGGGGACCATCCGCGATTGCGTTAATCCCCTTAACATCCCATATTGCCTGAAAACGAGCAGACTGCCGGAGGCCGCCCTTGTCCCTGCCCTTCGACGGCGCCATCAGCGCCTTTTTCGAGAATGACGCCCCGAAACCGATCCGCGACGCGATCAAGCGCGCCGACAAGGACGATGTGCTCGACCCCGCCTACCCCTATTCCGAACGGATGCCGCGTAAGGCCTACGAAAAGGAGCTCACGCAGCTGCAGATCGAGCTGGTCAAGATGCAGGCCTGGGTCAAGGAGACCGGCCAGCGCGTCGCCATCGTCTTCGAAGGCCGCGACGCCGCCGGCAAGGGTGGCACGATCAAGCGCTTCCGCGAGAACCTGAACCCGCGCGGCGCACGTAACGTCGCCCTGCCCAAGCCCTCGGACACCGAGGCGACGCAGTGGTATTTCCAGCGCTATATCTCGCATCTGCCCGCGGGCGGCGAGATCGCCTTCTTCGACCGGTCCTGGTACAACCGCGGCGTGGTCGAACATGTCTTCGACTTCTGCACGCCCGAACAGCGGCAGCATTTCTTTGCGCAGGTGCCGGATTTCGAGAAGATGCTGGTCGAGGATGGCATCCACCTCTTCAAGCTCTGGCTCAACGTCGGGCGCGCCGAACAGCTGCGCCGCTTCCTCGCGCGCGAAGCCGATCCTCTGAAACAGTGGAAACTCAGCTGGATCGACGTCGAGGGTCTGAAACGCTGGGACGCCTATTCGCAGGCCATCCCCGAGACGCTGACGCTCACCCACACGCAGGCCGCACCCTGGACGGTGATCCGGTCGGACGACAAGCGCCGGGCGCGGCTGGCGGCAATCAGGACGGTGCTGTCGGGGCTGGACTACGACGGCAAGGACGCAAAGGCGCTTGGCCAGGTCGACGGAAAAATCTGCGGCGGACCGGCGCTCTGGGATGCCTAAACGGGGGTATCACCACGGAAACCTGCGGCAGGCCCTGGTCGATGCAGCACTTGTGCTGATCGAGGACAAGGGACCCACCGGCTTCACCCTCTCCGAGGCGGCCAAGACCGCGGGCGTGACCCCGGCGGCGGTCTACCGGCACTTTTCCGGACGCGAAGACCTGATCGCCGAAGCGGCGCGGCAGGGCTACGAGATCTTCGTCGACCTCATGAACTACGCCTTCCAGTCCGGCCAGCCCTCGGCGCTCGCCTCCTTCGAGGCGACGGGCCGCGCCTACCTGGCCTTTGCCCGCAAGCACCCCGGCCATTACATCGCGATGTTCGAAAGCGGCATCTCGATCAACCATTCGCCGGAGCTGGCGGACGTGGCGGGCCGCGCCTGGGGCGTGCTGGAACGTGCGGCGCAAAGCCTGTCGGAACACATCCCGCCCGAGAAACGCCCGCCCGCCGCGATGTTCTCGGCCCATATCTGGGCGCTGAGCCACGGCGTGGTGGAGCTTTTCGCCCGAAATTCGCCGGGCCGCCAGTCTCCCTTTCCGCCAGAGGACCTGCTGGAATCGGGCATCGGCGTCTACCTGCGCGGCCTCGGTCTGATTCCGCCCGACACCTGACGCGCCGGTACACCGGCCACACGAGACGAAAGGACAAGATGCGCGGCGACAAGACATTCCTGTTGGGGCTCGGCGCCTCGAAATGCGGGACCACCTGGATGCAGGCCTATCTCAACGGCGCTTCCTGTGCGGATTTCGGTCGGCTGGGCGAATACCAGGTCTGGGATGCACTGCACGTGCCCTCTGCCGCGCGGTTCCGCGTCGACCGTCCCTCGGCGCTGCGGCGGGCCCAGGACCTCGTGGCGCGCACGACGGGCCGGCCGCGCAAGGCCGATGTGCTGCGCTTCGAGCTGCAACAGGACACCGCCCGGTATTTCACCTATTTCGCAGCGCTCCTCGACCGGCCCGGCATCCGCCTGACCGGCGACATCACCCCCGTCTACGCCCGCCTGCCCGCACGGATCCTGCGCGAGATCGACGACGGCTTTGCCCGCCGTGGCATCGCGGTCAAGGCCGTGCTGAGCCTGCGCGATCCGATCGAACGCGCCTGGTCGGTGCTGAAGATGCAAAGCCGCAAGGGGCGGCTCAGCGACGCCGATCTGGCCCGCGCGTTCCGCGACCGCCACGGCCCCGGCACGACGGCTCCGCCCGAAGACACCTATCGCCATGTGCTGGGCACCGTCACAGAAGCCTTCGACGAGTCCCGCCGCTTCGTCACGCTGTACGAGACGCTCTTCACCCCGCCCGAGATCGCGCGACTGAGCGCCTTTGCCGGGGTCCCGGACCGGCCCGACGCGGGCGGACGCCGGGTGAACGCGGCGGGCGACAGCTCTGCGGTCCCCGCCGATGTCGCCCGCGACTGTTTCGCGCATTTCGCGGAGGATTACGCGGCCTGTGACAGACGGCTTCCAGAGGTCGCAACGCTCTGGCCGCATGCGCATCTGGCGGGCTGACGCACCGGATGTCTCGAGACATCCGGACAATTTTCCTCGAGGAAAATTGCGCACCGGCGCGGGCCGTGGGCGCCAAAGACTTTTCAAAAGTCTTCGGCATTTTCCTTAAAGGAAAATATCCGGCGACCGCCGATCCATGCAAAAGGGCGGCCCGTTGGACCGCCCTTTCGAATGACGTTGCGCCGAATCTTAACGCTTGGAGAACTGGAAGCTCTTGCGCGCCTTGGCACGACCGAACTTCTTGCGTTCCACCACGCGGCTGTCGCGGGTCAGGAAACCTGCCGCCTTGAGCGCCGCGCGCAGGGACGGATCGTAGAGTTGCAGCGCCTTGGACACGCCGTGCTTGACCGCACCGGCCTGGCCGGAGAGGCCGCCGCCCTTCACGGTCGCCATCACGTCAAACTGGTCCTCGGTGCCCGACACGGTGAAGGGCTGCTTGAGGATCATCTGCAGCACGGGGCGTGCAAAATACTCGTTGATCGGCTTGCCGTTGACAACGACCTTGCCCGACCCCGGCTTGATCCAGACGCGGGCGACCGCATCCTTGCGCTTGCCGGTGGCGTAGGAGCGGCCCAGCGAGTCGCGCACCGGCTCGCGCGGGGTGTCCATTTCGACCGGGGCGGTGTCGACGCCGGCTGCCGATCCCAGCTCTTCCAGGGAATTGATTTGCTCAGCCATGCTTACACCCGCGTGTTCTTGGAGTTCATCGATTTCACATCCAGCACTTCGGGGCTTTGCGCCGCGTGGGGATGTTCGGCACCTGCGTAGACCCGCAGGTTGGTCATGACGCCGCGGCTCAGGCGGTTGCCCGGCAGCATGCGCTTGACCGCCTGGGTCACGACGCGCTCGGGATGCGCGCCTTCGAGGATCTGCTGCTTGGTGCGGCTCTTGATCCCGCCGGGATGGCCGGTGTGCCAGTAGAAGTTCTCGTGGCGCTTGTTGCCGGTCATCTGCACCTTGTCGGCGTTGATGACGATGACATTGTCGCCGCAGTCCATGTGCGGTGTGAAGGACGGCTTGTGCTTGCCGCGCAGGCGGGTGGCGATGATCGACGCGAGGCGGCCCAGCACCACGCCTTCGGCGTCGATGAGGATCCACTTCTTGTCGATATCTGCCGGAGTCGCAGAAAAGGTTTTCATCTGGGGTTACCCTTCAATGTTCGTGACGGGCCCTGCGGGCGCAGAGCCCCCGTGATCTGATGGGCGGGTTATAGAGATTGGATCGTGCGGGTCAAGAGGCTTACCATCGATAAAATCAAGCGATTTCAAACACCTGTAAATTAGGTATTAAAATACCCCATGTTTCTACCCCCTCATTGCGGACCGGCGGCGCCGATGTGCCTCTGCCCTCCGGCGTCAGACCGCAATGCGCTCCGGCGGGTTGTCCAGCAGGTGCCGCAGCCGCGTCAGCGCGGCCTCGAAACTCTTGAGGCTGACCTGCGCGTTGATGGCGAGGCGCACCGCGTGGGGCGCGAACCCGTCGCGCAGGGCGAATTCGTCCGAGGAGCGGATCTGCACCCCCTCGGCCTCTGCCGCCTGGCACAGCGCCGCCGCGCGCCAGCCGGCGGGCAACTCCAGCCACAAAAACGGCATGTCCTCGCGCCAGTTGAGTGCATGCCCGCCCAGCACATTCACCGCCACGCGGATGTACCGCGCCATCTCGGCCCGCACCCGGTCCATCAGCGCATAGGTCTCGTCCCGCATCAGCAGGTCGGCGGTCAGGTCCGCCAGCGGACAGGCTAGACCGAAGAACCCGTGCTCGGCCACCCGCCGCAGACGGCCGCCCTGCGCCCGCGGGGCCACGGCAAAGCCGATGCGCAGCGCCGGGGTGATCGTCTTCGAGATCGACGAGACGTACCAGGCCTGCTCGGGCAGCAGCGCGCGATAGGCCTGTTCATGGGCCCGCCCGACGCGGTAACAATCGTCCTCGAGGATGTGCAGCCCCGTGCGGCGGGCCACCTCGGCGATCTCGCGGCGCCGGGACAGCGGGGTGAAAAGCCCGGTCGGATTGTGCATCTCGGGCGAGGTGCACAGCAGCTGCGCATCATGCTTGCGCACCAGGCGCTCCAGCTCGTCCGGGATCAGTCCCTGCCCGTCCATCGGCACCGCCACCACCTCGGCCCGCAACAGTTCGGCGGCGCGGCGGAAGCCCGGATAGGTCAGCTCCTCGACCAGCACCACCGGACGCTTGCCGTGCAGCACCGCCTGCATCACCAGCGAAATACCGTTCTGCCCGCCGTGGCTCAGCACGATGTCGCTTTCGTCGATCGACCCCAGCGGCGTCCCGGTCAGCCAGCGCAGCACCGCCCGGCGCGCCGGTTCGAACCGCTTGCGCGACGGATAGTTCAGCAGCCCGTCGGCGGGTTGGGCGGCAAGCCGGGCAAAACCGTCACGGATCAGCGCCACCTGCCCCACGTCCGGCAGCCGCGGCGAAAAGAGCGACACGAGACCGGTCTCTTCAGCGGGCAGATGCTGGTGCCAGGGCGTGTCGACGCGCTGCACCTCGGACGCCGGGGCCGCGACGAAGGTGCCGCGCCCGACCTCGGCGATAAGCGCGCCCTCGTCGGTGAGGATCGTATAGGCCCGCGCCACGGTGCCGGGGGTGATGCCCAGTGTCCAGGCCAGGTCCCGCACCGGCGGCAGCTTCGCCCCGATTTCCAATTCCCGGTCAGCGATGGCCGAACGGATCGCCCCTGCGACGGCGCGGTATTTCGGGCCGCCGGTCGCCTCGAACCGTGTCAAAATTGTATCCATTACAATGTTTCCCTAGACCAGCTCACGCTCGCTTTGTATCAATAATCTGTAGCAAGATCGCTATATTGTGTCAATACAATTTACAGGAGTGACCCATGGCACAGACATCGCACGCCCCGCATATCGTCTTTCTCGGTGCCGAGCAGACGCTCGCCCCTCAGGCGGCCCTTGCGCTTTACGTAGCGGTGGTTCTGACCAAGTGGTCCACCCGCCACCGCACGCGAAAGGCGCTTGCCCGGCTGGAGCCGCACCAGCTGCGCGACATCGGCCTGACCCCCGAAGAGGCGCGGGCCGAGGCCAACCTCATGTTCTGGCGCGGCTGATCCCTGGCCCGCCGGTTCAACTTCGGGCGCGAGGCTGTCCTTGCGCCCCTTTTTGTCTGAGTATTCACGCCACTTTACCCAAAGCAGTTCACATGTTCCGCGCGGACAAAGCCACCCGATCACGTCACCGGTGGCAGCGAATAGGTGAGCGAAGCACGCGCCACCGGCTTGTCGTCCCCCTCCGAGAACAGCAGGCAATCGCAGACCGACAGGCTCCGCCCCAGCTTGAGCACCCGGCACTGCACCAGCACGTCCGCGCCAGCCACCGGCTTGCGCATGAAGTCTATCGAACAGTTCGTGGTGACCGCCAGCGCCTGCCGCCCGATCCGCGCCATCGTCGCCACGTAGGCCGCCACGTCCGCCAACCCGAACATCGCCGGACCCGACACCGTGCCGCCCGGCCGCAGATGCCGTTCGTTCTGGTACAATCGCATCACCAGCAGATCCTCGTCCAGCCGGTCGATGCCGAACATGCCGCGCACTTGCGGGAACACCTCGTCCAGAAACGGTGCCATCTCCTCTGCGGTCATTTTCAACGCCATGCTTTTCTCTCCTGTCCTGCGGCGCTACGCTGACCGCGATCAGACCGGAGGACAAGATGGCACTTTTGGACCGCGACGACCGCAACGCCGTGGCGCACCTCACGATGAACGCGCCCGAACGGCTGAACGCGCTGTCGGACGAGATGCTGGCCGCGCTGCAGGACCAGATCGACGCGCTTCAGGCAGATCGCAGCGTCCGTGCCG
Organism: Thalassococcus profundi; assembly: GCF_003344785.1. Classification (GTDB taxonomy): domain Bacteria; phylum Pseudomonadota; class Alphaproteobacteria; order Rhodobacterales; family Rhodobacteraceae; genus Puniceibacterium; species Puniceibacterium profundi. The sequence continues at coordinate 499,741 of NZ_QPMK01000003.1, read as the reverse complement.
TGGTGCTGTCGGGCACCGGCAAGGCCTTCTGCGCGGGCCATGACCTCAAGCAGATGACCGCGGGGCGGCAGGCCGAGGATGGCGGTGCTGCCTATTTCAAGGATCTTTTCGAGCGCTGCTCCGCGGTGATGATCGGGCTGCAGACCCTGCCCCAGCCGGTGATCGCGCAGGTGCACGGGATCGCCACCGCCGCGGGCTGCCAGCTTGTCGCGAGCTGCGACATGGCCGTTGCGGCCGAGGGCACGCGCTTCGGCGTGAACGGGGTGAACATCGGGCTCTTCTGCTCGACGCCGATGGTGGCGCTCAGCCGCAACATCGCGCGCAAGCACGCCTTCGAGATGCTCACAACCGGCGCCTTCATCGACGCCACCCGCGCCGCCGAGCTTGGCCTCGTGAACCGTGTCGTGCCAGAGGCCATGCTGGCCCCCGCCGCCGAGGAACTGGCGGCCGCCGTGGCGGCAAAGCTGGGGGCGGCGGTCAAGATCGGCAAGGAGGCGTTCTACCGCCAGATCGACATGACGCTGGACGAGGCCTATGCTTATACCGGCAGCGTCATGGTCGAGAACCTCGCCTGGCGCGACACCGAGGAAGGCATCGCGGCCTTTCTCGAAAAGCGCCCGCCGGAGTGGGAGCAGTCGTGATCGCCCGCGTCTCGACAACGGGCGCGGCAGCGCTTAGATGCGCGGCATGACACAGGAATTGCATATCGTCGGCGGCGGCATGGCCGGATCCGAGGCCGCATGGCAGGCCGCCAACATGGGCGTGCAAGTGGTGCTGCACGAGATGCGCCCGAAGGTGAAGACCTTTGCGCATCAGACTGGAAACCTTGGGGAAATGGTCTGCTCGAATTCGTTCCGGTCGGACGATTCCGAACAGAATGCCGTGGGGCTGCTGCACTGGGAAATGCGCGCGGCGGACGGGTTGATCATCGACACCGCCCACCGCCACCGCCTGCCAGCGGGCGGCGCCCTGGCGGTGGACCGCGAGCCCTTTGCCGAGACGGTGACGGCGAGGCTCAAGGCGCATGCCAACATCCGCATCTCTTACGAGGAAATCACCGACCTGCCCGCCGATGGCCAGTGGATCATCGCCACCGGCCCGCTCACCTCGCAAGGGCTTGGCGCCGCGATCCAGGCACGGACCGGGTCGGACGCTCTGGCCTTCTTCGATGCCATCGCGCCCATCGTCTATTACGACAGCATCGACATGTCGAAGGCGTGGATGCAGTCGCGCTATGACAAGGGCGAGACCGAGGAAGAACAGCGCGCCTACCTGAATTGTCCAATGGACAAAGAGACTTACGAGGCGTTCATCGACGCGCTTCTGGCGGCGGACAAGACCGAGTTCCACGAGGGCGAGACCGCGGGTTATTTCGACGGCTGCCTGCCGATCGAGGTCATGGCGGAAAGAGGGCGCGAGACGCTGCGCCACGGCCCGATGAAGCCCGTGGGCCTCACCAACCCGCACCAGCCCGACGTCAAGGCGCATGCGGTGGTGCAGCTGCGCCGCGACAACGCGCTGGGGACGCTGTTCAACATCGTGGGCTTCCAGACCAAGATGAAATACGGCGCGCAGAAAGAGGTGCTGCGCATGATCCCGGGGCTGGAGAATGCGCAATTCGCCCGGCTGGGGGGCATCCATCGCAACACCTTCCTCAACTCCCCGACCTTGCTCGACGCGCAGATGCGTCTGAAATCGCAGCCGAATATCCGGTTCGCCGGGCAGATCACCGGGGTCGAGGGCTATGTGGAATCCGCCGCCATGGGGCTTTTGGCGGGACGCCTTGCCGCAGCCGAGATCCTGGGCCGCGATCTGCCGCCTCTGCCTCAGGACAGCGCGCATGGCGCGCTGGTGCACCACATCACCGGCGGCGCGGAGGCCAAGACCTTCCAGCCGATGAACGTCAACTTCGGCCTCTTCCGGCCGCTCGACGGCGTGCGCGGCGGGCGGCGCGGGCGCAAGGACCGGTATCGTGGCTATACCGACCGGGCCAAGGAGGTCTGGACCGACTGGCTCGCGGCGCAAAGGGTGGACGCCGCGGCGGCGGAGTGATTAACTTGTCGGATGCAGGATAAGTTTCTGGACAAAGCCTACGGCGTCACGGATCCCGAGGACCTCCGCAGGCTGTACGACGACTGGTCGCAAAGCTATGACGCGGAAATCTCGGAGAACGGCTATGCCACACCGGGCCGTGCGGCGAAAGCGCTGCGCAAATTCGTCTCCGACCCCGGCCTACCGGTTCTGGATTATGGCTGCGGAACAGGCCTTTCCGGCGCGGCTTTAAAGCACGAAGGATTCGAGGTTCTGGACGGTGCCGATATTTCGACCGAGATGCTGGACCAGGCGCGGGGCAAAGGTCTCTACCGCGAACTCCTGGCCGTGGACCCAGCCGATCCCGTGCCTTTCGACAAGGGCGCCTACGCCGCTATCGCCGCGGTCGGGGTGATCGGACCCGGCGCCGGCCCCATCGACCTGCTGGATCGGCTTATGGAGCAGCTCGACTCTGGCGGCTTCCTCGTCTTCTCGCTCAACGATCACGCGCTGAAAGACCGGCGGCACAAGGGGCGGATGAACGAACATATCGACACCGGGTCAGCCATGCTGCTGCATGCCAAACACGGGCCGCACCTGCCCGGTATCGGCCTAAAGTCCTCTGTCTACGTACTTGAAAAAAGGTGACATTTACCACTCGGTTCGCCCCGTCTCCGACGGGGCCGCTGCATCTGGGCCACGCCTATTCGGCGCTGTTGGCGCATGACATGGCGCAGGCGGCCGGCGGGCGCTTCCTGCTGCGGATCGAGGATATCGACCAGGGCCGCGCCCGGACGGATTGGGAAAGGCAGATCTACGACGACCTGTGCTGGCTTGGGATCGGCTGGGAAACGCCTGTGCTGCGGCAGGTCGAGAACTTGAAATCCTACCGGCAAGCGCTTGAAAAGCTGTGGTCAATCGGGCTCTTGTACCCCTGCACCTGCAACCGGCGCGACATCCTCGCAGCGGCATCTGCGCCGCAGGAGGGCGCCGAGATCGCGTACGGACCCGACGGCATCGTCTATCCGGGCACCTGCCGCCCAGAGGCTGCCCCGACCGGTGCGATACCCGACTCGGTGGCGCTGCGGCTGGACATGCGTCGCGCGGTTGAACGTCTGGACGCAAACCATTGGTATTTCGATGAAACCGGAGCTGGTCCGCAAGGCGAAACCGGACGTATCACCATTGACGCGGACAACCTGGTCCACGAGGTCGGCGATGTTGTCCTGGCACGGCGCGACATGGGCACCTCGTATCACCTGAGCGTTGTCGTCGACGATGCCGCGCAGTCCATCAGCCACGTGGTACGCGGCCAAGACCTGTTCGAGGCAACGCAGATTCATATTGTTCTGCAAAGACTTCTGGACCTGCCCTCGCCCACCTACCACCATCACAGGCTGATCCGTGACGCCGACGGCAAGCGGCTGGCAAAGCGCGACGACGCCCGCGCCCTCGCGCTTTACCGCGACCAGGGCGCGACACCACAGGAGATCCGTCAGATGGTCGGGTTGGGCTGATCCGCGCTCAGTCCGCTACAGGTGTCAGGATTTCCACCTCTTCGCCCGCGCGGATCGCGGTGTAGAAGCAGCTTCGCCGCCCGGTGTGACAGGCGGGACCAACCTGATCGACCGTCAGCAAGAGGCAGTCGCGGTCGCAATCCACGCGCATCTCGACCAGGGTCTGGACGTGGCCGGACGTCTCTCCCTTGACCCAGAACGCCTGCCGCGAGCGCGACCAGTAGGTGACGCGGCCCGTATCGAGCGTGCGGGCCACCGACTCGGCGTTCATCCAGGCCATCATCAGCACCTCGCCGCTTTGCGCATCCTGCGCGATGGCGGGGATCAGGCCCTGCGCATTATAGACCAAGGTCGCAGGATCGAAGGACATGGGCAAAAACCTTTTTGCAACGGCGTGGGAAATTCCTATCTAAGAGGCACGCAGAGGAAGGGAAAGCCATGTCCGGCGACAACGACCTGATCAAGCTCTACTCGACGCGCATTCTCGCGTTGGCGGCGGATATTCCCAATACCGAAAGGCTGGCGCAGCCCGATGCCACGGTCAAGAAACGCTCGCCTCTTTGCGGGTCCACGGTGACGGTCGATCTGCAGGTCGCGGACGGCAAGGTCAGCGCCTTCGGGCAGGACGTGAAGGCCTGCGCACTTGGCCAGGCGGCGGCGTCGGTCGTGGGCGGCGCCATCGTCGGCACCACGTCGGAGCAGATTGCCGAGGCGCGCGATGCGCTGAAGGCGATGCTGAAATCCGATGGGCCAACTCCGCCCGCTCCTTTCGACGGTCTCGAGGTGCTGCGCCCCGCCAGCGCCTACAAGAACCGCCATGCCTCGATTCTGCTCACGCTCGAGGCGGCGGCGGACGCCGCGGAACAGGCGATGAAAGCGCACTGCGCTTAAGACATCCTTGGTGAATTGTCCTTATCTCCGGTCGCGAACCGCGCGGGGATAGACATGTTCGTGAATGCAAAGCTCGAAATCGCCCCGAAACACGCCGAGACGACCGGTGACGACCTGACCGATGTCACCCGCGCGGCGTCGTCGCTGGGCTGCGAGCTCGTCGAGATCGGCGCGTTCCTGTCGGATATCGACCGGTTGTGCCACAGCCAGACCGGCGCCCTGCAGGCCATGCGCGACGGGACGACCCATGTGAACGAGGCCAACGCCCGCATGCAGGCCGCGGCGCAGGCGCTCGCGAAACGCACCGAAGAGGCAATGACCAAGGTCTCCGATTCGACCGCGCTGCTGGCCCGCACGACCCGCGAATCCCGCGCCATCGCGGAATGGGTGCGCACGGTCAACGACAACAGCGAAACAGTGGAAAAGATGCTGCTTGCCGTGCAGAAGGCGAACGAGCAGATCGCCTCGATCGCAGCGCAGGTCAACATCCTTGCCATGAATGCCAAGATCGAAGCCGCCCGCGCCGGCCCGGCCGGAAAGGGCTTTGCCATCGTGGCAGAAGAGATCACCGAGCTGAGCCGCAAGACCGGGGCGTCGGCCGACGATATCTCGGGGACGGTCACCGAGCTGGCCGACTGGATGAGCACGCTGAGTCAGGGGGCGCAGGTCACGGCGCGCACCGCCCGCGGGCTGATCGACAACGGCAGTGCCACCGATGCCGCACTGGCCGAGATCGGCGCGGCGATGGCAGAGGTCCAGTCCGGCAGCCGCGAGATCGAAAGCGGGGTGAGCCAGGCCAGCACCGCGATCGGCCGGCTTGCCCCCGCGCTTGCCGACATCGAAACGTCTGTGACGACCATCGCCGGCGGGATCGAGCAGGCCACGGGCCGCAGCGAACGGCTGATCGACGCGTCGGAAACCATCGTTCAGCGGGCGGTCGGCGCGGGCGGCGCATCGGACGATGCCGCGATGATCGCGCTGGTTCAGGACCGCGCGGCGGACATCGCCCGCGTCTTCGAAGAGGCCATTACGGCGGGCGGGATCGGGGTCGAGGATCTGTTCGACACGCAGTACCGACCGATCACCGGGCAGGCCGCCGGTCCGCAGCAGCTTTTGACCCGGTTCACCCACCTGACGGACGCGCTGTTGCCGGCGATTCAGGAACCGGTGCTGGACTGCGACGACCGCGTGGTGTTCTGCGCCGCGGTGGATCGCAACGGGTATCTGCCGACGCACAACCGCATCTTTTCGCAACCGCCCGGGCCCGATCCGGTCTGGAACACCGCGCATTGCCGCAACCGACGGATTTTCGACGACCGGGTGGGGCTGAAGGCCGGCAAGAGCGAGACCCCGTTCCTTTTGCAAATCTACCGGCGCGACATGGGCGGCGGCGTGTTCAAGATGATGAAGGACCTGTCAGCCCCGATCCGGGTGCAGGGGCGGCACTGGGGCGCGCTGCGGCTGGCCTACCGGTTCTGACAAAAAAAACCGCCGCGCTTCCTTGGGGAAGGCGGCGGTCAGTGGCGCTGCTTGTGGGCATCCGGGTCCGCTCGGTGGGGATGGGGTTCCCCGGGAATGGGACGGGACAGGCAGTGTCAGTCGCACGCATCGGGTTTGGGACAAGATGCGAGAGCGCCCGGCACAAGCACGCAGGCAGAAAGGGGTCAGGCGAGGCCGGGCAGATGCAGCGCCACCACGAGGATCACGACGAGAGACACGGCGCCAAGGGCATCCTGGATCAGCGTATCCTGGCTGCGGTGCAGGGCGGTCTTGATCTGGGTCAGCATCGTGTCACCTCGGGTTGCAGTGTCTTTGTTGCTCCTTTGTTCTCACATTGACCACGCCTCTGTAAAGAACTTTTTAAGAACATTTGAGAACAAATTATGATTTTCCGGAAGTGCTCGCCGTTAACCCACTGAAATCAAACGGATCGCCTCGTTCTGCCGCATCAGCCACAAAAGAACGCGTGCCGCCTGCCCGCGCGGGCTCTCGAGCGCCGGGTCCTCGGCCAACAACCGACGCGCATCGCTTTGCGCCACCGCCATGAGACCCGCCTGCCGTTCGAGGTCGGCCACGCGGAATTTCGGCAGACCCGATTGCGCCGTGCCGATAAGGTCGCCCGACCCGCGCATTTCCAGATCAACCTCGGAGATGCGGAACCCGTCCTCGGTTTCGCGCAGGGTGGTCAGGCGCTTCAGACCGGCCTCGCCCAACGGCGGCTGGTACATCAGCAGGCAGGTCGAGGCAGCCTCTCCGCGCCCCACGCGGCCGCGCAGCTGGTGGAGCTGCGCGAGGCCGAAACTTTCGGCGCGTTCGATCACCATGATCGTGGCGTTCGGGACGTTCACCCCGACCTCGATCACCGTGGTGGCGACCAGCACGGCGGTGTCGCCCGCGACGAACCGGGCCATCGCCGCGTCCTTTTCGGCCGGCGGCATCTGGCCGTGCACAAGCCCCACCACGCCCTCGCCCAGCACCGCGCGCAAGTGGCGAAAGCGGTCCTCGGCGGCCGTGAGGTCGAGCGATTCGCTCTCCTCGACCAGCGGGCAGACCCAGTAGGCCTGCCGCCCCTCGGCCACGGCGCGGCGCAGGTGGTCGACAACCTCCTCCATCCGTTCGGCGGACAAGAGCGCGGTGCGGATCGGTTTGCGGCCGGGCGGCTTTTCGTCCAGCACCGACACGTCCATGTCTCCGTATTGCGCCAGAGCCAGGCTGCGCGGGATCGGCGTGGCGGTCATCACCAGCACATCCGCCCCCTGCCCCTTTTTCCCGAGCTCGAGCCGCTGGCGGACGCCGAAGCGGTGCTGTTCGTCGACGATGGCCAGCCGCAGGTCGTGGAATGCCACGTCCTTCTGGAACACCGCATGGGTGCCGACGAGGATCTGCACGTCGCCGCGCGCCAGCGCCTCCAGCTTTGCCTTGCGCTCGCCCCCCTTGTCGCGGCCCGTCAGCAAGTCCAGCCGGACACCGGCAAAGGCCGCAAGAGGCTGCAACCCCTCCAGATGCTGCCGCGCGAGGATTTCCGTCGGCGCCATCATCACGCCCTGTCCGCCCGCCTCGACCGCGATCAGCAGCGCGAGGAAGGCCACCAGCGTCTTGCCCGCGCCCACGTCGCCCTGCAGCAGACGGTTCATCCGTTCCGCCCGGCCCATGTCGGCAGCGATCTCCTCGATGGCGCGGGCCTGCGCGCCGGTGGGGCTGTAGGGCAGCGCCGACAGCACCCGGGCGCGCAGCGCGCCGTCGCCTTTCGTGCCGCGCCCCTTGCCGCGCCGCCGGTGCAGCCGCGCGAGGCCCAGCGTCAGCTGGTGCGCCATCAGCTCGTCATAGGCCAGACGCGCCCGTGCCGGCGCGGTGGCGGCGAGGTCCGACATGGCGTCGGGCGCATGGGCGCGGTCAAGGGCGACGTGCCAGTCGGGCCAGCCCTCCTGCGCCTTCTGGCCGGGGTCGATCCATTCCGCGAGCTTCGGCAGGCGCGACAGCGCGTCGGCGATGCTGCGGGTCATCAGTTTCTGGGTGATGCCGGCGGTCAGCGGATAGACCGGCTCGAAGAGCGGCAGGCTTTCAGCCTCGTCGGGGCGCAGCACGTGGTCGGGATGCACCATCTGCGCGATGCCGTCGAACAGCTCCACCCGGCCCGAGACCAGCCGCCGCTGGCCTGTGGGCAGCAATCGGGCGAGGTAGTCGCCGCGGGCGTGGAAATAGACGATCTGAAAGCTGGTGGCGGCGTCCTGCACGGTGATCCGGTAGGCGCCGCCCCTGCTGCGCGGGGCGCGGTGCTGGCCGATCACCACCTCGACCGTGACGACGCCAGGCAGATCGGCGCCCTGCACCGTGTCGCGCGGGCGGCGGTCGATCCCCGATTGCGGCAGGGTCAGCAGCAGGTCTCGCGGCGCGACGATGCCCAGCTGTTCAAAGTGCTGCGCCGTCTTGGGGCCGATCCCGTCCAGCGCCGTCAATTCGCCGAAGAGCGGAAACAGGACCTCGGGCCGCCCGGTCATGCGGCCCCGATCAGCGCGAGCCAGGCCTCTTCATCCATGATCTCGACCCCCAGCTCGCGGGCCTTCTTCTCTTTCGATCCGGCGCCCGGACCCGCCACGACGATGTCGGTCTTGGCCGAGACAGAGCCGGACACCTTTGCGCCCAGCGATTCCGCACGCGCCTTGGCCTCGGCGCGGGTCATCCTTTCCAGCGTGCCGGTAAAGACCACGGTCTTGCCCGCCACCGGGCTGCCGTCGGTCTGCGGGCGCGCGGCCTCCTGGATGGAGAGCTTGGCCACCAGCCGGTCGATCGAGGCGCGCTCGGCCTCCTGGTTGAAGCTGGCGACCAGCGACCGCGCCATCACCGTGCCGACCCCGTCGATGCCGACCAGGTCGTCCCAGGCCGCGCCCTCTTCGCCCGCGGCGTCGCGCATGGCCGTCTCGAAGGCGTCCCAGGTGCCGTAGTGCCGCGCCAGGAGGTTCGACGCGGCCTCGCCCACATGACGCAGCCCCAGGGCAAAGATCACCCGGCCCAGCGGGATGCTGCGTTTCTCGGCGATGGCGGCAAAGAGGTTGGCGGCGGATTTCTCGCCCCAGCCTTCGCGGTTCTTCAGCTGCTGCATGCCGGAGCCGTAATTCTCTTCCAGATCGAAGATATCCGCCGGTTCCTTGATCCATCCATCGCGGTAGAACTGCTCCACCTGCTTGGCGCCCAGCCCCTCGATATCGAACGCGGCGCGGCTGACGAAGTGCTTGAGCTTCTCCACCGCCTGCGCCGGGCAGACCAGCCCGCCGGTGCAGCGGCGCACGGCGTCGCCTTCTTCGCGGATCGCGTCCGACCCGCAGTCCGGACAGGTTTCGGGGAAGTCGTAGGGTTTCGCGTCCTCAGGGCGTTTCGACAGGTCCACGTCGGCGATCTTGGGGATCACGTCCCCGGCGCGGTACACCTGCACCCAGTCGCCGACCCGGATGTCCTTGCCGCCACGAATCTCCTCGCCCTTGGAATCGCGCCCGGCGATGTAATCCTCGTTGTGCAGCGTCGCGTTGCTGACCACCACGCCACCCACCGTCACCGGCAATAGCCGCGCCACGGGGCTGAGCGCGCCGGTGCGGCCGACCTGGATGTCGATGGCCTCGAGCCGGGTCCAGGCCAGCTCTGCAGGAAACTTGTGCGCGATAGCCCAGCGAGGCGTGGTCGACCGGAACCCCAGCCGCTGCTGCAGCGCGAGATCATCAACCTTGTAGACGACGCCGTCGATGTCATAGTCCAGCGTCGCGCGCTGCGCCTCGATCGTCGCGTAATGCGCCAGCATCTCGTCCGGCCCGTCGCAAAGCGCTGTGAGCGGGTTGGTCTGGAACCCCAGCGCCGCCAGCCGGTCGATCGCGGCCTTCTGCGTCTCGGCCAGCGGGTCGGACAGCGCGCCCCAGGCGTAAGCGAAGAAACGCAGCGGCCGCGCGCGCGTGATCTCCGCATCGAGCTGGCGCAGGCTGCCGGCGGCGGCGTTGCGCGGGTTGGCAAAGGTCTTGCCGCCCCGCTCGGCCTGCCGGGCGTTGAGGGCGGCGAAATCGGCATGGCTCATGTAGACCTCGCCACGGACTTCGAGCAGGTCCGGCGCGCCGTCGAGCGTTTCGGGAATGTCGTCGATGGTCCGGGCGTTCTGCGTCACGTTCTCGCCCACGGCCCCGTCGCCGCGCGTGGCCGCCTGCACCAGACGACCGTCCTCGTAGCGCAGGCTGAGCGACAGGCCGTCGATCTTGGGCTCGGCGGTGTAGTTGAGCGTGTCGTCGGATCCGAGCCCGAGGTAGCGGCGGATGCGCGCGTCGAACTCGGCGATCTCAGCGTCCTCGAAGGCGTTGCCCAGCGACAGCATCCGCACCGCGTGGGTGACCTTGCCAAAGCCGTCGGACGGGGCGGCGCCCACCTGCTCCGACGGGCTATCGCTGCGCTTGAGGTCCGGAAACCGCGCTTCGATCGCGGCGTTGCGGCGTTTCAGCCGGTCGTAATCGGCATCCGGCATCTCGGGTGCATCGGCGCCATGATAGGCGGAATTGGCGGCCAGCAAAATCTCTGCAAGCCGCGCAAGCTCCTGTTTCGCCTGCGCTTCGGTCAGCTCTTCCACCGCTGTGTCTTCGGCCGCCATGCCCGCGCTGCCCCGTCTTGATCCGCACAAATGCAGTGATAGGCGCGCGCGTCAGACAGGTCCAGTGCCCGTGCGCCGGTCAGGCCCCCATGGCGATCGACGGAAGGCGGTCCTTGTCGACCTCGGGATCGCGCAGCACATAGCCGCGGCCCCAGACGGTTTCGATGTAACTGTCCTCGCCGGTGGCTTCGGAGAGTTTCTTGCGCAGCTTGCAGATGAAGACGTCGATGATCTTGAGCTCGGGTTCGTCCATGCCGCCATACAGGTGGTTGAGGAACATCTCCTTGGTGAGCGTCGTGCCCTTGCGCAGGCTCAGCAGTTCCAGCATCTGGTATTCCTTGCCCGTGAGATGCACCGCCTTGCCGTCCACCTCGACAGTCTTGGCATCGAGGTTGACCGAGATCTTGCCGGTGTTGATGACCGATTGCGAATGCCCCTTGGAGCGGCGAATGATCGCATGGATGCGGGCCACCAGTTCATCGCGGTGGAACGGCTTGGTCAGGTAATCGTCGGCGCCGAACCCGAAGCCCTTGATCTTGTTTTCCGTGTCGTCGGAGCCGGAGAGGATCAGGATCGGCGTTTCGATCCGGGCAAGCCGCAGCTGGCGCAGGACCTCGTGGCCGTTCATGTCCGGCAGATGCAGGTCGAGAAGGATCAGGTCGTAGTCGTAGAGCTTGGCCAGGTCGATGCCCTCTTCGCCCAGATCTGTCGCATAGACGTTCAGGTTGGCATGGGTCAGCATCAACTCGATGCTCTTGGAGGTCGTCGGGTCGTCTTCAACCAGAAGGACGCGCATGGGCTGTCTCCGCATAATCCAATGATTAAATCAGAACCTGAACAAAATTAGTTAACCACTGATTACCATAAATACGGCGAAATAAAATGCAATTTATGGTTGTCGATATTTCTGCAATGTCGTCGCTTTCAGCGCGTCTTCTCCGTGGGTGGCCACGGCGCGAATCCATTCGTTCAATTCATCGGAACTGAGGCGGTAGCGCGCCATGGCCTGGTCTTCGGTCAGAAGCCCGTAAAGCACGGCCCGGACCACGGTGGCCTTGCGCGACGCGACCCAGCGCAGGGTGTCTTCCGGAGGCAGGTCCGCGCGGGTCATGACCCGCCCGTCGGGCAGTGTCACGGCCCTTGGCCCGTCGACTTTTTTCAGATACATGGCACAATCTCACTCTCTGGTCGGGGCAATCTGCGATTTTCGCGCTTAACGCCCGGTGAAACCGCCCCTTGAGAGTGTTTCGGATTTTCCTATATTTCCGCCGATCATCAGGAGTCTGTCATGCCGCTCGATGCGCCGAAGCTGAATTCGCTTGGCTTTGCCAAGCCGCCGTCCGAAACCCGTGTGGTCGTTGCCATGTCGGGCGGGGTGGACAGTTCCGTGGTGGCGGCGCAACTGGCCTCCGAGGGCTACGACGTGGTCGGCGTGACCCTGCAGCTTTACGACCACGGTGCGGCGCTGGCCAAGAAGGGCGCCTGCTGCGCCGGCATCGACATCCACGATGCCCGTCGAGTGGCCGAGGACATGGGATTCCCGCATTACGTGCTGGACTACGAGAACATCTTCCGCGACGCGGTGATCGACGAATTCGCCGACAGCTACTTGGGCGGCGCGACGCCGGTGCCCTGCATCCGCTGCAACGAGCGGGTCAAGTTCAAGGACCTGCTGGAGACGGCGCGTGACCTCGACGCCGACTGCATGGCGACCGGGCACTACATCCAGCGCAAGATGGGCGCCGCCGGACCCGAGCTGCACTCCGCGGCCGATGCGGCGCGCGACCAGAGCTATTTCCTGTTCTCGACCACACCCGAACAACTCGCCTACCTGCGCTTCCCGCTCGGGCACCTGTCGTCCAAGGCCGAAACCCGCGCGCTGGCCGCCCGCCACGGGCTCGTCGTGGCCGACAAGCCCGACAGCCAGGACATCTGCTTCGTCCCAGATGGCAACTACGCCGCGGTGATCGAAAAGCTGCGGCCCGGTGCGGCGGAACCGGGCGAGATCGTGCATGCGGACGGCCGCGTGCTGGGGCGGCACGAGGGCGTCATCCACTACACCATCGGCCAGCGCCGCGGCCTGGGGATCGGCGGGCTCTCCGAGCCGCTCTACGTGGTAAAGCTGGATGTCGAGGCCAAGCGCGTGGTGGTCGGCCCGAAAGAGATGCTGTCGACCCGCACCATCCCGGTGCGCGAGATCAACTGGCTGGGCGATGCGCGCTTCACCTCGCGCGAAGAATGGCCGGTGTCGGTCAAGGTGCGCTCCACCCGCCCCCCGCGCGAGGCGGTGATCCGGCCGATTTCCGACACCGAGGCCGAGGTCGAACTGCTGTCACCCGAGGAAGGCGTTTCGCCGGGGCAGGCCTGCGTCTTCTACGAGACCGAAGGCAGCCGCATTCTGGGTGGCGGCTGGATCTGGCGCGGACACTGATCGGGCGTTCTTATGCGTGGCAATCGACGGAGCGAGGGGCCAGCCCCTCGCGCTCCCCGGAGGTTTATTGGCAAGATGAAGCAGGCAAGGGCCCGCAGCTGGCACCACGGGCCCCGATGAAGCGTTGCTTCACCTGCCACGGTCATCGGCGCTTCCGCCTGTACCGCGCCGCAAGAAGACCCGAAGTCGGTTAAGAAAGCGTTTTCATCTGCCCGGAAATACTTCGGGGGAGTCGCGGCATGCCGCGACGGGGGCAGCGCCCCCTGAAGAAACCTGTGCGGGCCGCAGGCCCGCTCCGCCGGATCACGGTCAGACGCGGCGCAGGGCCAGCACGGCGTTCAGACCACCGAAAGCAAAGGCATTGGACAGGGCCACGTCGACCCGCGCGTCGCGCGCCTCGTTCGGGACCACGTCCAGCGCGCATTCGGGATCGGGTTCCTCGTAACCGATCGTGGGCGCGATCACCCCGTCGCGCAGGGCCATGATGCAGGCCAGAAGCTCCACCGCGCCGGTCCCGCCGATGAGGTGGCCGTGCATGGACTTCGTCGAGGACATCATCAGCCTGTCCGCATGGGTGCCGAAGACATCCGCAACCGCGGCGCATTCGGTCTTGTCGTTGGCCGCGGTGCCGGTGCCGTGCGCGTTGATGTAGCCGACGCTGTCGCGCGCGATTCCGGCATCGGCCAGCGCGCCCGAGATGGCCCGCGCCGCGCCCTGTTTCGACGGCATGACGATGTCGGCGGCGTCCGAGGACATGGCGTAGCCGATCACCTCTGCCAGGATCTCGGCGCCGCGGGCGCGGGCGTGGTCGTAGTCCTCGAAGACGAAGATGCCGGCGCCTTCGCCCTGCACCATGCCGTTGCGATTGGCCGAGAAGGGGCGGCAGGCGTCGCGGCTCATGACCCGCAGGCCCTCCCAGGCCTTCACCCCGCCGAAGCAGAGCATCGACTCCGACCCGCCCGTGACCATCGCCTTCGACATGCCGCTGCGCACGATCTGAAAGGCCTGGGCCATGGCGTGGTTGGACGAGGCGCAGGCGGTGGAGACGGTGAAACTCGGCCCCTTGAGGTTCCATTGCATCGACAGGTGGCTGGCGGCGGCGTTGTTCATCAGCTTCGGCACCACGAAGGGATGCACCCGGTTCTTGCCGTCCTCGTAGACCGATCGATAGTTGTCGTCCCAGGTGCTGACCCCGCCCCCGGCGGTGCCCAGCACCACGCCCGCCCTGGCGGCCAGTTCGCCGTCAAAGCGCAGGCCGGACTGGGCGATGGCCTCGGCCCCGGCAATGAGGGTGAACTGGGTGAAACGGTCGTAGAGCGACAGCTGCTGGCGGTTGAACACGGCTTCGGGGTCGAAGCCCTTGACCTGCCCGCCGATCTTGATCGACAGGCGATCGACGTCGCGGAACTCCAGCTCGCCGATGCCGCAGCGGCCCTCGCGCATCGCCTCGAGCGTCTGCGGCACGTCCTGTCCCAGCGCGTTGATGGTGCCCGCGCCGGTGATGACGACGCGGTTCATCCCGCGGCCTCGGCCTTCAGACGCTGGATGCCCGCCACGATATCGGCAACGCTGGAGATGTCGAAGTCACTCTTGTCGGGTTCGTTGGCGTTGAACGGGATCGAGATGTCGAATTCTTCCTCGAAGGCAAAGATGCACTCCACAAGACCAAGAGAATCGATGCCCAGGTCCTCAAGCGTGTCGGTCGTCTTGACGTCGCTCGCGTCGATCAACGCCTGTTCGGCGAGGATTTCCTTCACCCTGGTTTCCACATCCTGTCCGAAGGTCATCGCTTGCGTTCCCCTGCCTTGCGTCACCTGCCTGCGATTTAGTCGTTCCCCACCAGCTTGGAAACCGCTTTCTGGAGCGCTGCAACATCGCGGAAGAGCCGCGGCAGGCGGCGCAGGCCCTTGTAGCTTTCGATATGCGTGTCCATCTTCATTGCCGGATAGCCCAGCATCACCCGGCCGGCGGGCACATTGGCCAGCACCTTGGTGGCACCGCCGGTGATGACGTTGTCGCCGATGACAAGGTTGTCGGACACCCCGGTCTGCCCGCCCAGCACGACGTTGTTGCCGATCCGCGTCGATCCGGCAATGCCGACCTGGGCACAGATCAGGCAGTCGCGGCCGATGACGACGTTGTGGCCGACCTGGGCGAGGTTGTCGAACTTGCAGCCGTCTCCGACCAAGGTGTCGCGCACCGTTCCGCGGTCGATGCAGGCATTGGCGCCCAGTTCCACGTCGTCGCCGATGCGCACCGCGCCCAGCGAGTGGATGCGCGCCCAGGATTGCGCGGCGTCCGTGCCCTCGGCCCCCAGCGACTCGCGCGCGCGCTCGACCCCCGACACCTCGGGGGTGACGAAGGAAAAGCCGTCGGCGCCGACCACCGCGCCGGGCTGCGCGATGAAGCGCGCGCCGATCCGCACCCGAGCGCCGATCCGGACGCCCGCATGCAGCAGCGCGCCGTCGCCCAGCGAGGCTTTCCAGCCGATGTGACACTGCGGACCGAGCACGCTGCCCGCCCCGATCCGCGCACCGGGGCCGATGACGCAGAAGGGGCCGATGCTGACCTCCGTGCCGAGGATCGCGCTCGGGTCGACCACCGCCGAAGGGTGGATGCCGGGCGCATACCCCTGACCGGGATCCATCATCGCCGACAGCCCCGACATGGCGAAACGCGGGCGCGGCGGCAGGATCGCGGCCTCGAGACCCAATGCCCGCCAATCGGCGCCCTGCCACAGCATCGCCGCGCGGGCCTGACCGTGCGGCAAGTCTTCGGCATAGGCCGGGCGCATCGCCAACGCGATCTGATCCGGGCCGCAGGTGGCCGGCTCGGCCACGCCCGAGACCGTCAACGCGCCGTTGCCCTCGGCCGTCAGGCCAAGGGCGGTTGCGATGTCCTGGATGCTGTAGGCCATGCGGCTCCCCGGTCTGGTCCGGGTCCAGCTTTAGCTGCGTTGGGCCGGCAGGGCCACCCCCGCGGCACGCAACGCCTGCCAGATGCGTGCGTCGCGGCCATAGACGTCGCGGCGGAAATTCACCTGCCCCTTCGCTGTGGTGAAGGCCGTGCGGTAGATCAGGTGCACCGGCACGGGATCGTCGAGGTCGACACGGGTTTCGGCCCCGCTGCGCAGGCGGGCCTGAAAGAAGCCCTGCGGATCGTCCGACTGCCGAGCCAGCAGCGCATAGGCAAAATCGTGCGGATCGTTCAAGCGGATGCAGCCGTGGCTGTAGGCGCGCACCTCGCGGCTGAACAGGTTTTTCGCAGGGGTATCATGAAGATAGATGTTGTACTTGTTGGGAAACATGAACTTCACCGTCCCCAGCGCGTTGCGCGGACCCGGCGGCTGGCGCATGGAGAACGGGAAGCTGCTGGCCGAATATTGCGAAAAGCCGCGGCCACGATTGACCCGGCGCCCGCGCGAGTCGGTGATCTCGAGATGGCTTACGGCGCCGGGGTTTCGGCGCAGAAGCGGCAGGTATTCGTTGACGATGATCGACCGCGGCACGTACCAGCTGGGGTTGATGACCATGTGGTCCATCTCGTCCGAGAATTCCGGCGTCTGGCGGTCCAGCCCGCCCGCCCCGATCACGGCGCGGGTTTCGAAGGTGATCTTGTCGTCGTCGACGATCTTGGCCGAGAAATCGGTGAGGTTGACGCGGATATGCCGCTTGCCCAGACCGCCGGGCAGATTGATCCAGCGCTCGCGCTCCATCGCCACGAGGACGGATTGCATCCGTTCTTCGAGGGGGGTGTTGATTGCCGTGAGCGTGTCGCCGCCGGCCACGCCGTCGACCGTCAGGCCGTTGTCCTCCTGGAAGTTCTGGACGGCTTCGGTGACCGCATCGTCATAGACCGCGGATGCGGTGGGGCGCAGGTAGCCCATGGAGATCAGCCGGTCGCGCAGGGCGACCACCGCGGCACCGCTTTGCCCCGGTTCGACCTTGGCGGCGCTCACGGCCGGGCCCCAGCCGCCCTGCTCCATCTGCCGTTCCATCATCATCTTGGCGCGCATCAGGCGGTTATATTCGTAGCTTTGCGGCGGCAGCGCCCGCAGGAACGCCGCCGGTTCGGCACTGGCGAAATCCGACAGCAGGCTTTCGGCGCTTCGCTTCGGCGCCTCGCGCTTGATCAGCGACACCACCTGTCCGGGCGTCAGAACGCCGGACTGGATATCCTGGGCGAACTGCACGAAGGCGCGGCTCAGGGCCACTTCGACTTCGCCCATCTCGCGGGCGGTGCGTGCCGCCTGCATCTGCGCCACCAGCGCGCGGTCGTCGTAGCGGTCGCGCGGCAGGCCGTGGTCGGCGGCCATCGCAAAGGCCTCGAGCAACGCCGCTCGGCGTGCACGATCCGTGTCGCCGGGGCCGGTCCAGATCGGTTCGAAATCGCGGGCCCGGTAGAAGGCGGCGATTCCGTCGCTGCGCGCAGCCTGCTCTGCCACGGTCTGTTTGAAGGCCGTCACCTGGGCCTCGGCGCCATGCGGTACGGCAAGGCCGATCACTCCGGCGGTAAGCGCAATGATCAGGGGGCGCGTGAAGGCGTGTGCGGTCATGGCCATGGTCGTTCCGATCCGATTTTCCGTTTTTATCATGTCACCCAATGCCTTGAGCGCTGTCTATTCACAATTGCACCAGCGGGGAAATCTATTGCCGATTTGACGCAGTAACTCTGGTCCTTGCGGCGCGCGCACCACACTGCACCGCATTTAAGCAAAAATTCGCCGAAACCGCTTGAAGAAATGGAACCAAAAGACTTCGCGCTTTCGACGAGAATCTGATTGTGCAATAACTCCTTCACATCTTGGGGATAGGATGTAACCGCCGCACAACGTTGTGGCACGGCAGCAAGATACGGGACAGGCATTCTCATGACTGACGCACGCTCTGGCAGCATTACGCGCCGCGGACTTCTTGGCGCATTCGCCGCAACACTGGTAACTGCAGCACCAACGTATTCAAACGCCGCAGGGTTCCTGCGCGGGGGCGGAGATATTCGCCGAATCCGGATGTATTCGGGCCGCACCGGCGAACGCATCGACATGATCTACTGGGTCGAGGGGCATTACATCGCCGACGCGGTGAAGGAAGTGAACTTTTTCATGCGCGACTGGCGCACCGACGACGTCAAGAACATCGACCTGCGCACCATCGACATCATGGCAGCCGCGCATAACATGCTGGACGTCAACGAACCCTATATGCTGATTTCCGGCTACCGCAGCCCGCGCACCAACGCGATGCTGCGCTCGCGGTCTGGCGGCGTTGCCAAGAATTCGCGCCACCTGCGCGGCGAGGCGGCCGACCTGCGACTCAATTCGCGTTCCGTCAATCAGATGGCCAAGGCCGCCTCGGCCTGCCGGGCCGGTGGCGTCGGGCGGTATTCGGGATCGGATTTCGTGCACATGGATTGCGGTCCGGTCCGCAGCTGGGGCAGCTGATCGAAACTTCCATGCACAGGCCGAAAGGGCGCCCTCGGGCGCCTTTTTCTTTCTGCTGCAACGACTTGCCCATAAAACACATGCAGCATGCGCATTTCCTGCACATGCTTTTCCACAGGCGAATGTCTGAAAAGTGGCGCGGTTGACGGGGCTCGAACCCGCGACCCCCGGCGTGACAGGCCGGTACTCTAACCAACTGAGCTACAACCGCGCATCGCGCGAGGGGCATTACGGGCAGTGGTGGCGCGGTTGACGGGGCTCGAACCCGCGACCCCCGGCGTGACAGGCCGGTACTCTAACCAACTGAGCTACAACCGCTCACTGCCGCGAGGTTCCCCAAGCGTGAGCGGGGTAATAGGATGCCCGCCCTGCCCCGTCAAGCAAGGAATCCGCAGATTTCCGCAGGCCGGCGGCATGCTGCATCGCGGAGGCGGATACCGCCCCCGCAGAACGTGATTTTCCCGGCGGACGGGCGGCTCTTGGGGCGTCCGGAGGCGCAACAAGGCCGATTGCGGGCCATGGCGCGGCACGACCCGCCATGACCTTCACTTCTCGGGCAGCGGGATGAATTCCGCGTCGTCGCCGGGCGGCAGATGGAACCGGCCATCGGCCCAGTCCTCGCGACGCCAGGCTTCCTTGGCCTCTTCGATCCGTTCCTTCGACGAGGCGACGAAGTTCCACCAGATGTACCGCGGTCCTTCCAGCGTCTCGCCACCCAGCAGCATCACGCGGGCGCCGCGGGCGCCGGCGGTCAGGCTGATCGCATCGCCGGGCCGGAATACCATCATCTGCCCGGACTCATAGGTCTGCCCGGCGATGCTGACCGCGCCCTCGACCACGTAGACGCCCCGGTCCTCGTGGTTGTCCGGCAAGGGCAGACGCGCCCCCGCCTCGAGCACCGCATCGGCATAGAACATCTCCGACGCCGTCTTCACCGGCGCGCGCTCTCCGTAGGCGTTGCCGAGGATCAGGCGCAGGCGCTTGCCCTCGCCTTCGAGCAGCGGCAGCGCGTCGGCGGCGGCATGTTCGAATTCCGGCGGCCGGTCCTCGTGATCCCTGGGCAGCGCCACCCAGGTCTGGATGCCGAAGAAGGGCATCGGGTCCTTTTGCGTGGCGTCGTCAGTGCGTTCGGAATGGGTGATGCCCTGCCCGGCCACCATCCAGTTCACAGCGCCCGGTTCGATCCAGGCATCGGTGCCCAGCGAATCGCGGTGATGCATGCGCCCGCGGTAGAGATAGCTGATCGTGGCGAGGCCGATATGCGGATGCGGCCGCACGTCCAGCCCGCGCGACGGCAGAAACTCTGCCGGGCCCATCTGGTCGAAGAAGATAAAGGGACCGACCATCTGCCGTTTCGGTGCCGGCAGGGCACGGCGCACCTCGAAACCGCCCAGGTCGCGGGCACGGGGCACGATCACCGTTTCGATGGCATCGACGTCATCGCCGGTCGGGCAATGCGGGTCAAGCGCGGGGTTCCAGCTCATTCCAGGTCTCCGTTTTCAAGACACCGCCTGGGATCCGGCGGCAGGAAGAAGGTAGTCTCTGGCAAAATTTTCACAAATCCCCAAAAGATTGACTAAAGTGTGCATAAACGCACAATACTCAACTTTAAGATACGTGCGTCAAATCGACTTCTCCGTGCAACAGATCAATCTTCCTACCTTTGTGCAGAGACCACTTGAGAGCCAACATGGTAAGATGCAATTGTCGCCAACAAGCGTCAACACCTGCAGGAAATGATACGTCATCGTGATTTCGACAGCGCATCAAAAACTACGCCTCTGCATCCTGATGGGCGCCCCTGTTTCCTTGTCGGTCAAGGACTTTCTGGGGCTGCTTCGGGATCGAACCTCCTGGACCTTCATCGTGCTCGTGCTGCTGGGCCTGGCCGTCGGCGACCCGTTCGCCATGCTCGGACAGACGTCCCTGTGGCAGATCCTGCTGTTCTGGCCCGCGGCCGTGCTGATCTACCTGGCGTTGATCACCGCCGGGCTGACGGTCTGTTCCCCCCTTGCGCGCCGCTGGCCCGATCTGCCGGTCCCGCTCCCGCTGATCAGCGTCTTTGCCACCCTGCCGGGCGTCATCATCGGCGACCGGATCGCTGCCGCCCTGAGCGGGGGCGCGCGCTTTGTCGCTCTCGACGGGAGGATGCTGCTGCTCTTCGGACTGGTGCAGGTCTTCGAGACGGTGTTTTTCCTGTTCGTTCTGAACCAGACCGCCTACTGGCAAAACCGGTCTGATGCCGCACAACCCCGCGCCGCCGCCACCGACGGGGACGGCGACCGCACCCTCGTGATCGGCGCCGAACGTGTCCCGGTCGCACGGGTGTTGCATATCGAGGCGCGGGAACATTATGTCCGCGTGACGCTCGACGGCGAAAGCATCACGCAGCGCGCCCGGCTCAGCGACATCGTCGCCCAGACCGCGCCCGAGGACGGGGTGCAGCCGCACCGGTCCTGGTGGGTGTCGAAGCGCGCCGCGCACGAAGTGATGCGCGACGGGACCCGGCACGTGATGAAGCTGACCGACGACACGCTCGTCCCGGTGGCGCGCACCCGTTTGGGCGAGGTGCAGACCTGGGTCGCCCGCCATATCCAGCGCCCGCAATCCGATTACTGACACCCGATCCGGTCGACGCCCCGCACAAAGCCGTTTCAAAGACGATCCCGCGTCTTTAGAACCGAAGACGAGGCAGCCGACAGGAGAAAAACATGGGCAAGACACTTTCGAAAACCGTGGCAGTGGCCGCGGTCACCGCTCTGCTGGGCGGCGCGATGATCGCCGGCCCGGCGCAGGCCGGGTGGCGCGACCGTCACGAGGTCTACGGCGTGCCCGAGGACGACATGCTGAAAATGCGTGGCGGCCCCGGCATCGGGTTCAGCGTCATCGTCGGACTGCCCAACGGCACTGTCCTGCGGGTCCAGAGCTGCCAGTCCACCGGCGGCACGCGCTGGTGCAAGGTGGCGCTCGACCGGGCGCCGGGCCTCAAGGGCTACGTCTCGGCCGCGTATCTGCGCGAGATGTGACCCGAAGCGTCAGAGCGGCGCCCGTCCGCGCGACGGCAGAAGATCGGTCCGGACGCGCAGCAGCTTCATGAACCGCTCTGCCGCGGGCGGCTGCGTATCGCCCTGCCGCGAGACGATGCCGAAATCCTCGACGGCCATGTCGTTGCCGACCGACAGGGTGGCCAGGCGGCTGCCCAGTTCGGCGCGTTCGATGAAAAATCGCGACACGGCGCGGGCCAGCGGCGCGATGGCGTTGGTTTCGTTGACCAGCGCCAGCGTGAACAGGATCGAGGTCGTGCTCACCACACGCGGCGGCACCGGCAGGCCGCGTTCCAGCAGATAGCTTTCCGCGGTGCGGCGCAACAGACCGCGCGGCGGCTGCATCACCCAGTCGTACTCCATGCAGTCCCAGAGCGTCGCATCCGGCTGGCGCGTCAGCGGATGGTCCAGCCGCACCACAAGGTCGATCGGTTCCGGCCCGATCCGGTGGAAGGCAAAGGCGCGGGCATCCGCCGTGTTGGGAATACGCCCGATGTAGAAATCCAGATCGTCGGTCAGCAGCGCCTCGGCCAGCCGGTCCGACGTGTCGACCTGCACCGTGACCTCGATCTCGGGATAGGCCTGCCGCACCTCGCGCTGCACTGGCAGCAGGTGTTCCAGCGACGGCCCGGTGACCGATCCGATGCGGACGTGGCCGCGCACCCCGCCGCGCAGTTCCGTCACCCGCTGATGCGCGCGGTCCAGACCCTTGAGCGTCTCGGCCGCCTGGTCGGCGAGGATGCGCCCGGCCTCGGTCAGATCGATGCCGCGCGGGTGGCGCAGGTAGAGCGGCGTGCCCACCAGCGGCTCGAGCTGCGCGAGCAGCCGCGAGGCCGCCGGCTGGGTCATGCCAAGCTGCTGCGCCGCGGCGCCGACCTGGCCGTGATCGCGCAGCGCCACCATCAGCCGCAGCTGCGAGAATTTCAGCCCCCGGCGGACCAGTTCATCGGTGCCGGGCACGGTGCGGGATGTCGCCATGGCCATATCACTTTCGGTATATCAAACTGCCTGATCGGAATTTGTTGTATATCGCGGAATAAAGCAAGGATGTCCTCGGACCGTCCGGGAGAGACGGATCAGACAGGCGCGCCAAGGACAGCGCGCAAGGGAGGATAGAATGACACTGACCCGACGCGCCCTCGGCGCCACCGCGCTTGCGACCATCTTGGCCTTTCCGGCCTTTGCCCAGGACAAGGGCACCATCGGCATCGCGATGCCGACGAAATCCTCGGCCCGCTGGATCGCCGACGGCGACAACATGGTGAAGCAGTTCGAGGAAGCCGGTTATGCCACCGATCTGCAATATGCCGAGGACGACATTCCGAACCAGCTCGCGCAGATCGAGAACATGATCACCAAGGGCGTCGACGCGCTGGTCATTGCCGCCATCGACGGCACCACCCTGACCAACGCGCTGGCCAATGCCGCCGCTCTCGACATTCCCGTGGTGGCCTATGACCGGCTGATCCGCGGCTCGGGCGACGTCAGCTATTACGCCACCTTCGACAACTTCCAGGTCGGGGTGCAACAGGCCGAAACTCTGGTATCGGGGCTGGAAGAGCGCTTTCCCGATGCCGAGACCTGGAACGTGGAGCTGTTCGGCGGCTCCCCGGACGACAACAACGCTTACTTTTTCTACGACGGCGCCATGTCGGTGCTGCAACCGCTGATCGACGACGGCAGGATCACGGTGCTGTCGGGCCAGGAGGGCATGGACACGGTCGGCACCCTGCGCTGGGACGGATCGGTGGCGCAGGCGCGGATGGATAACCTTTTGTCGGCCAATTACACCGATGCGCGGGTGCATGGCGTTCTGTCGCCCTACGACGGGCTTTCCATCGGCATCATCTCCTCGCTGAAGGGCGTGGGCTACGGCTCGGGCGACATGCAGATGCCCATCGTCACCGGTCAGGATGCCGAGATCCCGTCGATCAAGGCGATCCAGCGCGGCGAGCAGTATTCGACGATCTTCAAGGACACCCGCGAACTGGCCAGCGTCACCGTCGGCATGGTCGAGGCGCTGTTGCAGGGCGGCGAGCCCGAGATCAACGACACCGAGACCTACGACAACGGCGTCAAGGTGGTGCCGTCCTACCTGCTGGAGCCGGTGAAGGTCACCGAAGGCGACATCCAGGGCGTGCTGATCGACTCGGGCTATTACGACGCCTCCGAGCTTCAGTGATCCGAGCAGGGGTCCGGCCCGGTGCCGGCCCCGCAACCGCCCTGCCCGGCCCACCGGCCAATCCGCAAGATGGAGACGACGATGGCGACCATCCTCGAGATGCGCGACATCACCAAGACCTTTCCGGGCGTGAAGGCGCTTGACCGGGTGAACCTGCAGGTGGCCGAGGGCGAGATCCACGCGCTCGTGGGCGAGAACGGGGCCGGCAAGTCGACGCTGATGAAGGTGCTGTCGGGGGTCTATCCGCACGGCAGCTACACCGGCGACATCGTCTATGACGGCGAGGTCCAGGCCTTCGGCTCGATCCGCGACAGCGAAAGCCGCGGGATCATCATCATCCACCAGGAACTGGCGCTGATCCCGCTGCTGTCGGTGGCCGAGAACATCTTTCTGGGCAACGAACGCGCCCGCGGCGGCATCATCGACTGGCAGGAAACGGAACGCCGCGCGGCCGAGCTTCTGGCCCGCGTCGGCCTGAAGGAAAGCCCGAAATCCATCGTGGCCGACCTGGGTCTGGGCAAGCAACAGCTGATCGAGATCGCCAAGGCGCTGTCCAAGGACGTGCGCCTGCTGATCCTCGACGAGCCGACGAGCTCGCTCAACGAACAGGACAGCGAAAAACTGCTGGTCCTGCTGACGGAATTCCGCAGGCAGGGCGTGACCTCGATCCTCATCAGCCACAAGCTCAACGAAATCTCCCGCGTGGCCGACACCATCACCGTGTTGCGCGACGGGGCCACGGTGGCCCGGCTCGACTGCAAGAACGGCATCAGCGAAGACGACATCATCCGTGACATGGTGGGCCGGTCGCTCGACGACCGCTACCCGCCGCGCACGCCCGACATCCGCGACGAAGTGGCGATGGAGGTGCGCAACTGGACGGTGCGGCACCCGGTCGATCCCGACCGAACCGTGGTCCGCGATGTGTCCTTTCACGTCAAGCGCGGCGAGGTGCTGGGCATCGCGGGGCTGATGGGCGCCGGGCGCACAGAGCTGGCCATGAGCCTTTTCGGCCGGTCCTACGGACGCGACATCACCGGCAGCGTGACGATCAACGGCAAGCCCGCGGACCTGTCGACCGTGCGCAAGGCGATCAACGCGGGCCTCGCCTATGCCACCGAGGACCGCAAGACCTACGGGCTGGTGCTGGACGACACGATCCGCCGCAACGTGCCGCTGGCCAGATTGGAGTCGGTGGCCGACGGCATGGTCGTCAACGCCCGGCGCGAGGCCGAGGTGGCAGAGCGGTTCCGCCAGCGGCTCAACATCCGCTCCAGCTCCATCGAGCAGGAGACGGTGAACCTTTCGGGCGGCAACCAGCAGAAGGTGGTGCTGTCCAAGTGGCTTTTCGCCGATCCTGACATCCTGATCCTCGATGAGCCCTGCCGCGGCATCGACGTCGGCGCGAAATTCGAGATCTACACCGTGATCCGCGACCTCGCCGCCGCCGGCAAGGCGATCATCGTCATCTCGTCGGAAATGCCCGAACTCCTGGGCATTTCCGACCGGCTCTACGTGATGAACGAAGGCCGCTTCGTCGGCGAGATGCAGACCGCCGAGGCCAGCCAGGAAAAGATCATGGCCCGCATCATCAAATCCGGGGAGGCCGCGTGATGAGCGACGTATCCGACCAGACCGCCGCCGAGACCGGCCGCCACCAAGCGGGGGCCAGCTGGCGCTTTCTGAAGAACCACATGCGCGAATACGGTATCCTCTTCGCCCTGATCGCGATCATGGCCTTCTTCCAGGTCGCGACCGGGGGCATCCTGCTGAAGCCCGTGAACCTGACCAACCTGGTGCTGCAGAACAGCTATATCGTGATCATGGCCATCGGTATGCTGCTGGTGATCGTCGCGGGCCATATCGACCTGAGCGTCGGGTCGGTGCTGGGCTTCATCGGCGCGCTGGCGGCGGTGATGATCGTCAACTGGGACATGCATTACCTCGTGGCAGGCGTACTGTGCCTAATCGTCGGCGCGCTGATTGGCGCGGCGCAGGGGTTCTGGGTCGCCTATTTCCGCATCCCCAGCTTCATCGTGACGCTGGCGGGCATGCTGGTCTTCAAGGGGCTGACCCTGTGGCTGCTGGCCGGGCAGTCGGTCGGCCCCTTCCCGCCGCAGTTCCAGCTCATGTCGTCGGGCTTCCTGCCGGACCTGCTGGCGATGGACGGGTTCAACCTCATGTCATTCCTGATCGGGCTGACGGTGGCCGCGGGGCTGACGCTGCTCGCGCTCCGTAACCGTGCGGTGCAGTCCCGGACCGGCACGCCGGAAGAGCCGTTCGCCTTCTTCGCCGCCAAGGTCGCGATCATCTTCATCGGGATTTCCTGGATGAGCTGGCTGATGGCCGATTTCCGCGGCCTGCCCAACGTCTTCATCGTCATGGCGCTGCTGATCGCGGTCTATTCCTTCGTCACCAGCCGCACCACCGTGGGCCGCAGGCTCTATGCCATCGGCGGCAACGAGAAGGCGGCGGCGCTGTCGGGCATCAACGCCAAGCGGCTGACCTTCCTCACCTTCGCCAACATGGGGATGCTGGCGGCGCTGGCGGGTCTGGTCTTTGCCGCGCGGCTCAACACCGCGACGCCCAAGGCCGGCGCGGGGTTCGAGCTGGACGTGATCGCCGCGGTCTTCATCGGCGGCGCGTCGATGGCGGGCGGCGTGGGCACGGTCGTGGGTGCGGTCATCGGCGCCTTCATCATGGGGGTGATGAACAACGGCATGTCGATCCTCGGCATCGGCATCGACTACCAGCAGGTGATCAAGGGGCTGGTGCTGCTGGCCGCAGTGATCTTCGATGTCATGAACAAGAAAAAGGGCTGAGACCGATGCTGCTCTCGCAATATCTCGACGACGCGGGCAACGCACGGGTTGCCGCACGGACGGGCGGACCGGCCCGCGCGGTGCAGAGCGATCTGCCGCTCTACCACCTGGCACGGCAGGCTATCTCCAACGGCACAACGCTCTTGGCGCATATCGACAGCCTGGGCACCGGCGATCCCGTCGACCTCGGAGGTTTGCTGGACGAGGGCCGCCTACTGCCGCCCCTTACCCATCCGGATCCGGCACACCTGTACCTCACGGGCACCGGACTTACGCATCTGGGATCTGCATCCACCCGTGCGTCCATGCATGCGAAACAACCCGAGGACGAAACGGATTCGATGCGCATGTTCCGCATGGGGGTCGAGGGCGGAAAACCCGCCAACGGCCAGGCCGGCGTGCAGCCCGAATGGTTCTACAAGGGCAACGGTGCCGCGCTGGTGGCGCCCGGTGCGGCGCTCGAAAGCCCGGCCTTCGCGCTCGACGGCGGCGAGGAGCCCGAGATCGCGGGCATCTACATCATCGACACGGACGGCACCCCGGTGCGGCTGGGCTTTGCTCTGGCCAACGAGTTTTCCGACCACGTGACCGAGCGGCAGAATTACCTCTACCTCGCGCATTCCAAGCTGCGGCCCTGCGCCATCGGCCCGGAACTGCGCGTCGGGCCCCTGCCCGACAGCATCGAAGGCACCAGCCGTATCCGGCGCGGGGCGGAGGTGATCTTTGAGAAACCCTTCCTGTCGGGCGAGGCCAACATGTCCCATTCGATCCGCAACCTCGAACATCATCATTTCAAATACGCGCTGTTCCGGCAGCCCGGCGACGTCCATGTGCACATGTTCGGCACCGCGACCCTGTCCTTTGCCGAGGGCATCGCCGCGCAGGACGGCGACGTGTTCGAGATCGAGGCCGCCCCCTTCGGCCTGCCGCTGAGCAATCCGCTGGCGCAGGCCCCGGCGGCGCAGGCCGCCCCCATGACCGACGTGAAGGTGCTCTGATGGCGTTTCGACCGGCAGACTGGCCCAGGCGGCTGCGCAGCCAGGAATGGTACGGCGGCACCAGCCGCGACAACATCTATCACCGCGGCTGGCTCAAGAATCAGGGTTATCCGCACGACCTCTTCGACGGCCGGCCGGTGATCGGCATCCTCAACACCTGGTCCGACCTCACCCCCTGCAACGGCCACCTGCGCGAACTGGCCGAGAAGGTAAAGGCGGGCATCTGGGAGGCCGGCGGCCTGCCGCTCGAGGTGCCGGTGTTCAGCGCGTCCGAGAACACCTTCCGCCCCACGGCGATGATGTACCGCAACCTCGCCGCCATGGCGGTCGAGGAGACGATGCGCGCCCAGCCCATCGACGGCGCGGTGCTCATGGTGGGATGCGACAAGACCACGCCCTCGCTGATCATGGGGGCGGCGTCGACCGACATCCCATCGATCGTGGTGACCGGCGGGCCGATGCTGAACGGCTGGTTCCGCGGCGAACGGGTGGGCAGCGGCACGGCGCTCTGGCAAATGTCCGAAGACATCAAGGCCGGCAAGATGAGCCAGGAGGATTTCCTCGAGGCCGAACAGGCGATGAGCCGCTCGACCGGCACCTGCAACACCATGGGCACCGCCTCCACAATGGCCAGCATGGCCGAGGCGCTGGGCATGGCGCTGTCGGGCAACGCGGCGATCCCGGCAGTGGATGCGCGGCGGCGGGTGATGGCGCAGATCTCGGGCCGGCGCATCGTGCAAATGGTCAAGGACGACCTCAAGCCGTCGGACGTGCTGACCCGCGCGGCCTTTGAAAACGCCATCCGCTGCAACGGCGCCATCGGCGGGTCGACCAACGCCGTGGTGCACCTGCTGGCCATCGCCGGGCGCTGCGGCGTCGACATCACGCTCGACGACTGGGACCGGTTGGGCCGCGACGTGCCCACGATCGTGAACCTGATGCCCTCGGGCAAGTACCTGATGGAAGAATTCTTCTATGCCGGCGGCCTGCCGGTGGTGCTCAAACGGCTGGGCGAGGCCGGCATGCTGCACAAGGATGCGCTTACCGTGTCCGGCGGCGCGATCTGGGACGAGGTCAAGGATGCCGTGAACTGGAACGAGGACGTGATCCGCCCCGCAGACAAGGCGCTGACCGCCTCGGGCGGGATCGCGGTGCTGCGCGGCAACCTCGCGCCCGAGGGCGCTGTGCTGAAACCGTCTGCCGCCAGCCCGCACCTGCTCAGGCATCGAGGTCGCGCCGTGGTCTTCGAGGATATCGACGACTACAAGGCCAAGATCGCCGACGACACGCTCGACATCGACGAGACCTGCGTGATGGTGCTGAAGAACTGCGGCCCCAAGGGCTATCCGGGCATGTCCGAGGTGGGCAACATGGGCCTGCCGCCCAAGGTGCTGAAGAAAGGCATCACCGACATGGTGCGCGTATCGGATGCACGCATGTCGGGCACCGCCTACGGCACCGTGGTGCTGCACACCGCACCCGAGGCCGCCGTCGGCGGGCCGCTGGCGGTGGTGCGCGATGGCGACATGATCGAGCTCGACGTCGAGGCCCGGCGCCTGACGCTGGACATTCCCGATGACGAATTGCTGCGCCGGCTCGGCGACTGGACCGCGCGCGAAGAGGCCCCCCAAAGCGGGTATGCGAAACTTTTCCACGATCACGTCGAAGGCGCCGATACCGGGGCGGATTTCGACTTTCTCAGGGGGTGCAGAGGGAGGGACGTACCGAAGGACAGCCACTGACGGTCCCGAGGGGCCGCACATTTTCCACATGACGGCGCGAGACAACCGCGCAAAGACCGAACCTAAGGGAGAGAGACTCATGATGAAGACCTTGTTGACCAGCGCCGCCATCACGGCCTGCGCTTTCGCTGCCTCGGCACAAACCGTGGGCTTTTCGCAAATCGGATCCGAATCCGGCTGGCGCGCGGCGGAAACCACGCTGACCCGCCAGCAGGCCGAGGAACGCGGCATCGACCTGCGCTTTTCCGATGCGCAGCAGCGCCAGGAAAACCAGATCGCCGCGATCCGGTCCTTCGTGGCCCAGGGCGTCGACGCGATCCTGCTGGCCCCGGTGGTCGCCACCGGCTGGGACAGCGTGCTGGAAGAGGCGAAGGAGGCCGAGATCCCGGTCGTCCTGCTCGACCGCCGCGTCGATTCCTCGGATGACCTGTACCTGACCGCCGTCGGCTCCGACCTTGTGCACGAGGGTTCGGTCGCGGGTCAGTGGCTCGTCGACAACAAGCCCGAGGGCACCTGCCGCGTGGTCGAACTTCAGGGCACCACCGGGTCCTCGCCCGCCATCGACCGCGCCACCGGCTTCCGCAACGCCATCGAGGGCAACGCGGATATCGAGATCGTGCGCAGCCAGACCGGTGACTTCACCCGCACCGGCGGCAAGGAGGTGATGGAAAGCTTCCTGCAGGCCGAGGCCGGCAACGAGATCTGCGCGCTTTACGCCCACAACGACGACATGGCGCTGGGGGCGATCCAGGCGATCAAGGAGGCGGGCATGGACCCGGGCGACGATATCCTGATCGTCTCCATTGACGCGGTGCCGGATATCTTCCAGGCCATGGCAGACGGCGATGCCAATGCCACGGTCGAGCTGACCCCGAACATGGCCGGTCCCGCCTTCGACGCGCTCGAGGCCTACTGGGCGGACGGCACGGAGCCCGAGAAGTTCATCCAGACCGAATCGAAGCTCTACACCCAGTCCGACGATCCGATGGCCGAATACGAGGCCCGCAAGGACCTGGGCTACTGATCGCCGACCGCCGGGGCGGCCCACCCGCCCCGGCCCTTACTTCCCTACTCCGCATCACCCCGAAGGCCGCCCATGTTGCTGACCATCCGCTCCCTGTCGAAATCCTTTCCGGGCACGCGGGCGCTCGACGCGGTTGATTTCGACCTCGCGGCCGGAGAGGTGCACGCGCTGCTGGGCGAAAACGGCGCGGGCAAATCCACGCTGATCAAGTGCCTCACCGGCGCCTACAGCCGCGACGCGGGCGAGATCCGGCTTGACGGTGCACCCGTATCGCCTGCGTCGACCTCCGAGGCGCAGGAACTGGGCATCGGCACGGTCTACCAGGAGGTCAACCTGCTGCCCAACCTCACCGTGGCGCAGAACCTGACCTTCGGGCGCGAGCCGCGGCGCTTCGGCCTGATCGACGGCCGCGCGCAGGCCGACATGGCGCGCGAGATGCTGCGCGGCTACGGGCTCGACATCGACGTGACGCGCGACCTCGGATCCTATTCGGTGGCGGTGCAGCAGGTGGTGGCTATCGCCCGCGCCGTGGCGCTGTCGGGCAAGGTGCTGATCCTCGATGAGCCGACCGCCAGCCTCGACGCCGCCGAGGTGCGGATGCTCTTCGACGTGGTCCGCGACCTGCGCGACCGCGGGCTGGGCATCGTCTTCGTGTCGCATTTCCTCGACCAGGTGTTCGAGCTCTGCGACCGGCTCACCGTGCTGCGCAACGGCCAGAAGATCACCACCGAACGGGTCGCCGACCTCGACCGGGTCAAGCTGATCGGACACATGCTGGGCCGCGAGCTTGACGATGCGATCGAAACCGCCGAACACAGCCCCGCCGCCGCGCAGGAAGCGCCCGAAATCCTGCGGTTCGAAGGCATCGGCCGCGCTGGTGTCGTGGCCCCCTTCGACCTCAGCGTGCGCCGGGGCGAGGTGATCGGCCTGGCCGGGCTTCTGGGCTCGGGCCGGACGGAAAGCGCCGAACTGCTGTTCGGCGTGCGTACGGCCCAGACCGGGACCGCCCGCGATGCCGATGGCCCGGTCGCCCATGCCACCCCGCGCGAGGCGGTCCGCGCCGGTTTCGGCTTTGCCCCCGAGGACCGCAAGACCGACGGTATCGTGGCGGACCTGTCGGTGCGCGAGAACATCATCCTTGCCATGCAGGCCCGGCGCGGCTGGACCCGCCCGATCCCGCGCGCCGAACAGGCGCGGCTGGCGGACGAGTATATCGCGAAACTCGACATCCGCACCTCGGACGCGGAAAAACCCATCGGAGAGCTGTCGGGCGGCAACCAGCAGAAGGTCGTGCTGGCGCGCTGGCTGGCGATGAACCCGCGGTTCCTGATCCTGGACGAGCCGACGCGCGGCATCGACGTCGGCGCCCATGCGGAGATCCTGCGCCTCATCCGCGACATGACCGATGCGGGCATGTCGATGCTGGTGATCTCGTCGGAATTCGACGAGCTGGTGGCCGCCGCCGACCGCATCGTGGTGCTGCGCGACCGCCGCCATACCCGCGAATTGACCGGCGCCGAGGTCGCGACAGACGAGATCGTGCGCGCCATCGCCGCCGCAGACCCGCGCGAGGCCGCCGCGTCATGACCCGCACCCTGCGCCGCATCCTCCCGCAGATCCTGACGCTGGCCGTGCTGGTGGCGCTGGTGTCGCTGTTCTTTCCGCAATTCCTGTCCGTCGACTACCAGGGCGGGCGGCTCTCCGGCCCGGTGATCGACGTGCTGAAGCGCGGCGCGCCGGTGGCGCTGCTGGCCGTCGGCATGACGCTGGTCATCGCCACCCGCGGCATCGACCTGTCGGTGGGCACGATCATGGCGATCACCGGCGCGACGGCCGCCTGGGCGCTGGCCAGCGGCTGGGGCGCCGCGGCGGCGGTGCTGCTGGCGCTAATGGCGGGGCTGGCCTGCGGGGTCTGGAACGGCTGTCTGGTGGCGCTGATCGGCATCCAGCCCATCGTCGCCACGCTGATCCTGATGACCTCGGGCCGCGGCATCGCGCAGCTCATCACCGAGGGCCGCATCCTCACCTTCACCGATCCCGGGTTCGCCTGGCTCGGCTCGGGCATCCTGCTGGGCCTGCCGGTGCCGGTCTACATCTGGGTCGGCACCGCCATCGCCGTGGCGTTGCTGATGCGGCGCACGGCGCTGGGACTGCTGGTCGAATCCATCGGCATCAATCGCTCGGCCTCGGCGCTGGCGGGGATCAACGCCACGGTGCTGCTGATCGCGGTCTACGTGGCCTCGGGCCTTTGCGCGGCGCTGGCGGGGATCATCGCCACCGCCGACATCCGCGGCGCGGATGCCAACAACGCCGGGCTCTGGCTCGAGCTCGACGCGATCCTGGCGGTGGTGATCGGCGGCAATTCCCTGCTCGGCGGACGCTTCTCGGTCGCGGCCTCCGTGCTGGGCGCAATGATCATCCAGACCATCGACACCGGCATCCTGCTGGCGGGTTTTCCGTCGGAATACAACCTCGTGATCAAGGCGGGGCTGGTGCTGATGGTGCTGCTGGTGCAGTCGCCCAACCTTGCCGGGCACTGGTACGCGCTGCGCCGGCACGTCCGGCGCCGCCGCGAACCCGCGCCATCGGACCGGAGCGCGCCATGACCGTGAACCCCCGCCTCTACCCGCTGCTCGCGACCATCGGCATCTTCGTCGTCGCCTATATCGTCTGCTGGCTGCAGTTTCCCTACATGCTGTCCACGCGCGTGGCGGGCAACCTGCTGACCGACAACGCCTACCTCGGGATCGTCGCGGTCGGCATGACGCTGGTGATCCTGTCGGGCGGCATCGACCTGTCGGTGGGATCGGTGATCGCCTTTTCCGGCGTCTTCATCGCGGTGATGCTGCGCGACACGGGCCTGCATCCGCTGCTGGTCTTCGCGCTTCTGCTGGCGGTGACCACCGCCTTCGGCGCCGCCATGGGCGCGGTGATCCACGGGCTGGCCATGCCCGCCTTCATCGTCACGCTAGCGGGGATGTTCCTGGCGCGCGGCGCCTCCTACATGCTGACCATCGAATCGGTGCCCATCGCGCATCCGTTCTACGATCTGCTCAAGGACGCCTACTGGCTGATGCCCGGAAAGGGACGGCTGACGCTGATCGGCGTGCTGATGCTGGTGGCGGTCGCCGCCGGCGCGCTCATCGCCCACCGCACGCGGTTCGGCGCGCAGGTCTTCGCCATCGGCGGCGGAGAGCAGACGGCGCGGCTCATGGGCGTGCGGGTCGGCGCCACCACGGTCGGCATCTACGCCTTCTCTGGCTTCATGGCGGGCCTCTCGGGCATCGTCTTCTCGATCTACACCGGGTCGGGCTATCCGCTCGCCACAGTGGGCACAGAACTGACGGCCATCGCCGCCGTAGTGATCGGCGGCACGCTGCTGACCGGCGGTGCGGGCTACGTCGTCGGCACGCTCTTCGGGGTGCTGACCATGGGGCTCATCCAGACCTACATCGTCTTCGACGGCACGCTGTCGAGCTGGTGGACCAAGATCGTCATCGGCGTGCTGCTTCTGCTCTTCATCCTGCTGCAGCGGGGCCTCTTGCGGGTCACCGCGCTGCGCGCCTGACCCTGCCCTTAGGAGCCGCCATGCCGCCCAATGACCACCCCATGTCCATCGCCCTTGTCGGCATCGGCAAGATCGCGCGGGACCAGCACCTGCCCGCCATCGCCGACAGCGACCGCTTCGCCCTCGCCGCAACGGTGAGCGGATCGGGCGGGATCGACGGGGTCGAGAACCATGCCGACATCGCCGCCCTGCTGCACGCACGCCCCGACATCCCGGCTGTGTCGCTCTGCATGCCGCCGGTGCCGCGCTTTGTCGCCGCCCGCGCCGCCATCGCCGCAGGCCGTCACGTGATGCTGGAAAAGCCGCCGGGCGCCTCGGTGACCGAGGTGTTCCGGCTTGAAAGGCTGGCCCGCGCGGCGGGCGTGAGCCTCTTTGCCACCTGGCATTCGCGCATGGCGGCGGGCGTGGCGCCGGCGCGCGCGTGGCTGGCCGGCAAGCGGATCACGCGCCTTCGCATCGACTGGAAGGAAGACGTGCGCAAATGGCACCCCGGGCAGGACTGGATCTGGCAGCCGGGGGGCCTCGGCGTCTTCGATCCTGGCATCAACGCGCTATCGATCCTGACCGAACTCTGCCCCGGCGCGCTGCACGTCGCAGAGGCCGAGCTGACCTTTCCCGCGAACCGAGACACCCCCATCGCCGCCCGCCTGACCTTCACCGACGGTGCCGGCCTAGACGCCACGGCGGATTTCGACTGGCGGCAGGAGGGCGGCGAGATCTGGCAGATCGAGATCGAGACGGACATCGGCGCGCTGAAGCTGACCGAGGGCGGCGCACGGCTTTTCATCGACGGCGCCGAACAGCCCACCGCCGGCTGCGGCGAATACCCGGCTCTCTACCGGCATTTCGCGACGCTGCTCGCAGAAGGCCGACCCGATGTCGACACCGCCCCGCAGCTGCATGTGGCAGATGCCTTTCTGCTGGGGCGTCGCGTCACCGGCGCGCCATTTCACGACTGACCCAAGGGAGCACAGAATGACCGACCTCACCGGACGCCACCTGATCGCCGGACACTGGACCGACGGAGGCGACAGCTTTGCCTCTTCCCCGGTCACCGGCGCCCCCCTGACCGTCTGCAACGGCGGCGCCGCCGAGGTGGACGCCGCGATGGCCACCGCCGAGGAGGCCTTTACCGTCTACGGCTGGACCAGTCGCGATGACCGCGCGGCCTTCCTCGACGCCATCGCCGAGGAGATCGAGGCGCGGGTCGATGCGATCACCGAGGTCGGCATGGCCGAGACCGGCCTGCCCGAGCCGCGCCTGCGCAGCGTGGAGCTGCCGCGCACCGCGAACCAGATCCGGCTGTTTGCCTCCCACATCCGAAAGGGAGACTACCTTGATCGGCGGCACGACACCGCCCTGCCCGACCGCCAGCCGATGCCGCGCCCGGACCTGCGGATAATGCAGCGCCCGGTCGGGCCGGTGGCGGTCTTCGGCGCGTCGAACTTCCCGCTCGCCTTTTCCACCGCCGGGGGCGACACGGCGGCGGCGCTCGCGGCGGGCTGCCCGGTCGTCTACAAGGGCCACCCCGGCCATCCCGGCTGCGGAGAGCTGGTGGCCGCCGCCATTGCCGCGGCCATCGAGCGGACCGGCATGCCGCCCGGCACCTTCGGCTTCATTCAATCCAACACGACAGAGGCCGGGGCCGCGCTGGTCACCCATCCGCTGACCCGTGCCGTGGGCTTCACCGGCTCGTTCCGCGGCGGCAAGGCGCTTTTCGACCTCGCCATGTCCCGCGACGAGCCGATCCCCTTCTTCGGAGAGCTGGGCGCGATCAACCCGGTCTTCGTCTTTCCCGCCGCCCAGGCCGCGCGCGGATCGGACCTCGGCACCGCCTGGGCCGGATCGCTGACCATGGGCGTCGGGCAGTTCTGCACCAACCCCGGCGTGGTGATCCTGCAGGAGGGCGACGGCGCGGAGGCCTTAGTCTCCGCTGCGGAAAAGGCCCTCTCCGAAGTCGCCGCGCAACCGATGCTGACCGACGGCGTGGCACAGGGCTACCGCTCGGGCGTCGCGCGGGTCGCGGGAAGCGATGCGGTGCGCACGCATCTGCGGACCGCGGCAGAGGGGCGCCAGGGCGGCCCGGCGCTGTTCGAAGTCTCGGGCGCGGACTGGCGCGCGCATCCCGAGCTGGCCGAAGAAGTCTTCGGCCCCGCCGGCATCGTCGTGCGTGCCACTGATGCCGACGAGGCGCTGGCCATTGCCCGCGCCTTGCAGGGCCAGCTGACCGCGACGCTGCAGATCGACGACGGCGACACCGAGGCGGCGAAGCCCTTCCTGCCGGTGCTGGAGCGCAAGGCCGGCCGGCTGCTGGTCAACGGCTTTCCCACCGGGGTCGAAGTCGCGGATGCCATGGTGCACGGCGGCCCCTTCCCGGCCTCGACCAATTTCGGCGCGACCAGCGTCGGCACGCTGGCGATCCGGCGGTTCCTGCGGCCGGTCTGCTACCAGAACATGCCCGAGGCGCTGCTGCCCGACGACCTGCGCAAGTGACGGTGCCGCCGTCGCTTGGGGTCGGTGCTGCCATTGCACGCAAAAAACGGTCGCAAAAGCTGCGCCCGGATCGCAGCTGGCGCGGGAACATGTCTCGCACGGCGGCGGGCCACCCCGCGCCGCCGGTCTGACGACAGGACCACCGGCTCACGAAGACATTCGGCCCCGACGCTACCGGTGTTCGGAGCTTTGCCGCCGCCTGAGCGGCCCGGCCCGAAGGCAGAGCCGAGGGATGTCCGGTCCTTCGATCCGCCGGCTCCATCGGCGCGCGACGACGGACGCCCGACCGGCCCTTCCCGTTTCGAACCGTCGTATCGTGCCACCCCACGCCCGCCGATCCGTTCATGGTCTTGACACGTTCGTCACGGCACAAAGTTCATGACGGCCGAAATCATACGGGCCCGCCGCGCAAACCGGCGGGCTCCACCTGGGCGGCCCCATTTTAAGCGCTACCATTCCATCACAACCTCAAAAGGGGCGCAGATTGATCCTTTACGCGATAACCGC
Organism: Thalassococcus profundi; assembly: GCF_003344785.1. Classification (GTDB taxonomy): domain Bacteria; phylum Pseudomonadota; class Alphaproteobacteria; order Rhodobacterales; family Rhodobacteraceae; genus Puniceibacterium; species Puniceibacterium profundi. The sequence goes on along the minus strand of NZ_QPMK01000003.1, from coordinate 462,933 downwards.
CGTCATGTTCCTGGTCATCGATGCCGTCATGCTGACGCTGGTGATGAAACCGCTGTTCACGCGGCATCTTGGCGATGCCATGCGCGACAGCCCGATGCTGGCGCCTGCCGGTCTGTTCTATCTCGCCTACGTGGCAGGCCTGGTCTTTCTCGTCTCGAACCCTGCCTTGCGCGACGCCGCACCGGGACGCGCGGCGCTGCACGGAGCGATCATCGGTGCAATGGCCTACGGCACCTACGAGTTCACCTCCATGTCGATCATGAAGGCCTGGTCCTGGCAGATGGTCACCGCAGACACGCTCTGGGGCGCGGTGCTGACAGGCTTTTGTGCCTGGGCCGGCGTCGTGTTGATGTTGCGCCTGCAGAGCTGAGACCGGAACCGCGCGGTCAGGCCGGAAGCGCAGCCGACGGCCCGGATTGGCCCGGCGTTCGACAGGCGCGTCTGCGGTACCGATGCCTTGGCATGGTGGGTGATGAGAGACTCGAACTCCCGACATCTTCGGTGTAAACGAAGCGCTCTACCAACTGAGCTAATCACCCGCTGACGCGCGGTCTAAGCCGGGCACCGGGCGGAATCAAGTGCCTTCGACAGGGTCTCCTGACGATCCTGTCGGCACCCAGCGTTGCGGCCCCGGACCCTGGCGGGACAGGCTGTCGTTGCGGTTGTAGAGCGGGCAGCTCTCCAGCGACAGACAGCCGCAGCCCATGCAGTGATCCAGCTGGTCGCGCAGCTTGGTCAAAAGCGCGATGCGGTGGTCGATCTCTTCGCGCCAGAGCGCCGAGACATCGGCCCAGTCGCGTTTACCGACCGCCGCGCCCTTGGGCAGACGGTCCAGCAATTCACGCACCTGCGCCAGAGGGATGCCCAGGCTTTGCGCCACGCGGATCACCGAGACGCGGCGCAGTTCGCGCCGGTCGTAGCGACGGTGGTTGGCCTCTGTGCGCCAGCTCTGGATCAGTCCCTCGGCCTCGTAATAATGCAAGGTGGACACCGCGACACCGGCGCGGCGCGCCATCTCTCCGACGCTGAGATCGGACGGAACGGGTTTGGCGGATTTGCCGGACATGGCGCTTGACCTCAAGTGAACTTGAGGAAGCAGGATAGGCGCATCAGCCGATTCTGCAAGGAGACAGCCCATGGCCGCACATGACCTCGACCCGCTTTTCCCGCCCCGCCCCCGCAGGCGCCTCTGGCATCGGTTGACGCTCTGGCTGGCACGCCGCCGTCAGGAAAGACGGATGGAGATGCTGCGCCGCGACCCGGCGCTGGCCCGCGACCTTGGCCTCACGCCCGGCCCTGCGCCGCGCATTCCGGACTGGAGGGCGAGATGGTGAACCTGTTGCGCGCGATCGCCCGGATTTACGCGCCGACCGAAGCCTGCGGGCCGCTGTGCCGGCAGGTCGCGGAGGAAGTGGCATCGATGCGCCACCGGGCCGATGTCGTCACGCTGGCACGCGCCAATGGCTGTCGGACTTCGTGACGTTGCGCAGGCGCGAACATGTGGACAGAAGAGGCCCCTTCGGCACGAGAGGCCTTTTCAGGGACACTGGGACGCGCACCGGCAGGAGGAAATGGTGGGTGATAAGAGATTCGAACTCCTGACATCTTCGATGTGAACGAAGCGCTCTACCACTGAGCTAATCACCCGTGGGCCGCGTCTTAGCGTTACTCGGCGGCCTGCGCAAGAGGGTCCGGCCCATCATTCGTGGCCTTGTCGTTCTGGCGCAGGCGGAGGGTCAGGACGGAGCCTTGAGAGATCTTCTTCTGCTTCTTCACCATGACCTTGCCCATCGGCGCGAGGTTCAGGTCACGGCCTTCGGACAGGGCGTCGCCAAGGATGGCAAGGGCCGCTTCGACCGCCGGTTTGGCGTCGCGCTTCTTGACTCCGGACCGGGCCACGACAGCGTCGACAAGGTCCTTCTTCTTCATCTCCGGCAGGGCGACGCTGGGCGGTTCGGGTTGCGTCACCACCGGGGCCGCCGCCTCTGTCAGCCGCTCCGCGGCCTTCGCCGGGGCCGCCGTGGCCTTGGCTGTGGTCGTGCGGGTGGACGGGGTGCGCGGCTTGCGCGTCGACGTCGTCGTCATGGCCTGTCTCTCTTTCTCGTCTTCTGACGTTGGTTTGGTCCGAGCTGCTCTGCCCTTGGCTCAACCATACGAAAATTGCGTGTGCAAATCCAGTGTCGCAACAAGAGGGCCGGCCCGCGAACCTGTCCCACCTTTGCCCTGCACGCAAGAATAGTGTAGTCTGTCGGCGTTTGAAGAACGATTGTTTCGGCCGATTTTCCGGTCACGTTGATCATCAATTACCCCTGAAAATGATTGGAACTGCCATGAAATCGACCATTCTGACCAGTATCCTTTGCATGAGCCTTGGTGCTGCCGCCTTTGCCGACAGCATCGCAAACACCCGGATGAGCGCCGAAGAGCTACGCGCAGACCTGATGGGCCGGGCCACCGCCGCCGCGCCGAGCCGTGTCCCTGTGGTGTCCACCAGGGTCAGCGAACAGCAGCAATCCGCCACGGGCGGGATCATCATTCCACTGCTGATGCTGGCGCTGGTCGCCGCCGCCGTTGCGTCCGGCGGCGGGGACGGTGGCGGCGGCGGTCGTCACATGTCTTACGACTGACCCTTCGGGCGGGCGCTGACCAAGACGAAAAACGCCGCCGGAACGGTGGCTCCGGCGGCGTCTTTATTTCATGTCAGCGACAGGCGTGCCTGTCAGAGCGTCAGTGCGCGATGGCGCTTGGCACCGTGTCGCCCTTTTCGCGTTGCGCCTGTGCGGCGGCCTCTTCGGCTTCCTCGTCCCAGTCGATGCCGACCGGTTCGTCGATCAGCGCGATCTTGAGCACTTCGGAGACATGCTCGACCGCCATGATCTCCAGACCTTCCTTCACGTTGTCGGGGATCTCGGCCAGGTCCTTTTCATTCTCTTTCGGAATGAGAACCGTCTTGATCCCGCCACGCAGGGCGGCCAGCAGCTTTTCCTTGAGCCCGCCGATGGCGCTGGCGTTGCCGCGCAGCGTCACCTCGCCGGTCATGGCGATGTCCTTGCGGACCGGGATGCCGGTCAGCACCGACACGATGGCCGTGACCATGGCAAGGCCGGCCGACGGGCCGTCCTTGGGCGTCGCACCATCGGGCACGTGCACGTGGATGTCCCACTTTTCGAACCGCGGCGGTTTCACCCCGATCGAGGGCGAGATCGACCGCACGTAGCTCGAGGCCGCGTCGATGCTTTCCTTCATCACGTCGCCCAGTGTGCCGGTGGTCTTCATCCGGCCCTTGCCCGGCAGGCGCAGAGCCTCGATGTGCAGAAGGTCACCGCCGACCGAGGTATAGGCCAGCCCGGTCACGACGCCGATCTGGTGATCGTCCTCGGCCAGGCCGTACCGATACTTGCGCACGCCCAGGTAGTCGGGCAGCACCTCCGGCGTGATGACGACCTTTTTCTCCGCACCGCGGACGATCTTGGTCACAGCCTTGCGCGCCAGCTTGGCCAGTTCGCGTTCGAGGTTCCGCACGCCCGCCTCACGGGTGTAGTAGCGGATCACGTCGGTGAGACCCTCGTCGGTGACCTCGAATTCACCCTTCTTGAGACCGTGGTTCTTCACGACCTTCTCGATCAGGTGGCGTTTGGCGATCTCTGCCTTTTCGTCCTCGGTGTAGCCCGACAGCGGGATGATCTCCATACGGTCCAGAAGCGGCCCCGGCATGTTGTAGGAGTTCGCCGTGGTCAGGAACATCACGTTGCTGAGGTCGTATTCCACCTCGAGGTAGTGATCGACGAAAGTGCCGTTCTGCTCCGGGTCGAGCACTTCGAGCATGGCCGACGCCGGGTCGCCGCGGAAATCCTGGCCCATCTTGTCGATCTCGTCGAGCAGGATCAGCGGGTTCGTGGTCTTGGCCTTTTTCAGCGCCTGGATGATCTTGCCAGGCATGGAGCCGATGTAGGTCCGGCGGTGCCCGCGAATTTCGCTCTCGTCACGCACGCCGCCCAGCGAGATCCGGATGAATTCGCGTCCCGTGGCCTTGGCGACCGACTTGCCCAGCGAGGTCTTGCCGACGCCCGGAGGGCCGACGAGGCACATGATCGGGCCTTTCAGCTTTTTCGAGCGCTGCTGCACCGCCAGATATTCGACGATCCGTTCCTTCACCTTTTCAAGGCTGTAGTGATCGTCGTCGAGGATCTTCTGCGCCCGGCCCAGGTCCTTCTTGACGCGGCTCTTCACGCCCCACGGGATGCCCAGCATCCAGTCGAGGTAGTTGCGCACGACCGTGGCCTCGGCGCTCATCGGCGACATGTTCTTGAGCTTCTTGATCTCGGCATCGGCCTTTTCACGGGCCTCTTTCGACAGCTTGGTCTCGGAGATTTTCCGCTCCAGTTCGGCCACTTCGTTCTGGCCGTCCTCGCCGTCGCCCAGCTCCTTCTGAATGGCCTTCATCTGCTCATTCAGGTAGTATTCGCGCTGGGTGCGCTCCATCTGGCTCTTGACGCGGGTCTTGATCTTCTTCTCGACCTGCAGCACGGACATCTCGCCCTGCATCAGGCCATAGACCTTCTCCAGCCGTTCGGAAATCGACAGCGTTTCCAGAAGCTCCTGCTTCTGGTTCACCTCGATGCCGAGGTGCCCGGAGACGAGGTCGGCGAGCTTCGCCGGTTCGGTGGTCTCCGAGACCGCCGACAGGGCCTCGTCGGGGATGTTCTTCTTGATTTTCGAATAGCGTTCGAATTCCTCGGCCACGGTCTTGACCAGCGCCGTGATCGACGCCTCATCTCCCGGCATCTCGGTCAGGTATTCGGCCGCAGCTTCGAAATAGTCGTCGTTGTCGAGGTATTCGGTGATGCGCACGCGCGCCTGCCCTTCCACCAGCACCTTCACGGTGCCGTCGGGCAGCTTCAACAGTTGCAGCACGTTGGCCAGCACGCCGGCCTTGTAGATGCCATCGCTCTTGGGATCGTCCTCGGACGGGTCGACCTGGCTTGACAGCAGGATCTGCTTGTCGTCGGCCATCACCTCTTCCAGTGCGCGGACGGATTTGTCCCGGCCCACGAACAGCGGCACGATCATGTGCGGGAAGACCACGATATCGCGCAGCGGCAGCACCGGGTATGAGGTATTGAGGGGCTTTTTCATGCTCGTTTCCTTGGTTCTTGGCAGGATGGCACCGGCCCCGCTTTGCGGCAGCCCCGGCCATCCCCGGTCTGGACCTTAAAGGTGGGGTGCGGATGTGCATTTTCAAGCGCGCGCCACCCCCGGCCTGACGCAGCATGACCGGGCCGCGGGACGGGTGCAAGCCTTAGTCGCGGCGATTTGTCGGCAAGCGGCCGATCCGGCCCCGCGGCATGGAAACGCGGCCCTGCAAGAGGCCGCGTTTCGGTTTCGGAAGTGTTCGGCTCTGGGGGTGCGGCCCGGGCCGTCAGCCGGCCTTCCTGGACTGCACCTCTTCGAGGAAGGGATAATCGGTATAGCCCTCCTCGCCCCCGCCGTAAAACGTATCGGGATCCGGGTCGTTAAGCGGCGCGTTCTGTTCCAGCCGTTCGGCAAGGTCCGGGTTGGCGAGATAGGGCACGCCGAAGGCCACGAGGTCCACATGCCCGTCGGTGACGTGCTTGATCGCAAGGTCCCGGTCATAGCCGTTGTTGGCCATGTAGGCCGCGCCCGATGCACGCTTCAGCGCGTCTAAGTCCACATCCTCGGGCCATTCGCGCGGTCCGCCGGTCTGGCCTTCGATCATGTGCATGTAGGCCAGGTTGTATTTGCCCAGCCGCGTCGCGACGTGGCGCGCCAGCGCCGCCGGATCGCTGTCGGTCGCGCCGTTGGCGCCCGAGAACGGCGAGAGCCGGATGCCCACATGGCCGGAATCCCAGACCTCGAGGATCTTGTCCAGCACCTCGAAGGTCAGGCGCGAGCGGTTTTCGAGCGACCCGCCGTAGTCGTCCCGGCGCTGGTTCGGCCCGTCCTTGAGGAATTGGTCCAGCAGGTAGCCATTGGCCGCGTGCAGCTCGACCCCGTCGAACCCGGCGTCCTTGGCATGCTGTGCGGCCAGGCGGAATTCCTCGAGCAGGCGCGGGATTTCGGACAGCTCCAGCGCCCGCGGTTCGGAGGTATCGACCATCTTCTCGCCGTCGAACGTCTGCACCCCGGCGGCGATGGGCGACGGGCCGACGGGCTTCTGGCCGCCCTTCTGCAGAGAGGTGTGCGACACGCGGCCGACGTGCCAGAGCTGCAGCACCATCTTGCCGCCCTTGGCATGCACGGCCTCGGTCACGCGGGTCCAGCCTTCGAGCTGCGCCGGGCTGTAGATCCCGGGGGTGAAGGCATAGCCCTTGCCTTCGGGGCTGATCTGCGTCGCCTCCGAGATGATCAGCCCGGCGCCGGCGCGCTGGCTGTAGTACTTGACGTGGATGTCATAGGGCGCGTCATCCTCGTGGCGCGCGCGGTTGCGGGTGAGTGGCGCCATGACGATGCGGTTCTTGAGCGCCAGCTTGCCTGCGATGAACGGGGTAAAGAGGATATCGGTCATCTTTGCGGTCCTTGTTTTTCCGAAGCCATTTCAACGGCAACGCCGCAACACGCGGCAGAGGTCCGCGGTCACGCAGATGTGCGCGGCATGCCGCAGAGACCGCGACCGGAACCGCTCCACGAAATGGCCTCAGTCGCGCTGCCCTGCGGGCGTATTCTCGCCCGACTGCCGGGCGATCCTGAGGTTAACAAAGTTCCGCGAGCAGAAAGACCATCGCCATGATCCGCAGAGACCGCCGCCAGACCTGCCTGCCCCGCTACCGCTCCCGCCCGGCGGACACCGCCGAAGCCTTTGCCCGCGATACCGTGGAACGGTTGCTGGCGGCGATGACGCGCCACGGCAGCTTTGCAGATGCGGTGCAGGGCGCTCCGGGCTTCGACAGCAATGTGCTGCCCGACGGCATTCGGCTGGTATCGCACCGGGCGCAGATGACCGGCGCGGTGCTGGCGCGCGACACCGCGGGGCTGTCCTTTGCCGGGCTGACGGCGGAGCGGCTGGCGCATGACGTGATGGACCCGGTGCTGCGCGATCTGTTCGGCGAGGCTGCGCACTGGCGCGGCATGGGGGCGCTGTTGACCGGGATGCTGGAGACCCCGCGCCTGTTGCTGCGCTTCGAATGCGAAACGGCGCTGGTCGATCCGCTGTTCGGCGGCGATGCGCTGCGCGGCGGCGCGCTGATCCTGCAAACCGCGCCGCAGCACGCGCCGCTGCACTGATACCAAGGTCAGGACCCATTACTCCTGCACCGTCAGTTTGGCAGATTTTCTGTCCTGCAACGAGCGATGCTGCCGGAATAGTGGTTCTATTTCAAAGCATTGAGAGGCAGCAGGGCGGGAAATCCGCCAAATCCTTCGGACGCCTCGAAATGCACGCTTTTAGCCGCTCGGTCCGCTTGCCAAGGCAGCCAGCCTTCCCGGCGCGTGCCAAACATCTGAAATCGCGCATTTCGAGGCGCTGACGGCGCAGGAGTAATGGATCCTGACCCTAAAGCGGGTCGATATCGCCCGCCGCCCGGCCCGCGTGAAAGGCCGCTTCCCAATCCGCGAACGTTCCGGCGGCGATGGCGTCGCGGATGCCCTGCATGATCTCCTGGAAGTAATGCAGGTTGTGCCAGGTCAGCAGCATGCCCGAGATCATCTCGTGGCTGCGGAAGACATGGTGCAGATAGGCGCGGGAATAATCGCGGCAGGCCGGACAGGTGCAGGCCTCGTCAAGAGGCCGCGGATCGTCCTGGTGGCGGGCGTTCTTGATGTTGACGACGCCATGCCGGGTAAACGCCTGCCCGGTGCGGCCCGACCGCGACGGCAGCACGCAATCCATCATGTCGACGCCGCGCTTCACCGCCCCCACGATATCGTCGGGCTTGCCCACGCCCATAAGGTAGCGCGGCTTGTCCGCCGGCAGCATCTCCGGCGCGTAGTCCAGCACCCCGAACATCGCCTCCTGCCCCTCGCCCACCGCAAGCCCGCCGATGGCATAGCCGTCGAAACCGATTCCCGTCAGCGCCCTGGCGCTTTCGGCGCGCAGTTCCTCGGTCACGCCGCCCTGCTGGATCCCGAAGAGCATGTGGCCCGGCCGGTCGCCGAAGGCCAGCTTGGATCGCTCCGCCCACCGCATCGACAGGCGCATGGAGTCTGCCACGGCTTCGTCGGTCGCAGGCAGCGCCGGGCATTCGTCGAAACACATGACGATGTCCGAGCCCAGCAGCCGCTGGATCTCCATCGACCGCTCGGGCGTGATCTCGTGCTTCGACCCGTCGATGTGGCTCTTGAAGGTCACCCCATGCTCGGTGAGCTTGCGCAGGTCCGCGAGGCTCATCACCTGGAAGCCGCCCGAGTCGGTCAGGATCGGCCGATCCCAGTTCATGAACTTGTGCAGCCCGCCCAGCCGGTGCACCCGCTCTGCCGTGGGCCGCAGCATCAGGTGGTAGGTGTTGCCCAGCAGGATATCGGCCCCGGTGGCGCGCACCGATCCGGGCAGCATCGCCTTGACCGTCCCGGCAGTGCCCACGGGCATGAAGGCGGGCGTGCGGATGTCGCCGCGCGGGGTCGAGATGACGCCGGTGCGGGCGCGGCCATCGGTGGCGTGCAGGGTAAAGGATGTGCTCATGCCGACCCTTTAGGCCCTGCATGCGCGCCAGACAAGCGCCGCGCGCCGCCGGTCCGCGGGCGCGGTGCGGCCCGTGCGTCTTAACCTGCGCGTCACACCTCCCCGTTAGGTGATCTTGCGAGCCTGCGGCCCGCTTGGTAGGGCTGCGGCCTGTTTTGGAAGGATCCGCCATGAACGACGACGCACCGATGCCCGACCTGATCCGCTTCGGCTGGGAGGAATGGGTGTCGCTGCCTGACCTCGGCCTTCCCGCGCTCAAGGCCAAGGTCGATACCGGCGCCCGGACCTCTGCGCTGCATGCCTATGACATCGAAACCTTCGGCCCCGCCAACGCTCCCAAGGTACGGTTCACAATCCACCCCGTGCCCGGACGCGACGACCTCATCATCCCCTGCTCCGCCCGGATCGTCGACCGGCGCACCGTGACCTCGTCCAATGGCGAGAGCGAACAGCGCTATGTCATCGCCTCGACCCTGCGGGTGGGCGACGACAGCTGGCGGATCGAACTGACGCTGACCAACCGCGACCGGATGAACAGCCGGATGCTGCTGGGGCGAGAGGCGCTCAAGGATCATATCTCCATCGTCGCCACCGACCGGTTCTGCCAGCCCGAGCTCAGCTACGACGTCTATTCCAGCAAGCAGGTGCGCACCGCCGCCCCCAACCGGTCGTTGCGCATCGCCGTGCTCAGCCGCGAGGACAACTATTCCACCCGCCGACTGGTCGAAGAAGGCGAAAAGCGCGGCCACACGGTCGAGGTGATCGACACCACGCGCTGCTACATGGCGATCAACGCCATGGCGCCCGAGGTGCATTACGACGGCGCCCGCCTGCCCCGCTACGACGCGGTGATCCCGCGCATCGGCAGCAGCGTCACCGCCTACGGTACCGCCGTGATCCGGCAGTTCGAAACCATCGGCACCCATTGCATCAACGGCTCCGAAGGCATCACCGCCAGCCGCGACAAGCTGCATGCGCACCAGCTGATGGCGCGGCACAAGATCGGTATGCCCAACACCGCCTTCGCCTCCTCGCCCAAGGACACGGATTCGCTGATGCGGCTGGTGGGCACCGCGCCGCTGATCGTGAAACTGCTGGAATCCACCCAAGGAAAGGGCGTGGTGCTGGCCGAGACCAAGAAGGCGGCGCAATCGGTGATCGACGCCTTCCGCGGCCTGCGGGCGAATTTCCTGGTGCAGGATTTCGTCAAGGAAGCCGCCGGAGAGGACATCCGCTGCCTTGTCGTCGGCGGAAAGGTCGTCGCCTCGATGAAGCGCACCGGGGCGGAGGGCGATTTCCGGTCGAACCTTCACCGCGGCGGATCAGCCAAGGTGGTGCGCATCTCGAAGGAAGAGCGCGACACCGCGATCCGCGCCGCCAAGGCGTTCAAGCTGAACCTCGCGGGCGTCGACCTTCTGCGCTCCGAAGCCGGACCGAAGGTGCTCGAGGTAAACTCGAGCCCCGGCCTTGAAGGAATTGAAACCGCGTCGAAAAAGAACATCGCGGGCCTACTTTACGATCACATCGAAACCAACGTCCGCCCCGCCCCGGTGCGGCGGCGCAAGCTGGGCTGATCTTCCGGCGCTCAGCGCGCGCGCGCCAGCCAACGGCGCAGGTATTGCCAACGCTCGCGGCGTCGTGTCGCGCGGATCTTGAGGTCCGCGGCTTCGCGCAGCGCGCGTTCGTGCTCGTAGCTTGTCAGCATGTGCGGGTCTTGCGGCCTGGGCGTGTCGGTGCGTGGCAGGATCATCTCGTCTTTCCTTGCATAAATGACGGTACAGGATGAAGATGAGACTTGATTTTCCGCCGGAACACGCCTGAAACACGAAACTGAACTTCCAGATATGAAAGACGCGCCTTCGCTCGACGACCTGCGGCTGTTTCTCGCCGTGGCCGATGCCGGCAGCCTGGGGGCGGCGGCGAAAACCACCGGAGTGTCCGCGCCGACGCTCAGCCGCCGGATGTCGGCGCTGGAACGCGCGCTTTCTGCGCGGCTTTTCGAACGCGGTCCGCAGGGCTATCGCCTCACCTTGCGCGGCCGCGCTTTGCTGGAAGAAACGGCAGACCTGCGCCGGGTAACCGCCGGTCTGGAGGCGTTTGCAAGCGCTGCCCCGATCCCCAGGGTCCGGATCACCGCCGGCCTCTGGACGGCCCGGCACATCGCCCGCCATGCCGACGCGCTCACCGGCGCGGGACGCGACTGGTGGCCGGAATTGCTGGCCTCGAACGCCACCGTCGACATTGCCCGCCGCGAAGCGGATATCGGCCTGCGCAACCGCCGCCCCGAGCAGCCCTGGCTGGCCGGACGCCGCACCCGGCGCATCGACTATGCAGCCTTCGCGCGCGATGGCGGCGTGACCGGATATATCGCCCGCCCGGGGTCCGCGCTCACCCCGTCCGAACGCTGGCTGCGCGACAGCCATGGCGACGAGATCGTCACCACGGCCTCCGACGCTCGGCTGGCCTGCGATCTGGCACGTGCCGGACTGGGGCGCGTGATCCTGCCGGTCTTTGCCGCGCCCGACGGGCTGCTGCAGATCGGCGCCCGCATCGACGCGCTCAGCCACGATGAATGGCTTGTCTGCCACCATGACGGCCGGCACGATCCGCCCGTGCGGCGGGCGCTGGACGCGCTGGCAGAGCTTTTGACGGCTGAGGTCAGATGAAGCGGGCCAAGGCCCAAGCGGACAGCGCGATATGCGTCAGCGTCAGCATCACCGACCCGCCGTACAGCAGACCGAAGCGCCGCTTGTCGCCCGCGTCGGACGCGGCGTTGATCGCGGGCATCAGCACCTGCCGCGCCGGGATCACCGTCACCGCGACCGCCGCCAGCAGCGCTGCCCCGATCAGATCACCCGGGAACCGCAGCGCCGCAGCCAGCGCCGAGGCGCCAAGCACGAAAAGGTAGAAATGCGGACAGGCCCGGCGCAGCAGCCGCCCGGCCTCGTCCGGCTGCAAGGCATTGAACAGAAACGCCGCGAAACCGAAGGAATAAAGCACCATGCCGCCAAAGAGCAGCGCCGTGACCAGTAGCGCGAGGACGGTCATCCGGACGCCTTCCGCGCACTGCCCATGTACAGCACGGCGGTCAGCGGCAGGGGTCCGAAAACCAGGTCGAACCGGCGGTTGACCCCGCGCGGCCCAAGCCCGGTGAACGGCCCTGGTTTCAGGCCGGCGGTTTCAAGAGCGGCGCTCAACTCCTTGGGTTTGATAAACATCTCCGGATCATGCGTGCCCTTGGGCAGCAGTTGCAGGAGGTCTTCGGCCAGGGTGATTGTCGCCAGCCGCGCGACCGGGTTTCGGTTGATCGTGTCGAAAAGGAACAGCCCGCCGGGCCGCAGCACCCGCGCCACCTCGGCCAGCACCCGGTCGAGGTCCTGCACATGCTCTAGCACGTCGACGCAGACCACCGCGTCGAAGGACGCCGCCGCATAGGGCAACGCTTCGCCCACGCCCACGTCATAGGCGATCCCGCGCCCCTCCTGCGCGGCGTGGGCACGGGCCGCGGCGATGGCCTTTTCCGCCGGGTCGATGCCGGTGACCCGCGCGCCCCGCGCGTCCAGCGCCTCGGCCATGAAGCCGCCGGCGCAGCCCAGGTCCAGCACGTCGCGACCCTGCCAGTCGATCTGGCGATCCATCCAGCGCAGCCGCCCCGGCACCAGGTTCCTGAGCGTGCGCACCCAACGGATGTCGTCGGACCACCAGTCCGCGGCCACGGTGTCGTAGATCGTGAGGTCGTTGCGTGTGGTCATGTCCTGCCCCTTCCCGGCACCATGTAGGGTACCGTGTCGCGATACCTGCGGAAGCGGTCGCCATCGCGTTGCCGGAACCGCCGTTCCGTGCGCCGGGGCGCCCGGTCATCGACGCCCAGATATGCCGCATGGCACCGGGGTCCAGAGCGCCCGGCGGACCTTTACGTCGCACCCCGCATTCCCTATATGTTTGCTCAGGAAAGCCCACACTACCGCAGAGGTCCGTTCATGAACGACGCCACCCCCCCGCTTGAAGGTGCCCCGCTGATTGCGCCCTCCAGCACCGATCACCCGCTCTACGATCAGGTGGTCGAGGCGTGCCGCAGCGTCTACGACCCTGAAATCCCGGTGAACATCTACGACCTGGGCCTGATCTACACCATCGACATCTCGCCCGAGAACGCGGTCAACGTCACCATGACCCTGACCGCGCCGGGCTGTCCCGTGGCCGGCGAGATGCCCGGCTGGGTCGCTGAGGCGATCGAGCCGCTCGCAGGTGTCAAGCAGGTCGATGTGGACATGACCTTCGACCCGCCCTGGGGCATGGACATGATGACCGACGAGGCGCGGCTCGAACTGGGCTTCATGTGAGCCTCGATCCGGCCTGGGACACGATGGTCGCGGGCGAACTCTATCGCCCCGGCGCCCCGGATCTCGTCGCAGCCCGCAAACGCGCGCAAAAGCTCATGGCGGCCTACAACGCCACCACCTACGGCGACGACGGGCGCGAGACCACGCTGGCCGAGCTTCTGGGCGGTGTCGGGAAGGACTGCGCCGTGCGCGCGCCGTTTTATGTCGACTATGGCCGCAATATCACCCTGGGCGACAATGTCTTCCTGAACTACGGCTGCGTGCTGCTGGATGTCTGCCCGATCACCATCGGTAACCGCGTCGATATCGGGCCCTACGTGCAGATCGTCACCGCCGACCACCCGCGCGACCCCGCCACGCGCGCAGCCGGTCTGGAATTCGGCCGCCCCATCAGCATCGGCGACGGCACCTGGATCGGCGGCGGCGCGATCCTCCTGCCGGGCGTCACCATCGGCGCGGGCGCCGTCATCGGCGCCGGTGCGGTGGTCACCCATGACGTGGCACCGGGCACCACCGTCGGCGGCATCCCGGCCCGCCCCCTTGTGTCGAAGCGTTCCGGCGCTTAAATTCCAATCAGGCAAGAGGAGTTTCCCATGTTCGGCATTCCCGGCAAGGCCCCCGTCACCATGACCCCGGCCGCCGTGTCCCAGATCACCAGGCTCATGGCCCGCGACAACCGCGCCGGCCTGCGCATCGGCGTGAAAAAGGGCGGCTGTGCGGGCATGGAATACACCATGGAATACGTCGATACCGCCGACACCCATGACGAGGTGGTCGAACAGGACGGCGCCCGGGTGATGATCGCGCCGATGGCGCAGATGTTCCTTTTCGGCACCGAGATCGACTACGAGGTGTCGCTGCTGGAAGCGGGTTTCAAGTTCAACAACCCCAACGTCGCCGACGCCTGCGGCTGCGGCGAGTCGATCAAGTTCAAGGACGTCTCCGAACTCGAGGAAGAGCGCAGCGGGTCTTGATCCAGGCTGTCGGTTTCCGGTGCCGGCAGGTCTCGGCAAAACCTCTCGCCAAATGCACTCCGGCCAGCATGACCTTGGCGGAGCCGTAGGGTGCCGTATCGGTGTCGCCATTCGGATTCAAGAACAGCGACACCGAGATTCGTTCGGCGTCTGACCCGATCACCCGATGCGGCGGTGCCTTGACCCGGCCCGCGGTTCTCATCGCCAGCATCGCGCCGAAAGCGATGACTCATCCGCCCACGGGCGCCCAAAAGCGCCGTCCCTCGCCGCGCGCGTCCCCTTGACCTTCCGGCCCGCGCCGCGATGATGGCGCAAACCCCGAATGACAGGAGCGACCATGCCCCGCAAACTTGCCGCAGGCAATTGGAAGATGAACGGCACCGCCGCGTCCCTCGATCAGATCGACGCCTTGGCCGAGGCCGACGAAGGCGCGGCCGAGGTGCTGATCTGCCCGCCCGCCACGCTGATCCACGCCGCTGCGCAACGGGCCCGCGGCGTGATGATCGGCGCGCAGGACTGCCACACGGCTGACAAAGGCGCCCATACCGGCGACCTCTCGGCGCCGATGCTGGCGGATGCGGGCGCCAGCCACATCATCACCGGTCATTCCGAACGCCGCGCCGATCACGGCGAAACCGACGCCGTGGTGCGCGCCAAGACCGAAGCGGTCTGGGCGGCGGGCCTGACGGCCATCCTCTGCATCGGCGAGACGCTGGACCAGCGCGAGGCCGGCGAAACGCTCGAGGTGCTGGCCGAGCAGATGGCGGGCTCCGTACCAGACGGAGTGACCGGCACCCAGCTGGTCATCGCCTATGAACCGGTCTGGGCAATCGGCACCGGCAAGGTGCCCACCACGGACCAGATCGCCGAGGTGCACGAGTTCATGTTCAAGAAACTCGAGGACCGTTTCGGCTCCGAGGTCGCGGGCGACACCCGCCTGCTCTATGGCGGCAGCGTCAAGGCGTCGAACGCCACAGAGATCTTCGCCGTCCCCCATGTCGACGGCGCGCTGGTCGGCGGAGCGAGCCTCAAGGCGGAAGACTTCGCCCCCATCGTCGAGGCCCTCAACGCCGCCACCTGAGCGCCTGCGCGAGTCGCGACCGGGTCAAGGAGGCCGCAGGCCCCGCGGCGTGCCGCGGCGTGTCCTTGACGCGGGCGCGACTCGCAAGACACTGGACATGGCGCGTTCAGGGCAGACCTGCCCCTGAACCGCTTCTCAGCAAAATCCGAAACCCATCGGAAAAGGCGACGCCCCGGTCAGAGCGTCGCCTCGCAGATTTCAGATCAAGAGCGCGCGGTAGCGCTCAATCGGATCACCTGACGATGATCTCCGGTCCCATGAAGGTCGTCGGCAGCCAGGTCGACAGCCACGGGATGTACGTCACCATGATCAGGAAGACGAAGAGCACCGCGAGGAACGGCAGCGCCGCGCGCACGACCCGCATCATCGGCATCCCCGCCACGCCCGAGGTCACGAAGAGGTTCAGACCCACCGGCGGCGTGATCATCCCGATCTCCATGTTCACGACCATGATGATGCCCAAATGAATGGGGTCGATGCCAAGCTCGATGGCGATGGGAAAGACCAGCGGCGCCACGATCACGATGAGGCCCGAGGGTTCCATGAACTGTCCGCCGATCAGCAGGATCACGTTCACGATCACCAGGAACATCACCGCGCCGAAGCCGGCGTCCAGCATCATGCCCGCGATGTGCTGCGGGATCTGCTCGTCGGTCAGCACGTGCTTGAGAATCAGCGCATTGGCGATGATGAACATCAGCGTGACCGTGAGCTTGCCCGCCTCGAACAGCGTGTCGCGGGTGTCGCGGTGGAAAAACGCCGTGACCAGCGCGATGGGCCGGTCGAGCAGCGTCTTGTTGCGCGCGCCCTCCTCGGTCTTCAGCGGTCCCATGTCGCGGTAGACGAAGCAGGCGATGAAGAAGGCATAGACCGCCGCCACCGCCGCCGCCTCGGTCGGCGTGAAGATGCCGCCGTAGATGCCGCCCAGGATGATGACGATCAGGAACAGGCCCCAGCCCGCCTCGCGGCCCGAGGCCAAAACCTCGCCCCAGCCCTTCCACTCGCCCTTGGGCAGGTTTCGCATCACGGCGATGATGTAGATGGTGAACATCAGCATGGTGCCGGCCAGCAGGCCCGGGATCACCCCCGCGAGGAACATCCGCCCCACCGACACGTCCGTGGCCGAGGCATAGACCACCATCACGATCGAGGGCGGAATGAGGATGCCCAGCGTGCCCGCGTTGGCGATGACACCTGCCGCGAAGTCCTTGGAGTACCCCACCTGCCGCATCCCCGCGATGACGATGGAGCCGATGGCCACCACTGTTGCCGGGCTTGATCCCGAGAGCGCCGCGAACATCATGCAGGCAAAGACGCCCGCGATGGCCAGACCGCCCGGGAAATGCCCGACGATGGCGATGGAAAAGCGGATGATCCGCCGCGCCACGCCGCCGGTGGACATGAAGCTCGACGCCAGGATGAAGAACGGAATCGCCAGCAGCGTGTAATGCCCCGCCATCGCCTGGAACAGCGTCTGCGCGATCGACGCCATGGAGGTGTCGCTCAGCACCAGCAGGAACAGGATCGACGACATGCCCAGGGAGACGGCAATCGGCACGCCCAGCAGCATCAGGCCGATCACCATGACAAAAAGAATTGCAACTTCCATGGCTTAGCCCTCGCGATTCATGTGGGCGACGTCATCGACGGCGTCTTCGGCTTCGTGGCTGACGATCAGGCTGGTCTGGTCACCGGTCCAGATCCGCACGAAGGCCTGGACGAAGCGGAAGAGCAGCAGCGCCATGCCGATGGGCAGGATCGCGTAAGGGATAAAACGCGGCAGTTTCTCGTAGCTTTCACCCTGGTTCATGATCGGCTCGATGAAGCGCAGCCAATCCTGCATCGGGATGTCCACGACCTCGTACCAGGCCTGGTCGCGGCTGTCGGCGAACCCGGTGGGAAACCAGCGCCCGGTCGTGGCGTCGAGCCCGGCGAACGGCGCCCAGTAATCCCACGCGCCTTTCATCAGCATGCAGGCATAGACGATGCAGATGGCACCCGCGACCAGCGCGATGATCCGGCGCACGGGCGGCGAAAAGAGATTGATCACCGCATCCACGCCCAGGTGCGCGGTGACCTTGACGGCGTAGCTCACGCCGAACAGGACGAGCCAGGCAAAGAGGAAGGTCACCGCCTCCAGCCCCCAGATCAGCCCGGTGTTGAACCCGTAGCGCAGCACGACATTGGTGAAGGTCACCAGCGTCATCAGCCCCAGCAGCACGGCGATGGCGGTTTCCTCGAATTCGTGAACGGCTTGCCCCAGAACGCCTTTCGGCCGGTAGTGCGACATCGGATGTCCCCCTAGAGTTTCTTGGCACGATGAAAAAGGCCGCCCGGCGCCGGTCCGGCACCGGGCGGCCACTGCCCGTGCGGGCGATCAGCCTTCGGCGTTGATCGCTTGTGCGGCGTCGATGTTCTCCTGGCCGACGTCATCCACGAACTGGTCCCAGACCGGCTTCATGGCATCGACCCAGGCCTGGCGCTGCTCGGGGGTCAGCTCGCGCACCACGCCGCCGGCGTCGATGATCGCCTGCTTGGCCTCTTCGTTCACCGCAAAGGATTCGGCGTTCCGCGCCAGCGTGACTTCCTCGATGATGGTGGCAAGCTGGTCGCGCACCGCTGGATCGAGGCTGTCCCACCAGTCGGTCGAGGTCACCAGCAGGTAGTCGATCACACCGTGGTTGGTTTCGGTGATGCCGTCCTGCACTTCAAAGAACTTCTGGCCATAGATGTTGGACCAGGTGTTTTCCTGACCGTCTACAACGCCGGTCTGCAGCGCGCCGTAGACTTCGGAAAAGGCCATCGGCTGCGGGCTGGCACCCAGCGCTTCCATGTTCGCCTTCAGCACTTCGGAGGGTTGCACGCGGAACTTGAGGCCCTGCGCGTCTTCCGGCGAGATCAGCGGCTTGTTGGCCGAGATCTGGGTCACGCCGTTGTGCCAGAACTGCAGGCCCAGCAGGCCGCGGCGGGTCATCGATTCCTTCATCGCCTGACCGGCTTCGGAGGTCTGGAACGCGTCGACCGCGTCGATGTCACGGAACATGAACGGCAGATCGAAAATGCGGAAGACCTTGGTGAACTGCTCGAACTTCGACAGCGACGGCGCGGCCAGCTGGACGTCGCCCTGCAGCATCGCCTCGAGCACCTGGTCGTCGTTGTAGAGCGTGGAGTTCGGGAAAACCTCCATGCAGGCTGTGCCGTTCATCTCTTCGTTGACACGCTCCTGCAGCAGGCTGGCGGCGATGCCCTTGGGATGGCGGTCGGTGTTGGTGACGTGGCTGAACTTGATGACCATTTCGCCATCGTCACAGGCCGCCGCGGCGGTCTGGGCGGTGGCCGTCAGAGCAAGGACCGCGGTTGCGGTCATCAGAAACTTCTTCATGGGTGTCCTCCCGGGAACGATTTTCGTCTCATCGGGGGCGCTCTCCTCGACCGCCCCACTGCGGATAGAAGACAACCCGAATCGGATCACGGCAAGGATTTGCTTCACGGCGGCGTGAATCTCTGTCTTTCCTTTTTTTTCAGTGGCTTGGAATATTCGGTCGGTTCGAGGCCCGATTCGCCTGTGCGGAATTCCGCACAGGCGTTAGCGGCCACAGTGCGAAACCCCGCACATGCCGTCCGGAGGATCAGGGCCGCCCGATCTCTCCGATGGCGATGCCGGACCATGTGTGAACGGTGCTGGAGTAGTGGTCGTAATTCGGGGTATAGCCGGGCATGTCGCCGGCACCCTGCGCGCCCAGCACCATCAGCGCCATGCCGGTGCCAAGCAGCAGCATTTCCGTCGACATGGCCGCTGCCTCGGCGCTGGCGGCGTCGCCGCGCATCACATCGGCGATGCTGGGACCGGTGCGCCGCTGCAGGCGCTGCTGCCCAAGCTGCGCCACCTTGGCATCAGAACTTTGCGCCGCGCGGGTGAAATAGGCCCGCGCCTGGCTTGCATCGCGCAGCGGCAGCGGCCCCTCGGTCAGGATATCCCCGGCCAGCAGCAGCGCGAACGCATGTCCGCCTTCCGCCGCGCGCCGCGCATGGGCCAGCGCCCGGCCCATGTCGCGGTCGACGCTGCGTTCGCGCAGGATCGTCGCCGCGGCCTCGTAGAAGGCGTCGGGATGTCCCAGCTCTCCGGCCCGTACGAAGTAGGCCTCGGCACGCTCCAGATCCTGCGCCACGCCGAACCCGTCGCGGTAGATGCGCCCAGCCTCGAAATTTGCCGCCGCGTGATCCTGCGCCGCGGCCTGTTCCAGCAGGTAGCTGCCCTCGTAGGCATTCTCGGGCAGCACGTCGCCCAGCATGTAGGCCAGCCCCAGCGCATAAGCGGCCTCTGAGTGTTTCTGCTCGGCGGCGGCGCGCAGCCAGCGGTCTGCCCGCGTCGCGGCCTCTGCCTCGCCCTCGGTCGCCCGGCGCAGCTGTGCTATGCCGATTTCGTACTGCGCCTGCGGATGGCCCTGCTCTGCCGCCCGGCGCACCAGCACCGCCGCATCGGCGAGAGCGGCAGGGCCCTTCGCCATCACCAGCAGACCCGAGCGCACATAAAGCGCATCGGGTGTCTCTGCGCCGTCGAGCAGGTCCAGCGCCTGTTCCGCCGTGCAACCGCCGTCAGCGATCCGGGCGGCGCAGACCATCCCTTCCTGCACCTGCGCCACACCCGCACCGGGCAGCACGGCCAACACCGCCAGGACGACGGCCAGAGCCGACCCGGCCCGGCGCCGAGGTCTCATTCCTGCGCCGCGGCAAAGACTGCGCCGCGGACCATGATATAGGCATTGCCGAAGTTCTTCGCCGTTACCTCGTCCAGTCGGTTCCAGCGGCGCGAACGGTCCTTGCCCTTGCCGAAGGGCTGCGCCTTGAGCGCGTCGCTGCGGAACGCGCCGTCGATCTTGTAGGCCGCGTCGATGAAACATTTGCCGCCCACCGGCAGCGGATCGACGCCCAGAACGCCGGTGCGTACCTCGTAGGTGTTCCAGGCTTCGGTATAGGCCTTGACCATAGCTGCGCTGGGCCGAAGACCGATCTTGCCATAGCTGGCAGCCCGGTCCCGCAGAAATTGCAGATGCGGAGCGGGATCGAGGGACCGGCGCTTGATGGACTTGAGAAGCCGCGCCTCGGCCATGTCCAGCGTCACCTCCACGCCTTCGTAGAACAGGATCAGCTCTAAGACCTCGGCGCTGAGCCCCAGTTGCGACCGCACCGTCTGTTCGATCTTGGCGCGCTCCTCGGCGCTTTTGTCCGCGTGGTAGCGCTCCAGATGCGCGGCGAGCGCGGGCTCCAGCCCGATGCCTTCGGAGGTCATGCGGGTCAGGACCGCCTGCGCCTCGCGGTCGAAATTCTTCTTGCCGTAGAGCGACAGATAGGCGTTGGCCAAGTCCTTCGGTGTGACATCCTTGGCTTTTTCGATCTGCGCCCAATCCTTTTCGTACTGGCCACACAACCGGTTCGCGGCGACGGGTTCGGCAACCGAAAGGACCAGAAGGAACACGAGGAATAGGCGGAATAAAGGCATGAAAATCACTCCGTTCGAAATCGTGCAGCCAATACTCGACTTGGATGAAAGCCTGCAAATCGCTGCCTGACAAGCAAATATCGCCCATGGCGACACGGCTCACCGATACTCCTCGGGCTTCAGCCCGTATTTCGCCAGCTTGTCGTAGAAGGTCTTGCGCGGCAGTTTCAGCGCCTCGGCGGCGGCGCTGGCCTGCCCGCCGGTGCGGCGCAGCGCCTCGCTCAGCAGGGACCGTTCCACCTGCGCCAGCTGTTCGGTCAGGCCCAGCCGCGCATCCGGCGCCTGCGTCTCGCCCAGACCCAGGGCAAAGCGCATGGCCGCCGTCATCAGCGCCCGCGCGTTGCCGGGCCAGTCCTGCGCCATCAGCCCGGCGATGACCTCGGGCGTGATCTCGGGCGGCGCCAGCCCCGCCTGTTCGCTGGCCTGCGCCACGTAGTGCCGGAACAGCACCGGGATGTCCTCGGGCCGCTCGGACAGGGACGGGATGCGCACCGGCATGACCTCGAGCCGGTAGTAAAGCTCGGCGCTGAGCCGTCCCGTCTCCACCGCGCCGCTCAGGTCTTCGGTCGTGCCGGCGATCAGCCGGGCGCCGCCCTGGTCCAGCGCATCCACCAGCGCCAGCTGGGTGTCCGAGGGCAGCGCGCCGATGTCGTCCAGGAAGAGCGTGCCGCCGGCGCAGGCGGTCCAGAGGTCATCAAGCTGTGCGCGGCTCAATCCTTTCGAGGCGCGCTTTTCCAGAGGTCCCTTGGCGCGCGCCGAACACAGGTGCACGACCTCCGCGATCTTGCTGATGCCCGTGCCGGGCGCGCCGGTGACCAGCACCTCGGTGCCGGACCGCGCCGCGATGCGGACCCGCGCCCGCAGCGTCTCGGCCAGGGCCGACTGGCCAAAGACCAGCCGCGCCGCCGGATCGCCGGTTTCCAGCTGCGCCTTGAGCCGGCGGTTTTCCAGCACCAGCGCCCGGGTCTTGAGCGCGCGGGCGATGACCGCGGTCAGGTCCGCGGGCGCGCAGGGCTTTTCAAGGAAATCGAAGGCCCCCGCCGCCATGGCCCGCACCGCCATGGGAATGTCGCCCTCGCCGGTGAGCAGGATCACCGGCAGGTCGGGGTCTGTCTGCTGCGCATAGCTCAGCAGGTGGAACCCGTCGCGCCCGGGCATGCGAATGTCCGACACGATGATCCCGGCGAAATCGCGCTGGATGTGGTCCTTGGCCTCGACGAAGGACCCGGCGGTCAGCGGCGCGAGTTCCGCAAGTTCCAGCGTCTGTCCCAGCGCCTCGCGCACCGCCGCGTCGTCGTCGACCAGAAGCACCCGCCGGATCATCACGCGCCTCCTGCGGAATGGCGGGCGGGGCGACGGGCCCCGGCCCGAGCGGCGTCCGTCGTCCCACTCATGCCGCCACCTCGTCCGCACGCCAGGGGTCGAGCTCGACCGTGAAGACCGCGCCGGTTTCGGTGTTGGCGCCGCGGATGGCGCCGCCGAAACTCTGCACCAGGCCGTAGGAAATCGACAGGCCCAGGCCCATGCCGGCGCTCACCTCCTTGGTGGTGTAGAACGGCTCGAAGATGCGGTCGGGATCGGCGATTCCGGGACCGGTGTCGTGCACCTGCACGCGCAGCTTGGGGCCTTCGTCGAGTGCGATGCGGATGCGCTTTTCCGAGGCGCCCGCCATGGCGTCGACGGCATTATTGATAAGGTTGACGAAGACCTGGCTCAGCCGCACCTCGCCCCCGAGCGCAAGATACTCTCCGGGCGGCGGGGTCCAGTCCAGCGTCACGCCTTCGGCGCGCAGCCGCGCCTCGGTCAGCTCCACCGCCTGGCCGATCACCGCGACCAGATCGACGCAGCCCATCGGTTCGCTTTCGTTGCGCGCAAAGGCGCGCAGGTTGCGGATGATCCGCGCCGCGCGCTGCGCCAATGCGCCGATCCGTTCCAGCGTGCGCCCCGCGTCCTCGGGCCGGCCCCGGTCGAGGAACGCCCGGCCGTTCTCTGCGAAGGACCCGATCGCCATCAGCGGCTGGTTGAGTTCGTGGCTGATCCCCGCCGACATCTGCCCCAGCGCCGACAGCTTGCCGGCCTGCACCAGGTCCGCCTGCGCGCGTTTCAGCGCTGCCTCGGCCTCCTGCCGTTCGGCGATCTCGTGGCGCAGGGCGCGGTTGGCGGCAGAGAGGTCCGCCGTGCGCGCCGCCACCCGCTCCTCGAGCGCGAGATTCGCCGCCGCCAACGCCCGCCGGCGTTCGGTCGCGAGGAACAGCAGCGCTCCGAAAAAGAGGAAGGTCGCCGCCGCGGCCGCCGCCTGCAGCCCGGCCAGCCGCCGGGCCGGGGCCACATCTGCCATCAGCGCCCCTTCGAGGCCCACTACCGGCAGGGGCAGGGTCAGGTAGAGCGCCCGCCCCGGGATGTAGGCGCTCCAGTCCTGCTGCCAGATCGTGTGGCCGCCGGCCTCGCGCACCCGGGCCGTGCGGCGGGTGCCGTCGGGCGCCGTCATCACACCGCCGGCCGCCTTGGTCCAGTTCAGCATCTCGCTGCGGTTGGTGACCAGCACCTCGCCGGTCTCGATGGTGAAGAACACCGCCGGCAGCGTGCCGCGCCAGTTCTGCTCCAGCGCGCCGAAGGACACGGTGACCACCAGCACCCCGCGCACCCGGCCATCGGGGCCGAAATCCGGCGCCGCGAACGCATAGCCGCGCCCGTCGGTGCCGGGAAAGGCGCCGTCGCCTGCGCCCAGAGTGCCGTCGAGCGCCGCCGCGAAGAAGTCCTGCCCCACCAGCGAGATCGGCAGCTCCGGCCCGGACCGCGCCAGCACCCGCCCCGCCGTGTCGGTATAGACCGCCGCCACGGCGCCGGTCTTGTCGGCGGCCTGCAACAGGATGGCATCGGCCTCGGCGCGGCTGCCGCGGCCGTCGTGCAGCGCGGCCAGCGCCGGATGCTCTACCATCAGGACCGCGAATTCGCGGAACCGCTGCAGCTGCGTGACCAGCCTGTCGCCGGCCAGTTCGAGGTCCGACGCGCCGCGCGCCGCCACCTGGGTCAGCGCCTGCCGGTAGCCATAGGTCCAGACGCCCGCGGCAACGACCCCCACGAAAAGCAGGTAGCAGGCCACCAGGGCCGAACGGGGAATGTTGCGCCGAACCATGCCGAAGTCTTAGCAAAGACGCGCTTGCAAAGACCAGCGCCAAGCGCCAAGCCTGCCGCCATGCAGCGCTTGGCCCAGTCCCCGACCGATCCCGCCTTCGTGCAGGACCCCTACCCGTTCTACGCCCGCCTGCGCGCCGCGGGCGACCTTGCGTGGTGGGAAGACTACGCCATGCCCTGCGCGGCAAGCCATGCCGCCGTGCACGCGCTGCTGCGCGACCGGCGGTTCGGGCGCGAACGGCCCGCCGACCTGGCCCCGCCGGTGCCGCCGCACCTGGCGCCCTTCTACCGGGTCGAGGATCACTCGATGCTCGAGATCGACGGCCCCCGGCACGCCCGCCTGCGGGGGCTGGTGCTGCGTGCCTTCACCTCTCGCCGGATCGCCGCGCTCGGTCCCGAGATCGCGGCGCTGGCGCACGACCTGATCGACGGGCTGCCCGCGGAGGGAGCATTCGACCTCCTGCCCGGCTTCGCGCAGAAGCTGCCGGTCATCGTCATCGCCCGGCTGCTGGGGGTGCCCGAGGACATGGCGGACCGGCTGCTGCACTGGTCGAACACCATGGTCGCGATGTACCAGGCCGGCCGCAGCCACGCGGTGGAACTGGCGGCGGCCGAAGCGGCCGAGGCCTTCGCCGCCTTCCTGCGCGGCCACGTGGACGCCCGCCGCGACGATCCGCGCGACGACCTGATCACGCATCTCATTGCCGCCGAAGAGGACGGCGCGCGGCTTTCCACGGAGGAGCTGATCGCCACCTGCATCCTGCTGCTCAACGCCGGGCACGAGGCGACCGTCCACACCATCGGCAACGGGGTCAAGGCGCTGCTCGAACACGGTCAGTCGGTCACAACCGACACCGCCGCCGCCGCGACAGAGGAGATCCTGCGCTTCGATCCGCCGCTGCACATGTTCACGCGCATCGCCCACGAGGACGCAGAGGTCTTCGGCCACCGCTTCGCCCGCGGCGACGAAGTGGCGCTGCTGCTGGCCTCCGCGGCGCGCGATCCCGCGGTCTGCGCCGCCCCCGACCGTTTCGACCCAAGCCGCGCCAGCGCGCCGCATCTCAGCTTTGGCGGCGGGCCGCATTTCTGCGTCGGCGCGCCGCTGGCCCGGCTGGAATTGCAGATCGCCCTGCCGATCCTCTTCGACCGCCTGCCGGGTCTGCGGCTGGCAGACGCGCCGCGATACGCGCAGACCTACCATTTCCACGGGCTGTCAGCGCTCTGGCTGACCCGCTAGACCGCGTTCAGCGCCACCGCCCCCAGCGCCGAGGCCGCCAGCACCCAGCCCAGGCCCAGATGCAGCCGCAGCAGCAGCACCGCGCAGAGCACCGCCAGCAGTCCGGCCCGCCAGTCGAAACTGGCGGCATCAGGCACCCAGAGCGTCCAGGGGCCGCTTTCGACCCGGCTGACCTCGGCAAAGAGCACGTGCAGGGCGAACCAGATGGCCAGGTTCAGGATCACCCCCACCACGGCGGCGGTGATGCCCGACAGCGCGCCGCTCAGCCGCGGCTGGCCGTCGATCCAGTCGATATACGGCGCCCCCGCGAAGATCCACAGAAAGCAGGGCACGAAGGTCACCCAGAGCGTCACGACGGTGGCCGCCAGCGCCAGTCCGATGCCGCCCTGGGTGTGACCCGCGACGAAGCCCACGAACTGCGTGACCAGGATCAGCGGACCGGGCGTCGTCTCGGCCAGGCCCAGCCCGTCCATCATCTCTCCGGCGGTCAGCCAGCCGTAGCCCGTCACCACGTCCTGCGCCATGTAGGCCAGCACCGCGTACGCACCGCCAAAGGTCACAACCGCGAGCTTGGCGAAGAACAGCCCCAGCGCGGTCAGGAAGGCGCTGCCCGTCACCGCGTCCAGCAGCCAGAGCGGCCCGAGCCAGAGCACCACGCCGGCCGCCAGCGTCAGGAGTGTCGCGCGCCAGGACACGGACGGAGGCGCGGCTTCGGGCGTCTCGCCCTGCGCCGCGACCGCTCCGACCAGCGCCGCCGCCACCACGATCAGCGGATAGGGCAAGGCGAAGAAAAACAGCGCCCCGAAGGCCGCCGCCGCCAGCGCCCAGTGCAGCGGGCCGCGCAGCGCCTTGCGCGACACCCGCAACAGCGCCTCGAGCACGATGACCAGCACCGCCGCCTTGATGCCCAGGAACAGCGTTTCGACCAGCGGCACGTCGCCATAGGCCACGTAGACCCACGCGAGGGCCAGGATCACAAGCGCCCCGGGCCCGACGAACAATCCGCCCGCCAGCAGCCCGCCCGGCACGCCGCGCAACCGCCAGCCCGAATAGGTGGCCAGTTGCATCGCCTCGGGCCCCGGCAGCAGCATGCAAAAGCTGAGCCCGCCCATGAACTGCCGCTCGCTCAGCCAGCGCGTATCCTCGACCAGCATCCGGTGCATCAGCGCGATCTGCGCCGCCGGCCCGCCGAAAGACATCAGGCCGATGCGCAGGAAAACGGCGAATAGCGTCGCCCAACGCACGGCTGTCCGATCTTCCGCCATGACCTCACCCCTTCGCCGCAGGCCAATCGTGGCCCTCGTCCTGCGCATCCCGCGCCCAGCGATAGAGCGCGTCATACAACCCCATGCCCGCCTCGAGCTGTTGCAGGTCGTCGCGGTACATGCGCGACAGGCCCAGGGACACCGCCAGAAGCCCGGCCGCCTCAGGCGCGAGGTCATGCCGGTCGGTATCCGCGCCGCGCACGATCTCGGCCAGCCGGTCGAGCGCCGGAACCTTCAGGCCAAATTCGGCGAGCATTGTGTCAAACGTGCAAAACGCGCCACGATGGCTCCAGGCGCCGTCCGGCATGTCGAAAGCGGTCGCGCCGAAACGCTCCGCGACCAGATCGACCTGCGAGGGCGCCACGAAGAGAAAGCGCGCCATCGGGTCGACGAACCGGCGGATGAGCCAGGGACAGGCGATGCGGTCGATCTTGGGCCGGGCGCGGGTGACCCAGAGCGTGCCGCCGCTGGTCTGTGCCACCGGCAACGCTGCGGCAGTCACTGTCGGCAGCGCGGCGTCGCGCCAGGAGACCATGCCGCCCTCGAGCGTCTCTGCCTGCACACCCTCGCAACGCAGGATCGCCGCAGCACCCTGGCTGATTTTCAGCCCCTTGTGACAATAGAGGACCGCCCGACGGACGGTCAGCGCGGGCACCAGGTCAACGATGTCAGCGGCGGAGTGTCGCCGTGCGCCGGGAATGAAAACGGGGTCCGCATCGAAATCCGCGTCGATGCGCAAATCGATCAGCGCCGGGCAATCCGGTGTGCCGATCTGGCGGGCAAGCTGGTTCGGGGTCATTTCGGTTGGCGACGCCATCGGCATCCTCCTCCATCGGCAGGAAAGACAGGATGCGGTCTTTGGGCTGGCGCCTCACGAGGCATCCGCGTGCCCCATTTGGATGTGATAGCGTTCGCACCGCCCGCCGGTCAACCTCGCGCGCCGCCCTTGCCGGAAATATCAATCATGATAAATTCGTCGCCGCCCCGACCGAAAGAACCCCACCGTGGACCTGCCCGCCAAATCCGAACCCAAGCGCCGCCGCCCCCTGCAGGTGGCCGAAGCGATCAAGAGCTGGGTGGTCGAGAGGGGCCTGCGCCGCGGCGACCGCCTGCCCGGCGAGGCCGAGATGATCACGCGTTTCGGCATGTCCAAGAGCACGATCCGCGAGGCCATGCGCATTCTCGAAGCGCAGGGCCTGGTCGAGACGCGCACCGGCCCCGGCGGCGGGTCCTTTGTGGGTGAAGTGACCGAGGAGCGCGCACGGGCGTTGCTCGGAAATTATTTCTACTTCAAGGGCCTGTCCATCGACGACATCTATGCCCTGCGCGAACTGCTCGAACCGGAACTGGCCGCGTCCCTTGCGGGGAAACTGTCCGACGCGCAGCTGGCGGAGCTCGACGCGCTGGTCGCCGCCTATGACCGCCCGGCGCAAAGCCCCGAGGAAGAGCGCGACCAGCATGTCGCCTCGCTGGCCTTCCACCGCAAGCTGGCGCGGTATTCGGACAATCCGCTGCTGGGGTTCTGCATCGGCTTCATGGCGCAGATTTTGTCGGACCTTACCGTGACCCGCAGGCTCTACGAGCCGCCCAACGAACGGCTCTGGCGCAAGGGCCGCGCCTACCAGATGGATCTGGTGGCTGCCTTGCGCGCGGGCGACGCGGATCGCGCGCGGCAGATCATGCGCGACCACATGAAGACCGCGCATGCGATGATGCAGGATCAGGAAGCCGAGGTGATGCGGCGGTTCATGGCCGAATGAGCGGCGTCAGAAATGCGCCTTGGGCTCGTCCGGTTTGCCCGCGGCCAGCGCCAGCACGCCGCCCAGACCGGCAAAGGCGATGGGGAACATGGTGAAGACATTGAAGCCGAAGGCCATGTACATGCCCGCCGCCGACAGGATCAGGAACAGCCCGCCCAGAAAGGCCCGCGACGGCGCCATGGCCCCGCCCGCGATGGCCAGCATTGGCGACAGGATCGACGCGATGCGCACCAGTTCGGGGTCGGCGAACATGCCGAAGGCCTCCTCGACCTCGGAGAAATTGCGGGCAAGTTCGGTATAGCCGAACCCGACGAAGCCGACGATCATGCCGAAGCAGCCCGCGATGATGCCCAGGGCCAGTGCCGCGTTGCGCATCTCAGAACCCCAGGCTTCTACGCACGTCCGGGGTCCACCCCAGGTACATGGTATCGCCCGCGACGAGGAGCGGACGCTTCATCAGCGTCGGATGCGTCTGCAATTGCGCAAGCGGGTCGTTCGCGCGCTCGGCCTCGGACAGGTCGCGCCAGGTGGTGGAGCGGGTGTTGACCAGCGCCGGGCCGAACCGCCCGAGCGCGCGTTTCAGAATCTCCTCGGGCACGCCGTCGTCGCGGACATCGACAAAATCCGCATCGGGCAGCGCCTTGCGGGCCTTGCGGCAGGTGTCGCAGGTCTTCAGACCGTAAAGGATCATCGTCACTCCCTTCGCTGAGTGCTGAAATAATGGCCGGCTCAAGGGTTTGCGACCCTCTTTTTCTTGCTTTTTGGCAATCTCGTGCGATCCTTTGTTGCGCATCCGTCATAAAACGGACGCAGGATTGGGGAGTGTTGCCGGCCCCGGTGGGATCGGACGCACCGCCAGGAAAGACAAGACCAGAAGGAGACCGCGGATCATGCCGACCGGCACCGTGAAATGGTTCAACACCACCAAAGGCTACGGCTTCATCGCACCCGAAGGCGGCGGAAAGGACGTCTTCGTGCACATCTCGGCCGTGGAACGGTCGGGCCTTACCGGGCTCGCCGACGATCAGAAAGTCAGCTACGAGCTGAGCGAAGGCCGCGACGGCCGCGAAATGGCCTCGGACCTGTCGTTGCTCTGACAACGCCACGTTTCGGTGCCCTCAGCCCCGGCTCGCCCTGCGCGCCGGGATAATTCCCCTGTGTCTAAAAATTCCGGTGTCTCAGAGACCTTGCAACCGGCCTGCCTCGGCCTTGGCAAAGGCGATGAGGTCGGTGACATATCCCTTGCCCACGTCATCGCTGCGCGTCGCAGCGTAAAGCCTGCGGGTGATGCCCCGTTGCGTCAGCGGCCGCGTCACGTAGTCGGAATTGTACTTCACCTCGCGCACGACCCAGTCGGGCAGCACCGCGACGCCGCGGTTGCTGGCCACCAACAGCAGGATCACCGCCGTCAGTTCGACCTGCCGGATCGCCCCCGGTTCGACCTTGGCCGGGGTCAGAAGCTGGCTGAAGACGTCGAGCCGCGACCGCTCCACCGGGTAGCTGATCAGAGTCTGGCCGCGGAAGTCCTCGGCTTCGACGTAGGGCTTGTCGGTCAGCGGATGCTGTGACGACGCGACGAAAACCGGTTGATAATCGAATAGTTCGGTAAAGGTCACGCCCGGAATGTCCTCGGGATCCGAGGACACGACGAGGTCAACCTCTTCCTTCAGAAGTGCTGGCAGCGCATCGAAAGCCAGTCCCGGGCGAATGTCCACGTCCACGTCCGGCCAGCTCTTGCGGAACCGCTCCAGCACCGGAAACAGCCATTCGAAACAGGCGTGGCATTCGATGGCGATGTGCATGCGGCCCGCCGACCCGTCGCGCAGGCCGGAAAACTCCTCCTGCAGCGCCTCGACCTGCGGCAGGACCTGTTCGGCCAGCCGCAACAGGCGCAGCCCCGCCGGCGACAGTTTCATCGGCTTCGAGCGGCGCACAAAGAGCTCCACCCCGGCCTGGTCCTCGAGCCCCTTGATCTGGTGGCTGAGTGCGCTCTGGGTGATGTTGAGCTGATCCGCGGCGCGGGCGAGGCCCCCGGCCTGGTGAATGGCCTTGATCGTGCGCAGATGACGGAACTCGATATGCATATCCGCGTTCGCTTCATGTTGTTGATGAGATTTATGAGTTTGTCTCACATCCCCCGCCATGCGACAAGACGGTAACGCGACAGGATCGCCCCCTCAGATTCAAGGCCCCGACCATGACCCGACCCGAGATTTCCTTCGAATTCTTCCCCCCCAAGAACATCGAGGCGACTTTCCGTCTCTGGGACACCGTGCATGTGCTGGCGCCGCTGGCGCCGCGCTTCGTCTCGGTCACCTACGGCGCCGGCGGCACAACGCGCGACCTCACCCGCGATGTGGTGGCGACGCTGCACAAACATTCGGGCCTGCGCACCGCCGCGCACCTGACCTGTGTCGAGGCGACCCGCGAGGAAACCCTGCAGATCGCCCGCGACTTCGCCGCCGCAGGTGTGACCGACATTGTGGCGCTGCGCGGCGATCCGCCCAAGGGGGCGGACGGCTTCACCCCCCACCCCGAAGGATTCGCATCGTCGGTGGAACTGATCGAAGGGCTGAAGGATGCGGGCGACTTCACCATCCGCGTCGGAGCCTATCCGGACGTCCACCCCGAGGCGCGCGACCAGGCCGCCGATATCGAATACCTCAAGCGCAAGCTGGATGCCGGGGCGGACGAGGCGCTGACGCAGTTCTTCTTCGAATCCGAAACCTTCTTCCGCTTCCGCGACGCCTGCGTGAAAGCCGGGATCGACAAGCCCATCGTGCCGGGCATCCTGCCGATCGAGAACTGGAAGGGCGCGCGCCGCTTCGCTGAAAGCTGCGGCACGGTCATCCCGCAATGGGTGATCGACGCCTTCGAGACCGCCGAGCGCGACAACCGCCAGGATCTGCTGGCCACCGCCATCGCGACCGAGCTGTGCTCCGAGCTGATCGACGGCGACGTCGACAAGCTGCACTTCTACACGCTGAACCGCCCGGAACTGACGCGCGACGTGTGCTTTGCCCTGGGCGTGACCCCGGATGTGAAACTCGAAAACGTCGCCTGACCGCGCCAGACCGCAGCCAAGAGTTTTACCTGGGCGCCGCGGCCTATGCCGCGGGCGCCCGTCCCCCGATCCCGCGCGTGACAGCCTGTGCCGCGTCCCGCACCACCCCGCCGGTCGCGGCGATGGAGTCGTCGGGAATGCGGTTGGCCGGCCCCGAGACCGAAATGCCCGCCACCGCCTCGCCGTGGACATCGAAGATCGGCGCCGCGATGCAGCGCATCCCGAGGTTCTTTTCCTCCGCATCCACCGCGTAGCCGCGCGCCCGCGTTTCCGCCAAGTCCGCCGTCAGCGCCTCCCCGGTCAGCGTGTGTTCGGTGAAGCGCTCCGCCCCGTGCCGGTCGAGAATCGCCGCCACCCGCTCCGGCCCCATCTGCGCCAGCAGCGCCTTGCCGATGCCCGAGGCATGCATCGGCGACATCGTTCCCGGAGCAAAGAAGGCGCGGATCGTCGCCTGGGTCTCCACCTGGCTCAGGAACAGCACCTGCCCGTCCCGCGCGATGCCCAGGTTCGCGGTCTCTCCGGTCGCCTGCATGAGGTCGCGCAGCGCCGGGCGCGCGCGTTCCACCAGCGAGGTGCGGCGCAGGAAGCGCGAGCCGATCTGAAACGCCCCGGCGCCGATGTGCCAGACCTGCGCGCCCGAATCGAAATCGACGATGCCCCGCGCCTCGAGCGTGTAGAGCACCCGGTAGACGCTGGCGGGCGCCTGGTCCAATGCGCCCGCGAGCTCCGAAAGCGTCGCGCCGTTCATCTCGGACAGCCGTTCCAGCACCTCCATGGCGCGGTCCAGCGACTTGATGGTGTTCTGGTCGGTCCGGTCGGTCCAGGCGCGCGGCCGCCCCCGCGCCCGGGACGTGGTCTTGCCGGTCTGCGTGTCCTGAGTCTCTGCCATGGTGGTCTCCAAAGTTTCCAAAAATGTTTTTCACATCATGAAAAATACAAGCGCCTGTTTCAATTCGGTTTTTCTTATCATACCAAAAATGAAAAACGTTTTCAAAAAAATTGCCCAGCAAACGGGCAGATTGTAGACAGGATGCAGAACCCAGGAGGCACCGCCCATGAGCATTCAGAACCCGGTCTTCATCCCCGGCCCGACCAACATTCCCGAGGCGATCCGCAAGGCCTGCGACATGCCGACGATCGACCACCGCTCGCCGCTCTTCGCGACGATCCTGCACCCGGCCATCGACGGCTGCAAAAAGGTGCTCAAGACCACCCGCGGCGAGCTGTTCATCTTCCCCGCCTCCGGCACCGGCGGCTGGGAAGCGGCGCTGTCGAACACGCTGAACCCCGGCGACGGCATCCTCGCCGCGCGCAACGGCATGTTCAGCCACAAGTGGATCGACATGTGCCAGCGCTTCGGCCTCGACGTCACACAGGTCGACGTGCCCTGGGGCGAAGGCCTGCCGGTCGCGCGGTTCGAAGAGATCCTGCGCGCCGACACCGAAGGCCGGATCAAGGCCGTGCTCGCCACCCATAACGAGACCGCAACCGGCGTGGTGTCGGACATCGCCGGCCTGCGCCGCGCCATGGATGCGGCGGGCCACGGCGCGCTGCTGCTGGTCGACGGCGTCAGCTCCATCGGGTCGATGGACTTCCGCTTCGACGACTGGGGCGTGGATGTGGCCGTGACCGGCAGCCAGAAGGGCTTCATGCTGCCCGCGGGGCTCGCCATCGCCTGCTTCTCGGAAAAGGCCGTCGCCGCCAGCAAGTCCGCCACCCTGCCCCGAACATTCTGGAGCATCGACGACATGCGCAAGGGCTACGCGGCCAACGCCTATCCCTACACGCCCGCCGTGGGCCTGCTGAACGGTCTGAAGCTCGCCACCGACATTCTGCTGTCCGAAGGGCTCGACAACGTCTTCGCCCGCCATGCCCGCATCGCTGACGGTGTGCGCGCCGCGGTCAAGTCCTGGGGCATGAGCCCTTGCGCGGTGAGCCCCGATCTCTATTCCAACACCGTGACGGCCATTCGCACGCCCGAGGGCTTCAATGCCTCGACAATCGTCGAACGTGCCGCACATGAATATGGCATGGCCTTCGGAACCGGGCTTGGCGACGTGGCCGGCAAGGTCTTCCGGATCGGCCACCTGGGCCAGCTGACCGATGCCATGGCCCTGTCGGGCATCGCCACGGCGGAAATGGTCATGGCGGACCTGGGCCTGAACATCACCCTGGGCTCCGGAGTGGGGGCCGCGCAAGCGGTCTACCGCCACGGAACCCCCATCGCAACGGAGGCTGCCGCGTGAAGGACATGACAGACATACTGCCAACCTATGCCGACATGCTTGCCGCGCACGAGCGGATCAAGCCGTACATCCACCGCACCCCGGTGCTGACCTCGAGCTTTCTCAACGAGAAGACCGGCGCAGAGCTGTTCTTCAAGTGCGAGAACTTCCAGAAGGCCGGTGCCTTCAAGGTGCGCGGCGCGTCCAACGCGGTCTTCGGCCTGTCGGACGAACAAGCGGCCCGCGGCGTCGCCACCCACAGTTCCGGCAACCACGCCCTGTCGCTCAGCTACGCCGCAGGCCGCCGCGGCATCCCTTGCCACGTGGTCATGCCACGCACTGCGCCGCAGGCGAAAAAGGACGCGGTGCGCGGCTACGGCGGCATCATCACCGAATGCGAACCCTCGACCAGCAGCCGCGAGGCCACCTTTGCCAAGGTGCAGGAAGAGACCGGCGCGGAATTCGTGCATCCCTACAACGACACGCGGGTGATCGCGGGCCAGGGCACCTGTTCGAAGGAACTGATGGAGCAGATGGAGGCCGAGTACGGCCACGGTCTTGATGCCGTGGTCGCCCCCATTGGCGGCGGCGGCATGATCTCTGGCACCTGCCTCACGCTCTCGACGCTGGCGCCGGATGTGAAGATCTACGCGGCCGAGCCCGAACAGGCCGATGATGCCATGCGCAGCTTCAAGGCCGGGCACATCATCGCCGACGACGCGCCCGACACCGTGGCCGACGGTCTGAAGGTGCCGCTGAAGGAAAACACCTGGGCTTTCGTCAGCCAGCATGTGACCGACATCCTCACCGCTTCCGAGCAGGAAATCATCGACGCGATGAAACTCACCTGGGCGCGCATGAAGATCGTGATGGAGCCCAGCTGCGCCGTGCCGCTCGCGGTGATCCTCAAGAACCCCGAGGTGTTCCGCGGCAAGCGCGTGGGCGTCGTCGTCACCGGCGGCAATGTCGATCTCGACAAGCTGCCCTGGACGCTCTGACCGGCGTCCTCCATCCATTCACAGTTCTCAACGGGAGATGAGACCATGAAAGATATCACCGACTATTCCGACCTCGAGGTGGGCTTCGACGTGCCCGCCCTGCCCGGCATGGACGAATCCGAGATCCAGACCCCCTGCCTGGTGCTCGACCTCGACGCGCTCGAGCGCAACATCAGGAAGATGGGCGATTACGCCAAGTCGCACGGCATGCGCCACCGCGTGCACGGCAAGATGCACAAATCCGTCGACGTGGCGCTGCTGCAGGAAAAGCTCGGCGGCTCCGTCGGCGTCTGCTGCCAGAAGGTCTCCGAGGCCGAGGTCTTCGCCCGCGGCGGCATCAAGGATGTGCTGGTCTCCAACCAGGTCCGCGACCCCGCCAAGATCGACCGCCTTGCGCGGATGCCAAAGCTGGGCGCGCGCACCATCTGCTGCGTCGACGACTTGGACAACGTGGCCGACCTCTCGGCCGCAGCCCAGAAACACGGCACGCAGATCGAATGCCTGGTGGAAATCGACGTGGGCGCGGGCCGCTGCGGCGTGCAGTACGGCCAGCCGGTCGTCGAGCTCGCCAAGGCCATCGACGCGGCACCCGGCCTGAAATATGCCGGCATCCAGGCCTACCAGGGCGCGATGCAGCACATGGACAGCTACGAGGACCGCAAGGCCAAGACCGACATCGCCATCAGCCAAGTCTCCGAAACGCTGGAACTGCTCAAGGCCGAAGGCATCGAGAGCGACATCGTCGGCGGCGGCGGCACCGGATCCTACTACTTCGAATCCGCTTCCGGCGTCTTCAACGAGCTGCAGTGCGGCTCCTACGCCTTCATGGATGCTGACTACGGCCGCATCCTGGACAAGGACGGCAACCGCATCGACCGCGGCGAATGGGAAAACGCGCTGTTCCTGCTGACCAGCGTCATGAGCCATGCCAAGGCCGACAAGGCCATCGTCGACGCTGGCCTCAAGGCGCAGTCGGTGGACAGCGGCCTGCCGGTGATCTTCGGGCGGACGGACGTGGAATACGTCAAATGCTCCGACGAGCACGGCGTCGTCTCCGACCCCGACGGTGTGCTCAAGGTCAACGACAAGCTGCGCCTCGTGCCCGGCCACTGCGATCCGACGTGCAACGTGCACGACTGGTACGTGGGCGTCCGCAACGGCAAGGTCGAAACCCTCTGGCCGGTCTCTGCGCGCGGCAAGGCCTACTGATCCGGCTTCATCTTGCAAACAAACTCCAGAGAGCGCGAGAGACAGCGTCTCTCGCATCGCCCGGGGGCACCCCGGGCGATCCAATTCCCGGCAGGCGGCCTGCCGGCCTGAAAGGACCCCCATGCACATCGTTCCCGAATCCGTGATCTCCGACCTCATCACCCCCGAAGCCGCCTTCGACGCGGTCGAGCAGGTCTTCGCCGCAATGGCCGCAAAGGACGCGTACAACTTCCCCGTGGTCCGCGAGGCGATCGGCCACGAGGACGCGCTCTACGGCTTCAAGGGCGGGTTCGACAGCGCCGGCGGGTCGCTGGGCCTCAAGGCCGGGGGCTACTGGCCGCACAACCTCGAAAAGCGCGGACTGATCAACCACCAGTCCACCGTGTTCCTGTTTGATCCGGACACCGGCAAGGTCTCGGCCATGGTGGGCGGCAACCTGCTGACCGCGCTGCGCACCGCCGCCGCCTCCTCGGTGTCGATCAAGCACCTGGCGCGCAAGGACAGCGAAGTCCTCGGCATGATCGGCGCCGGGCACCAGTCGGTGTTCCAGATGAAGGCCGCCGTGAAACACCGGGATTTCAAGAAGGTCATCGGCTGGAACTATCATCCAGAGATGCTGTCCCGCCTTGCAGACTGCGCCGCCGAGCTGGGCCTGCCCTTCGAAGAGGTCGACTTGCCGACGCTGGGCCGCGACGCCGACGTGATCATCTCGATCACCTCGAGCTTCGATCCGACCCTGATGGATGCGCATGTCTCTCCTGGCACACATATCGCCTGCATGGGCACCGACACCAAGGGCAAGCAGGAGGTCGAAGCGGCACTGCTGAAGCGCGCACGCGTCTTCACCGACGAGGTGGCGCAGAGCATCTCCATCGGCGAGGCACAGCATGCCATCGCCGAAGGGCTGATCGAAGAGAGCGACATCACCGAGATCGGCGCCGTCATCAACGGCAGCCATCCGGGCCGGACAAGCGACGAGGACATCACCCTC
Source organism: Thalassococcus profundi (assembly GCF_003344785.1). Taxonomy (GTDB): domain Bacteria; phylum Pseudomonadota; class Alphaproteobacteria; order Rhodobacterales; family Rhodobacteraceae; genus Puniceibacterium; species Puniceibacterium profundi. The sequence continues at coordinate 426,516 of NZ_QPMK01000003.1, read as the reverse complement.
TTCGACGGCACCGGAGTCGGCCTTCAGGACCTTGCCACCGCCGCCAAAGTGGTAGAGCTTGCGGTCGAAAAGGGCGTCGCCCTCGAGGTGGATTTCTAACGTAAGGCCAAGACCATGCGCATCGCGCTGAACGGGTTCGGCAGGATCGGTCGCACGGTCCTGCGCCAGGTGCTGCGTCACCATCCGGATATCGAATTGGCGCTGATCAACGACATCGCCGATCCCGCCACCTGTGCCTATCTCTTCCAGTACGACAGCGTCTTCGGCCCCTACCCGGGCCGGGTCCGCGCCGAGGCCGGTATGCTGCGGATCGACGACCGGAGCATCCCCTTCACCGGCAGGCGCGCCTTGGGCGATCTCGATCTCTCGGGAGTCGATGTGCTGATGGACTGCACCGGGACGATCCAGACCCGCGCCCATGCGGCACAGGGGCTAAAGGCCGGCGCGCGCAGCGTCCTCATCTCCGGCCCCTGCGACGAGGCCGAGCGGACGATCGTGCTGGGCGCCAACGAGGACACGCTGGGCGATGCACGGATCGTGTCGAACGCGTCGTGCACCACCAACGCGCTCGCGCCGCTACTGCGGGCCGTGCAGGACCGCTTCGGCATCCTGTCGGGGCACATGACCACGGTGCATTGCTACACCGGCAGCCAGCCCATGGTCGACGCGCCGCGCGGGCCCTTCGCGCGCAGCCGTGCCGGGGCGGTGTCAATGGTGCCCACCACCACCAGCGCCACGCACCTGATCGACCTGGTGCTGCCTGACATCGCGGGACGGGTCACGGGAGCGGCGGTGCGTGTGCCGGTGATCTCGGTCTCGGCCATCGACGTGACGCTGCGGCTGTCGTCGCCGCCCGCAGGACCTGCGGAGGACGCGCTCCGGGCGCTCGCCGAGGCATCGGAGGTGATCGGCTGGACCGACGATCCCTGCGTGTCGACGGACCTGCGCGGCCGGCCCGAGTCGCTGGTCATCGCCCTGCCCGAAACCCTGCCCAGAGGCGATCAGCTGCGCATCTTCGGCTGGTACGACAACGAATACGGCTTTTCGGCGCGCATGATCGACATGGCCCGGCGCATGTCGGCACGCGGCTGAGCGTCCTCAGACCAGCTGCTTGAGCTGGTCGAGCCCCTGCTGCGCGCGCTCGGTCTTGCCCATGCGCACCATCTCGGCCACCCGCTCCACCGCATCCGGCAGGCACAGCCGGTCCAGCGCGAAGGCGCGCGGCGCGGCGCGGCGGCGCAGGGCAAAATACCGCATCTCGCGGCGCTGCGCGCCAAAGGCGAATTTCCACGGCTGGTCCCCGGCCCCGAACTCGTAGCGGTCGAAGCCCTGGTCGATGCCCCAGCGGATGCTTTCGGGAATCAGGATCAGCTCGGGCGCGCCCGGCGCGTCACCGGGATCGCGGCCCATGAGCAAGAGGTGCATCCGGTCCATGTCGTGATCGAGCAGATGCGCAACCGCGCCGACCGGCGTGTCCCCGTCCCACAAGACGCTCAGGTCGAGGCAACCCAGCCGGCGCGCCAGGTCTAGGCGGCTGCGGAACCCCTCGGCCAGCGCCTGCGCTTCGTCAGAGCCGCTTTTCACCCCGCGTTCCGCCACCCAAAGCGCCAGCAGCGCCTCGCGGTCGCGCTCGTGGGTGTCGGCATCGCTGCGGGTGAGCGTCCAGCGCCCGCTGTCGAGATAACGCCGCCGCGTGCGGCGGATCAGGTCCTGCACGCCCCGCGACGGCGCGGTCTGCAGCCAGGTCTCGAAGCTCAGCGGCAGCACCAGGCGCGGCGCGACAAGGTTGTCGGTGGCGCCCGCGTTGACCGTGTAGGTCTTCCAGCTCAGCCGGAACTCCGCGGGATCGAACGCCGCCGCGAATGCCTCGGCGCGGCGGGTGCTGCGGACATAGCGCAGCGACAGCTCGGTCCAGGGCGTCTGCGCCACCGCCCGCGCCAGCGCCGGCATGGCCGCCTCTTCCCAGTCGGGATCGCAGAGCAGGCCGGTCCAGAGGCTGTGCAGCAGCCGTCCGGCGGCGTCGCATTCGGTGGTGAATTCCTCGCGCTCGCGGCTCCAGTGCACGCGCAGGCGCAGCGGAAGGACGGCGACGATCTGGCTAAGCTGGTGCGGGTTGCGCGCGACGAAGATGCGCCAGCGGCGCGGGTTTTCCGACAGGCCCTCGGCCAGCCAGGCCCAGGACAGGAACAGCGTCGCCTCGGGATCGCGGGCAAAGAGCGCGTTCCAGGCCGGGCGCAGCGCCTCGAAGGCCTCGTAGGCGTCGATGACGTCGACGACGGGCTGTGGTGCGCTCCGCGCCGCGGCGTCTTGGGTCACGGGGGACTGGTCCAGCATGCTCGGCTCAGGCCCGCAACACCCGGCGGCGCTTGAGTTTCTTCATCCGCTTGTCCTCGCGCCGCGCGTCGCGTTCAGATAGCGTGCGGAAGTTCTTTTCCGCCGCTTCGAAATGATCGCGCAGGCAGGACGTCAGCGGATATTGCGCCGCGAAATACCCGCCGACCTTGCAGATATGGGCGGCGAAATCCGGATGTATCCCGGCATCGTCGTATTTGCGCACCTTCTCTTTCTTCTGCCAGCCGCGCTTTTCCGCCTCTTTCACGATCAGCTTGAAGCGCTGGATGCAGTGAAACACGGTGTAATGCGACAGGTATTCGAAATAGGCGTCCATGGTGTGGCCGCATTCGGGGTCGAAGGCGTCGATGACGATATCGACCATGTCGCTCGGGTCCATCGGCCAGGCCTCGTCGCCGATGAGCCAGGCGAAATCCTCGGCGCCGTGGCGGATGCCGGAATATTCGAAGTCGAACCAGCGCAGCCGCCCGTCGTCCCCGAGCGCCGCGTTGCCCGACCGGCAGTCCCACTTGATGAACTGCGTCTTCGGCACGTCCAGCGCATCCAGCACCGCATAGGGGTCGAAACTGTCGGGGATGCCGCCTCCGTAGGGTTCGAGCGCGTCCACCGCGCCGATGAAATTCTCGTACCATTCGGCATTGTCGCCCAGGTGCGGCAGCATCTCGGCCAAGTCGGTCTTGCGCGCGGCACTCTGGAAACGGAAGATCGACGACACCGCCGCGTGGGCCATCTCGTGCTGCTCGATCCCCTCGACCTCGGCGATGGCGACGTTGAGCCGGCGGCCGCCGACGTCTTCCTGAAACAGGATTTCCTCGACCACGCCAAGCGCGCGGGGCACGTCGTCGCAATGCTCCGACAACTGGCCCAGCACATAGCCTTCGAGATGGGTGCGGCGGAAGTTCGGGCGCAGGGTGGCGATCACCGTGCGGTCGGGAAAATGCAGACGGAAGCTCGACCGGCTTTCGCCGCCGGGGGCCGAGATGTCGTCCAGTTCCTGGCCGAAAAAGTCTTCGGCGGACCGGGCGATATAGTCGACCCGGGATTCGGCGGTGTCTCTGGGCATGGCGGTCTCCGTCAAAGCTGGTTGCATCCCGCTTAAACGGACATTTGGGCAATTTTGAGGAAGAAGCGGCAGATTAGCGGCGCGCTGCCCGCGTCGCAGGCCGACAGCAGGCGAAGGATAAAACAAAAAGCGGCCCGGCGTCTTTCGACACCGGACCGCGCATCCCCTAAAGGATGATCCCGCAAGCTTCGGGGGGACCTTCACCTGCGGAATTCGCGCCTTACGCGTCCTGTTGATCGAGCGTGCCGACGGTGACGGATTTCGTCACTTCTTCACCCTTGCGCCAAATCACCACGTCGGCCTCGGCCTCGGGGTCGGTGTCGGCGACGGCACGGGTCAGATCGCGCAGGTCTTCGATCTGTGTCCCGTTAAAACTTAGGATGATGTCACCGTTTTCAAGGCCTGCGGCCTGTGCGGGGCTGTCGGGCTGGACCATTTCGACCACCGCACCGCGGGGGGTGGCGTAGCCCAGCACGTCCGCGATCTCGTCCGACATCGGCCGAATCTGGACGCCCAGCCAGCCACGGGTGATCTCGCCATCGTCGCTCAGGTCGGCGACGACCTCCTGCACCAGGTCGGACGGCACGGCAAAGCCGATGCCCACGGACCCGCCGCCGGGCGAGAAGATCGCGGTGTTGACGCCGATCACCTCGCCATCGTTGTTGAACAGAGGGCCGCCCGAATTGCCGCGGTTGATGGCGGCGTCGGTCTGGATGAAGTCATCGTAGGGCCCGGCGTTGATGTTGCGCGACTTGGCCGAGATGATCCCGCTGGTGACAGAGCCGCCAAGGCCGAAGGGGTTGCCCACCGCCATCACCTCGTCGCCGACGCGCATGTCGTCCGACGATCCGAAGGCCACGGCCGGCAGAGGCTCACCGGCAGTGACCTTGATGACGGCGAGGTCGGTCAGCCGGTCGCTGCCCAGCACCTCGGCCTCGAAGCTGCGGTCGTCCGACAGCTTGACGGTCACGGTTTCGGCACCGGCCACGACGTGCGCGTTGGTGACGATCAGCCCGTCTTCGGACACGATGAAGCCTGAGCCCAGACCCTGGCGCGCGCGGTCGCCGCGCTGGCCGTGTTCGGGCATCATGTCCTCGAAGCGCCTGCGCAGCTCTTCGGGCATGTTCTCCGGCAGCTCGCCTTCGAAATTCGCAGGCGACGCCTTGCCGGTCACCTCGATGAAGACGACGCTGGGTGACACCTGCTCGACCAGGTCGCCATAGCCGCCTTCGGGCACGGCGAAGGCCGCGGTGGGAGCCAGCGCCAGGCCGCCGGTGGTAGCCACGGATGCGGCCAGGGCCACGGCCGCGATGCGGGATGTGGAAGCGTTGAGGGTCATGCAAACTCCGTTGTTTTGCTCTTGCGATGCTGCCTATCTGACGCCTGCGCCTCACAGCCGCTTGGCCGGGCCTATACAAATTTTTAACACCAACGAAGCTTCACACGGCGGACCAAAAGGCTCATGTTCCGTGCACTTCCGCGGGCTTGCACCCGCCATTCAGCGATTGCGGTCCCAATGAAACTTCTCGTTGTCGAAGACGACGCCACCACCGGCAGCTACATCGCCCGCGGACTGCGCGAAGAAGGCCACACGGTCGATCTCGTGACCGACGGCCGCGACGGGCTGGTGCAGGCCACGGGCGGCGGCTACGATGTCATGGTGGTGGACCGGATGCTGCCAGAGGTCGACGGCATGACGCTGGTCAAGACCCTGCGCGCCGCCGGCAACCGCACGCCGGTGCTCTTCCTGACCTCGCTGGGCAGCGTCGACGACCGCATCGACGGTCTGAACGCCGGCGGCGACGATTACCTCACCAAGCCCTTCGCCTTCGGTGAACTGTCGGCCCGGGTCAGCGCCCTTGCCCGCCGCCCGCAGGCGGTGGAGCAGGAAACCGTCCTGCGCGCCGCAGACCTCGAGATGAACCTGATCACACGCAAGGTGACCCGCGGCGGGCAGGAGATCGACCTGCTGCCGCGCGAATTCTCCATTCTCGAACACCTGTTGCGCCGCAAGGGCCGCGTGCAGACCCGCACCATGTTGCTGGAATCGGTCTGGGACATTTCCTTCGACCCGATGACAAACGTGGTCGAAACGCATATCAGCCGGCTGCGCGCCAAGGTCGACAAACCCTTCGAGCCGGACCTGATCCAGACCGTGCGCGGTGCGGGCTACCGGATCGACGGATGAGCCGCCTGCTGCGCTCCACCCCGCTGCGGCTGGCGCTTGGCCTCGTGCTGCTCTTCTCGGTGGTCAGCCTGCTGAGCCTCGCCACCAGCTACGTGATCACCCAGCGGTCCTTCGAGGACACGATCCGCGAGGATCTGCGGCAGGACATGACCGGGTTCCGCGCCGCCCCGAGCGGTGCCGCGCTGGCGCAGCTGGTCGAAGCCGAGGCGGCAGAGACCGATCCGAACCGGCTGGTGCTGAGCTATTACGCCGCCAACCGCCAGCATTACGGCAACGCCTTCATCGCGCGCGACGACGAGGGCTACCACATCGTGAGCCTGGGCGAGGATCGCGCCGGGCTGCCGGGGCGCTACCTGGCGCTCACCGCTCGGCTCTATGGCGGGCAGCTGACCATCGCGCGCAGCCGGGCCGAGATCGACGCCCTGCGCGGCGTGTTCCTGAACATTCTGGCGCTGAGCCTGCTGCCCACGGTGCTGATCGCGGTGTCTGGCGGTCTTTACTTCGCCCGCCGATCGGCACGGCAGGTGGCGGTGATCGGCGACGACCTCGACCGGCTCACCACCGGCACGCTGTCGGCGCGGATCGGCGACACGCCCGGCTGGGGCGAGGATCTGGCGCAGATCGCCCGCAAGATCGACCAGATGGCCCGCGCGCAGGAAGCCTCGGTCGAGACCCTGCGTCAGGTGTCCTCGGACATCGCGCACGACCTCAAGACGCCGATCCAGCGCGTCGCCCTGCACCTGGACGATCTGGCCGAACGGCACGCGCTGGATTCGGAGGCGCAGGAGAAGGTGGCCGAGGCGCGGGCGGAGCTCGAGGATATCGTCTCGGTCTTCCACGCCCTACTGCAGATCGCGCAGGTCGAGGCGGGCACGCCCCGCTCACGCTTTGCCACGGTGGACCTCGCGCAGCTTTGCCGGACCTTCCACGAGGTCTTCGAACCCTCGGCGGCAGAGAACGGCCAGAGCCTGACGCTGGACCTGCCTGCCGACGCGGACACGATCCCGGTGACCGGCGACCGCAACCTGCTGGGCCAGGCGGTGGCGAACCTGATCGAGAATGCCATGCGCCACACGCCCTCCGGCACGGCGATCACCCTGGGCGCATCGAACGGCCCGCATCCGGTGCTTTGGGTGGCCGATACCGGTCCCGGCATCCCCGAGCCAGAGCGCGGGCTGGTGCTGCAACGGCTCTACCGGCTCGACCGCAGCCGCGGCACGCCGGGCAGCGGGCTGGGTCTGAGCCTGGTGGAGGTGGTCGCGTCCCTGCACGAGGCGCGTCTGGAGCTTTCGGACAAAGCGCCGGGGCTGCGGGTGTCGCTGCGGTTCTAAGGCGATTGGTCGATGCCATGCCCCGTCAGAGACAGGCGCCATGTTGTAGTCGACCCGCGACTGTTCACCAGCGGCACGTCATCACGCCGGTCATGTGCCAGGCCGGTGCCGCGCATCCACGGACCGCAAGGTGAGTTTGACGCCGCCAAACCTGCCGCGAGGGGTCGGGCCGCCCCTCTGTTCGTTGGTTCGGACCTCGTCGCTGCGCGGAATCAAGGCGGCCCCTGGCCGCCGCCGCGCCATCGCCGGGCCGCCCCCCGGCACGGCGATTTGGCTGGGCTTGGCACGACGCTGACAAGTCGTCCGGATTTGGCTGGTATAAAGTGCTGAGCGGCAGAGCCGGATCGCCGCACCGCGGCCCGACGGTGGCTCGACTCTCCCTGACCCCAGCGGTTTCCTCGCGAAAACCGCGTTCGCCGCTGAAAAGGCTCCCCCGGAGCCTTTCCCGGGCGCGGCTTGCCCCGGCGGTTTTCTTGCGAAAACCGCGTTCGCCGCTGAAAAGGCTCCCCCGGAGCCTTTCCCGGGCGCGGCCTGCCCCGGCGGTTTTCTTGCGAAAACCGCGTTCGCCGCTGAAAAGGCTCCCCCGGAGCCTTGCCCGGGCGCGGCTTGCCCCGGCGGTTTTCTTGCGAAAACCGCGTTCGCCGCTGAAAAGGCTCCCCCGGAGCCTTTTCCGGGCGCGGCTCACCCCAAGGCGCGCAGGCGGCGGATAAGGCTCGAGGTGTCCCACCGGCCGCCGCCCTGCTTCTGCACGTCCTTGTAGAACTGGTCCACCAGCGCCGTGACCGGCAGCGAGGCCTGCACCTCGTCGGCGGCCTGCAAGCAGATCCCAAGATCCTTTCGCATCCAGTCGACTGCGAAGCCGTGATCGAAATGGTCGTCCAGCATCGTTTCATAGCGGTTCGACATCTGCCACGACCCGGCGGCCCCCTGGCTGATCACCTCGACCACCGCACGGCCGTCGAGCCCCGCCTTCTCGGCGAAATGCAGCGCTTCGGAGAGCCCCTGCACCAGCCCGGCGATGGCGATCTGGTTGCACATCTTGGTCATCTGCCCGGCACCGCTTTCGCCGATGCGGCGGCAGAGCTTGGCATAGGTGTCGATCACCGGTTCGGCCATGTCATAGGCCGGCTGATCCCCGCCGCACATCACCGAAAGGGCTGCGTTCTCGGCCCCCGCCTGGCCGCCGCTGATCGGTGCGTCGACAAAGGACAGGCCCAAGGTCTTGGCCTCGGAATACAGCTCTGCCGTGACCTTGGCCGATACGGTGGTGTGATCGACGAAGATCGCGCCACGGTCCATGCCCCCGAAAGCGCCGCCTTCGCCGGTGCAGACCGAGCGCAGATCGTCGTCGTTGCCGACGCAGGCCATGATGAATTCCTTGCCCCGCGCCGCCTCTGCCGGGGTTTTCGCCCAGGCGCCGCCGTGCTCTTCGACCCAGGCCTCGGCCTTGGCGGCGGTACGGTTGTAGACCGTGACCTCGTGCCCGCGCCGGGCCAGATGCCCCGCCATCGGATAGCCCATCACGCCCAATCCCAGAAATGCCACCTTGGCCATCGTTCTCTCCCTCTTTCGCTGCGTTGCGCCCGTTATTCCCGCCGGTCCGCCCCTTGGCAAGGCCGCGATCCCGAGATACGCCCTTTGCACCGGACCTAGTGCGGGAGACGGAGACGAAAATGGGCTTCCTGTTCAGATGGCTGCTGCGGCTCGCATCGGCGGCGATCCTGCTGTCGTTGCTGGCGGTGCTGGTGGTCTATTACCTGGGCTCGCGGTCCCTGCCCGATTACGATAAGGCGCTGGCGGTCTCGGGCATCACCGGCGATATCGAGATCGTGCGCGACAATTCCAACGTGCCGCATATCCTCGCGCAGTCCGACCGCGATGCCTTTTTCGGACTGGGCTACGTTCACGCGCAGGACCGTCTGTGGCAGATGACCCTGCTGCGCCGCACCGTGCAGGGCCGCCTCTCCGAGGTCTTCGGCACCCGCACGGTCGAGACCGACAAGCTCTTGCGCCGCCTCGACCTTTACCCGCTGGCGGTACAGTCGGTCGAGGCACAGGATGCCCGCACCCGCGATGCGCTCGATGCCTATGCCCGCGGCGTCAACGCCCGCATCGACGAGATCAACGCCGACTCTCTTGGCCGCGGCGCGCCCGAATTCTTCCTGTTCAACGCGCCCATCGCACCGTGGCAGCCCGCGGATTCCATCGCCATCGTCAAACTCATGGCGCTGCAGCTATCGGGCCACCTCGGCGACGAGGTGCTGCGCGCCCGCACGTCGCTGCAACTCCCCGACGAGGACCGGCTGGCGGATATCCTGCCCGACATTCCCGGCCAGGGCCTGGCCGCGCTGCCGGAATACAGCGCGCTCTTTCCCGCCGGAGCCCGCTTTGCCGCCGCGACGCCCGCGCAGGACCGTCCGGCCCTCTGGCCGGTGCCGCGGCGCGGGCTGGCGGGCGCGTCGAACGCCTGGGCCGCCGACCCCACCCGCTCCGCCTCGGGCGGCACCTTGCTGGCCAACGATCCGCACCTGGGCTTCACCGCCCCCGCGATCTGGTATCTCGCGCGGCTGCAACTGAGTTCCGGCGGTGTCATCGGCGGCACCATCCCCGGCGTTCCCGCGATCATGCTGGGCCGGTCCGAGGATCTGGGCTGGGGCATCACCTCGTCCTACCTCGACGACCAGGACCTCTACATCGAGGAACTGAACCCCGACAATCCCGAGCAATACCGCACGCCCGAGGGGTTCAAAGCGTTTCGCACCCGCCGGTCGATCATCGAGATCAAGGACGCGGCCCCGATCACCATCACCCTGCGCTGGACCGACAACGGCCCGGTCCTGCCGGGCACCCGCTTCGACCTTGCCAGCATCACGCCCGAAGGCCATGTCGTGTCGCTGGCCTGGACGGCACTCTCGGGGCGCGATACCTCGATCAGCGCCGCCATCGGCCTGATGCATGCCCATGATGTCGAAGAGGCGCTGGCGCTCTCCGAAGGCTACGTCGCGCCGTCGCAGAACCTGACACTGGCGGATAACGAGACCATTGCGCTCAAGACCATCGGCGCCATGCCGCGCCGCGACGCCGCGCATCAGAGCCAGGGCCGCCTGCCCAGCCCCGGCTGGATCGAGGCGAACCGCTGGCAGGGCATGCTGCCCTTCTCCGCCAATCCCGAATTCCTCTCGCCCTCGGGCGGGATCGTCGGCAACACCAACAACAAGGTCGTCGACCGGCCATTCCCCATGCATGTCAGCTTCGAATGGGGCGACAGCCAGCGGGTGATGCGCTGGCAGGGGCTGATGCAGGGCCGCGAGGTGCACACGCGCGACAGCTTCATCGAGGCGCAGCTCGACACCGTGTCCTTTACGGCGCGGTCGCTTCTGCCGCTGATCGGCGCCGATCTGTGGTTCACCGGCGAGGCCGCGCCCGAAGGCACGCCCGAACGCCAGCGCCAGCGCGCGCTGGACCTGCTGGCCAACTGGAACGGCGAGATGAACGAGCACCTGCCCGAGCCGCTGATCTACGCCGCCTGGCTGCGGGCGCTGCAGGACCGGCTGATCCGCGACGACCTCGGCCCGCTGGCGGATGAATTCGACCACGTCGAGCCGCTGTTCATCGAGCGCGTCTTCCGCGACGTGGACGGCGCCTCGGCCTGGTGCGACATCATCCGCTCGGCGGCGGAAGAGAGCTGCACCGACATCTCGCGGCTGGCGCTGGACGACGCGCTGGTCTGGATCGGCGAAAATTTTGGCACGGCGCTCGAATCCCTGCGCTGGGGCGATGCGCACCAGGCCACCCATGACCATCCGGTGCTGGGCGAGGTGCCAGTGCTGCGCTACTTCGTCAACATCCGGCAAAGCACCAGCGGCGGCGACAACACGCTGCAACGCGGGCGCACCAGCGGACAGGACCCGATGCCGTTCCAGAACGTGCACGGGGCGGGCTATCGCGGCGTCTACGACTTCGCCGATCCCGACAGTTCGGTCTTCATCAATTCCACCGGGCAATCGGGTCATTTCCTGTCGCGCCACTACGACGACCTGGGCGAACTCTGGCGGCGCGGAGAGTACATTCCCATGTCGCTGGACATCGACCTCGCGCGCGCGGCGGCGGTGGGCGTGACACGGCTGACCACCGACTGACGCTGCGCGCCTGCCCGACGCCCCACACGTCCAGGTTGCCAGAAATCTCGGAACATTGCGGAACGACGTTGCGTTAACCCCGAATATCTTAACGAATTCAACGGGGGACATGATGGACGAACTTGCTCGGAAACTGGGTCTGAGGACCGATCCCGCGATTTTCTTTACATCGGCCGCTCTGACACTGGTGTTCGTGCTGGCGCTGGTCATCGCCCCCGGCCCCATCGGCGACGCCTTTGCGGCGGGCCGTGCCTGGATCGTCACCAATCTGGGCTGGTTCTTCATCCTTGGCGTCAACGTCTGGTTGGGTTTCCTGCTTTGGGTCGCGATGTCGCGGCACGGGCACATCCGGCTGGGCCGCAAGGGATCGCGGCCCGAGTATTCGAACCTCAGCTGGTTCACCATGCTTTTTGCCGGCGGCATCGGCACGGTGTTGATGTTCTGGGGCGTGGCCGAGCCGATCTCGCATTTCTCCACCCCGCCCCTGCCCGGCATCGAACCCTACAGCGAAGAGGCGGCCAAGGACGCCATCTCCATCGCGATCTACCATCTGGGCCTGCACACCTGGACGATCTTCACCCTGCCGGGTCTGGCCTTCGCCTATTTCATCAACCGCTACGAACTGCCGGTGCGGGTGTCGTCGGTCTTCTACCCGCTGCTGCGCGAGCGCATCCACGGCCCCATCGGCAAGACCATCGACGTGGCCGCCGTGCTTGGCACCCTCTTCGGCGTCGCGGTGTCGCTGGGCCTCGGGTCCAGCCAGATCGCCGCCGGCCTGAACGAGCTCTTCGGCACCGGCGACGGCGCCTTCGTGCAGGTCTGCATCCTCGCAGTTCTGACCGGCGTCGCGGTCACCTCGATCGTCGTCGGGCTCGACAAGGGCGTGAAGCTCTTGTCGAACCTCAACATCGGCATGGCGGTGGCGCTGATGATCTTCGTGCTGATCTGCGGGTCCACCCTGTTCCTGCTGCGCGGCATCGTGGAGACCTTCGGGCTCTATTTCGAGAACCTGCCGCGGCTGGCCTTCTGGAACGACATGCTGGCCAACAACAACCCCGGCAACGACGACTGGGGCTGGCAGGGATCCTGGACGGTGTTCTACTGGGCCTGGACGGTGACTTGGTCGCCCTTCATCGGGCTTTTCGTGGCGCGCATCTCGCGCGGGCGCACGATCCGGGAATTCGTCTTCGGCGTTCTGATGGCCCCGTCGCTCTTCACGCTGATCTGGTTCGCGATCTTCGGCTGGCAGGCGATGGAGTTCGACGGTCTCGGCGCCGCCGCGCGCGAGGCGATGGGCGACCAGGCCGGGGCGATCAGCGACGCGGTGGCCGAAAGCGTGCCGCTGGCCATGTTCGCCTTTTTCGAGCAACTTCCCTGGACCACCTTCATCCAGGGCTTTGCCGTGGTGATCGTGGCGATCTTCTTCGCCACCTCGTCGGATTCGGCGTCACTGGTGGTCGACATGCTCTGCACCGGCAACGCCACCCCCGGACCGGTGCATCAGCGCGTGTTCTGGGGCGCGGCCGAAGGGCTGGTGGCGGCGATGCTGATCATTCTTGCCGGCGAGGCTGGCCTGACGGCTCTGCAACAGGTCATCACCGTGGTCGGCCTGCCGATCTTCGTGCTGGTCAGCATGATGATCCCGTCGCTGATCATCGGCCTCGCGAACGAGGATATCGACCATATCAGCATCGGCACGCGGCCCGATCTGGACTGCTTCGAACCCGACAGGTCCGAAGAGGGCAGCGCGTCCTAGGCGCTCGCGTCTAGACCGTCTCGAAAGTGCGCTTCTGCTGCTCGGACCAGCGCACGGTGAGCGCGAAGCCGTCTTCGGTTTCGCGCTCTTCCTCGACCAGCCCGCGCTCGAAGAGCCAGGCCCGGCGGTGGCCCTGATCGAAGGGCAGCACCAGCGTCTCGACCGTGGTCTCCGTCTCAAGCCGCTGCTTCACCGTCTCCAGAAACTGCGGCAGCCCCTCGCCCGTGAGGGCGGAGAGCGCAAGGATGTCCGGCTCGCGCTCGGCCCGGGTGCGGGCGGCATCGCGGGCCTGCGGCTCAAGAAGGTCGACCTTGTTCCAGACCTCGATCTGCGGCGTGTCCTCGGACACTTTCAGCGACTTGAGGATGCCGCGCACGTCCTCGGCCTGTTCCTCGGTGTTATCGTGGCTGATGTCGCGCACATGCACGATCAGGTCCGCCGCCAGCACCTCTTCGAGCGTGGCGCGGAAGGCGGCGACCAGTTCCGTGGGCAGGTCGCTGATGAACCCCACCGTGTCCGACAGGATCACGTCGAGCCCGTTGGCCAGCTTCACCGCCCGCATCGTCGGATCGAGCGTGGCGAAGAGCATGTCCTTGGCCATCACCTCGGCCCCGGTGAGCCGGTTGAACAGCGTCGATTTCCCGGCGTTGGTATAGCCCACCAGCGCGACGATCGGATACGGCACCTTGGCGCGCGCCTTGCGATGCAGCTCGCGGGTCTTCACGACCTTGTCGAGCTGCCGGCGCAAACGCACCAGCTGTTCGTCGATGGCGCGGCGGTCCGCCTCGATCTGCGTCTCGCCGGGACCGCCGACGAAACCAAGCCCGCCCCGCTGCCGTTCCAGGTGGGTCCAGGCCCGCACCAGCCGTGTGCGCTGGTAGGACAGTGCCGCCATTTCGACCTGCAGCACACCTTCGCGGGTGGCGGCGCGATCCGAGAAGATCTCCAGGATCAGACCGGTGCGGTCCAGCAGCTTGACCCCCCATTGCTTTTCGAGGTTGCGCTGCTGTACCGGCGACACCGGCCCATCGACCAGCACCAGCTCGACCTCTGCCGCTGCGATCCGCGCCTTGAGCTCTTCGATCTTGCCGGTGCCGAACAGATGCCCGGCATGGGGCTTGGGCAGCGGCACGATTTCGGATCCGACCACTTCGAGATCGGGCAAGGCCGCGGCCAGGGCCACGGCTTCGTCCAGCGCGGGCCCCGCCACACGGCGGTCGCGGTCGGATTTGATGTCGGGGTGAAGAACCCAGGCCCGGGTCACACCGCGGTCATGTTCTTTCAATTGTTGTCTTCGCCGTCATACAGGTTGATCGGCTGGGCCGGCATGATGGTCGAAATCGCATGCTTGTAGACAAGCTGCGACTGACCGTCGCGGCGCAGCAGCACGCAGAAATTGTCGAACCAGGTGATCACGCCTTGCAATTTCACGCCGTTTATCAGGAAAACGGTCACCGGAACCTTGGTTTTCCGGACGTGGTTGAGGAACGCGTCCTGAAGGTTTTGTCTGTCCGAAGCCATTGAAATTGCCTTTTTTCTTGCGCACGCCCGGATCGGCGCGGTGGATCATCGCCAAGTATGGGGTGCGGATTCGGGAACTTCCAGTGCAAAAAGCCCGAAAATGTCCGGCTGCGGCAATGGCGCGTCAGTCGCGCCACATATCCGGGTTCAGCATCACGAAAAGCGCCAGCATCTCGACCCGCCCCAGCACCATGGCAAGGCCCAGGAACGCCTTGATCCCCGCGCCCATCTGCGACACCGCGATCGGGGCCTCGGCGGCGACGGCGATCAGCGGCCCGGTGTTCGTGAGCGCGGCGATGGCCAGCACGAAGGACGGCTCGAACGCCACGCCAAGCGCCGCCAGCCCCAGCGCCACCGCCGCGAGGGTCAACGCGAAAAGCATGAAGAACACCCAGGCGATAAAGGCGCCCTCCTTGCGGATGCGGCGGCTCATGATGCTGGAGCGGCCGACCGAGGACGGATACACCAGCTTCTCGATCTCGCGCAAACCGTTGAGATAGAGCGCGAAGACCCGCAGCAGCTTGACCCCGCCGGCGGTGGTCGCCACGCCGCCGCCGATCAGCGCCAGGCCCAGCAGGATCAACCCCGGCGTGCTCAGCCCCGACCAGTTCTGCGCGGTGGACCAGTCGGCGCTGATGAACCCGGTGGTGGTCAGGAACGACAGCGTGGTGAACATGGCCCCCCAGTAGGCGCGGATACCGGCGATCAGGTTTTCCTCGTCGCCCACGTCGAAGGACGCCAGCCAGTGCCGCAGGAACAGCACCGTGGGGACCGTCACGACGATCACCAGGCCCATGCGGAATTCCGGATCGTCCCGCAGGCCGCTGCGGCTCGAATTGCCGGTGTCGCCGGAAAAGGTCAGCCGCGACAGGGCGAAGAACATGAAAAGAAAGAGGATGACCTCTCCGGCAATGCCGCTGGTGGCGAATTGCGCGCCCCCCACCGGCGAAATGCCCGAGGTGGCCATCACCGACATCGCGTGGCAAAGCGCCACCAGCGGCGAATCTCCCAGCACCTGCAGCAGGATCCACATTGCCAGCGTCAGCCCCGCATAGACCGGCAGCAGCGCATGCAGGCTGCGCGACAGCCGCCGCGCCGGATCGGCGATCGCCCGACGTCCCCGGTCCGCAGGCGCGGTCTGTCCCGGCTCGCCCAGGGCGGTGACCTCGAACCCGCCCAGGGTCAGCGGCGCGAGGATCGCCGCCGCCGCAACCCACATCAGCAGCCCGCCCAGCCAGCCCACCTGCGCGCGCCAGAGGTGCTCCGTGGCCGACAGCCGCGACGGCTCGAAAAGCGTGGCCCCGGTGGTGGTGAAGGACGACACCATCTCGAAATAGGCATTGACGAAGGTCGTGGTGCGCACCGCCTCGTAGAACGGCACCGCCATGATCGCCGGCAGCACCAGGAATGCGGCCAGCAATGCCAGAAGCTGCCGCAGGGCGCTCTGGTTGTGCACCCGCGTCGCCTGCGCCACGGCGATCATCACACACAGCACCAGCCCGACAAGGCCCGCGTAGAAGAAACTGCGCGCATCGTGGAAATCCTCGCCCGCCAGCGCCACCGCGGCCGGCAGGATCATCGACGCGCAGGTGATGATGGTCAGCACCAGGAACAGCGGCAGGGCAAGCAGGCGCTGCATGGCTCAGAAGAAGTCGATCGAGACTTGCAGCAGACGTTCGACCTCGGCCACGTCCTTGCTCAGCGCGAAGATGACGATCAGGTCGCCCTCGTCGATCACCAACGCCCCGGTGGGCTTGACCACCTTGTCGCCCTTCAGCACCGCCCCCACCAGCACGCCTTCGGGAAAGTCGATCTCGCGGATGCGGCTGCCGGCGATGGGCGAGGTCGACAGCACCTCGGCCTCGATCACCTCGGCCTCGGCATCGCCGATGGAATAGACCTGCCGCACGCGGCCATGGCGGATGTGGCGCAGGATCGAGCTCACCGTCGTGGCGCGCGGGTTGATGTAGGCGTCGATGCCCAGCGGCTCCATCAGCGGCACCAGCGTCGGATCGTTGATGAGCGCGATGGCCATCGGGCAGCCCGCGGCCTTGGCGCGCACCGCCGCCAGCATGTTGGTCTTGTCGTCGTCCGTGACGCAGAGCACCGCATCGGCGCGTTCGATATTGGCCTCGGCCAGCAGGCTCGCATCCAGCCCGTCGCCATGCAGCACGATGGTCCGTTCCAGCGCCTCTGCCGCGCGTTCGGCGCATTTGCGGTTCTTTTCGATCATCTTGACCCGCACCCGCTCGGCCCGCGTCTCGAGGTTCTCGGCCACCGCCAGCCCGACGTTGCCGCCGCCCACCAGCACCACCCGCTCCTGCTTGCGCAGCGACTTGCCGAAGATCTCCATGGTCCGGCGGATGTCGTCTGCATGCACGATGACGTAGCAGGAATCCCCGACGAAAAGCTGGTCGCCCGATTCAGGCGCAAAGAGCGTGCCCTCGCGCCGGACGCCCACCACCACCGACCGCAGGGTCGAGAAAAGGTCGGTCAGCTGCCGCAGCGGCGTGTTCACCACCGGGCATTCGGCTTCGATGGTCAGGCCCAGAAGCTGCGCCTTGCCGTCGAAGAAGATCTCGGTGTCGAAGGCCGCGGGCGCCGCCAGGCGCTGCAGTGCCGCCTCCGCCACCTCCTTCTCGGGGCTGATCACCACGTCGATGGGCATGTGATCGCGGCGGTAGAGATCCGAATAGATCGCCGTCAGGTAGCTTTGCGAGCGCAGCCGCGCGATCTTGCGCGGGATCGAGAACACCGAATGCGCCACCTGGCAGGTGACCATGTTGACCTCGTCCGAATAGGTCGCGGCGATGATCATGTCCGCATCGCGCGCACCCGCACGGTCGAGGATGTCCGGGTAAGAGGCAAATCCCGAGATGCCCTGCACATCCAGCGAGTCGGTGGCCCGGCGCACGAGGTCGGGGTTGTTGTCGACCACCGTCACGTCGTTGCGCTCGCCCGACAGATGGCGGGCGATCTGCCAGCCCACCTGGCCCGCCCCGCAGATGATGACCTTCATGCCGTTCCAGCTCCGCGCCGCACCTGTCCAGAGGTCTGAATGACAGAGTGCCGCAAAGGGGTCAATCCACCGCCCGACCGGTCTCTGTTCCGGAGCCACCCCTCGCACGGGACGGACCGGACCGGAAGCGGACGCCGCGACAAGGGAAATCGCCGAGGGGCCCCGCGGCACGCGGGGAGACGGCTATTTCGCTTGGCGCGGGGGCCGGTTGCGGTCAGGCAGGTCCGGGCGCGGGGTGGGTGCGGAACAGAGGCTCTGTTCTGGTGAATCCGGAGCCGGACCCATGCTGCCCGGTGTCCGCGAGGACGCCCGCCAGGGCGGAGGAGCGGCGCTCAGCCCGCCTCTTCGACCTCGTCCTCGAGCTGCGCGATACGCGCCCCGCCCTTGGCCGAGGTCACCACCCCCAGCGACTTCAGCTTGCGGTGCAGCGCCGACCGCTCCATGCCCACGAAGGACGCGGTGCGGCTGATGTTGCCGCCGAAGCGGTTGATCTGCGTCAGCAGGTATTCGCGCTCGAACGCCTCGCGCGCCTCGCGCAGCGGCAGCGTCGCCAGCGTCCCCGACAGCACCACCCGTCCCTCCTCGGCACTCGCCGGGCCGCTGTCCTGCGGCAGTTCGCGGGCCTCGATCTCGCCGGAGCCGTCGCCGAGGATCAGCACACGTTCCACGAGGTTCTTGAGCTGCCGCACGTTGCCCGGCCAGACCATGGTCTGCATCAGCGCCACCGCGTCGTCGCTCAGCGCGCGCATCGGCAAGCCTTGGGTCTTGTTGCACTGGGCGATGAAATACCGCGCCAGCAGCGGGATGTCCTCGCGCCGCTCCTCGAGGCTCGGCACCGCGATCGGCACCACGTTCAGCCGGTGGTAGAGTTCCTGCCGGAAGCGCCCGGTCTCGATCTCCACCGCGAGGTCGCGATTGGTGGACGAGATCACCCGAAGGTCGACCCGTACCTTGTCGGCGCCGCCAACCCGGGTGAACTGCTGGTCGACCAGCACCCGCAGGATCTTGGACTGGGTGCCGGACGGCATGTCCGCCACCTCGTCGAAATAGATCACCCCGCCGTGGGCCTGCTCGAGCAGGCCCGGCTCCACCCCGCGGTCGGGCGTCTCGCGGCCGAAAAGCACCTCTTCCATGGTTTCGGGCGCCACGCCGGCGCAGTTCACGGTGACGAAGGGCGCCGAGGCGCGGCCGGAATGGGCGTGGATATAGCGCGCCGCCACTTCCTTGCCGGACCCCGCGGGTCCCGACAGCATCACCCGTCCGTTCGATTTTGTCACCTTGTCGAGTTGTCCCACCAGGGTGCGGAACGCCGCACTTTCGCCGACCATCTCGGCGGCGGTGGCATCCTTGCGCTTGAGCTTCTGGTTCTCGCGGCGCAGGCGACTGGTTTCCATGGCGCGGCGGATCACCACCAGCAGCTGGTCGATATTGAACGGCTTCTCGATGAAGTCGTAGGCGCCCTGCTTGATCGCCGCCACGGCGATCTCGATATTGCCATGGCCCGAGATGATCACCACCGGGATGTCAGGATTGTCGCGCTTGACGGTCTTGAGGATGTCGATCCCGTCCATCTTGCTGTCCTTGAGCCAGATATCCAGGATCATCAGCGCCGGCGGCTCGGTATTGACCTCGGCCATCGCCTCGTTGGAATTGCCGGCCAGCCGCGTGGCAAAACCTTCATCCTCCAGGATATCGCCAATCAGCTCGCGGATGTCGCGTTCGTCATCGACAATCAGAATATCGCCCATGGGTCGTCACCTCTTTTATACCGTTTCTTGTTGCAATGCGGCGGGCAACGGGCTGCCCCCCGGCGCCAGCGGCAGGCGGATGACCGCCATCGCCCCGGCATGGGTCGCGCCGTCGAAAACCGGCGCATCTTCAAGCGCAAGGCTGCCGCCGTGCTCTTCGATGATCTTCTTGACGATCGGCAGGCCCAGGCCGGTGCCCTTGTCGCGGGTGGTCACGTAGGGCTCGAACAGCCGCGCGCGGTCCTCGGGCAGGCCGATGCCGTTGTCCATGATCCGGATTTCGGCCCGGCCCTGGTCGTCGGTGCCGCAAGTGATGCGGATCTCCGGCACATAGCCCTCCTCCGCGCCGCTCTCGCGCAAGGTCTCGGTCGCCTCTCCGGCGTTCTTGATGAGATTGGTCAGCGCCTGGCTGATCATCGTCGCATCGAGTTCCGCCGCCATCGGGCTGTCCGGCAAGTCCGCGACAAAGCGCACGTCTGGCTGGCCGCTTTCCTGCAGGAACACCGCCCCGCGCAGCAGGGCGACCAGGTCTTCGGGCTTGCGTTCGGGTTCCGGCATCCGCGCGAATTTCGAGAACTCGTCGACGATCCGGCGCAGGTCGGTGGTCTGGCGCACGATCACGTCGGTCATCTGGTCAAGGCTGTCTGCGGACACCGCATCCAGTTGGCGGCGGAACTTGCGCTTGATCCGCTCGGCGGACAGCTGGATCGGCGTCAGCGGGTTCTTGATCTCGTGGGCGATGCGGCGGGCCACGTCGCCCCAGGCCGCCATGCGTTGCGCGCTCACCAGGTCGGTCACGTCGTCGAAGGCCGCCACGTAGCCTTCGAGGCTGCCGTCGTTGCGGCGGCGGGTGGCGACGCGCACCAGCAGGTTTTCCAGGCGCCCCTCGCGGCTGACCTTGACCTCTTCCTGCACCGTCTCGCCGGGAATGTCGCGCAGGCGGTCGAAGACCGGGCCGAATTCCGGCACCGCCACATGGATCGGCACCGACTGACGGCTGTCCTCGTCTTCCCAGGCCAGCAATTTCTCGGCGGAGCGGTTGACGAAGGTGATCTTACCCTCGGGATCGAGCCCCACGACCCCCGAGGTGACCGAGCTCAACACAGAATCGAAGAGCCGCTGGCGCCGTTCGATCTGGCGGGTGTTGTCCAGAAGCTTTTGCCGCTGCGCCTTGAGCTGCCGGGTCATCTGATTGAAATACCGGCCCAGAAGGGCGATCTCGTCATCACCTTCGTCCTCGACCACCTGAACGTCCAGATCGCCCGCACCCACCTGCTGCGCCGCGCCCGTCAGACGCCCCACCGGGCGGCTCAGCCGTTCGGCGAACCACAGGCCCAGCCAGGTGGCGGCAAGGATCAGCAGCACCGCGAAGCCAAGATAAAGCAGCGCGAAGTCGAACAGCCGCCGGCCCCGTTCGCTTTCCTGTTGCTGGTAGAAACGCGCGGTTTCCTGCGTGTCGTCCAGCAGGTTGAGGATGCCGCCGTCGACCTCTCGGCTGACGTAAAGATAGCGGTCGACGAAGGCGTCGAGCGGCAGCAGCGCGCGGAATTCGTTGTTGTCCCAGTCCTCGATGATCGCGACGCCGTCGTCGGAGGCCTCGGCGATCTCTGCGGGGGTCGGTTGCTCGTAGTCGAAGAGGTACGACCGTTCGCCCCGTGCGCGGATTTCTCCGGTGCCGTCGATGACGAAGGCTTCGCGCAGCCCGCGCTGAATCTGCGCCTGCCCCTGGCTCAGGATCTGGCGCAATTCGCCGTCGTTCATGATGAAGGTCGCGCGGCGGTTGATGTCGAGGTAATTGCCAAGCGCGCGGGCATCCTGAATCAGGTCCTCGCGGTGCTCCTGCTCATAGGCCTCTGCCGCCGACAGCGACGCGCCCACCACGTTGCGCACGCGTTCCGAAAACCACGTCTCGAGCCCGATGTTGATGGTGAGCACCGCGAAGACGGCGACGGTGATCGTCGGCAGCAGCGCCATCAGGGCAAAAACGCCGGTCAGACGCAGGTGCAGCCGCGATCCGGCGGACTTGGCGCGCCGGGCGGCGATCATCTTGGCCACCCGCTGCAAGACCAGCGCCGCCAGAAGCAGGACGTAGACAAGGTCGGCGAGCAGCACCAGCCGCAGCCCGGTCTGGGCGCCCCGACCCTGGTCGAGCGGGCCGAGCACGGCAAAGGTCGCGCCCGCCAGCAGCGGCCCCAGCAGAACCAGGCCGAGGGTCATCGCGTTCTGAACGCGCCGCTGGCGCCGCAAGCGGACCAACCGCGACCAATTCAACGTCCGTGCCCAAGTGGCCACAGCCCAACCTCGCACCAATGCGCTGCTACCCGCAGCGAACCGCCATATCTTGTGGTCTCTTCGCCGCCGACAGCAGCGCGGCCACAGTTATGTGGCTCTTTTACATCAATTTGCGGCGGCGTGTCACGCGGATATCGAGGTCGGTGATCTTCTTCCGCAGCGTATTGCGGTTGATTCCCAGCAAATCGGCACATTTCGCCTGATTGCCGCCCGTCGCTTCGAGCGCGATCTCGATCAGTGGCGCCTCCACCTCGCGCAGGATGCGGGTATAGAGCCCCGGCGGCGGCAGCATGTTGCCGTGCAGGTCGAAGTAGCGCCGCAGGTGACGGGCCACCGAGGTCCCCAGCTTCTCGCCCTCGCCGCCGCGCAGGATCGGGCCGGTGTCGGGCTGGTTGCCCAGCACCGCCTCGACCTCGGTGCGGGTGATCTCCTCGGCGCGGCTGGTCAGGCTCAGCCGGCGCACGGCGTTTTCCAGCTGGCGCACGTTGCCGGGCCAGGAATACTGCCGGAAAAGCTCTGCCGCGTCCGTCGAAAGCCACCGCTTCGGCGCGCCCTCGCGTTCGGCGCGCAGCAGGAAATGGTCGGTCAGAAGCGCGATATCCTCGACCCGTTCACGCAGGGACGGCACGTTGATGGTCGCGCCCGACAGGCGGTAATACAGGTCCTGGCGCACCCGGCCCTCTTCCATCGCCTGGCTCAGATCGCCCTGACTGGTGGCCATGAAACGCGGCACGTGTTCGCCCGGCACATCCATCATCCGCACGATCCGCGCCTGCACCTCATCGTCGAAATCGGTGATCTCGTCGATCAGCAGCGTGCCGCCCTTGACCCGCGCGAGGATGCGCGCCGGACCTTCGAGTTCCGACAGGTCGGCGGCGGTGGCGGTGACGAAGGGCAGCGTGCGGCGGTCGGAAAAGTCGTGGATCGCTCGCGCGATCAGCGACTTGCCGGTGCCGCTCTCGCCGCAGATCAGCACCGGCAGATCGGTGTTCATCACCCGCGCCACCAGCCGGTAGAGCGCCTGCATCGCGGCGGTCTTGCCCACCAGCGGCAGTTCGTCCGGGCCGTCGGCGCTGTGCGTCGGTTCCTCGCGCCGCGGTGCGCGGTTGCGGTTCTCGAGCGCCCGCGCCGTGCGCTTCATCAGGTCCGGCAGGTCGAAGGGCTTGGGCAGGTAGTCGTAGGCCTCGGCCTCGGCGGCCTGGATCGCCGTCATGATCGTGTTCTGCGCCGAGATCACGATCACCGGCAGGCCGGGCCGGTCCTGGGCGATTTTCGGCAGCATTTCCAATCCGTTGCCGTCGGGCATGACCACGTCCGAGATCACCACGTCGCCCTTGCCCTCGCCGACCCAGCGCATCAGCGTGGTAAGAGAGCTGGTGGCGTGCACCTTGCACCCCGCCCGGGTCAGGGCCTGGGTCAAAACCGTGCGGATCGTGCGGTCGTCATCCGCAACCAGAACCGTGCCATCCATCAGCGTTTCTCCTTTTTGTCGCGGGGGGCCATGGGCAGCGAGATGCGGAACACGGTGCGCCCCGGCACCGAGTCCACCGAGATCCAGCCGTCATGGTCGGAAATGATCTTGCTCACCAGCGCCAGGCCCAGGCCGGTGCCGTTCTCGCGGCCCGACACGAAGGGGTCGAAGATGTCGCCCTTGATGTTCTCGGGCAGGCCCGGACCGTCGTCGATCACCTCTATCTGCAACGGCAGCGACACGCCCGACCCGTCGGCCCGCCGCAGGCGGAAGCTGTGTTCATAGAAGGAATGCAGGCGGATCTTGCCGGGCTGGCCCTGGGTCGCCTCGGACGCGTTCTTGAGCAGGTTCAGCACCACCTGCAGCAACTGGTCCGGGTCGCCATGGGCCAGCGGCAGCGAGGGGTCGTAATCCTCGATGATCTTCATATGTGCGCCGAAGCCCAGCAGCGCCGAGCGCCGCGCGCGGTCGAGCACGTCATGCACGTTGACCGGACGCCGTTCCGGCGCGCTGAGGTTGCCGAACTGTTCGACCTGCTCGAGCAGCTTCACGATGCGGCGCGTCTCTTCGACGATGAGGTCGGTGAGCTCCAGGTCGCTCTGGCTCAGGTTCATGCTCAGAAGCTGCGCCGCCCCGGCGATGCCGGCGAGCGGGTTCTTGATCTCGTGCGCCAGCATCTCGGCCATGCCGATGGCCGACTTGGCGGCAGACTTCACCGAATGGCTCTGGGTCATGCGGCCGGCGAGTTCCCGCGGCGAGATCAGCAGGATCATCCAGCCAGGCCGCCCCTGCACCGGGGCGATCTGCAGGTTGCACACCAGCGGCGGGCGACTGCCCGGGCCGACATCGACATCGTTGACGAACAGCGGCGTGCCGTTCTCTCGCGCCCTCTCGAGGCTCTGCTCCAGCGGCGCGTCCACCGTCAGCCGGTCCCAGATCGGCTGGCCCAAGAGCCACTTGGCCGAGTTGTTCATGAAGCCTTCGGCGGCGGGGTTCATGTCGGCGATGCACTGGTCGGCATCCAGCAGGATCGCCGGAACCGGCAGAGACGACCAAAGGCTGGCGTCGAATTCGGCATTCATGCCGCCGCCCTCCGGCTGTCCATCAGCGCCTCGGGCAGCCGCTCCAGCACCTCTTCGGGCGTCCGCGCGGTCAGGATGGCCCGGCGAAGCGCGGCGTCGGTGCCGGCATCATCCATGTACCAACCCAGATGCTTGCGCGCGACCTTGGCGCCAAGCGTCGTGCCGTAGAAGCCCAGCATCGCCTCATAGTGCCCGGCCACCATATCGACCAGCGCCCTGCCCTGCGGCACCTTCGGCGCGGGCGCCCCGTAGAGCGCATGCGCCACCTGGGCCAGCAGCCAGGGCCGCCCCTGCGCGCCCCGCCCGATCATCACGCCGTCGGCGCCACTGGCAGCGAGCGCCCGGCGCGCGGTCGCCGTATCGGTGATGTCGCCGTTGGCGATCACCGGAATCGTGACCGCGTCCTTCACCGCCCGGATCGCCGCCCAGTCGGCGCGGCCCTTGTAGAACTGGCAGCGGGTGCGGCCATGGATCACGATCATGCGGATGCCGGCCGCTTCGGCGCGGCGCGCAAGCTCGGGCGCGTTGAGGCAGGCATCGTCCCAGCCCAGCCGGGTCTTGAGCGTCACCGGCACGTCGACCGCGCCCACCACCGCTTCGATCAGCCGCAGCGCATGGTCGAGGTCGCGCAACAGCGCCGATCCCGAATAGCCGCCCACGACCTTTTTGGCCGGGCAACCCATGTTGATGTCGATAAGCCGCGCGCCATTGGCCTCGACCATGCGCGCCGCCTCGGCCAGCCAGTAGGGATCGCGTCCCACCAGCTGCACCGCGGTGTTGGCCTGCCCGAACCCCAGTTCGGCCTTTTCGCGCACCCCGGTCTTGCCCTGCACCATTTCCTGCGAGGCGACCATCTCGCTGACCACCCGGCCCGCGCCGAAGCGCGACACGAGCGTGCGGAACGGCAGGTCGGTGATTCCCGCCAGCGGAGCCAGCAGAACCGGAGGTGTGAAGTCGATATCGGCGGGAGCCAAGTTCAATCGCTTATTCCTTGTGCACCGTCTCAGCGCTAGCCTGCGCCCCGGCATCCTACAATATCTGCGGGATATATTGCGCCCACCACGGACACAAATGCCTAATTTTTCGGCACAACCCGCGGCACCGTTGCGCAGCCGCCGCGCAAACCCTACACCCGGGTCAAGGAGACAC
This sequence comes from Thalassococcus profundi, assembly GCF_003344785.1. GTDB lineage: Bacteria > Pseudomonadota > Alphaproteobacteria > Rhodobacterales > Rhodobacteraceae > Puniceibacterium > Puniceibacterium profundi. The sequence goes on along the minus strand of NZ_QPMK01000003.1, from coordinate 401,405 downwards.
CCATGACCATCGCCGCCTTGATCGTGGCCGCCGGGCGCGGCACCCGTGCCGGGGGACCGGTGCCGAAGCAGTGGCAGATGCTGGCGGGCGCTCAGGTGGCGCGCTGGACGCTCAGGGCGTTCTCTCGGATGGACCGGTGCGTGGTGGTTGTCCACCCGGACGATATGGAGACCGCGAAGACGGCAGCCAAGGGGATCGACTGCACTTTCGTGCCAGGCGGCGCGGACCGCGCGGCCTCGGTCCGGCTGGGGCTGGAGGCGCTGGCAGAGGACCCGCCCAGGCTGGTGCTGATCCACGACGTCGCGCGGCCCTGCGTCAGCCCCGAGATCATCGCCGAGGTGATCGCCGCGCTGGACACGGCAAAGGCCGCCGCCCCCGCCCTGCCCGTGACCGACGCGCTCTGGACCGGCGACGCCGGCCGGGTGACCGGCACTCGCGACCGCGACGGGCTTTACCGCGCGCAGACACCGCAGGGGTTCCGCTTCGACGCCATCCTCGCCGCCCACCGCGCGCATCCCGGCGGCGCCGCCGATGACGTGGCCGTGGCCCGCGCCGCCGGGCTTGACGTCGCCATCACCGAAGGGTCAGAGCAAAACCTCAAGATCACCACGCCCGCGGATTTCGCCCGCGCGGCCCGGATACTGGAGCAGGGATTGGATATACGGCTGGGAAACGGGTTCGACGTGCACGCCTTCGCGGAGGGCGACCACGTGATGCTCTGCGGCGTCGCGGTGCCGCATGAGCGCGGGCTGTCGGGCCATTCCGACGCGGACGTCGGCATGCACGCGCTGACCGATGCGATCTATGGCGCTTTGGCGGATGGCGACATCGGCCAGCATTTCCCGCCCTCGGATCCGCAGTGGAAAGGCGCCGAAAGCCACGTTTTCCTGTCCCATGCGGTGGCGCGCGCCGCCGCGCGCGGTTACGCTGTCGGGAACGTGGACGTGACGCTGATCTGCGAAGAGCCCAAGATCGGGCCGCACGCGGCGGCGATGCGCGCGGCACTTGCGGCGATCATCGGCATCGAAGCGGGCCGTGTGTCGGTCAAGGCGACCACGTCGGAACGCCTGGGCTTTACCGGGCGCAAGGAAGGGATCGCGGCAATGGCAACGGCCACCCTGGTGACAGCATGAAGTGGGTCGCCTCCTTTTTCGGCATCGGCTTCCTGAGCCCCGGACCCGGCACCTGGGGATCGCTGGCGGCGCTGCCGGTGGCCTGGGGTCTGCATCAGCTGGGCGGCTTCTGGTTCCTGCTGAACATGACCTTTTTCGTCTTCGTCACGGGCTGGATGGCAACGCAGAAGATCACCGCCGGCGGCACCGATCACGACCCGTCCTGGATCGTCATCGACGAAGTGGTCGGCCAGTGGATCGCCCTCTTTCCAGTGAGTTACGGGGCGATGATGATGCAGGCCGACATCACGCGGCTGTGGCCGGGCTGGATCGTGGCCTTTGTGATGTTCCGGGTCTTCGACATCTGGAAACCCTGGCTGGTGGGCCGTGCCGACCGCCGCGGCGACGCGCTGGGGGTGATGCTGGACGACGTGGTGGCGGGCGTCTTTGCGGCGATCGTCGTGATCGTGCTGGCGGGTCTCGCGCACAGGGTGCTGATGTGACCGAGAGCCTGTCGCAGTCCATCCTCGCCACCGCCCGCGACAAGGGCGCGACGGTGACCTGCGCCGAAAGCTGCACCGGCGGCAAGGTCGCGGCGGCACTGACGGACGTCGCGGGCTCCTCGGCGATCTTCGAACGCGGCTTCGTCACCTACTCCAACGCCGCCAAGACCGACATGCTGGGAGTTTTCCCGGACACGCTGGCGGCGCACGGCGCCGTGTCGGAACAGGTGGCGCGGGAGATGGCCCTGGGTGCGCGGCGGCTGTCGGGGGCGGATGTGGCGGTGGCGATCAGCGGCATCGCCGGGCCAGGCGGGTCCGAGCACAAGCCCGAGGGCCGGGTCTGCTATGCGCTGGCGACGGCTTCGGGCACGCTCAGCCAGACCGTGGAGCATGGCGCGCTGGGCCGCGCCGCGGTACGCGCGGCGGCGACGCTGCATGCGCTGACGCTGGTACAGACGGCGCTGGACGAGATGTAAGCGCGCTCACCTCGTCTCGATCGAAAAACCTCTTTCTCGTCATAGCATTGGACGGCAAACCTCACCCTTCGGATGAGCAGCGCGGTACCATTGCGCGGCCCAGACAGGTCAACCGTAAAGCTGCGCCGCCCGCCGTTCGAAGGCGCGCACGATGCGTTGCATCGCCTCGTTGAACACCAGCCCGATGATTCCCTGCAGCATGGCGTTCTTGAATTCGAAATCGACGAAGAAGGACACTTCGCACCCGCCTTCCACATCCCGGAAGGCCCAGTTCGACTTCATGTAGCGGAACGGCCCGTCGAGGTATTCGGTGTCGATCTTCATGTCCTCGGGCCAGAGCGTCACGCGGCTGCCGAACCGTTCGCGGAACACCCGGAAGCTGATTACCAGATCCGCCAGCATCACCGTCGCCGCGCCCTCCTCTTTGGTGGAGCGGATGCGCGCCGCGGCGCACCACGGCAGGAACTCCGGGTAGGAGCCGACATCGGCGACAAGATCGTACATCTGCTGCGCGGTATAGGGCAGCTTTCGGGTTTCGGAATGGGTTGGCATCGGTCCCCGTTTTCGTCATGAGTCTGTGCCATGTCGTACGCCAAGTACGGAAATTCAAGGGAAAGCCATGACTCAGCGTCCTTATGTCATCGACGAGATGATCTCGGCCAAGGCCATCGCCGCGCGGATCGAGGCGCTCTGCGTGAAGATCGACGCAGAGTTTTCGGACACCGACAAGCTGGTGGTGGTGGGGCTGTTGCGCGGGTCCTTCGTCTTTATCGCGGACCTGGTGCGCGAGCTCGACCTGCCGGTCGAGGTGGATTTCCTCGAAGTCTCCTCCTACGGCAACGAGATGCAGTCGAGCCGCGAGGTGCGGGTGCTCAAGGACCTGCGGTCGGGGATCGAGCGCCGCGACGTGCTGGTGGTCGAGGATATCGTCGACACCGGCCACACGCTGAGCCATGTGACGGCGCTTCTGAGGTCGCGCAAGCCCGCACGCCTGCGCACCATCGCGCTGCTGGACAAGCCATCGCGGCGCGAGGTGGATTTCCGCGCCGACTGGATCGGCTTCGAGATCCCGGACGAATTCGTCGTGGGCTACGGCATCGACTACGCGCAGCGCAACCGGAACCTGCCCTATATCGGCAAGGTTCGGTTCACCGGCGAGGCGGAGTCGTGAACTGGTTCCACCTGCTGCGCATGGCACGCTGGGCGCGCAACCCGCCCTCTGCGGGCAAGGTCAAGCTGGTGCTGGCGATCATCGCGGTTTGTCTGGGGCTTTATGCCGTCGAACGCTGGGTCGGCTGGCCCGAGGCGCTGAGCGTCGAGGGCACGCGGGCGCCGATGCGGGTGAGCCCCTGAACTGCCCCCGCGCTCGCCAAGCTGTGATCGGCATTGCCCGGGGACTGCGGCATACTAGGTGACGTTAGGTTCATTCAGGGAGACCGATTATGCTCAAGACATCCGCCATGGCCGTTTGCGCCGCCGCCCTTCTGGCATCCCCCGCCCTTGCCCAGGAAGATTTTTCCGACGTGCTCAAGGCGCGTCAGGGGCAGTTCCGCATCATGGCGCTGAACCTCGGCATCCTCGGCGGCATGGCCAAGGGAGAGGTCGCGTATGACACCGAATCTGCACAAGCCGCCGCGGATACGCTTGTCGCGGTGTCGATGATCCAGCAGGGTCCGCACTGGCCCGAGGGCAGCGACGAGATGGCCATCGACGGCACCCGCGCCCTGCCCGCCATCTGGGAGAATTTCGACGATTTCGTCACCAAATGGGAAGGCTTCGGCACCGCCGCCGCGAACATGCAGGAGGTCGCTGCCACCGGGCAGGAGGCGCTTGGCCCGGCGCTGGGTCAGATCGGCGATGCCTGCAAGGCCTGCCACGACGACTATCGCGCCTCGCAGAACTAAGCCGCCGGCATGCGCAAGGGAGTGATTTTGCTTGCGGCGCTTGCCGTGGCCGTGCTTGCGGGCGGGCTTTGGATCACCCGCGCCGTGCCGCTGCCCGAGAGCGCGGTGCCGGAGAGCGCGGGCGATGCGGCCGCGGGCGAACAGGTCTTCGTCGCGGCCGGATGCGCCTCCTGCCACCACGCGCCGGAGGCCGAGGGCGATGCCAAGCGGGTGCTCGCGGGCGGACAAAGATTTCCCAGCGATTTCGGAACCTTCGTGGCGCCCAACGTCTCTCCGCACCCCGAGGCCGGGATCGGGACATGGTCGCTGGCGCAATTCGCCAGCGCCGTGCAGCGCGGCGTCTCGCCCGAGGGCGCCCATTACTACCCGGCCTTCCCCTATACCGCCTATGCCCGCATGACCGCTCAGGACGTGGCCGATCTCTGGGCCTTCTGGCAGACCCTGCCACCCGATGCGACGCCGAGTGCGGCGCACGAGGTCGGGTTTCCCTTCAACATCCGCCGCTCGCTGGGTGTGTGGAAGACGCTCTACCTGCGCGAGGACTGGGTGATGGAGGAGGTCCCGGACGCGACGGTGGACCGCGGGCGGTACCTTGTCGAGGCGCTGGCCCATTGCGGCGAATGCCACACCCCGCGCGACGCGCTCGGCGGGCTGGAGCGCGACGCCTGGCTGGGTGGCGCGCCAAACCCCAACGGGCGCGGCACGATCCCGGACCTGCGCCCAGGCGCGCTCGACTGGAGCGCGACCGACATCGCCTACTACCTCGAAAGCGGCTTCACCCCGGATTTCGATTCCGCCGGCGGGCACATGGTGGCGGTGATCGAGAATTTCGCGCAGCTTCCTGCTGAGGATCGTGCGGCGGTGGCGGCCTATCTCAAGGCCCTGCCCGGCGGGGAGTGATCCGGCTGCGCCGGATACGAGAGGCGCTGCCTCTCGTGCTCTCCGGAGTTTATTGGCAAGATGAAGGGGCGCCCCGTGTCGGACGGCGGCGCATCGGGATCGGGCGGGTCAGGCCTTGGCGAGCCGGGCTTCGCGGGCTGCGCGCAGGCGTGCGAAGTCGTCGCCGGCGTGGTAGGACGACCGGGTGAGCGGCGTGGCCGAGACCATCAGGAAACCCTTGCCGTAGGCGGCCTTTTCGTAGCCCGCGAATTCCTCGGGGGTGACGAAGCGATCCACGGCGTGGTGCTTGGGCGTCGGTTGCAGGTACTGGCCGATGGTCAGGAAGTCGACATCGGCGGCGCGCATGTCCTCCATCACCTGCATCACCTGCTGGCGGCCTTCGCCCAGCCCCACCATGATGCCAGACTTGGTGAAGATCGACGGATCGAGTTCCTTGACCCGCTGCAGCAGGCGCAGGGAGTGGAAGTAGCGCGCGCCGGGACGCACCGAGGGATAGAGCCCGGGCACGGTTTCGAGGTTGTGGTTGAAGACGTCGGGTTTCGCCGCCACCACGGTTTCCAACACCGAGGGCGCGCATTTCAGGAAATCCGGCGTCAGGATTTCGATCGTGGTGCCGGGGCTGCGGTGCCGGATCGCGCGGATGGTCTGGGCGAAGTGGTCGGCGCCGCCATCCTCGAGATCGTCGCGGTCCACGGAGGTGATGACGACGTGATTCAGACCGAGCTTCTGCACCGCGTCGGCGACGCGGCCGGGCTCGAACACGTCGAGCGTGTCGGGCCGGCCGGTGGCGATATTGCAGAAGGTGCAGCCGCGGGTGCAGATGTCGCCCATGATCATCATGGTGGCGTGACCCTGGCTCCAGCATTCGCCGACGTTGGGACAGCCCGCCTCTTCGCAGACCGTGACGAGGTTGTGTTCGCGCATGATCTTGCGGGTGTCGGCATAGCCCTGCCCGCCCGGTGCGCGGACGCGGATCCAGTCGGGTTTCTTGGGCTGCGCATTGTCCGGGCGGTGGGCTTTCTCCGGGTGGCGCTGCTGCGGTATCTTGAGGTCTCGCACTGGTCTTTCCCCGTGACGTTCCGTTGTCCTGTCACTAGCATAGGTCACGTGCCGGGGCAGTACCAGTGTCGCATGGCCGCTATGCGTCATGCGGAGGCGTGCGGGGCCGGCGCAGGATCGCCAGGGGCGGTGCATCGGGTGCGGCAGACATCTTGCCGCAGTCTTGTGATCAGCCGATCAGGCCGCCGCCGGGCCCGGTGGTTTCGTCGTAATGGCGCTTGAGGCGCTGCAGTGCGATGCGCAGGACGATCTTGCCCGACCGCGCCGACCAGCCCATGCGCTTTTCCGCCGTCTCGAGCCCTTCGAGGTAGCAGCAGCAGCGCAGCGCGATCTCGGACAGCCCGGGGCCGAGGTCGCGCAGCACGCGGGCAAGCCGCACCCGCGCGCCTTCGACCCCGCGCAGGGGCGCCCGAGGATCGTCCGGACCGACCGGCTGCGACAGGTCCCAGTCGGGCGGCAGCGTCGCCCCGACCTGGGCCAGTTCGAAATCCTCGCGCAGCCGTTCGCCGGCGCTGACCAGCGCGTCCGACAGGAACGGCGCGCCGGTCTTGTCGCGGCGCCGGGCGAGCGCCGTCAGCGGGCTGTCGGACAGGGCGTAGCCCGACCTGCGCCGCTGCGGGCTGTCTTCGGTGTCGTCCAGCGCCGCCTCCAGCGCCCGGCCCGAGGAAAAGGCGGTCTGCGCCTCGGCAAAGCCGCGCAGGCGGCTTTCCTGCTCGGCGAGCAGCCGGCTGAGGGCCGTGCGGCCCAGCGCCGTGATCCGGTAGCGCGAGATCCGGCCCGGAGCGTCGCAGGCGATCCAGTCCTTCAGGGCCATGGCCTGGGCCACGGCGCTGTCGACCACGGCGGTGCGGGCGGTGCCGCCGTCCGCGGTGTCGCGTACCACCACCGCCTTGTCCATCTCGGCCGCCACCGCCAGCACGGCGCCGCTTTCGGAAAGCCGACGCAGGATGCGCCGGGCCTCGCGCGACAGGCGGTTTTCGTCGATCTCTGTTTCCTCGATGCGGGCTATGGCGGTCATGGTCGCGTGGTCCTTTTCCGGGCCGAAAGACGGCGAACGGCGCTGGTATGTCCCGAGGCGGCGCAGCGCCGCGTCGATGAGCGGATCGTCGCGCTGCGCTTCGATCCTGCGGACCTGCCGCAGAACCGTCGACGCATGGCATCCCGCCGCGCGGGCCAGAGCCCGGATCGGAAGTCCCGCTTCGATATGCGCCAGATAATGCCGCGCGTTTTGCGGAACCCAGTCGGGCAGAGACTGCAGCCTGCCGAAATCGCAATGACCGTCCAAATTCCGTCACCCTTCCGTATGTGATGGTTGTCGCACCGTGCCGGTCCGAGGGCGGGCTCAACCTAAAAGTGTACGTGTTACGTGTTTGTTAACAATGTAACGAAAAAATCATCATTGTTGCTAAAGTCTAAACAGTTGTGAAGACGCCGAACGGCGATCGGCCGCGGGACGCAACACCCGATAAACGTGTGTAATTTGGAAATTTCACAATCAAGGAAATGTTCCATGCACGATATTCTGAGCCTGCTCGCCACCCTCAGCCGCCCCCGCCTGCTGGTGCGCGCGGCGCGGTTGGGGGCCAACGACTACCGCCGCCATCCGCACCTGCGGCGGCTGCTGGGCAGCCACGCCCTGCCCGGGCACGGCGCGTCGGTCATGCGTCTGCTGGAGATCGAGGCCGAGTTCGACGAACAGCGCCGCAGCCGCGACGCCGCCTATTCGGTCAGCGATCACGTCGAGGTGCTGAGCGCGGTGATGGGCGAGGCCCGGCTGTTGCGCGCCCAGCTTTCCGCCGGGCGCGACGCGGTTACATGAAGGCGTCGGGCGCTTCGGCCTTCTTTTGGGCCACGAAGGCCTCGAGCGCCTCGGCGATGGCCGGATCGAGCGCCGGCTGCTGGTAGGTCTCCAGCTGCCGTTTCACCCGTACGCTGGCCAGCGCCATGGTGTCGCGCGCGCCCTCCTCGCTCCAGGTTTCGAAGGGCTTGTAGTCGAAGAGGTCCGAGCGCCAGAACGCGGTCTTGAAATTCGCCTGGGTGTGCGCGCAGCCCAGGTAATGCCCGCCGGGGCCGACCTCGCGGATGGCATCCATGGCCTGAGCGTTCTCGTCGATGTCGACGCCGCGGGCCAGGTGATGCAGGCAGCCCAGCTGGTCCGCGTCCATGACGAATTTCTCGTAGGAGGAGACCAGCCCGCCTTCGAGCCAGCCGCAGGAATGCAGCATGAAGTTCACCCCCGCCAGCAGCCCCATGTTGAGGCTGTTCGCGGTCTCGTAGGCGGCCTGTGCATCCGGCAGCTTCGAGCCACAGAACGACCCCGCCGACCGGTAGGGCAGTCCAAGGCGCCGGGCCAGCTGGCCCGCACCGTAGGTGATGTGCGCAGCTTCGGGCGTCCCGAAGGTGGGGGCACCCGAGTTCATGTCGATCGAGGTCACGAAGGCGCCCATGATCACCGGCGCGCCGGGGCGGACGATCTGCGAATAGGCGATGCCCGCGAGGCATTCCGCCATCACCTGCGTCAGGGTGCCCGCCACCGACACCGGCGCCATGGCGCCGCCGACGATGAAGGGGCTGATGATGCAGGCCTGGTTGTTGGCGGCATAGACCTCGAGCGCGCCCATCATCGTGTCGTCGAAGGTCATCGGCGAGTTGATGTTGATGAGCGAGGTCATCACCGTGTTCTGCTGCACGAACTCCTCGCCGAAGAGGATCTTGCACATGTCGACGCTGTCCTGGGCGCGGCTGGGTTCGGTGACCGAGCCCATGAACGGCTTGTCGGACAGGGTCATGTGCGCCAGCAGCATGTCGAGGTGGCGCTTGTTCACGGGGATGTCGGTGGGTTCGCAAACCGTGCCGCCGGAGTGGTGCAGCCACTTCGACATGTAGCCCAGCTTCACGAAGTTGCGGAAATCCTCGATCGTGGCATAACGGCGGCCCTTTTCGACGTCATGCACGAAGGGCGGGCCGTAGACCGGCGCCAGCACCAGGTTCTTGCCGCCGATGACCACGTTGCGCTCGGGGTTGCGGGCGTGCTGGGTGAATTCCTTGGGCGCGGTGGCGCAGAGCTTTTTGGCCAGGCCGCGCGGGATGCGCACGCGCTCGCCGTCCACCTCGGCGCCTGCGGCGCGCCAGCGGTCGAGCGCGGCGGGGTTGTTGACGAAGTTGACGCCGATTTCGGCCAGAACGGTTTCGGCATTGGACTCGATGATGTCGAGCGCCTCTTCGGTCAGGACCTCGAAATTGGGGATGTTGCGCTCGATGTACTTCGCGGTCTCGACGCTGACGGCGGACCGTTCCGCCCGCCGCGCCGCTCCGCCGCCGCCGCGTGTCCTGCGCCGTGTCTCTGCCTCTGCCATGATCCGCATCCTTGTCCCTGCACCCGGATCCGTCCCCGGGGTTGAGGGCGGTTCTATCGCGCGTGCGCGGAGGGCCATTTGCGATTTGCGCCGTTTCAGGGGGGAAAGCGACATTGGCGGGGGCAAGCGGGGTTGGTTCCGGGCGTGGACCGGGGGCGAGACCTCGCCCGGCAGCCAGCGGGGTGCCGCTCGGTCTTATCCGCTGCGTGCTTTATCCCAGCCACATCCGGACGACCGCGAGGCGTAGCGCCAAGACCAGCCAAAGCGGCAGCCCGGGGGGGCTGGCTGCCGCTGCCCGGCGGCTGCAAGCAGCCTTGATTCCGGGCGGGGACGCGGGTCCAATGTCGCCCGGCAGCCAGCGGGATGCCGCGACCGACCGCTCCGCTCGGCATTTCATGCCTGCACCATCCGGACGACCACGAAGATTGGCACCAGGCTCAAACAAAGCGGCAGCCCGTCTCGCCAGAGGCGAGCCGCTTTAGGGGAGCGCACCTCCGGTGCGTCTGCCTGGCTGCCGCTGCCCGGCGGCCGCAAGCGGCCTTGGCTCCGGACGAGGGCGCGCACCGGGCTTAGGATCTGATAAAGCCGGCACCGCCTACCCCCGCAGCCGCCACCCCTTCTGTTCGGGCAGGAACACCTCGATTGCAGCGGAGGCCACCACCGTCACCTCCCCGGTCTCCGGGTTCACGACATCCATGCCCCCCTGAACCGCCCGCACCGTCACGGTCCCGCGCGGCATCGCCGCCGCCAGGGCGTGGCAATCCACCGCGTCGGGCTGCGCCACGGCCACTGTCACGCGGACCTCCATCTGGCGATGATCCATCCCCAGCGCCGGAAGAATCGGCAGCGACGAATGCCGCATCGCGTCCTCGATGGCCCGGCTCGCCGCCTTGGTATAGTCCTGACCGTGCAGGTCGTTGCCCATGCCCATCTCGATGATCATCCGCCTCATGCCGCACGCTCCATGTCGAAGCTCACCGACAGGGCCACGTTGGCGATCACTGTCGCATTCCCCTCTCCTTCGGGTCGCGGGATGTCGAGCCCGCCGAAGACAACCCGCACCTGCGGCTGGCCGTAGGGGAAGAGCGCCGCAATCGCCGCCACATCCACCGCCTCGGGCTGCTGCACGCCGATCTGCACGTCGATGATCATGTCCGCCTTGTCGAAGCCGAAAAGCTCCGCCAGGTTGATCGAATTGTGCCACAGCGCGTCCCGCACCGCGCGCGCGGCGGCCTCGGTATAGTCGCCCCGGCGCAGCGATGTGCCCATTCCGAATTCCGTCAGCAGTCGCATGGCCCGTTTCTCCTTAGCGGCGTCGCGGCGCTTATTGCACTTTCGCAAGCGCCTGCCTATCAGAGCATATGATTCAGACCCAGCACGACCGCCTCCTCATCATCGACTTCGGCTCCCAGGTGACGCAGCTGATCGCGCGGCGCCTGCGTGAACTGAACGTCTATTGCGAAATCCATCCGTTCAACCTGGTGACGGATGCCTTCCTCGACGACTTCGCCCCGAAGGCGGTGATCCTCTCCGGCGGACCCGCATCGGTCATCGACGAAGGCTCCCCCCGTCCGCCCGCCAGGGTCTTCGAGCTGGGCGTGCCGGTGTTGGGCATCTGCTACGGCCAGCAGGTGATGATGCAGATGCTGGGCGGCAAGGTCGAGCGCGGCCAGGGCACCGCCGAATTCGGCCGCGCCTACGTGAAGCCCACCGAGGACCGGATCGACCTGCTCAAGGGCTGGTTCCTCGAGGAGCGCGAACAGGTCTGGATGAGCCACGGCGATCATGTAAGCCGGATCGCGCCCGGTTTCGCCGTCTACGGCACGTCGCCCCATGCGCCTTTCGCGGTCACCGCCGACCTCGACCGCCGCTTCTATGCCGTGCAGTTCCACCCCGAAGTGCATCACACCCCGAACGGCAAGACGCTCTACGAGAATTTCGTCAAGGACGCGGGGTTCAACGGCGACTGGACGATGGATGCCTACCGCGAGGAAGCGATCCGCAAGATCCGCGAACAGGTGGGCGACAAGAAGGTCATCTGCGCCCTCTCGGGGGGCGTCGACAGCTCCGTCGCGGCGGTGCTGATCCACGAGGCGATCGGCGACCAGCTGACCTGCGTCTTCGTCGATCACGGCCTGATGCGGCTGAACGAGGCGCAGGAAGTCGTCACCATGTTCCGCGAGCACTACAACCTGCCGCTGATCCACGCCGATGAATCCGAGCTGTTCCTGGGCAAACTGGACGGCGTCAGCGACCCCGAGACCAAGCGCAAGATCATCGGCGGGCTCTTCATCGACGTCTTTCAGAAATATGCCAACGAGATCGAGGGCGCGGAATTCCTGGCTCAGGGCACGCTTTATCCGGACGTGATCGAAAGCGTCAGCTTTTCCGGCGGGCCCTCTGTCACCATCAAGAGCCACCACAACGTGGGTGGCCTGCCCGAGAAGATGGGGCTGAAACTGGTGGAGCCGCTGCGCGAGCTCTTCAAGGACGAGGTGCGCGCGCTGGGGCACGAGCTGGGCCTGCCGGCAAGCTTCATCGGCCGCCACCCCTTCCCCGGTCCGGGGCTTGCCATCCGCTGCCCCGGCGAGATCACCCGCGAAAAGCTCGAGATCCTGCGCAAGGCGGATGCGGTCTATATTGACCAGATCCGCAAGCACGGGCTTTACGACGAGATCTGGCAAGCCTTCGTCGCGATCCTGCCGGTGCGCACCGTGGGCGTCATGGGCGACGGGCGGACCTACGATTTCGCCTGCGCGCTGCGCGCCGTCACCTCGGTCGACGGGATGACCGCGGATTACTATCCGTTCAGCCACGATTTCCTTGGCGAGACCGCGACGCGGATCATCAACGAAGTGCCGGGCATCAACCGCGTCACCTATGACATCACCAGCAAACCGCCGGGCACCATCGAATGGGAGTGACCCTGACCGGAACGCTGACCTGCCCGCCCGAAAGGGTCGAGGACCTGCGCGCGGCCCTGCCCGATCACATCCGGCTGACACGGGCCGAGCCGGGCTGCGAAGCGTTCGACGTGACCGAGACGCGCACAGGCGTGTTTTCAGTATCGGAACGCTTTGCCGACCGCGCCGCATTTGACGCGCACCAGGCACGGGCTGCCCGCAGCCCCTGGGCCGAGATCACCCGCGGCCTGCCGCGCGACTACACGGTGGTCGAGGCATGAGCGACGCCACCGGAATTCTCGAGATTTCCGACCCGTTTTCTACGCAGAAAACGGCGTCGCGGTCCGGTCCGGCTGATACCGGCCTTTGCCCGGTTTCGATCCCGCGCCCGCGCCCCCGGGAGCCGCAATGACCGATACACTCCGCGCCTGCCTCTGGATGTCCGGGGCGATCGTCTCCTTCACCTCCATGGCCATTGCCGGCCGGGCGGTGAGCCTCGACCTCGATACCTTCGAGATCATGATGTACCGCAGCCTGATCGGCGTGGGGATCGTGATCGTGGCCGCAACGCTCGCGGGCACACGCCACCAGATCACCCGCCGCAGCCTCGGCACCCATGCGATCCGCAACCTCTTTCACTTCACCGGACAGAACCTGTGGTTCTATGCCATCGCGGTCATTCCGCTGGCGCAGGTCTTCGCGCTGGAGTTCACCTCGCCGCTCTGGGTCATGCTGCTGTCGCCGCTGATCCTGGGCGAACGGCTCACCCGGACGCGGGCCATCGCCGCCGTCTTCGGCTTCATCGGCATCCTGATCGTCACCCGGCCCAGCCCCGAGACCTTTCACATCGGGCTGGTGGCGGCGGCCTGCGCGGCCATCGGTTTCGCCGGGTCGGCGGTCTTTACGCGCAAGCTCACCCGGACCGAGACGATCACCTGCATCCTTTTCTACCTCACGGTGATGCAATCGGTCTTCGGTATTCTCTGCGCCGGGATCGACGGCGACATCGCCCTGCCCTCTGCGGCCAACTGGCCCTGGATCGTGCTCATCGCCTGCGCGGGGCTCGTCGCGCATTTCTGCCTGACCACCGCGCTGGGGCTTGCGCCCGCCACGGTTGTGATGCCCATCGACTTCATCCGGCTGCCGGTGATCGCGCTTGTCGGCTGGGCGCTTTATGCCGAAGCGCTCGATCCGCTGGTGCTTTTGGGGGCTGCTGTGATCTTCGGCGCCAACTACTTCAATATCTGGCACGAAACACGATCCGTTACAAAAAGGTGACGCTGCGTTGCGATGCGTCACCATGACGTACGGTCAAAATTGACGCATTTGCGATGCGCCGCGTAGTTTCCACCCAGAGGAGAACAACCGACTTTGGGATGAGGGTCACTCTTATGAAAAGAACACTGCTTTGCGCCTCGGCGCTCGCACTCGGCGCCGGTTCGGCCATGGCAGGCGGCCTCGACCGTTCGGGCCAGAGCGTCCTGGCGATCTTCGACGCGAACAACACCACCAGCGTCAGCTTCGGCCACGTCATGCCCAGCGTCACCGGTGAAGACGCCGCCGGCAACGATTACGACGTCGGCGAGGATTACCAGCAGTATGGCTTCAGCTATACCAACCAGATCAACGAGCAGTTCAACTACTCGCTGATCTTCGACCAGCCCTATGGCGCCGATGTCGACTACAACAACAACCCCGCGACCAGCGCGCTTGGCGGCACCTTCGCCGACCTGAACAGCCGCGCGCTGACCTTCGTGGGCCGCTACAAGGTCACCGACCGCTTCAGCGTCTTCGCCGGCATCAAGGCCGAGCAGGTGAACGCCGAGGTGGGTCTGAACGGCACCGCCTACCGCACGCCGATCGCCTTGGGCGCCGCGGCCGCCACGGCGAACAATACCTTCGGCACCTCGAACATCACGCCGCAGCTTCTGGGCGCCAATGCCGGCCTCGCAGGGGCGGCCGCACAGGCCCAGGCGGCCGGTGTGCTCGACTCCTTCCTGCCGCCGGTTCCGGTCGGCGGCGGCGCCACGGCGCCCGCCTCGGCTGTCCTCGCGAACCAGACCAACGGCGCGCTCACCAACTTCTTCCCGACCGGCGGCTACCGCTTCGAGATGGAGGACGACACCCGGCCGGGCTACCTGATCGGTGCGGCCTACGAGATCCCCGACATCGCCCTGCGCTTTGCCGCCACCTACCATTTCGAGATCGAGCACAAGGCCGACACGACCGAACGCCTGCTGGGCCAGACCATCCGCGACGAAGTGGAATACGTGACACCGCAGTCGCTGAACCTGGAATTCCAGACCGGCATCGCCGAAGGCACGCTGCTGACCGCGGGCTATCGCTGGACCGAGTTCTCGGCCGTCGACGTGGTGCCCACCGCCTTGGGCGCGGACCTCGTGAACCTGGAGGACAGCCACCGCTACACCCTGGGCGTGGGCCGGCAGTTCAACGACAAGTTCGCCGGGTCGATCACACTGATCTACGAACCCGAAGGCGACAGCGACACCGTGTCGCCGCTGGGACCGACCGACGGCCAGTTCGGCGTGACCCTGGGCATGCGCTACGTCAACGGTCCGTTCAACATCTCGGGCGGCATCAACTACACCAAGCTCGGCGATGCGGATGCGGGCGTGCAGGATGTGGCCGTGGCTTCCTTCGAGGACAACTCGGTGGTCGGCATCGGCTTCAAGGCGCAGATGAACTTCTGATCACAGAGCCCTGTTTCGGAAATAAAAGCGGCCCGCGAATTCGAATTCGCGGGCCTTTCCTGTTTGCGCAGGTTTCGGGTCGGACGCGGGGCTCGGCTGGCCTATGGATGTACCCGCCAGGCTCGGAATCGCGCCGGTGGCGCGATACGAGAGACGCTGTCTCTCGTGCTCTCTGGAGGTTTATCGGCAAGATGAAGGAGGGGCGAATGGAGGCCTTGTGCGTGATGAACGGCGGTGCGGCGTGAAACAGGCGTCGCTGTCGCCGCGCGCCTGGGCCGAGTTGTCGTTGCTGGCGCTCATCTGGGGCGGGTCGTTCCTGGCCATCCGCACGGCGCTGGACGAGATCGGGCCGCTGACCTCGGTGCTGCACCGGACCTTCTGGGCGATGCTGGTGCTCTGGGCGGTGGTTCTGCTGCGTCGCCAGCCGCTGCCGCGCGGCCTTCGGATCTGGGGGGCGTTCTGGGTGATGGGCCTGCTGAACAACGTGCTGCCCTTTTCGCTCATGGCGTGGGGGCAGCTGCACATCGCCACCGGCCTCACCTCGATCTTCAACGCGGCCACGGCGATCTTCGGCGTGCTGGTCGCGGCGGCGGTCTTTGCCGACGAGCGCCTGAGCCTGCGGCGCGGGCTGGGCGTGGCCCTGGGCTTTGCCGGGGTGGCGACGGCGATCGGGCTGGACACTCTCACGCAGATCGACATCCGCAGTCTGGCGCAGCTGGCGGTGCTGGCCGGAACGCTGTCCTATGCCTGCGCCGGGGCCTGGGCCCGGGTGCATCTGCGCGGCGTGCCGCCTCTGGTGGCGGCGGCGGGCATGCTCACCGCGTCGACTCTGATGATGGGTCCGCTGGCCGTTCTGGTCGAGGGGCCGCCATCGCTGGACCTGAGCCTGCGCAGCTGGGCTGCCATCGGCTATTACGCGGTTCTGGCCACGGCGCTGGCTTATCTGCTGTATTATCGCGTGCTGGCGATGGCCGGGTCCGGCAACCTGCTTCTGGTGACGCTGCTGATCCCGCCGGTGGCGATCACCCTGGGCGCGCTGCTGCGCGACGAGGCGCTGGCGCCGCAGGCCTATACCGGCTTCGCGCTTCTGGCGCTGGGGTTGCTGGTGCTCGATGGCCGCATCTTCGCCCGGGGTGCCAAGAGGGTTTGACGCCTGCCCCGGCTCTGGCTACCACACCGGGCAGACCCCGTCCCGCCCCGGCGCAAAGGCCCGACCCATGATCTACGACACCGCCGCCCAATGGCATGCCGCCCCGGCCAAGCGCGTCGTGCTTTTCGCCATGTCAGGGCTGGGCAAGACGCATGTGTCGAACCTTCTGCGCGAGGCCGGCGGCTGGTTTCATTACTCCATAGATTACCGCATCGGCACGCGCTACATGGGCGAATACATCGCCGACAACGCCAAGCGCGAGGCGATGAAGGTGCCGTTCCTGCGCGATCTGCTGATGACCGATTCGATCTACATTGGGTCCAACATCACCTTCGACAACCTGTCGCCCGTGTCGACATACCTCGGCAAGCCCGGCGATCCGGCGCGCGGCGGCATGGCCATGCATGTCTACAAACGCCGCCAGGACCAGTTCGCGCAAGCCGAGAAGCAGGCGCTGCTCGACACCTCATACTTCATCGACCGGGCCGAGGACCTTTACGGCTATCCGCATTTCGTCTGCGACACGGGCGGTTCGATCTGCGAATGGGTCGATCCCGAGGACCCCGCCGACCCGATCCTGACCGAGCTTGCGCGCCGCTGCCTGCTGGTCTGGATCGAGGGCAGCGAGGCCCATACCGAAGAGCTGATCCGCCGCTTCGACCGGGCGCCCAAGCCCATGGCCTACCAGCCGCAGTTCCTGGCGCGTGTCTGGGCGGAGTATCTCGAAACCCACGACCTGACCGAAGAGGCGGTGGACCCCGACGCCTTCATCCGCTGGACCTATGCGCAGGCGCTGGCGCACCGGCAGCCACGCTACGAAGCCATGGCGCGGCACTGGGGCGTGACCGTGCCGGCGGCCGAGATGGCCGCGGTGCGCAGCCCGGCGGATTTCGACACCGTCATCGGCACCGCGTTGGAGCGTCGCGCCGCGTCCTGACGGTTCCATCCGTCACCGGCCAAAAGCGCCCGCCTGCCCGTTTTTCCGCCGACGCGCCGCGGCGCTTTTGCAATTTCCTGCCCATCGCCGGCCTGCCCCGCACGTGACCCGAGACGAATCACGTCGCACTGCGTAAATGCGATTCAGGCCCTCCACCAACGAGGGGGCCACAGCAGAGGCAGACCAAAATGAAGTTCAAGCTTGTCA
This sequence comes from Thalassococcus profundi, assembly GCF_003344785.1. Lineage (GTDB taxonomy): Bacteria > Pseudomonadota > Alphaproteobacteria > Rhodobacterales > Rhodobacteraceae > Puniceibacterium > Puniceibacterium profundi. The sequence continues at coordinate 384,187 of NZ_QPMK01000003.1, read as the reverse complement.
CCATCGTTCAGGCCGCCGCTCTTGCGCTGCTCAGCGTGTTCGGCGCCTTTGCCGCCACACACAACCCTCCGGCCTGTGCCAAGACGCAGGTGGAGACCGTCTGCGAGCTCTGATCCGGGCTCGACGAGGGAAAACTTGCGCGGCCTCCGGAGCGATCCGGGGCCGCGTCTTCACATGGAATCCGGCGCGGTCGCGTCCTGCAGGGCGGGCAGGAATCGCTGCTCGTAATCGCTGCCGACCAGCGGTCCGGCAAAGCGGAAAAGCACGGTGCCGTCGCCATCCACGATAAAGGTCTCGGGCGGCGCGGTGACGCCCCAGTCGATGGCCGTGCGGCCCTGCGGGTCGAAAGCCACGGCGGCGAAGGGATTGCCGTCGTCGTCGAGGTAGCGTTCGGCCGCCCCGGCAGTATCCTTGAAGTTGACGCCGACGATCTGCATGCCCTCGGCCTGCATCTCCAGCAACTTCGGGTGTTCGGCGCGACAGGGCGGGCACCAGCTGGCCCAGAAGTTCACCAGCGTGACCTCGCCCGATTGCAGCATCCCCGGCTCCAGTCCCGGGAAATCGGCCAGCGTCTCTTCGGTGATCGCGGGGGCCGGCTGGCCGACGCGGGTCGATGGCAGGCCCTGCGGGTCTTCGCGGAACATACCGGTGTAGAACAGCGTCGCCAGACCCGCGAAGACCAGCGGTGGCAGCACCACCAGGGGAGAGATCCTAGCCATTGCGCTTGCTCCTTTGTTCGACCCGCTCAAGCTCCGCCCGGACCCGGCGCGCGCGCCAGAGGCTGAGCGCGACCAGCAGCACGATAAGCGCCAGCGACACCGCGTAGGACGACAGCACGGCGCCCGCGTATTTGCCCAGATCGGGGATCATGCGCGCTGCTCCCGTGCCAGAAGCGCCCGGGTGCGGCGGGCACGGATTTCGGTCTGGGTGCGCAGGAAGACCAGCGCCACGAACAGCAGCACGAAGCCCGCGATGCACACGAGCAACGGGAAATAGAAGACATCCGCCACGTTTTCCTCCTTGTCGAGGCTGAGGGATGCGCCCTGGTGCAGCCCCTGGTTCCAGAAGTTGACCGCGTAGCGCGACAGCAGTGCGAAGACCGACCCGACGAGGCAGAGGATCGACGTGAGGTCGGCGGCGGTGTCGTCATCCTCGATCGCGGACCAGAGCGCCATGTAGCCCAGGTAGAACAGGAACAGGATCAGGAAGGACGTGAGTCGCGGGTCCCAGGCCCACCAGGTCCCCCACATCGGCTGTCCCCAGATCGCGCCCGTGGCCAGAGCGATCACGGTCATGGTGGCGCCCACGGGGGCGGCGGCCTTCGCGGCGAGGGCGCTGACGTGGTGGCGGCGGACGATCCAGATCAGCGAGGTCACCAGCATCATCAGCCAGGCGTTGATCGCCATCAGCGCCGAGGGCACGTGCAGGTAGATGATCTTGACCGTCGAACCCTGTCGGAAATCGTCCGGGGTGAAGAAGAACCCCCAGACCAGCCCGACGACGAGGCAGGCCAGTGCCAGCCACGAGACCCAGGGCAGGACGGTATCCGTGGTGCGGATGAACTTGACCGGGTTGGCGTATTCCCAAAGCGACATGTGCGGCGATTTCCCTCTGCTCCCTGCTGTTTAGATGACTTGGAGGCGGTCGGAAAGCCAAGGTGACAGTTCCGCGCGGGGTTGTGACCCTGCGAAAGCGGTGGCGCGCTGCCGGCAGACGGCGGTGAGGCGATTCTGGCGGGCCGTTTCGCGCTTTCATTCCACCCTACGGACACGGATGAGCGGCGAGAACGGCACCGGTCCGAAAGCCTCCCGTGCCGCGCCATCGCCAGACCGCGGGATGGCGACCCTCCCGTACAGCTTCGCGCTTTATGCCCGAAGTCTCCGTACGCCACACACGCTCCGAGTGGACGGCAGCCAATCGCCAGCCCGGGGGGCGGTCTGGCGATGGCGCGGCACCTGCGGTGCTGTTCGCGCCGGGGCGCTCTGCTCAACGCAGGTTGATCCTGTGAAGGAATGCAGGGGCTAACGCATTAAATCGTAGGATTGCGACCGCTCCTTTCAGCATTGCGGTTTCTCCTCAACCCACTGCGCTTCCCGGATGCTCCGAGCGGACGGCACCCAATCGCCAGCCCGGGGGGCGGTCTGGCGATGGCGCGGCACCTGCGGCGCTGTTCGCGCCGGGCACTTCCTCGTTCTCAGCGCAGGTTGATCCGCAGCACCGCCGCCGAGGCGAAGGGCAAGAGCGCCAGCACGCCGCAGGAAATCCCGGCCAGCATCAGCAGCGGGGTGGACACCGCCAGCCCCTCTGCGCCGCGCCGCGCCACCTCGGCGCCGAAGATCAGGGTCGGCACGTAAAGTGGCAGGACCAGCAGCGACAGCAGCAGTCCGCCGCGCTTGATCCCCACGGTCAGCGCCGCGCCGAAGGTGCCGATCACCGACAGCGCCGGCGTGCCGAGCGCCAGCGACACCACCAGCCAAAGGTATCCCGGCCCCGGCAGGTTCAGCAGCACGCCCAGCACCGGTGCTGCCAGCACCAGCGGCAGGCCGGTGGTGATCCAGTGCGCCAGCGCCTTGACCGTGACGATGCCCTCCATCGGCAGCGGCGCGGTGGCCAGCAAATCGAGCGATCCGTCCTCCCAATCGAGCGCGAGGATGCGGTCGAGCGACAGCAGGCACGCCAGCAGCGCCCCGATCCAGAGCACACCCGGCGCGATCCGCGTGAGCAACGCGGTGTCCGGCCCGACGCCGAAGGGCACCAGCACCGTGACGATCAGGAAGAACGCGAGGCCAAGCCCGAATCCACCCCCGGCCCGCACCGCAAGCTTGAGATCCCGGAGCAGCAGCGCGATCACAGGAACGCCTCGTCGGCGGCGGCGGCCCGCGGCGTGGCGCGGAAGGCCGCGACGTCCAGAACCTCGGCCTCTGCCAGCCCGAGGTCGATATGGGTGGCGAGGACGGCGCTGCCGCCCTGCCCCAGATGCGCCCGCACCGCTGATGCGAAAAGCGCCACCGAGGCGGCATCCAAAGACACCGTGGGTTCGTCCAGCACCCAGACGGGCCGCCCGCTCACCATCAGCCGCGCCAGACCCAGCCGCCGCTTCTGTCCGGCCGACAGGGTGCCCGCCAGCCGGTCGCGCAACTCTTCAAGGTCGAAGGCCGCGACAGCCGCGTCTATGTCCGAGGTTCCGAATACCGAGGCCCAGAACGCCAGGTTCTCGGTCACGCTCAGCATCGCCTTGAGCCCGTCCGCGTGACCCGCATAGGCGATGCGATCCTCCGCGCCTTCGATGCGCCCGGCTTCGGCGGGCTGCAATCCGGCGATGGTGCGCAAAAGCGTCGTCTTTCCGGCGCCGTTCGGCCCGCGCAGCACCAACGCCCGGCCCGGCGGCAGGTCGAAAGCCACGCCGTCCAGCACCGGCACGCCGCCGCGCGCGACGCTGAGATCGGAAACCGTCAGATTCATGCCAGAGGCTTAGCGCGTCTCGTTCCCCGGCAAAAGCGCCAAACGCCGGCTCAGACCGGGACGGCGGCCACCGCGACCCGGCGCCCTTCGGACAAGAGCACGTTGTAGGTGCGGCAGGCGGAGGGCGAGTTCATCACCTCGACCCCGATGCCGCTGTCTTCGAGCCGTTGGCGCAGGCTGGTGGGAAGATGCGCGATCTCGGCCCCGGTGCCGACGAAAAGCACATCCACCTCGCCCGCCAGCGCCAGCAGCGTGTCGGCATCCTCGATGCCGCCCCAGCTTTGGGTGCCATTGGCGCTCAGGCAGATGGCGCCTTCGATCGGTTTACCAGCGATACGGAAAAAACCGGGGCCATAGCCATCGACCGGCAGGGCATCGGTGAACGTGACTTCATTGAGGCGCATGTCAGCTTCCTCTATCCCATAAGGGCAAGCCGGAAAGGATTGCCATAGCGATAATAGCATAGGCCACGGCACGATAAAGTCTTTCAAGCTTAGGTTGAAAGAGCCACTGGCCAATCGCCGTACCGATGCCATACGGCACCAAGAGCACCAGTCCAAGCGCCACCGCAGCGCCTGTGAGCGCGCCCTGCACCGCCATGAGCGGCAGCAGCAGAAGGCTGGTCAGGGTCAGAAAGACCACCGCCGTGGCGCGGGACTGCGCCACACTGTCGCGGCCCGCGAGTTGGAACAGCACCATGACCGGCCCCATCAGCCCCGTCGCCCCGCCGACGAACCCCGACGCGCCGCCCACCAGCGCCCGCAGCCGCAGCGTCGGCGCGAGCCGCGTGCGCCACCCGGCCATCAGCGCCACCAGCGTCACCGTGCAGACGCCGACAACCGCCCACCGCAGCAGCGTGACATCCGCGTGGCGCAGCACCCAGATGCCCAGCGATACGGTGATCGTCGCGGTCAGGATCATCACCGACACGCCGCGCCGTTCGACCTGGCCCAGGGCGCGCGGCACAACGGTGACCAGAGACGACAGGGCCGAGACGTTGAAGGCGGCGACGGCGACCTCGATGGGCAGCAGGCGGGCGGCGACCGGCATCACCACCATGGCGGCGCCGAACCCGGCAAAGCCGTAAACGATGCCCGAGATGAAGACCGTCCCGATCAGAAGGCCCAGCCCCGGCAACGCCAGGGCCTCGGCCAGCAGGTCAGGCATCGATGTCGGCGTACTGATTTCCGGCGGTGGCGTCGGGCTTGGTCCAGTCGCGCTTGACCCCAAGCCACAGCAGGATCGCACTGGCCACGAAGATCGACGAATAGGTGCCCACCAGAATGCCCCACATCATCGCGAAGACGAAGCCGCGGATCACGTCGCCGCCCAGCACGAACATGGCGACCAGCGCCAGCATCGTGGTCAGCGAGGTCATGATCGTCCGGCTGAGCGTCTCGTTGATCGAGATGTTCAGCACTTCCTTGAGGTCGCGCTTCTTGTACTTGATCAAGTTCTCGCGCACACGGTCGAAGACCACCACCGTGTCGTTGAGCGAATAGCCCACGATGGTCAGCAGCGCCGCGATGATCGCGAGGTCGAACTTGATCTGAAGCTCGGAAAAGACGCCGATGGTCAGCAGAACGTCATGGACCAGCGCCAGCACCGCGCCCACGGCGAATTGCCATTCGAACCGCAGCCAGATGTAGATGAGCACCGCGCCGATGGCCAGAAGCACCGCGATCACCGCGGTCTGGATCAATTCCCCCGACACCTTGGGACCGACGGATTCCACCGAGGCAAAGGTGATGTCCGGCGCAACCTCGCTCAGCGCCGCCTCGATCTGGGCGATCAGATCGGCCGACACCGCCTCCTGATCGTCCTGTGCCTGTACACGGATCATCGCAACGTTGCGGTCGTCGCCAAAGCTGGGGTCGAAGACCTCGGAAATGGTGATGTCGCCCAGCTCCAGCGGCTGCAGGGCGTCGCGATAGGCGCCCACGTCCACGGCGCTCGGGCTTTCGGTGCGGATCGTCGTGCCGCCCCGGAAGTCGATGCCGTAGTTCAGGCCCTGAAGCAGGAAGGAGACGAAGGCCACGACCATCATCAGCGCCGAAATGCCCAGCCACAGCTTCGAGCGGCCGAAGAAGTCCCAGTTGGTGATCTCGGGTACGAGACGCATGCGCATGGGGTGGCCCTCTCAGACTTCGATGGTTTTCGGACGGGTGCGCCCGAACCAGATGACGATCATCAGCCGCGTGACGAAGATCGCGGTAAAGACCGAGGTGATGATCCCCAGCCCCAGCGTGATGGCGAAACCGCGCACCGGCCCCGACCCCATGGCAAAGAGGATCGTCGCCGTGATGATCGTGGTGAGGTTGGCGTCGACGATGGCGCTCAGCGCCTTTTCGTAGCCCAGTTCGATCGCTCGCGCCGGCCCCTTCGCGGTGCGCAACTCCTCGCGGATCCGCTCGAAGACCAGCACGTTGGCGTCGACCGCCATGCCGACGGTCAGCACGATGCCGGCGATGCCCGGCAGGGTCAGCGTGGCGCCGATCAGGCTCAGCAAGCCGAAGAGCAGGGCGATGTTGAGGATAAGCGCGATGTTGGCGAAGATGCCGAACAGCCCGTAGCTCAGGAACATGAAGACCAGCACGGCAGAGAAGGCGACGACCGTGGCGATCTTGCCCGCGTCGATGCTGTCCTGCCCCAACTCCGGCCCGATCGTGCGTTCCTCGAGGAATTCGAGGCCCGCGGGCAGCGCACCGGCGCGCAGCAGCACGGCGAGGTTCGTGGACTCCTCGACCGAGAAGTTGCCGGTGATGATGCCCGACCCGCCGGGAATATGGCTCTGGATCACCGGCGCGCTGATGACCTCGTCGTCGAGCACGATGGCGAAGGGGTTGCCGATGTTCTCGGCGGTGTAGTCGCCGAACTTGCGCGCTCCCGCCGGGTTGAACCGGAAGCTGACCGCGGGACGGCCGTTCTGGTCATAGCTGGGTTGGGCGTCGACCAGCTCTTCGCCGGTGACGACAGGCGCCTGTTCCAACTCGTAGAACACGCCCTCCTCGTCCAGCGACGGCAGGATCTCGTTGCCGATGCCGGGGCTGTCATTGGCGCTCGCGCCGCGGCCCACGACCGGCTGGAAGGTCAGCTGCGCGGTGGTGCCGATGATCTCCTTCAGCTCGGCGGCGGACCCGATGCCCGGCACCTGGATCAGGATGCGGTCGCTGCCCTGGCGCTGGATCGTCGGTTCGCGGGTGCCGACCTCGTCGATACGGCGGCGGATGATCTCGAGGCTCTGGCGCACGGTCCGTTCGTCGGTGGCCTGCCGCTCGGCTTCAGAGAGGCGCACGACGATCTCGTCGCCATCGCCCGACACCGCAAGGTCGGTCTCTCCGGCGCCGGTCAGCGACACCACCGGCTGCGCCAGCCCGCGCACCACCTCGAGCGCCCGGGCCATGCCGTCGGGCTGCGAGATGCGGATGCGCAGTTCCATCGGACCAGAGGGCTGCAGGCGGATCGTGCCCACCGTGTCGCGCTCGGGCCGCAGCGCGTCGCGCACCTCGGGCCAGAGCGCCTCGAGCCGCTGGGCATAGACATCCTCGACCTGCACCTCGGCCAGCAGATGCGCGCCGCCGCGCAGGTCGAGACCGAGATTCACCAGCCCCGACGGCAGGAAGGACGGCCAGCCCGCAGCGACCGCTTCGCGCTCGGGCGTGGCGCCCTGCCGCTCGATCGCGGTCACCGCGTCGTTATGCGTCTCGACCCGGGTGTAGAAGGCATTGGGCAGCGCGAGAAACACGCCAAGCGCCACGATGCCCCAGATGAGGATGCGTTTCCAAAGATCGATCTGAAGCATGACGGGCGCCTAGGGCAGGAAAATCAGGAATTGGCGGGTTCGGTCTTGGACAGCACCTGCGCGATGGTGGACTGCACCACGCGGACCTTGACGCCTTCGGCCAATTCGACCTCGATCTCGTTGCTTTCCTTGACCTTCACGACCTTGCCGATCAGCCCGCCCTGGGTCACGACCTGATCGCCCCGGCGCAGCCCCTCGACCATCTTCTGATGCTCCTTCAGCTTTTTCTGCTGCGGGCGGATCAGCAGGAAATACATGATCGCGAAGATGAGGATGAGGGGAATGAACTGGGCGAAGGCACTGCCGTCCATGGGATGCTCCTGTCACAAAGGCGGGGCGCACCCCCCGCAGAATTTGGCATTACCTATGTCGTGAGACGGGGCTTTGCAAGGCGACAAACCGGCCCCGCCGCTCGACGATCGAAGCTGCCGCCACCCCCGCCCTACACCTCCCGGCAAAGATGTTGCATAAGGCAGGCGCGACTCATTCCAAGGATCCGCCCCATGCACGACCTCCGCGCCCTTCGTGACGACCCCGCCGCCTTCGACGCCGCCCTGACCCGCCGCGGGGGCGAGCCGGTCTCTGCGCAGGTCCTGAAGCTCGACGAGGACCGCCGCGCCGCGATCCATGCCGCCGAGACTGCGCAAGCCGACCAGAAGCGCGCTGCCAAGGACGTGGGCGCGGCGAAGGCCAGCGGCGACGAGGCCGAATTCGACCGCCTGCGCGCCATGGTCGCCGAGAAGAAGGCCGAGGTGACCGAGATGCAGGCCCGCGCCAAGGCGCTGGACGAGGAGCTGACCGCCCTGCTCCTGGGCCTGCCCAACCTGCCCTACGCCGACGTGCCTGACGGTGCGGATGAGTCGGACAATGTCGAGATCAGGCGCTGGGGCACGCCACGCACATTCGACTTCACCCCGAAGGAGCATTACGAGATCGCGGGCGTGATCCCCGGCATGGATTTCGAAACCGCCGCTAAGCTCTCGGGCAGCCGCTTCATGCTGCTCTCGGGCGGGGTGGCGCGTCTGCACCGGGCGCTGGCGCAGTTCATGCTCGACACCCATGTGGAACAGCACGGGCTGGCCGAGACCTGGACGCCGGTGCTGGTCCGCGACGAGATGATGCTGGGCACCGGGCAGTTGCCCAAGTTCGGCGAGGACAGCTACCGCACCACCAACGGCTGGTGGCTGGTCCCCACCGCCGAGGTGACGCTGACCAACATCGTCAACGGGCTGACGGTCGACGAAGGCTACCTGCCCCGCCGTTACGTCGCCCACACCCAGTGCTTCCGCTCGGAAGCGGGCAGCGCCGGGCGCGACACCGCAGGCATGTTGCGCCAGCACCAGTTCGAGAAGGTCGAGATGGTCTCGGTCACCCATCCGGAGAAATCTGAAGAGGAACACGCCCGCATGACGGCTTGCGCCGAGGCCATCCTCGAAGCGCTGGAGCTGCCCTACCGGACCGTGGTGCTCTGCACCGGCGACATGGGCTTCGGCGCGCGGCGGACCCATGACATCGAGGTCTGGCTGCCCGGGCAGAACACCTACCGCGAGATCAGCTCGGTCTCGACCTGCGGCGATTTCCAGGCCCGGCGGATGAACGCCCGGTTCAAGCCCGCGGACGGCGGAAAGCCGGCATTCCTGCACACGCTGAACGGCTCCGGCCTCGCCGTCGGGCGCGCGTTGATCGCGGTACTCGAAAATGGCCAGCAGGCGGATGGATCCGTGACGCTTCCAGAGGCGTTGCATCCGTGGCTGCGCGGCAAGAYCGTGCTGACGGCCACAGGGGAGCTTGCCTGACGATGACCCGCATCTGGTCGATCCTGACGCTGATCGCGGCGCTGGCCTTCGCCGCGTCGCCCTGGCTGGCGCCCGGCTTCAACGGCTTTTCGCCGGACCAGTTCCCGGTGCCGCAGGACGACCCTCCGGTACAGCCCGCGGGCTATGCCTTCGCGATCTGGGGTCTGATCTACGTCTGGCTGATCGCCGGCGCGGCCTACGGCGCGGTCAAGCGCGGTGACGACCCCGACTGGGCCGAGATGCGCCCGCCTCTGGTCCTGAGCCTCGCGCTCGGTGCGGTCTGGCTGCCCCTGGCGCAGGTTTCGGTGCTTGGCGCGACGGTGCTGATCTGGATCATGCTGGCCACGGCGCTGCGGTCGCTCTTCCGCGTCGGCGACACCGACCGGGCGTGGCAGCAGGCGCCGGTGGCGGTCTACGCCGGCTGGCTCACCGCCGCCAGCAGCGTCTCGGTCGGTCTGGTGCTAGCGGGCTACGGCCTGCTGCCCGAGACGCCCGCCGCATTGCTGGCGCTGTGCCTCGGTCTCGCCATCGCGCTCACGGTGCAGTACCGCCTGCACCGCGCGCCGGAATACGGCATCACGGTGATCTGGGCACTGGTGGGCATCATCGTTGCCAACACCGCCCCGCTCAACATCGCCGTTGTCGGCCTGTCGATCATCGGCATCCTCGCGATCCTGGCGCTGCGCGGCACCGATACGGAATAGCGCACCCTTGGGCTACGCCGCCCCCCACAGGTCACGCCGGTCCGCCGCGGTCCGTCCCGAAACCTCAGGGACTCAAAGCGCAGCCCCCGCCACCCCGATCCCTCTTCATCTTGCCAAATAAATCTCCGGGGAGCGCGAGGGGCTGGCCCCTCGCTCCCGCCCTCACCACGGGCAATGAGGTCAGCCCTTGCGCGGCCCCTTCCCAAGGTGTTTTGTCAGCGCCCCGGCGTTGACCTTGCGCTTTCCCTTGTAGGGGTTCTTGTCGGACTGGCCGCGCATGTGCAGCCGGATCGGCGTGCCGGGCATGTCAAAATCGTCGCGCAAGCCGTTGACAAGATAGCGCGAATAGCTGTCGGGCATCTTGTCGGGATGCGAACACATCACCACGAACCCCGGGGGCCGGGTCTTGGCCTGGGTCATGTAGCGCAGCTTGATCCGGCGGCCCTGCGGCGCGGGCGGCGGGTGCTGTTCCAGCATGCCCGCCAGCCAGCGGTTGAGCTGCGCGGTGCTGACCCGGCGGTTCCAGACCGCATAGGCCTTGAGGATCGCCGCGTGCAGCCGGTCGAGCCCACGCCCGGTCTTGGCCGAGACCGTCACCAGCGGCGCGCCGCGCAGCTGCGGCAGCAAGCGGGTGAACTCCTCGCGCAGCATCTTCAGCTTGCCCTGCCGGTCTTCCTCGATGTCCCACTTGTTGACCGCGACCACCACCGCACGGCCCTCGCGCTCGGCCAGGTCGGCGATGCGCAGGTCCTGCTGTTCGAACGGGATCGCGGCGTCCAGCAGAACCACCACCACTTCGGCGAACTCGACTGCGCGCAACCCGTCCGAGACCGACATTTTCTCGAGTTTTTCCTGCACCTTGGCCTTCTTGCGCATGCCCGCCGTGTCGAAGATGCGCATCGGCACGCCATCCCAGTCGCGGCGGACGGAGATGGCGTCGCGGGTGATCCCGGCCTCGGGACCGGTCAGCAGACGCTCTTCACCGAGAATCTGGTTGATCAAAGTGGATTTTCCGGCGTTGGGGCGGCCTACCACGGCGATCTGCAGGGGCTTGGCGTCGGTGATCGGGCGCGGCGCGTCCTCGTCCTCTTCGCCCACGTCCACGTCGAGTTCCGGCGCCTCGTTCTCGGCCTCCTTCGCCTTTTCCTCGAAGGCATCGGCGAGCGGCATCAATTGCGAATAGAGGTCGTTCAGCCCCTCTCCGTGCTCCGCCGAGAGCCGCACCGGCTCACCGAGCCCCAGCCCGTAGGCTTCGAGCACACCGGCATCGGCGGCCGAACCTTCGCCCTTGTTGGCGGCGAGGATCACGTGTTTCGACCGTTTGCGCAGGATCTCGGCAAAGACCTCGTCGGTGGGCGTGATCCCCACCCGCGCGTCGATCATGAAGAGGCAGACGTCGGCCATGTCCACGGCCCGTTCGGTCAGCTTGCGCATCCGGCCCTGCAGCGACTCGTCCGTGGCCTCTTCCAGCCCTGCCGTGTCGATGACGGTAAAGCGCAGATCGCCCAGCCGCGCCGCGCCCTCGCGCAGGTCGCGCGTGACGCCGGGCTGGTCGTCGACCAGCGCCAGGCGCTTGCCCACAAGGCGGTTGAACAGCGTGGATTTGCCCACGTTGGGGCGGCCCACGATGGCGAGGGTAAAGCTCATCAGACGACTCCGGCTGGTGTCAAGCCGCCCGCCTAGCGCATTTTGGCCTCAACGGAAAGCGAGGAGTTCGCCGCGCGTATTGACCACGTAAAGCACGCCGCCCGCCACCACCGGCCGTGTCGTCGCGCCATTGGCCAGCGGTGCCGTGCCCACCAGCCGCCCGTCGGCGGGATCGAAGGCGCGCAGCGCGCCGTCGGATCCGGCGACGATCAGCCGGCCACCGGCCAGGATCGGCCCGTGCATGGCGTAGAAGCTGTCGCGGCGGCGTTGCGGATTGCGTGTCGGCTCGTAGCCCGGCAGGTCCACCGCCCAGACCTGGCTGCCATCGGTGGCATCGAGCCGGATCAGCTGGTTGCGGTCCGAAACGAAATAGACCGAATCGCCCGCCGGCCAGATCGGGTTCAGCGCGCCGTCCCGCGCGGTCCAGAGCCGGTCGCCGGAATTGACGTCGAAGGCGACGACCCGGCCCGAATGGTTGCCGACATAAAGCGTGTTGCCCGAGATCAGCGGGTCGCCGGTGATGTCGTCGATCTTGCCGATGGAGAAGCCGTTGCGGGTGCCCGCCACGTCGGCGTTCCAGAGCCGCAGCCCGCCCTTGCGGAAGGCCGATTGCAGCGTGCCGCCGCCGAAGGAAAAGATCACACGGTCGTCGTTCACCGCCGGTGCCGGGGCGCCCGCGACGTTGTTGATGTCCGACACCCCGTCGATCTGCCAGCGCACGCGGCCGGTATCGGCCTCGATGGCCCAGCCGACGCTGTCGCCCGAGGTCACGTAGACCAGCCCGTCCAGGTAGGTCGGCGCGCCGGTGGCGGTGTTGTCCACCTCCTGCGTCCAGAACTCCGCCCCCGTGGCGGGATCGAGCGCCGTGACCGTGCCGAAGCCCGAGGCGGCATAGATCCGCCCGCCGCCCGCGGCCAGCCCGCCACCCTGCGCCTGGCTGTTGTCGTCGCGCAGCGGCGTAAGATCGCGGGTCCAGAGCACCTGGCCCGCGGTCGAGACGGCAGTGACCGTGTGCGCGCTGTCCATGGTGAAGATGCGCCCGCCCGCCACGATCGGATCGACGTTGAGGCGCACCCGCTTCTTGTCGCCCTGTCCGATGTTCACCGACCAGAGCGGCGAGAACGCGCCGGAATAAGCGGCGTGATCGGTGCGGGTCGCGGGGCTCACGGCGCTTTGCGGCCAGTCGGCGTTCGAGCGCATCGCCGGCAGCGCCGCCGCGCGCGCCTGGTTGACCGGGTCGGCCTCGGGCGCTTCGCCCAAAAGGCCGGCGCGGATGCCAAGGCGTTCGCCGGGCAGGATGACCTCGCGTTCGGCGCAGGCGGCCATCGTCAGCAGGCACAGCCCCGCCAGACCGGTCTTGATCGTGAGATGTCGCAACGTGCTGCCCTTCGTCTTGGTGTCATTCTCCGCGGGACGCGAAACGGCCGGCGGCGGTCAGGCCGCGTCCAGGCTGCCCCCGAGCGCTACAATCAACTGAGAGGCGCGGCGGCGCAAGCCTGCCGTGACCTCGGAATCCGCAAGGATGGCCTGAAGTTGCGTCAGCGCCGCCTCGGTGTCGCCGGTCTCGACCGCGATCAGGGCGAGCTGCTCTTCGGCCAACAGGCGCAGCGGATTGCCCGCGGTGGCCAGCGCCTCGAACCCGATGCGGCGTTCCTCGACCGGCAGGCTGTCTGTGCCCTGCACCAGCGCCTTGAAGGCGGCGATGTCGCGGTAGATCTGCGGTGCCTCCGCGGTGGTGGCGGCAGCCTGCAGACGATCCGCGGCGGCCTCGGCCTGTCCGGCGTTGGCCTCTTCTGCGGCGATCAGCATGTCGAGCAGAACGCCCGACTCGGGTGCCGGCGGCGTGATCTCGCGCAGCGCGTCGGCGCGGGCCTCGGGTGCTTCCAGTTCGAGCGCCGCGAGGATGGCGTCACCGAAAGCCTGGGCCTGTGCGCGGTCCTGTGCGGCGGAATATTCGCGCCAGCCCGCCCCGGCGACCAGCACCACCACCGCCAGGATCGCGATCCAGCCATAACGGCGCATCAGACCGAACAGACGGTCGCGGCGGACCTCTTCGGACACTTCGTCGATGAAACTGTCGCTGTCGCTCACCCTGGGCCTCTTTCGTCCTGAACTCGCCCCCTCTTAACCTGTGCGGCAAGGGCTGCCAAGGCGTCAGAACGCCTTGGTTTTCAGCAGCGGCGCCGGGCCGGAGGGGCGTGTTGGCAGGGGCGCCCGGCTGTCGCTTGCCCCCAACTGCGGCTTTCTTTAATCTGAACCAAGCGGTTTACCGTATAACTTATGACATATTTCGTGTATGCGCGCGTCGAGTCGGCGCAAGAGACAGGATTTCGACCATGCGGATCATTCCCATCATCACGGCGCTTCTGGTGGCGGCGGTCCTCTACGGCGTGATCATCGAACGCGACCGGCTGCTGGACCTGACCCGCGCGCTGAGCCCCGCCGCCCTCACCGGCGCGCCCGAGCCCGACGCACCGATGACCGAGGAAGAGCCGGCGCCCGAAGCCGTGGCCTCGGCGCCCGAAGAGCCCGAGACCGGCGCGGTGCGGGTGATCGCCATGCAGAGCCAGGCGCAGGAAATCGACAGCGCCGTGATCCTGCGCGGCGAAACCCAGCCGACGCGGGAGGTCGACGTGCAGGCCGAAACCGGCGGCAAGGTGATCTCGACCCCGCTGCGCAAGGGCAGCCTGGTCGAGGCCGGACAGGTCCTGTGCGAGCTCGACCCCGGCACCCGCGACGCGAGCCTCGCCGAGGCCCGCGCCCGCGTCGCCGAGGCACGCGCCCAGATTCCCGAGGTCGAGGCCCGCATCCCCGAGGCCGAGGCCCGGCTGGAAGAAGCCAAGGCACGGCTCGAAGAGGCGCGGATCAACGCCAATGCCGCCAGCCGGCTGAGCGAGGGTGGCTTTGCCAGCGACACACGCGTCGCCAACACCGAGGCCGCCGTGCGCAGCGCCGAGGCGGGTGTCAGCAGCGCCGAGGCGGGACTCACCGCCGCCCGCTCGGGCCGCGAAGGTGTGGATGCCGCCATCGAAAGCGCCACCGCGGCGCTGGCCCGGATAGAGGCGGAAATCGACGACCTGACCATCACCGCGCCCTTCGGCGGTGTGCTCGAGTCGGACACCGCCGAGCTGGGCAGCCTGATGCAGACCCAGGGCGGCAACGCCACCTGCGCCACGATCCTGCAGCTCGATCCGCTCAAGCTCGTGGCCTTCGTGCCGGAAACCGAAGTGGCGCGGGTCGAGGTCGGCGCCCAGGCCGGGGCGCGCTTGACGCAGGGCGGCGAAATCGCCGGCAAGGTCACCTTCCTGTCGCGCGACGCCGATCCGACCACCCGCACCTTCCGGGTCGAGATCACCGTCGACAACGGCGACCTTGCGCTGCGCAGCGGCCAGACCGCCGAAATCGCGATCCAGGCCGATGGCGCCATGGCGCATCTGCTGCCCTCGTCGGTGCTGACGCTCGATGACGAGGGCACGCTGGGCGTGCGCACCGTGGCCGAGGACGACACCGCGCTTTTCATGCCGGTGCAGGTCCTGCGCGACACCCGCGACGGCATCTGGGTGACCGGCCTGCCGGACAGCGCCAAGGTCATCACCGTGGGCCAGGAATACGTCACGGACGGCGTTCCCGTGGCGCCAAGTTACGAGGACGTGATCCAATGACCGGCATCGTCGACTGGGCCGCGGGCCGCGCCCGCATGGTCATCGCCTTCATCGTCCTGAGCCTCGTGGTGGGCGCCTATTGCTACGTCTCGCTGCCAAAGGAAGGCGAGCCCGACATCGAGATCCCGGCGCTTTTCGTGTCGGTCCCCTTCCCCGGCATTTCCGCCGAAGATTCCGAGACGCTGCTCGTGCAGCCGATGGAGACCGAACTGGCCGATCTCGACGGTCTGAAGACGCTGGGCGCAACGGCGGCCGAGGGCTATGCCGGCGTGCAGATGGAATTCGAATTCGGCTGGGACAAGACCAAGATCATGGCCGATGTGCGCGACGCCATGACCAAGGCGCAGGCCAAGTTTCCCGACGGGGCAGAGCAGTATTCGATCAACGAGATCAACTTCTCCGAATTTCCCATCGTCATCGTGAACCTCACCGGCCCGGTGCCGGAACGCACCATGGTGCAGGTGGCCAAGGACCTGCAGGACCGGCTGGAGGCACTGGACGCGGTGCTCGAGGCCGGGATCGCGGGCAGCCGCGACGAGATGCTCGAAGTGGTGATCGACCCGCTGCGGCTGGAAGCCTATAACGTCACCGCCTCCGAGCTGATCAACGTGGTGCGCAACAACAACCAGCTGATCGCCGCCGGCGAGGTGGAGACCCGCGGCGGCGCCTTCGCGGTCAAGATCCCCAGCAGCTTCAACGACCAGCGCGACGTCTACGACCTGCCGGTCAAGGTCAACGGCGACCGCGTGGTGACGCTGGGCGATCTTGCGACGATCAACCTGACCTTCGAGGATCGCACCGGCACGGCGCGGTTCAACGGCGAGAACACGGTCGCCCTGCAGGTGGTCAAGCGCAAGGGCTTCAACCTCATCGACACGGTGGCGCTGGTGAAAGCAGAGGTCGCCGCCGCGCGCGCCGAATGGCCCGAGGAATTGCAGGCCGCGGTCGAGGCCGGCACCAGCAACGACCAGAGCCGCCAGGTCGACAGCATGGTGCGCCAGCTCGAAGGGTCGGTGCTGACCGCCATCGCGCTGGTGATGATCGTGGTGCTCGCCGCCCTCGGCACCCGTCCGGCGCTGCTGGTGGGTTTCGCGATCCCGACCTCCTTCCTGCTCTGCTTCGCCTTCCTGGCACTGATGGGCGTGAGCGTGTCGAACATCGTCATGTTCGGCCTGATCCTCGCCGTGGGCATGCTGGTCGACGGCGCCATCGTGGTGGTGGAATACGCCGACAAGCGCATCTCCGAAGGCGCCGGCCCGATGACCGCCTACGTGGAGGCGGCCAAGCGCATGTTCTGGCCGGTGGTCAGCTCGACCGCGACGACGCTCTGCGCCTTCCTGCCGATGCTGTTCTGGCCCGGCGTGCCGGGCGAGTTCATGGGCATGCTGCCGGTCACGCTGATCTTCGTGCTGTCGGCGTCGCTGGTGGTGGCGCTGGTCTACCTGCCGGTGATGGGCGGCGTCACCGGACGGTTCAGCCGCATGCTCAACAACGCCACAGACGCGCTCAAGCGGGCGACGCCCTGGATCGTGCGCGCGGCGCTGGTGCCGGTGGTGCTGATGGGGCTTTTCATCGGCGCGATGATGGTGCTGAACCCGGCCTACCTTTTCCCGCCCGTCGCTCCGGGCTTCGTCGGCATGTTGCCGGGCATCGTGGTCTTCCTGGTCTTCGCCGTCGCCTGTTCCATCGTGCTGGACGCCGCCCGCATCGAACGCCGACGCCGCCGCATCGACGGCACCAAGCGCCGGACGCTCTTTGGCCATGTCATCAAGCTCATCGCCGGCAACCCGGTGATGCCGCTGGTGACCATCGGCGCGGTCGGGTTCTTCGTCATGTCGGTCTTCACCTACTTCGGCCAGAACAACAACGGCGTCGAGTTCTTCGTGGAATCCGAACCCGAACAGGCCATCGTCTACGTCCGAGCACGCGGCAACCTGAGCCTCGAGGAAAAGGACTCGCTGGTCAAACGCGCCGAAGCCATCGTGCTGGCGCATCCCGGCATCCGCTCCGCCTTTGCCTTCGCCGGCGACGGCGGCCTTGGCAACAACACCGGCGGCGCCGAGGCGCCCGCCGACACCATCGGCCAGGTCCAGCTCGAGACCATCCCGTGGGAGGAACGCGCCGACCAGCCGGAGCTTGACGGCGACGTGGTGCTGGCCGAACTCAGCGCCGAACTGGACAAGCTGCCGGGTGTGCAGACCGAGATCCTGAACCTCGCCCAGGGCCCCGCCAGCGGCAAGCCGCTGCACCTGCGCCTTGCCGGCCAGGATTGGGACACGCTGCTGGCGGCCACCGCCACGGCCCGCGACCGGTTCGACACGACGCCGGGCCTGACGCTGGTCGAGGACACGCGCCCCCTGCCCGGCATCGACTGGCAGATCGACGTCGACGTGGAAAAGGCCGGGCGCTACGGCGCCGACGTGGCCACCGTGGGCGCCATGGTGCAGCTGGTGACGCGCGGCCTGCTGCTCGACACCATGCGCGTCGACAGCTCGGACGAGGAAATCGACATCCGCGTGCGCCTGCCGGAATCCGACCGGGTGCTCAGCACGCTCGACACGCTGCGCGTGCGCACCGCCGACGGGCTTGTGCCGCTGTCGAACTTCGTCACGCGCGAACCGGTCGCCAAACTGGCCGAGATCAACCGCATCGACCAGAAGCGCGTTTTCGACGTCAAGGCCGACGTGCTGCCGGACCTGGCCAAGCTGGTGGCGACCGGCCCGGAAGGTCCCGAAACCCGCGCCCTGGTGCGTGTGCTCGAAGACGGTGCCGAAGCGCCCCCCGGAACATCGCTGCTGAGCGATCCCGCCGGGGCCCGCTACGCCCTTGACACCCATGCGGAAGGCGTCAGCGCGCAGGAGGTGCAGGACGCCTTCGACGCGGGCGACTTGCGCGTGGTGCCGGTCAACGGCAACGAACGCATCGCGGCGCTGACCGAATGGCTGGACACCGATCCCTTCCCGGCGGGCATCGAATGGGAATGGACCGGCGACCAGGAGGAACAGGAGGAAAGCCAGGCGTTCCTCGGCAATGCCTTCGCCGCCGCGCTGGGGCTCATGTTCATCATCCTGCTGGCGCAGTTCAACAGCTTCTACAACGCCGTGCTGGTTCTGCTGGCGGTCATCCTGTCCACGACCGGCGTTCTGATCGGGATGCTGGTGATGGACCAGACCTTCAGCATCATCATGACCGGCACCGGGATCGTCGCGCTTGCGGGAATCGTGGTGAACAACAACATCGTGCTGATCGACACCTATCAGGACTACGCCCGCTTCATGCCCCGGATCGAGGCCATCGTGCGCACCGCCGAGGATCGCATCCGCCCGGTGCTGCTCACCACGATCACCACCATGGCGGGCCTCGCGCCGATGATGTTCGGGCTCAGCCTCGACTTCTTCGCGGGCGGCTACTCCATCGACAGCCCCACCGCGCTCTGGTGGAAACAGCTGGCCACGGCGGTGGTCTTCGGGCTGGGCATCGCCACGGTGCTGACGCTGGTCTTCACCCCGTCGATGCTGGCCCTGCGGGTCTGGGTCACCACCTACGCGCGCTGGATCGCGCGGCTGCTGGCACGGCTCAGCCTGGGCCGCTCCAGCCGGGCAGCGCGCGACTGGGCGATCAACCGCGAGGCGCGGCGCGTCGCGGCTCCGACGATCCTGTGGGACGATACCGACCCGGTGGCGCCGCAGCCCGCTTCGGGCCGCGGTCATACGCTGCGCGCAGCGGAGTGATGGGGGTTTGACAGAGGCAGGTGATTCGGCCGATTGGTAGATGAACCGGCCCGATGGCCACATTTGGCACCCAGACCGGTCTGGATGGTCGACGATCTAGCGACAATGCCCGCCAAACGGCCCGCTTTGTCCATATGACCCGCCGCAATTGAGGCAAGACTTTGTCAAAGGCGCGGCGTCGATTATAAGACGGTACGGATTTTGAAAGGACAGATCGTTATGAAGGCCCTGGCTTCGAAACTCGCCCTCGCGGCATTCATCACCCCTCTCACCGCGCTCAGCGCAGCGGCGCAAAGCAGCAGCTGGTGGAGCTTCTGGTACGGCTGGGGCGGAAGCTCGTCGGAAACCACCGGCAACACCGGATCTTCGGGCGGCTCATCGTCGGTTCCGGAAATCGACGCCTCGACCGGCCTGCTGGCGCTGGCAGCCGTGGCCGCAGCGCTTGTGCTGGCCTTGGAATTGAAGCGCCGTCGCAACGCCTGATCCTTCGATCGGCGGAATTTCAAACGGGCGTGCCGCGGCGCGCCCTTTTGTTTTGACGCGGCCACCTTGCGCAGCCCCGTGGGGTCAGATCAGCGACCACGCGCCGCGCCAGAGCGCCACGGCGGCGATGAGGGCATTGGCCAGCCCATGCGCCAGGATCGCATCCGCGAGCCGCCCGCGCCGCAGCATCACCAGTGCAAAGACCACTCCCGCCGCCCCCGCCGCGACAATGCGCCCGTGCAGCAGCGCGAAAAGCGCCGAACTGACCGCAACGGCGGCGACCCGGGACGCCCATGTGCCGGAGTCGAGCCGGGTCAGAACGTAGCCGCGAAAGAACGCCTCTTCGACCACCGGCACCAGCACCGCGGTGCCGAGGATGCGGCAGGCCGCCCAGGCGGCCAGCGACACGCCGCCCAGCCCGGCGATGGCGGCGTCGGCGCCGGGCGCCGGGTCGGGCGCGGTGACGATCCAGAGCAGGCCGATGAGCGCACCCGCCCCCAGAGCCACCGGGTCGAGCCGCCACTCGAGCGCCGTGAAGGCCCCGCGGAAATAGAGCAGTGCCAGCGCCAGAGCCGCCGCCTGAAGCGGGTAGCCAAGGGCCGGATCGGCAAAGAACGCCTGAACCACAAGACCCGAGACCATGAAGACGATAAAGGGCACGATCCGCGCCGCGACCCAGTCCTGCCGCAACGGCGGCACCGTTTCGGCGGGCGCACCGGCGCGGCGGTGCAGCCAGGGCACCGCCTGGACGATCACCAGCACCGCCAGCGCCAGCACCGTGAAGAACAGCCAGCCGGCAAAGCTGTGAAAGCCGTTGATCGCCAGGTCCGGCGACACATGCGCGCCGATCTGCACCAGCACGGCGATGCGGATGACGTTGAAGACCCAGCTGGCCAGCAACGCCAGCGGCAGCACAACGCCCCAGAACCGCAGGGGCCGAAGCGTGTCGCGAAAGAGGATCGCGTAGATCGTCAGGAACCCGGCGATGAGCGCAAAGCCCTCGATCCCCGAACACTGGCTGGCCACCTGGACGTTGAACCCGTCGACACCGACGGTGGCGATCTCGGGCTGCACCAGGACGTTGCCGCCGATGACCGACAGCGTCACCGCCACCGCGAAAAAGGTCAGCCGCGACAGCAGGTCAATGGTCCAGAGCGGCTCCAGCGCCACGGCGAGATCCGGGATCACCAGCGCCAGCGCCAGGATGCTGAGCGGCGCGAACCGGTGCATGCGCAGCCAAGTCAGCCAGCGCCCCGGCGGCATGATCCAGAAAAGCCCCGCCACCGCCGCCAGCGCGGCGCCCGAGGCAAGACCGGTAAAGACCGCCTCGAACCGGGCGTTCAGCTGGTCCTGCGGCACCAGCATCACAGGCAGGAAGATCAGCACCAGCCCCAGCCCGTGCAGGATCGGCCAGAGCCGCGATCCGCCCGCCGCGCTCAGCCGCCTCAGGTCGTCGCGCAAGGCCGGTCGCGCCCAGAGCAGGATCGCGCCGCCGGCCAGAAGGGAGGCGGCACGCACCACCAGCCCGCGCAGCGCGCGGCAGGCGGTCTCGATCTCGGTCAGGCGGCATTCGACCGGGCTCAGCACCTGGAACACCGCGACGATCACGCAGAGTTCGAGAGCAAACAGCGCCCCGATCCAGATGACCCGTCTGCTCACTGCCCCGATCGTCCCGTCTTGGTGTCAATGCGCGCAGACTAAAGGCAAAACACGCCGCAAGCATGACCGGAGCGGGCAAATTCCGGGGCGGTGTTGCGCTGCGGCACGTCGTCAGGCGGCGTCGTCCTCTTCCGCCTGCTGGCGGTGCCAAAGCTGGGCATACCGCCCCTGCCGCGCCAGGAGCGCCTCGTGGGTGCCCTGCTCGACCACTTCACCGGCCTCAAGAACGACGATGCGGTCGGCATCCGAGATGGTCGACAGCCGGTGCGCGATGGTGATGACCGATCGGCCCTTCGCGGCCAGGCGCAGCGCGCCCTGGATCTCCGCCTCGGTTTCGGTGTCGAGCGCGCTCGTCGCCTCGTCCAGCAGCAGGATCGGCGGGTCCTTGAGCAGGGTTCGGGCGATGCCCACGCGCTGCTTTTCCCCGCCCGAGAGCTTGAGCCCGCGTTCGCCCACCATGGTGTCGTAACCGCGTGGCAATCCTTCGATGAAGTCGTGGATCTGCGCCGCGCGCGCGGCGTCCTCGATCTCGGACTGATTGGCGCCCTCGCGCCCATAGGCGATGTTGTAGCGGATCGTGTCGTTGAAGAGCACGGTATCCTGCGGCACCACGCCGATGGCTGCGTGCAGGCTGTCCTGTGTCACGTCGCGCACGTCCTGGCCGTCGATGCTGAGCCGCCCGCCCTGCACGTCGTAGAACCGGAACAGGAGCCGCCCGATAGTGGATTTGCCCGATCCCGAGGGCCCGACCAGCGCCACGTTCTCGCCCGCGCCCACGTTCAGGCTGACGCCGCGCAGGATGGGGCGTTCGGGATCGTAGCCGAAGCGCACATCGTCGAAGCGCACCTCTCCCTTCGTCACCCGCAATTCCGGCGCACCGGGCTTGTCCGCGACCTCGGGCGGCTGGTCCAGAAGGTCGAACATCTGGCCCATGTCCACAAGGCTCTGGCGGATTTCACGGTAGACCGTGCCGAGAAAGTTCAGCGGCATGGTGATCTGGATCATGTAGGCGTTGACCATGACGAAATCGCCCACGGTCAGCGCGCCGTTCTGTACGCCCACCGCAGCCATGACCATAACGATCACCAGCCCGCCGGTGATCAGCACCGACTGGCCGAAGTTCAGGAAGGCCAGCGACGTGGCGGTGCGGATCGCGGCCCTTTCGTATTGCGCCATGGCAGCGTCGTAACGGTCGGCCTCGCGCGTTTCGGCGCCGAAATACTTGACCGTCTCGAAGTTCAGCAGGCTGTCGATGGCCTTCTGGTTGGCGTCGGTGTCCTGGTCGTTCATCTCGCGCCGCAGCTTCACCCGCCATTCGGTGACCTTGAAGGTGAACCAGACATAAAGCGCGATGGTGACGGCCACGACGGCAAGGTACCAGACGTCGAAGAGGAAGAAGAGCACGATCGCGATCAGCACAAGCTCCAGGATCAGCGGCCCGACGCTGAAGAGCATGAAGCGCAGCAGGAAATCGACGCCCTTGACCCCGCGCTCGATGATCCGGCTCAGCCCGCCGGTCTTGCGGGTGATGTGATAGCGCATCGACAGGCGGTGGATATGGGTGAAGGTCTCGCGCGCCACGGTGCGCAGGGCGCGCTGGCCCACGCGGGCAAAGACCGCGTCGCGCAACTGCTGGAACCCGACGTTCATCAGCCGCGCCACGCCGTAGGCGACGGTCAGCCCCACCGCGCCCGCGCCCAGTGTCCAGGCGGCATCGGCCGAGGCTTCGCCCGACAGCGCATCGACGGCGGTCTTGTAGAACAGCGGTGTTGCCACGGCGATCAGCTTGGCCAGGAGCAGCAGCGCCAGCGACAGGCCGACCCGCCGTCGCACCCAGGACGGTTCCTGCGGCCAAAGATAGGGGCCGACCCGGCGGATGGTGCGCCAGCCCGAAGCACGCTCGGCGGCGGCCAGGTCGGCGGCGGAAGTGTCAGGCGGCATGGATCGGTCCTTGGTGGGCTGCGGCTCAGATAGACCGGGCGGCCGGGGAAGACCACCCCGCCCCGCCTGTCCGGATCTCGGGCGGAAAGGCGGCGCCTGTCACTCTGATGGGATGGAGAAGACCTGGCCGGGATAGATCAGGTCCGGATCGCGGATCTGGTCGCGGTTCGCCTCGAAGACCCGCACATAGGCAATGCCCTCGCCATAGCGGTCCCGCGCGATGGCCCAGAGCGTGTTGCCGGGCTGGACCGTCACCGCCTTGACCCGCTCTGCGCCCGACAGCGCCGCGGCGGCATCGAGCACCGCACGGGATTCGCGCAGGAACGGACTTTCGACACGGCTGGTCACCGTGCCACCCGCGTCGACCTCGTCGACTCGCAAGGTGTAGGTGCCGGTGGCCACATCGGGAAGACGCGCGCGCCAGCGTCCGTCGGCGCGGATGCGCGACGCCGTGACCGGCGTGTTGTCGAGGTAGATACGGACGTTGCCCACGCCGGATCCGCGCCCGGTCAGCACCACGTCGCCGTCATCTTCGTAGGTGATGGCCTCGAGCGACACGGTTTCGACGACCGGAGCCGCGGGGTCTTCGGGGCTTTGCAAGAGCTCGATGCCTTCGGCGGTCGAAAGGAACACGGTCGGCGCCGCGCGGGGCGCCGCGGCATCGGACGACGCCGTGGCGACCGGCGTCGAAGCGGGCGATCCCGGCTCGGGCGCATTGGCCAAAGGTTGCGGCACCGCCGGTGCAGCGCTTTCCCCGGCGACGCTTGGCACTGTTCCGGCGTCGGGCGGCGCCGCGTCGGCGGGACGCTCCGGGATTCCGGGCGTGGCCGCGGCGGCACGCGGCTCCGGCGCCGGCTGGACGGTGTCTGTGGCACCGCCTTCCGCCGCTGCACGTGGCGCCTCCGTGTCGGCAGACGGCGGGGCAGCGGCAATCTGCGTGCCTTCCGCGCCCGAGGTCTCGGGTGATCCGCGGCCCATCTCCGCGGGCGCGGTGGCCGCCGCGGTGTCGTCGGGTGCCACGTCGTCCGGTGAACGGGATGACTCCGCCACAGCCGGAGCCGCTGCGGGCGGCGCAAGGATCACCTCTTCCACGGAGGGCACCTCCGCGCCGTCGCGGGTCATGCGCAGGCTCAGCACCTGGGGCCGGGTGCTGGGCGGCAGCGACAGGAAGCTCACGAAACTCCCGGTTTCGTCCACGGTGATCCGGTCCAGCGGCGCGCCATCCAGCAGCACTTCGATTTCGCTGTCCGCTTCGGCCACCCCGGCGAGCACCGTGCTGCCGTCCGGCTCTGCCCGCACGATGTCGACGCGCGGTACCCTCGGGGTCGCGTTGCCGTCGGTTTCGGCGGCACCGGCAGTGTCCTGCGGAGCCGCGGCGGTGTCCGTGCTTTCGCTCTCCGCGGCGGCGGTGTCCGGAGCAGCGGTACCCGGGGCAGCGTCCGTGGCAGCCGCGTCTCGGTCGGCGGCGGCGTCGGAGCCGGGTGCCTCGGCGGTGGTGGCAGCGGCCTCCCCCGTGCCCGCCGTCCCTTCATCGCCGTCCCGCCCGGCGACAGCGTCTGCGGTGCTCGCGTCCCGGGCCATCGCGTCCGCACCGCCGGCTGAGGCGTCCGCACTCGCGGCGTCTCCGGTGCCAGTGGACGGTTCCGACGACCGCGCACTCTCTGCAAGCGCCGGGTCCGCCGGTGCCTCGGTCCGCGACGGCGCCAGCCAGCCCGAGGCATAAAGCCCGATGCTGGCCACGATCAGGCCGGCCACGGCGCCGAGGATCAGTCCCGTCGGGCCTGCTTTCGCTGCAAATGTCGTCATGGCAGTCCTTCCCGCGCGAGAGCCGCGCGCGAAAACATCCCCCGATGCGCGCCGGCCCCATTGAGCGTGTATAGCAACGCCGCTATCACCGGTCAAAACAGCAAACATCGGCGGGAGCGGTTCATGGTGCAAAAGTCTGTCTGTGTCTATTGCGGGTCACGCGCGGGGGCGGACCCGGCCTATACCGCCGAAGCCGAGGCTCTGGGCCGCGCCATCGCCGGGGAAGGCTGGCGGCTGGTCTACGGCGCGGGCGACGTGGGTCTCATGGGCAGCGTCGCGCGCAGCGCCCAGGCCGCGGGGGCCGACACCTTCGGCGTGATCCCGCAGCACCTGGTGGACTGGGAGGTGGGCAAAACCGACCTCACCCGCTTTATCGTCACCGAGACCATGCACGAGCGCAAGAAGGTGATGCTGATGAATGCCGATGCCGTCGTGGTAATGCCGGGCGGCGCCGGATCGCTGGACGAGTTTTTCGAAGTGCTCACCTGGCGGCAGCTGCGGCTGCACGCCAAGCCCATCGTTCTGATGAACGTCGCGGGATACTGGGACCCGCTACTGGCGCTGATGGATCACGTGGTGGCGCAGAACTTCGCCGACAGCTCGCTATTGGGGTTCGTTCAGACCCGCGCGTCGGCGGCAGAGGTCACCGACACCCTGCGGCGCGCCCTTTCCTGACGCCAGGCGGCGCCGGTATAGAGCGCCAGCGCCGCCCAGATCAGCGCGAAGGCGGCAAGGTGCAGCGGACCGAACGGCTCTGCAAAGATCGCCACCGCGCAAATAAATTGCAGCGTCGGGTTGAGGTATTGCACCAGCCCGACGGTCGCCATGGTCACCCGCTGCGAGGCGTAGGAAAAGAGGATCAGCGGCAGCGCCGTCAGCGGCCCCGACAACAGCATCAGCCCGCTCGTGGTCCAGTCCTGCCCGAAAACCCCGTCCTCCGGCGCGCCGCCGCCGCTGTGCAGCCACCAGAGCCAGCCCAGAGCGATCGGCGCGAGGATCAGCACTTCGGCGGTGACCGACACGACCGGGCCGACGGTCAGCCCCTTCTTGAGCAGGCCGTAAATTCCGAAGGTCCCGGCGATCACCAGCGAAATCCACGGCGTCACGCCCTGCCCCACGGTCAACACCAGGACTGCCACCGTCGCGAGCACCACCGCCACCAGCTGCGCGCGGCCCAGCCGTTCCTTGTAGACGACGACGCCCAGCAGCACCGACACCAGCGGGAAGATGTAGTAGCCCAGCGAGGTTTCCGTGTTGCGGCCGATCTGGGTGGAATAGATGAAAAGGAACCAGTTGGTCGAGATCATCAGCGCCGCCAGCGCGATCACCACCGCCTGGCGCCAGCCCGACAAGGCCGCGCGCAGCCGGCCCAGGCGCCGCTGCAGCGTCAGCACCCCGGCAAAGAACACCAGCGACCACAAGGTGCGATGGGCCAGCACCTCGAGCGCACCCACATGTGCCAGCAATTTGTAGTAGATCGGCGACAGGCCCCAGATCGTGCAGGCCAGTACCATCGCCAGAACCCCGGCACGCGCATCCTTCATGATCTGCCCCTTTCGCGCCGTTCCTAGACCGCGGCGCAAGGGGGCAGCAAGCGGCTCAGGCGCGTTCGCGTGAAAGTCCGGGCGCCAAGTGGCCCAGAAGGCACTGATCCAGGATACGTGGAGGCAGACGCCCCATGCTTTCGAAGAACCCCAGGTAGTCGATCAGGATGTTGGCCATGCCGATCCGTCCGTCCCGCAGCTGCATCAGCATATGGAGCCGCGCGCCCCCGCGGCGCCCGGTCTGCAGGTCGCTGGCCCGGACGATGCCGGCCACGGCAATGCTGTCGCCGCTCTCGACCGCGTTGATCGTCTGAAAGGAGAAGTCGGAAAACTGCGCATGCGCCATTCGCCGAAACCGCAGGATGTCGTCGGTGCCGTGCAAGGGCTGCTCTTCGAGCCCGAAGACCGTGGCGTCGTCGTGAACCAGGTCTCCGATATACTTTTCGTGCCCTTCGGCCCAGATGCGCGCCATGAAGCGTTCGACAACGTCCAGATTACGGGTCATTCCATGCCTTTCGCGCGATGCAACGTCCGATGGCTGATCGCGGGACGCCCTGCACACGTTTTAAGTGAAAGTTGTACCGATACCGTACACAAACGCGATATATCGCAGTAAAACGCAGCCGCTATCCCACTCGCGGCAAAGGTTCAACATCACCACAGAGTGCACAGGCAAATATCAGCCGACGTTTTCATTGTCGAAATAGGGCTCCCGCCACGTCGGTCCAATGGCATGGCGGGAACGTCAGGCGGTCACGCCGCCTGGGGGTCGAGTTCCTTGCGCAAGAGCGCCTCGATCTTGTCGATCGGATGGTTGGTCAGGGTCTTGTCGACTTCGGCCACCACTTTGTCCTGCACTTCCTTGTGCAGATGGTCGCGCATCTCTCCCAGCACCTGCGGCGGCGCGACAAGCACGATCCGCTCGAACTTGCCCTTGTGCGCTTGCTTGTAAAGGATGTCGGCCATCTCTGCAGCGAACCGCTCCTTCGCCAACTCGTGCCAGTCGGTGTCCTCGTAGGCGGACCGGCTGTGCGGAGTGCCTCCGTCATGCATGCGCCCGGGCCGGTTGGCGGACTGGTCGTAATCCGACGGGTTCTCCTGTTCCTCGATGCGCACCACGTTCAAGTCCGGATTGGCCTGGTCCACGTCGTTTCGCAGGAACAGCGCCTTTTCGCCATCCGCTACCAGCACCCAGGTTCCGTGTGTCAAAACTGCCATCACACCTTCTCCTTGTCGCCGCTGCTGTTCTTGTCCTGATCCAGCGGCCGCGTCGCCCCGGAAGAGGTTTCGTCATACCGCTTTTCTTCGTCACGGGTGCCGACCTTGCGGTTCATCTCGCCGCCCTTGCGGCCTTGCGCGTCGGGCGCGGGCTCCATGTCTTCAGGTTTTTCGCCAAGGATTTCCTCGGTTTCGCGGGTGCCATCCTTGGATTTGATACGCTCGGCCATGACGTGCCTCCTATCGTTATGGTGTGAGAAGGAAACGCGCCGCGGCATGGCGCAGTTCCTGCCGGACAGCAAAACGCCCCGCCGGCTTTGGGCCGACGGGGCGTCAAGGCAATGGCTTGATCAGTCGCGGATCACATGCGCGATGCGACGTTTTCCCAGTTCACCAGGTTGTCGAGGAAATTGGTGAGGTAGGCCGGACGCTTGTTGCGGAAGTCGATGTAGTAGGAATGCTCCCACACGTCACACCCCAGCAGAGCTGTCTGACCGAAGCACAGCGGGTTCACGCCGTTCTCGGTCTTGGTGACCTTGAGGCTGCCGTCGCTGTCCTTGACCAGCCACGCCCAGCCGGAACCGAACTGACCACCGCCGGCAGCGGCAAAGTCTTCCTTGAACTTGTCGACCGATCCGAAGCTTTCGGTCAGCGCCTTTTCCAGCTCCCCCGGCATGCCGGTGCTGTCGGGGCCCATCATCTCCCAGAACTGGGTGTGGTTCCAGTGCTGGCTGGCGTTGTTGAAGATGCCCGACTGGGCGACGGCATTGGGATCGTAGGTGCCCTTGACGATCTCCTCGACCGACTTGCCTTCCCACTCGGTGCCGGCGATCGCCTTGGAACCGTTGTCGACATAAGCCTTGTGGTGAATGTCGTGGTGATACTCCAGAGTCTCCTGGGACATGCCCTTGGAGGCAAGAGCGTCATGCGCATAGGGAAGATCGGGAAGTGTGAAAGCCATTTTGGACCCCTCTCAGGTTATGTGAATATCTTGCCCAGTACCTGATGCCACTGTCCGCCGTCGTCAAGGCTGGACGCGGAGCAGGTTGGGCGATTGTCACAGTTTAAACGTAAAGAGGCGCATCGGGTTCCCGGATGAAGTGCGGGAACCCGAGATTCAGGTCAGAAAAATCCGACGCCCGCTCCGGGATGGGCGGCGGTGCGCAGCAGGTTGAACATGTACTCCGCGACAGAGCGGAAACAGACGACACGCGCCGAGGTGTCATCGGTCATCCACACCGCGGCGGACACCTGCGCGAACCGGGTGCGGCGGATGTCGCCGGGACCGAAGGCACCGGGTGCCATATCGATGGGCGCGACCTTGGCCACGACCTCGCGCAGTCCAGCGCCGGTCAGGGCAAAGACGGCCCGCGCGTCCGACAGGTTGGCCACCAGCGCTTGCTGGCCCTCGAGCGCCTTGGCCAGCGTCGCGACATGCGCGTCGGCCTGGGCATAGGGGCAGAGGATCATCAGCTCGTCCGGCGACATCCAGAGCACCGAGAAAGTACCCTTGGACAGCACGCGCCGGACCTTGGGCACGCCCGCACCGGTCAGGTCCTGCACCGCGCTCCGCAACGCGTCCGATCCCAGGTCGCCGCGCAGCACGATCATGCCCTGCAAACCGGCATCCGCCACCCGGCACAGCCCGTCGAATTCTGCCATCTGCATGGCGGTGACAGCCTCAGACATTCTGTTTTTCTCCTTCCGGATCAAAGAAGACCGGATTCACGATCCGCGCCTTGACGGTGCCTCCGTCGAGCGTGGCAAAGGACACCTCTTCGCCCATGCGGTCCGGGCCGTTCAGCACGAGCCCCATGGCGATGCCCTTGTCCAGCGTCGGCGAATAGTAGGTCGAGGTCACGCGGCCTTCGGTGTTGCGCTGCCGATTGGCGTTCTTGCCAGACGTCACCGCATAGGCGCCGTCGGGCAGGACCGAGCCGTCGACCGTTTCGAGCCCCACCAGCTTCCAGCGGGTCGGATCGGTCATGTGGCTGCGTTCCTGCGCGCGCTTGCCGATGTAATCCTCTTTCTTCTTCGAGATCGCCCAGCCAAGCCCAAGGTCCTGCGGAATGATCGTGCCGTCGGTTTCGTCTCCGATCATGATAAAGCCCTTTTCGGCCCGCATGATGTGCAGCGCCTCGGTGCCGTAGGGGGTGATGCCCCATTCGGCCCCGGCCTCGAGCAGCTTGTCCCAGAAGGAACGGCCCTGCCCGGCGTCGACGGCGATCTCGTAGCTGAGTTCGCCCGAAAAGGAGATGCGGAACACCCGCGCCTTGAATCCGCCCAGCGTGCCGTCGGCCCATTGCATGAACGGCAGCGTGTCCTTGCTGACATCCATGCCGCCCAGCTTTTCCAGCAGCTTGCGGGCGTTGGGGCCGACCACGGCGATCTGCGCATATTGCTCGGTGACGTTGGCGGTGTAGACCTTCCAATCCCACCATTCGGTCTGCAGCCATTCCTCCATGTGGGCATGGATCCGGTCCGCGCCGCCGGTGGTGGTGTGGCAGAGCCAGGTGTCCTCGTCGAGCCGCGCCACGACGCCGTCATCGCTGAGAAAGCCGTTTTCGGAGCACATAAGCCCGTAGCGGCATTTGCCCACCGGCAGGGTGCTCATCATGTTGGTATAGAGCATATCGACAAAGCGGCCCGCATCCGGACCCTTGACGAGGATCTTGCCCAGTGTCGAGGCATCGAGCAGCCCGAGGCTGTCGCGGGTGGCGCGGACCTCGCGGCGCACCGCATCCTCGACGCTTTCGCCGGGGCGCTGGTAGCAATAGGGCCGACGCCAGTGGCCGACCGGTTCCCAGTGGGCGCCGTTCTCGTCGTGCCAGGCGTACATCGGCGTCTTGCGCACCGGCTGGAAGATCGCGCCGCGCGCCTCACCGGCGATGGAGCCCATCGAGATCGGGGTATAGGGCGGACGGAAGGTCGTGGTGCCGACGCTCGGGATTGCTTCACCCAATGCATTCGAAAGCGTTGCGAGGCCGTTGATGTTGCTCAGTTTTCCCTGGTCCGTCGCCATGCCCAGCGTGGTGTAGCGCTTGGCGTGTTCGACCGATTCAAAGCCTTCCTGCGCCGCGAGCTGCACGTCCGACACCTTGACGTCGTTCTGGAAGTCCAGCCAGGCCTTGGAACGGCGGGCGTAGTTGGCGCCCTGCGGCATCAGCCAGACCGGGGTCAGCGGCGCCTCGTCCACGCTGTCGCCCAGCGGGGCCGAACCGGTGCCGGCAGCGTCGAAGCCCGCGGCGATGGCGGCGGATTTCCCTGCCGTATCAGCGTCTTGCAGGACGCCGTTCAGGAACATCTGGCCATTGGCGCTGCCTGCGGCGACGACGAAGGGCATGCCATCGGCGCCGGTCGGCGCGTTGTGCAGATCGGGGCGGAAGAAGGCGCCGGCCTCGTCCCAGGCAAGCTTGCCGCCGCAATGGGACCAGAGGTGCACGACCGGCGACCAGCCGCCCGACATGGCGACCGCGTCGCACTTGATCTCGTCCAGCACGCCGCCTTCGCCCGCCTGGGAGCCGATGCCGATGCCGGTGACGCGGCGGGTGCCCTTGACCTTGACCACCGCCCGGCCCTTCAGGACCTTGATGCCGCGCGCCTCGGCCTCGGCCATCAGCGCGCCGCCGCCTTCGGGCCGCGCGTCGACGATGGCGGGCACCGAAAGCCCTGCGTCATGCAGGCAAAGCGCCGTACGATAGGCGTCGTCGTTGTTGGTCACGACCACGGTGCGGTCGCCCACGGACACGCCGTAGTTCACCGCGTAATCGCGCACGGCGGAGGCCAGCATGACGCCGGGCACGTCGTTGCCGGCAAAGCTCAGCGGGCGTTCGATGGCACCGGTGGCGGTGACGATCTGCTTGGCGCGGATGCGCCACAGCCGGTGGCGCGGGCCGCCCGTTTCGGGCGCATGGTCAGTCAGCCGCTCGTAGCCCAGCACGTAACCGTGATCGTAGACCCCGGCGGCCATGGTGCGGGTGCGCAGAGTGACATTCTCCATCTTTTCAAGCGCTTCGACGGTGGCATTGATCCATACCTCGGGATCCAGCCCGTCTATGGTGCCGCCATCGACCGGCGCACGGCCGCCCCAATGCGCGGTCTGCTCGATCAGCAGGACCTTGGCACCCGCCTCGGCCGCGGCCTTGGCCGCTTGCAGACCGGCGACACCGCCGCCTGCGACGACCACGTCGACGTAGGCGTAGAAATGCTCGTAGGTGTCGGCATCCTGCGTCTCCGCGTCAGGCGCGCGGCCCAGACCCGCGGATTTGCGGATGAAAGGCTCGTAGACATGTTTCCACAGCGGGCGCGGATGGATGAACATCTTGTAGTAGAACCCGGCGGGCAGGAATCGCGACAGGTGCGTGTTGATCGCGCCCACGTCGAATTCGAGGCTCGGCCAGTGGTTCTGGCTGGAGGCGGCGAGCCCGTCGAAAAGCTCCGCCGTTGTGGCGCGCTGGTTCGGCTCGAACCGCCCGCCCTTGCCGAGGTTCACAAGGGCGTTGGGCTCTTCGGCGCCGCTGGCCACCACGCCGCGCGGGCGGTGGTACTTGAAGCTGCGGCCCATCATCATCTGGTCATTGGCCAGCAGGGCCGAGGCCAGCGTATCGCCCGCCAGGCCGCGCAGATGCTTGCCGTTGAAGGTGAACTTGACCTGTTTGGAGCGGTCGGTCAGGCGGCCGCCGGTGGCGAGACGAGTGCTCATGTGTCAGACCTTTGCGCGGATGGTGAGGCCGGAGCCTCCGGCGGGAGGTTTATTGGCAAGATGAAGGATCACGAGAAGTCCCTCCAACTCCAGCCGGGGCGTTTTTCGCGGATCGTGGCCAGCAGGTCGGCGGGCGGCTCCGTGGTCTGGGCGGAATAGGTGCCGAAGACTTGAAGCGTCGCGGTGCAGCGCGCGGCGTGGAACCACTTGCCGCAGCCGTGCACATGCCGCCAGCGTTCGAAATGTACACCCTTGGCGTTCTCGCGGGCGAAGAGGTAGTCGTGGAATTCCTCTTCGGACGACCCGGGGCCGAAGCGCGTCAGATGTGCCTCGCCGCCGCCGTGCAGTTCGGATTCCTCGGCCTTCACGCCGCAGCAGGGACAGGTCAGGGTCAGCATGGGAACGCTCCTTGGATCGGACGGGGCATCGGGGTGGCCCGGCGGGCGCACGGCAAAAGACCGGCCACGCCAATGGCGCGACCGGCCTGTCGGACCGTTGCGGCCGGTGAAAGCTTAATTGCTGTCGGTGCCCGTTCCGACTGCCTCGCCGCGGTCATCCGGACTGACGTCGACGCTGTCGCCGGCGCCTTCGATGAGGGTGGCGTCGCCGCCGAAGAACATCCATGCAGCCGCCACGACAAGGACGGCGATGATGCCGACCATGAAGGCGCGTCGCCGGTTTTGGCCGGGCGACGGTGTGGCCCGGCTGGTCGTATCGGACGCGCGGTTCGGGTCCGAGGGATGGTGTGTGGTGTGGTTCTGGTCTCCCATGGTGCAGCTCCTTTCGGTGCTTTGCATATGGAAGAAACCAAGAACACCGGGGCGAGGTTCCACGAAAGGACGCGCAGACCGGTGCCGTCCCGCCCGAGCCGGAGCGCGTTTTGAAAGGGAATCGCGCGCATCAGTGCGCCACCCCCGCGGCGACGGATTCGTCGATGAAGCGGCCTTCGCGGAAGCGTTCGAGGCCGAAGGCCGCAGCCAGCGGGCCGGGCTCGTTGCGGGCGATCATCTCGGCGGTGGCCCAGCCCGAGCCGGGGATCGCCTTGAAGCCGCCGGTGCCCCAGCCGCAATTGATGAAGCAGCCGTCGAGCGGGGTTTTCGAGATGATGGGCGAGCGGTCGCCGGTCACGTCGACGATGCCGCCCCACTGGCGCAGCATCTTGAGGCGGCTGACCATCGGGAAGGTCTCGACCAGGGCGCGCACGGTTTCCTCGATATGGTGGAAGGACCCGCGCTGGGTGTAGTTGTTGTACCCGTCGGTGCCGCCGCCGATAACCATCTCGCCCTTGTCGGACTGGCTCATGTAGCCGTGCACGGTGTTGGCCATCACCACGACGTCCATGCAGGGCTTGATCGGCTCGCTGACCAGCGCCTGCAGCGACACGGACTCGATCGGCAGACGGAAACCCGCCATCTTTGCCAGCACGCCGGAATGGCCCGCCACCACGATGCCCAGCTTGTCGCAGTCAATGTCGCCCTGGCTGGTCGAGACGCCGCGCACCTTGCCGCCTTCCGAGCGGATGCCGGTGACTTCGCATTTCTGGATGATGTCCATGCCCATGTCGGAACAGGCCCGGGCATAGCCCCAGGCCACGGCGTCGTGCCGCGCGGTGCCACCGCGGGCCTGCCACAGCCCACCGAGGACCGGGTAGCGCGGACCGTCGAGGTTTATGATCGGGCACAGCTCCTTGACCTTCTCGGGGCCGATGAACTGCGTCTCGACGCCCTGCAGGGCGTTGGCATGGGCGGTGCGCCTGTAGCCGCGCACCTCGTGTTCGGTCTGCGCCAGCATGATGACGCCGCGCGGGCTGAACATGACGTTGTAGTTCAGGTCCTGGCTCATGGTCTCGTAAAGCGAGCGGGATTTTTCGTAGATCGCCGCAGAGGGATCCTGCAGGTAGTTCGACCGGATGATCGTGGTGTTGCGCCCGGTGTTGCCGCCGCCGAGCCAGCCCTTTTCAAGGATAGCGACGTTGCGGATGCCGTGGTTCTTGCCGAGGTAATAGGCCGTGGCGAGGCCATGGCCCCCGGCGCCGACGATCACCACGTCGTATTTCTTCTTCGGGCTGGCCTTGCGCCAGGCGCGGTCCCAGCCGGTGTGCTGGCGGAGCGCTTCGCGGGCGATGGCAAAGGCAGAGTAGCGTTTCATGGGCACGAATCCGGGTCAGGCGTTTCTGGGGCTGGTTTGCACCTCTTGGACGTTTTCCAACGTCTTGCAACCGTCACAAAAGCGCGCAGTTGCGACATGGCGCGGCATCCGCGGCATTTGCCCTTTTTCCCGGGCCTCCGCACAGTTACATGAGCAGGGCAAGGAGAGAGGATTGCCCGCATGACCACCTTCTGGATCGTCACGGCCGTGCTGGCCATTGTCGTGAGCGCGACGCTTGGCATGGCGCTTCTGCGCGGACGGCGGCCAGAGGGCGATGCGGGCGATTACGACCTGCGGGTCTACCGCGACCAGCTGCGCGAGATCGCCCGCGACGCCGAGCGCGGCGTGATCGCTCCCGAAGAGGCCGAGCGCCTGCGCACCGAGGTGTCGCGCCGCATCCTTGCCGCCGACGCAAGCGCGGGCGGTGCGGCGTCCGACGCGGGCCGCCAGCCCGCGCGACTGGGCGCCGTCGCCGCAGCGGTCATGGCGCTGGCGCTGATCGGCGGCGGCTACGGGCTGTATCTGCAACTGGGCGCACCCGGCTACGGCGACCTGGCGCTGGCCGATCGCAAGGCCGCCGCAGAGCAGGCCCGCGAGACCCGCCCGACCCAGGCCGCGGCAGAGCAGCAGGCCGGCCCCGGCACCCCCGCCGCCGATGCTTCGCCCGACTACCTCGACCTGGTGACGAAACTGCGCACGGCGGTGCAGGAGCGCCCGGACGACCTGCAGGGGCAGGTGCTGCTGGCCCGCAGCGAGGCCGCGCTTGGCAATTACGTCGCCGCCTACGAGGCGCAGGAGAATATCGTCCGGATCAAGGGTGACGAGGCCACCGCCAGGGACTACGCCGATCTTGCCGACATGATGATCCTCGCCGCCGGCGGCTATGTCTCGCCCGAGGCCGAGCGCGTGCTCGAAGCCGCGCTGACCCGCGACCCGCAGAACGGCGTGGCGCGCTATTACGGCGGGCTGATGTGGGCGCAGACCGGGCGACCCGATGCCGCGTTCCGGCTGTGGGAACCGCTCTTGCGCGACAGCGCGCCTACCGACCCCTGGGTGCCGCCGATCCGCGCGCAGATCGAGGAAATGGCCTATCGCGCCGGGGTGCAGAACTTCAGCCTGCCGCCTCTCGAGGATGGCCCCGCGCAGACCGGACCCGCCCTGCCCGGTCCCTCTGCGGGCGACATGGAGGCGGCGCAGGACATGAGCCCCGAGGCCCGGCAGGAGATGATCCGCGGCATGGTGGCGCGGCTTTCGGACCGGCTGGCGACCGAAGGCGGCAGCCCCGAGGAATGGGCGCGGCTGATCGCGGCCTACGCGGTGCTGGGCAATGAAGGCCAGGCCATCGCCATCTGGGACGATGCCAAGGAGGTCTTCGCGGGCAACGATGAGGCGCTCGAGACCGTGCGCGAAGGCGCGCGCAACGCGGGGCTCGTGCAGTGACCCCGGCGGCGATCCATGACGATATCGAGGCCTTCGCCGCCGCCCTGCCCCGGCGCCGCGCGCTGATGGGTCTGGACCTTGGCGACAAGACCATCGGCGTGGCGGTCACGGACCTTCTGTGGTCGGTGGCGACCCCGGTCGAGACCGTGAAGCGGCGCAAGTTCACCCTGGACGCCGAACGGCTGCTGACACTTCTGACCGCCCGCGATGTCGGCGGCATCGTGCTCGGGCTGCCGCGCAACATGGACGGCACCGAAGGCCCGCGCTGCCAGTCGACCCGCGCCTTTGCCCGCAACTTCGCGCGGCTCTGGGACGGGCCCATCGGGTTCTGGGACGAACGCCTGTCCACGGTCGCCGCCGAACGGGCGCTGCTCGAGGCGGATACGTCCCGGAAACGTCGCGCCGAGGTCATCGACCACGTGGCGGCCTCCTATATCCTGCAAGGTGTGCTGGACCGGATTCGGCACCTCGACAGCAAGGCACAGGCATGAGCGACGACATCTGGACGCGAAAAGAGATCGAAAGCCCCTGCATCAAGCTGTGCGTGGTGCATCCCGAAGCGCGGATCTGCACCGGCTGTCACCGGACCATCGACGAGATCACCCAGTGGTCGCGTCTGACGCCGGAACGGCGCCGCGAGATCATGGCGGACCTGCCGGACCGGGCCGGATTGCTGCGCCAGCGTCGCGGCGGCCGCAGCGCCCGGCTGAACCGGGCGCGCGCCGAAGACTGAGATCAGGCGCCGACGGTCACCAGCGAGATGTCGCTGGCGGTCAGCGGGACGGCCCCGGTCAGCGCCCGGGCGATGGTCACCTCGGTCCCGTCGATCTCGAGCGTCACGGTGGTCGCTTCGAGCGCCGCCTCGTAGCTCAGATCCAGCTCGCCGACCGTGGCCCCTGCGGGCACGGTGATGACCAGCGTGTCCTCTCCGGGGACGAAGTCGCCGATCTCGGGCACGCCGGTGGTCGATCCGACAGCAAAGCCGAAGCTGTCGGCCCCCGCACCGCCGAAGGCCAGCGCCGCCTCGTTGAGCTGAAGCATGTCGTCGCCCGCGCCGCCATCCATGCGCTGGGTCGCTTCGGAAAGAGTGTCCGCGCCGTCGCCACCGTATTGCTCGGCGCCGCCGAACAACACGTCGTCGCCCGCATCGCCCCACAGCGTATCGGCATCGCCCAGCGTCCCGAACAGGGTGTCGTTGCCCTCCCCGCCCCGCGCCTCGTTGACGCCAAGGCGGCCGTCCAGCACATCGTCGCCCTCCTCGCCGAACAGCGTGTCGTTGCCTTCGATGCCGTCCAGAGTGTCGTCGCCCTCGCCGCCGGCCAGCAGGTCGTCGCCGGTGCTGCCGCGCAGGGAATCGTTGCCGATGCCGCCCTGCAGGTTGTCGTCACCGTCGCCGCCGAAGAGCGTGTCGTCCCCCTCTTCGCCATTGAGCGAATCCGCACCGGCCTCGCCTTCGATCAGGTCGTTGCCCGAACGTCCCAGCAGTGTGTCGTCGCCTTCGCCGCCGAACATGAAGTCGTTGTCCGCGCCGCCGACGGCCAGATCGTCGCCCTCACCCGCGAGCATGTAATCTTCGCCCGGACCGCCCCGCAGCAGGTCGTTGCCGAACCCGCCGTAGATACTGTCGAAGCCGTCGCGACCCTCGACCGTGTCGTCGCCACCGCCGCCGAAGAGCGAATCCGAGCCCGAGCCGCCGTCGATGAATTCATTGCCGTCGGCACCGAACACCGTATCCTCTCCCGCATCCCCGTAGATCTCGCCCGAGCCTGGGATGGTGCCGTCGGGCGTCGATGTGCCGCCGTTGCCGATGAAGTCCTCGCCGGCGCCGCCAATCAACGTATTGGCCCCGCTGCCGCCGTCGATCTCGTCGTCGCCGTCGCCGCCGTCGACGAAATCGCTGTCCGCATCCCCGTAGAGCAGGTCGTTGCCACTATCGCCCAGCAGCACGTCGAGCCCGTCTCCTCCGGTCAGGTAGTCGCCCCCGGCGCCGCCCTGAAGCGTATCGTTGCCCGGACCGCCGAGCAGATCGTCGAAACCGAACCCGCCCTTGAGCAGGTCCGCGCCGGCCTGACCGTCAAGAAAGTCGCTCCCGAACTGGCCCACAAGCGTGTCGTTGCCGGGGCCGCCGTAAAGCGCATCGTTGCCCGCCCCGCCGCGCAGAGCGTCATTGCCGCCAAGCGCTTCGAAAACATCGTTTCCGGCACCGAGCGTGACATCATCGTCGCCGTCCGTTCCCTGCAGCAAAGGCGGCTCGGGCGGCTCTTCGCCACCGTTGTCACCGCCGCCGTCATCTCCACCAAAACTGACGATGCCCGCCAGAAACGCCAAACCCAAAAGCAATAAGACAGCCATGGAATATCCCCCTGAAATTCACCCAGCGGAAAGAGTGCGGGCGTTCCAATGCCTTAGCGAGTCCAATCTTCCGTTTGTTGCCGGATTGGGGGTAATTCTCTGAATTTGACAGCTTTGTTTTCCGTTTAGGCTGCGCCTTCGCCCATAGCGTGCAACCAGGGGTGTGCGCCGCCGGGCATGGGCGGTCGGAAATAGGTCACCAT
This sequence comes from Thalassococcus profundi, assembly GCF_003344785.1. Lineage (GTDB taxonomy): Bacteria > Pseudomonadota > Alphaproteobacteria > Rhodobacterales > Rhodobacteraceae > Puniceibacterium > Puniceibacterium profundi. Next base: position 345,887 of record NZ_QPMK01000003.1, on the reverse strand, counting down.
CCGGCCTTCGGGCGGCGCGTCGGCCCCGTCCTGCCAGGGCGCCACACCGTGCAGCGTCATCCGATGCAGCAGCAGCGCCTCGCCCGGGGCGGCTGGCAGTTCCACGCGCCGGCAGATCTCGAACGCGCGGCGGCGGGCGGCGACATAGGCATCGGTGATGTCGGCGCTGGCCCAGTGCTCTGCCGGGATATCCGCCAGGGCCGCGCGCAGGCCCTCTGCGATGACCCTGTGGCTGCCTTCCCACACGACCAGCGGGCTGGCGCCCGGACCGCAGGCGGTCAACGGCAGGCCGAGGATGAAGGCATGCGGCTCCGCGATCCTGCGGCGGCGGTCCGGGCCGTCCGCGATCAGCCCGTCCACATGCGCCGCGTCGCGCCGCAGCCGGTAGCCGAATGCCGCGTCGCTCTCGCCCGCGCGCGGACGCGGATAGCCGGGATAGGTCACCGACAGCTGCGCCGGGTGCAGCGACGGCAGCGGTGCCAGGGCGTCGATCACCGCGCCGCGCAGGGGCGTGCCGTCGATGCTGCCATCTGGAGCCGTGGGCAGCGCGTCCACGCCGACGAACCAGGTACCCTCGCATTGCAGCCACTCGGCCCGCATCTGCGGATCCGCGACGACCGCCAGCGCGGCCCGGTGCGCGGCCTCGGCCCAGGCGCGGATCCGCGGGTCGGGCGCGAAGCGCGTCCAGCCCCGCTCGGCCGCCGCCGCTACCATCCGGCGGCCTTGCGCAGCATGTTGAGCGCCACCAGCAGGATGAACCCGGCAAAGATCCGGCGCAGCAGCACCGCGTCCAGCGCATGCGCCAGACGTGCGCCCAGCGGCGCCGTGACCAGGGTCATCGACACCGCCACGGCGAAGGCGGCCAGGTTGACCGTGCCCAGCATGAAGGGCGGACGGCCCGCGGCCGGCACCTCGACCAGCAGGAAGGCCGCGACCGAGGGCACGGCGATCAGCACGCCGAACCCCGCCGCCGTCGCCACCGCCCGGTGCATCGGCACCGAATAAAGCGTCATCAGCGGCACGCCGAAGCTGCCACCGCCGATGCCCATGAGCACCGACAGGAACCCCACCAGCGGCGACATCACCGCCCGGGTCACTCCCTTGGGCATTGCCGGCCCCAGCCGCCAGTCCTTGCGCCCGAACCCGAGGTAGAGCCCGATCCCGAAGGCCACGATCCCGAAAAGCCAGAGCAGCGTCTCGGAGCGCAGCACAGCCGCGACCAGAACGCCCAGCAGCGCACCGATGGCGATCCCCGGCGCCCAGCCGCGCAGCAGCGGCCAATCCACCGCACCGCGTCCGTGATGCGCCATGACCGACCGCACGGAGGTGACGACGATGGCCGCCAGCGACGTGGCGAGGCAGATCTGCATGAGCTGCGGGCTGTCGTAGCCCAGCGTCTGGAAGACGTAGTAGAAAATCGGAACGTGAATGATGCCGCCGCCCACCCCCAGCATGCCCGCGATCAGCCCGGCAAAGGCGCTGCCGGCGACGAGCAAAAGCAGAAGCGGGACAAGGACGGCAGGATCGGGCATCGGTATCTCCGGGTTGTGCGTGCCGGCAGGTAGACAGCGCCCGGCCCGGATTTGCAATGCCCGGTGCCGATCAGGCGGCGTCTCGCCCGGCCTCGGCCAACCGCTCCAGCGCCGCTTCGACCAGTTCCGGACCCGCGTCCGCGCCGGAGGCGCCTTCGGACAGATGCCGGCGCCAGGCCCGCGCGCCAGGTCGCCCGGCAAAGAGCCCCAGCATATGCCGCGTGACCTGGTGCAGGCGTCCACCGCCGCTCAGGTGTCGCTCGATATAGGGCAGCATGGCCCGCGCCGCCGCTTCGGGACCAGGCTGCGGCGGCGCAGCTCCGAAGATGCGCGCGTCGGCTGTCCCGAGAATATCCCAGGGCTGGTGATAGGCCGCACGCCCGATCATCACGCCATCAAGGCCGCCGTCGAGCAGCGCCGCCGCCTCCTCGAGCCGCGCCACGCCGCCGTTGATCGAGATGTGCAGGTTCGGGAAAAGCTGTTTCATTCGCCGCACCAGGTCGTAGTCGAGTGGCGGGATATCGCGGTTTTCCTTGGGGCTCAGCCCCTGCAACCAGGCCTTGCGCGCGTGGATCGTCACCCGCTCGCACCCCGCCGCAACGATCCGGGCCAGGAATTCGGGCAGCACCTCTTCGGGGTCCTGGTCGTCGACGCCGATGCGGCACTTGACCGTCACCGGCAGGTCGACCGCATCCTGCATCGCCCGGACGCACTCCGCCACAAGGGCCGGCTGCCGCATGAGCACGGCGCCGAAGGTGCCCGACTGCACCCGGTCCGAGGGGCAGCCGCAGTTGAGGTTGATCTCGACATACCCCGCCGCCTGCCCCATCCGCGCCGCCTTGGCCAGTTCCGCCGGGTCCGACCCGCCCAGTTGCAGCGCCACGGGATGTTCCGCCGGATCATGCTCCAGCAGATGCACCGCCCCGCCCCGCACCAGCGCCGGCGCCGTCACCATCTCGGTGTACAGCAAGGCATGACGGCTGAGCTGCCGGTGGAAATACCGGCAATGCCGGTCGGTCCAGTCCATCATCGGGGCCACGCTTAACCGCGCAGACCTTCGGATGTCCGAAATCCCTTGTTTTACTGGCTCTGCGCTCATGGTCACCTGACCGATCTTTCTCGATTTGTGGGCCTTTTGCCCCCGTTTTTCGGGGTGGTGCAACACAATGTTGCACCGGACCCGAATTGTTGCACCGCTCTCCGCCTCCTCCGGAGCCTCGCCTCTTCACCGAGAAGGCGAGGGCTCCGCCGGGTGCGCCGGCAGGAGATATCGAACCCTGGACAAAGTTCCGTCCGGCGCGCGCCGCCCGGTTCGATCTCCCGAACATCGGCAACAAAATCCCGAAAGGAGACCCGAATGGGTACCATCATGGAGCGCCAGAAGAAAGACGGCGCAACGAGCTACACTGCGGTGATCCGTAAAAAGAAGGGCGGCAAGGTCGTTCTTACTCTGACGGAGACTTTCAAGAATGAGACGGCCGCGGAGCGTTGGATCCGCAAGACAGAGCGCGCTCTGTCGGAGAGAGGTGCGCTCGATCGCGCCGTCGCAGCGCGGCATCGCAAGACCTGGGCCGACGTGATCAGTGACTACTGTGATGCGTCGCCAGAAGGCTTTGGCAAGACCAAGGCGGCGAACCTCTCCTATCTCCAACGCCTCGATTTCGGCAACCTTCCCGTAGAGGACACCGACAATCATGACTTCTTCCGCCTGGGGCAGGATCTTCTGAACGGCGTTCAGGCTCCACCGGCAGACCCGCAAGCTGATTGCCCAGAGCACTACATAATGAAGCCTCGTAAGCCCCAGACCGTGAACAGCTACATGGCTACCCTTCGCACGGTCGTCTGCTACGGCGGGCCGATCAGCAATATCGACATGCCGATCGGAGCCTTCGAGGTCGCAATCCTCACATTGAAGCATCAGCGCATGATCGGCCGCTCCGCGACGCGAAACCGGCGGCCCACGCTGGACGAACTCGACAGGCTGTTGACCTACTTTCACGATCGCTATCGGGCCGATCGTCGGCGCGTGCCGATGCACAAGGTGATCGGCGCTGCGATCACCCTTGGCCACCGCCAGGAAGCCCTGTGCCGGATACCTTGGGACGACTTCAATGAAGAAAAGGCACGTCTCATCATTCGGAACATGAAGCACCCGCGCAACACGGAGGGCAACGATGTCGAAACCTGGGTGACGGAAGAGGGCATGAAGATGATCATGTCGATGCCTCGCATAAAGGACCGGGTCTTCCCCTACAGTCCGGACACGATCAGTCGCCTCTTCACGGAAGCTTGCCAGATCCTCGGGATCGAGGACCTCCACTTCCATGATCTCCGCCACGAGGCAATCTCACGCTTCTTCGAAATCGGACTCGGCGGCGGCAGCCGTGAGATTATCATGAAGTATACTGGTCATTCTCCGGACGGCAGCCTTTCCCGGTACATTCATGTCGAGCAGGTCGGCGTCAAATACGCGGACTGGGAATGGTGGCCGATCCTGTTTGCTCCGCTTTGACATTGGTTCCGGGCGCTTCGGACCGTCCTCCGAGCGCCCGAACCTGACCTCGCGTTGACGCAAGAATTTCCGTGGTGACTCGCAGGGAACCAGTTCCTTGCGATGAAACACTCATCGCCCTCATGCCGCCGAAATTCGCCTGCCGCCGCCGACCTATCGGCGACCGATTACGTCCGACTGCTACACCCGTCAGGAAGCATCGGAAAGGTCTCGTTCACCATCATCCGAAGCCGTGACGAGGCGATCACGCGCACTTATTCGGTCGAGACCGCGCCGATCATCGCGGAGTCGCTTCTTGACGAAAGCACCTATCTGACGCTCAACAGATTCAGTGGCCCTCGGGGCGGCGGCCGTCTGGCGCAGATCAACACCCTCTATCTGGATCTCGATGTGCACCGCCTTCCGGGCAGCAACCAGCCCCACGAGCACTGGGTCGAAAAGCTGCATATGGAGCTCGATGCCAAGAGCATACCTCGTCCGTCTGTCGTCACCTTCACCGGCCGAGGACTCGCAGCAATCTGGTTGATTGACCCGCTTCCCAAGCAGGCACGACCCCGATGGAGCGCATGCCTCAGCTGCCTGATTGGCCTGTTCAAGCACCTGGGCGCGGACAGTGCGTGCAGCGATGTAGCGAGAGTGTTTCGGGTCCCCGGCACCACCAACCTCAAGACGGGCCAAGAGGTACGGACGGTCGACGGGACTCTTCGCCGATACAGGTTCGACGATCTTGCAGACCGGATCTTCGAGGCCGCCGGCCGTCCGACACGTCGCCAGCTCTCGAACCGGAAAGCTGAGCAAGCTGAAAAACCCCGATCTGGCGAGCCTCGTGGACTCGCCCCCCGCAAGCGTTTCGCAATGATCTCAAGCGATCTCGACAAGATCGTGAGCCACTGGGGAGGACATGTTCCCGAAGGCAAGCGCAACACGTTCCTCCACCTGGTCGCAACCTGCCTGACGCACACAGCGCCGGAGGCAGAAATTGAAAATGAAATCTTCAGTACCGCGGCCATCGCCACGCCCGGCCTTTCAGAGCGCGAAGTGGTCGGGATCATCAGGAGCGCCGAGAGACAGGCGCAGAAGGCCTGTTCATCGACGCCTGCGCTCGACGGACGGCTGCACTACACTGGCGCGCGGATCGCAGAATTGCTGGAAATCCCCGATGATGTCGCTCGGGCGTTGGGCCTTGAGCAGGTCATCTCAGAGGAGGAGCGCGCCCGCCGAAAGGCATCACGCGAAAAAGGTCGCCGACAGGCCGCTGGGGCAAAATCTCGGGACGAATGGCTCTCGCAGAACTCGGCATCGCGAGAACAACCTTGGAGGGCCGCCGGCATGTCGCGCACGAAATGGTATGAGCTCGGCTTGCACAAGGTGCCACGGGATACATGAGTGATGGCCGGACAGGTCCGTGTCCGCTCCAAGGGCGTAAGCCTCGCCGGAGGCCAAGGCCTGGAGCTTGTCTCCAGGCCACATGGCCCCCTTTCCGGAAAAACCCCACCCGCGCCCGACCGTCCGACAAACCCGCGAAACCACCAGACGACAACCGGTCAAGGTGTCTTTCCTTCCAATAACGCGAGGAAAGTCAGCGCGATCTATTGCGTTAAGCGGCAAGTCCAGAAATTCTGATGGCGAATAAAGATCGCGAGTAATCAACCAGGATGACCAGTCAGAATTTCGATCACCTTCAGGATATTGATCGTCCGCTGGCAATTCTGGCGTCGCACGCCGAGCGATACTTCGTCGACGATGCGAACACGGCCCTCATCAAGACCCGGCAGTTCGCGGAGCGCATGGTCCGGGTCGTTGCCGAGAATGCCGGCGCGGACGTCTCGAACGGCGACACGTTCTCCGACATGCTCCGAAGCATCCGCCGGGATGATCTGGTCCCTGCCGAGATCCTCGACATTCTCCATCGCTTGCGTATCGAGGGCAACGCCGCCGTCCATGGTCACGATGGCGAACGTCGAATGGCCTTCGAGGCCATCAAACTATGCCACCGTCTTGGTGTCTGGCTTCGCGCTTCGGCGACGAGACAGCCGCGCCTGACCATGCCGTTCACTCCGCCGAGGCTGACGGAGGACGATGCGCCCGATCTCAAGGAGCAGGTGGCGGCGCTGAGGTCAGAACTGGAGACGAGGTCAGCAGAAGCCGCCCGCCTCGCCGATGAGGCAGAGAGTGCGAGAAGCGCTGCCCTGGATGCCGAGGACAGAGCCCGCCTCGCGGAAGAAGAACGCGCGATCTATGCCGAGCTGGCCGAGGATGCCGAACGACGCGCAGCGAGACCAATGGAGCGCGGAAAGGCACAGATGTTCATCAAGGCCGCGTTCGACTCGGCCAGAGACATGGACTTCGACGAAGCTGACACCCGCCTCCTCGTGGACGAACAACTGCGGCAAGCCGGGTGGGATGTCGATAGCACAACACTGCGACACTCCAAAGGTACGCGGCCGGAGAAGAATCGAAACTTGGCCATCGCCGAATGGCCGACATCTTCGGGGCCGGCCGACTACGCTCTCTTCGCCGGCCGGACCTTGGTCGGTGTCGTGGAGGCGAAGCGCAAGCGCAAGAACGTGATGTCGGCCGTCGATGTCCAGGCGACCCGGTATTCGCAGGATATCCAGCCCGATGAGAGTTTCGACCTCGCGGGCGGTCCGTGGGATGGCCACAAGGCCCCCTTCATCTTCGCCACGAACGGACGGAGCTTCTATCCAGCGATGGCGACGCAGAGCGGGATCTGGTTCCGCGACACGCGCGACGCGACGAATGCCTCTCGAGCCCTGGAAGGCTGGTTCACCCCCAAGGGTCTCAACGAAAGGCTCGAGGTCGATCGTCGTGCTGCGGAGAAGGAGCTGGAGGACAAACCATTCAGTTTCGGATTCGACCTGCGCCCCTATCAGAAGAAGGCGATAAAGGCCGTCGAGAAGGGTGTGTCCGAGGGTCAGCGAGAAATGCTCATCGCAATGGCCACAGGCACCGGCAAGACGAAGCTGGCCATCGCCATGATCTACCGCCTCCTGGAGGCGAAAAGGTTCCTGCGCGTCTGTTTCGTCGTCGACCGCAGTGCCCTGGGGGAACAGGCAGAAAGCGCCTTTGAGACGACCCGCATGGTCGGCGCCAAGACCTTCGCCGAGATCTTCGGACTCCGAGGCCTCGAAGACCAGGACATAGACCGCGATGCGAAAATCCATATCTGCACCGTGCAGAGCCTCGTGAGGCGTGTGCTCGAGCGAGAGCCCGGGGACAGGCCCCCGGTCGACCAATACGACCTGATCCTGATTGATGAGTGCCATCGAGGCTACCTGCTCGACCGCGAGATGAGCGAGGCGGAAACGACCTTCCGGGACCAGAACGACTACGTCTCGAAGTATCGCCGGGTGATCGAGTATTTCGACGCCGTGAAGGTCGGCCTCACGGCGACGCCGGCCTTACACACGGCGCAGATCTTCGGCGATCCGATCTACCGTTACAGCTACCGTGAGGCCGTCATCGACGGCTGGCTGATCGATCACGATCCGCCCCACCTGATCAAGACGGCGCTCAGCGAGGCGGGCATCACGATCGAGGCGGGAGAGACCATCGACGTGCTCGACCCGCGCACGGGCGAGATCGACACCGCGACACTCCCTGATCAGCTGAACTTCACCGTCGAACACTTCAACCGGCGCGTCCGGGCGCCGAAGTTCAACCAGGTTGTCGCGGCTGAAATCGCCCGCCGGGTCGACATCATGGCACCCGATGCCGGCAAGACATTGGTCTTCGCCACCTCCGACGATCATGCCGACGAGGTCGTCCAGTATTTGCGCCAAGCCTACCGCGACGAAGGTCTCGAGATCCGCGATGACATGATCCAGAAGATCACCGGATCGGTCGACAAGCCAGGCAAGCTGATCCTGAAATACAAGAATGAAGCCGATCCCAGGATCGCCGTGACGGTCGACCTGCTGACCACTGGCATCGACGTTCCGTCGATCACCAACTTGGTCTTCCTGCGCCGGGTGAACTCGCGGATCCTCTACGACCAGATGATCGGCCGAGCGACCCGCAAGTGCGACGAGATCGGCAAGGAAGCCTTCCAGATTTACGATGCGGTAGACCTCTACCCGAACCTGCAGGCCATGACGGAGATGCGGCCGGTCGTGGTCGATCCCAAGGTGTCCTTCGAAACCCTCTTCGACGGTTTCGAGAACGCCGATGATACCTCCCACCAAGAGGAAATTCTCGACCAGATCATCGTCAAACTGTCCCGCAAGGTCCGGCGGATGAACGCGGAGATCCGGGAGCAATACACCGCCCAGGCAGGTGAGACGCCCGAGGAGACACTCGATCGCTTCCGAAACGGCCCCGCACCCGAGGTTCGGGAATGGACCCAGGATCGGCCAGGGCTGGGGAAGTTCTTCGATTTCAAGGGTGACCGCGGTGCCCCGCCCATCATCCCGATCTACACCGGCGACGACACGGTCACGGGTGTCACGCGCGGCTACGGCGAGGGCGTCCGCCCCGCCGACTTCATCGAGGCCTTCGCGACCTTCGTGCGCGACAATGCCAACAAGATCGACGCCCTCAACCTCGTCGTCACACGTCCCCGCGACCTGACTCGCGAGAGCCTGCGTGAACTTCGCCTGGCCCTCGATGCCCGCCACTTCACCGAGAGCGCCCTGCGCACCGCCTGGCGGGATCGCACCAACGAGGACATCGCCGCCTCCATCATCGGTTTCATCCGCCAGGCAGCCCTGGGCGACCCACTGGTCCCCTACGCCGATCGCGTCGATGCGGCCATCCGGAAGGTTGCATCGACTCACGATCTCGACGACGTTCAGCGACGCTGGCTCGATCGGATCGGAGACGAGATGAAGAGCCAGGTTGTCATCGATCGACAGGCCTTCGATGACCCGCCCTTCGCACAGCAGGGCGGCTACAGACGCCTCAACAAGATCTTCAGGGGCGAGCTCGACGCCATCCTCGAAGAGATAAGAACCGAGACATGGGAGCCCGCCGCATGAGTGCCACGCAGGACATCGTCGCCAAGCTCTGGAAACTCTGTGACGTCCTCCGCGACGACGGCGTGACCTACTCCGAATACGTCACCGAACTGACCTTCCTCCTCTTCCTCAAGATGATGGCCGAGACCGGGCAGGAACGTCGCATCCCCGAGGAATACCGCTGGGACACGCTGGCGCGGCGTGAGGGACTGGACCAGCTCACCCACTACAAGCACCTCCTGACCTCGCTCGGCGACCCTGAGGAGCGCGATGCCGAGGGCAAACCTAAGCCCGCCAAGGACAAGCTGGTTCTTGCCATCTTCGAGAACGCCCAGACCCGCCTGCGCAAGCCCGCCAACCTCAAGAGCCTGACCACCGCCATCGAGGACCTCGACTGGTTCGATGCGCGCGAGGAGGGCCTGGGCGACCTCTACGAGGGCCTCCTCCAGAAGAACGCCGAGGACAAGAAGTCCGGCGCCGGGCAATACTTCACGCCGCGCCCCCTGATCGACAGCATCGTCCGGCTGACGAAGCCCCAGCTGGGCGAGCGCATTCAGGACCCGGCGGCCGGGACCGGCGGCTTCATCGTCGCTGCCCATCGGCGCATCTACGAGGAAAACAACGAACTCTACGGCCTGGCCGAAGGCGCCGCCGAGAAGCAGATCCGCGACTGCTACACCCTCTCGGAGCTCGTCCCCGACACGCACCGCCTCTGCCTGATGAACATCATGCTGCACGGCATCGAGGGCGACGCGCAGTCCATGGACACCCTGACCGACGAGGGCAGCCACCTGCCCAAGGCCGACCTCATCCTGTCCAACCCGCCCTTCGGCACCAAGAAAGGCGGCGGGCGACCGCAGCGGAGCGACTTCTCGACCACCGCCGGCACCTCGAATAAACAGCTGGCCTTCGTCGAGCACATCATCCGCGGCCTCGTGCCCGGGGGCCGCGCCGCCGTGGTCGTGCCCGACAACGTGCTCTTCGAGGACGGCACCGGCCGCGCCCTGCGCCAGATGCTGATGAACTGGTGCGACCTGCACACCATCCTGCGCCTGCCCACCGGCATCTTCTACGCCCAGGGGGTGAAGACCAACGTCATCTTTTTCACCCGCAACGCCGACCGGAGCGAGAGCGGCTGGACGGAGGCCGTCTGGGTCTACGACATGCGCGCAGGCGCGCCCTCCTACGGCAAGACACGGCCTCTGCGGGCCGAGGACTTCGCCGATTTCGAGGCGGCCTTTGGCGACGATCCCAATGGTCGCGCCGAACGGCAGGATCAGGGCGAGGAAGGCCGCTTCCGTCGCTTTTCCCGCGAGGATATCGAGAAGCGTGGCGACAACCTCGACATCTCCTGGCTGCGCGATGGTGAGGAAGAAGCCGAGGACGGCCTGACCGATCCCGACGACATCACGGCGGCGATCCTCGGCCACCTGCGCGAAGCCACGCGCGAGATCGAAGCACTGGTGTTGGAACTGGAAGGCGAGGAAGAGGGCGCAGCACCGGCGGCGGTGGCGGCGGAATGAGTGATCTACCGCAAGGCTGGGAGGCCGCAAAACTTGGCGACATCCTTCGCATCCGAAACGGCTTTGCCTTCAAGAGTAAAGATTTTCGAGACGAAGGCATTCCGCTTGTTCGCCAAACGGAATTAACCGGGGACCTCGTAGACCTCTCGAAGTGCAAGTATTTGCCTACGGAGTTTCGTGAAGCCTATGAGCGTTTCCTCGTCAAGAATGGCGATATTCTTCTCGGAATGAGTGGGTCACTCGGCGAACCTTCGATTTATCAGAACGATGAGCCGGCACTTCAAAACCAACGCACTGGACTGGTCGAGTTCGACGTCGCAGAGCAGGACTTGAAAGACTTCGCATTGAGAGCCTTGGCCTTGACCGAGCGCGAATACTCGGAAAAAGGCAAAGGGATTGGCGTTCAAAACGTCAGTGCGTCTGAAATCGAAAGCGTCTCAGTGCCCGTCCCCCCACTCCCCGAGCAGAGGCGGATCGTGGCGAAGCTGGACCGGCTCTCGGCGCGCTCGGCCGCCGCGCGCGACCACCTCGCCCGCACCACCAAACTCGCCACCCGCGCCAAGCAGGCGACCCTGCGGAGCGCCTTCAATGGCGTCCTTACGGGCCACTCTGAGTTTAGTGTCGAACCGCCGAACTATGACTACTACTGGCCGATTCCTGAGGGGTGGAAATGGCGACAAGTGAGAGATGTCGGCGATGTCTCACTCGGGCGGCAAAGGTCACCGAAGAACCACAGCGGTCCCTTCATGCGGCCGTATATCCGGGCTGCGAACATCACGTGGCGGGGTATAGACACCTCGGACGTTCTTGAAATGAATTTCGATGCTGCCGACTTCGCGCGGTTCCACCTCGAGCCCGGGGATGTCCTCCTTAATGAAGGATCTGGAAGCGCCAAGGAAGTTGGGAAGCCGGCCATCTGGCATGGTGAAATCGAAGATTGCTGCTTTCAGAACACGGTTCTGCGCGTGAAACCCAAGCACTGTTCGTCCGAGTATCTCTACTGGTATTTCTACGCGACAGCTCTGGCTGAAGGGTTCGTTTCGAACACCCAAGGGATCAACATTCAGCACATCGGCAAGAAGGGACTCGCGGATTTCCACATCCCGCATCCGCCAGAGGACGAACAGACAGAAATCGTCCGCCGCATCGAAGCCGCCTTCGACCGCATCGACCGCATGACCGAGGAGGCCACCCGCGCCGCCCATCTCCTCGACCGGCTTGACGAGCGCCTTCTGGCCAAGGCCTTCCGCGGAGAGCTCGTCCCCCAGGACCCCGACGACGAACCCGCCGAAGCCCTCCTCACCCGCATCCGCGAAGCCCGCGCCGCCGCTCCGAAGGCGACGCGAGGCCGGAGGAAGACAGCATGAAGGACGGTAATTGGACATGGCCTGAAGAGACCGTGGACTTGACGCCCGAGCAACATCGCTGGCGGGCGCGGGATGTGTCCTACTACCGGGGACCATGGAACCGGTTGAAGGCGATGATCCCCGGTTTCGAACTCGCACCCTTCCGGCTTGAGCCTGATGCCCCGGAAAACCAACATCTGCGGATGGTTGTGCGCAAGCCTGTCACGCAAACCGAGCAGGCGATCCCGATCGGCACGGTATCTCCGTCTTATTCGCTGGCATCACACAGCGAGGTTGCGGACCTCTGCTTCGAGGGCCTCAAACGCTGCGGCGTGAAGCCGGAAGAGGTCCGTCCTGAATTGGGTCTCTCCGAATTGGGCGAATGGATGAACTTGCGGCTCGTCCTACCCGAGCGCTTCGCGATGCAGGAGGCCACAGGGCAGCAGACTGCACTGCGTCTCGAATGCTTCAACTCAGTCGATGGGTCGTCCCGACTGGTCATCGTGTTCGGCTGGCTGCGTTTCGTCTGTGCAAACGGTCTGATCATCGGCAAGACCATGATCCAGATCCGCGAACGCCACGATGGATCACTCGCTCTTGAAGAGATCCCAGACCGCATCGAGCGGGCCTTCAAGACAGCCGACGCCGACAGAAGAAGACGACTGCGGCTTCATGAGGTCCAAGTAGAGGAGAAAGCACTGATCTCTTGGGTGGACGGCCCGGTCGCCAAGACATGGGGAAAGAAGGCCGCTGCGCGGATCCTATACATCTGCCGCACCGGTCGTGACGCCGAGTTTGATGATCCCTTCGCCCCGGGTGAGGCCTCAGAAAAGCCCATGCGGCAGCGGGACCCGGTCCCCGGCTCGGCGGTGCCGGCCAGAAACGCCTTCGAGATCATGCAAGCCATGAGCTTCGTCGCAACTGGGCGAAATGACGCCTTGGAGAGGCAAAGAATGCAGCGTGAAGTGGACCAGCTCCTCGAAGTGTTGAAGCCTTCCTGAAGAGTGCTCCAACTGCCGCGAGGCTCGCAAAGCGCCATGCCAACGCACGCAACAGGAACCTTTGGAAGAATGACGACGCAATACCGGAGCGCACCGCTCACGGCTGACCCAGCAAACGGCATGATCCTGCGCGCTGACATCCACCGTCTTTTCGACGCTGGCCTTCTGTCGATTGACGGGGCCGGCTCCGTCTCGGTCAGCGCCGACGTGACCGACGCAGAGTTCCGGCGCTTTCACGAAGGGGTTGCTGCGACAGGCGCGGATCTGGCCAATCTGCAGGCCCGCCCATCTGTCATCGGCGGAGCGTAGATTTCTCGCCGATTTTCCCTCCGCAGTTTTTTTGCCTATCTCAAAAGAACCATCTTCTCAGCACCACCCCGTCGGGGTGGTAGCGCGAGGTAACGGTATTACCGGCGCTTACCATTACCGAAAATGGGAGCCGGACATGGCCCAGAAGAAAAACAACATGTCGCTGGACAAGCAGGTTCGCGACGCAATCCAAAAGCTGACCGCCAACGGCAAGCCGGTCACGAACCAGGCAGTGCGCGACATCCTCGGAGGCGGATCATTTCGCGACATCGCCCCCAAGGTCAAACAAGTCACTGCAGAGATCGCGGCGAAGGAACAGGCAGCGCGGGCCGCACCCGAGATGCCCGAGGATTTTCGCGACGCCGCAGCCGCCATGTGGCAGATGTCCTGGGAACTCGCCGACGAGATCGCAGCATCGGACCGTCGGGCTCATGCCACTGAAATCGAGCGCCTGAAAAGCGAAGTCGACGAGGCGCTCGCGAATTGCGCGCTGGTCGAAGACGAGCGGGACGGCGCTGAGATGCGGGTCCAAGACCTGGAAATGAGGCTCGACGAAGCTCGGGCCCTCCTGCACGATGCGCAACTCGAAATCGCGCGTCTGGATGGGCGTCTGATGGAGCGCGAAAAGGACATCGTGAGCCGGGTAAGGCGGCAGAAATTGCCCCGTGCGCCGGAGGGGCCGACAGAGAACAACACCGACACGCCTCCCGAGACAGAGGACGACGCACAGCTGGACATGTTTTCCAAGGGCAAGGCCGGCAAGAAGAAGCCCGACGACCCCGAGCCCATAGCCGCGGAGTGAGCCCGGCTATGAAACAGTTCCGACGCATCCGGACCGAAAGATTGCGATCCGGATGCGCCGCCGACATCACCCCCGAACCAGAAGTCGTTGCCGATTTCTCCTGACGATCCGGATCGGATCCCTGCGGACGGCCTTCTCGGGCGTCTCCACGCTCTTTCTGCTGAACGGTGTCGTCGCCGATGAGTTCACCCAGGCGCTCCTGGCCCTCGATGTCGCCCGCGAAGTGGGGATCGAACGGATCGTATATCTCTCGGTCATCCACAGCGACCTCTACGTGAACGTGCCGCATTTCGCGGGCAAGTTCGGGGTCGAGCGGATGATCGAACAGATGGGGCTTAAAGCCACCATCCTGCGGCCCGCCTACTTCATGGACAACGAGATCACGATCAAGGATGCGATTGCCGGCTACGGCATCTACCCGATGCCGATCGGGACTCGGGGCATCGCCATGATCGACGCCCGCGACATCGCAGAGATCGCAGCCCTCGAACTGATCCGGCGCGAAACGGCGGACGGGCCGCTGCCGCTGACCCGGATCAATCTCGTGGGCCCGGATACGCTCACTGGGCCGGATGTGGCAGCCGTCTGGTCCGAGGTGTTGGGCCGCGAGATCACCTATCCGGGGGAGGATTTCGCCGGGTTCGAACAGAGCCTGCGCCAGTTCATGCCGTCCTGGATGGCGCTCGACATGCGGGTGATGGCCGAGCGCTTCGTCACCGACGGCATGGTGCCCGAGGCGGGCGACGTCGACCGGCTGGAAACCCTGCTGGGCCGGCCGTTGCGCAGCTACCGCGACTACGCTGCCCAGATCGTGGGCTGACCTCGCGTCCGACCCTTCAAAGGGGGCACGACGCCCCCACCACATCAAAGGACATCCGCTATGATCTATTCGACCGCCACCGTCCCGGTGAACCCCGGAGGCGAAGCTCCGCTGACCCGCGAGCAGGTCTGGGCCGGGCTGGAGCTGAAGGCGCGCGATGCGCGTGAGTTCCTGCCGCCCGGCCTCTGCACCCGCTGCGACGTCACCGAGGAAAGCCCGACCCACTTCGTCCGCGACGCCACCATCGGCGGCACGGACCTGCGCGAGATCATCACCTTCGAGCCCGGCCGCAAGGTGACCTTTTTCCAGGCCACCGGCCCGCGCGAGGGGGCAATCGTCAACGAGATCATCGAGGACGAAACCGGCGCGCTGCACCTGCGCTTCTACTGCTACCTCGGGCTGCGCGACAAAGCGCCCGGTGGCCCCGCAGAAGAGGCCGAACAGGCGCAGTTCGACAGCGAGCAAGGTTACAAGGCCGCACTGCTGTCTACCTTGAAGCGCACACGTGCGTTGGTCGCCGAGAGGCTGAATTGAGATGACCACCGGCTGGCAGAAGACTGCCGGCCGGACTGGACACGGCAGCTATGTGCTATCGTTCAAGTTTGATCCAAGTTGGAGACGAGAGCCGCAGTGCAACAGCCAATGCAACAGTTTTCATCCACGCCCGTTTCGGCCAATGAAACAAGGCATCTCAGGACCGACCGGCACCATCCATCACCGTACTCGAGGTTCGAATCCCCCTGTTCTTGCCATCAATGATCGCACCGTCGAGAACGGCCAGAAGTGACTTTGGAGCGCAGCTACTGAATGCTGACGCTGAAGTCTGCATCGCCGACATTCATCGTGGTCGCGGTGCCGGAACGACTGCGGATATGCCGAGCGCAAGTCGCTGGCGCGCTTCCCACCCGCATCTAAAGGCGATCAGCTCTCAAGGCCTGGGGCGTCGTTCCTGTCCATTTCCTGAAAGCGCGCTGGAACGCTGTCGGGTCTCTATAGCCGACGAGGTGCGCGATCTGCTGGTTGTTCAGATCGCTCTTCACGAGATAGCGGATGGCCAGTCCTTTCCTCGTTTCGTCCAGAAGAAACTGAAAGGTTACACCCTCGTTGGCCAGACGCCGCATCAAGGTGCTTCGGCTCATTCTTAGGCGTCCGCAGACATGGGCAATCGTGGGGTCCGTGACCGAGAATGCCTCCAGCATCGTCGCACGGACCCGTTCCGATAGGGGAATGCCCTTGGACTGGATCATCGACTGGGCGTGAAGATCAGCCTCGGTGGCCTCCCAAAGCTCGGGATTGTCAGAGATGAAGGGAATGCGCGTGTCTGAACGGGCATAAGTCAGGGCAGCCTCCCCTTCGTCCGGGACCTGTCCGAACACGTCGGCCAGCCGATCGCGTTCGTCCTGCGGGAGAGGCAGGCACACCTGCAAGGGCCGGATCGCTTGCCGCGCAAGTGCGTTGGCCTGCGCGTGAAGATAGATGACCTGGGGGCTGCTGAAGGATCCCGGCAAGGTAATGTCGGGGCGATCCGGGGCGACGCGAACGCTGAACTCCGACGTCGTGCGGGACACGACGAACCGCATCGGTCCGAACAGGCTCTTGAACTTTGACATCCGGCCGATGCCGGTCTCGAAATCGGGCGCCGTGGACAACGCGAAGAGAACCGGGATCGCGGGACCGCCCGCCATCCGCAAGCCGAGAAGCTTCGAGACGTCCTGTTGCGTCGACAGGTCCATCATCGCCGCCCAAAGCGCCAGGTATTCTTCGGCAGAGACCAGAAAGGCCCGGTCGTTGCGCTCGGTGGCAACGATCCCCGCGCGAACCAGAACCTTGTCCCATGCGACCCCAAGCATCCCGCAGATCGGTCCGGACAGGACGGCGGATGTGTAGAGCGGGGATCTTTCCGGTTCCTGCATTCTGATACCCCTTTGGTGGGAAACCGATCCGCTTCACCAGAAACGCATCCCGCTCCGCTCGCAACAGACCTGAGACGATCTGCACGTCAATGAGCCGATCTGCATGTCCCAAGCGGTGGATGGGCATCGTGCCCAAGGCCTAACCTGTTCATGACACCTGTGATGGGAGAGATCGACTTGGACCTGAAATCGAAGATCATTCTCGTGACCGGTGGTGGCTCGGGTATCGGGCTCGAATTGACGCGGCAACTCACAACGCTCGGCAATACAGTCATCATCTGCGGGCGGGACGCTGGCAAGCTTGCCGAGGCCGCGCGGGTGACCGGGGCGCAGGCCATCGCCGGGGATGTGACCAGCGCTGACGATCAGGACCGTATCCTGTCGGGCATCGAGGAGCAGCATGGCCGGCTCGATCTTTTGATCAATAATGCAGGCATATTTCTGCCCTACGACTTCGCGACAGATCCCGACGCGCTGCACAAGATCGAGAGCGAGATCGCGATCAATGCCACCGCACCGCTGACCCTGACGCGGCGGGCACTGCCGCTCTTGAAAATGAGCGCGCAGCCGGGAGTTCTTTTCATCGGATCGGGCGGTGCCTTCGTCGCGTTGCCAGGAACGCCCGTCTATTCGGGGACCAAGGCGCTGATCCATCACTGCGCGAAAACCCTGCGCCATCAGTTGCAGCCCCACGGCATTACCGTGTTCGAAGCTCTGCCGCCGGTCGTCGAAACCGACATGACATCGGTTCTGAAGTCCGACAACTTCAAGAAGATGAAGCCCGCCGATCTGGTGCGAGCTATCATTGAAGGCCTGCGCCGGAACCAGACCGAGATGCTGGTGGGACAGTCGCGGCAGATCAAGCTCATGAGCCGGATCGCACCCGCCTTCCTGTTCCGCCAATTCGCCAAGACCGAGTTTCACTGACCCCATGGTCGAGGCCATCCAATGACTCCCGAGCCCTACCGCAGCCGTGTTCATGCGCTGACGATCATCACCTCAGCCGGGTTCTTCGGCGCGAACCTGTTCATCGGGGCGTCGATGGGCGTCTATTGGCTGAGCCTGCCTCCGGCAGACTTTGTCGCGCAATTCTTTCCGCAATTCAGCAATTTCCTCTACACGATCATGCCCCTGTTCCTGGCCATGCTGGCGGGCCTGATCCTGTCGGCCCGGCTGGACTGGGCCGTGGTCCCGGCCCGGCGCAACTGGGTGATCGCACTGTGGCTCTACCTGGGGCTCTCGCTGATCACGATCCTTTATCACATGCCGCTGAACGTGCGCCTTGCGGCGGCGATCGACTCGCCGGTGGGGGATGCGCTGAATTTCTACACGGAGATCGCCCTCATCGGCCCTGTGACGGAAGAGAACGCGGACACGGTTCGCACGATCTGGCTTCTGGGTCATGTCCCCCGCGTTCTGATCACCCTTGCCATCCCCGTCTACGCGCTGCGGGCTATGGCCGCCGTACCCATACGTTGAAACGAATTGGTCCAACGCACAGCAGGTTTCCGACAATGACGCCCGACACCTATCGCAAGACGGTCAATGTCGTGGCCGTCATCTCATCCGCGGCCTTTGCGGGTGGGGGCCTGCTCATTCTCGTCTCCTACGGCATCCGATGGCTCGGGACCGATCCTCTGATCTGCAGGGCAGGCTTCTGGGACGAGTTCCTGAACTTCGCCCTCACCATCATTCCGCTCAACCTGATCACGCTGGTCGGCCTCGTGCTTTCGGTTCGGCTCGATTGGCAGAACCGCCCGGTGCGTCGCCTGTGGATGTGGGCCGTCTGGCTTTACGTCGCCAATACCTTATTCACGCTGGGCTATTTCATCCCCCAGAATATCCTGTTGATCTGGGATATTTACACAGCCTCAGAGGCATCGAGCGTTCGGGCGACCTGGCTGGGTCTGCATGTCGTCCGGGTGGCAATTGCTCTGGCCGTTCCGGTTTTGGCCCTGCTGGCAATTCTCAAGCACTCTGAAAGGACCCCAACATGACACCGACGGTCAAATGGGCGATCACGCTCCTGATGGGTGCCACGATTTTCCGAGCACAGACCATCCTGTTCCTGCCTCAAGTGCAGATGTACGGCGGCCCGGCCCCTGACGGCTGGTTCGGCCCGTGGCTCAGCGACACGATCATCGGCTTTATCCTGCCGGTGATGCTGTACCTGTTCTGGACGCGGCGCGGTTTGGCGGTCTGGGGAGCGCTGGTTGCCTACAACGCCGTGGGGGCCTTCGACTATTCCCAAGGCCTGATTACGCAGGCGATCAGCCCCATGCCGGTCGAAATGGCTTCGGCCACAACGGTCTACCTGGGGATCGGCCTCTTCATGGTCGCCCAGCTCTTGGCCCTCGGGCTGCTGTTCCGCCGCGATGTCATCGCGGACTTCAGAGGAGCGGTTGCGAGATCAGCGGGTCCCGCTTGATCGCTTGTCGCGATGACCCGTTCCCTACTTGGTCTCCGGGTCCTGAGACTGCGAACGCGTCAGGGCCTGCCGAAAAGACGACGGCGCTTGTCCGGTCCATCTTCGGAAACTTCTGGAGAAGCTGTTGGCGTCGCGGTAGGCGAGGACACCCGCGATCTGGTCGGTGCGCAGGGTGGTCTTGGTCAGGTACCGGATCGCGATGTCGCGCCGCGTGGCGTCGAGCACCGACTGATACGACGTGCCTTCCGCGCGCAATCGCCTCTGCAACGTGCTGCGGCTGATCCCGAGGGCAAGGGCCACGTCCTCGGCCCCTGTCCGCCCCGCCGGCATCAGATCGACCAGAGCGCCCCGCACCCGGTCTGCAACCGGCCAGCGGTCGTTCTGCGCCGCCAGTTGAAGCTTCAGGTCGGCTTCGACATCCGCCCAGAAGGCAGGATTCTCGGAAATGAACCGGCGTTTCGAATCCTCGGGCGAAAAGGCGACATAGGCGGCATGCGACCGTTCCGGCATGATCCCGAGATGGCCGGCGATCATGCGGCGTTCCTCCTCCGATCCGTCGAAACCCGCGGCGACCGGGCAAACATGTTGTGCGGCTGCACCGCGAATGTTCTCGACCACGACCACGAGTTGCAGCGCGCCAAGGCTCGGCGGCATCGGAGCCCGCGCATCGACGCTGTCGAATTCCAATCTGAGCAATCCGTCCTCCCGGAAAACACGCATCAGCGTCGGACCGAGGAGCGATTTGAACTGCGACAGACGCATCAGCCCGATTTCCATGTCGGGTGCGCAGGACAGGGTGAAGAAGACCGGGATCACCGGCCCGCGAGAGATCGCAACCCCCAGGTGGGGCACATAGTCAGCTCGCGGCGACAGAACCTCCATTGTGTTCCAGCAGTCGAAATACTGCTGCGCCGTCACGCGCAGCTCGGTCCGCCCATATGGCAGCTCCCCGAGCCCGGCGGTTTCGAGCATCACCATCGGATCGACTTCGAGAATGCGGCAGGCCACGTCGGTCGCCATGAAAAGAGAATAGGTCGGTTCCGTGTCCATGGCCTCGGTCTTTGAGCTGTTTCGGCCTGCATGCCACGGGCAGAGGATCGCCGCCAGATGCCGACAGGTCCGTGACCGGATTTGCTTGCCCATGACCGTATCTGCATATCGCCGCCCGGTGTCGCCAGACTTACGCTGGGGTCTACGACGCAACTGGCGTCCTTCACTTCCCGGCCGGAGACCGCCATGGACCTTACGATAAACGGCACTATTCACACAGTAAATTTGCCGGACGACATGCCGCTGCTCTGGGCACTTCGGGACGGTCTGAACATCACGAGCGTCAAATATGGCTGCGGCATCGCACAATGCGGCGCCTGCACCGTGCATATCGACGGTGAGGCCGTGCGCTCCTGCCAGGTGGCACTGGGCGATGTCTGGGGCGAGATCAAGACGATCGAGGCGCTGGGGACACCGGACGCGCTTCATGCGATCCAAAGGGCATGGATCGACCACCAGGTTGCGCAATGCGGTTACTGCCAATCCGGCCAGATCATGCAGGCCGCCGACCTGCTGTCCCGCAATCCAGAGCCGTCCGATGACGATATCGACGCGGCCATGTCCGGCAACCTGTGCCGGTGCGGGACTTACCCCCGCATCCGCGCGGCCGTCCACGCCGCCGCCAGCGCGATGCGGGAGGCTTGAGCCATGGGGCGAGTCAAAAACATTGCCCGCCGCAGCTTTCTGATCGGGTCCGCTGCCATCCTCGGCGGGGTTGCCTTCGGGGCTTGGTTCGTCACGCGCCCGACGCCAAATCCCTTGCTGGATGATCTGGCCGAGGGCGAGGCGGCGCTTACCCCCTTCGTCAAGATCACGGCGGACGGGATCACGCTGATCGTTCCGCGCGCCGATGTGGGCCAGGGTATTGCGTCGACCCAGGCCATGCTCATCGCGGAGGAACTGGATATCGACCCGGCGACCGTCACGCTCGACCCCGGTCAGCCGCATCAGGCCTATTTCAACGGCACCGTCGCGGCGGACGGTCTGTCTTTTCCCGGATGGGATGAGGGGTTCGTCGCGGAGACGGTGCGCGACCTGATGATGAACGTCGCGCGGCTTTCGGGATCGCAATTCACCGGCGGGTCGTCCTCCACCGCCGACCTTCACGAGACGCTGCGGCGCGCCGGTGCCACCGCCCGCGAGACGCTGAAGGCCGCTGCCGCGGCGCGCACCGGTGTGCCGAGAGCCGACCTGCGGACCGAGGACGGTCACGTCGTGCTGCCCGACGAAACGCGTATCCCCTATACCGAGCTTGCCGCAGAGGCGGCAGGGATCGAGCCGGTGACCGACGTCCCCCTGCGCCCCGCGTCCGAATGGACGCGGCTGGGCAAGCCGTATCAGCGGCTCGACATCGTGGCGAAGTCGACTGGTACGCAATCCTATGGCATCGATGTGACCTTGCCCGGGATGCTGTATGCCGCAGTCCGCGCCAACCCGGGGCGCGGCGGCGGCATGGCGAGCTACTCTCCCGATGCCGCGCTGGCGATGCAGGGCGTGCGTTCGGTCGTCGAGGTGGACGAGGGGCTGGCGGTCATAGCCGACAACACCTGGTTCGCCTTCAAAGCCGCCGAGGCGCTTCAGGTCGACTGGCTCCCCCCCGACTACCCGGCCAGCAGTGATGCGATGTGGCAAGCGCTTACCGATGCGCACGCGGATGAGTTCCAGAACAGCCGACTGCGCGACGATGGTGATGTCGAGGCGGCGCTGAGCGGCGCCAAAGTCATCGAGGCGGAATACCGTTCACCCTTCCTCGCACATGCCGCGCTTGAGCCGCTGAACGCCAC
This sequence comes from Thalassococcus profundi, assembly GCF_003344785.1. Classification (GTDB taxonomy): domain Bacteria; phylum Pseudomonadota; class Alphaproteobacteria; order Rhodobacterales; family Rhodobacteraceae; genus Puniceibacterium; species Puniceibacterium profundi. The sequence goes on along the minus strand of NZ_QPMK01000003.1, from coordinate 323,891 downwards.
GGTGCTGGTCGAAGACGATGCGGTGACGATCTGGACCGCGACGCAGGTCCCACACGTGGTGCGGGATGCCGCCGCCGAGGTGACAGGCATCGATGCGGCCAATGTGATCCTCCATGCCCTGCCGGCCGGCGGCAGTTTCGGCCGCAGGCTCGACCATGATTTCGTCGTGCAGGCGATCCAGATCGCCGCCTCCATGCCCGGCACGCCGATCAAGACCACCTGGAGCCGCGAGGAGGACATGACGCACGATTTCCCCCGACCCCTGCACATGTCGCGCGGGCGCGGGGCGGTGGCAGATGGCCGCGTGCTGGCCTGCGATCTCGACTCGATCAGCCCATCGCTGATCGCCTCATGGTTCGGACGCGTCTTCATCGTGCCGCCGGGCCCGGACGCGATGCTGGTCTGGGGTGCCTTCGACCAGCCCTACGCCATCCCGAACTATCGCGTGACAGGCTATGCCGCGCCGCCGCTGATGCCGATTGGATCATGGCGCTCTCCCGGGGCCTGTTCCAACAGCTTCTTCCACGAAAGCTTTTTGTCCGAGCTGATCCACGCCGCAGGGGCGGACCCGCTCGAGGAGCGGCTGCGCCTGATCGACCACGCGGACTCGCGCCGGGTCCTGGAAGCCGTGGGCGAGATGTCGAACTGGTCAGGCGCCGACATCGGTCCGGGGCGCGGACGGGGCATCGCCTTCGCCTACACGCATGGCGTACCTGTCGCCGAGGTCATCGATGTCACCCTGACCGAGCGGGGCATTCGCATCGACGAGGTCTGGATCGCCGCCGATTGCGGCACCGTCTTCGACCCGGTCAATGCCGAGGCGCAGTTGACCGGGGCCGCCGTCTACGGACTTGGCCACGCGATGAACTGTGAGCTGACCTACGACAACCACACCGTGCAGCAGACGAACTTCGACGCTTTCGAGGGGATGCGCCTGCGCCAGACACCGAAATTCCACACGCGACTTCTGGGGCAAGCTGAAAAGGTCCGCGGTCTCGGAGAACCCGCGACCGCACCGGCGGCACCGGCCCTTGCAGACGCAATCTTTGCCGCGACGGGCCAGCGGCTGCGCGAGATGCCGTTCAACCGATCGGTGGATTTCGCGTGAGACACGCAGAGCGCCTGATGCACGCGATGGCACGACAGGGACCGGGCAAGCCGGTTTGACGACACCCCACTGAAAGGACCATCTCATGGCACATACCGCTTATCCCGCCGGCAGCACGGCGCTGCTTTGCGTCGATCCCTATAACGATTTCCTCGCCGAGGATGGCAAGATGTGGCCCGCCCTCAGCGAGGTCTCCAGATCGGTCGATCTTCATGCCAATCTGGTCAAAGTCCGTGTGGCCGTGCGTGAGGCCGGGCATCCGATCTTCATCCTGCCCCATCACCGCCACCGCGACGGCGACTTCGAGGGGTGGGCACACCTGACGCCGTTCCAGGCCGCGGCCCATGAACACCAGATGTTCGCCGAGGGCAGCAAGGGCGGAGACTGGTACGAAGGGTTCGGCCCCGACCACGGCGACATCGTCGTCAAGGAACACTGGGGCGCATCCAGCTTCGCCAACACCGACCTCGACGTGCAATTGCGCCAACGCGGTATCACCCATGTCATCTTCGTGGGCGCGATCGCCAATACCTGCACCGAAGCCTCCGCACGATATGCGGCCGAGCTTGGCTATCACGTAACCCTCGTGCGCGACGCAACGGCGGCCATGTCGGCGGAAGCGCTGCATGCCGCGCACGAGATCAACGGCCCGACCTATGCCCATGCCATTCACAGCACGGCTGAAGTTGTCTCGGCACTGACCGGCGACGGCGCGCTATGACCCCGGGCGATGCCGAAGCAACATATCGCTTCGTTCAAGCCGGAACTGCCGCCCAACCCCCAGAGGAATGACCCATGAACGACACCCAGTATCCCACGGACCGGACAGCGCTTCTGTGCATCGACCCCTACAACGATTTTCTGGCAGAGGGGGGCAAGATGTGGCCGGCGCTGAGCGAGGTTGCCACATCGGTCGGCCTTCATGCCAACCTGGCCCGGATCCGGGCGACGGCCCGCGAGGCAGGCATGCCGATCTTCATCCTGCCCCATCACCGGCACCACGCCGCGGACTTCGAGGGATGGGCGCACCTGACGCCATCTCAGGTTGCAGCATACGAATACCAGTTGTTCGCCGACGGCAGTTGGGGCGGTGATTGGTACGACGGGTTCGTTCCGGACACAGGCGATATCGTCATCAAGGAACACTGGGGGGCATCCAGCTTCGCCAACACCGACCTCGACGTGCAGCTTCGCCAGCACGGGATCACGCACGTCATCTTTGTCGGACTGATCGCCAATACCTGTATCGAGACGTCAGCCCGACAGGCTGCCGAACTCGGATATCACGTGACGCTTGTCCGCGATGCAACGGCGGCCATGTCGATAGATGCCATGCACGCCGCCCACGAGGTCAACGGTCCGACCTATGCACATGCGATCCTCACAACGGCCGAGGTGGTCGCAAATCTTGGGGTCGAGAAGGCCGCATGATCCCGGCGCCGTGCGGGCAGTCTCTCGATCACGCGGTCGTCACGACCGCTCAGCGCATGGTTTCAGACAATCAGGAGGCTCTCATGAGCATAGCCAACTCAAACGCGGACGGAGGGGCACACAGTCCACGCGGCCAAACCACGTTGGACGAATGGCAACGCATCTTCCTTCAACGGGACTGGGACGCTTTACCGGATCTTCTTGCAGACGATGTGACGTTCCACACCCCCGTCGACGCCGTGCCGCTGCACGGCAAGGATGCCTTTGTCGCCAGCTTGAAGCAGTCATTCAGCATCTTCGAGACCTTCGCCTACGCGCGGGACTTCGCGGGTGACGACGGCCATGTGCTGGAATTCCGCGGCAGCGTCGGCGGTGCGACCTTCACCGGAATAGACATCATTCGCTTGGATGAAGCGGGAAACGTGACCGACCTTGTCGTCATGATCCGACCCGCGTCGGCCTTAATGAAGCGTGGAGGAGAAGCCGCCTCATAATCCCTGGGGGCGCGGCCGGAACGCTGTTTGCGAAACGCGCTGCGTCGGACATGCCCTGAGGACGGCTTCGCCGAAGTGCTTTCCGCATCGCCATCGCGACGATCCATTTTCCGGCGTTTGGCACTCGGACTTTGGCATCGACGGGCGCGGACGGCAGTGCCCATCGATTTCCTCGTCACCCGACCTCATTTTCGAGATAGTCATAGCATATTGGGCGCACAGACCGGGCGCCCGAACCGGAACCTCGGCCCTCCTCCGTAAAAACGCGGCGGAGGGACCAGACTCCAACCTGGAGGTCCCATGGCCGAAGCGCGCGCCGTTTTTCTCGAGGGCAGCCTTTTTCGCCACATCACGGTGATGGCGTTGACCTCGTCGGTGGGGCTGATGGCGGTCTTCGCGGTCGACTTCATCGACATGGTGTTCATCGCGATGCTGGGCAACGCGGAGCTGGCCGCGGCGGTGGGGTACGCGGGCGCGATCCTGTTCTTCACCACCTCCTTCGGCATCGGCATGGCCATCGCGGCGGGCGCATTGGTGGCCCGGGCGCTGGGACAGGGCAATGCTGACCTGGCCCGCGCGCAGGCGGCGGCAGCGCTTGTCTGGGGAGTGATCTTCGGCGCGATCTTCGCCGCGGCGGTCTGGCTGAACCTCGAGGCACTGGCCGCTCTGATTGGGGCATCGGGCGAGACGCTGGATCTCGCCGTTCTCTATCTCAGGATCATCGTGCCGAGCCTGCCGTTCCTGATTGTCGGGATGGTGGGCGGCGCGATCCTGCGGGCCCATGGCGATGCGCGCCGCGCGATGATGGCGACGATCTGGGGGGCGCTGGTCAATGCGGTGCTCGATCCAATCCTGATCTTCGGGCTTGGGCTCGACCTGACGGGCGCGGCTCTGGCCAGCGTGGCGGCGCGGCTTGTCATCGCTGGCACGGCGCTGATCCCGATCTTTCGCCACCATGGCGGACTTGTGCGCCCCGGTATCCCGGAGTTGTCCGTGGCCCTGATGCCCATCGTGACCATCGCCGCGCCGGCGATCCTGACCCAACTGGCGACGCCCCTCGGACAGGCCGTCGTCACCCGCGCCATGGCAAGCTTCGGCGAGGCGGCGGTGGCGGGCATGGCCATCGTGAGCCGGATGACACCGGTCGCCTTCGGCGTGATCTTTGCGCTGTCCGGCGCCATCGGTCCGGTGATCGGGCAGAACTTCGGCGCGGGGCGCATGGATCGGGTCAGGCAGGCCTGGCGCGACGGGCTGCTGTTCTGCGGGATCTTCACCCTGGCCATGACCGCGATCCTCTTTGCTCTGCGCGGCCCGATTATCGCACTCTTCGATGCCGAAGGCGTCACGCGCGACCTGATCGTACTGTTCTGCGGCCCGCTGGCGCTGGCCTTCTTCTTCAACGGGGTGATCTTCGTCGCCAACGCGGCCTTCAACAACATGGGCCATCCGTTCCGCTCCACTTGGATCAACTGGGGGCGGCACACGCTGGGCACCGTGCCTTTCGTGCTGGCGGGCGGCGCGATGTTCGGCGCGGCGGGTGTGTTGATCGGTCAGGCTTTGGGCGGCGTGATCTTTGCTGCCATGGCCGGCGCGATGGTGCGGCGGATGATGGATGGAGAAGCGGGAACGCCCGCGCCGGAAGGGCCTTTCGACCGCCAGGCGCGGCTCATGAGCCTGATGCACCGCCGCCGCTGACCCAGCCGCCGCGACGTGGCAAAATTCGTCTTCCGTGTGGAGACCAGCTGATGATGACCGGAAGAGGCTCACGCAACCGACTTCGCGGCTATATGGCCCTTTCCTACAACCTCGGAACAACACTGAAGAAACTGGCCGCAGCCATGTAAATCTATCCCTTTCGCATGAGCAGATACCGTTCCGAGAAGGAACCGAACGTCCGGTTTCGAGCATTGCCTCGGATGTTGCCTCAGTCGCCGCGATTGATCGCGTTCCGCCCTTTCTGACGACCGGAACACGTCCGACGAAAGTGCTTCCAGGTGAACTTGGTGCTACGATTGATGTGAAACTGAGATTAGAGACGAGTTTCAGGTGCAACATTCGGTGCAACAGATTTCGCCTGCGTCAGTTTCGGCCAACAAAACAAGGCATCTCGGGATGCCTCGCCACCATCCATCATCGGGGCCGCAGACAATCTAGCGTGATGATTTATTTGCATTTTTGTGTATCTTCAAACTGTTGGCGGCGGATGCTGCTACGCTGGAATACGCCTCAATATCCCCGAATTTGCCCCTCTACGACGACTCATTGCACACACAGCACACACGAAAATGGCCTCCATCACCAAGCTCCCCTCCGGTGCCTACCGGGTCCAGATCAGACGAAAGGGCCGCTACGCGAGCGAGACGTTCTTCCGCCGCGACGACGCCCATCGTTGGGCCCGCCAGGCGGAGACCCGGGTCAATCAGGGGCTGGCGCCGAACAAGTCGTCCGTCTCCCGCCTCCAGACCTTTGGCGACCTCATTGATCTTCATATAACCGATATGTGCGAGGTAGGGAAACCGCCGCGTTGCTAGCCAAGGCCGCCACGCTCACGACGCTCAAGCGCGATCTGGGCAAGGAGAAGATCGGGCACCTCGACCGGCAGAAGCTGATCGACTACGGCAAGATGCGGGCGGAGCAAGGTGCGGGCCCGGTGACGCTCGGGATCGATATCGGGGTGATCAAGATGATCATTACCCACGCGGCAGCCGTACACGGGCTCGACATTTCTCCCGAACCCGTTGATCTGGCACGTGTCGCGCTCAAGCGTCTCGGCCTGATCGGCAAAGGCACAGAGCGGGATCGTCGCCCCACCACGGACGAGTTGAACCGCCTCTTCCGCTGCTTCGATGACAACGAACGCGTGACGACACCGATGACGCGGATCGTGAAGTTCGCTGTGGCCACCGCCATGCGGCTCGACGAAATCTGCCGCGTCGAATGGACCGATCTCGACGTCGACCGCCGCATGCTCCTGATACGCGACCGAACAGACCCACGCAACAAGACCGGCAACGACCAGCGGATCCCGCTCTTCGCCGCCACGGGGTTCGATGCCTGGGCGTTGGTAACCGAACAGGCCAAGGAACTCGGGCACGCAAGAGGCCGGATATTTCCCTACAACTCGAGATCGGTCGGAACCGCCTTCCGGCGCGCCTGCGTCGAGGTCAGCGTAAAGGTTCCGCATTTCCACGATTTGCGCCATGAGGGCACAAGCCGCCTGTTCGGGGCCGGATTCGCGATCGAACAGGTCTCGCTGGTCACCGGCCACAAGGATTGGAAGATGCTGCGCCGGTACACGCATACCAGCGCCGCCCGCGCGCCATTGCGCATGCGGATGTGCTGGCCGGGACCTTCGGGCTCGACATGGCCAAGGCGGGCTGGACGGCGACAGGCGCCAACTGCCTTGACCGCGTGACCAAGGCGCGCATCCTCGAGGCCGTGTGCGAGGCGAAGGGTGAGGACGCCGCCGACCGGATCGCCGGGCTGAAGAAGACGGAAATGGTGACGGCCGCCGAGGACCTGCTCGTGGGTACCAGCTGGCTGCCGGACCCGCTGCGCACGCCGCCGCTGCCGGAAGAGGACGCGCCGGAGATCGAACTGGTCGACCATGCGGACACCGCGGATGAAGAGCCTTCGAACGACGATCCTGACAGCGGCGAAGCGCAATCGGCGGAAGACGGCGGCGAATCGGCTATCGGAGATTCCGCCCCCTCGGCAGAAGATGATCCCGTCGCCGGTGACGCCTTCGCCCGGACAGCAGCCGAGTGACCTTCGAGCAGGTCGGAGCGTTCGTGCCCTGGCACAGGTCCCCCGGACCTTTGCCGACCGGGCACTCACTCCCCCCGAGTTCCGGCAGCCGGGGTCCGCCAGAAATGGCGGGCCCCTTTTTCTATCCACGACAGGAGGCACAAAGCATGCACAGCCCCGCCGCCGACATCGCCCGCCGCCTTGCCGAGGATGCCGAGGCCGTCTGCCGTCACTACCTTACGAACGGGCGCAAACAGGGCCGCTACTGGATCGTTGGCGATGTGCAGAATACGCCGGGCCGCAGCCTCTACGTTCGGCTGACCGGTCCGAACTCCGGCCTTGGTGCGGCTGGCAAGTGGACCGCTTCCGCAACCGGGCAGCACGGGGACCTTCTGGACCTGATCGCCCTGAACATGGGGATCACCACGCTGAGGGGCACGCTGGACGAAGCGCGCAGGTTTCTGAGCCTGCCGCAGACAGACAGGCACCGCGCCAACAATCCGCCAGCCTCTCGCGGCTCACCCGACGCGGCGCGGCGGCTCTGGGCCATGGGCCAGCCCATGTCGGGCACCTTGGCGGAACGCTATCTCGAAGGGCGCGGCCTCACTGGGCTGGGCAATCTCGATAGTCTCCGGTTTCACCCGAACTGCTTTTATTGGCGCGAGGATCACGCACTGAACGATCCGCCCGAGACTTGGCCCGCCCTGCTCGCCAAGGTGACGGACCTCGATGGACGGCTCACCGGCCTGCACCGCACCTGGCTAGACCCCGCCACTTCGGACAAGGCCCCGATCATTCCACCGCGCAAGGCGATGGGCAATCTCCTCGGCCATGGTGTTCGCATCGGCAAACCGGTCAGCGTGCTGGCCGCAGGCGAAGGGCTGGAGACCATGCTCTCCCTGCATCTGGCCCTGCCGAAGCTTCCTGTCGTGGCGGCTTTGTCCGCCAACCATCTCGCAGCCCTGCAGCTGCCCGCCGATCTGCGACGCCTATACATCGCCGTCGATGCCGATCCGGCAGGCCTGTCCGCCGCGGACCAACTGGCGTTTCGGGCCAGACAGGTCGGGATCGACGCGATCCACCTCTCCCCCCGTCTCGGCGATTTCAATGACGATCTGCGGGCCAATGGCCGCGACGAATTGTGCGCGCATCTGCGGCCGCAACTGGCACCCGAGGATGCCGTGGCCTTCCTCGACCACGCCGATCATTGATCGGGATCGGCGCAGTCGGCCAGCGCCTCCGCGATCAGAGCCACGCCTTCCGGCCTTCCGAGAGCGGGCTAGACGGAGCAGCGCCTGAACGGGCCCGCAATGGCAAGCCATCCTCCGCTTTGCTTCGGCCGCCGCAGGCGCGGCGGTGCAGACCCGCCCGGCCCCCGCTTTTCCGTCGCCCGGGAAGGCCGCGAGAGGCGCGGTCTTCGACAACCGGAGACAACATCATGACCGAGCCCCATGTTCAAACCCGATCCTCGACCGCCGTCGTGCTCGAGGAACTGCAGCTCTACGGCTGGCGCCCCTTCACGGACGAGCCCGATCCCCGCCCCTTGCCGGAGGCCGATGCCATTCGCACCGCCGTCGCCGACATCTTCGACGCGCTCGTCTCGACGCTGTCCGACACGCGGCTGGTGCTTTGCAGCGGCCCCATGCGGGCGAAGAAGATGATATATCCAAGAGCCGCAGCGGCCAGCGCCCCGAACCCGGCCGCCGCCGGGAGCGCCCAGATCAGCGTGTTTCCGGTCGCGGGAGCGAGGTTGATGGAGACGACACTGCCGAAATAACCGCCCAGTCCGTAAAAGACCGTCTGACCGAGGCTCAGCAGTCCGCCACGCCCCCAGACCACGTCGAGACTGAGACCGAGAAGCCCGAAGATGACCCAGGATGTCGCGACGAAGGCCAGATAGGGGTCGATCTGTCCGGCCAAGGCGAGAGCCAGGAACACCGTGACGGCCGGAAAGACAAGGCCCGCGTGTTTGTAGAGTCTTGCAGAGAATGACATGGCGGGCCTCACAGTTTGCGGCGCCACTTGGCCGAGATCCCCATCGGGTAGAGCCAAAGCAGCAGTGCGGTGATGACGAAGAAGAAGACGTCGCCGACAACGGAGGTCATGAAGATTGCGGTCACGGATGCGCCTCCCCCGAGACCGATTGCCGTGAGTGCGCTGCCGGTCAAGGTGACGGGTCCAGCCACGACCACCGTCAGGAACGCCTTGATGACGAAGGCAAATCCCATCGAAGGGGTTGCGGGTACGATCGGAAGGAGAACCGCACCTGCAAACCCTGCCAGCCCGCACCCGACCGAGAAGGTCAGCATGTTGGTGCGGGAGGACTCGATTCCGATGGCCTGTGCCATTTGCGGCACCTGGATCGAGGCGCGCGCCTTCATGCCGTAGACCGTTTTCGTCATCAGAAGATAGACGAAGACCAGCATCGCGGCAGCCACACCGATCATCAGAAGCGGATAAGCATCTCGACCCGGAATGGCGCAGCGCGGGCGGCGTTGATTTCGGGCGCCGTCCTGATAGGGTGCCCCCCACCTAGGGGTGTCCCGACAAGGGGCTGAGATATCGCTGGCGCGTCGGTCGCAGGGTCGTCGCGCAGCGCGGTGACCCTTTGAACCTGATCCGGATCATGCCGGCGAAGGGACAGGACAGCAGCGCCCTCTTGCCCTTGCCGGCCTCAACATGACGAGGCCGACGTGACATCTCCATCGACAGACCCGCGCCCGATATCGGCGACCATTGCCGTCCTTATTCGCGACAACCAGGTGCTTCTCGTGCGCCGCGCAAATCCGCCCGATGCGGGCCTCTGGGGCTTTCCGGGCGGGAAGGTCGACCACGGCGAGACGCTGTTCGGCGCCGCGACACGCGAACTGACCGAGGAAACCGGCGTCGTCGCCGCGCCGCTCTGCGTAAGCACGGCCCTCGACGCGTTCGACCGCGACGCCGCCGGCACCCTGCACCGACACTTCATTCTGATCGCCGTGCTGTTCCGATGGCTCGCCGGAGAGCCGGTTGCCGGCGACGACGCTCTGGAGGCGCGATGGGTCGATCTGGGCGTACTGAAGGAAAACGAACTCGCGCTGAGCCGCGATGTGGCCGAGGTCGCGCTCCAGGCCGCAGCGCTGATGTCGGAGGTGCCGGCATGATCGCCAATGTCCTGACCATCGCTGGCACCGACCCTTCGGGCGGCGCCGGCATCCAGGCCGATATAAAGGCCATGTCGGCGCTTGGCGCCTATAGCTGTTCCGTCATCACGGCGGTGGTCGCGCAGAACACTAAGGGTGTCCGCTCGTTCCAGGCGCTCGACCCCGATTTTGTCGCCGCCCAGATCGACGCAGTGCTGGACGACCTGCGCATCGACGCGGTGAAGATCGGCATGATCGCAAACGCGGGCATCGCCCGCGCCGTGGCCGACCGGCTGCGCCATCACGGGGCGCGCAACATCGTGCTCGACCCGGTGATGGTGGCGAAAAGCGGCCATGCGCTGCTGGACCCCGAGGCGGTCTCGGCGGTGCGCGACAGCCTTGTGCCGCTGGCTCGTGTCATCACCCCGAACCTGCCCGAGGCGGCCGTCCTGCTGGATCGCGACGACGGTTGGACCGCCGAGACGATGCAGACCGCCCTGCCCGCGCTACTGACGCTCGGCTCCGAGTACGTGCTGCTCAAGGGGGGCCACCTGGCGGGCGCAGAGAGCACCGACCTGCTGGCCGGACCCGAGGTCACGCAGACCCTGCGCGCCCCGCGTATCGCCACGACCAACGATCACGGCACCGGCTGCACCCTGTCCTCGGCCATTGCCGCGCTCTTGCCCCATCACGATATGGCCGAGGCCGTGGCCCGCGCCAAGGCGTACCTGCACGCTGCGCTTGCCGAAAGCGTCTCGCTGGATGTGGGCCACGGCCATGGGCCGGTGCATCACTTCCACGCGTTCTGGGGGTCAGGCGGTTAGGGCGTCGATCCTGTCCTTGAGGGCGCGGGCGGCGGCCTCGGGGTCCGGCTGGCCGCAGATCGCCGACACCACGGCGACGCCTTGCGCGCCGGCCTTCAGGGCCTGTGCCACATTCGCGGCCTTCAGGCCGCCGATTGCCACGGCGGGCACGGGGCTGGCCGCAACCTGCGCCGCCAGCCCGTCGAAGCCCACGGGCGCCTTGTGATCGCGCTTCGACGGCGTGGCAAAGACCGGCCCGGCACCGATGTAGTCGACCAGCGCCGGATCGACGGCGGCAGACAGCGCGGGCGTCTCGACCGACAGGCCCAGCACCATCGCCGCACCAATCCGTTCCCGCGCCTCGGCCACCGCCATGTCGCCCTGCCCGATGTGCAGCCCGTCCGCACCGATTGCGATGGCGGCCTCCACGTCGTCGTTCACGATCAGCGCCGCGCCGGTCCCCGCCAGCGCCGCCTTCAGCGCACGCCCCGTCTCGATCATCCTTGCCGTGTCGGCGGTCTTGTCGCGCAGCTGGACCACCGTGGCCCCGCCCGCCACGGCGGCGCGGGCCGTTTCGACCATGCCGACCCCGGCGCAAAGGCCGGGATCGAGCACGAGGTAAAGCGAGAGGTCGGGACAGCGTCTCATGCCGGGCCCGCCGCGTCGTGGATGACCGCGCCTGCCAGCGCCTCGGGCGTGACCGCCGCCAGCGCGTCGATAAAGCGCGGCGCAAAGCTGCCCGGCCCCGCGGCGCCCTGATGCGCCCGCGTCCCGGCCACGGCGAAATGCGCCAGCGCGCCGACGGCGGCGTCGAACGCGTCCTCGGCCACAGCCGCATAGGCGCCACAAAGGCAGGTCAGCGAACAGCCAAGCGCGGTGTTCATCGGCATCAGGGGCGACCCGCCCTCGATCCTCACCGCGCGGCTGCCGTCGGTCACATAGTCCACCGCGCCGGTCACCGCGATCACGGCGCCGCTGGCCTGCGCCAGCCGCCGCGCACCCTCTTCCGCCGCCGCGACCGGATCGCGTCCGTCGACGCCCTGCCCTTGGCTTGTCTCCCCCGCCAGCGACAGGATTTCCGAGGCATTGCCCCGGATGATCGTCGGACGTTCGGCCACCAGAGCCTGCACCACCTCGCGGCGATAGGCGGTCGCCTGACAGGCGACCGGGTCCAGGACCCAGGGCCGCCCGGCCCGGTGCGCGCCGCCGATTGCGGCCTGCATGCCCTCCACGAAGGGCGGTGACAGGGTGCCGATGTTCACGGTCACGGCCCCGGCGATCCCGGCGAATTCCTCGGCCTCTTCGGCGTCCGAGACCATGGCCGGGCTGGCCCCTGCCGCCAGCAGCACGTTGGCCGCGACGTTCATGGCGACGTAATTGGTGATGCACTGGACCAGCGGCGGCGTGGCGCGCAGGGCCGTCAGAAGCGTTTCAGGGGTCTGACTCATGCCTTGTCCTCCAGCGGGATGTAAAGGTTTCCGCCCTCGCGGAATTTCTCGGCCATGCGTTCCATGCCGTCCCTCTGCGCATCGGCGCGGATGTCGTGGGAAATTTTCATCGAACAGAACTTCGGCCCGCACATGGAGCAGAAATGCGCGACCTTGTGCGCCTCTTTCGGCAGGGTTTCGTCATGCATCGACCGCGCGGTTTCGGGATCGAGCGAGAGGTTGAACTGGTCTTCCCAGCGGAACTCGAACCGCGCGCGGCTGAGCGCATCATCGCGAATCTGCGCCGCCGGATGTCCTTTGGCCAGGTCTGCTGCATGGGCCGCGATCTTGTAGGTGATGACGCCGGTCTTGACGTCGTCGCGATCCGGCAGCCCGAGGTGTTCCTTGGGCGTCACGTAACACAGCATCGCCGTGCCGAACCAGCCGATCATCGCCGCGCCGATGCCGCTGGTGATATGGTCATAGCCCGGCGCGATATCCGTCGTGAGCGGCCCGAGCGTGTAGAACGGCGCCTCGCCGCAGACCTGCAACTGCTTGTCCATGTTCGCCTTGATCTTGTGCATGGGCACATGCCCCGGCCCCTCGATCATCACCTGGCAGTCCTTCGCCCAGGCGATCTGCGTCAGTTCTCCGAGCGTTTCGAGTTCAGCAAATTGCGCCTCGTCATTGGCATCCGCGATGGAGCCGGGGCGCAGCCCGTCTCCAAGGCTGAAGGACACGTCATAAGCCCTTGCGATATCGCAGATTTCATCGAAATGCTCGTAGAGGAAACTCTCGCGGTGATGGTGCAGGCACCACTTCGCCATGATCGAGCCACCGCGCGACACGATCCCCGTCACCCGGTCCACGGTCATCGGGATCATGTGCAAGCGGACCCCTGCGTGAATGGTGAAGTAGTCCACCCCCTGCTCGGCCTGTTCGATCAGCGTGTCGCGGAAGACCTCCCAGCTCAGGTCCTCGGCCACGCCGCCGACCTTTTCCAGCGCCTGATACAGCGGAACGGTCCCGATGGGCACGGAGCTGTTGCGGATGATCCAGTCGCGGATGTTGTGGATGTTGCGCCCCGTCGACAGGTCCATAACCGTATCCGCGCCCCAACGCGTGGCCCAGACCATCTTTTCCACTTCCTCGGCCATCGAAGAGGTTACCGCCGAATTTCCGATATTGGCGTTGATCTTGACGAGGAAGTTGCGCCCGATCGCCATCGGCTCGGCCTCGGGGTGGTTGATGTTGGCGGGGATGATCGCCCGGCCCAGGGCGATCTCGTCGCGCACGAACTCGGGCGTGATGACATCCGGGATCGCCGCGCCGAAACTTTCGCCGTCGCGCGCCTGCTTTGCCGCCTGCGCCTTGCGCCCGAGGTTTTCCCGGATCGCAACGAATTCCATTTCCGGCGTGACGATCCCGGCGCGGGCATAGGCCATCTGGGTGACGGCCCGCCGCCCGGCGGCACGGCGCGGGGCGTGGCAGACGGGAAACTCCGGCACCAGCCGCGCACCCTCGGCAAAGCCGTTGTCCTCGGGCTTCACGTGGCGGGCGCCGTAGCTCTCGGTATCGCCTCGCGCCGCGACCCAGCCCTCGCGCAGGCGCGGCAGGCCCCGGTCGATCGCGATCTCGGCCTCCGGGTCCGTATACGGGCCGGAGCTGTCATAGACGGTGACGGGCGGCTCGCCCGCCGTGGAATGCAGGTCGATCTCGCGCATCGGTATACGGATATCTGGGTGGCGTTTCCCCGCGTGCCAGACGCGTCGGGAGGCGGGCAGCGGGCCCGTGGTGACGGTTGGGGTCAGGTCTTTCATCGGTGGGAGCCTCCAGAGCTCAAAGCGTTGGAGACCCAGTTCTGCGCCCGAATGGGATTGCCGGTGTGGTCATCGCCCCCACATGCATGACGTGGTCGGCGGCCCGCGCGGCCAGTGCACCATCCCTACGCCAGTGTGAACTGGATCAGGTTCATCGGGTCACTGCGCTGCACGGGTGCCAGCAGTATCTCAGCCTCTTGTCGAGACCCCCCGGGTGAGTGCGGGCAGGCTGCGCGGCAAACGCGCCGATGTCAACACGCGCGGCGCACATACCTACCCGAATTCCCAAATCCGGAGTTCGGATCAATTCGTTATTCCAGGCGATCCAGGTCAGCTAGGCTGCCTCCCGCAGCGGAGGGTGACAGCCATGCAAAAAGGAGAACAGATCGGTTTCATCGGGCTGGGAACCATGGGCGCGCCGATGGCTCTGAACCTGCGCCGCGTCGGACAGCCGCTGATGGTCTGGAACCGGACGCCGGAGCGCGCCGCGTCCCTGAAAGAGGCCGGGGCGAAGGTGGCGGCCGATGTGGGCGACCTCTTCGTCCACTGCACAACGGTCATCCTGATGCTGGAGAACGCGGCCGCGACCGATGCCGTGCTGGGCCGCCGCACCGGGGCTTTCGCGGGCCGCGTCGCCGGGCATTTGATCGTGTCGATGGGCACGACGTCTGCACAGTATTCCCGGGGCCTGTCACGCGATATCGCCACCGCAGGCGGGCGCTACGTGGAGGCGCCGGTCTCAGGCTCCCGCAAACCGGCGGAGGCGGGGCAACTCGTCGGCATGCTCGCCGGACCTTCGGAAGAGATCGAACGCCTGCGTCCCCTGCTGGCGCCGATCTTCAAGCAACTTTTCGACTGTGGCGCCGTGCCCGCCGCGCTACAGATGACGACGGCGGTCAACACCTTCCTGATCACCCTGGTCATCGGCCTTGCCGAAGCTGCGCATTTCGCCGCGCGCCACGGGCTCGACATGGACCGCTTCGCCAACATTCTCAACGCCGGGCCGATGGCCAGCGATGTCTCCCGCGTGAAGATCGACAAGCTCTGCCGCCGCGACTTCAGCCGACAGGCGGGCATATCGGACGTGCTGAAAAACAGCCGCCTGGTCGTCGAGGCCGCAAAGGCCGCCGGCACCGCCCATCCGCTGATGGAACTCTGCGTGGGATTGTATGAGGCGACAGAAAAGATGGGCGGCGCTCAGCAGGACATGATCGCCGTGATCCACGCCCTCGAATCCCGGGCAGAGAGGCCGCAGTGACCCGGCCCCTAGCGCGTCACCGCCATCACCGCGCTGCCACCGCTCATTATCCCGCCGCCGGCATAACCCATGCGGCGACGCGCGCGATGACCGTCAAAGAGCCGACCAGCCTGCTCTGCGATCAGCGCGTATCCGGCCAGCAGCACCACGACAACAAGGCTCGATGTCACCGTCAGCACCGCAAGCTGCAGGGGCAAATCGCCTTGCGGGTCGATGAACTGCGCCAGAAAGGCCATGTCGAACACGATTGACCTGCCCCAACGAAGTGGTCCGGTTTCAGTCTTAGTGCATGATGGGCCTCGGCGCTACGGCCGGCGTGGCCGGCGAAGCGGCTCCGGATGGCGGAGCCGGCCACTGCACAACCTCTGGAGCTGGCGGTCGATAGCCCAACGATGAGTGTGGGCGCTTTGTGTTGTAGTGTTGGCGCCAGCCCTCGATGACGATCTTCGCCTCGGCTAGGCTATAGAAGATTTCGCCGTTGAGCAGCTCGTCGCGTAGCTTGGCGTTGAAGCTCTCGCAATAGCCGTTCTCCCACGGTGATCCTGGCTCGATGTAGGCGGTTCGGGCGCCGACGGCAGCGATCCACTCCCGCACGGCCATAGCCACGACCTCCGGTCCATTGTCCGACCTGATGTGATCCGGCACACCTCGCAGGATGAACTGGTCCGACAGAACGTCGATGACATCCGTCGATCTCAGCCGACGATCGATCCGTATAGACAGACACTCTCGCGTGAACTCATCGATCAGGTTGAGCATACGGAACTTCCTTCCATCGTGGGTCCGGCTCTCGACGAAGTCGTAGGACCAGACATGGTTAGGCCGCTCCGGTCGCAGACGGACGCACGACCCGTTGCCCAGCCAGAGGCGACTTCTCTTCGGCTGTTTCTGCGGGACCTTCAGCCCCACCCGCCGCCAGAGCCGCTCGACCCGCTTCACGTTCACGGCCCAGCCGGCATCTCGGAGGAGAGCCGTGATGCGCCGATAGCCATAGCGGCCATACTGAGAGGCGAGCGCGATGATGTCTGCGGTGAGCGCCTCTTCGTCGGGACGCCCGCGCGGCACCTTCCGCTGGGTCGATCGGTGCTGGCCGAGCACACGACAGGCAAACCGCTCCGAGACTCGGAACTTCTGCCGGACATGGTCGACGCAAGCACGGCGGCGGGCGGGGCTCAGTAGTTTCCCGAGGCAGCTTCTCGCAGGATCAGCTTCTCGAGCGTGAGATCCGACACGGCCTTCCGGAGCCGCTCGTTCTCCTTCTCCAACTCCTTCAGACCCTTCACCTGGTTCGTCTTCAACCCGCCATACTCCTTGCGCCAACGGCAATAGGTGAACTGCGTGACGCCGATCGTGCGCACCGCCTCGGCCACAGACCGGCCTTGCGACACCAACACGTCGACCTGCCGGAGCTTCGCGACAATCTCTTCGGGTTCGTGCTTCTTCTGGGGCATTCCTTCGTCCTACATCTGGCTCGAAAGCCTACTTCACGGAGGACCACTTTTTAGGGGGCAGACCAGCCGCGCTGCGCCTGCGACGCCCCGGACAGGACCGCGGTGTTGTTGGCCGCTATGAACATCTGGAACGCCGGGGTCAGCACGATCAGCGCCGCGATATAGCCTCCGACGCCGAAAATGCGCGGCAGAAACGCAAGGCAGAGCAGTCCAAGCATGGTTTGCACCAGCCCGGCAACCATCACGCGCCGGGCGTCGAAGCGGTCGGTCAGCCGCCCCGCAGGCACCCCGGCGAGCGCCGCAACCACCGGTCCGACGGCCAGCACAAGCCCGACCTCGGCCTCCTCCAACTCAAGGGAGAACGTCAGAAAAAACGGCCCGACGACCAGCGTCGCCATCATCACGGTGCCGATCAGGCTATTCATGGCAAACGCCGTCCCCGTCCTCCTGTCCAGGAGCACGGTCACTGGGACAAGCGGCGTGCGCACCCGCGCTACGACAGCCACGAAGATCACGGTCGCGGCCAGCGCAGCCGACACGAGAAAGGCGGTTGAAGCAGGCAAGCCCGGGGCGCCGCCGCTCGCGGCGAGAGAATAGGCTCCGAGCGCAACGATGAGCGCAGCGGTCCCCAGGGGATCGAGCGATCCGAACGTCGCCGGGGGCCGTGTCCCGTCGCGCCGGATGGCGAGAACCGCAACGACCAGCGCCAGCCCGGCCATCCCGGCAAGCAGCCAGAAAGCCATCCGCCAGTCGCTCCAGGCCAGAATGAGACCGCCGAGCGCGGGGCCGAGCGCGGTTCCGGCGGCAGAGGTGGTTCCCAACAGGCCCATGAACGCGCCGAGATGCCCGGACGGCACCATATCGCGCGCGATCGACATCGGCAGCGCGATCAGGATCGCCCCGCCCGCCCCCTGACACGCGCGCGCCAGAACCAGGACCCCGATGCTCGGCGCCGTCGCACTCAGGACCGACGCGGCCGCAAAGATGACCAGCCCGGCAATCAGGACCCGGCGATGGCCGAGCAGATCGCCAAGCCGCCCGGCCGACACGATGGTCACCGTCACCGCCACCAGATAGGCCAGCATAACCCATTGCGCCTCCGAGACGGTCGTTCCGAAGCTGCGTGTCAGGCTCGGCAGCAGCACCGAGGCAATGCTGATGCCGAGCGAGGCGGTCAGGGTGGCGGACGCCAGCGCCACCAGGATGGACAGCGGCGCGCGTCTTTCGGTCGGTCGTGTCATGGTCGATTCTCTTGCGTTGACGATTGGCGAGGGCTACCCTGCCACTTCAAGTCAACTTGAGGTCAACCGTGAAACTGATCGATATCGGCGTCCTTTCGGAACAAAGCGGTATGTCCACTTCGACGCTGCGCTATTACGAGGACATCGGCCTGATCCAATCGGTCGGGCGGCACGGTTTGCGGCGGCAGTTCGATGCGCAGGCTGCCACGCAACTTGCGTTGATCTCATTGGGCAAGATGGCCGGGTTCTCGCTGGACGACATAAAGGAGATGTTCGCCAAGGACGGCGCACCGCAATTGCCGCGCGCCGAACTGCACCGGCGTGCAGATGCGCTCGACGCCCAGATCCGCGGTCTCACCCGATTGCGCGACGCACTGCATCATGTCGCGGATTGCCCGGCCGAAACGCATATGAAATGTCCGAAGTTCAAGCGCCTGATGGACTTCGCCGCCCGCGCGAAAGCCAGACGACAGGCATGAGAGCTTCCGCCCGAATAGCGCGGCTTACACCTCGGCGGCGTGCCGAACCGCGTATCCGCCCGCTGTCGGCTGCCGTTCCGCGCCTTTCCGCGCCCGCTGCCGGTGCAGCAAGTCGAGGCGCTGATCGACCGGGCGGAGGGCTGTTCGTCTAGTGGCCGCGGTGCGGACCGGCGGCCCACCTCAACCTTGAACCGTAACCTCCTGAAAGGACAGCACATGAGCACATTCGACGAAGACCTCTTCCTGAAAGGCCTGGAGCAGCGCAAGGCGACGCTGGGCGCGGACTATGTGGAGGGGACCATGGCCGCCGCCGACGATTTCTCCCGACCCTTCCAGGAGGCAATGACCGCCTGGTGTTGGGGGTTCGGCTGGGGCGACGACGCAATCGACGCCAAGACCCGGTCGATGATGAACCTGTCGATGATCGGCGCGCTGGGAAAGATGCACGAATGGGAGCTGCATTGCCGCGGTGCTCTCAACAATGGCGTCACCCGCGAGGAACTGCGCGCGATCATCCACGTCATCGCCATCTATTGCGGTGTGCCTCAGGCGCTGGAATGCTTCCGCGCCGCCCGAAAGGTGCTGGACGAGTCCTGAGCGCGCGTTATCCGGTCAGTGCATGGTCCTCGATCAGGGCGAAACCGCCCTCGGTCCGTTCGCCCACCAGCGCGATCCGGTCCAGAACGAAGGGCGCGGGCAGCGGCGGCAGGTGCTGGCGCAGTGTGTCCGTCCATGCGCCGATGTCGGCGCGCGGCAGCCGGCCCGTCAGCGTGAGGTGAAAGCGGAAGTCCTCCATCACGTAAGGATAGCCCCAGCGGGACAGATGCGCCTCTTGTCGCGGGCTAAGCTGCGCCGCGCGGCGTCTGGCAAGTTCCGCATCGGACGGGGGGGCGCGAAAGCCGTCGAGGTCGCGCACGCAGGCGGCCGCGATGCGTCCGATGCCCTCCGCGTCGCCCTCGGGGACCAGCGCCAGGAACCGGCCCAGCGGCACGAGCGCAAGCCCGTCGCAGCGCGCCGGCGCCAGTCTTGACGCCAAAGCCGTCACTGCGTCGCGCAAGGCGTCGAAATCCCGCCCCTCGGCCTGCCGGAACGGCGGTTTCAGCGTGCCGTGAAATCCGTATTTCCGCGGCGCCTCCGTCGCGTCGCGCAGCCCGGGCAGATCGAGTTGCACTGCCGCCGCGCCGCGCCTGACATCCCAGCCCAGCCAGCGCGCGCCGAAGTCCGCCAGCGCGCCTTCGGGCGGCAGGTAGTAGATCGCGTAGCGCGTGAAAGTCATACTGTTTTCCATGCTTTGGCCCCCGGCCGACCGGCACCGCGGCGGTCAGTAGATCGCCGTTTCCCGCCCCTGCCCTTCGCGGATTTGCGCGCGGTACATACCCTCGCAGTTGAACGGCATCGAGATCGCGCCGGTGTGGTCGACGGCGATCAGGCCGCCCGATCCGCCGATCCGCACCAGGTCCTGCATAACCACAGCCTCTGCCGCACGTCCGATATCCTGCCCCAGCAGCCGCATGCGCGCGTCGATCTCGTGCGCCACGCTCAGCCGCAGGTAGGCTTCGCCGTCACCGGTGGCGGACACGGCGCAGCTGGCATTGTCGGCGAAGGTGCCCGCGCCGATCATCGGGCTGTCGCCGACGCGGCCCGAGCGCTTGGCGGTCATCCCGCCGGTCGAGGTGGCCGCCGCGAGGTTGCCTTGCCGGTCGCGCGCCACCGCGCCCACGGTGCCGTGCCGGCGCGACGGATCGTCGTCGAGCGTGCCCTCGGCCTCCATCCGCAGTGTCTCGTCCAAGGCGTCCCGGCGCTCCTGCGTGAAGAAATAGTCCGCCTCCTCGAAATCCAGCCCGGCGGCGCGGGCGATCTCCAGCGCGCCAGCGCCGATCATCAGCACATGGTCGGTGCGCTCCATCACCGCGCGGGCGGCGAGGACCGGGTTGCGCGGACCGAAAAGCCCCGCCACCGCCCCGGCGCTGCGGTCGCACCCGTCCATCACCGCCGCATCCATCTCGTGCGTGCCTTCGCGGGTGAAGACCGCGCCGCGCCCGGCATTGAAGAGCGGCTCGTCCTCCAGCGCGCAGACCGCTTCGGTCACCGCATCGAGCGCGCTGCCATCAGCCTCCAATACCGCCTCCCCGCGCGCCATCACGCGGGCCAGCGCCGCGTGGCATGCCGCTTCGCGCTCGGGGGTCATGCTGTCGCGGGGCAGCACGCCCGCGCCGCCGTGGATGGCAAGGCTGAAAGATCCGCTCATGGTGAAGGCTCCGATGCTGGTTGGACGTTCGCATTCTCGAAAGGTCGGCCCCATATGATGCCGCAAATGCCGAAAACCTGTGCGGCAAAGGTGCTGTTGCCGCACCAAACCATCAATTCGAGTCTGGCAGCGCTGTCAACCGCCTGAGTTGCTGCTACACTCGGCCACAACATAGTGTGTTGTTCCTGGAAAGAGGTTCGAAATGAATATGCCCGTGAAGGTGCCAGCAAAAGGCGCTCTGATCGCCATCGGAGGGGCCGAGGACAAGACCTCGAACGCCGGTATCTTGCGCCGTGTCTTGAAACTGGCGGAGAAGGACACGCCAGTGGTCGGCGTGATCACCACCGCCAGCAGCATCCCCGACGAGGTCTTCGGCGGCTACAAGGACGTCTTCTCCGAGATCGGCGCGGGCGAGGTGCTGGACATCCGCATCCGCGACCGCAAGGATTCCGAAGCGGAAAAATACGTTGACATGATCAACCGGTCCGACATCGTCTTCATCTCCGGCGGCGACCAGATGCGGCTGACCAACATCCTCGGCGCGTCCAATGCCATCGCCGCGATCCGTCAGCGCCACGAAGAGGGCATGGTCGTGGCCGGCACCAGCGCCGGCGCCGCCTGCCAGTCGCACACAATGGTCTATGGCGGTCCCGCCGACGACTGTCTGCGCAAGGGCGCGGTGAAGATGGCCGCGGGCTTTGGTTTCGTCGACGATGTGATCGTCGATACGCATTTCCTCGAGCGCGGTCGGTTCTCGCGGCTGATGGAAGTCGGGGCCACGAATCCCGAGTACCTCGGCGTCGGTCTCGGGGAGGATGCTGCAGTCATGTTCGACGGCCCCCTGCTCCGGGTCTTCGGATCCGGTCACGTGATCCTCATTGACAGCACGGGCATTAGCGGTTCGAATGTCTTCGATCTCGCAGACGGTGAGGCGATAAGCGTCCACAACGTCACAATGCACGCGCTGGTCGAAGGTTATGCCTACAGCATAACGGACCGGCGGGTCCTGAGCCCGGAAGAGCTTGGGGCCGAAACCCTGGAGCATGCTTTTGCATATACTTGAATGCCGCGCCCTGCGCGGACCCAACTTTTACAGCCGTTACCAAGCCATCTACATGCGGCTCGACATCGGAGAGCTCGAAGACCGGCCCAGCGACCAGGTGCCGGGCATTGCCGAAAAGCTGGAACGCCTGATCCCGACGATCTACGAACACCGCTGCTCGGTCGGTGAGGCGGGCGGCTTCCTGCAGCGGGTCCGCAACGGCACCTATGCCGGGCACATGGTCGAACACGTCGCCATTGAACTGCAGAACATGATCGGCTTTTCGGTGGGCTACGGCAAGACCGTGGACAGCTATGAAAAGGGCATCTACCACGTCGTGTTCCGCTACCGCGACGAGGCGACGGGCCTGGCCGCCGCCGAAGCCGCCGTCGCCATCGTCGAACAGCTCTACAACGGCGAAGACGTCGACCTCGGCCCGCATATCGACCACCTGAAAGAGGTGCGCGATGCCAATGCGCTCGGGCCCTCCACCGGGTCCATCGTCAACGCCGCAAAGGCGCGCAACATCCCCTGGTACAACCTGACCGAAGGCACGAGCTACACGCAGCTGGGGCACGGCATCAAGCAGCGCCGCTTTCAGGCCACGGTCACGGATGCCTCCGGGATCATCGGCCACTCGATCGCCGATGACAAGGAATGGACCAAGCAGATCCTCGACGACGCCGGCGTCCCGGTACCGCGCGGCCAGGTCTGCTATTCCTTCGAAGAGGCGCAAGAGGCCGCCGCCTGGATCGGCTGGCCCGTGGTCACCAAGCCGCTGTCGGGCAACCACGGCCGCGGCGTCACCACCGACATCGCCAATGACGCCGACCTGCAGGCCGGCTGGGACGCCGCCCTCGCCCGGGTGCGCGACGATTCCGGCGCGGTCATCGTCGAAAGCTACATCAAGGGCGAGGATCACCGGATGCTGGTGATCGGCGGCAAGCTTGTCGCCGCCGCCCGCCGCCGCCCCGCCCACGTCGTTGGTGACGGCGAAAAGACCATCCAGCAGCTGATCGACATCGAGAATTCCGACCCCCGCCGCGGCGTCGGGCATGAAAACCTGCTGACGCAGATCCACGTCGATGTGCAGACCGAGAGAATGCTCGATCAGGCCGGGTATACGTTGGACACCGTCCTGCCCGAGGGCGAGATCGCCTTCCTGAAATCCACCGCCAACATCTCGACCGGCGGCACCGCGACGGACCTGACCGACGAGGTGCACCCCGAGGTCAAGTTCGCGATGGAACGGATCGGCCGGCTGGTCGGGCTCGACATCATCGGCATCGACCTCCTGGCCGAGAACCTCTCCGTGCCGCTGGACCAGCAATCGGCGGGCGTGGTCGAGGTCAACGCCGGCCCCGGCTTCCGCATGCACATGGCGCCGACCCACGGCACGCCGCGCCCGGTGGGCGAGCATGTGCTCGAGATGCTGTTCCCCGACCCCACCGACGACGGGCGCATCCCGATCACCGCGATCACCGGCACCAACGGCAAGACCACGACGACGCGGCTCACCACGCACATCCTGCGGCAGGCCGGCCATTCCGTCGGCATGGGCTGCACCGGCACCGTCGAGATCGACAACAACGTGATCCTGCGCGGCGACTATTCCGGCCCCGCCGCGGCACAGGCCGTGCTGCGCGAACCCACGGTGGAGCACGCGGTGCTCGAGGTGGCGCGCGGCGGCATCATGCGCCGCGGGCTGGGCTTCGACGAATGCGACGTGGGCGTGCTGCTCAACATCGCCTCCGACCACCTGGGCGAGCGCGACATCCACACGCTGGAAGAGCTGGCGCGCTGCAAGACCGTCGTGGTCGATGCCGCAAAGCGCAAGGAGAACGGCGGGTACTGCGTGCTCAACGCCGACGATCCGCTGGTGATGGAGCACGGCACCTACTGGGCGCGGGGCGAAATCATCTATTTCACCATGAACCCCGAGAACCCGGCGCTGGCCGAACATCTGGCCAGCCTCGGCATGGTGCTGACCGTCAAGCAGGGCAAGATCGTCATGCTGCGCGGCAAGGTCACGGTCGAGATCGTCGAGGTCAACGACGTGCCCATCGCCTTCGAGGGCCACGCGCCCTTCAACGTGCAGAACGCCATGGCGGCGGCGGCGGCGGCGATTGCCCACGGGATCGAAATCGACGACATTCGCGCGGGGCTGCTGACCTTCCACCCGACGCCCGCCCAGATGCCCGGCCGCACCAATTATTTCGAGGCCGACGGCGTGAAATGCCTGATCGACTACGGCCACAACGTGCCTGCTCTCGTGGCGCTCGAACCGCTGGTCAATGGCCTTGCCACGCAGCGCAAGATCGGCGTCGCCACCGCCCCCGGCAACCGCCGCGACGAGGATCTGTCGGCGCTCGGGGCACAACTGGCCAAGATGTGCGACACGCTCTACGTCTACGAGACCGACTCGCGGGGCCGCGCCGAAGGCGAAACCGCGAAGCTGATCCACGACGGCGCCGTCTCCGAAGGCAGCGCGTCGGTCGAGACGATCATGGGCGAACAGGAAGCGGTGGCCCGCGCCATCGGCGAGGCCGAGCCCGGCGATTTCCTGCTGCTGCTCGTCGACGATATCGAAGGCACGACGGACCGGCTCAAGGGCCGCAGTTTCCCGACCCAGGCCGAGATCGCCAGGGTATGAGCCCACCCCATCCCGGACCTGCGCGGGCGCGCCGCCGTTGTGGCCGCCGGCCGGGTCCGCCCCTCTGAGGGAGGACATAACATGACCAAGAACATTTTCGTTGTCGGCCTCAACGAGCTGAACGCCGAACGCCTCAAGCGCCTGCGCGGTGTCGAAGACGTGACCTTTCACCCGCTTCTGACGCCCGCGCAGGTGTCCGATACGCAGGATTTCGACATTCCCGCCATGCTGGAGGAGGCCGAGGCCAGGCTCGACGCCTTCGACGGCTCCATCGACGCCATCGTCGGCTATATCGACTTTCCGGTGTCGACCATGCTGCCGATCCTCTGCAAGAAATACGGCACACCGCAGGCCTCGCTGGAATCGCTGCTCAAGTGCGAGCACAAGTACTGGTCCCGCAAGGTGATGGCCGAGGTCATCCCCGACCACATCCCCAAGTTCACCGCCTTCGACCCGTTCGACGACGACGCGCTGTCCAAGATCGGCGAGGCCGACCTGCGCTTCCCGTTCTTCGTCAAGCCGATCAAGTCCTCGGGCTCTCGGCTGGGCTTCCGCATCGACAGCCCCGAGGATTTCGATTATGCCATCGAAAAGCTGCGGGCCGAGATCCGGTCGATCGGCGAACCCTTCGACCACGTGCTGAGCCAGGCCGACATCCCCGACGACATCAAGGCGGTCGAGGGCCATTACTGCATGGCCGAACAGGTCATCGGCGGCCGACAGTGCACCGTCGAAGGCTATGTCCACAACGGCGAGGTCTTCCCCTACGGCACCGTGGATTCGATCCGCTATCCGCAGGTGCTGAGCTTTTTCTACTATCTCTATCCCTCGACCCTGCCGAAACGGGTGCAGGACACGATGAACGAGATCACCCGCACGATCATGGCGCACATCGGCTATGACAACGCGGGCTTCAACATCGAATATTACTGGGACGAGGTCAGCAACAAGATCTGGCTGCTCGAGATCAACACCCGCATCGCGCAGTCCCATTGCGACCTCTTCGAGATGGTCGACGGCGTCAGCCACCAGCAGGTGACGGTGGACCTGGGCCTGGGCCGCAAACCCGACATGCCCAGCGGCGAAGGCCCCGAGAACGTGGCGGCGGAGTTCTTCTATCGTGTGTTCTTCAACGACGCGACTGTGGCGCGCGCGCCCTCCCGCGCCGAGGTCGAGGTCGCGGCGGAACAGGTGGAGGGCACGCGCATCTCGTCCTACGTCACCCGCGGCTCGAAACTGTCGGACCTGCCCGAGCAGGACGCCTACAGCTTTGCGGTGGCGTCGATCTGGATGGGGGCCAGCAAGCAGTCCAAGCTCTTGTGGAACTACGAACAGGTGATGAAGAAGCTGAACTACGAATTCACCGATATCGTCGAATAAGGCTGCCAGTAAGGGCTTCGCGCGGAATCGAGGCGCGCCGCCGCGCGGTCGCCGGACCGCGGGATGGCGAAACGGCGTTTGTGCAGCACACTTTATGCCGCCACATCCGAACGACGCTGCATCGGTGCGCTGACGCCAGCAAATCGCCAGCCCGGGGGGCGGTCTGGCGATCGCGCGGCGGCGCAGCAAGCTGCGCCTTGACTCCGCGCGCCCAGCCACCGCCCAACGCTGGACATCCCCCGGCCCGCCCGGTACCCGGACCACGCCCCCACCCCAACCGAGTGTCCGCCATGAAGATCGATCATCCGCTTGCCGTTCCCGTCCGGGAAATCGAACATCTCGAGATCCCGATGCCCGACGGCACCCGCCTTGCCGCGCGGGTCTGGATGCCCGAGGACGCTGAAGGTCAGCCGGTCCCCGCGATCCTCGAGTACATCCCCTACCGCAAGAACGACAAGACGCTCGAACGCGACCACGCCCGCGCGCCGTGGATGGCGGCACAGGGCTATGCCTATGTGCGCGTCGACCTGCGCGGCACCGGCGAATCCGAAGGGCTCATGCTGGACGAATACACCCCGCTGGAACTGCAGGACGGCTGCGACCTCATCGCCTGGATCGCGGATCAGCCCTGGTGCGACGGCGGCGTCGGCATCGTCGGCATCTCTTGGGGCGGCTTCAACGGCTTGCAGCTGGCGGCCCTGCGCCCTCCGGCGTTGAAGGCCGTGGTGTCGATCTGTTCGACCGACGACCGCTATGCCGACGACATCCACTACATGGGCGGTACCTTGCTGGGCGATCACCTGTCCTGGGCGTCGGTGATGTTCGGCATCAACACCCTGCCCCCCGATCCCGCCCACGTCGGTGACCGCTGGCGCGACCTGTGGGAACAAAGGCTCGACGGCTCGGGCCTGTGGCTGGACAACTGGCTGCGGCACCAGACCCGCGACGATTTCTGGAAACACGGCTCGATCTGCGAAAATTTCGCCGATGTCGAGGTGCCGGTCTATGCCGTCAGCGGCTGGGCCGACGGCTATTGCCGCGCGGTGTTCCGGCTGGTCGAGAACCTGAAATCGCCCGCCAAGGGCATCGTCGGCCCCTGGTCGCACAAGTATCCACACCAGGGCGCCCCCGGCCCCGCTGTGGACTGGCTGACCGAGGAGACGCGCTGGTGGGATCAATGGCTCAAGGGCCACGACACCGGCATCATGGACGAACCGCCTTTGCGGCTCTACCTGCAGGACCACGCCGAACCGAAGGGGTTCTACACCCACCGCGACGGGCGCTGGATCACGGAGCCCGCCTGGCCCTCGCCGAACGTCACCCGCACTGCCCTTTCGCTCGGCGCTGATGGTGTCCTCGGTGGCACGCCGGACGGGCAAGAGGCCGCGCGGACGATCCGCTCTCCGCTCTGGGTCGGGGTGCAGGGCGGCAAGTGGTGTTCCTACGCCCACGTGGGCGACCAGCCGGGCGACCAGCGCCGCGACGACGCCGGGAGCCTCGTGTTCGAGACCGCGCCGCTGGAGGCCGACATGGACATCGCCGGCGACCCGGTCCTGACCCTCGCGCTGCAGGTAGACCGTCCCGTGGCGCAGGTCGCCGCGCGGCTGATCGATGTGGCGCCCGACGGGGCCGCGACGCGGGTCAGCTACGGCCTGCTGAACCTCACCCACCGCGACAGCCACGAACACCCCGAGGCTCTGGTGCCCGGCCAGACCTACCATGTCGAGGTGCCCATGAAGCACGTGGCGCAGACCTTCCGCGCCGGGCATCGCATCCGCCTGTCGCTGTCGACAAGCTATTTCCCAATCGCCTGGCCTGCGCCCGAACCGGTGACGCTGACGGTCTTGACCGGCGCGTCGGCGCTGTCTCTGCCGGTGCGCACCGACGACGGCGTCGTGCCGCACGATCTCGGGAGCCCGCGCGCCGGTCAACCGCTGGACGTGATCTTCGACCCCGAACCCTTCGGCGCATGGCAGGTGACCGAGGACCGTGACACCGGCCGCGTCACGGTCGAAACCCGCGACCACGAGGGGGGTGCCAGGATCACCGAACACGGGCTTTTCCACTCCGCGGAGGGACACGAGCGCTATTCGGTGCTGCCCGACGATCCGACCTCGGCGACGGGTGAGGTCACCTGGACCCACGAGATGCGCCGCGACGGCTGGTCGGTGAAGACAGTCACCACGACGCAGCTGACCTGTGACGCGACCGATTTCCACATCGCGGCGCGCCTTCAGGCCTGGGCAGACGGCGCGCTGGTGCGCGATCTGGACTGGGACGTCTCGATCCCCCGCCACCTGGTCTGAAGCCGTGCGTTCAGCGAAGAGCCTGATCGGATCCCGTCCCTATGCCTTTCGCGGCGCCAATTGGCATTTCAGAGTCTCGAAGCGCTCTTTCCGCTGCGAGCCTTAGCGAACGGCGCCGCTTGTCTCCCGGTACGGAATCGAGGCCGCCATGGGCGGCCGCCGTGCCAGCGCCGGACCGGCCCCATGGGCCGGCGCTTTGTCGATCCTTGGCTCCGAGCTCTTCGCGACCGCGGACTTGGCGACCATAAAACGCATCAGCTCGACAGTTAGATGCGCCGCCCCCCGGTCCGGCGCTGGCACGACTAAACAACGTCCGCTTCGTCCGCAAAGCCGCTTTTGGGGCCATGAGGCTTCCGCAGAAGTCTTCGGGCGCCTCTTTTGGAGAGAGCAGGACCTGGCCACGCGGTGCGCTACGACATGCACGCGCCTGGTCGACTTTGGCCGCTTACCCGGTTCTGCCTGTTCCGGCGAAAACGCCGCGCCTACTGCTTGACCAGCATCTTGCGCGGGATGTCGCAGAAGACCTCCGGGTCGCCGTCGGTGATGGCGATGGATTCCGTGGTCTCGTAGCCCCAGGTGTCCATCCACAGGCCGGTCATGAAATGGAAGGTCATGCCCGGTTGCAGTTCGGTCATGTCGCCGCGCCGCAGGCTCATGGTGCGCTCGCCCCAATCCGGCGGATAGCTCAGGCCGATGGAATAGCCGCAGCGGTTGTCCTTGACGATCCCGCGCTTCTCCAGCGACTTGAAGAAGGCATCGGCGATGTGGTGGCAGGTGTTGCCCGCCCGCGCCGCCTCGAGCCCGCGGTCCATGCCCTCGAGCACCGCCTCTTCGGCGTCGAGGATCGCCTGCGGCGGCTTGCCGAGGAAGATCGTGCGCGACAGCGGCACATGGTAGCGCTGGTAGCAGCCGGCGATCTCGAAGAAGGTGCCTTCGTCGGGCTTCATCGGCAGGTCGTCCCAGGTCAGGTGCGGTGCTGCGGCATCGGGACCCGAGGGCAGCAGCGGCACGATGGCCGGGTAATCTCCGCCGTGCTGGTGCCATTCGTCGAAGCGCAGCGAGGCGTCGTAGATCTCGGCCACCAGATCGCATTTACGGATGCCGACCTCGATCTTCTCGGCGATGCGGTGGTGCATGCGTTCGACGATCCGCGCGGCCTGGCGCATGTATTCCAGCTCTTTTTCCGACTTCACCGCCCGTTCCCAGTTGATGAAGGCGGTGGCGTCCTTGAACTTGGCATCCGGCAGGCCGTTCTGCAGCCGTTCGAAGGCGCGGGCCGAGAACCAGTAGTTGTCCATCTCGACGCCGATGGTGCCCTTGTTCCAGCCCATGTCGGCGAGCTTTTCGCAGAGGTATTCCATCGGGTGCCGCTCGGTCGACTGCACGTAGTGATCGGGATAGCCGATGACGTTGTCGCGCCCGACCCAGACGGTGCGGTAGGCGCCCTGCGCATCCTGTCCGCGCCCGAACCAGATCGGGTCGCCGGTCGGCCCCACGATGACGCATTGATGCACGTAGAAGGACCAGCCGCCGTAGCCCGAGACCCAGGACATGTTCGACGGGTCCGACAGGATCAGCATGTCGAACCCCTGCTTTTCCATCTTGGCGCGGATGCGCACCAGCCGTTCGCGGTATTCGTCGGTGGTGTAGCGTTCGGGCGTGCGTTGAAGCTTGTTCATGCGGGCCTTTCCAGTCCTGCGCCACCCCTCCCGCAAAAGGCGGGAGGCCGGCGACGTGTCGATTGTTCGGTGTCGGCCCGGCGCGCGCAACCGCATCCTCGCTGCCGGAGATCCGGCGGATGCGGCCCGCGCCCTGGCCGCGTATTGCGATCCTGACGGTCTTGTCGCAGCCTCGCAAGCGCAGTGGCACGGGTTTCCGGTGCGGAGGGGTGTTTTTCGTGCCCCTCACGGTGATCGGACGGCCTGCCCCGCAGGGTCCGCGGCCATCTGCGCCGGGATCGCGGTGCGCGCGATTCGCGTCCCCACTCCCATCAGGGGCCGGCGGTGCCAGACAACGCCGCCTCCAGCTGGCGGGCGAACTTGGCCGAGGCGACGGGCAGCACCCGGCCCCGCATCTGCCCCAGCAGCAGCCGCCCCGCCGGCAGGTCGCGTTCCGAAATCGGCGCATGGGCGATGGCGGCCTGCTGCGCGCTGCGCAGGCCGATGGGGATCTGGAAGCCTACCGCGTCTTCCTCGACCACATAATGCCGGATGAGTTCGAAGGATTCGGTCTCCAGTACCGGATCGAAGGCCAGCCGCCGCCGCGACGCCCCCATCTCGAGCAGGTGACGCACCCCGTAGGGCGCCGAAGGCAGCACCAGCTTGCGGCTGAGGCAGTCGCGCAGCCGCACCTCTGTTTTTCGCGCCAGCGGGTTGCTGGCGCGAAAAACCGCATGCACCCGTTGCGGCAATTCGAACAGCACTTCGAAATCGACCATGTGCACCGGTTCGAACACCAGCGCCAGGTCGCTTTCGAAGGCGGCGAGGTCCTTTTCCGCCTGCACCCGGTCGCGCACGTTGACGCCGAAGGTCACGCCCGGATGCTCGGCCCGGTAGGCAGCGATCTGCTCGGGCAGGAAATACGGCAGCAGCGCCTGGCTGCAGGCGATGCTGACATGACCGCGGCGTTCGCCGGTCAGGTCGGCGACCTGCGCCTGCACGCGCGCCAGATCGCTGCGCTGCGCCCGGATGTGCTGCATCAGAAGCTCGCCCGCCGGGTTGAGCCGCATTCCGCGCGGCAGCCGTTCGAAGATCGGACAGCCGAATTCCTGCTCGAACCCCTGGATCCGCCGGATCAGCGCCGAGGCGGTGAGGTTGCATTCCTCTGCCGCGCGCCGGATCGACCCGGCACGGACCACCGCCTCGATCAGCTCATATGTGCGCAAGTGTCTGATCGCGTGTCCCTTATCTCCATGCGTTGCAAGATTTGCACCGCATTCGTGAATTTATAGCAGTAGAAGTGAACGATGGAACCCCGCACGCTTTTGCCAAAGACGAATCTCAAGAACGTCCAACAGCGCGAGGATTTTTTCATGACCCAAGGCACCACACGGCGGAATTTTCTCAAGATGGGCGCGGGCGCTGCATCGGTCCTGCCCTTCCTGCGGGCAATGCCCGCGGCGGCACAGGGCTCTGACACGATGGTGGTGGTGATCGGCGAGACGATCAATTCGCTCGACCTGCACCGCTCCGGCACCAGCCGCGCCGCCTACCAGGTCGGCATAAACTGCTATGACCGGCTGGTGTCCTTCGGCACCAAGGAAGCCATCGGCGGCGGCCTGTCCTACGACTATTCGGTGATCGAACCGGAGCTTGCGGAAAGCTGGGCCGTGTCCGAGGACGGCAAGACCCTGACCTTCAAGCTGAAGCCCGAGGCGCGGTTCTGGGACGGGCGGCAGGTGACGGCGCAGGACGTGAAGTGGTCCTTCGACCGCGCCGTGACCGTCGGCGGCTTTCCCACCGTGCAGATGAAGGCAGGCGGTCTGGAACGCCCGGACCAGTTCGAAGCGGTGGACGACGCGACCTTCGTCATCACGCTCGACCGCCCGTCGAAACTGACCATTCCGGACCTCGCGGTGCCGGTGCCCTACATCATCAACTCCGTCGAAGTGCAGGAAAACGCGGCGGAAGACGACCCCTGGGGGCTGGAATACCTGCACACCACCCCGGCCGGGTCCGGCGCGTTCAAGGTGCTGCGGTGGGCGCCCGGCGAACAACTGGTCTACGAGCGCAACGACGACTGGGCCGGCGGTCCCCTGCCCGCGCTGAAGCGCGTGGTCATCCGCGAAGTGCCCAGCCCCGCCACCCGGCGCGCGCTGGTGGAACGCGGTGACGTCCAGATGGCCTTCGGCATCCCCGACAAGGACGCCGCGGAGCTTGCCGACACGATCGACGTCTTCTCGACCCCGGTCGAGAACTGCATCCATTGCCTGTGCCCGAACTTCAGCTTCGAGCCGTTCCAGGATGCCAACGTGCGCAAGGCCATCGCCTATGCCATCCCCTACGAGGACATCTTCCAGACCGCCGCTTTCGGCCGCGGCCTGCCGCTTTATGGCGGTGAAGCGGAGATCGCCGCGGGCGACACCCAGTGGCCGCGCAAGACGCAATACGACACCGATCTCGACAGGGCAAAGGAACTGATGGCCGCCTCAGCCTACCCCGACGGCTTCGAGGTGCCGCTGTCGATCAGCCTCGACCTCGCGTCCTGGATGGAGCCCACGGCCCTGCTGGTGCAGGAGGCGCTGGCCAAGATCGGCATCACCGCCGAGATCGAGAAGATCCCCGGCGCCAATTGGCGCACCGCGGTGCTGGTCGAAAAGCGCCTGCCGCTGCATCTGGAGAACTTCGGCGGCTGGCTCAACACGCCCGACTACTACTTCTTCTGGGCCTACAAGGACGGGCACCTGTTCAATTCGTCGAACTACCGCAACGAAGAGATGGAAGAGCTGGTCGACGCCACCCTGCACATGCCGATGGACGATCCGGAATGGGCCCCGATGATCCAGCGCATGTTCGAGATCGCGCTGGACGAACTGCCGCGCATCCCGCTCTACCAGCCGGCGCTGAACGTGGCGGCGAACGGGGCCGAGGGCTACGAGTTCTGGTTCCACCGCCAGCTCGACGTCCGTCCGATCAGCGTGGGCTGAGCCATGCTGCGCACCCATCCCCGGCTGCGCGCGGTGCTGTTGCGCTGCGCGCAGGCGATCCCGGTCGTCGTCGGGGTCGTGGTCATCAGCTTCGTTCTGACCCGCGCCCTGCCCGGCGACCCGGCGGTCTATTTCGCCGGTGTCATGGCCGACGAGGCCTCGATCCAGGAAACCCGCGTCGCCATGGGCCTCGACAAGCCGCTGCCGCAGCAATTCCTGATCTACGTCGGAGAACTGATGCGCGGCGACCTGGGCCAGTCGCTGACCTCGGGCCGTGCGGTGGCGACCGACCTCGCCAACCGCCTGCCCGCCTCGCTTGAACTGACGCTGACGGCGCTGCTGCTGGCCTGCGCCATCGCCATCCCGCTGGGCGTGCTGGCGGCGACGCGGCCCGGCACCTGGGTCGACCACCTCTGCCGCGTGATCGTCACGGCGGGCGTTTCCCTGCCCACCTTCTTCACCGGGATCGTGCTGATCTACGTCTTCTACTACCTCCTGGGCATCGCGCCCTCGCCGCTGGGGCGGCTCGACTTCATCTACCTCGAACCCGAGCACGTCACCGGCTTCTACCTGATCGACGCCGCCATCGCCGGCGATTGGGAAACCTGGTGGGGGGCCGCCAAGCAGCTGATCCTGCCCGCGGGCACGCTGGCGCTCTTTACCCTGGCCCCTGTGGCGCGGATGACCCGCGCGGCGATGCTGACGGCGCTGTCGTCGGATTTCATCCGCACCGCCCGCGCCGCAGGGCTGAGCCGGAGCCGCGTGCTTTACGGCTATGCCTTCCGCAATGCGCTGCTGCCGGTGGTGACGACGCTGGGCATGGTGTTTTCCTTCGCCCTGGGCGCCAACGTGCTGGTGGAGAAGGTCTTTGCCTGGCCCGGCATCGGGTCCTACGCGGTCGAGGCGCTGGTGGTGTCGGATTACGCCGCCGTGCAGGGCTTCGTGCTTGCGATGGCACTGCTCTTCGTGTTGCTCAATCTGGTGATCGACCTGCTTTACACGGCGATCGACCCCCGCATCGGGTTTGATTCAAAATGACCGACATGCCCGCCCCCGCCAAATCCGCAAACGCGCGCCAGTCCGGCAGCTTCGAGCACCTGGTCTACGTGCTGCGCGCCAACCCGGTGACGCTTCTGGCCTTCGGACTTTTCGCCTTCTTGATCTTCTGCGCCCTCTTCGGCCCGTCGGTGGTGCCCTACGATCCGCTCGAGACCAACGCTGCGAAGGCGTTGCAGCCTCCCTCCATGGAGCATTGGTTCGGCACCGACCAGATCGGGCGCGACGTCTTCAGCCGGGTGATCGTGGCGACGCGGCTGGACCTGTCGATTTCCGTGGCCGCGGTGGCGCTGTCTTTCGTGGTCGGGTCGATCCTGGGCGCCATCGCGGGCTATTGGGGCGGCTGGCTCGACATCATCCTGAACCGGTTCCTCGACACGATCATGGCCTTTCCGCTGTTCGTGCTGGCCATGGGCATCGTCGCGGCGCTCGGCAACACGATCGAGAACATCATCTACGCCACCGCCATCATCAACATGCCCTTCTACGCAAGGCTGGTGCGGGCCGAGGTCAACATCCGCCGCGACGCGGGTTTTGCCCGGGCGGCGAAGCTGTCGGGCAATTCGGACCTGCGGGTGCTGGCGCTGCACATCTTCCCCAATGCGCTGCCGCCGATGATGGTGCAGGTCTCGCTGAACCTCGGCTGGGCCATCCTCAATGCTGCGGGCCTGTCGTTCATCGGTCTGGGCGTGCGCCCGCCGACGCCGGAATGGGGCATCATGGTCGCGGAGGGCGCCAACTTCATCGTCTCGGGCGAATGGTGGCTGGCGGTCTTTCCGGGGCTCTGGCTGATGATCGCGGTCTTCACCTTCAACCTGCTGGGCGACGGGCTGCGCGACATCGTCGACCCCCGCAAGAGGACCTGAGCCATGCTGAACGTGCGGAACCTTGCCGTCAGTTTCCAGACCCGCCGGGGCCAGGTGGACGCGGTGCGCGGCATCAGCTTCGACCTCGCCAAGGGCGAGATCCTCGGCATCGTCGGGGAAAGCGGATCCGGCAAGTCGGTGACCTCCTACGCGCTGATGCGCATCCTCGATGCGGGCGGCGTGATCCGGGCGGGCGAGGCCAGCTATTCCGGCACCGACCTGCGCCGCGCGTCCGAGCGGAACATGCGCGACATCCGCGGGCGCGAGATCTCGATGATTTTCCAGAACCCGCGCGCGGCGCTGAACCCGATCCGCAAGGTCGGCCACCAGATCGAGGACGTGCTGCGCCAGCACGGCCGCGCCACCCGGCAGGACGCCCGCACCAAGGCCATCGCGGCGCTCGAGGCGGTGCGGATCAAGGACGCCGCCGCGCGCTACGACGCCTACCCGTTCGAGCTCTCGGGCGGCATGTGCCAGCGTATCGTCTGCGCCATCGCCTTGGCTTGCGACCCCAAGCTGCTGATCGCCGACGAGCCGACCACCGGGCTCGACATCACCACGCAGAAGGCGGTGATGGACCTCGTTCGTGACCTGATCCGCGACCGCGGCATGAGCAGCATCCTGATCACCCACGACCTTGGCCTTGCCGCGCAGTACTGCGACCGGATCATGGTGATGAAGGACGGGCAGATCGTCGAACAGGGCGACCCCGTGCAGATCTTCTCGGACCCGCAGCACGCCTACAGCCGCAAGCTGGTGGACGCGACCCCGCGCGAGGGCGAAAGCATCCGCAGCCTGCTGCCGCCCGAAGAGCGCAAGGCGCTGATCCCGCACAAGGTGCATCCGCGCCCGCTGCTCGAGGTCACGGACCTCGTGAAGACCTACCAGGGCAAGTCCGGTCCTGTGCACGCGGTGCGCGGCATCTCGTTCCGCATCGACCAGGGCCAGAGCGTCGGGCTGGTGGGCGAGTCGGGCTGCGGCAAGTCCACGACCTCGGAAATCCTCGTGCGGCTGCTGGACCCGACCAGCGGCACGATCCTGTTCGACGGACAGGACATCGCCGGCATTCCCGCACAGCGTTTCGTCAAGGACCCGCGCCGGGCCGATATCCAGATGGTGTTCCAGGACGCCACCGACAGCCTCAACCCGCGCCACTCCGCCCGACAGACCATCGCCGAACCGCTGCGGAGGCTGGGCGGCATGGGAGGATCGGCCCTGGCCGCGCGGATCGAGGAACTGGCGGCCCTCGTCGGCTTGCCCCTTCCCTTGCTCGACCGGTTTCCGCACCAGCTGTCCGGCGGACAGAAGGCGCGCGTGGGCATCGCCCGGGCGGTGGCGCTCAACCCGCGCTTCCTGATCCTCGACGAGCCGACCGCCGCGCTCGACGTGTCGATCCAGGCGGTGGTGCTGAACCTGCTGGTCGATCTGCGCGCCAAGCTGGGGCTGAGCTACCTCTTCGTCAGCCACGACCTGCACGTTGTGCGGCTCTTGTGCGACCACGTGCTGGTCATGAAGGACGGCGCCATCGTCGAGGAAGGCCCGGCACATCGGGTGATGTCAGAGCCGACGCATCCCTATACAAGGGAGTTGCTGGCCGCCGCGCCAAAACCCCCGGCCCGCCGCATCGCCGCGGCGTGATCCCAGGCCCCGAGACCCGAAGCCCCAAGACCGAAAGACCGTGCCGATGCTCAGTTCCCTGCCCTTTACAATCGCCGCCCTCCAAGACGCCTATGCCAGGGGCACCCGCCCCGAAGAGGTCGTCGACGAGGTGCTGGCGCGGCTCGACCGGATCGGCGATCCAGGCATCTTCATCCACCTTTGCGACCGCGACAGCCTTATGGCGGAGGCCTGTGCACTGGGGGCCTATGATCCGGCGAAACCGCTCTGGGGCATCCCCTTCGCGGTCAAGGACAACATCGACGTGGCGGGGCTGCCCACCACGGCCGCCTGCCCCGCCTATGCCTATACGCCCGAAAGGGACGCCTTCGTCGTCGCCCGGTTGCGCGCGGCGGGGGCGCTGATGATCGGCAAGACCAACCTCGACCAGTTCGCCACCGGCCTCGTCGGCGTGCGCACACCCTATGGCGCGCCGCGGAATGCCGTCGACCCGGAGATCGTGCCCGGCGGGTCCTCGGGCGGGTCGGGCGTGGTCGTCGGCCACGGCGCCGTCGCCTTCTCGCTGGGCACCGACACCGCAGGGTCGGGCCGCGTGCCCGCGGCGCTCAACAATATCGTCGGGCTGAAACCGACGCTTGGCGCGCTTTCGGCCGGCGGCGTGGTGCCCGCCTGCCGCACGCTCGATACCGTGTCGGTCTTCGCGCTGACGGTCGACGACGCCTTTGCCGCCTTCGAGGTGGCCCGTGGCTTCGACCCGGCGGATGCCTATTCGAAACCGCTGCCGTCCAAGCCTCTGACCGCGCCCCTACCGGCCCTGCGGATCGGCGTGCCCGACGCGGCCTCCAGCGCGTTCGACGGCGACAGCGTGCAGCAAGAGACATTCGCCCGCGACGTGGCAAGACTGGCCACACAGGGTGCCGAGATCGTCGAGGTGGATTTCACCCCGCTCTACGCCATCGCCGCCATGCTCTACCAGGGCGCCTGGGTGGCCGAGCGGCACACGGTGATCGCCGACCTTCTGGCGCGGGACCCCGAGGCCGTTTTGCCGGTGACGCGCCAGATCATCGGACTGGCCGAGACGATGAGCGCCGACGACGCCTTCCGGGGCATTTACCGCTTGGCCGAACTCAAACGCGAGGCCGAGCCACTGCTGGCCGGGCTCGACATGCTCTGCGTGCCGACCATCCCACGCTTCGTGACGGTGGCCGAGATCGAGGCCGACCCGGTGGGCCCGAACTCGATGCTGGGCACCTACACAAACTTCGTGAACCTGCTCGACCTGTGCGGCATCGCCGTGCCGACCGCACCGCGCAGCGACGGGCGGCCCGGAAGCGTCACGCTGTTGGCCAGGGCCGGAGAGGATGCGGCCATCGCCGCCGTCGCCCGCGGCTTCGAAGCCGATTGCCCGCGGCCCCTTGGCGCCACGGCGCATCCCGTGCCGACGCCCGCAGCTCTGCCCGCCGCGCAGGATGACCGGATCGAGCTCGCGGTCTGCGGCGCGCATATGTCCGGGCTGCCGCTCAACGGCCAGCTCACCGCACTCGGGGCCAGCTTCCTGCGCGCGGATCACACCGCGCCTTGGTACCGCTTCTACGCCCTTGCCGGCGGTCCCCCCGCGCGTCCCGGACTTCTGCGCGACAGCGGCCCCAAGGCCGGCGCCGTCGCGGTCGAGGTCTGGTCGCTGCCCAAGGCCGCCTTCGGCAGCTTCATCGAACAGGTGCCCGCGCCGCTGTCGATCGGATCGGTCGAGCTGTCGGACGGCACCCGCGTCAAGGGGTTCCTCTGCGAGGCCGACGGCATCGCCGGGGCGACAGAGATCACCCATCTGGGCGACTGGCGCGCCTACCTGGACCAGCCGCTGGAAACCGCCTGATGGGGCGCGTCGAGCAGCGGTTGCAGGCGGCGGGCCTGACCCTGCCGCCCGACTGGACCCCGCGCGGCCGGTTCCTGCCCTACCGACGCGACGGGTTGGTCGTATACCTCTCGGGCCAGATCTGCGAATGGGACGGCGCCGTCACCCATACCGGCCCGGTGGCGGACACGCCCGACGCCATTGCCCAGGCCCGCAAGGCGGCGCAGGTCTGCGCGCTCAACCTGCTTTATCGCCTGCGCGAGGCTTGCGACGGCGACCTCGACCGTGTCGACGGCATCCTGCGGCTGGGCGGCTTCGTCAACTGCGCCCCCGGTTTCGGCGCGACCCCGGCGGTGATCGACGGCGCGACCGAGGTGTTCCTGACACTCTTCGGCGACGCCGGCTGGCATGCGCGCACCGCCGTCGGCGTCTGCGGCCTGCCCGGCAATGCCGCCGTCGAGGTCGATGCCGTGGTGCGCCTGCGCGGCTAGGCCCCGGGAGGCTGCGGGCGCGGGATCGGCGGCGCCTTGGATTCCAGCGATGCCGCGACCGACAGCAGGCGCAGGTCGTCACCCGGATGCCCGGCCAGCATCACCGCCCGCGGCCGCCCGAGGCTGTCCAGCCCCCATGGCAGGCTCACCAGCGGGCCGCCGACCACGGTCCAGGGCGTCAGCCAATCCTGAAACCCGGTCGTGCCGTCGATCAGCGGCGCACCGTCGGGCACCGGCAGGGTCAGGATGACATCCACCTCTTGCATCTGCCGCCAGAACGCCATCCGCGCCGCGTCCAGCGTGTTCCTTGCCTCTGCCACCTCGCCGGGCGACAGCGTCGCACCGGCCTCCAGCCCGGCGCGGAACTTCGGTTGCAGCAGGCCGATCCGGTCCGGGTGCAGGAGCGCCGCATGGGTCTCGGCCGCCTCGGCCTGCATCACGCAACGATGCGCGGCGACGATGGCGGCCACGTCGATCTCGGGCACCACTTCGCGCGCGGCGCCCATGGCGTCGGCTGCGTCCTGCCACGCCGCGTGCGTCTCTTGTGTGGCCCGCGTCTGCGTTGGCAGCAGGAGGCGCGCAGATCGCAACGGATCGGCCGTCTCCGCGGCGTTCGGCGCCAGGACGGAAAACGCCGACCGCGCCACGGCCACGTCGCGCGCGATGATCCCCACGGTGTCGAAGCTTCGGGCCAGCGGCGTCATGCCTTCAACAGGCAGCACGCCATAGGTCGGCTTGACCCCGACGACGCCGCAATAAGCCGCCGGACGGCAGAGCGATCCGGCGGTCTGCGTGCCCAGCGCAAGGTCCACCAACCCCGCCGCCACCGCCGCACCCGATCCGCTGCTCGACCCGCCGGGCGTGCGGGTCAGGTCGTGTGGGTTGCGGCAGGCGGTGGGATCGGTGAAGGCGAATTCCGTCGTGGTCGTCTTGCCGACGATCCGCGCCCCCGCCTGCCGCAACGCCGCCACCACCGGCGCATCCGCCTCTGCCGGCGCGGCGCCCTCGCAGGCGGCGCTGCCGTTCCGGGTCGGAAGGCCCGCCACGTCGATGATGTCCTTGACTCCGACGGTCAGCCCCCGAAGCGGGCCGGAGGATGGCGCCGCCCGGGCGTCCGGTGGGCAGAACGCCACGAACGACCGGATGTGCGGCTCCCATGGCGACAGATCGGAAAAATCTCGCGAATCGTCCATGGGGCGCGGTCCTTGGAGGGTCGGGCTCGGGTCGCGCGGAGGGGCGTCGATCTCGCCGCATGGTCCGGGGCCCGCGGTCCCGATTGGTAAAGCCGACATGCACC
Organism: Thalassococcus profundi; assembly: GCF_003344785.1. Lineage (GTDB taxonomy): Bacteria > Pseudomonadota > Alphaproteobacteria > Rhodobacterales > Rhodobacteraceae > Puniceibacterium > Puniceibacterium profundi. The sequence goes on along the minus strand of NZ_QPMK01000003.1, from coordinate 284,057 downwards.
GCGGTCCATCGGTATCGGGCATCCCGGTCGGCCGGACAGTCCCGCCGAGACGGACTGCCCAATTTCCGGGCTGATTGGACGCTTAGCGGCGGGTCCGGGCCCGAGAAAGCATTTTGTCGAATGTTGACAGAACCTGACGCGCTGCCTACGCTTCGATTCTGGGGAGGACGTTTTTCAGCTCATGAAACAATCGAATACGCGCCCGCAGGCGCTTGAGAACGATGAGCCCGAAGGCTCGAGTACGGGTGCAGCGCACGGAATTCACCTCCGATGAAAAAATCCCTGGGACACCTGATCGTCAGCGGACGCTGGGACGACAACGTCGCCATCGTCGATCTCGACAAGGCGCTGCTTCCCGAAAATCACGAGACTTCGAACGCGGTGATCTCTCGGCCGCGCGCCACCCCCGATCTCGACCTTGATGGGGATGGCACGCCGGACGCCCGGGCCAGCGGACAGCCGGTCGCGGTGGCGGTCGATGCAAACGGGCGTTTCGCCTATGTCGTCTGCCATTCCGGCTCCGCCACGCCAGAGGCCGCGGGCGCCTACCAGCACGGCCACCCCGGGCTGGTGACGGTGCTCGACGTCGCCAGGGCGCTCGACCCGACCCATGACGACACGCTGGGCGCGGTCGCGGAGTTCGTTCCGACCGGGCGGACCGGACCGGTCGGCTGCGCTCTGTCGCCGGATGGCGCGGTGCTGCTGGTCAATTGCGGCGAAGCATCGGAAAGCGAGGACGGCGGCGACGAGGTCACGGTAATCGACGTGGCGACCCGTAGCGTTTCGGCGCGCACGCCGCTGGTGCTGAACCCGGATCACCCGGCCCGTACACCCAGCACGCAAGACAGCCCGCACGAGACCTTCGGCCATTACCCCAACCCCACCGGCATCGTGATCTCGCCGCACGGAGGCGGCACGGTGTTCATCGGCAACGGCGGCTTCAGCGACGTGTCGGTGCTCGACCTCGCGAAGGCACGTGCCGGGTCGGATGCGGCCGAGATCAACCGAGTCGCGACGGAAACCGGCCCCTTCGGCATGGCGCTAAGCCCGGACGGGACGCTCGTCGCCGTCGCGGCGCGCGAAAGCATGTCGCGGGACTACGAGGGCGAGACGGTGTCGCTGATCGACGTGGCGCGCGCGGCTGCCGGGCGCGACGATGCGGAACGCGCCCGCATCAAGGTGGGCGGCAGCACCGACGACCTGCACAGCCGGCCCTTCGGCGTGGCCTTTTCCGAGGATGGCAAACGTCTGGTGGCCTCGTGTTTCCGCAGCAACGCGGTGTCGATCCTCGATGTGGAGGCCGCGGTGGCCGGACAGCCCTGCGAGCTGCACCTCATCCATCCCGAGGCGCCCGGCGGCGGGCCGTCGCGGCCCCGGGGCATCGCCGTCAGCGGCAAGTATGCCTGCGTGATCGGCGGCGCGAAGGGCGGATCGCGCAGCAGCCTCGTCTGGCTGATCGACATCGACACCGGCACCGTCGCCGCGACGGTCACCGAAGTCGGCAACGAATCCTATTTCCTGGCCGCCGTGCCGCCCCGCGGGGCGTGACACGGACGGACCGGGACAAGGCCCCGAAGAGGGCCGATTTCGTGAAACCCTAGGGAGGAAAGACAATGATTGACGTGACCAAGAGGACAGCCCTCGGGCTGATTGCGGCGGCCGCGGTCTGCGCCGGGACGGCCCAGGCGCAGGACACGCTGGAGCTGAGGATGTCGGTGGAAAGCACGCCGGGCGCCTCGACCCAGCAGATCCTCGGCGTGTTCCGCGACGCCCTGAAGGAGGAACTGGGCGATGCCGTGGCCATCGAGTATTTCGACAGCGGCACGCTCGGCGACGAGATCGTGCACATGCAGCAGGTGCGGACCGGACAGCTCGACGTCATCCCGATCGGATCCGACGCCGTGCAGCTCGATCCGAAATTCGCGGTCTTCGACATCCCGTTCCTGTTCAGCAGCCGCGAACAGGTCTCGGCGGTGCTCGACGGGCCGATTGGCGAGGAGCTGGACCAGTCGTTCCAGGAGAACGCGGGCCTGAAGGTCCTGGGGTTCGGCGAGATCGGGTTCCGCCACATCACCAACAACGTGCGCCCCGTGGTAACGCCCGCCGACCTCGAGGGTCTGAAACTGCGCACTCCGGGCAGCGCCACGCGGATCATGTCCTTCGAGATGCTCGGCGCCTCGCCGATCAAGATGAACATCGGCGAGGTCTACCTGGCGCTCCAGCAGGGCGTGATCGACGGGCAGGAAAACCCCTTCGGCAACATCGCCAAGTGGTCCTGGGATGAGGTGCAGAACTACATCTCGCTGTCGCGCCACGTCTACACGCCGATCACGCTGGTGATGAACCTGCGGCGCTACGAGAGCCTGACCGACGAACAGCGCGAAGCGGTACATGCCGCCGCGCGCACGGCGGTCGAGGCGAGCCGCGCCTACGGAGCCGAGAACGACTCCTCGCTCGAGGCGGTGATCCGCGAACGGTCCCCGGACGTGCAGTTCAACGAGATCGACACGGCCAGCTTCCGCGAGATCGCAGGCCAGATCGGCGAACGCATCGGCGAAACGGCAGGGCCCGAGTTCACCGCGCGCTTCGTCGCCGCCGCGAACGAGTGACCGGCTGAGCACAGCCGCCAGACCGCCGCGGCTTCGGTCGCGGCGCATGGACCGTGCGCGCACCCCTGCGCGCGGTCCGGACACCGCCCCTTGCGCCATAGGACCCCCATGACCCGAGACAGCAGCGATCGCGACACGATAGATGTCGCCGAGGAAATCGACCGTACCGCCCGCCAGATGGAACTGGCGGATCCGGACGACGGCCTGGGCCGGCTCGACAAGATCATCAACCGTAGCGTCGAGGCCATCGGCGTGCTGGCGCTGACGACCATCGTCGCCGTCGTCTTTGCCAATGCCGCCTCCCGCTACCTGCTGAACCACAGCTTTTCCTGGGCCGAGGAACTGGTGCAGATGACCATCCCCTGGCTGGCCATGTCGGGGGTCTTCCTGTCGATGCGGCGCGGCACGATGATCCGCATCGACTACTTCTTCGAGAAACTGCCTGCCGCCGCGCAGCCGGTCATCGCGAAGGCGGGTTTGGCCTTCAACTGCCTGGTCCTCGCCACTTTGGCCTACATTTCCTACGACTTCGTGCGGCTCTTCGGCGGCGACATGACGCTCTACACCGGGCTGCCGGTCGGCTTTTCCACCTCGGCGCTGCTCTTCGGCGCGGCGGGGGTGGCCATGGCCTATGCCGCTGCCTTCGTCGGGGCATTTCGCAGCGGCCCCCGGAACCGGAACGGAGACATGACATGACGCCGCTCATCGGCGCGGGGCTGGCCATCGTCCTGCTGTGCCTGCTGCTTGTCCTGAGCATTCCCATGGTCGTGGCGATCATGGCCGTGGTGCTCTTCAGCAATTATTTTTCGGGCGCGTGGATGCTGACGCTCCCGCAGACCATGATGTCCGGCATCGGCCGCTTCGTGCTGATCGCGCTGCCGCTCTTCGTGCTGGCCGGGGGGCTGATGAACGCCGGCGGCATCTCGGGCCGGCTGTTCGAATTCGCCCGCGCGCTGGTCGGATCGCTGCGCGGCGGGCTGGCGCATGTGAACGTCGTCACCAGCATGTTCTTCGGCGGCATGATCGGGTCGTCCACGGCGGACCTCGCCGGCACCGGGTCGATCGTCATCCCCGAGATGCGCAAGAACGGCTACCCGGCGGATTTCTCCGCCGCGCTCACCGCGTCTTCGGCGGGCATCGGGCCGATGATCCCGCCCAGCTCTCCGATGATCCTCTATTCCGCCATGACCGGCGTGTCGCTCGGTTCTCTCTTTCTCGCGGGGCTGATCCCCGGCCTGCTGCTGGGGCTCACGATGATGATGATAATCGCCTGGCTGGCCCGGCGCCGCGGCTGGGAGCCCTACGCGATCTTCTCGCTGCACGAGGTCGCGCGCGCCGGCAAACGGTCGATCCTGTCCTTCGGGATGCCGCTGATCATCGTCGGCGGGCTGGTGGTCGGCGTCTTCACCCCGTCCGAGGCCGGGGCCTTTGCCGTGGTCTATTCGATGGTCCTCGCGATGGTCGTCTACCGGGTGCTGAGCCTCAAGGGGCTCTACCGCGTGCTGTCGAACGCCGTGCAGCTGAGCGGCGAGCTGCTGATCATCGTGGGCCTGTCCTTCGCCCTCGGCTCCGCGCTGACCAACGCGCGGGTGCCGGAATTCCTGATCGAATTCATCGACCTCGCGACCGTCGTCGACAGCATGTACCTGCGGCTGGTGGTGCTGCTGATCCTCGCGATCCTCGCGGGCATGATCCTCGACCCGCTCATTCCGGTGCTGATGCCGATCATCCTGCCGACGCTGATCTTCTACGAGGTGGACCTCGTGCATTTCGGCGTGCTGATGGTGCTGGCGGTGGTGATCGGACAGGTGACGCCACCGATGGCCATCGCCCTGATCATCGCGGGCAAGATCGCCAACGTCGACCAGATCCGGGTGATGCAGGCCAACATGCCGTTCTTCCTGGGCATCATCGTCTTCCTGCTCGTGGCCATCGCGGTACCGGGGCTCGCGACCTGGTTGCCCGATATGCTTCGGAACTAGGGACCGGCGCGCGACGCTGATGTGCCGCGCGCCGTAACGGAAGCGCGGAGAGTGAACCGGTCCCCCTGCCCTTCTCGACCCCGGGCTGCGGTCCCAAGCTGGTCGGAGTTCAGCTCTTTCAAGCCTGCCACGGCAGAGGTAGAAAGACCGCACACAGCGCAGGAGCTTCCCATGCCCGACACGCCCCGACGGCAGACATTCGTGACCTCCAGCCACTGGGGCGCCTTCGAGGTCGATGTCGAGGCCGACCGCATCGTGGCGACCCGCCCCTTCTCACAGGACCCGCACCCGACGCGCATCCCCGACATCCTGCCTGCGGCGGTGCATCATCACGCCCGCGTCGCCCGCCCCGCGATCCGGCGCGGCTGGCTCGACACCCGCGACCGCTGCGGTCGCGGATCCGACGACTTCGTCGAGCTGCCCTGGGACGAGGCGCTGGACATCGCCGGGGCCGAGATCGACCGGGTGCGCAAGACCCATGGCAACGAGGCCATCTTCGGCGGCTCCTATGGCTGGAGCTCCGCCGGGCGCTTTCACCACGCGCAAAGCCAGGTGCACCGGTTCCTGAATGCCGCCGGGGGCTATGTCGCGTCCTTCGGAAGCTATTCCACCGGCTGCGCCCAGGCGATCATGCCGCATGTCTTCGGCGGCAATTTCCTGAACCTGCTCTACCAGCACCAGGACAGCTGGCAGACGCTCTTCGATCACACCGAGACGCTGGTCATGTTCGGCGGGATCAATCCGAAGAACGCGCAGGTCAGCATGGGCGGCATCACCGAGCATGACACGGCCAGCTGGTTCGACCGCTTCGCGCAGAAGCGCATGCGCTGCTTCAACATCGGCCCGCAGCGCAGCGACGCGCCGGCGGGCTGCGACTGGCTGCCGCTGCGGCCCGGGTCCGACACCGCGCTGATGCTGGCGCTGGCCTTCGTGCTCGAGGACGAAGGGTTGACGGATCGCGCCTTCCTCGACGCCTGCACCACGGGTTTCGATCGGTTCCGCCCCTACCTCATGGGCGACAGCGACGGGCAGCCCAAGACGCCCAACTGGGCGGCGCCGCTCTGCGGGGTCGATGCCGACGAGATCCGCAGCCTTGCCCGGCGCATGGCCGGCACCCGCACGATGATCACCGTCGCCTGGTCCCTGCAGCGCGCAGAGCACGGAGAGCAGCCTTACTGGATGTCCGCCGTGCTGGCGGCGATGCTGGGCCAGATCGGCCTGCCGGGCGGCGGCGTGGGCTACGGCTACGGCGCCATCGGCGGGGTCGGCAAGTCGGTGATCGGGATGCGGGGCATGACCTTCTCGCAGCTCACGAACCCGGTCGACACGGTGATCCCCGTCGCCCGGATCGGCGACATGCTGCGCCATCCCGGCGCGGAGTACGACTTCAACGGCCGGCGCGGCCCCTACCCAGATATCCGCCTGATCTACTGGGCCGGCGGCAACCCGTTCCACCACCACCAGGACCTCAACGCGCTGCACGAGGCCTGGCAAAAGCCCGAGACGATCATCGTCAACGAACCCTGGTGGACGGCGACGGCCAAACGCGCGGACATCGTCTTTCCTGCGACGACGTCCTACGAGCGCGAGGACATCGCGCGCACCAACCTCGACGATTACCTCTTCTACATGCCGCAGCTGATCCCGCCGGTAGGCGAGGCGCGCGACGATTACGACATCTTCGCCGGACTGGCGCAGCGGATGGGGATCGAGGATACGTTCACCGAAGGCCGCAGCGCGTCAGAGTGGATCCGCAGTCTTTACAGCGACTATCGCGCGCTGGCCGCAGAGCAGCGGATCGACGCGCCCGATTTCGAGGACCTGAAGGCGCGAAACTGGGTGCGCCTGCCGATCCGCGTGGACGGCCCGAACCGCACGCTCTTTGCCCCGTTCCGCGAGGACCCGCAGGCGCATCCGCTGCAGACGCCCTCGGGCCGGATCGAGATCTTTTCCGAGACCATCGACGGTTTCGGCTACGACGATTGCCCGGGCCACCCGGTCTGGCTGCCGCCTTCGGAATGGCTGGGCACGGCGACCGAGGCCGCGCCGCTGCACCTAGTGTCGCCGCAGCCCGGCGACAAGCTGCACAGCCAGTTGGAGAGCGCGTTGGCGGATGTGCCGGGCGCGCGCCCGGTGGCGCTGGCGATCCACCCCGAGGACGCGGCAACGCGGGGGATCGGCGCGGGCGACCTCGTGCGGGTCTTCAACGCGCGCGGGGCCTGCCGGGCGCGGGCCGAGGTGACGGAGGACATCCAGCCCGGCGTCGTCGCCCTGCCGACCGGCGCCTGGTTCGGCGACCCCGACAGCAACATCGACCCCGACGGCAACCCGAACGTGCTGACGCGGGACATCGGCACGTCGCGGCTGGGACAGGGGTGCAGCGCGCATACCGCGCTGGTCGATGTGGCGCGGCTTTCCTCCTGAAGGTTTCGACGTTTGGCGCGGATCCGGTGTTACCCGGCGGCCTCTCCCGGAAACGGCGGCTCCAAACCGTAGTCCGATGCCAGCGCATTGAGATCGCGGCGCAGGCCGGGCGTCAGTGTCAGCCCGTCGCGGCGGCGCGCCTCGGCGGCGGCGGTCTTTCCGTCGCCGGGCAAGCGCACCGGATCGTGGCCCGGCAGCGGCTCGGACGCGCGCATCTCGGCAAAGACCCGCGCCGCTTGCCGCGCGAACCCGTCGCCCATGCCGAAGGCCTTCGGATCGAGCGCCGCGACGAACTGCCCGGTATTGGTTGCCGAGGTCGTGTCGCTGGTGAAATCGACCACGTCCGACCCGAAGGCCGCGCCGTTCAGCACGCCGGCCATCAGGCCGATGGCGACCGACAGGCCAAAGCCTTTCGGCCCGCCGATGGGCAACAGAAAACCCTCGGAGCGTTTGCCGGGATCGGTCAGCGGCAGACCGTCGCGACCGACCATCCAGCCTTCGGGCATCGGCTGGCCCTCTTGCAGCAGCGTCTTGATCTTGCCCATCGCCGCCACGGTCGTCGCCATGTCGAAGACGAAGGGGTCCGGCCCCTCCGCCGGGGCGGAAAATGCAATGGGGTTGGTCCCCAGAAGCAGATCGGTCCCGCCGTAGGGCGGCACATGATTGGCGCTGCCCACGGCGGCGGCCATGCCCAGCATCCCCGCCTCGGCCTGCGGGCGCACATACAGCGCCAGCGGTCCCGCGTGATTGCCGCGCCGCACCCCGACCCAGCCAATCCCGGCGGCGCGGGCCTTTTCGATGGCCAGATCGCGCGCCGTGGCCATGGCGAGGTGCCCCAGCCCGTCGTCGCCGTCGATCACTGCGGTGGCGACGGTGTCCTGCACGACCGAAACCTTGGGCGCCGGATTGCAGCCGCCGCCCTTCAGCCGTGCCAGGTACTGCCGAAGCCGGAACACGCCGTGGGTGCCGTAGCCGTAGATGTCCGCCTCGACCATGAGGCCCGCGACGGTCGCCGCATCCGCCTCCGGCACCCCCTGCATTTCCAGCGCGCGGGCCACGAAGGCGCGCAGACCCTCCGCCGGGATCGCGCCGGCGTCAGCCATCGTAGGACCCCACGGTTTCCTTCTGCCAGAACACCACCCGGCGCTGAGTCCACTGCACGATGAGGTACAGCACCAGGCCGACGACGCTGAGATACAGGATCAGCGAGAACACCCGCGGCGTGTTGAGCTGCGAGGCCGCGACGCGGATAAGCTCGCCGAAGCCCTTGCCGCCGCCGAGAAACTCGCCAGTGATCGCCCCGGCCATGACGCCCACCGCACCGATCTTGAGGCCGGTGAAGATCTGCGGCAGGCCGGTGGGCAGCTTCATCTTGATGAGCGTCTGCATCCGGCTGGCGCCCATGGTCTTGAAGAGCATCCGGGCGTTCTCATCCGCCGCGTGCAGCCCCGCCGCGGTGCCCACGACGATGGGAAAGGTCGCGATGAAAGCCGCGAGCGCCACCTTGGATTCGATGCCGAAGCCCAGCCAGGCCACGAAGAGCGGCGCAAAGGCCACCTTGGGCATGGTGTCGATGGCGACGAGGTACGGCATCACCGCCTTTTCGCCGAAGGCCGTCTCGCCCACCAGCACGCCCAGCGAGAAGCCGATGGCGATGGCCAGCGCAAAGCCGTAGATGACCTCGAGGATGGTGATCCAGAGCGAGTCGAGCATGTAGCCGCCGGTCAGGAGGTTCTGGCCGACGAAGATCATGTCCTTGAAGGTTTCCATCGGCGTCGGCAGGATGATCGGCGACACCATGCCCAGCGCCGTCACCAGCTGCCAGGTGCCGATGAAGACAACGAAGACGAAGGTCATCGCCACCGAACGCGGAACCGAGTCGATGAAGGCGACCTCCTGCTCCCAGACGGTCTCCTGCACCGTTTCCTCGTCGGTCGGGTGGTTGGTCTGAAATTCGGTCACATGTCCTCTCCCTTGTCCAGCATCGCCCGGATCCGGTCGACGATCTCGCCGAATTTCTGCGTTGTCATCATGTCCAGCGTCCGCGGGCGCGGCAGGTCGACGGGGACCACCTCGGCGATGCGTCCGGGGCGCGGTTTCATCACCACGATATCGTCCGAGAGGATCACCGCCTCCTGGATCGAATGGGTGACGAGGAAGGCGGTGGCGTTCTGCTCGCGGCAGATGCGCTGAAGTTCCATGTTCATCAGGTCGCGCGACAGCTCGTCCAGCGCGCTGAACGGCTCGTCGAGCAGCAGCACCGCCGGTTCGGTGATCAGCATACGACAGATCGAGGCGCGCTGCGCCATGCCGCCCGAAAGCTCGTTGGGATAGACATCCTCGAAGCCCTTGAGGCCGACCATCTCGAGCAGGTCGTGCGCGGCTTCCATCGCCTTCTTGGCAGCGGCCTTGCCGTCGCGGATCTCGATCGGCAGGACGATGTTCTCGGCCGCCGTCTTCCAGGGAAACAGCGTCGCCTGCTGGAACATCATCCCGATGTCGCGGCGCGGGCCGGTCACCGGCTTGTTCTGCAGGATCACCCGGCCTTTGGTCGGCGGGATCAGCCCGGCCATGATCTTGAGCAGGGTCGACTTGCCGCAGCCGCTCGATCCGATGACCGAGGTAAAGCTGCCCTTGCGCAGGGTGAGGCTCACGTCCTGAAGGGCCACCACCTGATTGCGGGCGTAGGTCTTGCTGACATTCGTCAGCTCATAGACCGGCGCGCCCTGAGGCACGCCGGAATAGTCATGTGCGGCAGCACTGGTCATCCGCCGACCGCCTCGCTGCCGATCTCGGCGAACTCGTTGGTCCAGGCCGCGTCCAGATCGTCGAGCGGCCCGGATATCTCTCCGCCGTCGACCAGCGCCTGCTGCCATTCCTCCCAGACTTCCGCCGGATACCAGCCCATGTACGGGGCATCGTCCGAGGGCACGGTCTTTGACCGGACCGCGTCGAACAGCGCCGACTGGAACTCCTTGTCCTCGCCTTCCTGCGGGTTGCCCGCCGCCAGATGCGCCAGCACGGTCTCCCGGTTGGCGTCGTCCATCGCGAAGGCATGGCCCTTGGCAAAGGCGCGGCTCCACTTCTCGACCAGTTCGCGGTCGTTGGCGATGGTGTCGGCCATGGTCGCGATGCCGTTGCCGAAGAAGCGGTTGAACTCCGCCGGCGTGATGTCGCGCACCGCCATGCCGCGCTGGTTGAGGATCGCGGTGTCGGCGGTGGAGGCCGAATAGGCGTCGATCTCGCCGTTGAGGAAGGCCGCCGTTGCCGGGCCGCCGTCGCCGACGGTGAGGAAGGTGTAATCCTCGCCCTCGGTCATCCCCGCACCGGTCAGCACGTTGCGGGCGAAGCCGACCTCGGCGCCGTCCGCGGTGCCGGTGCCGATGACCTTGCCGCGCAGGTCCTCGATGCTGGTGTATTCGCTGTCCTCCTGCACGGCGATGCCGAAGTTGCTGCGCGCGGCGACGTTGTAGATGTGCACCGCTTCGACGCCGCGGGTCCGCGCGGCCAGCAGCGGGCCGGGTCCGGGCCGTCCGAAATGCGCCTGCCCCGCCGACAGCGCCTGCAGCACCGCGCCCGAGCCGTTGATCGCCTCGACCGTGACGTTCAGGCCTTCTTCTGCGAAGAAGCCTTCGCCGATGGCGGTGAAGACCGGAAACGAGTTGATGGCCGAGGGGCTGGGCTGGACGAAGGTGATGTCGCGCATGTCCTGCGCGAAGGCCGCCCGTCCGAGCAGGCCCGTGGCCGGAACCGCCGAAAGCAACGAGGCGGTGAATGTTCTTCTGGTGATCATGTTGGTTCTCCTCCCTTTTGTGTCGTCCCTCGTTTGCACCGCATTCGGGCAGCGAGGGTTTATACGGAGCGCACTGTGTTGCTGAGCGTCCCGATCCCGGAAATGTCGCAGACCACCGTGTCGCCATCCTTGAGGAAACGCGGCGGGTCCATCGCATAGCCCACCCCCGACGGCGTTCCGGTGGCGATCATGTCGCCCGGCTCCAGCGTCAGGCCTTCGGAGAGCGATGCGATCAGCGTCGGAATGTCGAAGATCATGTCCCTGGTGTTGCCGTCCTGGCGGGTCTCGCCGTTCACGCTCAGCCCGATCGACAGGGCATGCGGGTTGGCGATCTCGTCGGCGGTCACGATGGCGGGGCCGATGGGGCACGATCCGTCGAGCCCCTTGCCCTTGAAATACTGCCCGCCGTGGCGGCGCTGGATGTCGCGCGCGGTGATGTCGTTGAGGATCGTGTAGCCGAAGACGTGCTTCATCGCGTCGGCCTTCGAGATGTTGCGGCCCGCGGTGCCGATCACCACGGTGAGCTCGACCTCGTAATCGACCGAGGTCGACACCTCGGGAAACATCAGCACATCGCCGCCCGGCGCCACCACCGAGGTCGGCGGCTTGGTGAAGAACACCGGGTGTTCGGTCACGCCGATCTTGAGGTTCTGCGCACGTTCCCCTTCGGCGATATGCTCCGCATAATTGCGCCCGACGCAGAAGACGTTCTTGCGCGGGTTCGGGATCGGCGCCTGCAACGGCGCATCGCCGCCCACCACCGCGTCGTCGTGTGCGCCCTCTTCGGCCTCGGCCAACATCTTGCGCGCGGCCTCCAGCGCCGCCGGACCGCCTTCGATCAAGGCCTGCATCGACGCCGCCACCTGCGACAGGTTCAGCAGGCGGCCATCGGCCAGGTACGCGGCGCAGACATCTGTGCCGTCCACGGAAATGGTTGCCAATCGCACGCGGCGGTCCTCCCTTTGATCGTAACCGTTCGGAGCCAGTCGGCGGTGGCCTGCGACTCTGCGAACCGGTCTCCTCTTCCCATCCATGTTTCGCTGACTTACCGTCACATTCAATCAACCAATACCGACATTGGGCGGATCATGACAAAGACGACCGACCTCGCGCAGAAGCTGCGCGCCCTGATCGACGAGACCGGATACCGCTACAACGACCGCATCCCGCCCGAGCGGGTCCTGTGCAAGACCATGGGCACCACGCGCAACCAGCTGCGAAAGGCCCTGGCCGAGCTCGAGGCGCAGGGGCGGGTCTGGCGGCACGTGGGGCGCGGCACCTTCGTCGGGTCGCGGCCGGTGCTGAACCTACAGGACGTCACCTATCTGGGCGACCAGATCAAACCCGAACAGGTGGTCGCCGTGCGCTTCAGCATCGAACCGCAACTCTGCCGCCTCGCCTCGCGCCACGCGACGCGGTCGGACCGCGAACAGATGCGGCTTTGCGCCCTGCGCTGCCGAGAGGCGGAGGATTGGCGGGCCTACGAGGCCTGGGACAACAACCTGCACCACGCCATCGCGCGGGCCACGCAGAACCAGCTCTTCCTCTATTTCTTCGAGACCCTGAACGCGGTGCGGCGGTCGATCATCTGGGGCCAGCCGCGCCAGACCCGCAAACCCGCCGAGGACTATTCCAGCTTTCACCAGCACGACATCATCGTCGCCGCCATCGAAGCCGGCGACGCCGACCTCGCCGCAGAGGCGATGCACCGGCACCTGATCTCGGTCTATTCGCGCATTCTGCCCGACAGCGTCCCGCGGGAATACCGGCACGAGGGCGCATCCGCTCAGTGATGCAGCGAACGCGCCAAGGTCCGGTCGCCCTCCAATCTCCCGCCGACCCCGGGCGGCCGGGCGCGTTTCGGGTTGCCTTCCACGGTCGCCAATCTACGGTTCGCATGGGACATCGGGGCGCAACCAGCGGCGAGAGCGAAGCATCGTGAACACAAGAGCACTTGCCGCAGCCGTCGTGGGGATCACGGTCATCGCCGGGGCTGCCGTCTTCCTGTCCGTGGGCAAGGACGGCGCCGACGCGCCCCGGCAGATGTCCGCCGCGGAATTCTCGCGCGAAAGCCCGCTGCTGCTGCCCGAGATCCTGGCGACGGTCTACGACGCCTTCGGCCAGACCGATGAGGCGGCGATCTACGACCGGCTGGACGACGTGGCCTCGGGTCCGGCACTGGAACAGCTTTACCTCGAACGGGTCGGGGCGATGGCGGGCGGCGGGCTGAACCCGGACCAGGAGATCCACGAGATCGAACTCACGGGCATGTCCGCCCGGACCGACGGCGCGCGCGTCGATGTTGCGGCGAAATGGCGGGTGCTGGGTGTGGTGGGCCATGCCGAACACATGCACATGCGCGGCAATGCCTATGCCGCCGATCTGGTCTTCGAGCCGGTCGCGGACGGCTGGAAGATCACCGGCTTCACCCTGACGGACGTCGACCGAACCGATGCCGGCACGATCGAGCCGAACGCCGATGCACCGCAGGCAGAGGATACGGCGGACCCCGAGGAAGAGACATGATCGACGCGCGCGACCTGTCCTTCGCCTATCCCCGCGGTGGATTCACGCTGCAGGTGCCCGAGTTGCAGGTGGCGGGTGGTGAGCGGGTCGCGGTGATCGGCCCCAGCGGCACGGGCAAGACGACGCTGCTGAACCTGCTCGCGGGCCTCGCGGTGCCGGATGGCGGCAGGCTCACCGTCGCGGGGACCGACCTCGCCGGGCAAAGCGACGGGCAGCGGCGGGCCTTCCGGGCGCGGCGGATCGGTTTCATCTTCCAGAACTTCGCGCTGGTCGACTACCTCGATGCCTTCGAGAATATCCTCTACCCCTATCGCGTTGGCGTCGGCCTGAAACTGGATGCCGCGGCGCGGGACCGGGCGCGCCTGCTGGCCGAGGCCTGCGGCATCGCAGACCGGCTGAAGAACCATCCGAACGCGCTCAGCGGCGGCGAACAGCAGCGGGTGGCGATCTGCCGGGCGCTGGTGACGCGACCGGCGCTCATTCTCGCGGACGAGGCCACCGGCAACCTCGACCCCGAAACCAAGGAGGCCATCCTCGACCTGCTTTTCGACCGCGCGGCCGAGATGCAGGCCACGGTGCTGGCGGTCACCCATGACCACGGCCTGCTGCCAAGGTTCGACCGGGTGATCGACTTCGCGGCGCTGAGGCAGCGAACCGCGCCCGAGGCGCAATCGGTCGTCCCCGAGGGACGACCTGCATGAACGCGCTGTTCCTCGCCTTCGCGCATCTGCGCTGGACCTGGGCGCGCAGCCTCGTGCTGGTGCTGGTCGGCGCGCTGATCCTCGCGGTGCCGATGGTGACCCAGACACTCCTGCGCGGCTCCGAAGAGGCGCTGACCCGCCGCGCGGAAGCGACGCCGCTGGTGCTGGGTGCCCGCGGCAGCCAGCTCGACCTCGTGATGAGCGCCGTCTACTTCTCCGAGGACCGCGCGCAACCGATCACTCGCGCCGCGGAGGACGCTGTCTGGGACAGCGGCCTCGCCCTGCCGATCCCACTGCACACGGCGTTCCAGACGAACGGCGCCCGGATCGTCGGCACCTCGCTCGACTATTTCGACTTTCGCGGGCTGGAGCTGGCGACGGGCCGCCAGATCGCCCTTCTGGGCGAGGCGGTGCTGGGCGCCCAGGTCGCGGAACGGCTGGGGCTGGGTCCGGGCGACAGCGTGGTCTCCGCGCCCGAAAACCTCTTCGACCTCGACGGGGTCTATCCGCTGGAATTGCAGATCACCGGCGTCCTGGCCGCCACCGGCACCCCCGACGACGAGGCGGTCTTCACCGACGTCAAGACCGCCTGGGTCATCGCCGGGATCGGCCACGGCCATGACGACGTGGTGACGGCGGATGCCGACGGCAACGTCACCGCCAGCGCCGCCATCACCGAGTTCCAGCGCATCACGCCCGACAACATCGACAGCTTCCATTTCCACGGCGCCGCCGAGGATTACCCGCTCTCCGCCGTGCTGGTGGTGCCGAACGACATCCGCTCGGGCACGATCCTTCGGGGCCGCTACCTCGACCCGGAGAACCCGGTGCAGATCGCCGTCCCGGCCGAGATCGTGGCGGGGCTGGTCGACCGCATCTTCCGCATCGCGACGCTGCTCGATGCGGTGACGCTGATCATCGGGGTGGCTGCCGTCGCGGCGATGGGCCTGACGCTGTACCTGTCGTGGACCCTGCGGGCGCCCGAGATGGCCACCGCCCGGCGCCTCGGCGCGGGCCGCTTCGTGATCCTGCGGCTCGCGGCGGCAGAGATAGCGATCTTGTTATCCGCCGTGATCGCGATTGCCGCGTGCTTTGTCGTGGCTGTGATAGCGAATGGTGACGGTATCGTTGCCTGGCTCCTGGCCGTCTGAAGAATTGGTCGTTTGAAAAGAATGACACCGAAAGGGAGACGAATATGAAGACCTTGATGACCGCGGCGGCACTGGCCGCATGTGCCTCTGCAGCCGGCGCGCACTACGGGATGATCATCCCCTCGGACAACATGCTGAGTCAGGAAGAGGGACGGTCCGTGGACCTGACCCTGTCCTTTTCGCACCCGTTCGAAGGGCTCGGCATGGTGCTCGAGATGCCCAAGGAATTCACCGTGACGCACGAGGGCGAAACGACCTCCCTTCTGGACACGCTGGAAGAGACGCAGGTCATGGACGACGCGGGCTTTGCCACCGAATACCGCTTCGAGCGGCCCGGCACGCATGTCTTTTCCATGACGCCCAAGCCGTACTGGGAACCCGAGGAAGACGCCTTCATCACCCATTTCACCAAGACCTACGTGTCGGCCTATGGCGATGACGCAGGATGGGACGCTGAACTGGGCCTCAAGACCGAGATCGTGCCGCTGTCGAAACCCTTCGCGCTCTGGGCCGGCAACGTCTTCCAGGGCATCGTGAAGCTCGACGGCGAACCGGTGCCCTATGCCGAGGTCGAGGTCGAGTATTACAACGAGGACGGCAGCGCCGCAGCGCCGTCCGACCTGATGATCACCCAGACCGTCAAGGCGGATTCCGAGGGCGTCTTTACCTACGCCGCGCCCACGTCCGGCTGGTGGGGCTTTGCCGCCCTCAACACCGCCGAGGAACCGATGCAATACGAAGGCGAGGACAAGGCGCACGAACTCGGCGCGGTGATCTGGGTGCATTTCGAACCCTGGGCGACGCAATGATCCGATCGCTTGTCTTAGCACTAAGCTTCGCCGCGGCGCTGCCCGCGGCGGCGCACGACCTGCGGGTCTTCGCCTCGGTCAGCGGCGGGACGGTCACGGTGGAGAGCACGTTCTCCACCGGGCGCATCCCCACCGGCGGCGAGGTGCGGGTGCGCGACGCCGAAGACACCCTGCTGTTGACCCTGCCGATCGGCGATGGCGGAGAAACCTCCTTTGCCCTGCCCGACGGCGCGTCCGAAACCGGCCTGATGATCGAGGTCGACGTCAGCGAAGGCCATTCCGACTACTGGCTGCTGACGCCCGAGGACATCGCCCACGGGCAGGAGACGAACTGATGCTCAAGCGGATTGTGCTGACCGCTGCGCTCGCAGCTTCCGCGGCAGGCGCACAGGACCGCCCGGTCGTGGCCGCGGTGAACTATCCGCTGGCCTGGATGGCCGAACAGCTGGGCGGCGATGCGGTCGAGGTTCTGTTCCCGGTGCCCGAAGGTCAGGATCCGTCGTTCTGGCGTCCCGGCCTGTCCGAGATCGCCGCGATCCAGCAGGCAGAGGTCATTGCCCTGAACGGCGCCGGCTTCGCCGCCTGGACGACCCGCACCACCCTGCCCCGCTCTCGGCTCATCGACACTTCTGCCGCCTTTTCGGACAGCTACATCGCCACGCAGTCCATCACCCACAGCCACGGCGCCGACGGCGAACACTCGCACGAGGGCACCGCCAGCTACACCTGGCTGGACTTCAATCAGGCCGCGCAGCAGGCCCGGGCGCTGGCCGCCATGATGGAGCAGCGCATCCCGGCGCTGCGCGACACGGTGACGGCCGCCCTGCCCGACCTTGTGGCGGAACTCGAGGCACTGCATGCGGAAGCCGGAACCGCGCTGGCCGGGCTGCAGGGCCGCACGATCCTCGCCACGCACCCGCGCTATCAGTATTTCGCCCGCGCCTACGGGCTCGAGATCGCGGCGATGGAGTGGGAGGCCGGCGCCATGCCGACCGCGGCGCAATGGCAGGACCTCGAGGCAAAGAAGCAGGACACCGGCGCGCGCATCCTGATCTGGGAGGCCGAGCCGCCCGCCGACGCGCTGGACATGGCCAGCGACATGGGTCTGCGCTCATTGGTGTTCTCGCCCCTCGCCGGCCGTCCGCAGACCGGAGATTTTCTCGCGATCATGCGCCACCAGATCGCCGCCCTCGGGGACCCCGGATAAAGCCGGAAAGGCGGCTGTCGTCCAACGCACCCCGTTGGCGACCTGTCCCGAACGCGGACATCGACCTTGCGCGGCGCGTGCCACCCGATTGTTCCAAGGTGCCGCTTTGCAATCTTTGCGGCGCGCCTGGGGACCCATCAAGGCAGCAAAGCCGATGTGACGACCCCGAAGGCACAGGTCGCACGCGACGATGCGTGTTCCAGTCCGTCGCTGACCTGCACACCGGTCACGCGTCCTCCGTCCAGCACAGCCCCGTCTTCAGCATCACCCGAGACAAGTCCCGGATGCCGCTGGACGAGCGGTGCGTGCAGTCGCCAACGCCGCCCTCGGATTTGCACACCATCGTCCCCGTCATCCGCAGGAACGTGTTGGCCAGGGCCTTTGCCCGCCGGCCCTTGTCCGTGTCCGGCGGCGGGCAGGTCACCCCGCGCAGGGCGAAGCGGTTTTCGCCGACCTCGATATCGTGCCCCGAAAAGGCGCGCGCGCCCCCGACCGCGCCCAGCGCGTTCAATCCCTCCTGCGCCTCCGCGGCGCCGAAGGGCGCCGAAATCAGCACAACCAAAAAATGCATCCGGGCGCGTGTCCACATGGTCTGACGCTACGGATGCGCGCCTGTGCCGACAAGGGGGCTGGCGGCAGGCACAGCGCGACCCCGCATCGCCAGCCGGGGACCCGCCTTGAAGGCCCGGGTCCGGTGGGTCTCGTTCCCATCATAAGGGTTGCCTGAGCGCGCATCGGCAACGCAAGATCGCGATCAGACCAGCCCACGGACACCCGCAAAAAGGCGACCGCTTGCAGACCCACCCGTTGCACAACCCCGTCTGGGCCATCGAGCTTTGCGACTACCTGCAGGCGCACCAGATAAACCCGGCACTGGAGTAGCCCCCTGAAAGTGGTCCACCAACTAGGATAGTTTTGTCCCGCAATTGGAGGATCAGCGATGGCTGGGAAACGAGAGAAGGCCGAAGAGATCGTATCTARGCTTCGGCAGGTTGAAATTCTGCAAGGACAARGGGCGACGATTGCCGAGGCAGTGCGCCAGATCGGTGTGACGCAGCAGACGTTCTACAGATGGCGTAAGCTTTATGGCGGGATGCAGCGGTCACAGCTTGCGCGCCTGAAAGAGCTGGAGAAGGAGAACCAGCGGCTGCGACGCGCGGTGTCTGACCTGACGCTGGATAAATTGATCCTGACCGAGGCGGCAAAGGGAAACTTCTGAGCCCTTCGCGTCGCCGCAAGTGCATCGACCATGTGCGGCAGGAGTTGGGCGTGTCTGAGCGCCGCGCCTGCCGTGCGCTTGGGCAGCATCGATCCRCGCAGCGCAAGGTGCCGCAGGGGCGGGCTGACGAGAAGCATCTGACCGACGAGATCATTGAACTGGCCGATCRGTATGGGCGCTATGGATATCGCATGGTGACGGGCCTGCTCACTCAACAACGCGGGCTGGCATGTGAACCACAAGCGGGTCGAACGTATCTGGCGACGTGAAGGGCTGAAGGTCCCACAAAAGCAGAAGAAAAAGGGGCGTCTCTGGCTGAACGACGGGTCGTGCGTACGTCTGCGCCCCGAGCGGCCCATTCGTTTGCTCCGAAAGAGAAGCGCTCGTCGAGCGCCGATGCCAACTACGTCGATTTGCAGTCCGCTCGGCTTAACTGCGTCTATAGCGTCCATGAGGACGGGATGCAGACGATTTTTCTCGAAAGTTTGGCGACCCGGCGTGTCGACCCGCTCGCAATTGCTGAAGATCGGCTCGCGACCGAAGCGTCAGATGCGTAGCATTGCAGGTAGTGGCCAAAAGCGGCAGGCTTTATGGCGGGAAAGATGGAGGGAGGGAAATTTAATGAAAAAAATAACTAACGATTTCATATATTTATAATCTATACTGGCGGAGCGGACGGGAGAAAGTTTGAACACATTTTTTGATGAACTGAAGGTTCTTTCCGCCGGGATCTTGGCACGAAAAGGCTCGTAGGATGATATCTGGCGGCACGCGGCTGTAGCAGCAGCACGTTCTTCGCGAACCGCGGTTGGAAGTCAGGCCCTCCCCACAATCCGCGCGGGTCATGATCGGACAGGCTGCGCTCGCTTCGCGGACGCAGCCTGCGGATACTTTCAGGATTCTCTCGAAATTTCCGTCAACAAGCTCACTCATTCTGGTGCCGTGTTTGCCGTTTGTTTACTTTCCGGTCACGGCACAGCGGGGCGAGCCGCTCGACCCTGCAAACCTACGCTATTCGGCTTTTGACACCATCGTGCCTAAGGTGCTGGCCTTGAACACCTCGTGCACGTAGGCGTCATCCCCGTGTTAATCGGGGCGGCATTTCTACACCCGAATTTAGACATTCTCATTGCTGCGAGCGACCGCGAAGACGCCGCGGGAACGAAGCAAATTTTTTTCTAACTACCCGGAAAAATGCTTCGCCTCCGGCGCATCCGGCCAATCTCGCTTGTGACAGACGAAACGAGCGAGGTGTCCCACAGTATTGACGATCCAACATCTGACCCTTCGCTGATTTCGGGGCCCGCCGTTCGCGGGGCGCGACGCAGCGACGAGGTGCGCAGCGGACCTCCACTCCTTCCTGACCCGGGACGAAGCCCGGACGAAACAATCACAAGGAGGTCCCCATGTTTCATTCGAGACTAAACACCAGCACCGAAGCCCGCTCGATGTCGGCCGGCGAACTGGCGCTGAGGGAGTTTTTCTCTCATCACGACGAGGCGCTCGGCAATGCAGCCGTTCTGCTCGCAGACCGGCGCGGCGTGCGGCTCCTCAACGCGATCCGCGACGGCTTGGAACAGCCCGGGTCGATCACCCACCGTCTCCGGCGCCTGCTCCTCCAGCTGCGCGCGATCCTGTTCCTGGATGAGGCCGGTGAAGATGAGTGGGGAAGCGAAGGATGCTTCGACCTGCTCGAGCCCGAGGACCCGATCGTGCCCGAGCTCTGCCTGCTCGCTGACGGTCTCGATGATGTGCTGCGCGGCGCGGGGATCACTCCAAGCGAAGTCAGCCGGATCCTCTGATGCTCGCCCCCGGCCGTCACGCGTCCAGCGCGGCGGCCGGCGTGACGCAGCCGCTCAATAAGGAAAATCGGCCAGCCTATCACTTTTTCCTTCGTGCTCCCGGAGAATGGCCAATGTCCTCGTCATCAGGACAAGACACACGCGCAATTCACCAACCGAAAGGAGCCAGCCCGACCCATCTCTCCCCCGCGACGCACGGACCATGACGCCGATGAATCAGGCACAACCAGTACCGTTCTTCATGCATGAAAGGGAGAAAATCATGCTCAACTCCACTAAACTCGAAGCCAGCCAGGCTCGCTTCAACGCAGTGGCAGGGACAGAGGATCACCTGCGCCGGCACGGCGCTGGCCTCTGCGACCTCCTGGATGCGCTCGACGACCGGAGCGGGTTCGACTCTCTCTGCGATCTGCACGGTGCGATCTCCGAACGGTTCCCGGATGCCGATGCCGTCGAACAGGCGCTGCGCGACATCCGTCGCATTCTGTCGGAGCAAGCACCCTCCGCGCTCGACCGGATCAGCCACGAGCGCAGCCTGCCGGCGTCCGATATGACACGATGGCACGGCGCGCGCGTCAGCGAACTGCTCGCGAGGTTCTGCCATGCCGGGTAAGCCCGCGCCGCGATGTGCCCTTCAGATCGCGAGACAGCGCCGTCTGAGTGTCTATCCTGAGCAATTCGGTCTCGAGCAAGACATCTGCGATGTCACGCTCTGGCTCGTCCAGAAATACCGCTTACCGTCGGCCCTCGTCTGGGTCGACCGACACTACGTCCAATGCGGTCGTGAGATCGCAGGCATCACGGTGATGACGTCCGCGAGACATCCGGATCCCCTAACCCAGGCGGCACGCAAAGCGTTCCTCGCATTCGGCTATGAGATAAGACATACCGGCGCGGATACCTACGGCCACCAATGCTGCGACAGAAGGCACTCGCACCACGAGATGCTGCAGGCCTATGGGCGCATAGAAGCGGCACTGCGTAGCTGGCGAGTACGGTAAGCGAGCAAGGACACAAGAAGCAAAGGGTGGCATGTGCCGTCCTTGTTTCTCACAACCTCCGCAGACTGTGCTGGTCAGGCGAGCGAGTCCAATCCACCGTTCAACAGGTCTATGGATCGTACCTGCGCCCGCGCTCACATCGCCAAGATGGACGGAAAGGGGAAGTTCGCTGCGCCTGCGCTGAAAAATCCACGGCCGGCGGAAGCAGAATTTCAAGCCCCATGAAGTCCCGTTGGCGTGCTGGAAGGCCAAGAAAAAGCATCGAAAAACCTTTTCCAACACATTGGTCTTAGGGCAAGTTGGGTCAACAACAGCTCACAATGCTGCGGCCGCATTAGGGACCTCATGTATCTGGCATCGCTTACGATCAACAATTTTCGCCGCATTAAACAGGCAACGATGGAATTCGAGCCGGGGCTCAATATCATCGTTGGCCCGAACAATATCGGAAAGACAGCCGTAGTTGACGCTCTAAGGTCTCTACTCGCCGGAACCGATGATCCCTATCCGCGCTTCAGCGTCGATGACGTCCACCTCCCTAAGGGTGGCACGGCAACGGGTGATGTTTGCTTCGACTATGTCTTCAAGAACCTGTCTCTCGACGATGAAGCCGACTTTTTGCACGGATTGAAGGCTGATGAAGCGGGAAAGTCAGAAGCCCACCTTCGGGTAACTTATGGCGACGCGGATAAATCCGGACGGTTAAGGCCGAGGAGGGTGTGCGGTGCCCATCATGACATCGCGATGACGGCAACCATGTTGGAAAACCTGCGCAGCGTTTACCTACAGCCGCTGCGCGATGCAGAACTTGGCCTTCGCCCGAGCCGTACAAGTCAGCTGTCTCGCTTATTGCATCTTCTTTCAGATGAGGAGGGAAAAGAGCAAATCGCGAAGAAACTCGCACACCTCGACACGGAAATTAAGGCGCTCAAGGCGATTGTTGAGACACAAGAAGCGATAACCATGCGTCACAACAGCATGCTGGGCGATCAATTGGCTCAGATGCTGGCGGTTGAATTGAGCGGATCTGATTTTACCAAGCTCGCCTCGCGTCTATCACTCCTTGTCGACAGCTTCGAAATCGAGCGCAACGGCCTCGGCTATAACAACCTGATCTACATGGCAGTGGCCCTAAGTGAACTCGCGAAGAACGCTGAATCGGCCTACCGTAGCTTAATCGTTGAAGAGCCTGAAGCGCATCTTCACCCGCAGTTACAGGCCGTTCTATTGCGGTACCTGTCCGACATCAAAGTCGCGGAAGGCGAGCGGCCCGTCCAAGTTTTTGTTACAAGTCACTCTCCAAACTTTGCCAGCATAGCTGATCTCGACGCCGTCGAATGCTTGGTAGAGACCGAAACAGGAGTGGATGTCTTCCATCCCAGATCGATAATTTTTAGGAAGGGCAAGAAGGAGAAGTTGAAGCGCTACCTCGATGTGACTCGTGCGGAATTTTTCTTCGCACGCCGAGTTATCTTTGTTGAGGGTACCGCCGAGCTTTTGATGGTCGACCTATTGGCGAAGAAGATGGGCTGTGATTTGCGCAACCATGGTGTCAGCCTCATTAGTGTCGAAGGATTGAACTTCGATTCCTTCATGCCACTGTTCGGTGAAACGGCGATCAAGATACCTGTTGCCATCATCACAGACGCAGATCCCGTCATCACAGATGAGGAAGGCAACAAGCAGCCTCACTATCCATCTGCTAATGAGGCCATCACGATCTCAAGCAACACGGCATTGATGAAGGGTCAAGAAGACAAGTTCGTTAAAGTCTTTCACGGCCAAAAGACTTTTGAGTATGACCTCGGTCTTCACGAAAAGAACAGAATGCCCATGCTGTTGGCCCTCAAGGACTTGCATCCCCAGATCGGAACCGATCTTGAAATCGAGGTCGCATCGAAGGCGGATGATAGGGACCGAGCGATGGCGCTGTTCTCGGGTATGTTCGAACGATCCAAAGGTAAAGCAAATATTCAAAAGGGTGCATTCGCGCAGGCGCTCGCAGCACAGATCGAAAATAACTGTCTGGAGATCGAAATTCCGAAATACATTAGCGATGCCGTAATGCATGCTTGCAAGTCATGATCGATCTGTCTCCGCAGCAGAGAGAGATCGTAGACGCGCCACTCGTACCCATGGCCGTCAGTGCCTGTGCGGGGAGCGGCAAGACTGCGACCGCGGTCCGGCGGCTCGCTTCTATGCGCAAGCGCCTCGACGATAGCCATGGCTACGTCGCCCTTTTGTCTTTCTCGAATGTGGCTGTCGACACTTTCAACCGGGATTATAATGCCTTACTTCAAGCAGAGGCAGGTGGTAGCCGCATCGGCCGCGTCGAGATAGCCACGGTAGACGCCTTCATCACTTCGAATATTATTCGCCCCCACGGGCACCTTGTTATGGGATGCTCCAGAACGCCGTTCCTGGTGCATGGTAGTGAGCCATTTCTCGCAAATTTCACCGTCTGGGATGGAAAGAGGCCACAACCGACGTCCGCGCTGCAGCTCAAGATTGAGAAGGGAGGCCCTCCTCAATTTGAGGTAGGGCCGGCGAAGACGATCGTTGATTTGAATGCTGCCAATGAAGCTATCAGGAAGCTGGCGCGGGTCGGTGCCTACTCGCATACACTGGGGAGTCTTTGGGCTCTTCGCGTCCTCAAGAGTCAGCCCCTAATCCGCCGCGCGCTGGCTCGCCGTTACCCGCACATCCTTGTTGATGAGGCGCAAGACATCGGAAAGCTACATCAGCTGATCCTTATGGCTCTACAAGGTGCCGGAACGCAGGTCTCGTTGATCGGGGACGTTAATCAAGGTATCTATGAGTTCTCCGGTGCGACTGGTGAAATTCTCGCGAAGTTCGCGGATCGTGAAGACGTTGAGGGGCGAATGCTCGAGACCAACTTCCGATCGGTCCCGAGTATCGTCATGATCGCGAATAAACTCTCAGGACGCGATGACAAGCCTCAGCGAAAGCAACCGGGAACTTTGTCGGGTGCGTATTATTTCGCGTACAAGAAGGAAGAGAAAGACAGCGCGCTCAAGTCGTTTGCGGAACTTTTGGATCGGGCAGGTATAGGGGTGGCGGATGCGGCTGTGCTCTGTCGATCAGCGAAATGGGCTGACGGTTGGGCCGGCGGTGAAGGTGAACAAGGGCAGGGTGTCTTGCGATACTTCGTGCGCGCCGCGATCCAGCGCGACAAGTTCGGTAGCTCCGACGAAGCTTTTAAGCTTTGCTGCGCTGGTGTCTTTGGCTTGCTGGATGAAGGTCATGGAGATTTACTCTCTGACCTCCTACGCCGGGGCGGCGATAAACGGAGTTCTCATCTGCTTCGAAGGACACTGTGGGCGTTTGTTAAGGACGCGGCAGGCGGATTGCCTCACGCATCTCTTGTGGCGGACACCGACTGGCAGCCTGCTCTTCTGGAGCGCACAGCTGCCCTGCTCGACACACTTTTGACAGAGTATGGTCTGAGCGCTGGGAGCAACTGGAAAAGAAAACTGGCGAAACGAAAAATCTTCAATCAGCCGCTTATGCGGTCCGCAGACTTGGGAATGGAGGATGTTCCAGATTTCCGCGTTTCCACGGTTCACAAAGTGAAAGGCGAGAGTATCAGGGGCGTTTTATACATCTGCAACCGTAAGCATATCGACGAATTTCTCGGTGGGACCGCGACAGAGGTTGGCAAAATAGGATACGTTGCACTGACCAGGGCGCGTGATCTATTTGTCTTGGGTGTACCATCCAACAACATAAGAGAGCTCGCTCCCAGACTTAATGCGCTCGGCTTTACCAAAGCTGGGGGAAGTAGCTCGTAATGGAAAGGGAGGCGGCGAACACGAGAATAGCCGTTCGATGTTACCCAGCAAGAATTTCCCGCAACAGACCACTAAGGTCAATATTTCGATACGTTGTGCATCGCAAGCGCTCGGTTCAGGATGCAGCTCAGCCCCCTACAGACCATCTTGGCGCAAAAATCTGCTAACTACGAATGACCGCTTCAATTGGTGCTGTCGCGCAGCATCCGAGCGTTGCGACTGGCGGCTGTGGGCCGAGGATATTGGTTTTGACACACGGCGCCGGGGTCAGTGTTCCGCGCCGCCCCAGGTCGGCTCAGAGCCCTTTTTGACCATGACGCACGGCTCGCCTTTGCCCGTGCGGCAATGCACGCCTCGGCGCGGCCCGTTCTGGCCCACCCCGAAGCGGACCTTTAGCAAAACGGCGAAACAGGGAGATATACTTTGCGGAGTATTTTCCGTTAACGAAAGATTTCGGCCACATGGTTGGGCGTCCGACATCCAGGTATAGCAACTACATTACTTCCCTGGGCGAGCACCCAGTCGATCGCTTGACGGGCGTGACTACCTCCCTCCAAGTCAATAGTAGCGCGATGCTTCTCTGCTTGAAGGCGAAAGGAATCCCTTAGCGCCGGAAAGCCGTTCATTGACATGCGTATATCACCCTGCTGCGAAGCTCTTGATCCAGTCAAAATACCGCGCGCCAATGGAGAAAAAGCCATATATATAGCACTCTCCTCCTCCGCGATGGCGATCTCTCGTCTCTTGGAACCAGTATTCAGTGAAAGCTCATTCTGAACTGCGTCCAATCCACCATCTCTCGACCAAAATAGAATATCGTTCGAGGTCACACAAGACAACCCAAATGCCCCAACTTTGCCTTCAGAGATCAAGTCATTGATACAAACCCTCACTTCATCGACGCGGACCCGGCTATCAGTACGATGTTGAAGCAAAAGATCAATTCGATCTCGTTTTAGGCGCTTGAGCGAAGACTCGACAGACGACCTGATCGTTTCCGGGCGGCTATCGCGAAAAAGCTCGCCTTGGGCATTTGCATACAGGCCAAATTTCGTAACAATTGTCGTCCCTCCTCGAGAGCCTATCACATCTCCAAGCAGCTCTTCGTTTGCTCCGCTGCCGTAGAGCGGAGCCGTATCGAACAACGTCACCCCATAATCGAGGGCAGTGTGAAGGGTCCCAATTGCCTGCTTTCTCTCCACTTCGCCATAAATGCCGGTGAGCGCCATGCAGCCAAGGCCCGTGCGGCTCTCGCCTGCCAAATCGATGGCCTTCTCTTTTGCTGCGCGGTTTTCTATTGAACCGGAGAAGCGCATCTATGGTTTCCGATGATTGTCGAAACAGTCCAGAGCAAACGACACCGCCTCCTCCATGTGACCAAATTTGAGAAGATGCCGACTTGGGACGAGCTTATCAATGATACGACGAACTTCGTCTGCGGCCAGCCTACGAAAGACCTCATCTCGATCACGGCCCTCCCCAAGGCCCACCGAATCTTCCAACTTAGTCAAGAAGACCAAGTCATATTCCTTTGACCACGCTTCGCAAATGCTCTCCAATGCTGCGATCCGATCCGAGGAGATTATCCGATTTGTGTGACGAAGAGCAGCGTATAGGTAACCCAGAGCATCAGCAACAGGTCGATCCACCAAAACGACATCAAAGAAAAGGCTTGCTTCAGTCTCCATTTCAATGGTCCGAGCTATAAGCCAAGCGGTGCTTTCGAAGGTATGGTTGGCAAGAATTGGAAAGCCCTTTTCTTTTGCTTTGCCCGCGCTTTCGTGGATGTAAGCTACCTTTAAGCCATCGCGTTGGAGAATGTCTTTAAGCTCGGTTAGGAAAGTCGTCTTCCCGGTGGAATGAGCTCCAGCGACCGCAATGCGGAATGGTTTATCGCTCATAGTAGCTTTCCTTGGGCTCCACCGAGTATATCGGCGTCCAAGAGAATTTCGCGCCGATCTCCTTCCGACCGTTTACGCAGCATGTGTTCGAGTAGGAGCGCAGACAGCACAGCATCGAAAGGTGCTGAGTGCGCCTTCCCTCCGGCTATTTTCGATGCTGAAGCGGTCAGTCCCAACTTTGAACCGAGATGCTCGAGGCCGTGCTTCTCCTCGTTCGGAAGCAAGCGCCGGGCCACCCTTAGCGTGTCATATGCCGCAATGGGCACCCATCCCGATAGGGCTTCAGTGAGAAGGTCGACTTCCACTTTGACATTGTGCCCAATGATTGGCCTGTCTTCGAGCCACATCAGTATGTCATCGGCGGCGTCCTCAAGTTCCGGCGCATCCACCACGTCATCGTCCCAGATCCCATGGATACGAGCTGCGATCGGTGAAATCCCATTCTTCGGCTTGAATCGCCAGTGCATTCTTCGACCAGTCAACTTAAAATTGTCCATTTCTGCGATAGCCAATTCGACAATTTCCGGCGGTGATTTTCCGCTTCCTTCAACATCGACAGCCCACATCCGTTTACTCACTCCCATCCCTCCTCCGCACGACCATGGCGTCCCGGCAGATGCGGTTGACTACGATCGTGCACCTGAAACCCCAGAGAGTGTTGGACATAATAACGTTGTTGCTCGGTGCTTCCCTCTACGATGACGTTTCCGGCGCGGATCTCGATCCGAGAGGGATTGAGGCCGACCGACTTGACGAGGGGTGCCACCTTCTCGAATAACGGAATCTGATGTCCACTGGCACATAGCGAAATCTGTTCTTGCGGGCAGATATTACATATGTTTGTGATGCCGAAGTGTCCATTGTAGTCGGCTTCAGCATGAGCGAATGCAACGCCACATGATGTCTTTCGGAACAAGGGAGCGCCGGTGTATTTTTTCAGAACGCGCTTTTCGACTTCTCGGGGAAGAATCTTCCGACGGGGCACGTCATTGTAGAGGTCCTCAACGCCCGAAGATCGAAAATGTGCCCGTATTTGTTCCCTGTGGAACAGCCCCGTGAACACTGTGGCGTCGGCCAACTGGGACAATGCGCTGGCCGCCGCAATGCAGTGGTCTGTGTCGTTCACGCCAGCGATGATAGGGCGCCAATATAGAATGCATTTTGTTCGCGACTTATATTCTGCGAGAACCTTTAATGACCTTTCGGCGAACTCGCTATCGACTGGCTCAAGTCGGACGTCATTTATCCCCGACCAAGTAACTAACACGGTGACCTTGAGATTTTGGAGACGCTCAAGCTTGGCGACGTCGTCCGGAGTGACTTTCCACCGAGTAATTACAAGGATGTGGTTCGTGAGCCCGCGCTGATCCAAAAGCGAAAGGCTATTTAGCAGGTGTGGCTTCACGTTGGGCAGGAATGGATCCGTTGCGCGATTAAATATTTGGAGCGGCGTCCTGTGAGGAACAAACGCCCAGTGCCGCAGTAATTCATCAACGGCCTGCTCATCGCTCATTATGAGATGGGGCCGCTTCATCTCAAAATTTCCGAAAAGATGGCGGACGCAATAGCCACAGTCGAGCGGGCAGCCGACTACATGGTTTAGGCTAAGTCCAGACTTTCGGTACTCCACAACATTCGCCAAACTTTCAGGCAGATCATTTGGCGCGCTTCTGAGCTGCTTTACGTCTTCAATTTCGTGGATCGACATCAATCTTCTTTCGATTGTCTTGCGCCCACGTCAAGCCACAGATTGTGGCGTAGAAGGCGATGGCCTCTGTGACTCCCTGAGTCTTTTCGCGGAACGAACTTGGACCCTTGATGCACCGATGACCAGACCTATAGTGGAACTGCGGGTGGTTGACGAGAAGCACGGCGGGATTTGCGTTTTTGAGCTTTTGGCCGTTCCGACAGCAGCGACTTGAGCCCACCGCAGCGATGGGTAGACCTTCACCCTTCGCGCCGACGGCTTTGCAGCCCACTGAAAAAACACTAACCACCGATCATGTCCGGAGACTCCGCAGGTGCAGGGTAGAGTGAGCAAGCTGGGCGAACTCAGAAGTGTCGCGCCCATCAGCCCTTCATGCTGCGTTGCAGCATCGCCTCGGGCTGAGAATGGCCGCTGACGGCCGCCTGCTGACCCTTGAGCACAGGCTTATGTCCTCCATCGGTCTCGAAAGCCTACCTCAGGGAGGACCACTTTTCAGGGCGCAGGCTACACCGCCAATTGTCACATTCAATGATCCAACAGGGCCCCAGTTTTCGGCTGTTGCTATACTCTATAGAAGTACGCCCTGTTCCGAGTATTCTGCCACCAAATCTTCGTCAAACTCGATGCCCGACATGGCGCCCAAGTCCCTAACGATCTTGACCAAGTGGTGCGCCGTGTTCAGTTCCCGCCATCCAGTCGCGTCGCCGCAAGATTCGGTCAGCCCCTTCGCGTTTCGCCAGATACGGTCGTCCGCAGGTGAGAAGCCCCTGCCGTTATACTCATTGCTCTCGATGATCTGCTTGCAGACTTCGCGCATCGTCGGCGTGAAAGCTCCCGAATCGCTGCCCCTCACCACCAACGTGTGGGTCTTGCCGGTGTAGCGCAGGTGCGGCCTCGGCCTTCCGCCTCCCTTGCCCTTCGGAAACACCATCCGCCCGCAATCTGCGCCAAAGTCACCGTACGCCAGTCGATCCGGTTGGACGCCAGTCTCTTTAAGGGCCGCCTGGAAGGTGGTCCACTCCGCTCTGGGGATCAACGTGCGCTCGTTGGCACCAACCGGCAGCTTGTCCGGGTATGCCGACGCTTGGTAGACGATTTTGCTCCACCGCGCCACGCCGTCCAGTTGATCGAAGATTTCGCCGATAGCAGGCGCGAAGTCGGCACCCAGGGGAGCCCCGGTGAAGTCCACGAATAGGACACAGTGTTCCGACCGGACGCCCATCTTCTCCACCGCCTCGACCAAAGCGGTGGGATCAACTTCCTCGAAGTCCATGTAGATGCCCGCCCTAACGTTCCCGTCCTGAACGAGTGCCTGGCGGGCCGGGTTGGTCAGATCGGCGATCGTCAGGACCGGAAGCAGGCGGGAGTTTACGGCCGTGGCGATGCGGAAGAGCGTCGCTACCCCCTCGTCGCCGAGGGAGGCCGCTGCGAGTTGCGGGTCAAGAAACGCACGCTGGTGGGGCCAGCTCTTTCCGAGGCGCTCACCCATCATGTAGGCGATCTCATCCAGCGTTGGTATGCGCCCTTTTTCGGGGTCTGGCTCGGAGGGAGGCGGCACCACAAAGCGAGGGCAAACGTGCCCCTGATAACGGGCGGCCAGCCTACCGCAGGCAGCGAACTCGCCGGGTTTAGCCCTGAGGGCGGGGTAGTATGGGAGCATCACTCTTTCCTTTCTGGGCTTCGCCCACAAACAGTTTCCTCACGGTGTTCCTCCCGATCTTGTTTGCGAACAGGGACCACTCGCCCCGTTCTTTGCGTATCCGCCCGAACACAATCGCCGGATGGATATCTAACTCGTTGGCGAAGCGCTCGATGACCGCAGCCGACTTCGCGATGCGGGCAGTAGAGCGCCGCCAGCGTTCTTCTGGTATGAGCAAGTTAGACGCGAAGCGGTTAGCCTCCTCCTCCTGTTCATCGACCGATGTCTCTTGGTCCGTTTGATCGTAGAAGCCTACGGCCAGGCCGGTTGAGAAGTGAAGCGTCACGTGGGCAAGTTCGTGCATCAATGTGAACCAGAAGTTGTCCACCGTGTCGGTTCTGACGGTCATTCCGATGACCGGTCTCCCATCCACGATGAACGCCGCGCCGTCGATCTTGAGACCGGGAACCTGTGGCTCCACAATCAAGACGATGCCGTGGCTGGCGAGTACTTCCCCTGCCTGGAGCGGCCCGTCAGTTTCTTTGCTCAGGCGGACCAGGTCGGGAATCCACTTGAGTTCAAGCGGCTCGTGAACGTCTCCGATGCCCGCGAATACCTCGCGCGCCCGTGCTGTGACCCTGGCGCGCCAAGCGTGGAGCATGACGTCTTCAGTGTGATCCACAACGTTGAGGCCAGTGCGGAGAAGCCCGGGGCTTCCAAAGTCGATCCGGTTCTCCGCGATGTAGCGACGAAGTTCTGCCTCGGTGAAGTCCTCGGCAAACCAGCCGTTCTCGCGCCCATGCTTGAGGATCTTCTTGATTTCGGCTTTCGACACCCCATCGATGACCTTGTCCAACCCGCGGAGCTCCGGTTGGTCGGACATGTCTGCCCACGGGCGCACGCCGAGCAGCGCCGCCACGCGATGGTAATTCTTGAGGCTGATCTGCCCATATCGCTCAGCTTCCCACCGCTGGACCTGTTGCTCCTTCACGCCGAGGCGCCACGCCAAGTCCTTCTGAGAAAAGCCGTTGGCGATCCTCGCCACAATGAGCATCAGCCCAAGGTCGCGATTTACCAGTGCTTTAAGGGCGGTGGGGCGTTGGGTGTCCTTGGCCTCTTCGTATGCCTCGACTGATTGGGTCAGGCGCTCGCGCTCGGCCTTCATCATGCGCGAGACTTGAGAAATCACCTCGGGCGGCAGCCCGGCAACAACCGGCTCCATAGCG
Source organism: Thalassococcus profundi (assembly GCF_003344785.1). Lineage (GTDB taxonomy): Bacteria > Pseudomonadota > Alphaproteobacteria > Rhodobacterales > Rhodobacteraceae > Puniceibacterium > Puniceibacterium profundi. Next base: position 252,547 of record NZ_QPMK01000003.1, on the reverse strand, counting down.
TGTTCCGAACTCAGTGCCTTGGTTAGACGAGAAATACGGGCGCGCGTTTCCCGCGCTTCCTTCTCGTTTAGAGTGATTCCGTTCATTGCCATCCCTCAATGTACCCAACTTATCTGTTGTGCGCAACTACACAACAGATAAGTTGTGCTCAAGAGCTTGTGGTCAGCTAATTTTGCCCTCTTGCTCATAGGGACGTCCACGCCGCTTTGGCACACTAAGGCCGCGACGCTGGCCACGCAGCGGACCGAGGTCTTGGCGTTCGGAAACTTGGCCACGACCCTATCCCCAACAGGCAAGTACCCGAGGTCGGGCTCCACAAGGATTCGTTCATCGGCGAGCCGATGGTCCGCCTCGGCTCGAGGCCGTGCATTTTGGTCGCCGCCGCAAATTTTCTTGGGGGTGTTCTTCGTCGCCGGCCCGCAGAACGGCTTGATGAACCTTTCGTAACGTGTGTGCAGCGAGTTGACGTTCTGAATGTGGTACCAGCCTGCCGCGACGCGGGTGCCTCGCTCGCTGCCCACGACAAAGTGCTCCACGCCGCGCGCCGCTGCGAGCTCCTTGTATCCATTGCCTCCAGAGGCTGACGGCCCATCAGGTCATCACCGACCTTGCCGCTAATGAGACCAAGGTGTGGGCGTAACCCCATCAAGGTCAAGGCCCGCGAACCGATCAACAGGCCGGATACATATGAACAATTTCCGATGCCGCGCCGCTTTCTCGATTTCCAACAGCAGCCGGCACATACAAATGGGCCGAACGCGACAGGCATGCCATGCTGCAACTGCGGAGGCTACTACGGCCAGCGCGGTCGGTGTGGGGTTCCTGACCTGGTTACGGTTATTTCGTCCTGCCACATCAATTTGCCAAAGCACTGATGGCCGACCTCCAGGCCAATCACCTTCAGTTTTTTCCGTCACCCGAGGTCACCCATGCGGACAGGCATTTCAACATCAAAGCGTCATCATCTTCGACGAACGACCCCGTTGCGAGAAAATCAGGAGTTGGCGAAATTTTCTTCTTCGTCAGTCGAGAAGATGGCCAATGTCCAACTTGACCGGCCTGAAAGACCAGCCCTTTGCTCAAGTCGCATCAAGATCGAAGGAACATCCTATGACCATCTTCCGGAAATTGAATCCGCGGATGCTTGCGGAAAAAACTTCGAATCGCCTGTCGAACACATGACAGACTGGGTGAAACCCGGTGCCACGGAAAAAACTATCTCATGATCATGCTACTCGAGGTAGTAATTGAAGGGAAACCAGATGCTTAGACGTGAATTTGCCTTGACTTTGCGTGGCTGCCGTTCGCTCCATTATGTCAGATCGTCCGCATGAAGCTTGAAGAGGTTATGAGCACCTCATCTCGGCAAGGAGATGTCTCCGTGCTGATCTGGAATAATTGCTTTTGGAGGTCCAACTGGTGGATTACTCAGATACTTCACGTGAAAATATAGAATCTAAAATTCCCTCAAGGGAGTCCAGTCCGAAATTAATTGAAATAGACTGGGAAATCTATGCAAGGCAATTAGACGAATCAAATCTTAGCGAGGCGCGGAAAGAAGAATTCGTCTCGGCACTCTGGTCCATCCTCATCTTCCTATGGGGCGCGGGCTACACTACAAAAACTGCGGACTTGGAAGACGGCGTTGATCAGGACGCGTAGATGGAGTGCTGTGCAACATCTCGCCAAGAAAATGACCCAAAATTGGCAATAGTATAAGCAAATCTAAGGAGGTAAGCGATGAGGACGGGTTCAAAGGCAGCCATCTACGCCCGTGTTTCCACAAAGCGACAAGTACAACAGGGCAACGGTCTCAATTCTCAAATCAGCTCCTGCCGAGAGTATTGTCGTCAGAATGACTTTGAGGTCGTTGAGACATTCACTGACGATAGCACCGGCGGGTCAGACAATCGAGAGGGTTTGAAAGATCTGAAAAACTGGATCAAGGAAAATAGGAAAGACAGTATTGTAATCGTCGTCGACGCTATCTCACGTGTGGCTCGTGATGTCGCGATCTATCAAAATATCAAAAGATATGCGACGGACCATGGAGCGATTTTTAGGTCACCTACATTTACATTCGAAGACTCCCCTGCTGGCCGCTTCATGGAGACGATCCATGTTGGGATGGGCCAATTTGAGCGAGAAGACAATGCTGCGCGTGTCAAACGTTGCCAGAAGGCACGACTGTCTGACGGCTACTGGTGCCTGGCTGCCCCGATCGGCTATCGGTCTGCCGGAAAAGGCAAACCCATAGAACCCGATGACCTCTCTGGCATTGTCCGCGAGGCACTCGAAGGCTTCGCCAGCGGTCGCTTCGAGACCGCTGCATCGGCAAAGCGGTTTGTTGAAGCTCAACCGGAGTTCATAGCGACCCGAAAGAGCCCCGTACTCGGGAACGGAAGAATGGAAGGGATGCTGCGCAATCCACTCTACGCTGGATACATCGACTATCCAAAATGGTCGATTTCCCTTCGAAAGGGCAAGCACAAGCCTTTGATCAGCTACCAGACTTTTCAGCTCATCCAAGAGCGGCTCGACGGAAATTCGCGCGTACATTCCGGGAAGGAGACAAGCGAAGATTTTCCTTTGCGCGGCTTCGTGCTGTGCGATGATTGTGGCCGACCGCTAACCGCAGGCTGGAGCCGGAGCAAGAGCGGCAAAATGTACCCCTATTACCGGTGCTTCAACAAGCGTTGCGACAGGCAGGGCAAATCAATCAACGGCGACAAACTTGAGGCGCACCTTGTCAGCCTCCTATCCGAGTTACAACCGCATGAAACCGTGGCCAAAGTTATGAAAAGGATGTTGCGTGACCTCTGGGAGCATAATCAAGCCGCTACCTTGGATCGGCGCCGCGACTTGGAGAGGCAAATCAAGCTTCTTCAACAAGAGCAGGAAAAGCTCCTTGATCGGATCGTCGAAACCGAAAACGACTCGGTCGCCTCAGCATACGAGAAGCGCATAGCACAATGTCAGAAGAAACAGGTGATCTGCAAAGAGAAGCTCTCAGATCTTGGCAAGAGTATCAGTGGCTTTGATGAGATGTTTGAACACACTTTGAAAGTAATCTCAACGCCCTGTGATATATGGAAAAAAGAGAGCTATGAGTGGAGGATCGCGGTCCTGAAAGTCGTGTTCTCTGAAAGGCTCAGATACTGCCATAAATCAGGACTTAGAACACCGGAAACGACCTTTCCCTTCAAAGTGTTGCGGGGTGAAGAGACCGCAAAAGATAATCTGGCGGAGGCTGTGTCCGCCCATCTTGTATTGCGCAAAATTTCAAAACATAGAAAATGGCCATAAAAACGATTGAAAACAAGACACTTAGCAAATGATGACTATTGCAAGAAGTTGCAGAAGAAAGTAGGTAAGGGCATCTCTTTTGGTGGCAAGGATGGCGGCAAGACATGCCCAAGCGTTCGCCAGAACTCAAAGCCTTAGAAGTCAAACGCCTCTTCAAGCCCGGACGTCATGCAGTGGGCGGGGTCCAAGGGCTCTATTTGAACGTCACCGACACGGGAGCAAGGTCGTGGATCTTACGCGTGATCGTCAATGGTAGCCGCCGACACATCGGCCTCGGCGCGTTCGATGATGTTTCACTGGCCGAGGCGCGAGACCTCGCACGAGAAATGCGCAAGAAGATCATCAGCGGCATCGATCCGGTGGCAGAGCGAAAGGCGGCTCTTGCTCGCGCCGAGCATCGCCGAGGCTTAAGCTTCTCCGATGCCTTTGAAAGGTATTTCGCCGACAAGCTGGAGAGTGAACTGAGTAATCCCAAGCACCGGGAACAGTGGCGATCGACACTGACCACTTACGCCTATCCCGTCATCGGCAACAAGTCGGTAGACCTGATCACGGTCGAAGACGTTCTCGCCGTTCTCAAACCGATCTGGACCACGAAAACTGAGACAGCGACCCGTGTGCGCCAGCGCATCGAACGTGTTCTCGACTGGTCCGCCGCGATGGGCCACCGCTCGGGCGTCAACCCCGCCCTGTGGAAAGGCAGCCTGCAGCAAATGCTTCCGGCACCCACCAAGGTGAAGGTTGTTGTGAACCATCCTGCGGTGGCCATTGACGAAGTGGTGCGCTGGTTTGCTGTCCTTCAGACGCGTGACGGGATAGCTGCGAGAGCGCTCACGTTCCTGACCCTGAACGCCTCACGCTCGCAGGAAATCAGAAAGGCACGTTGGGAAGAGATCTCCTTCGAGACTGCTACTTGGCTGATCCCTGCCGAGCATATGAAGATGAAAGAACCCCACCGAGTGCCTTTGTCCGCACGCGCGATCAACCTTCTTCGACAGGCTCCAAGGTTTGCCGGTTGCCCCCTCCTCTTCCCTTCCCTTAGAGGAGGGGAAATGTCCGACGCAACGCTGTCTGCGGTCATGAAACGGATGCACAATGCCGAGGTGGATTGCGGCCGCAAAGGGTTCCTTGATCCTGTGTCAAAGCGTCCGGCGGTGCCGCATGGGCTGCGCTCAACGTTCCGAGACTGGGTTGCCGAGCGCACGGATCACCCTCGCGAGATGGCCGAGATCGCTCTGGCGCATGAGATGGGCAGTGAGGTTGAGCGCGCCTACCGTCGCGGGGACATGCTGGAAAAGCGGCGCCGGATGATGGAGGACTGGGCAAACTTCATTTCTGGACGAAACCAAGCCTAACGCGCGTCTGAACGGGCCAGACCGGGAATTCCGACTGGCTTTCCGACCCTACGGATGGTCTTATCAGCCACGCGGTCAACGAGCAGTCCACTATGAACAATTCTTCCCAAGACATCGCCGTGAAGCAGTTTCGGCAGATATTCACATGGCCATTTGTCATGTCCGGCAAAAAGTCGGCAGACGAATGGTTTCAGGCGTGTGGGAAGAAACTGAACGGCACAGGCAGCAAGTGGGTTGAAACATCGCCTGCCAAGCTGATGCCCGACACCGCGCGGGTCGGCAAAGGGGACGAGAACCAAGCCGACCGGAACATGTCTGAAGCAGCCGACATTCTAACCGGTTTCTACGAAGAGGCTGTCTATTTTCACGATTTCATTCGCGACTCGCTCTACAAGAAATCCGACAACGTAAAAACCTATCAACGTCCCTCGTTGAAACGGATCGAGTTTTCCTTTGGCGACGAGTTGGGGCGGCAGTGTTTTTCGATACCCTTCACGGCACTGCACCTTTACAGGAGCGGTGTTGCGATCCTGACACTGGAACTGGTGCATGAAAGCGGGCCATTAACGCTGGCGCAATGCCAGACACTGGTCGATCGCCTTCGCCGCGCTTATCCGCCGTTCTGGTTTGCGCCGGGCATGCCTGCGCTGACGCCCCTGGCCGCGACACTCTTTGAAACCCGCCATGCGGCCGGTTTGGATGACACCGACCCACCGGGGATTGCGGCACGGCCGCTCGGTCTGAAACGACTTCAAGACCGGAAGAGCGCCCAGGACGCATTGATAACCGAGGAGTTCCGCGAACCTCTCTTCTCGTGGTGGCGCGCGCTGTTGGAGCCGCTGGCCGTGGTCGGGAACTCCGCCGACAGTGTGTCCGGCGATACAAGAAAAAGCGAACCGCTGCTGCGCCAGGTCCTAGACGAGCGCATTCCCCTCATGACGACCATCGCTCTGCAACCCGATCCATCCCCGGCGGCGGCCGTTTCGTCCATTTCAGAGGGTGACTGGTTCCGCATCGCGGGGGCAGATAGCGCCGGTGACACCTCTTTTCCCTATCATCCCTGTTTCCTTCACACTCAGTCCGACGCGCTGTTCTACGACCGCTATCTGCCTTTTGAAGGGGGCGACGAAGACACGGCCACACGCCTCACCTTCGCCGGCTACCATTTCGCGGCCGTAGGCTCCGGTGGGTTCTTTGACAGCCACCTGACCGAGCATGTCCGCCGCCATTACCGTCACATGCAGCACCTGTGTCTTCTCGAATTTGCAACGCTACTCAGCATCTCGCAGCGCTTGTGCAAGGCGCTCGATTTGCGCGACGCAGGCGGCGATCGGGCGAAATCCGCGTTTCGGCAGGAGATTCTCGAAATTCAGAACGACTTCATGGACTTCACCCATCGCTATCATTTCACAGGGGTGTCCAACCAGCTTCAGGCGCGCGAGCTGTTCGACCGGTTCCGCGACAGCATGGAACTCGACGCGCGCTACTACGAGATCAAGGCCGAGCTCGACAGCGCTGCCGATCTGGCACGAGCTGAAGAACAGCGGGCGGCGACAGATGCGGCGAACAACCTGACCGAGGTCGCGACGGTCGCCGCTGTGATCGGCGTCGCCGCGGCGCTGACCGGCATGAACGTGCTGTTCGATGAAGAGGCGGAGCTCTTTTCCCTCGTATCTCGGTTCACACCGCTGACCTGTGCGAATTTGGCCTTCGACGCGATGGTCTTTGCCGCAACCCTGCTTTTGACCACCCTTGGCGCCAGCGCGCTGTTCTGTAAGGTCGCGACAACCACCCTTCGTGGCTATTTGACCTGGATCGGTTTTGCCGCGGCGTTGCTGTTTCTTCTCGGGTTGGCGGGTTTTCTAAGCGGCATACCTTCCAAGAGCATCTGTTCGCCGCCTGACGCATTTCAGACGATGTAGCGAGACCGCTATCGTGCGTTCGTGGCATCACGCCAACGCACGCGGGGCGGGTTCATTCGCTGCTTCGCGGCCATGTCTGATGCACCCGAACGCAAAGACGACTGAACCCAACTAACCCCGGGTCTCAATCCGCTGTTTCGCGGCCATGTCTGATGCACTGTTTTTGCCTCGCGCTGACCGCTTCCGGTCTGGTCTCAATCCGCTGTTTCGCGGCCATGTCTGATGCACCTGTCGGCTGAAGAAGAGGAGGAAGAGGAAGAAAGGTCTCAATCCGCTGTTTCGCGGCCATGTCTGATGCACGTTTGCCTTTCATTGTTCTGCTTGGCTGTAGGCGAGTCTCAATCCGCTGTTTCGCGGCCATGTCTGATGCACCCGCCCTTGCCGCCGCAGAGGCCGAGAACGCACGGGTCTCAATCCGCTGTTTCGCGGCCATGTCTGATGCACTGGCCGACGCCGCCCTTGCCGCCATGCCCGACGCGTCTCAATCCGCTGTTTCGCGGCCATGTCTGATGCACCCGGCGCCATCCCCTACCGGGAATTCACTTTCGTCTCAATCCGCTGTTTCGCGGCCATGTCTGATGCACTTACCCTCCACAATGCCTTGTTTTAAAAGCCACAAATTTCGGTCCCTCCAAGCCGGAGGTCAGATTTGCCCAGCGGAATGCAATCTCAACTCCCTTCAATGTTCCCCTATCATTTTTTCCCTTTCTGGCCATATCCTTATCATATTTCCAAGCAGGATCGGGTGTTTTGGAGCATTACCCCTCCCCCCGCAGTTGCACTCAGGTCTGCAAAAGTCGGCCCGGCGGACGGCGTGCGTCCGGGTTGCGCGATACACCGATCCCGGTCTTTTTCCGCAGATCCGCGAAGGCCTTGGCCTGTTTGCCTTCGCTCATGTAAGGTAAATAGGTCGTGCCGGGATCACGCCAGCCCCGCGGCCTTGCCGCCTCCAGCAGCGCCTGGATAGCCGGACTCTTGTGCCACGTCGCACTTGGTGAACCCGTCAGCGCAGCGATCTCCTGACCGAAAGCATCGAACAGGTCCTGCAGGGGCCCGGCGCCCTGCTCGGCCTTCCAGTGCACGGGATTGGCGCTGCGGTCCGCATCCCACGCGGTGTTGCGGCGCGTGTGGAGTTTCAGCGATGCCACCCGAACCTGCCCCGCCCCAAAGGGCTTGCCACGACCGATCAGATGCCGCGCCTCGGGGTCGGCGCCCAGCGTCAGCGCCCAAAGGATCGCCCCAAGTTCCGCCTTCGAGGCATTGTGCAGTCGGATCCGCCCGCGGAAACGCGCGTCGCCCTGCGGGACAAGGAAGCGCAGATGCGTCTTGGTCTCGCCCGAGACATCGGCGTTCTGGTCGCGAAGCGCCGACAAAAGCGGTTTGCCGGGATCGCCATCGGTGCCCGGCCGATGCCGCACGAGATACCGCTTGCGCCCGGCCAGCGCCACCTTGCTCGCTGTAGAATAATCCTTTTCAACCCCTGCCAGATAGAAGGGCGCGAACGACGCCTTCGGCGGCCCCATGATGGTTGTGATCGGCTGCTCCGGCCAAAGGTGGAAGTCACCCGGCCCTTCAGGGAAGGCAAATTCGAAGGTTACGCGCCCTTTGCGGGCAAGATCCGCCGGATCGCTGCGCTCGGCGACCTGAGCGTTGGCGGGTTGACCGGCGATGCTGTCCTTCGGCTCGAAGACATAACCAAAGAGTGCATCGACGAAATCCGGATCAGGCACGGTGCCGTCATTGCTGACCTTGTGCGCCGGGGCGCTCTCGGCCAGCACATCGCCGATGGAGCGCGCGTGCGGGATTCTATAGAGCCGCGTAAGGCCGAAGGAAAACTCGCGATCAGTTGCATTTTCGGCCAGGTTGCCAACGAAGAAGACAGGCACGCGGCCGCCTGCGGTGTAGGTGCCGTGGAACTCTGCCCAAGACCCGTCCGGCTTGCGGGCATTCTGGGACGGTTTGCAGTTCGATGTCTCAAAAACGTTCCAAGCCGTGTCACTGATGGGCACAGGATCGGCCCCCGCGTCGAAGAAGACGTATTCGTATTTCTTGTTGACGATGCCCTTGCCTGGCACGGCCCCAGAGACGATCAGGTGCCCCTTGCGATTGCTGTCACCCGGCTGAAAGAGGCGCCGACCCTGGTGTTCGCCCGCATCCGAAAAGGGCTTTGCGTTGCTCTGCGCGAAGGCCGCAGCGCCCTGCCAGGTAATCTGCCGCTCGGCATATTTGGCATCACGCTCTTTATGGGCCCATTTGCTGGTGACGTTGGGATCATCCGAGCCGACCAGGTCGGCGATCCGCACAAAGCCCCAGCCGCAAGGTGTGATATGCGGGGTGCCATCGACCATCGTCAGCCAGCCCGCCTGAAGTCCGGGCGTGCCTGTCGTGCGCTCGACGAACGCCTTGTAGCGCGGGTGTTCGAAGTCCCGCAGCGCAAACCGAGCATGGCGGTTGAGTTGGCTCAATCTGCCGGACGCCGCAACTTCGACGACGCTACGCATGGCGCCACGGATGGTGGCGCCCGGAACGGCCCATGTATCGCCGAGACGGAATGGCTCGACCGTTTGTGTCCCGTCCGGCGTCTCACGGGTTTCGCCGATGAGCAGCGGTGTTTCGACCTGCCAATCGACCTCAATCACCGCAGAGAGACGGCCCTCCGCCGGATGGTCATGCGAACAGGGCCGCTTTTTGAGGACGGAAACCGAGTCATTCACAGGCACGAAGCGGAAGGGCGCAGTGACAAGATGGCCATCCTTGACGGCATCCCACGGCGGCGGAGTTTTAACTCTTTCTCTTGGGCTCGAAGACTTCGTGGCTTGCTCTTGAAGTATACGGCTGACGGTTGTTTCGGCGGTCATGGCCTCTCGGACCTGCGCCCAGAGGGATTCTTCGTCACCATCAAATCCAAGCTCATCGAACGCATGATCGAGAACGTCGTCACGCACGTCGTCAGCCCGCGCCGATATCATGCGGCCGCGTCCGTAAGCTGCCAGGTCCCGGACAAGATCAGATGTGATGTCAGTCATTTGCTAATCCTCCAAGTCTCCTGACCGCGAAGGCGCCGAAGCCCCGCGTTTTCCCCAGCCCAAGCTCAAGACCCCCCCAGATGTCATCCTCAAGCTCGGTGATGAGTCTATCAAAGAAGGCACGGTCATCCGCTGCGGTGGCGGCCAAACGGGGGTGAAAGCGCAATGCGATTTCGTATTCTGGTGCAAGCCACGCCTCGACCGTATAGAGCGCATTGTCGATTGGCACGGCGCTGAACCGGTCGATGCGCACTGAAGTGACACGCTGCTTTTTGGGCGTGTTGCGCAAACGGATACGATCAACTGAGAGCTGACCTCGCCAGCCGGTGACACCGAAAAGCCTCTGGGTGGATGTCAGGTCAGCTGGATCGTCATCCTTAGCTAGAACAAAGTCTTTGTCGTCCCACCTTCCGGGGAACTCGATGGCTTCGAGCCACGCGGACTGCGCCCGTAGAGCACCAAGAAGCGTTGCGCCGGTCAATTCGGGGCCGCCGCCAGGCTCGCTCAGCCCTACGATCTGTGGGGTGCTCTTGTCACCCTTCGATGGCGCGTTTTCCGGGTCGGAAATCATAAACGGCGATTTTGTTGTCAACAGCAGCGCAACTTGCTCCCCTTTGACATCTGGCGCAGAGGCCTTCCCGACGGCCTCCCTCCATTCATTGGTTACATCGTCTGGGCTCCTCTGACCCGGCACAATGCGCCGCGCATGGAAACTGTTCGTCTCAGCGGCGATCCGCCCCATGGACTGCCGAGTGCCTTTTCCCAGCGCAATGCCATCGGCTGCAAGCAGAACGGCCAGTAGAGTCGCTAGGTCTGTGACGAGTTCCTTTTCGGGACTATCAACGCATACCAATCTTAGCGCGAAGCGCGCGCCCGGCTCGACAATCTCGCGCGTAAAGAGGCGGGACTTCAGCGCCACACCGGTCTCGGGGTCGATGGCGACGCGCGTTGAGCGCCTTGTTCCAGCCTCTTCCTGTGGTTCAAGAAACGCGTCGGAAAAGATCATCCTTCCGGCTCTATGTTGTGACCGGCTTCCCTCGGCGATCTTGTCTCCAAACAGCGCGCATGCATCGGGCAAGTGGCTACGCAAGCATCCCTTCAACGACGAACCGGGTATGTATGGTCTATCCTGCCAGTCCCGCATGACGGCAGCGACCTCAGGCACATTTGCATCAACGTCTTGGTCCGATGAATCGAGCACTGCCTCTTCCACCGCCATTCCGCTGCCAATATGCAAGGCGGTCCGAGCCACAAGGACTAAGTCGAACTCAATGCGCGCGCCGATCATTTGGCCACCTCGAAAATCTGCACAGAGACCTGGCCGAAACCATTCTGCGGAAGGAAGGGACATGATGTGAAATCAAGATCGCGCTCGAGTTCCGGCACGCCGACGGATGCATTCTCGTTTTTCGGAGCGACATCCCAAGCTGCGACCGGCAAACCCTCGACCGCAATACGGTGAAGAATTTCCGATGCTTTGTCTGGATCGAGAATTTCAAGCCGAAACACCGATCCGGTCTGTGTTAGCACGAAAGGCTCCAAGCTGGTTTGCCCGAAAAATTCATAACGCAATGCCTGATAGCCTGCGCGCAGCGCGACCTGGCAGAAGAAGTCCAACGCGGCGGGTCTAGATGTGCCGGGTGAATCCAGCGGCTCCGGCCTCTCTGGCGCCAATCTAAAGGCTCCGTTTCCGAGCGTCTGCCAAAACGCTTCAAGCGCATCGGAGAAGCGCTGCTGCGATGCGAGGTGCCATTCCCGCAACATTAGTGCCGGTGTGCAAATCTCAACCTCCACTCGCTGACCAAGCGCAAGCGGCAGACGCGGCGGCTCTGGAGCGTCAACCAGTTTGATGCCGAGGGTTTCTAGATTTCGTGCAGTGATCGTGGCGCTAGCGGTTTTTCCGAGAGTCACCAGCCCACCGGCCAAATGCTCAAGACAGAGCCGCGCTTCCGGACCGACACCATCCGGGCAATAAATCGTGCCTTGCCATTCCAGTGGAATGCCTCGGAATTCGGGATGGATCGCCGATTCCACGAAAAGCTTCCCATCCGCGGCAGTGCCACGTTGAGAGTCGATGGCATTTCGCATCCGGTCGTCACGCGTATAGTTCGCAACGCTTTCAAGAGCGCTCGGCGCGTTCGGAACTCTCTTTGGGGTATCCTTCGCGTCACTTTTGAAATCGGGTATCGGTCCGTTCGGCATTTGGGAAATCGGCAGAGCGTCGTCCCATCGAAACGCAAACTGATTGTCCTCTAGTGAGTTGTCAGGCTCCAAGCCTACACTGTCCAAGCGAACCATGATGTCGCGCCTGTGGTCGTCGTCTTCGCGACGATCGGGCAGTTTCGCTGTGCTTGTCGGCAGAGCATGAGAAATAACCATGTCTGAGAGCGCCCTCGCGATGCTGCCATCCAAAGGGTCAAGCCCGAGCCGCCTCAGTTTCTCCGCCAGCGCGCCCTTCAGGACACCACCTGGGATAACATGCTCTCCGGATAGGGTATTGCTGTCCGGACGTGTCGTGTTCACTAGGAGGCGTTTGTCGAGACGAAAACGGTAGAGAAAATGTTTTCCCATTCCCTCCAGCGATTTCGAGACGGGCATGCTGATCGCCCCTGATATCTCGCGCTCAACGACCTGCCCATAGCCCACAGTCTTGCCTCGGCCGATGGCAAAAACAGCATCAAGTGCTGACTCAATAGCGGATCTCGCTGATGCCGCCTGATCCGCACTTTCCAACCAGGCCAGCAATGCACCGCGAAAGCGCACTACTGAGCCGGGTTGCGCGACGAGCTCGACCGTCTGCAACTTTCCCTCGACGCCAGATCCAGTCTCGTCATTGATGGCAACCCGTGTAAGGCGACCACTTTTCTTTATGTGATCAGCTCGGAGATCTCGAAAAATCAAGGCCCCGCGATTTCGCGGTTCCAGATCATCCACCGCATTCTCGCCGCGCGCATCGGACCCTTCGCGTCCGAATGCCGCTTCGACGGACATTGGCAATGGGAAGTCGGCGTTGGCCAATGCAATCCAGGCTGCACGTAAGACGCCCTTGAGATGCGTGTCTGGAATGATTGGACGACCGTCAGGATCTCGCAATTGTATTACGTCTACTCCAAAACGCGCCGCCGCACCGCCGCCGATCAGAAACGGCGCACGGATACCTAGGCAAATATCGTAGCGAAACAGCCCGGGCGCACTCATGCGGCATCCTCCCGGTCCAGGCGCTCTGCAAACGGCGCGACATAGTCCCAAAGCTCTGCGAGTGCGACCAGACGCATGAGCGGCGCCGATCCGGACGACGGCAAAAGCTTGACGATCCGGTCCGCTTCCGCGACACCACGCGCTCTGAATGCAAAGTCAGTCAACAACTTCTCGAACGAACGATGCTCCTGCTCCAATATGTCCTCAGCAGCAATATCTTGAGCTGTAGATCGCTTAGAAATCAGCGCTTCGATCAGACGATAGACTTGGGAATGCGGCAGGCTGTCCGTCAGCTCGGCAACGTTTGAAAGAAGGGCATTCAGATCATCACCTGTTGCCCGGAAAACCTCGCCAGGATCAAATGCGTGATCCAAGGCAAATTCCTGATATCCCTCGCGTAGCGCACCAATCGCATCTGAGCTGTAGGACAATTCAGGCACGTCGTGGCTCTCTGAAATGTGAAACGCGAGGCTTTCCTTCCGTTGGGCTGTCCCATAGGCCTTCTTAGCGTCCTCGCAGAGTTCGTGCGCCGCAAAGAGTGCGCGCCGCACTGGCGTTCGCGAATGGCAGATCAGCAAGCCAACACGCCAACTGGGCAGTTCATCCAACACTGTCTTGTCACCGACGGTTACTCTACCTGCATCCGCGTCGTCCTTTAGGAGCCGCATCGCCTCGGCCGCGCCTTCGGAGAAAAGTCCTAATACGAGCTGCGCGATCTTGAAGGCATGCGCGGCTGGGACGGCGAGCACGAAATCCTCACCACCAAAGAGAATAGTTTCCATGCGCAGAAGTCGCTGGTCCTGCCATGCCAATGTTCCTGCCCGTAGCACCTGCAGGCGCGCCGGGGTCGTCCAAAGACCTGGCTTGCCCCAGCCTGGCGCCTCTTTCCGATCTTCCGCAATGAAGTGCAGAACGAGGTTTTCCAGCACATGCGCATTCACCCGGCGCACAAACAACGAAAAGGCCGGAATATCGCCGATCCGATTCCGAAGCTTCGAAAATCCGTTTCCGTCGAAGTGAAGAAAAGCTAGCTTTCCTTGCACCGAAGCCGGAAGCGGGCGACCCATCGGTCCGGCGATATCCTCAAAGCTACGGGCGAAGTTGTAGGTCTCGAACAGTCCGGCAGCTTCGAGACGCTCAAGCGCTGGCACCGACAGCGGCTTCGTGGCATCCGGACAACCGCCTGCTGCTTGACGCAGCTGAAATGCATAGATTTCGCGACGCGCATGGCGTCCGTAGCTTCGCAAGTCGGCGACGCGGCGACAGACCCGGATGCGCTTTAGTTTGCCTTGTTCCTCTACACTTTTGTCCGGAACCCGCTCGGCGGCCGGATAGCGGTCTTCGTTCACGACTATTGTTGCGCGGTCATCTTCGTCCTCATCCACCGTAAAGCGCAACGGGTCGATCGGGCACTGCCGACGCGCCTTGTCTGCCAGCGAGCCGGTCTGAACCAATGCAGGCGCAGACCGCGGCACGTTTGGGCTGCGCAACTGCCGACGCCGCGACCGGATTTGCGCCCAACGTAGCGCGCCGGACACGCCGCCTTCAGCCACTGGCTCCACGTCGACCATGATCGTCATGTGCTCGGTCGGGGCTTCGTGCACAAGTTCGACCTCTTTCCGCTGCGCTTGTTGGGACCGGGAATGGTCGGGGAAAAACAGCGGTTTTGGTCGATCTTTCGGCGCCTCGTAACTCTGGCGCAATTGTGCGTCAGCGCGGTCCCGCAACTCCAAAGCCTTGCGTTCATCGATCCCTGGGATGAAGAAAGCAGCAATGCTGGCGCCGTGCATCAGCAGTTCCGCGTCCTGACCTTGATCCTTGAAGAACCGGCACAGCTCCACCGCAATGGCCTCAAGACAGAGGCTAGAGCCGCGGATGCAGCTCAGATCGTTCGTGTTGACGATCGTATCACCAAAATTCACGCCCTCAGCGCGCAGCACCCAACCAGCATTTGTCACGACATTTTCTCCATTCAGATCACCCTCTCCAACCGAAAACGCCCTTGGCCGAAAGCAGCACGCGCTCCAGCGAAACATATCTCTCCGAGGGCCAGCAGTGGCGCGACCGTGGCGAGGTCGCCGCGATAGACGACACGGCCAATCGCCCCACCCATGGGCAGAACCTTGCCCTGCCGCATCGCGCCCCGGCGCCAGGGCACGACCTCGGCCTGCTCCCAGGTGCCGTCGAGTGCCGATATCGCCGCCAGCGTTTCGGCCCGTGCCTCGTCGCTCAGTTGCAACGCCGACCAGCGGGCAAGCCCGTCGATGCGATCGACCAAGCCCTTCAAGAGCGCGCGCGGCTCTACATGATTGCCCTTCTCGGTGTTGCGGATCAGGACCGGCGTGACGAACGACAGTTCGGCCATGCCACGCATGACCGGCACCGCCACGCCTTCCTGTGCCACCATGATCCGCCGCGAGGGCTCGAGCCGCCCGATCCCGCTCAGCCCGGCGCGCAAGCCGCGGACCAGCGCGTCCGCCACCTCGCCCAGATAATCCCCCGCGGCACCGAAAAGCCGCACAGTGATCCAGAGATCATTGTCCAGCGCATCCGCCTCGATGACGAAGGGCGACGGCAGATCGTATCCCGGCCTCAGCTCCCCATTCTTGCACCAAAGCACCTGGTAGCCGCAGGGGGGCTCCCAGCGACAGGGCTCACCGGCCTGCGCCTCGGCGCTCGCAGCCGCGTGCAGGGCTGTGCCAAGCGCGCCACGCACCTTTCCGGGCAGGGCAGGATTCGCCACAAGACCGGCGCAATTCGGGATGCAAAGAGAAACTTGTGAAAAGGCAAACTTCTCAGAAACTCCTCGAATATCGATCATTCTTCATCCAATAAAGCCTTAAAAAACTAGAAACTCACTCATTGCAAATTTGAAACACTTGGCGGATCACCTCGCCAGAAAATCAGTTACCAGCTTGAAACATTTCAATATGAACTCGGGGTGCTTGTCACCTATTTTTCCATCCTCCTCAGTGGATCTGGTCGGACAGTCTCAAGGAAAAGCAACGAACCAAGCTTGCTCTGCAAGAGCGGGGTCACAGGTGTAATCAAATCGAAAGCGGTCGTCTTAGATGCCTGAAAGTCAATAACAGCTTGGCCTCACCTCTTCGCACGAGCGGACCACTTTTCGTGCCGGAATGGCGTCGCACGCCGGGCAGTGACCCAAGAGCGGTGCAATATACCCCAGGAACAAACCATGCCCGACGAGCCAGCGGTGCAAGCGGGTAGGAATTTACGCTCCGCAACCGATTGGGGCATGCGCCTTGCGGAGACATCGATGCCGGGTGAAATTCCTGCAACGTTGAATGACAAGTGCTGCGTCAGCGCGCTTCAACAAATTCCAGATCTCAGACCACCCAGAAGCCGGCGTCCTCTTCCATCGGCACGCCGTCACCGTAGACGCGGCTGCGGGCAAGGCCGTCGGCCCCCACCGCGTAGACGCGCAAGCTGTCGCCTGCATCGAGCAAAGCCGACACCCGTTGCGCGACAGCCGCCGCACGCTGCCGGGTCATGCGGCATTCGAAGACTGAGAATTGCACCCTGCTCGCCGCGGCCTCGAGTATCTTGGCCGCCTTGCGACGCTTCTTGTCCTTCGAGATGTCATATGCGAAAACCGTCAGCATTTCGCCCCGTGCCATAGTGCCCCTCCAAAAACCCAATTTGCATCAATTCCCACTTGGAAAACGCCGCAAAATGCTGATTACAATGCGGATTGTTACATATTTTTCCGGCATAATCATGCAAGTTATGCCATCATGGCCAAATTTTGCCTTGCGCCTTGGAAAGTGGCTGAGAAATCCGTTGCGAATCAGAATGCTGCAAGAGATAAGTAGTGAACCCTTGGCCGCGACACAGCGGATTGAGACCCTTTCCCAGACAGGTCACTTGACCACACGGGTAGTGAACCCTTGGCCGCGACACAGCGGATTGAGACGGGGCGGGCTGGTCTATCAGGGCGAGGATCGCGTAGTGAACCCTTGGCCGCGACACAGCGGATTGAGACTACTGAATTTTGCTTCTTGTTCAGAAGCAACAAGGGTTATTTGGGGTAGTGAACCCTTGGCCGCGACACAGCGGATTGAGACCAGCGCCTCGGCCTTCTCGTGCAGTTCTTGGCGTAGTGAACCCTTGGCCGCGACACAGCGGATTGAGACCCGAGGCCGATGGAGCCCATGGCTTGGAACTGGGGTGGTCAGTCCTTAGCCGCGACACAGCGGATGTGCGCCAAGGGGCAATCGGAACGAGCTGGCTCATCCGGCGATCAGTAATCCTGAACCGCCGGGGCAAAGTTGGCACGATCAGGATCGAGGACATGCTGGGCAAGCGCCCTTGCCTCCTCGACCAGCCGCGGGCGGCCGGCCATCCGCCGCCCGCCGTGCGGCGATCGCGCCACCCGGTCCATGGCGGCCTCATAACCGCGGATCAGCGCGACCCGGCCGTCACGCGCGATGCGGACCGGATCGTCGCCCTCAAACATCTCTGCACTCAGGTGCCGGTGCAGGAAAAGCGAAACAGCAAGCCCTTCGGTCAGAAGGGCCCGGGGCCCTTCCATCACATCCCAGACGCAGGCGTCGTGATAATCTGCCGATGCGTGCAGCACACCGAACCCCGGATGCAGTCCGACCTTGACGATCGCCGCACGCACGTCACGCTCCAGCATGGCCGTGAGATAATTGATTGCGGCGTTGAGCAGGTCCGAGGCCGGGCGCATACGCCGAAAAGGGATCGGCGCACCGGGACAGAGCGCGCCGAGCGCGGGCCAGTAGATCGCCGCTGCGGCCCCCTCGTGACCGCGCAGTGCCTCGATGCTTTGCGCAGTGGGTAGCTTTCGAATGGCTCGGCCCAGGGCCTTTGCGGCGACGATGATATCATCCCGCACCGCGCCGGGGTCCTGCGCCCGGTTCAGCACCTGCAGCCGCGCCCGCATGTTGCGGAGCCGCGCATCGACGATGACCCGAGCCAGTGACAACCGCCGCGCCGGGTAAAGCACGAGGCGCGCCTGTGCCATGTGCAGGCCCGCCCGGTCGAACGCAGCCGGCTGCAACCAGCCCAGGGTGTCCCCTGCCCCATTGGTCAGCGCGAGGTCAGTGCCTTCGTGCATGGCCTGCCGGATGGCCTCGGTCTCGATTTCCGCGCCGGGGCCGATCTCGATCCGACCGACCCGCCCGGGCGACAGGGTCAGAAGCGCGCGCCCCTCATCGGTCCGCACGCAATAGCTGAGGTTCGAAAGCCCGAGCCGACGGTCCGGCTGCTGCAAATGAAGCACGCGGCCGCCACGGTCGTATCCCGCGCGGCGCTCTTCGGCGATCTCTTCCGCGACCTGCTGGTCTGCGCCATCTTGGCGCGCGAGGTCTCGCATAGTGCCAAGAATGTCCTCGGCTGGGTCGGACACCTGGCGCAAGGTCAGCGACCGGACGAACAGATGCCCCAGAAAGGTGAAGCCGGTATCGAAATCCACCACACGGCTTTCATCACTGTGCAGGTCGAGCCCGTGGCGCTGCAGCACCTCGCCGGACCGGGCCAGCGCGGCCTCGGCATCCTCCTGACGTTTCGCAAGCAGCACGAAATCATCGGCGAAGCGCACCAGCGTGATCCCGTCCTGCTCCAGAGCGGTGTCCAGCTGGTCAAGGTAGAGATTGCTCAGCAAAGGCGACAGCGGTGATCCTTGGGGCAGTCCGCGCCCGGCATGTCCGAACTCGTTTCCGGCGTGTTCCAGCCAATGCGCAACAAGGTCCACGATCATGCCCGCCTCGTCTTCGTCGGCCAGCGTTCGTTCCAGCAGCGCCAAGAGCGGGTCGTGCGGGATCGTCTCGAAACAGCGCACGATATCGGCTTCGGCCACCCAGGCATATCCCTGCCGCCGCAGCGCACCGATCCGCGCGACGGCCATGTCGACCGATCGGCCCGGTCGGTAGCCATAGCTGTCCTGATCGAAGAGCGGCTCGAACACCGGCACGAGGCCTGTCGCCATCGCTGTCTGTGCCACGCGATCGATGATCGACGGGATGGCAAGCGGACGCGTGCCACTTCGTTTCTTGGGAATATGCAGCAGGCGATAGGGACCGGGGCGGTATGTGCCGTCGCGCAGCGCGCGGGACAGGGCAGACAGCCGACCTTTGTGCCGGGGCTCGAAATGCGCGATGGTCTCGCCGTCGCCGCCGGCACAACCGGCATTGCCCCGCACTTTGTGCCAGGCCGCCATTAGGCTCTCGAAGCGGGTAATTTCGGTGAAGAGGCCGGAATTCGTGGTTTACATGGGGCCTGCTGCGGAGAAACGATGAATATTACAAACTGCAAATCCGAGACGAGTTGGCGTGTCCCGATTGGAAAATCCGGTAACGGCTTGAAATAGAATTGAAACTGGCGAAAATGAAAACAAAAAAGGGAGGGTCAGGTCAAAAATGTTATCTGGAGGGGCGCTGATGTGGAAATGGCTCGAAAAATTCCATTTTGCAGAAGGCTTTACAGGAGGTGAGTCTCTGCGATCTGGCCGCGACACAGCGGATTGAGACCGGATTTGCCAGCATCTTTCGACTTGCCGCCGTCTCTGCGATCTGGCCGCTACACAGCGGATTGAGATCCGGGGCCGAAGGTGGCGCGGCTGAAGGCAGCTTGGCGGGAGTCTCTGCGATCTGGCCGCGACACAGCGGATTGAGACCGGAGATATTGTCGGCGCCTTCACTTCCGTAGTCTCCGCGAGTTGGCCGCGACACAGTGGATTGAGACTCATGCTGCTTCCCCCATGCGCAGCCGGTCGTGCGCGCGGTCTGGGTGAATTGGCCGCGACAAAGCGGATATTGAGCGGCCTCTGGGTCAGCACTTATCTGCTCACTGCAGGCGGCGTCCTGTCATCGTCAGGTGACGGGCGCTTAGCGAATTTCAGGTCCATGACGAAGACAAGGAGGGGCACCGCCTCCGCATCGGTCCCAGAGGTGTCGGAAGGGGTGATCTGAGCTCGTCACGGCAGGACAAATGCCAGCTCGCAACACGCCGCAGGGAAAAGCGGGCCGCCGACCTGACGGTGCTCTTTCTCCCACCGTGGATAAGATTGTCGTGTCTGCATCGCCCGATGCACATTTAATGCTCGCTGATCAACCAGTCTGCAAAAGAAGCGACCAGGAACTGGCCACTAAAAAAACGATGAACGGAGCGGCACATTCAATCTGGAAAATGGCGACAACCAGGATCGCTCAAAGTTCGCAAAACGTCCTATTCTTGCTCAGATGGAAAGGCCGCGACTGGTAACCCGTAATTACAAGGCTTTTTTGGATCCGGGACCGGCAGGCACATCATCTTGGCACTCATTGCACGCCAGCTGGTAAAGGAGTTTGCGCTCCAAACTTGACGCATCCTTTCCCAGTTTCGCGTTCATGTAAATGTTCCGTCAAGGCTTCTGGCCCTGTTCGCAAGGTGGATCGCTCGGCTGAAAGGCCGAGCCTGCGGTGCAAGTCGCCCTATGAAAGTCGCGAAAGGCTGGTTCGCAAGTTCCGGCGGCCTCGTGAGAGCAGATTATTGGGCGTCCATTGCCAAAGTGAGCCGCTGCTGAGAAATGCGGATCTTTCCAGGACAGGCATAGTCTTTGTGCCGAGCGTTGCGCTCCCGCCTGGATTGGCCGCACCAGTGGTAAGCTCTGCGATTCCTTTGTCGGCACCGACGGCGTTCGAGATCCCGCTGCGCTACTCTTCGGCGGACGCTGAAGCAGATTTCAGAAATACGTCGGCGTCGGCGCCGACCATAGGTAGGGATGAAGGAGGAGAGGTATATGTCTTATTGAGTGCCTCAGTTATCAGCCATTAAGTCCGCCTTTCACGGCAGAGATGCCTGATATTGAGCTCGCGTCCCGGGAAACATAACGGAATGCAGGGTATGGATCGACCTGATCTGTCCTCGGCTAGACCCGAAGTTGTCAGAAAAGGACGTCGCCGTCGGCGCGCCTGGGTCAATTACCTTCACAGGCAGAATTGAGTCACCGAAGTCGGTGGACCCAGTCGGCATCCCCGTCACGTCACGCGGGTATTTCTAGGACTTCGCATCATTGGGTCCAAGTTCGTCTATCGATCCCGACGTCTCGAGCCTTTCCTCCTGCCCAGCCACTCACTGCTACTTGCGGATATGGTCATTTCAGCCAAACGACCGAGCATCGTGCAATTTGTATTCCAGTAACGCCCAATGCGTTGTTTCAGGATCGACGATTTCACAATTTAAGCGTTCGCGTAATTCCTTCGACCATTGCGTCAGTATCTGTATAGCTGAACAGCGATACTGTTGGCTGGAACGGTCCGTGCTTCGCAGCCTTCGCCGTCACCTCAGCGAGCATGAAACCTTATAAAAGAAGCGTTTTGAGGACGTCTTTTTTAGGAGCCTTCTGCTTGATTTTGTAGATACCTTGCCTCTAGGCTGATTATTAGAAGTTTTAAGGGATAGAAGGCATGACGCTAGTTTGTTTTGCCAGATTGGCGTCGGCACTTGCAGTGACTGGAGCGCTATTGATCGCGCCCGTAGACGCACAGACGGACCGCTGGGAAGGAAACGATGCCGAAGCGCGCATCTGCACCGTGACCGAACCGGGAAGCTGTGTTCGACTCTTCTGTGCCCCGAACGGTCAGATCAGCCTCGTTGCGAACGGAGGAGGTCTGCAACCCGGGCAAGGGCAAATCGCGGTAGACGGGCGCGTTGTGGGATCGGGGACGTTCTCGGGCTCGCAGGGCTTCCCGTCCGTCTTACTCGACCCGCAGAACAATGCACCCATCTTCGATGCCATGCGCCGTGGTTCCCGACTGCGCATCGATCTGGCCGGCGGACGAATGGACCTATCGCTCGCAGGCTCGTCGCGGGCGCTTACGACACTCTTGGCCGGATGCACCCGTGCAGTGCCGGAGGCACCGGCGCCTCGAACTGTCGGGGCTTGGGACGCCTTCGAGCGTCGTTCCGACGAGAGCCAAGTCGTGTTGGACACCTCCAACCTGGACCTCGGACGACGCGCGTTCACCGTGACCTCGAATGCCGATCTTTGGGGCGGCGACATCCGATCCGGGCTAGACGATCCACTTTTGCGCGACATGACGCAGGATAGCTGTGCCGCGCTCTGCCTCGCCACCGAGGGCTGCGGCGCCTTCACCCACAATGCCGCCGATGGGAACGTATGCTTCCTGAAGACGGCTGGAGGTCGCATGGTCGGATACCAAGGCGCCTCGTCCGGAGTCCGCACGGTCCCGAATTCTGTAATGATCCCACCGCCCACGCGCGGCCCGCTGCCGCGGGTGGACGAGGCGGCGCGCTGGCGCGACGGGGAGACGCCCGACGCGCATGCTTCCCGGGTGAGGCGTCTCGCAGCGCCGATGGCGCGGTCCTGCGCCGCGGAGCGGGCCGACTTCGCGCGGCTCGCGGAAGCGATGACGCTGTCGATTCCCGAAGGTCGTGCGAAGGTCGGCGAGCCACTGACGCTCGCCTGGTCGGGCAACGACCTCGTGGAACGCATGCCGGTTTGGGTGATGGCGCGCACGCCGGCCGCCGCGCGCTTCGTCGGCGGGGGCGCGATTCCGCTGGGGCCGGATGCGCCCAATCCGTTCGGCATCGGCGCCGGTTCGGGTGAGACGCGTGCGCTGGTGGCGCTATGGGCTCGCGGCGCCGGTCGCGCGGGCGAGGTAGCGTTGCGTCCGCTACGGGCAGGGCCGATGTCAGTCGCGCTCTCACTCGTAGCGTGGCTGCCAGGCTGTGACGAAGAGGTGGAACTGATGCGTCGAGAGGCCGTGATCGAGGTTGCACCGGCGCCCGCGGAATTGGTGATCGGCACCGACCTGGGCCGTCAGGATCTAACGCACCAGCTCGATTTGCCCGCCCACGACCGGCGGATCGAGGTCGGACTTGCCCGCATGCGTATCTCGGTCCTATCCGACGGCACCGAGATCGTGGAGCGGGCTGGGCGCAACGCCGCGCTGTCGGCCACAGGTCGGTTCTTGACCGTGTCGGAAGACGGGGTCCATTCGGTGATCGACGTTCTCGACGGCGTCGCCGTCCTGCAGCTCCGCGCGGAGCCCGAGACGCTGCGCTGGAGCTCGGGTGACACCGTGCTAATGGGTTCCTCTTGGCCTTGGGGGAAGGTCGGAGTTGCATTCCCATTCGCCGAGCGTCTGCTGGTCGACAATCAGATCACCGGCCCGAGTTGCTGCCCGGCCAACATGGACAACACACATGTCTCTTTCGATCTGGAAAACGGGATCGTTGCCGTTCGCGGCGCACAGGGTCATTGGCTCGGGCCGGTGCAGGGCGGGCCGCTGACCTACGAAGAACAGGGCAACGGTTACGCCACTACCGGATATATGACTGCACCCTTGCAGGCGATAGCTGCGCGCAGCCTCGGGACGGTCGCGCCAATCGCGGTTGCAAACGGGCTGTCCCTTCCCGGAGGTGCGCGGATGCCAGGGCCCGTGCTCGACCTGGCCGATCCGATCCCTCGCCCGACCGAAGAGGCGCCGCAAGAATTAGCGTCGCTGCTGCGCGGGGTTGGGGGCTCCGAGGTTGGCGCCTTTGAGCGCATCGGGCTCGATGTGCTGCCTGGGCTTGCAAGCGTGTCCTTGGCGGGAGGTGAGGTTCAGCACGTTGATAACAGGAACCTTTTGGAGCGCCCTGCCGCGGATGTGCGCGCCATCGAGGATCGCCTCGCGGTCATCGGCGCGGCCTCCAATTGGAAGTTCGATCTCTTAGAGGAGCCTCCAGGAAATTACCGTGCGTCAATAAACTGTTTCACATATCTTACGGGCGGCGAGGCAGATATCACTGACCAAACAGTGTTTGCCGCGCCCGGGGCCCTCTCCTTGCCGGACACGATCCTCCAGCTCGACGTAATCGACGCACCTGAAGGTGCGATCATGGTCGGTCGGGCCGAATGCACAGCCGGTGCGACCTTGGGAAGCCTGCGAGGCCTGAGCTTCCTGTTCGTGGCGGACCTTTCGGCGCCTCAGCCCGAAACGGTCGAGGAGCTGAGCATAATGTCATTCAGCTACATGGGTAACAACCGGTTGCCGCAGTTTCACGAGGTGCCCGTCGCCTCGCGGCTTTACGACCGGACGTTGCTCCTGTTCACGCCCAGGAACGGCGGCATCGCGGTATTCGATATGGACGCGCGCGAGGTGCGGCGGCTGTGGCGCGGCTTGCCCTCAGGCGACCTTCTGTCGGACGCCTACCTTACCTCCGACAATGCGCATGTCCTCCAGCTTAATCGCGACGGCGGGTTCCATGTCCATCGCATCGCCGACGGCGCGACGGTGCTCGCGGGGCGCATCGTGGACGACGAGGTCGCCGTCTGGACCGAGGATTATCGCTTCGACGCCACTGCTGAGGCGGCCACCACCATCGACCTGCGGTTTCCAGGTCTTGACGGGCAGTTCAGCTTCGACCGGTTCGACCCGGTCCTCTACGCGCCCGGCCTCGTGCGGCAGGTTCTCGGGGGCGAAGCGCCCGGCGCGCCTATCGTGCCAGTGCCGCCTGAGCTGTCGGCGACGGTGACAGCCAAAGAGGACCGCGTCGCACTCGATGTGCGTCTACTCGCGCCACGCGGAGCCGCTGAATTGCACCTGCATCAGGATGGCATCCTGACGGACACCTTCGCGATCACGGGGAACCGTATGAGCGTGTTAGCCGATCGCCTTCCAGGAACGCGGCATGCCGCCGTTGTGGCCGTCACTTCCGAGGGGCTATCGAGCAATGCGGTCACCGCGGATCTGGGCCCTGGGCCTCTGGGCGGCACGCGGCGCGTCCTCGCCGTGGCCGTGGACCGCTACGCCGATCCACGCCTGCCGGACCTGAATTATGCCAAGGCGGACGCTGACCGTCTAATGCGCGCCATGACCGCGTTGCCCCAAGGCGTGCCAGCCTACGACACGCCGCGATTCGTCGGCGGGCGCCGGGCGGACGCGGCCTCTGTTCTGACGGCCGTGGACGATACGCTGGCGGGTCTGGGAAAGGGCGATCACGCGGTGCTCTTTTTCGCCGGCCACGGCCTGACGGACGAGGATGGGCAGTTCCACCTTGCCCTCTCGGGAACGAACCCGGACCGACTGCACGCGACCGGTCTCTCTTGGTCCGAGATCGCAGCGCGGATCGCCCAGACCTCGGCACGCGTGACGGTGCTGATTGATGCGTGCCATTCGGGTGCGGCGGGCACCGGGCTCTTTGCGACGAACGATGGAGCAGTTGGCGGCCTCGCCGGTCTGCCGACGAACCTGACAGTCTTGGCGGCGTCGAAGGGGCGCCAGCAGTCTATCGAGGCGCCCGAAGTGGGCGGCGGCCTCTTCACCGTCGCGCTTGAGCGCGTGCTCGTGGGTGAGCGCAGCGTCCACGATGCCGACGGCAACGGGCGCATCGAGGCGTCGGAACTGGCGCGAGGCGTGCGCCGGATTGTCGAGGGACTAAGCGGCGGGGAGCAGGTGCCGTGGATGACACGCACGCGTGTGGTGGGCGACCATGCGCTATTCTAGCCTTTGTGCCACGGCAATCCTTGCGCTCGGGTCCTTGCCCTCTGCGGCGGAGGAGTGCTTCATCTGTGATGAGGTTGTCGAACTAACCGAAGGCTACGCCACCTGCTTCACCGATAACTTCGACGTCCTGATGGAGGCTCTTGACGCAGCGCCCGCGGGTCGTCAGCAGGTGAATCTCGCCGGCTGCGATGCGAACGGTGACGCGGCGGGCCAGCGCGGCGGCTTGCTGGAAATGGGCGCGCTTCCGCCCGCGAACACCGAGATGCGGATCAAGTCGGTCTACATCCTCGACCGACCTCTCGCTCTCTGCCTGCGCGACCTGATCGCCGCGCACGAAGGCCCGTTCGACCCATCCGTTGCTTTTGACCTCGTCGAGGCCTGCAATGCCGGCTGAGCACGAGCGGCGCTTTCTCGGGGTTCCGATATCGATCTGGGACGGACTGGCGGGCCTTTTTACCGTGCTCGCGGTTCTTGGTGGCCTCATAGGCCTGATCCTTGCCTACTTCGAATTGGCGCAGCGGCGCGAGGCGGCCCGTGCAGAAGCGACGCTGGCTCTACTCGACGTCTGGGAAGGGGCAACGCAGGGTGGCACGCATTACCTCAATGCCTTCCGCGCTCTCGACGCCCGCGTTAAGGCAAATCTTGACGAGGTGCCACAAGCAGACCTCGACGCGGCGCGAGCGGATGACACGATGCGCGCCGCGCTTTATGCACGCGTCACTCGAGAGGTCATGGACGATCCTGAGGCACAGCGCGCCTTTGAGGACGTTGTCTACTTTTTTCAGCGCCTAGCAATCTGCGTTGAAACGAACCTGTGCGACCGCGAAGCGACGCTGGCGTTCTTTGGGGGCCCAATGAGAAGTTTCAGCCTTACCTTTTCCGCACCAATCGCAAACAGGCGCGCGGCGGTGACGGATTTTGCGGACGGCCTCGACTTGGTCGACACCCCCTGAACTACCTTTATGGATTTGGGCTGGAATATTCAGAACCCGTAATTGGCTGAAACGGACATCGAAGCGTCGCGCCGCGAAAGGCTGCTTTACCGCACAACAGACCTCGGAATCGATCGCAGCGAACTTCTGCTTTTCGCCCATCTGCGCACGACGCTCTGATTATCTTTATCTGTCTACTTACCCCGTCGGGGGCCGAAAACAGAGCTTCTCAGATGGGCGTCACAAGAGCTTTGATATCACTCTGCCAAGACTGTCCGGAGCCGCTGTATGGCCTTCAGCGCCGGTGCCCGAACCGGGCCGGTGTGAAGGTCACGAAGGAAGCTTATCCAAGCCCACTCCTCCGCTGTCAGAGGCAGCTCCGTTTGCGGAAGCGCGAAGCCATCGATCACTCGACGGCTCATTTGCCGAACAGCGCGCGAAGGGCGGTCCGTGCGCGCCGATTGAGCCGCGGGTCGGTGCCATCAGATGCGTCCCGAAGTTCCTCGATCCAGTCAGCCTCGTTCGTCGTCACGATCGCGGCAAAGATATCGCCCACGGCCGCACGGGTGGTTTCGAAACCAGTCTGCTCGAGTGCCAAGACAAACAAATGCTTCGGGTCCACCTCCAACGCCTTGGCCATCGCCGGAACACGGTCCAGCGCGAGTTTGGCACTTCCAGATTTGATCATCGAAATCATGTTCGCATTGCGAAAACCCGCCTCCAAAGCGATGTCGCGTTGCGCTTTTTTCGGCGCCAATTCGAGAATGCGGCGATCGACGAATTTTGCGAGCCGGGAGTGTTCGTGTGGATGGCCTTTTAGCGGCATGATCTGCGTCTCCTGTGTGTGCAGCAGAGTGTTGTGTCGCTTACGTTATTGCTGCGGAGAAGACGGATATGACGCTGAGTGTTGCAGGTTTCTTCTGAAAAATATGACGCCAAGCGTCGGCTGCTAGAAGGACCTTCCGGCAGCCGATGCTGATTGGACAGTTTCAACCGACCGGACCGCCCCGAAAGTTGTCCACATCCCTCAGGAGCTCGATCTCCGCCATCACCAAAGGCCATTGCTTGCGAAGAGCTTCACCTGTCCATTCTGATCGGCGCTCACGGCGGGCGCTCACCATCCGGAGCACACCAGCCAGATTAAGGCTCTCGGCTCGCGCGCTGTGCGTCATCTTTTCCATCCCGGGAAGATCACAGAAATGGTTGGCGACCGAGCGGATGTTGTCGTCGCGGCGATGCTGGTTGTTGACTGTGCCCTTGCGGCGATCACTCGGAGAAACGCTGCGCCGACATTTCTTGCCGCGGAGCCGCGCCAAACTGTGCTGCATCTTCTGGGCGAGCGATTTGTGGTCTGCTTCTTCCTGGGCCTTGAGAACACCTTGCCGGAGGCGTGTTTCAGACAGGTAACCTTTGTCCACCGAGTAGAAACGCACGCCGGTCGCGCGCAGAAGGTCCACGGACGCGATCCACCGGCTGAGACGGCTCACACGGTAGACGATCACGACGCCGCCGGACGCCTTGGCGTGCCGGATGGCGGCCTGCAAGCCCGGGCGATTTTCCGACCCGGGACCGTAGGCCGAGGCTTCGTCCAGTTCGTAATACGTGATCTCCATTCGGTTCTTTGACGCAAACGCGCGGATGGCATCGAACTGGCCTTCGATGCTGAGGCTCTGAGAGGACTGCTGTTTTGTCGATACCCGGGCATAGGCGACGGCGGATCGGCATTTCGTCGCGGGGATTTTTGGTGCGAAAGGGACGTTAAGGCACATGGGGTAACTACCTGGAAACGTGGGGAATGATCGGTTGCTGACAGGCTGGCAAAGTGTGGTGTAGTTCGCTTCGAACTCGAAGGCTTTGCAGGGGAGTTTCGCTGTTAAGATTAACGCTCTCAAGCCAAACCAACGGTGAGGAAACATCCTATGAGGTTGAATCGCTGGGATCATTTGGATCACTTGGATCAGGCGCAACCGTTGTGTTCCATGTGATCCAAATCGCACGGCTTCACTGGGCGGTCAGCGGCTCATCCGGCCCCCGCAGAATTCTGGCGGAGACGGCGTAGACCCGCGGCTGGCCTTCCACCTTTCGAGGCATCCGGAACTGGTGATGCCCTTTGCTGGCCTTCAGCAGATCCGCACTACGGTGACGCCTTGCGGCTTCGACGGCATCGTCTCCATGAACCCGCTGCCAAGTTTCCGGCAAGAGATAGAACCAAGCGTCATCCCTCCAGCCATCCTGACGATCGACTGCAAGGGAGCCAAGCTCGGACAGACGAGAAGCCGAGTAGGTCCGCAGGTAGTCGCGCGTCAGTGCAATTGACATATCAGCCTTCGATCTCGAAGCGCAATCCTGACTTGCAAGCCACTCCCCAACCAAAGACATCATCGCCATGGTTGCCGCACCTTTGGGCCAACCAGTAAGGCCAAACTTCGATGCCAATTCGCCAGCCAGTGCCGCAAGAGCGAAACGCTTCAGGACTCGCTCGACCTGCGCGTCCTGCGGCAAATCGTGCTTGCGCATGACCATTGCCAGGAAACGCTCAACCGTGCGGCGCATCGCATCGCGTTCTGACTGATTGCGCATCAGAGCTTCAATGAAAACCGGGCCGGCCCAACCGTTGTACTCCAAGGCCGCCCGGTTCAACCGCTCTGAGAAGACCCTTCCATCGGTTGACCCATGAAGAACATCGAATGCCCCAAACGCCCGGCTGTCGGCGGGGATGTCGACCAAGCGGACTTGATGGCCAGCATGAACGTGTCGACCACCCGCCTTGATGTGCGCGACGATGGAGATTTCGCCCGAGCTCAGCAAAGCAACACGCCAGCGAAAGACGGGCGTTAGCTCACCTTTCTGCCCCAAGCGTCCTTTGCCCTGACCATTTGCGAGGAGATAGGCGACTTCGCCCAATTTACGCGGATCGATCTCTGCGAGTTCATCAAGAAGCAGCGATGTGCCGCTGCTGGCTGCCGCAATGGGTTCCAGCGCGTTTGATGTGACGCGCCAACTGCGCACAAGCGTGGCATCGCCCCAGACGGACGCGGCAATCTGAAGCAAGGTGGACTTTCCACAACTCGAAGCGCCGAACAAATGAAACCCACCGCCCTGCATCCCCAGAAACTGCAGAAGCGGCCCGCTAAGAGCTTGGCTGATAGCTAGTATGGCCAGAGGGTTTCCCAAGCAGGGTTCCGCAATGTTGCGCGTCCACGCCGATTGCGAACCATGCGGACGGACCGACGCCGCCAGTTCCGGAGAAGCACCCGGATAATAGACTTGAGCATTACCCAACACACGGCCATCGGCGAGAGCAAACGCGGAACATGCGCCATCGGTCCATCCCAGCGCATCGACCAGATCAAGACGCAGCTGCGGGCGCCACGCATTCAAGAGTTCCACGATCCCTTCCTTGACCTTCGCTCCACGCGCCAGCACGAGACCCTTGCTGACCAAGACGGCTACAACGCGGGACGCGCTGCCCGACAAGGTTGCAGCATCCAGAATTACAGTATGCGAGCGGCCATCTTCGTCTTCAATCTCGATCACCTGGCCCCAACCAGATCCATTGGCCCGACGGCAGAGCGCGACGACACGAAGCGGCGAGCAGAGCCGGACAGCTTCTTCGTCGTCATCTTTCGTGGCTCGAATCTGCCACACGCCGTCCTGCCCGAGGAAGAAGTCGGCAGGCGGGCCGTCCGACACAGATGCGCCCGGAACGTTTTGCACAGTTCCCGCGCCCAATCCGGGTATGTGGATGATATTGGATATTTCGGGATTCAAGTGTTCGGTCATGGTGCGCCTTTCAGCGGGCATAGGAACATTGTTCCGGCGTGTTGATGCGCCGGTCGGACCAATTTGTTTCGGGTGTGAGGTCAGTTGATGGTGAGAGAGCTCTCAGGGATATCGAGATGAGCCACGAAGCCGATCAAACAGCTCGCCTCCCAGGCCTCGATGTCCGAAAGGCGCCAGCGGGTCGTGCGCCCGCTGAGCTTCATGGCCTTGGGAAAGGAGCCGTTGCGTTTCCAGCGCCAGATCGTGTCGCGCGACACGCCAAGGCGTGCCGCGACCTGATCGACGCTGAGGTAGAGGTTTTTCGGGTCGAGGGGCATCTGATGATCTCCAAAATCAGGTGTGTTCATTCTCCGTTGGAGCAGATCTATGCCCAAGGGGATTGCCTAGCTTGCTTATAGACAGCGGACATCCGCGATGCGGGCGGTTTTTTCACCGTGGGTGGATTTTTCTTCCCGGCCGTTTTCACGAGAGGGCCGTTTAGAGCAGTAAAGGCTGCCTAGAAGAGGCCCGTGAACGTTAAGGCCGTGCAAGCGTTGAGCATATTCAGGAACGTCGTGCGATCTGCGATCTGATCGGGTTCCAAAAACACACGGAAGTATCAGGTTTGAGACCGGCTTTGCGGTGAACCCTTGATGTTGCAGCGATCATTGCCCGCATCTCGATGGTATGAGCGCAGCATGACGCTCTATCACACATCAGTTGTTCCGCAGTTCGAAATTGGCAAACGGCGTCTTTGCCCAACCTCAGTGAGATTGAAAACCACTGCGGCGCTGCAGCTCGTTGCAGAAAACAGCAGCTAAACGGCGAACCATTGGCGGCAACGATGGAGGCAAGGCTGAATGGAAAATGTGTTTATTTATTATTTACAATGACTTACAAGGCGCTCTGGCGGAGGCTGTGGGATTCGAACCCACGGGACGCTCTCACGCCCAACGGTTTTCAAGACCGCCGCATTCGACCACTCTGCCAAGCCTCCGTCTTCCTCGGATAGACCCACTCACGCGATTCTGAAAGCCGCGCGGCGGGATTTTCCGCCGAGCCGTGGCAGCGGTCTTTTCTTGTCTCCACATTGCCGTTAAGCTACGCGCGAGCGAGGCGCAGACGGAACGGCGTTCGGCGGTCAAGACCGGTCAAACCGGCACAAAACCGCGACACCGAAGGATGCCGCGAAACAGGCTGAGGGGCACGGCATGAGCAGGGATTTCGGAACGGCGCGGCAGCATGGCTGGACGGTGCGCGGTGTGGCATTCTTCATCGGACTTGCGACGTTGTCCGCCTGCGAGGACGGCAATCTCCCGGGGTTCCTGCAACCGCGCGACAGGGATGCCGCCGCCTCCGAACCCGCCAGCCGTGCCGCCCGCACAGTCGAGCGCGACATCGAGGCGCCGGAGGTGTTCCAGGCCACCGAGGCCGGGCTCTGGGACGGCAGGCCGTCGCTGGGCGGTGTCTGGGCCGCGCATCCCGATGTCCAGGACCCCGAGCGGGTGATCATCCGCAACGAACAGAACGGCCAGTTCGTGATCGGCGCCCTGTTCCGGCGCGAACGCGAAACCCCCGGCCCGCGGCTGCAGATTTCCTCGGATGCGGCGGCGGCGCTCGGCATGCTCGCCGGGCAGCCCACCAACCTCAACGTCGTGGCCCTGCGCCGCGAAGAGGCCACCGAAGACGCCCCAGCCGAGGCCCCCGCCCCGGACGGCACCACCGGCACGCTGGCCGCGCCCACCGATATCTCGTCGGGCACGCTCGATCCGGCGAGTGTCGGCGCCGCTGCCGCGATCGAGGCAGCGCCCGAAACGCCCTCTGCATCCGCGGCCCCTGCCCCGACCCCGGTCGCCGCCGCCCCGAAACCGCCGGCCTCCGCGCCCGCCGCATCCGCCCTGTCGCGGCCCTACCTGCAGATCGGCATCTTCAGCGTCGAGGCCAATGCCAACAATACCGCGACCGCGATGCGCCAGGCGGGCATGGTGCCCACGGTGAAAAAGCAGTCCTCCAGCGGCAAGACCTTCTGGCGGGTGCTCGTGGGGCCGGCCCAGACGGAATCCGAGCGCGACACGCTGCTGGCCAAGATCAAATCCTCCGGCTTCACGGATGCCTATGCCGTCAGCGACTGACCCGTCGCGGGCGCGCCGACCCGACGCCGCCTGACCAAGGGAGCTGCCCATGTTCGCCCACCTGCGCCAGACACTGGCCCTCTGCGCGGCGCTTGCGCTTTTCGCGATGCCCGCGTCCGCCTTCGACACCCAGGCCCGCGCCGCCTTCGTGCTGGATTTCTCCACCGGGACCGTGCTGCTGGCCAAGAATGCCGACGAGCCCCTGCCGCCGGCGTCGATGTCGAAGCTGATGACCCTCTACATGGCCTTCGAGGCGGTGCGCGACGGGCGGCTGCAACTCGACGAACGCCTGCCGGTGTCGCAGCACGCCATGTCCTACGGCGGCTCGACCATGTTCCTCGACACCACCGACCGGGTGCGGGTCGACGACCTCTTGCGCGGCATCGTGGTGCTGTCGGGCAACGACGCCTGCGCCGTGATCGCCGAGGCGCTGAGCCCCGACGGCACCGAACGCGGCTTTGCCGACCTGATGACCCGCCGCGCGCAGCAGATGGGCATGACCAATTCCACCTTCAAGAACTCCAACGGCTGGCCCGCCGACGGCCACCTGATGTCGATGCGCGACCTGACGCTGCTGGCCAGCCGCCTGATCCGCGACTTTCCCGACTTCTACCCGATGTTCGCCGAGCAGACCTTCCAGTTCGACGGCCGCGCGCCGCAGAACGTCAGCAACCGCAACCCGCTGCTGGGTCTCGGGATCGGTGCCGACGGGCTCAAGACCGGCCACACGCAAGAGGCCGGCTACGGCCTTGTCGGATCGGCCAGGCAGGGCGAGCGTCGGGTGATCTTCGCCATCACCGGGCTCGAGACCACCCGCCAGCGCGCCGAGGAATCCGAGGCGATCGTCAACTGGGCCTTCCGCCAGTTCGCCGAGAAGAAGGTCACCACCGCCGGCCAGCGTGTCGCCGCGGCGGAGGTCTGGATGGGCGCCGAGGACAGCGTCGGGCTGGTCACCACCGAGGACACGACCCTGCTCCTGCCGATCATCCCCGGCGCCTCGCTCGAGGCCGAGGTGGTCTATACCGGCCCGCTCCAGGCGCCGATCAGCAAGGGTCAGCAGCTGGCAGAGCTGATCATCCGCCCCGAAGGTCTGCCCGAGCACCGCATGCCTCTGGTGGCCGAGTCCGACGTCGCCACCGGCGGGTTCATGAGCCGGATGATGACCGTCAGCAATGCGCTGCTGAAGCGGCTGGGCGATGGCACGGCCGAGGGCACGATGTGACGGCGCCAGGCCTTTTCGTCAGTTTCGAAGGCATCGACGGTTCCGGCAAATCCACCCAGGCGCGCCTGCTGGCAGAGACCCTGCGGGCGCGCGACCGCGATGTCGTGCTGACCCGCGAACCCGGCGGCAGCCCCGGTGCCGAGGAAATCCGCGCCCTGGTGCTGCAGGGCGATCCCGACCGCTGGTCGGCACAGACCGAGCTGCTGCTCTTCACCGCCGCCCGCCGCGACCACCTCGAACGCACGATCCGGCCGGCGCTGGCGGCGGGCCGGATCGTGATCTGCGACCGCTTCGCCGACAGCACGCGCATGTATCAGGGCCTGTCGCGCGGCGACCTGCGGCCCGCGGTGGACCAGCTGCACGACCTGATGATCGGCACCGAACCGGATCTGACCTTTCTGATCGACATGGACCCGGGCCAGGGCCTGGCGCGGGCCAAGTCCCGCGCCACGGCCGAGGAACGGTTCGAGGATTTCGGCCTCGACCTGCAAACCCGGATGCGCGCCGGTTTCCTCGCCCTCGCCCGGGAATTTCCCGACCGCATCCGCGTGATCGACGGCAACCGTGCCAAGGCCGCGGTGGCGGCGGACGTGCTGGCCGTCCTCGAGGCGGAACTGTCATGAGCGACGAGCCGCACCCCGAACCCGACCGCGTGGAAGGCGCCCCGCATCCGCGCGCGACCCCGCGGCTCATCGGACAAGAGAGCGCCGAGGCGGATTTTCTCGCCGCCTTTTCCGCCGACCGGCTGCACCACGGCTGGCTGATCACCGGACCGCAGGGGCTGGGCAAGGCAACCCTGGCCTGGCGCATCGCGCGCTTCCTGCTGGCCACGCCCGAGGCGGCGGACGACGGCCTCTTCGGCGCGCCGCCGCCGCCCGAAAGCCTCGACATCCCCGTCGATCATCCGGTCGCGCGCCGGGTGCTGGCGCTGTCGGACCCGGGACTGAAACTGGTGCGCCGCGGCTGGGACGAAAAGGCGAAACGCCTCAAGACG
This sequence comes from Thalassococcus profundi, assembly GCF_003344785.1. Taxonomy (GTDB): domain Bacteria; phylum Pseudomonadota; class Alphaproteobacteria; order Rhodobacterales; family Rhodobacteraceae; genus Puniceibacterium; species Puniceibacterium profundi. Next base: position 218,222 of record NZ_QPMK01000003.1, on the reverse strand, counting down.
GTCATCACCGTCGACGAGATCCGCGACCTCAAGCAGTTCTTCGCCCTCTCCTCCGCCGATGGCGGCCGCCGCGTGGTGATCGTCGATTCCGCCGACGAGATGAACCCCAACGCCGCCAACGCGCTGCTGAAACTGCTCGAGGAACCGCCCGCCCGCACGACGCTGCTGCTGATCAGCCACCAGCCCTCGCGCCTGCTGCCGACGATCCGTTCGCGTTGCCGGGAGTTGCGCCTGGCGCCGCTGGGCGCCGCCGACATGACCGCCGCGCTCGGCCAGGCCGGGGCCGAGGTCGGCGCATCCGAGTCCCAGGCGCTGGCGCAGCTCTCCGCCGGGTCGGTGGGCGATGCGCTGCGGCTGCTGAACCTCGACGGCCTCACGCTCTACGGCCAGCTGGTGACGGTACTGGGCAGCCTGCCCGACCTCGACCGCGCCCGCGCCATCGCGCTCGCCGAAAGCGTCGCCGGGCGCGGTGCCGAAGCGCGGCTCGACCTGCTGCTGACGCTTCTCGACACCGGCCTCGCGCGCCTCGCCCGCACCGGCGTGACCGGCACCCCGCCACAGCCCGAAGCCGCGGCCGGAGAGGCCCGGGTCTTGACCCGCCTCGCCCCCGATGCCCTTTCGGGCCGCCGCTGGGCGCAGCTGGCCCAGACCGCCGGCGACCGCCTGCGCCACGGCCGCGCCGTCAACCTCGACCCGGCCTCGCTGGTGCTCGATACCCTGCTGCAAATGCAACGCACCGCGCGCCCCTGACGCGCCGCATCTGCCACATCGCCCCCTGCTTCATCTTGCCAATAAACCTCCAGAGAGCACGAGAGACAGCGTCTCTCGTATCGCCCCTTGGGCGATCCTGCTGCGCCAATGCGTAAGCGCATCGGACGATGTCTCTCGTATCGCCCGACGGGCGATCCCTCAGGGCAGCAGCGCCAGCCAGACCCAGGTCGTCCCCAGCGACAGCGCCGTCGCCACCAGCACCGATGACGCCGCCACCCGCCGCGCCCGGCCGTACATGTTGGCGAAGACATAGGCGTTGATCCCCGGCGCCATGGCCGCCGTCACCACCGCCGACCGGAAGGTCTGCACCGGCAGGTCGAAGGCGCGCCCCAGCGTCCAGGTGATCGCCGGATGCACCACCAGAACCACGACGCAGACAAAGGCGATGACCCGCCCGTCGCCCTCGGGCCGGTAGCGGTAGAGAACCCCGCCCATGCCGAAGAGCGCGGCGGGCAGTGCCGTGCGCACCATCATGTCCAGCGCCTCGACCGCCGGGCCGGGCAGCGAGACGTCGAAGAGGTTGAACGCCGCGCCCAGCAGGATCGCGATCACCAGCGCGTTGCGGAACATCGCCCGCATCACCTTGCCGGGAACCGCCCGCGCCGGCGTGCCGCGGGCGCGCGCGATCTCCATCGCGGTGATGCCGACGCCGTAGCAGAACGGCGAATGCATGGCGACGATGGCGTAGTTGGCCTCCAAAGCGTCCACGCCGTAGGCCCGTTCGGTGATCGCCAGCCCCAGCAGCAGCGAATTGGCGAAGAGGCAGCAGAAGCCGATCGCGACCGCGTCCTCCCAGTCCCGCCCGAAGACATAGCGCCCGCCCAGCAGCCCCAGCGCAAAGCCGGTGGCCGACCCGGTGTAGAAGCTGATCAGCAGTCCCGGCTCGAAACTCTGGCCCAGGTCCAGCGTCCAGATGGCGCGGAACAGCAGGCAGGGCACGGCGAAATTGTGGGTGAAGGCCATCAGCCCGTCGACAGCGCTGTCGGACAGATAGCCCCGCCAGACCGCGAGGTAGCCGAAGCCGATCACCAGAAAGACCGGCAGGATGACGTCAATCAGCGCCTGCATCGCGCCTCCGGCGCACCGAGGCGCAGACGACCGTCACAACGGGAACCGCAGCACCATCCCGTCATAGGCCGGGGTGATGTGCTCGGGCGTCTCCGCCTCCAGCGTCGCATAGTCGAGGTCGATATGCATGTTCGTCAGCACCGCCCGCCGCGGCGCCATCCGGTCGATCCAGTCGAGAGACTGCGCCAGATGCGCATGGGTCGGATGGGGTTTCCGGCGCAGGGCGTCCAGCACCCAGCAGTCCAGCCCTTCGAGCACCGGCCAGCAGGCCTCGGGGATCTGCGCCACGTCCGGCAGGTAGGCCAACCCGCCGATACGGAACCCCAGCGCGTCGATGCCGCCGTGGTTCACCCGGAACGGCAGGAAGGGCACGGCGCCGCCCGCGCCGTCGATCTCGAAGGCGCCGTCGATCAGGTTCATGTCGAGGATCGGCGGATAGGAGCTGCCTTCGGGCTGCACGAAGGCATAGCCGAACCGGTCGAGCAGCGCCGCCCGCGTTTCGGCATCGGCCCAGACCGGCAGGCGCGCGCGCATGTTGAAGACGATCATTCGCAGGTCGTCGATCCCGTGCACATGATCCGCATGGGCATGGGTGTAGACCACCGCGTCGAGCCTCCCAACGCCGGCGTCGAGCAGCTGAGCCCGCAGGTCCGGCGAGGTGTCGATCAGCACCCGCGTCACGCCCGCCTCGGTCTCGCGCTCCACCAGCATCGAACAGCGGCGGCGGGTGTTGCGCGGGTTCCCGGGATCGCAGTCGCCCCAGTGGCCGCCCAGCCGCGGCACCCCGCCCGACGATCCGCAGCCCAGGATGGTAAAGCGCATCTCGTGGGTCATGCAGCCGCCCGGAAGGCCGCCGCCTTGGCGAAGAGACGCTCGAAATTGCGTTCGGTCGCTGCGGCGAAATCGGCATAGTCGAGCCCGAAGACCTCGGCCCCGACCTTTGCGGTGTGCACCGAATAGCCCGGCTCGTTGCGCTTGCCGCGATAGGGCGGCGGCGCGAGATACGGGCTGTCGGTCTCCACCAGCACGCGGTCGAGCGGCGCCGCGCCGAAGATCTCGCGCAGTTCCGTGGACTTCGGGAAGGCCGCGATACCCGACATCGACAGGTAGAACCCCATGTCGAGCGCCGCGCGCGCCAGACCCGCGCCCGAGGAAAAGCAGTGCATCACGCAGGCATAGGGCGCGCGGTCATAGCCTTCGCGCAGGATCGCCGCCATGTCGTCATCCGCCGCGCGAGCATGGATGATGAGCGGCAGGCCGGTTTCCTGCGCCGCCGCGATATGCACCTTCAGGGACTGCTGCTGCACCGCGGCGCTGTCTTTCGTATAGTGATAGTCCAACCCGGTCTCGCCGATGCCCACGAATTTCGGATGCTGCGCCAGCGAGACCAGCTCGTCGACAGACGCCATCGGTTCGTCCGCGGCGCTCATCGGATGGGTGCCGGCGGCGTAGAAGACGGGCGCATGGGCCTCGGCGATGGCGCGCACCTGCGGTTCAAGCCGCAGCCGGGTGCAGATGGTGACCATCCGGTGCACACCCGCCGCCACTGCCCGGTCGATCACCTTGGCGCGTTCGGCGTCGAAATCGGGAAAGTCGAGGTGGCAATGGCTGTCGGTGATGACGCTTTCGCTCATGGGCCCCTCTTGGTCGCGTGTTGGCCCTGATATCTAGGATGTGGTCCCGAGGGTCAAGGCGGCCCACGCTCAGGGCGTGACCGTCACCAGGATGTACTTCGCCGCCGCCAGACCGGTGGCCAGCCGCACCCGCCCATGCGGGCGAAACCGCAGGCTGTCGCCCTGGTCGAGCCGGTGCACGACGTCGTCCACCGCCACCGTCATCTGCCCGCTCAACATATAGATATGGTGCTCCTGCCCCGGCACCGCCGGCGCCGCCTGGTCAAAGGTGCTTTCCGCGCCCAGCTTGCAATCCAGCACCTCGGCGGCCAGCCCGCCGCCGCCCGGCGACACGCTGCGCCGTACCACGCCCTGGTCGCCGTCGCGCCAGACGCTCTGATCGGCGCGCGGCAGATGCGCGGCAAAGCCGTCCTCGGCCTTCGCCATGAGCTGCGCCAGGCTGTAGCCATAGGCAAAGCAGAGCTTGTCCAGCATCTCGGCGGTCGGGCTGGCCTCGGCCTTTTCCAGCCGCGACAGGGTGGCCCGGCTGACGCCGCTGGCGGTGGCCAGTTCGTCCAGCGACAGGCCCCGCGCTGCGCGCGTCCGTGCCAATGTCTCTGCCAGCCGTGTCGTCAGGGACCGTACCATGCCCGTCCGCCTTCGGGAAAAATTCTCTGCCCTCGCACCAAAGCGTGGTCGGCGCCCAAGCGCAACCCAAAGATGCCGCAATGTCCGTGCGCTCCGCTCCAGAGGCGGAATGGCGTCCGCAGGCCTCGCGCAACCGGCGCTCTGGTGCCTGTGGTTGGGCAGACCCTCGCGGCTTCGGGTCGAAACCCTGGAAAAATGGTGCGGGTGGAGGGACTTGAACCCCCACGCCTTGCGGCGCCAGAACCTAAATCTGGTGCGTCTACCAATTTCGCCACACCCGCAGATCGTGCCGGCGCCACACGAAACGGCGGCTCGGCCCGGCGGGGTGTAGCAAAGCTGCGACGGCAATGCGAGGAGAAAAAAGCAGCCAAGAAAACGCACGACATTAACCTATTCTTGCCATAAACTGGTGAAAAAACGAGGCAGGACAATCAGGATGACGCCCATGAAGCCGAAAACGGCCGGGCGCGCGGACAGCCGGACGGCTGTCATCGATCGCGTGCAGGATCAGACCATCACCAATGCGCTTGTGGCGGGCACGTCGGTGCTCACGCTCGATGGGGCGTTGCCCGTGGAAATGCTGTCGCCCGGGGATCGCGTCATCACCCGCGACAGCGGTATGGCCGTGCTGCGCGAGGTGTCGGTGATCAAGCGCACCGTGCGCGCCATCGGCATCCGCGCCGGCACGCTGGGCAACACCCGTCCCGACCGCGACGCGGTCTTGCCTGCCAGCCAGGAGGTGCTGATCCGCGATTGGCGCGCCAAGGCGCTGTTTGGCCGCAGCCAGGCGCTGGTTTCCGCCGCGCGGCTGATCGACGGCGAATTCGTCCGCGACCTTGGACAGGTCACGCTCACGCTGGTCACGCTGCGTTTCGACGCGCCGCATATCCTCTATGCCGACGGTCTCGAAGTGGCGGCTCAGGACCCCGCGCACGCACCGGCCTGAGGCGCTCACCCTCCGTTCAGGATATCCGCCAACACTCCCGGCAATACCTCGGGCAGGTCCTCTGCGATCAGGCCGGGGCCGAAGCGCCGCGCGCAGGCCACGTGCAGCCAACTGGCCGTGGCCGCCGCGTCATAGGCCGCCGAGCCGCGCGCCATCAACCCGCAGATGTACCCCGCGAGCACATCGCCCGCCCCCGCCGTCGCAAGCCAGGGCGCTGCCTCTGCGCCGATGGCCGCGTTGACGCAGCAGCGCCCCTCGGGGTCGGCGATCACCGTGTCCGCGCCTTTCAAGAGCACCACGCAACCGGCCCGCGCCGCCGCGTCCCGCGTGGCATCGGCCTTCGAATAGGCCGTTCCGCCATCGGGCGTGGCCGTCAGACGCTCCGCGATATCCGGGAAGAGCCGCGCGAATTCGCCGCCATGAGGGGTCAGCACGCAGCGCGCGTGCAGCAGTCCGAACAGCGTCTCCGGCGCATCGGCAAAGGCGGTCAGGGCGTCGGCGTCCAGCACCACCCCCGGCGCATGGACCGCCCGCAAGGCCACGGGCACCAGGTCCCGCGCCCGGTCGGTGCCCATGCCCGGCCCGAGGCACAGCGCCGCGAGACGCCTGTCCTCCAGCGCTTGTGCCAAGGCCGCGGCATCGGCGATCCTGGTCAGCATGATCGCGGTCACTTGGAAGGCCACCTCCATCTGCGCCGAAGGCGGCACCCCCAGCGTCACCAGCCCCGCGCCGATCCGCAGCGCGCCGCGCGCCGCCAGTCGCGCCGCTCCGGTGCGCCCGGCCCCGCCGGAGAGCACCAGCGCATGCCCGCTGTCGTATTTGTGCGCGCCGTCCGCCTTGGAGAGGTCGCGCGCATCCGGGGCCTCGACCAATCGCGCGACGGACACATCGGGCGCGTGGGCCAGCCCGATCTCCGCCACCACTGTCTTGCCACATCTCGACGGCCCCAGGCTCAGCACCTGCCCCAGCTTTCGGGCGTGAAAGGTCACGGTCAGCGCGGCCCGCACGGTCTCGGCCGTCTCGCCCAATGCGCGCCCGCTGTCGCTGCACAGGCCCGACGGCATGTCGAGCGCCACGGTGCGGGCCGTGGCCTGCGGATCGGCGGCGCGGGTGGACACCCAGTCCAGCAGCTCGCCTTCCAGCGGCCGCCGCAAGCCGGTGCCGAAGAGCGCATCGACGTAAAGATCGGCCGCATCGGCTGCGGTCGGGGCCGAGGCGAAGGGCAAGACCGGACCCAACGCCCGCCAGCGGTCGTGGTTCGCCCGCGCATCGGGCGGCAGTTTTTCCGCGTCGCCGTAGAGGTACAACGCGACCTGCCAGCCCCAGTCATGCAGCAGCCGTGCGACGACGAACCCGTCGCCGCCGTTGTTGCCCGGCCCGCACAGCACCACGGCGCGATGCGGCGCGGCGGCCAGGTCCGGCCATTCGGCAAAGATCGCATCGACCGCGCCGCGCCCGGCCCGCTCCATGAGGTCGCGCCCGGTCACGGCGCCCGCCGCCATCGCCGCCTGTTCGAGGGCGCGCATCTGCGCCGCTGTCAGAAGTTCGGTCATCGCATCCCCTGCCCGTCCGGACATCTGAGTCCGCGTCAAGGCTAGCGAAGGCGGCGCGGCGTTACCACCCGGCGGGCAGCGGGTCGGTCGACAGCACCGCGCTGATCTGCGCCGCCTGGTCTTCGTCCATCACGGGCAACATCGCCCGCGCACCGAAATGCCCGTAGGCGCGCCCGTCGAGCGTCACGGTCCAGTCGACCATCTGGTCCGCGCCGAACGCGACCCGGTCGCCCCTCTTCAGCCCGTCAAGGTTGACCGGATCGTTGGAGAGGCGTCCGGTGTACGCGCCCTCCCCCTCGGGAAGGATGTCCGCCACCCAGATGTTCTCGACCTGATGCGTGCCGGGAATGGCCACCTTGACCGCTGGGCCCTCCCACCCGCGCGTGTCACCGCTCGCCATCCGGGTCAGGAACCCCGGCAGGCTGTGCTGCGCCTTGACCCTGGCGGTGGACATGCGCGCGTCGAAGGTGGCGACAAAGGCCACGTTCTGTGCGGGCGCCGGAGCCGCGTTGCTGCTGCCGGACAACATCCCCGACTGCTGGCCGGCCCAGACCGCGACGACCATGCCGCCCCAAAAGAGCATGCGGCCATATCCCTTGAAACCCGCCATGGTGCTTGTCCTTTCCCGCTCATTGCCGCGCGATAGACTCGCCCGCAATGACGACAGGACAAAGGCCGGGACCGGACCTGTCCGGGCGGTTTCCAAGGCAATTCCGCGGCACCCGGCCCCTGTCCCCGCCCGGCAAAGGCGCTGGTTTGCAAACCGCACACTTTTTGCGCATGTTGATCAAAATTTCAGCCTGCTTGCGGATTTGCTTTGCGCCCGCGCGCATTTCGGGACCGTATCAGATTGAGGCTCTGGGGCAGAAGTGATCTGGAGCGCCATGTAAGACCGAAGGGAGAGCACCGTGAAAAAGATCGAGGCGATCATCAAGCCGTTCAAACTCGACGAAGTCAAAGAGGCTTTGCAGGATGCCGGCATCCAGGGGCTGAGCGTGATCGAGGTCAAGGGCTTCGGCCGTCAGAAGGGCCATACCGAGCTTTATCGCGGCGCCGAATACGTGGTGGACTTCCTTCCCAAGGTGAAGATCGAAGTGGTTCTGGACGACGACCAGGTCGACGGCGCCATCGAGGCGATCATCGCGGCTGCCAAGACCGACAAGATCGGCGACGGCAAGATCTTCGTCAGCTCCGTCGAACAGGCCATCCGTATCCGCACCGGCGAATCCGGCTCGGACGCGCTCTGAGCCGTCCGGTCGCAGCCACATCACCCATATTGAAAAGACGACCCAACCGAGAAAGGGACCGAAGGAATGAGTAAGAAAGACGTTCTCAAGCTGATGAAGGACGAGGAAGTCGCATTTGTCGACATCCGCTTCACCGACCCGCGCGGCAAGCTGCAGCACGTGACGCTGATGGAAGACCAGGTCGACGAGGATTTCCTCGACGAAGGCTTCATGTTCGACGGCTCGTCCATCGAAGGCTGGAAGTCCATCGAAGCGTCGGACATGAAACTCATTCCCGACACCGAAAGCGCCTATATCGACCCGTTCTACGCGGAAAAAACCCTGTGCCTGCACTGCACCGTGGTCGAGCCCGACACCGGCGAACCCTATAATCGCGACCCGCGCGGCACCGCGCTGCTGGCCGAGGCCTATCTCAAGTCCTCCGGCATCGGCGACGTGTCCTACTGGGGGCCCGAGGCGGAATTCTTCCTCTTCGACGACGTGCGCTACTGCAACAAGATGAACAAGGTGTCCTACGAGGTCGACGCGCTGGATGCGGCGTGGAACACCGACACCGAATACGAGATGGGCAACACCGGCCACCGTCCGGGCGTCAAGGGCGGCTATTTCCCGGTGAACCCGATCGACGACGGCCAGGACATCCGCGCCGAGATGCTCTCGACCATGAAGCGCATGGGCATGAAGGTCGACAAGCACCACCACGAAGTGGCGTCCTGTCAGCACGAACTGGGCCTGATCTTCGGATCGCTGACCAAGCAGGCGGACGAGCTGCAGAAGTACAAGTACGTCATCCACAACGTCGCCCAGGCCTACGGCAAGTCGGCCACCTTCATGCCCAAGCCGATCTACGGCGACAACGGCACCGGCATGCACTGCAACATGTCGATCTGGAAAGACGGCAAGCCACTCTTCGCCGGCGACAAATACGCCGACCTCAGCCAGGAAGCGCTGTGGTACATCGGGGGCATCCTGACCCACGCGAAGTCGCTCAACGCCTTCACCAACCCGTCCACCAACTCCTACAAGCGCCTGATCCCCGGCTTCGAGGCCCCGGTGCTGCGCGCCTATTCGGCCCGCAACCGCTCGGGCTGCGTGCGGATCCCGTGGACCGAGAGCCCGAAGGCCAAGCGCGTCGAGGCCCGCTTCCCCGATCCGTCGGCGAACCCGTATCTGTGCTTTGCCGCCCTGCTGATGGCCGGTCTGGACGGCATCAAGAACAAGATCGACCCGGGCGAGGCGATGGACAAGAACCTCTACGACCTGCCCGCCGAAGAGCTGGCCGGCATCCCGACCGTCTGCGGCAGCCTGCGCGAAGCGATGCAGGAGCTGGAGAAGGATCACGAGTACCTGCTCGCCGGCGACGTGTTCACCAAGGACCAGATCGACGGTTACGTGGCGCTCAAGATGGAAGAGATCGAGCTTTACGAGCACACGCCGCACCCCGTCGAGTTCGGCATGTACTACAGCTGCTGATCCGATCCTTCAGATCGACACTCCGAAGCGCCCCACCCGGGGCGCTTCTTTTTTTCCGCACGCATGAAACGTGCGGTCCTGCGGCGGGATGTCCGTAGACCGGCACTGATTCGACGGGCGCCCTGTCGGTCACGGGACTGCCGACCGCTCCGCCACCATACTTTAGTCAAATGTGACCCGAACGCGGCGAAACGCGCCCAAAGCGTCGAAAATGGAGCGAAAGCAGAGGTTTGCACAAACTCCGTCTTAACCTTTGCGCTCAAAAAACAAAAAAACTGCACAATTCTCGGCCCTACTGGACCCCAAGCAACACGCCCCAAAACCGTTGCAAGGAAGCCAGGAAATGACCCTCATCACCTACCACAACTCGACGTTGATCCTGCAGTCAGAGCGCCTGTTCTCGACCACCGAGCTTGGCGGCATTCTGAAATCCGCCCTGCACGCCCTGGGCGAAACAGGATGCGACGCGGCGACGGTCACCTTCACCGGCGTGACCGTTTCCGGCGACAGCCTCGAGGCGGCGCTGGACGTGAACCTGACCCGTGGCGGAACCGAGCTGGTGCTGTCGCTGGGCGGCGCGGGGCTTCCCGACAAGGCGGTGCAGGCCCGCCTTGCAGGTCTCGTCTACCACCTGTGCGCGGCTCTGCCCGTGACCCATATCGCCTGGCTCGAGACCGGAACACTGCTGCCCCGGACCAGGTTCATGGAGGCGCTGGCGCCGAAATTCGCGGCCCCCGCCCCCGCCCCGGTCGCGCCGCGTCGCCCGACACGGACCCTGGCGGACACCAATCGACCCACCGCCCGCATGCACCGCCGCACCCTTGCCCGGATGATGCCAGCTGTGGACGGTGCCAACCGCAACGGCATCCCGACCCCGCACCGCTACGACGCGCATGTGCGGGCCTACGATGCCAACGTGAAGGCCTGCATGCTCCGCAGCGCCGACGACTCCGAGCTTGCCGCGATGCGCGCAGAGCACGGTGTGGCCGGTTCGAACCGTCTGCGCGTTGCTTCGATCGCCCTGACGCTGGCGGGTGTCATCCTGGCCACCGACACCAGCAACGCCATGGCCGGCGTCCTGAGCGTCTTCTGATACGGCAGAGCACGGAATCCCGGCATTTACCTATGGCGAAATGTCGCTACCTTATTTCCGAAACCCGGGTTTAAGGAGTTCCCATGCGCCGAATCGTCATCGCCACCCTTTTCTGCTTCGCCGCAGGATCCGCGCTCGCCGCGCCCTGCATCACCAGCCAGGGAGGCTATGGCGGATACAAACAGGCACTGGCCAACGATGCTGCTGCCGCCGGCGTCGGACAGCGCGGCATGGCGGCGCTGAGCGGCGCACAGCTGTCGGGCATCACCTGGCGGTTCGAATCGAACCCTTCGAGCCAGTCCGGCGTGTCGCAGGGCGACCCGGCGCGGTTCCTGGCCAAGCGGTCGGGCAGTTCGGCGGAGAATTTCATCGGCCAGACCCGCGCCAAAATCCAGCGCAACGCCAATCTCTTCGCCTCGCTCGAGCGCAACTACGGCGTGCCGGGGTCGATCCTCGCCACGATCTGGGGGCTCGAGACCAGCTGGGGCGGCTACCTGGGCGGAACGCCCATCGTCGACGGCGCCGTGACGCTGGCCTCGTACTGCCGCCGCCATCCGCGGTTCGAGGATGACGCGATCGCGGCGCTGCGGCTGGTCGACCGCGGAGTCATCAGCGCCGGCACCAACGGCGGACCATCGGGCGAGTTGGGGCACATGCAGTTCCTCGCAGGCAACTGGGAACGCTTCGGCGTGGATGCCAACGGCGACGGGCGCGCCGACCCCTACAACGCCGTGGATGCGCTGGCGTCGGCCGCCAACATGCTGCGCCGCAACGGCTGGCAGCCGGGGCAGCCCTTCGGACAGGGCACGCGCAACTTCAGCGTGCTGTCCGCCTGGAACGACAGCGGCAATTACCAGCGCGCCATCGCCTATTCCGCCGAACGCGTCGGTAACTGACCGCCGCGCCGCGCCCTGCCACAAACCGGCGGCGGCGCGGCGAAGAAACACCGTCAAAACGGGCGGGTTGCGTCGAAGTCTGACCGCAATTCGCGGGTATCCTGTCCTGGACCTTGCAACCGGGACGTGAAAACGATGCCGCAGCCCAGCTTCTACGCCGCCCTGATCCTGCCGGACACCAACGGCATGGCGCCGGGGCCTTACCTCAGCGCCGCCACCGATGCGGTCGCCCGCGCCGATTGCGCGCCGGGGTGCCGCCCCGGGATGTCCGACGACCTCACCGCGGTCTGGGGCGACACGATCCGGATCGAGATCACCCCCCAGGAAGACAGCGATTACGGCCCGCGCATCCTCTTTACCGCGCGCGCCACGTCGAACGCGCGCTTTTCCGAAGATCGCGCCGCCACGATCCTGTCGCACACGCTGGTCGCCGCTTTGCGCTTCAGCCCGGCCGACATCATCGAATGGAACGCCCCCGACATCCTTCTGGACACCGAGGATTTCCTGACCCTGCGCAGCTATGTCTCGCCCAACCGCCGGCCCGCCGCGCCGGTGGAAGACACACGCAGCTATGACGAGATCTTCGCCCCGGACAAGGCCACCCGCCCCGCGCCCACGTCCCGGGACGCGCACACCGATGCACGGCTCTCCGATGCCTTTGCCACCGCGGCGCACGACGAAGCACCCGCAAACACCCCGCCCCAAGCCAGCCGGCTGCCCCCGCCGTCGCAGATCGCCGACCGGCTGATGATCCATCTCGACGCCCTGCGCGAGATCGACCCGCCGGAGCTGCGCATGAAGGCCGCGAGCTGGGCCATGACCGGCACCGTGGCGATGATGTCACCGCCCGTGGGCGCCTCCATGGGAATCATCGGCCTGGTGCGCGGAATGGACTTCCGCAGGGTCACCCAGGCGATGACGATCACTGGCCTTTTCATGGTGCTTCACCAGACCGGCGCGTTCAGCCAGCTGCTGCCCTGACCGGCGCCCGCAGCACGAAGGTGTGGATCGAAAAGACCACCGCCCCGGTCCGGGGCAAGCGCATCAGGCACTGACGCTCGGAGCGCAGGAACGGCGCGCCACGCGGATCGCTCAGTGGCCGCGGCATGCTCTCCGACCGCGGCTGATGCAGCGCCGGGTCGTCGTACCAAAGCACGTTGAACCGCCAGATCGCCCGCCCCACCTGTAACCCGTCGAAGAGCCGCTGCACCCGGCGCGCGATGTTGTCGTCGTAGCTTGCGACCGGGCCGTGGATCGCGGTCAGCGGCCGCCCGATCTTTTCGGCCAGCCGCCAGCCCGCCGGAAAGCACAGCACCGCGCCGGTCATCACGTGCTCGGCCCCGCCATCCGGTTTTTCGAGGATGCACAGGTCTTCCTGAACCAGATGCCCCAGCGTGCCCAGCGGGTCGGACTGTCGAAGCGTCACCTCCACACCGTCGGGCCGAATCACGTGGTCGGGCCCGCGCCGATAGCCCGCGGGCAGATGCGCCAGCACGACATCCAGAAGCTCCGCCGCCGCCGCGTCCCCCGTCGCGGTCTGACGCAGGACGTCGTCGCGCCGATGCGCCAGCAGGCGCGTCCTCTCGGCCATTTGTGCCGCGTGGGCCTCGTCGACCAGGAGCCAGGACGCCGCGCCCAGCGGCTGCACCCCGGGCAAGGGACGGGCGGCGTGGATGTCGTAGGGAAGCGCGTCTTGCAGGATCATCCGATCCTCCTAGCGTCGCAGCGCGAGAACGGAAAGGCCCCGGCGCAGCACGCCGGGGCCGTGAGGCTCGAAGACGCCCGCGAGGGCGGAGGAGAGGCGCCTCAGATCCCCATGCAGTTGGCGTAGTAGGTCGTGGTCGCGGGCCAATCGCTGAAAACACCGACCACACCCGCTTCCTTGTGCAATGCGTCGAGGATGGTGAAATAATCGCCGTCCGTGGTCACCGCGTCGCTCACCGACTGGAAATACCAGCCGCCGCCCGACCCCAGCGGGCCGGACCGTTCCAGCGACCAGGCGATGATCCTGATCCCTGCGTCCTGCGCCGCCCGGGCGTAGTCCGACGCCACCATCTTGCCGCTCTCGTCCAGCGTCAGCAGCATCCACATCGGCGGCGCGATGTAATTCACCCCCATGTCCGCCAGTTCCTGCATGGTCGGCTTGAAGGTGGCGGGATCCATCGGGTCGATCAGCCCCTCGTCATCGTCCTCGGCCTCGTAGCGGTCGTCGAGATAGACCGCCTGCGCACCGAACTCGGGTTCGTTCTCGATCCAGTAGAGCACGTCCGACAGGTTGAAGGACTGCGCCCAGACGTCTTCCGGCGGCACGTCGGCGGCCTTGTATTCGTCGATCATCTTCTGCGCATACATCTCTTGCGTGAAGCCGTCGAAGGGCATCTCCACCGACGGGGCCTTGAGCTCGGGCGTGAATTTCACGCCCAGGTCCTTGAGCAACGCGATGGATTGCGCATGGGTGACCAGGCTCGCCCCGGCGGCCGCGTAGAGATCGGTGCGCCAGGGGGCCGTGGCGTTCATGTATCCCTCGACCGTCGTCGCCGTCGCATCGGCGGCGTCCATCTTGGGCGTCAGGCTTTCGAATTGCGACAGGCTCAGGTCCGAGGTCCGGCACTCGGCCGCGGCGGGCGTGTCGCCTTCCGCCGGGGTGAAGGGCGCGGTGCAGGCGCCGGCCAGGTCCGTGGCCAGAATGTCGGTCGTCGTGTGCAGGTCGTTCTGCGCGTGGCGGCAGACAAGTTCCTTGTCGGCAGTGAAGGTCACGTCGCATTCGACGATGCCCGCCCCCATCCGCGCGCCTGCCACGTAGCCTTCGGCGGTATGCTCGGGAAACAGCAGCGGCGCGCCGCGATGCGCGATCGAGAAATCGCTGCGCGCGGGCGTCTGGTCGCGGCAGGCCATCAGCGTGTCCTTGAGCGGACCGTCCCGCATCTGGTCGATGAGGTAGAACGGACGCTGGCCGTAGGTCATCGGCGTCTCGCCGCCATGGCCGCCCGCCAGGACCGGGGACGCGGCCGCCATCATCCCTGCCGTCAAAAAGATCGCCGTGTCACGCATGAGAATATCTCCTGATCGGATGCGAAAGAAGTGTCGCGCCGTCCTAGCGCGGCCCCTGCGACAAGGATGTGATGGTTGCGTGACAAAACGCTGACAGCCCTGACAGCCCGCACGGCGCGAAAACGACCAGCCCCCGCGTCGCAAAACGGCAGGCGCAACGTCCATTTCCACAGCAACCTGACGCGCAGAGACGGAGGCCTGGATGAACACCCATTTTCGCGATACCCGCAAGATCGACCCAACGCGCGGCGCGCTTCTGGGCGACATGACCCCCAACGACGAGAATCGAATCGAGATCGGGCCGACGCAGCTTGCCTTCGGCGAATGGGCCGCCGCAGGGCTCGCCTTGCCCGACCTGCCCGCCATGCGCCGTTATCGTTGGCAGCGGCTGGTGGATCACATCGTGGCGCGCGACTACGCCGGGCTCCTGATGTTCGATCCGCTCAACATCCGCTACGCCACCGACAGCACCAACATGCAACTCTGGAACACCCACAACCCGTTCCGCGCGGTGCTGGTCTGCGCCGACGGATACATGGTCGTCTGGGATTACAAGAACGCGCCGTTTCTCAGCAGTTTCAATCCACTGGTGCGCGAGGTGCGCTCCGGCGCGGACCTGTTCTACTTCGACCGCGGCGACCGGATCGACGTGGCGGCGGATGCCTTTTCGAACGAGGTTCGTCTGCTGCTGGCCACGCATGCGCCGGGCAACATGCGGCTCGCGGCCGACAAGCTGATGCTGCACGGGCTGCGCGCGCTCGAGGCGCAGGGGCTGGTGATCCACACCGGAGAGGAACTCACCGAAAAGGCGCGGTCGATCAAGGGCCCGGACGAGATCAAGGCGATGCGCTGCGCGTCTCATGCCTGCGAAACCGCCGTTGCCGCCATGGAGGCTTTCGCCCGCACCAACGTGCCGCTTGGCCAGACCAGCGAAGACGACATCTGGGCCGTGCTGCATGCCGAGAACATCCGCCGCGGCGGCGAATGGATCGAGACCCGGCTGCTGACCTCGGGACCGCGCACCAACCCGTGGTTCCAGGAATGCGGGCCAAGGATCACAAAGCCTAATGAAATCATTGCCTTCGACACCGATCTTGTCGGATCTTACGGCATCTGCGTGGACATTTCGCGGACCTGGTGGATCGGCCCGGACCGCCCCCGGCCGGACATGGTGGCGACCATGCAGCACGCCCATGAGCACATCCAGCACAACATGGCCCTGCTGCGGCCCGGCGTGACCTTACCGGAGCTGTCCGAACGCTGTCACCAGCTGCGTCCGGACCTGCAAAAGCTGAAATACGGCTGCATGATGCACGGGGTCGGGCTTTGTGACGAATGGCCGCTCGTGGCCTATCCCGACCAGGCGGTGCCCGGCGCCTTCGACTACGCGCTGGAGCCCGGCATGACCCTCTGCGTCGAGGTTCTGGCCTCGCCCGAGGGCGGCGATTTCTCGATCAAGCTCGAGGACCAGGTGCTGATCACCGAGGACGGGTTCGAAAACCTGACCAGGTATCCGTTCGACCCGGCGCTGATGGGACTGGCCTGACCAGGCCAGGGCTGAAACGACTCTCACCTTGCCGTGACGCCCCCTGCGTCTCTCTGGCACCGCAGGAGGTGAGCGCCTAGGTTCTGCGGGGCCACCGAAAGGACCCTCATGCCCACCGAACGCCTGACTTTTCCCGGCCATGCCGGCCACGCGCTGGCCGCGCGGCTGGATTTGCCCGAGGGACCGCACCTGGCCACGGCGCTTTTTGCCCATTGCTTCACCTGCGGCAAGGACATCGCCGCGGCGCGGCGCATCTCCGCCCGGCTGGCGGCCATGGGCATCGCCGTGCTGCGCTTCGATTTCACCGGGCTGGGGCATTCGATGGGCGAATTCGCCAACACCACCTTTACCTCGAACATCGCCGACCTGCACCTGGCCGCCCAAACGCTGGCGAATCGCGGCATGGCGCCGAGCCTTCTGATCGGCCACTCGCTGGGTGGCGCCGCGATCCTGCGCGCGGCGGCGAGCATTCCGTCCGCCCGCGCGGTGGTGACCCTTGGCGCACCGTTCGACCCAGGGCACGTGACGCATAATTTCGGCGACGCGCTGGACGCCATCACGGCAGACGGCCAGGCAGAGGTGGACCTGGGCGGACGGCCCTTCACCATCGGACGCGACTTTGTTGAGGATGTGAAAGAATCCACCCTTCATGAGGCGGTATCATCTCTGAAAAAAGCACTTCTGGTGATGCACGCGCCACGCGATGCGGTAGTCGGCATCGACAATGCGACGCGCATTTTCGGCCAGGCGAAGCATCCCAAGAGCTTTGTCACGCTCGACGACTCCGATCACCTGATCTCGGACCCGAAGGACGCCGAATACGCCGCCGGCGTCATCAGCGCCTGGGCCGGCCGCTACCTCGAGCTCGCGCCGCCTGCCCCGCCCATCGGCGCGCCCGAAGGCGTGGTGCGCGTCTCCGAGGCGGATGCCGACGGGTTCCTGCAGGACGTGCAATCCGGGCCGCATCACCATGCGCTGGCGGACGAACCTCTGGCCTATGGCGGCAGCAACCGCGGCATGTCGCCCTACGGCTTCATCGCCGCGGGGCTCGGCGCCTGCACCTCGATGACCATCCGCATGTACGCACGACGCAAGGGCTGGCCGCTGACCCATGTGCAGGTCGACGTCTGCCACGACAAGGTGCATGCGCAGGATGCCGACAGCGCTGCGGATGCCAAGATCGACGTCTTTCGCCGCCGCATCCGGCTGAGCGGCGACCTGGATGCGGACCAGCGCGCGAAACTGCGCGACATCGCCGATAAATGCCCGGTGCACCGCACGCTCGAACGCAGCTCCACGGTCGAAACCGTGCTTCTGGACGGCTGAGCGCGGGCCAGGCGGACTAAATTTCCGAGTTTTTTCGACAGGTATTGACCCGACTAAAAGAGTCGGTTTTAACAGCGGCATCTCGAAACGCCCCTCAAGGAGCAGACATGACCCTTCGCATCACCACCGCTGTTGCAGCTCTGGTTGCCGCCACCCCCGCTCTGGCCGAAGTGAACATCTATTCGCAGCGCCAGCCCGAACTGATCGCGCCGATCACCGATGCCTTCACCGAAGCCACCGGGATCGAGACCAACGTGGTTCACCTCGACGAGGGTCTGACCGAGCGTCTGACCGCGGAAGGCAGCCGGTCGCCCGCCGACATCATCATGACCGTCGACATCTCGCGCCTGTCGCAGGCGGTCGAGGCCGGCGTGACCCAGGCCGTCGAAAGCGACGTGCTGGCCGAGAACATCCCCGCGGAATTCCGCGACCCCGGCAACCAGTGGTTCGGCGTGACCACCCGCGCGCGCATCGTCTATGCCTCGAAAGAGCGTGTCGAGGACGGCGCCGTCACGACCTACGAAGACCTTGCCGACCCGAAGTGGGAAGGCCGGATCTGCACCCGCTCGGGCACCCACCCCTACAACCTTGCGCTGGTGTCGGCGATGATCCATCACAACGGCTATGACGCCGCCAAGGAATGGGCCGAAGGCGTCAAGGCCAACCTCGCGCGCAAGCCGCAGGGCAACGACCGCGCGCAGGTCAAGGCGATCTGGGCCGGCGAATGCGACATCAGCCTGGGCAACACCTACTACATGGGCAAGATGCTCGAGGACCCGGAACAGACCGAATGGGCCAACTCGGTCAACATCGTCTTCCCCGAGTTCGAAGAGGGCGGCAGCCACATGAACGTGTCGGGCGTAGCAATGACCGCCGCGGCACCGAACCGCGAAGACGCGCTGGCCTTCATGGAATTCCTCGCGTCGCCCGAAGCGCAGGAAATCTACGCCGAGGTGAATTACGAATTCCCCGTCAAGCCGGATGTCGAGCGGTCGGAACTGGTGCAAAGCTGGGGTGACTTCACCCCCGACAGCGTCAACCTGATGGACCTTGCCAACCTGCGCGCCGACGCGCTTCGGCTGATGGAAGAGGTCAACTTCGACGGCTAAGTTCCTGACATAAAGTCATTTCGAGCAGAAGCGCCGTCCGGTTCCGACCGGGCGGCGTTTTGCATCTGTCCGCGCGGACCGGTCCGACATGCCCTTGGATGCGGCCTTGAACGCCACAGAGCGATTGCGGGCGCCCCACGCAGTCTCACAGCTTTTCACGCGCCTAGCGCCTGCCTTTGTAACCTCCCACGAACTCTTTTCATGCCGGCACGGGACACTCCCCGTCTTTGCGTGTAAAGAGCCGCCATGGAACAGCTTTCTCCGATCGCCCTCGGCTTTCTCGGCAGCCTGATCGCCGGGTCGATGACCGCGGTTGGCGCCCTGCCGGTATTGCTGGGGCGGCAACCAAGCCGCGCCATGCGCGATCTGTCCCTGGGGTTTGCCGCCGGCGTGATGCTGGCGGCGTCGTTCTTTTCGCTGATCATCCCGGCGCTCGACGTCGCGACCGAAAGCCATGGCGACGGCCCCGTGCCCGCCGCCATCGTCTGCATCTCGATCCTGCTGGGCATGGGGGCGGTGGCGCTGCTGAACGAGACGCTGCCGCACGAGCACTTCAAGACCGGCCCCGACGGCCCCGCCTCTCCCTCGTTGCGGCGCATCTGGCTCTTCGTCATCGCGATCACCATCCACAACTTTCCCGAAGGCCTGGCGGTGGGCGTGGGCTTTGGCGGCAAGGGATTCGAGGCCGGCATGCCGCTGGCCATCGGCATCGGGCTGCAGAACCTGCCCGAGGGCCTCGCCGTGGCGGTGGCGCTGCTTGGCGAAGGCTATTCGCGCGGCCGGTCCTTTGCCATCGCCGCGCTCACCGGTCTGGCCGAGCCGCTGGGCGGGTTGCTCGGGGCGGCGATCATCACGGTGTCGGAGCCGTTCCTGCCTTGGGGCCTCGCCTTTGCGGCCGGCGCGATGCTCTATGTCATCAGCCACGAGATCATTCCCGAAACCCACCGCAGCGGGCACCAGAAACGCGCCACGCTGGGCCTGTCCGTCGGGCTGGTCCTGATGCTGTTCCTGGACGTCTGGCTGGGCTGAACACCGCCCGTACAAAGAAAAACCAGGGCAAAGAAAAACGGCGCCTCCCCGCGAGGGAAGACGCCGTTCAGAAAGGATGATCCGAAGGGATCAGGCGTTCTTGATGAACTTGACCGCGTCGCCGAAGGTCTGGATGGTCTCGGCCGCGTCATCGGGGATCTCGATGCCGAACTCTTCTTCGAAGGCCATGACCAGTTCCACGGTGTCGAGGCTGTCAGCGCCCAGGTCGTCGATGAAGGAGGCATTCTCCGTCACCTTTTCCTCGTCAACGCTGAGGTGCTCCACCACAATCTTCTTCACGCGTTCTTCGACGTCGCTCATTCTGAATTCCTCGTTGTCTTGTCGGACCCTGCGGCCCAGGTTTGCCCTCGCCCCTGCGGGGTGGCGTCTTACGTGCCCTCGCGGGCGGTTCGTTCTGCCCGCAGAGCGGGATAGGATCGGCGCAGAAGCTGCGCCAATTCCCGGACTGACGCGCCTATAGCACATGGGCAGGCGTTGGCAAACGCTTTCCCACGGGCCGCGCGACAGCGAGTTACAGCATGGCCATGCCGCCGTTCACATGCAAGGTCGTGCCGGTGACATAGGCGGCCTCGGGACTGGAAAGATAAAGCACGGCAGCGGCGATTTCCTCGGGCGTGCCCATGCGCCCCGCGGGGATCTGACCAAGGATGCCGGACTTCTGATCGTCGGTCAGCTTGTCGGTCATCGCCGTCTCGATAAAGCCGGGTGCCACCGCGTTGACGGTGATGCCGCGGGTCGCGACCTCGTAGGCCAGGCTTTTCGACATGCCGACCATGCCGGCCTTGGCGGCGGCATAGTTGCCCTGGCCAGGGTTTCCGACGGCGCCCACGACCGAGCTGATGTTGACGATCCGGCCCCAGCGCGCCTTCATCATGCCGCGCAGCACACCGCGGCAGAGCTTGAAGGTGGCGGTCAGGTTCACGTCGATCACCGACTGCCATTCGTCGTCGGACATGCGCATGAAGATATTGTCGCGGGTGATACCGGCGTTGTTGACCAGCACGTCCACCGATCCCATCGCCTCGACCGCCTGTTTCGGCAGCACCGCCACCGCGGTGGGGTCGGAGAGGTTGCAGGGCAGCACATGGACACGGTCGCCCAGCTCCGAGGCCAGAGCCTCGAGCGGTTCGGTCCGGGTGCCGCTGAGGCCCACCGTGGCGCCCGCGTCGTGCAGTGCCCGGGCGATCTGCCCGCCGATGCCGCCCGAGGCGCCGGTCACCAGCGCCGCCTTGCCTGTCAGATCAAACATGGTCTCTCCTTTGCTTGCCGTCTGGTGCCGCGCCTGCTGCGGCGGATGTGGTCTAGATCAACGCCTCGGCCGCGGCCTTCGCATCCTGGGCGGTCTGAACGGACCGGGTGGCGGCCTCGCGCTCGATGCGGCGGACCATGCCCGACAGCGCCTTGCCGGCGCCGATCTCCCAATATTCGCTGACCCCCTGCCCGGTCATCCAGGCCACGGACTCGCGCCAGCGCACGGCGCCGGTCACCTGTTCGACCAGCAGCGTGCGGATGCGGGCCGGATCGTCGGTGCCCTCGGCGATGACATTGGCCACCACGGGCACGCGCGGGGTTTCGATGCGCACCTCCGCCAGCGCCTCGGCCATCGCTTCTGCCGCCGGGGCCATCAGGGCGCAATGGAAGGGCGCGCTCACCGGCAGCAGCAGCGCCCGCTTGGCGCCGCGGGCCTTGGCGAGTTCCGCCGCGCGTTCGACCGCGGCCTTGTGGCCCGACACCACCACCTGCGCGGGGTCGTTGTCGTTGGCTGCGGCACAGACCTCGCCCTCTGCCGCATCGGCCGCGATTCCGGTCACGGCGTCGAAATCGAGCCCGAGGATCGCCGCCATCGCACCCACGCCGACCGGCACCGCCTCTTGCATGGCGCGGCCGCGCAGCCGCAGGAGCCGCGCCGCATCGGTGACCGACAGGGCGCCGGCGGCGGTCAGGGCGGAATATTCCCCCAGCGAATGCCCGGCAACGTAAGAGGCCGCGGAGACGTCGATGCCCTCGGCCTCGAGCGCGCGCATGGCCGCCAGCGAGGTGGCCATCAGCGCCGGCTGGGCGTTCTGCGTCAGTTGCAGCACCTCGGCCTCGCCATCCCAGATCAGCCCGCTGAGGCTTTCGCCCAGGGCCTCGTCGACCTCTTCGAAAATCGCGCGGGCGGCCGGATAGGCCTCTGCCAGGTCGCGGCCCATGCCGATCGCCTGGGCGCCCTGCCCGGGGAATACGAATGCACGGCTCATCTTGCCTCCCACATGGTCCGTTTCGCTTTGTAGCGCCCTTGCTAGCGGTCCGCGCGGCGCTGTGCAACGTGCAAGCCGCCGCGACACGCGCTGCACGGCGGCTGTGCGCCGCTGCAGGATTGCAGCCGCGGATGCATCCGCTAGGTAGATCGCAAACCAGACACGCCGCCGGAGACACCGCATGGCCCTGACCAACACCGCCACCCGCTACGGCACCGTCACCAAGACGCTGCATTGGATCATTGCGCTTGGCATCGTCGCGGCGATCCCGCTGGGCATCCTTGCCAACGATGCGCCGCTCGATACCAGCGAAGAACTGGCGACCAAGGCCTGGCTCTTTTCCATGCACAAGACGCTGGGCGTGACGATCTTCTTCGCCGCCCTCCTGCGCATCCTCTGGGCGCTGACCCAGCCCAAGCCCGCGCCGCTGCATCCCGAGCGCAAGGCCGAATCCTGGGCCGCGGAGACGGTGCACTGGCTGCTTTACGGATCGCTGGTGCTGGTGCCGCTCACCGGTTGGATGCACCATTCGGCCACAACCGGCTTTGCGCCGATCTGGTGGCCGTTCGGGCAGTCGCTGCCCTTCGTCCCCAAGGACGAAGGCTGGGCCGCGGTCACGGCGGCGCTGCACATCGTCTTCGAACGGGTGCTGATCGTGTCGCTGCTCCTGCACGTGGCTGGCGCGCTCAAGCATCACTTCGTCGACCGCGACGCCACCCTGCGGCGCATGTGGTTCGGGCGGACGACGGCAGGCGATCCCAATGCCGGACACCGCAAGGCCGTGCCCCTTGCCTCGGCCCTTGTCGTCTGGGCCGCTGCCATCGGTATCGGCGCGGGGCTGGGCGTCTTCCAGCACGAAGCCTCGGCCGCGCAAGTCGCGGCCCTCGAGGAGGTCGAGAGCGACTGGCTGGTGCAGGACGGCACCCTGTCCATCACCGTGACGCAGATGGGCTCAGAGGTCACCGGCAGCTTTTCCGACTGGACCGCCGACATCACCTTCGAAGAGCAGGACGCGCCGGGCAAAAGCGGCGAGGTGTCTGTGACCGTCTCGATCGGATCGCTGACGCTCGGCTCGGTCACGAGCCAGGCGATGGGGGCGGATTTCTTCAATGTCGAGCAGTTTCCGACCGCGACCTTCGACGCCGACATCCTGAAGGTCGAGGACGGCTACGAGGCCCAGGGCACGCTCACCGTCAAGGACCAGAGCGTGCCGGTCACCCTGCCGTTCCAGCTGCGCCTTGACGGCGACACCGCCGAGATGGCCGGGCGCCTGACGCTCGACCGGCGCGACTTCAACGTTGGCCAGAACATGAGCGACGGCAGCCAGCTGGGTTTTGACGTCGGTGTCGACGTGGCGCTGACGGCGACGCGCGTCACGGACTGAGGCTTGCGGGCCGGCGCGCCGGCCCCTATGCCCTGCCCCCATGCTGGTGCTGGAAAACATCCTGAGCGACCGCGGGTCGAAATACGCCGTCTCGGGCGGACCTTGCGCGTCCGAAGACGACGCCAAGGCGCTGGTCAAGGAACTGATGCGGCGCAAGAAATTCGCCAAGGCGACGCATCACAGCTGGGGCCTGCTGACGCCGGACGGCCCGGTCAAGAACGACGACGGCGAAGCCGGCGCCGGGATGGTGATCCTGCGGATGCTCGAACGCGAAGGGCTGGTGGGCCACGTCATCGTCGTGACCCGCTGGTTCGGCGGCAAGCATCTGGGCGGCGACCGTTTCCGGCATATCCAGGAAGCGGTGCGCATCTACCTCGACGCGCTGGAGCGGTAGCGCAGTAGATATCTTGACGCGCCGGAGCCGTCAGTGCGGTGGACATTTCCCAACGGCCGACGGCAGCCAGCGAGATGCCGCGCTAACGCCGCCGCGGAGCGCTTGATGCTGGCCACTCCCGAAAAACACTGAAATTCAGCACCGAACTTAAACAATTCGGCAGCCCGTCTCGCCACAGGCGAGCCGATCAATGACTGCGCACCTTTGGTGCGACGGGCTGACTGCCGCTGCCCGGCGGTCGCAAGCGACCTTGACTTCGGGTGGGAGCATCGGGGACTCGTTGCCCTCTAGCCCATCGTCACCTTCACCCCGCCGATGCCGTCGATCAGCACCTCGACCTCCTGCCCGGCCTTCACGGGCAGCGCGCCCACGGACGTGCCGCAGGCGATCACGTCGCCGGGATGCAGGGTCATGTCCTGCGACAGCTCCGACACGATCTGTGCCGGCGGCTTGATCATGTCCGACGCGGGGTAGTTCTGGCGTTCACGGCCGTTGACCTCGACGCGGATGCTGACGCTGGACCAGTCGAGATCGGTCTCGATCACCGGGCCGATGACGCCGAAGCCGTCGTAGCCCTTGGCGCGCGTCCATTGCGGAAAACTGTCGTCAGCGGTCAAAACCTGGATCGCGGTGAAATCGTTGATGCAGGTGTAGCCGAGGATCGCGTCCTCTGCCTCGTCGACCGTTGCATTGGCGCAGTTCTTGCCGATGACGATACCGAGTTCGCCCTCGTAGACGACCCGGCCGACGCCCTCGGGGATTTTCACCGTAGCACTGGGACCAGCGACGGACGATGCGGGTTTCAGGAAGAAAAGCACATGCTCCGGCACCTCCAGCCCCTGCTTTTCCCGCGCGGCGTGGAAGTTGTTCCAGAGCCCGATGAACTTGCCCGGCTGCACCGGCGCCAGCATCTCCAGCGTCTCGAGCGCTACGGCCTCGCCCGCCGCGTCCGCCGATCCCAAAGCGGCGCGCGGATGCAGCATCCCGTCCTCCACGACCCCGGTGATCACCGTGCCGTCCGCCGACTTGCCCCGTGCCCATTGCATGCGCTCTCTCCCTTTCCTGTCTTTCACACCTTTCCTAGAGCACGCGACGCCGCTTGCAAACGCCCGTACCGCGCATGAAAAACCCCGGCGCATCGCTGCACCGGGGTCAATGGTTGCCGTGAGGCGCCGCTTACTCGGCCTTCATCGCCTCGACCGACAATTCGACCTGCACCTCGTCGCTGACGAAGGGGGCGAAGGCGCCGACATTGTAGTCGCTGCGCAGCAGGGTCGTGGTGGCGCTGAAGCCGGCCCAGGGCTTTTCCTCCATCGGATGCTGGCCCACCTGGTTCAGCGTGGCGTCCAGCACGACTTCCTTGGTGACACCGTTCAGGGTCAGGTCGCCGGTGATGTTGGCAGTGTCCTCACCGGTGACCTCGATGCCGGTGGATGTGAAGGTGATCATGTCGCCTTCCTGACCGTCAAAGAAATCCGGGGACATCAAATGCTCGAACCGCGCTTCCCAGCCGGTGATCATCGACATCAGGGGCATCGACACTTCGACAGAGGAGTTGGCGGGGTCTTCCTGGTCGAACATGATCTCGCCCTCGAAGCCCGAGAACATGCCGTAGCCGGTAGAAAAGCCCAGGTGATCATAGCTGAAGACGATCTGGCTGTGGCTGCTGTCGAGCGTATAGGCCTCGGGTTCCGCCATGGCGGTCATCGGGGCGGCGATCAGGGTGGTGGCAAGAAGAAGACGTTTCATTCGGGGTACTCCCATTTGGATCAAGCGGTTTGCTTGGCCAAGGAACTGGGGCACGCCCCCCTGTCTTTCAATCACGTTTCTGCAAACAGCGGCTGTGGGATTTTGAACAGGCCGCGGCCCGCGCCCCCGCGACGGCCTGCTTCGGCGCCCGGCCAATCGGCCTTGAAGGCCCGGATCAGCGCACCGGGCGGGTGCTCACGATGCAGCACATGCCGCCGATCAGCATGAAGATCGACACGCCCAGCTTCATCAGCGACAGCTCGGGGACGTTGGCGCTGCCCGGCACGGCCCAGAGCCCGAAGGCCGAAAACAGCAGCGACCAGCCCGTGATGCCCAGCACCAGCCGGGTCAGCAGCGCCGGGCGTGCGTGGTCAGCGTCTGTCGCCTCGGGCAGGTCTGTCGATGTCACGCTCATCTCGGGTCTCCGGCTCGTCGGGGGCTGAATTCGGTGCCGGCAAGAATTGCGGTGCATAACGGCACGAATACGGCACGAAGGGGGAAATGCTGTGGGCGCCCGCCCCGGCCCGTCAAAGCTGCCGCGCCGCTTGCACGCAGGCCAAAACCGTGTATACGGGCGCTTCCTTTCGCAAGACAGATGAACCGCGCAGTCTCTCGTGGGCAGGCGCGAAAGGATCAACGCCTCGCCCTTTGAAATGCGCCCGAAAATGAACGGAGCCCACATGCCGCTGTACGAGCATGTCTTTATCTCGCGCCAGGATCTTTCCAGCGCCCAGGCCGAAGGCCTTGTCGAACACTTCACCACGGTTCTCTCGGACAACGGCGGCAAGCTGATCGACTCCGAATACTGGGGCGTGAAGACCATGGCCTACAAGATCAACAAGAACCGCAAGGGCCACTACGCCTACCTGCGCACCGACGCCCCCGCCACCGCCGTGCAAGAGATGGAGCGCCTGATGCGCCTGCACGACGACGTGATGCGCGTGCTGACCATCAAGGTCGACGAACACGAGGAAGGCCCCTCGGTCCAGATGCAGAAGCGCGAAGAGCGCGGTGACCGTGGCGACCGCCGCGAACGCCGTAACTGAACCTGAAGAAGAGGAGATAACCCATGGCTGCAAAACCGTTTTTCCGCCGCCGCAAGGTCTGCCCCTTCTCGGGCGACAACGCACCTGCGATTGACTACAAGGACACCAAGCTGCTGCAGCGCTACGTGTCCGAGCGCGGCAAGATCGTGCCGTCGCGCATCACCGCCGTTTCGGCCAAGAAGCAGCGTGAACTGGCCCGCGCCATCAAGCGCGCCCGTTTCCTCGCCCTGCTGCCCTACGCCGTGAAATAAGGAGATACTGACATGCAAGTGATCCTTCTGGAACGTGTGGCCAAGCTGGGCCAGATGGGCGATGTGGTCGACGTCAAGCCGGGCTTCGCCCGCAACTACCTGCTGCTGCAGGGCAAGGCGCTGACCGCCTCCGAGGCCAATATCAAGCATTTCGAAGCGCAGAAAGCGCAGCTCGAAGCGCGCAACCTCGAGACCCGCAAAGAGGCCGAGGCCCTGGGCGACCGCCTGGGCGGCCAGCAGTTCGTCGTGATTCGTTCCGCCTCCGATGGCGGCAACCTCTACGGCTCCGTCACCACCCGTGACGTGTCCGACACCGCGACCGAGGCCGGCTATTCCATCGACCGCAAGCAGGTTCTGATCCGCACCCCGATCAAGGAACTGGGTCTGCACGAGGTCGAGGTGCACCTGCACCCCGAGGTCATGGTCACCATCGAACTCAACGTCGCCCGCTCGCCCGAAGAGGCCGAGCTTCAGGCGTCGGGCAAGTCGATCCAGGATCTGGCTGCCGAGGAAGAAGCCGCTGCCGAATTCGAGATCGCGGAACTGTTCGACGACATCGGCGCTGCCGCCTCCGACGACCAGGACCTGGCCGAAACCGCCGGTGTCGAATCCGACAGCGCGGACGAGAACGGCTCCGACGACGAAGACAAGAGCTGAGGCAAAGCCTCGCGTTGCGCCTGCGGGCGCGACATGCCGCGCGGGCCCACCCCGCGCGGCTTTTTCATGCCCGGTGAGCGGATGATCCTCCGTTGGCGAGACCCCGCCCGCGCGGTCAGTTCAGCGCCGAATGGGCAACCCCGGACAATGCCGACACCGGGCCCTGCAGCGACAGGCGCAACCCGTCCCGGGCGAAATCCAGCGTCGCTTCGGCCGCGAATGCCTCGGGCAGGACCGATCTCAGGATCGTGCTGCCAAAGCCGGTGCTGCCGGGCGCCGTCACCGCGGGCCCGCCAGTTTCGATCCAGGACAACCGGAAGGCCGCGCCTTCGACGCCCCAACTCAGATACACCTGGCCCTCGAACCCGGCGCTGAGCGCACCGTATTTCGTGGCATTGGTGCCCAGTTCGTGCAGCGCGAGGCTGAGGGCCGTCGTCTGTTCCGGGCCGATTTCGACGTCAGGCCCGCTGAAATGGATGCGCTTGCCTTCGGTCTGGAAGGCGCCAAGCGACTGTTCGGCGATCCGACCCAGCAGACCCTTCGACATCCCCTCTTCCATCAGCAGGTCCTGAGCGCGCACCAGCGCCTGGATCCGCGACTGGATCGACCGGCGCGCCGCTTCCAGATCCTCGGCGCGTCGGAAAGTCTGGTTGATCAGCGCCGACACCAGCGCATAGGCATTACGCGATCGGTGCACCAGTTCCTTGTTGCGCAGTTTTCCAAGCTGTTCGGCGCGCACCTTTGCCGTGGTCTCGATCACCGTGTCCAGAAGCCCGCAGACCTGCCCGTGCTCGTCCCGCACCGGGCTGTAGCAGAAGGTGAAAAACGCGTCCTCGGGCGTGCCGGACCGGTCGATAAGAAGGGGGAAATCCTCGATGAAGGTCGACTCTCCGGCCATCGCCAGATCCATGATCGGCTCGATATCGGCCCGAACTTCGTCCCAGACCTCCAGCCCCGGCTGCCCGACGCAGGGATGCTTGTGGCCCAGGATCGGGACGAAGGCATCGTTGTAGATCATGGTCTTTTCCGGCCCCCAAAAGAGGCATTTGGGAAAATCCGAAGAGATCAGGATGCCGACCGCGATCCGTAAAGCCGAGGGCCACTGCCGGATCGGGCCCAACGGCGTACTGCTCCAGTCATGGCGGGCAATTTCGCCCGCCATGACCCCGTCTCTACGAAGGAAACCCCATTCGGGCGCATCGAAAGCGGTATTGTCGGCGTGTTGCGGTGAGGCCATGCCCTTTGTCTCCGGGTCGTGATCGGCATACCAGCATGTAGGATAATAAGATGCGGCAATAAGTCCAATAATCCATCACACTCTGCTTGAAAATTCGAATCCGTCCCAGTTCGCCGGCCCGCGCCGCGCGCGCGCATCAAAAAGGCCGCCCGTTATGGGGCGGCCTTTTCGGAAAACAGAAGTTAAACAGCGCGTTACGCGTCGTCTTCTTCCAGCGCCTCGACAGCCTTCTGAAGCTCGTCCTTGGACACTTCCTTGTCGGTGACCTCGGCCTGGTCGACGATGTGGTCGATGACCTTGTCCTCGAAGATCGGCGCGCGCATCTGCTGCTGCATCTGCTGATTCTGGCGCACGAAGTCGAAGAACTGGCGTTCCTGGCCCGGGTACTGGCGGGCCTGGTTCATGATCGCCTGGGTCATCTCGGCATCGGTGACCTCGACCTTGGCCTGCTGACCCAGTTCGGCCAGCAGCAGGCCCAGACGCACGCGGCGCTCGGCCAGCGACTTGTGCTCGTCGGTGGGCTCGATCTCGCCGTGGTCGTGGCCCTGATCCTCGGGATGCTCTTCGTGGTAAAGCTGGTGCGCGATCTGCTTGGCCTCGGCCTCGACCAGGCTCGGCGGCAGGTCGAAGCTCACCATGCCATCAAGCGTGTCGAGCAGGTTGCGCTTCATCACCTGGCGCGCGGCGCCCTGGTATTCGGCCTCGAGACGCTCGGCGATCTGCGCCTTGAGCGCGGCAAGGTCCTCGGCGCCGAATTTCTTGGCCAGTTCATCGTCGATTTCCGCCGCAACCGGTTCCTTCACCGCCTTGATGGTGCAGTCGAAGGTCGCCGCCTTGCCCTTGAGGTTCGGTGCGCCGTAATCGTCGGGGAAGCTCACTTCGACCTGCTTTTCCTCGCCGGCCTTGACGCCGACAAGTTGCTCTTCGAAGCCGGGGATGAAGGACCCCGAGCCCAGCACCAGCGGGTAATCCTCGGCCGATCCGCCCTCGAATGCTTCGCCGTCGACCTTGCCGACGAAATCGAACACGACCTGGTCGCCGTCCTTGGCCTTGCTGCCCTTCTTGCGGTCCTTGAAGTCCTGCGCGGTCTCGGCGAGGTTCGCCAGCGCCTCGTCCACCGACGCGTCGTCGGCCTTGACCACCAGACGCTCGACCTTGACGCCCGAAAAGTCCAGCTCGGGCACCTCGGGCAGCGCCTCGTAGGACATTTCGACCTGGACGTCGTCGCCCTCTTTCCAGTCCTCGTTGGTCATCTTGACCTCGGGCTGCATCGCCGGGCGGTCGCCGGATTTCTCGAAATGCTCGGACATGGCGCCGTCGATGCTTTCCTGCATCGCCTCGCCCAGCAGGCGCTGACCGAATTGCTTGCGCAGCAGCGGCAGCGGCACCTTGCCCTTGCGAAAGCCCTTCATCTCGATCTCGGGCTGCGCTTCGCTCAGCTTCTCCACCACCTTCGCGTCCAGTTCGGCTGCGGTGACAGTGATCGCATAGCCGCGCTTCAGACCGTCGTTCAGCGTCTCGGTGACCTGCATTCGTTTCCCCATATCCTTGCGCGGGGCCCCTGCCCCGGCACGTTGAAAATTTGGGGTGTTCTATGCGCCACGCCCTTGGCGTGCAAGGCGTATTCGTGCCGTGCGGTCGGTGACACGCAGTGCCTTGCCAACGGCCTGAGGGCCCTGAAAGGCGTCACAAGCCCCGCTCTTCGCAGGGCGCAGGACAGGGTTCTATCTGCAAAACGGAGAAAATGGTGCGGTCGAGAAGACTCGAACTTCCACGGGAGTTACCCCACAGCGACCTCAACGCTGCGCGTCTACCAATTCCGCCACGACCGCACGTCTTGACTTGGTGGGCCGCGTATAGACGAGGCCTTCGGGGTTGTGAAGAGGAATCTTGCGGCTTTTTCCGCCCCTCCGGCAGAGCGCGGTTTCGCCGCCGCGCGCTGCCTGTCCGGCGCCTAGGGCAAGCCGTTCCAGACCCCGTCGCGCTTCTGGAATCGGCTGCGTGACAGGACGTGAAAATCCGGATCAGCGTCCCTGGTGCCATGGCGTTCGATCGTGACCCGGCCGTCCTGCACGATCAAAAGGTTCAGGTCGTTTGGCTCTCCGCGCAGTCGCGTCGAGAGCCCGGTTCCCGCCTGCACCAGCAGCAACGACCGCATGGCGCGGAACGGCGCCACGCGCCAGGAATGCAGATGCCCGCAGAGCACGATGTCGGCACCGCAATCGCGCAGCGTCTCGAGCCCCCGCGCCGCCCCCTTCATCAGCGTCTTGTTTCCGGCGGCATCGTCATGTTCCGGCGGGTGATGCATCACCACGATCCCGATCTTGTCGCCGGTGCGCTCGCGGCTGAGAAAGCCGCAGGCCCGCCGCAGGCTGGACCGGCGCAGCTTGCCGCGCTGCCAAGCCCAGGGATCGGCGGTGTTGAGCCCGGTCACCACGTGGCTGTCGCCGCTCTGGCAGGGTTCGAGGTCGCTGGCGATGTGCCGCCGGAACCGCCGCCACGGCTTCAGCAGCCGGATGTAGAGGTTGTCGAGCGGCGTGTCGTGATTGCCGGGCACCGCCAGAACCTGCGCCTGCAACCGGTCCATGAACTGTCGGGCCGCGGCGAACTGGTGATTTCGGGCGCGCTGTGTCAGGTCGCCCGAGATCAGCACGAGATCCGGAGCGAGGCCGTTCACATAGGCCACCAGAGGCTCCAGCAATTCCGGCCGGTCACGCCCGAAATGCAGGTCGGACAGATGCACGATGCGACTCATGTCGCGCGTGCGTCCGCCGGCATGATGACGTTCAGCGCCTTTTCGTGCATGACGAACCTGAACGGGCTGCGCAGGCGCATGCGTTCGCCGTCCATGGCCACGGTCTGCATCGGCTTCGACGTGGCGATCTCGATCTCCTTGCCGCAGATCAGCTCGAAATCGCGCTCGGGCACCATCCCTTTGCCCGCCAGCCGCAAGGCGCGCAGAAGCAGTTCCATCCGCGTACAATCCGGAGCGAGGTACAGGGCGAATTCGCCGCGGCGCACGCAATCCGCCCCGGCCAGGCCGAAATGTTCAAGCTGGTAGGCGCTGCGCCCGACGAAGGCGAGCGGCGTCTTGGTGCGCAACTCGCGGTCCTGCATCCGCACCGCCATACGCACCGGCGACCTGAAGGACAGGAAGGTCACCAGCACCGACCAATGCGCCGCGATCCGGCTGCGGCCCCAGCGCTTGTAGGTGCCTTCGCGTTCGCGCAGCACCTGGGGATAGATGCCCAGGCTGGCGTTGTTGAGAAAGATCTGCCCGTTGACCTCGCCCACCGGCATAGCCTTCGCCTCACCGGTGGCGATCAGGTCGATCGCCTCTTCGACATCTTCGGGAATGCCCAGCCCGCGCGCGACGAAGTTGAAGGTACCAAGAGCGATGATCCCCATGCGCCGCTCGCTGTGCGCCAGCTGCCCCGCGACACCGGCGATGGTGCCGTCGCCGCCCGCGGCGACGATGGTGCCGAACCCGTCCTTCATCGCCCTCCGGCAGGCATCCGC
This sequence comes from Thalassococcus profundi, assembly GCF_003344785.1. Lineage (GTDB taxonomy): Bacteria > Pseudomonadota > Alphaproteobacteria > Rhodobacterales > Rhodobacteraceae > Puniceibacterium > Puniceibacterium profundi. Next base: position 186,355 of record NZ_QPMK01000003.1, on the reverse strand, counting down.
AAGCCCCTGCCCGCGGTCGAGCATCCGCAGTTCGAACCGGCCAGGGTAGCGGTCAAAGGCCACCTGCATGCGCTCGGCCTGCTCGGACTTGTCATCCTTGCCGGAGGCTGCGTTCATCAGGACGCAGATGCGGTTGTCGGTCAACGGCGGCGGCGCCTTGAGGCCGTTGTCACGCGGTGGGTTTCCCATGAGGATCCTTTGACGCCCAAAGCGTCGAAAAAGAGGTTGCAGAGGACGCTTGGTCACTGGGCCGTCAACGTACCAAGCGACCTCCCGGTTCCCTTGCGAAGCCGCCGCATCTGGCGCAGAAGAGGCGCGAAAGGCGGGACGACATGGTGGAATGGCGACAGGACGACGGGCTGACGGATTACGACGCGGCGCTGGCCTTCATGGAGACGCGCGCGGCACAGATCGCCGCGGGCACGGCGCCGGAATGCATCTGGCTGCTGGAACATCCGCCGCTTTACACCGCCGGCACCTCCGCCGATCCGGCCGATCTGCGCGATCCCGACCGCTTTCCGGTGCACATGACCCGGCGCGGCGGACAGTACACCTACCACGGCCCCGGCCAGCGCGTGGCCTACGTGATGCTCGATGTCGGCAAGCGCGGCCATGACGTGCGCCGCTTCGTGCAACAGCTCGAATCCTGGGTGATCGCGGCGCTGGCCGAGTTCAACGTCACCGGCCATATCCGCGAGGGCCGGGTCGGCGTCTGGGTCGAACGCGACGACAAGCCGCGGACCGCCACCGGCGCCAGGGCAGAGGACAAGATCGCCGCCATCGGAATCCGCCTGCGCAAATGGGTGAGCTTTCACGGCCTGTCGATCAACGTGGAGCCGGATCTCGCGCATTTCGACGGCATCGTGCCCTGCGGCATCACCGAACACGGCGTCACCAGCCTCGTCGACCTCGGCTTGCCGGTGGCCATGGAGGACGTGGACGTCGCCCTGCGCCGCAGCTTCGGCACCGTCTTCGGCGACTGAACCGAGAACTCCCCCTCCCCTTCTTCGGTTTAAAATAACCCTCAGAGAGCACGAGAGACAGCGTCTCTCGTATCGCCCATAGGCGATCCGGCAACGCGCCCGGACCGGGCCCCCTGGACACGTTCCCGCGAGTGTCACAAAACTCTTACCCGGCGGTCGCAGATCTGTTGCCGGCGCGGTCTAGCGAAGGCCCGACACGCTGTCATCTAGCCAGACATCACGGAGACCGAGCGATGAAAGACACCGATACCCGTCACCTCAGCTGGGACGAATGGGACGAACTCAAGAACCCGCGCCCCGAAGGCTGCGAATTCGACGCCGTCGTCGAACGCGCGCTGTCGCGCCGCGGCTTTCTGCGCGGCGTACTGGCCTTCGGGTCGGGCGCCGCTGTGATGGGCGCCGGCACGCTGATGGGCACGACCTCCGCCCGCGCGCAGGCCGCCGCCAGCCGCCTCGGCTTCACCCCGATCCAGGCCTTCACCGATTCGACCGTGCACGTGCCCGAGGGCTACGAATGGTCGACCCTGGCGCGCTGGGGCGATCCGCTGTTTTCGGACGCCGCCCCCTTCGATCCCGAAACCGGCGTCGACCTTGCCTCGTCCGACAAGGTATTCGGCGAGAACACCGACGGTATGGAGCTTTTCACCGTGGACGGCCGCCAGCTGATCGCGGTGAACCATGAGTACGTGAACCCCGACATCAACCTGCCGCAGACCGGAGGCGACGTCACCTCGGCCGAGGATGCGCAGAAGCTGATGAACCTGCAGGGCGTCACGGTGATGGAAGTGGCCGAAGGCGACGGCGGCTGGACCATCGTGGTCGACAGCCCCTACAACCGCCGCATCCATCACAACACGCCGATGCGCCTGTCCGGGCCCGCCGCCGGGTCCGACCTGCTCAAGACCAACGCCGATCCCACCGGCACGGAAAGCCTCGGCACCTTCAACAACTGCGGCGCCGGCAAGACGCCCTGGGGCACGTACCTCACCTGCGAAGAGAACTTCAACGGCTACTTCGGCTCCACCGATCCCGAGGCCAGCCTGCCCGAAGACTATGACCGCTACGGCATCGGTCTCGAATCGCGCTACGCCTACGAACAGTACGACGCGCGCTTCGACGTGAGCCAGACCCCCAACGAACCCTACCGCGCCGGCTACGTGGTCGAGATCGACCCCGCCGATCCGCAATCGACGCCCGTGAAGCGCACCGCCCTGGGCCGGTTCAAGCACGAGAACGCCGCCTGCGCCATCGCTCCGGACGGCCGCGTGGTGGTCTACATGGGTGACGACGAACGCGGCGAGTTCCTCTACAAGTTCGTTTCGTCCGGCGTCTATGCCGCCGGCGGCGGCACCTCGACCCTGCTGGACGAGGGCACGCTCTATGCCGCGGTCTTCAACGACGACGGCACCGGCACCTGGGCGGCGCTCACCGAAGAGTCGACCGGCATGACCACGCCCGAGATCCACGTCTTCACCCGCATGGCCGCCTCCAAGGTCGGCGCCACCACCATGGACCGTCCCGAATGGGTCGCGGTCAACCCGGTGTCGGTCGAAGGCTATTGCGCGCTCACCAACAACTCCAAGCGCGGCGTTGCGCCCAATGCCGGCGGCGACGAGACGCCGGTGGGCGGCCCGAACCCGCGCGAAGCCAACGAATACGGCCAGATCGTGCGGTGGTATCCGGCGGACGACAATCATGCCTCCGAAAGCTTCGAATGGGATCTCTATGTCATGGCGGGCAACCCGACCGTGCATGACGACGCCTATGCCGGCTCTGAAAACGTCAACGCGGGCAATCTCTTCAACTCGCCCGACGGCATGATGTTCGACACCAAGGGCCTGCTCTGGATCCAGACCGACGGCGACGACAGCAACGAAGGCGACTTCGCCGGCATGGGCAACAACCAGATGCTGGTGGGCGACCCTGCGACGGGCGTGATCGAGCGTTTCATGACCGGCCCGAAGGGCTCCGAGGTCACCGGCATCACCTGGTCGTCGGATCTGCGCACGCTCTTTGCCGGCATCCAGCATCCCGACGCGCCCTTCCCGGATGGCGACGGTGTGCTGGCCCGCTCCTCGATCGTCGCGATCAAACGCAGTGACGGCGGCCTCGTCGGTTAAGACGGCTGCAGCGTCGACATCCGAACCGGGACGTTTGCGCGTCCCGGTTTTTCATTTTGACCACAGGCTTTTGACGGCTGGCCGCGTCGGCCAATGCCGCGCAGTTCGCGATTATCCCTCGCGGCAGCCGAACACGTGAAAGGCGATTTCTTCGCGGCGCAGCCCGCGCTTCTCCAGCTCCGCATCGCTGAGCGAGCGCAAGTCGTCCAGCTGGTCCGCGATCTCGGCGCTGCGTTGGTCGAACGGTGTCTCGATCAGGCGTTTCAGAAGACCCCGGAATGAGGGGCGCCCGGCTTTCGCCCGACGGCGGGCACTACGCGCAAAATTCCCGTTCAGCTCAAAATAGGCCATGGGTGCGTCTCCGTAAAATGGTTTTGCCGATGCATCGGCTTTCAATGAACACGGTACTCATACCGCGCGCGCGGTCGCCGTCAAAGTCATGAATTCACGACCTGTCCTTTTCGACAGGCGAGAAATTGCCCGCAAAGCAACCACCAGCGGGGCCCCTGCCAAAAAAACGGGCAGATGGTGCCCACCAGAAGGAGACCTACGGGTCGAATCGCGCGCCCCGGTCCGACGGCGCCCCAAGGCCGCTTCCGGCATGCCCTCAGACAAAGGTCGCACCTCAGCCGGTCAAATGTCCCGCCCTGCGACAATAATGTGCTGGATGCGTCATATCGGGTCATTGCCGCTCGGCGCGGTTGTCCTTAAAACGGAGGCAGGGAACACATCGGGCCCGTGCGATATGTTGCGCGCCCCGATCACACACAACAGCTGGAGGCACATATGGCAGACGCTGCCGTTCACGGCCACGAACACCATGACGAGCGCGGTTTCTTCACCCGCTGGTTCATGTCCACGAACCACAAGGACATCGGGATTCTCTACCTGATCGTTTCGGCCTTCGTGGGCTTTGTCTCGGTGGCCTTCACCGTCTACATGCGTCTGGAGCTCATGGAGCCCGGCGTGCAGTACATGTGCATGGAAGGCGCGCGGATGACCGCGGCGGCGGCCGGCGAATGTACACCCAACGGCCACCTCTGGAACGTGCTGATCACCGGCCACGGCATCCTGATGATGTTCTTCGTGGTGATTCCGGCGCTGTTCGGGGGCTTCGGCAACTACTTCATGCCGCTGCAGATCGGCGCCCCGGACATGGCGTTCCCGCGGATGAACAACCTGTCGTTCTGGCTCTATGTCGCGGGCTCCACGCTCGCGATCTGCTCGGTCTTCTCGCCCGGCGGCAACGGCCAGCTCGGTTCCGGCGTGGGCTGGGTGCTCTATCCGCCGCTCTCGGTGCGCGAAGGCGGCATGTCCATGGACCTCGCCATCTTTGCCGTGCACGTCTCGGGCGCGTCGTCGATCCTCGGTGCGATCAACATGATCACCACGTTCCTGAACATGCGGGCCCCGGGCATGACGCTCTTCAAGGTGCCGCTGTTCAGCTGGTCGATCTTCGTGACCTCCTGGCTCATCCTGCTGTCGCTGCCGGTTCTGGCGGGTGCCATCACCATGCTGCTCACCGACCGCAACTTCGGGACGACCTTTTTCGATCCGTCGGGCGGCGGCGATCCGGTGCTCTACCAGCACATCCTGTGGTTCTTCGGCCATCCGGAAGTGTACATCGTGATCCTGCCCGGCTTCGGCATCATCAGCCACGTCATCGCCACCTTCAGCCGCAAGCCGGTCTTCGGCTACCTGCCGATGGTCTGGGCGCTGATCGCCATCGGGGCTCTGGGCTTCGTCGTGTGGGCGCACCACATGTACACCGTCGGCATGTCGCTGACACAGCAGTCCTACTTCATGCTGGCGACAATGGTCATCGCGGTTCCGACGGGGGTGAAAATCTTCTCGTGGATCGCGACCATGTGGGGCGGCTCGATCGAGTTCAAGACGCCGATGCTCTGGGCCTTCGGGTTCCTGTTCCTCTTCACCGTGGGCGGCGTGACCGGCATCGTGCTCAGCCAGGCCGGCATCGACCGCGCCTACCATGACACCTACTATGTCGTGGCGCACTTCCACTACGTGATGAGCCTGGGGGCCGTGTTCGCGATCTTCGCGGGGATATACTTCTACTTCCCCAAGATGACCGGCCGGATGTATCCGGAATGGGCGGGCAAGCTGCACTTCTGGGCCTTCTTCATCGGTGCCAACATCACCTTCTTCCCGCAGCACTTCCTGGGCCGCCAGGGCATGCCGCGCCGCTACATCGACTATCCGGAGGCCTTCGCCACCTGGAACTACGTGTCGAGCTGGGGTGCCTTCCTGTCCTTCGCGTCCTTCCTGTTCTTCTTCGGTGTCATGGCCTATGCACTGCGCTCCGGTCCCCGGGTCACGCAGAACAACCCGTGGAACGAATATGCGGACACGCTGGAATGGACCCTGCCCTCGCCGCCGCCCGAGCACACGTTCGAGCAGCTGCCGAAGCGCGAAGACTGGGACAAGGGTCACGCGCACTAAGCGCCGCCCGATCCGGCAGACCGAAAGGCCCCGCCATGTGCGGGGCCTTTTTTGTCCGGCCCTGCGCAGGCCGCGGCGCGCTTGCACGGGCCAGCCTGTCACCTGCCGGTTGCAATCTGCCCGCAGACTGGCGCAACTGGGTGCAGACGCCAAAGCCGAAAGAGCCCGCATGACCCCGATCCGTTTCCTCCGCACATCCGGCGCTGTCCTGACCGCCCTCGCCCTGTCGCTGCCGCTCGCGGCGGCGGCCGAAATCGCTGGCGTCAGCACACTGACCGCCCCTTCGGCGGAACGCGGCACCGACCTCGACGTCACGGTCTGGTATCCCGCCGGGTCTGGCGGAACGTCGACCAGCCTTGGCGACAGCATCTTTTTCCAAGGGACGGACTCCCTGCGCGAGGCCGAGGTTGCGGAAGGACCCTTTCCGCTGATCCTGCTATCGCACGGCGCGGGCCTCGGCGGGCGTCCCGAAGCGGCAGCCTGGCTTGCGGCGCCGCTCGCCGCGCGCGGTTTCGTCGTCGCCGCCCCCCGGCATCCCGGCAACACCGGCCCCGACCGGTCAGCGGCGAAGACGATGAAGCTCTGGCTGCGGCCTTCGGACCTGTCGGCGACGCTGGATGCCGTGACACGCGACCCGGAGATCGGCCCGCATCTGGACGCAGACCGCATCGGCGTCCTCGGCCTGTCCATGGGCGGCAATTCCGCGCTCCTGCTGGCCGGCGCCCGGCTCGACCCGGAGCGGCTGGCAGGCTACTGCGACGCGCCCGAGCGCAACCTGTCGCTTTGTGCCTGGGTGCGGCAGAGCGGTGTCGACCTTCACGCCCTCGACCGCGAGGCCGCCGGTGGCGACCGCGGCGATCCGCGTGTCACCTTCGCCATGGCGCTCGATCCGGCGCCCGCGGACATCTTTGACCCCGCGTCCTTCGGCGGCATCGGGATCGGTGTCGCGCTGATCAACCTCGGCGCGCTTGCGGACAGCCCGGACACCGTTCATGCGGATGCCATCGCCGCGGCGATTCCCGATGCCACGCACCGGGTCATCGAGGGCGCAAGCCACGACGCGATGTTCCCGCTCTGCAAACCCGGCGCCGCAGAGATCGCGCTGGACGAAGGGATCGAGGATCCGATCTGCTCCGATCCCGGCGGGAGGACACGCGCCGAGATCCACCGCGAGATCCTCGACCTCGTGGCGGCGACCTTCGGGCGAGCCTTGCAAGAGGCCGACTAAGCCGGTCCGAGGCGCCTCGTTGCCCCGAACCCCTGCGGCAAAAACCCGGTTCGACAGCGCGCGTGAGGGTGCTAAAACCACCCCATGCCATATGACTGGACCCATCCCACTTCCGCCCCGCGCCAGGAACTGCGCCTCTGGCCGCACCAGTCGCTGCCGCCGCAGGGCTTCGCGGCCTTCATCCTCGGCCTGTTCTCGCTGGCGATGATTCCGCTTTACGCGATGCTGGGCACGGTGTTGCTCTGGGGGCTGCTGCCCTTCGTGCTGGCGATGGTCGCCGGGACCTATTATGCGCTGCGGCGCAACGGACGTGACCGGCAGATCCTCGAGGTGCTGACGCTGACGCCCGAGGAACTGCGCCTCGTGCGCCACAACCCGCGCGGGGCCGATCAGGAATGGCAGTGCAACACCTACTGGGCCAAGCTGGCGCTGCATCCCGACGGTGGGCCGGTGCCCTTCTACGTGACCCTGTCGGGTGCGGGCCGCGAGGTCGAGATCGGCGCCTTCCTGTCCGAGGACGAGCGCAAGGCGCTCTATTCCGACCTCTCGGACCGGCTGCGCATCGCCTCGGCCAGCGGCGTGCAGCCGTGAAGGCCTCCTGATGGCCCAGGCCCCTGCCGCGCCCAAGCTCAAACGCGCCGCCCTGCTGGCCGCCACCGCCGTGGTCGGACCCCGGCTGGCGCGCAACGGGGAGGCGCTGATACCCTCCGAACGCGCGGCGCTGAACCTGCGCGCGGCCCGCCCCCGCGGCGCGCGCCCGCGGGCAAAGGGCGTGACCTTCCTCATCCCGCTGGTGGGGCCGGAGCACGTGTCGGACTGGCAGGCGGTGACGGACCGGCTGGCCACGACGATGCAAGGCTTTCTGGACCAGACCGACCCCAACTGGCGGGCGGTGATCTGCTGTCAGCGCAGACCGCCCCTGCCCGACGATCCGCGCATCACCCACCTGCACTTCGACGATCCGACACCGGGCAACGACAAGTGGCGCAAGCTTGCGGCGCTCTGCGACCACCTCGGCGCGCTGAACCTCGCGCCCGGCTACGTGATGAGCTTCGACGCCGACGACCTGTTGCACCGCGACGCGGTGGCCGAGATGCTGGCGCGGCAGGACCCCGGCGGCTATCTCGTGCAAAGCGGCTACGTCATGAACCACGCCACCGGCCAGATCGCCCTGGCCGGTCCGCCGACGCCCGCGCTGCCCCTGCGCAAGCCGTTCTGGAAGCTCTGCGGCTCCTGTGCCGCGCCGTTCCACGACCCCGCCCTGCCGGAAAGCGCGGCCTTCCTGCGGGCGATGACCGCGCATGAACACCGGATGTTTCCCTACCTCGCGCGGCTCGCAGGCGCGCCGCTGCGCCCGATGTCGCGTCCGGCGGTGCTTTACGTGCTGAACCACGGGGAGAATTTCGGCGCGCGTCGGGGACGCGTCGGGTTCAAGACCCGCTTCGTCACGCGCTTTGCGGTCACGGACCCCGCGACGCTAAACGCCATCGCCGCAGAATTCCCGGCGCCCTGACCAACCCTGTGCGGACGAACTGCCGCCCGGATCAGGCGTTCGCCAGCCGTTCCTTGACCATCGGGCCGACTGTGGCGAAATCCATCTGGCCGGTGTAGCGCGACTTCAGCGCGCCCATCACCCGGCCCATGTCGCGGATCGAGTCGGCACCGACCTCGGCCACCGCCGCATCGACGGCTTCGCGGACTTCCTTGTCCGACAGCTTGCGCGGCAGAAACTCCTCGATCACGGTGATTTCCTCGAGTTCACGCTCCGCGAGGTCCAGACGCCCGCCCTCTTCGTAGGTCTTGGCGCTTTCGCGGCGCTGCTTGACCATCTTCTCGAGGATGCGCAGCACCTCGTCATCGCCGACGCCGTCGTCGTTGCCGTCGGCGCGCGCCGCGATGTCGCGATCCTTGATGGCGGCGTTGATCAGCCGCAGCGTCGACAGGCGGTCCGCCGCCTTGTCCCGCATCGCCTGCTTCATCGCCGTATTGATCCGTGCCCGCAGTTCCATCCGATCCCCATCCTTGATGTGTGCGCGAGATTGGACCCTACTCAAAAGCTCCCCCCTGCGCAACCTGCGCTGAACAAGGCCAACTCATTGATTTCAATGAATAACACAAAAACGCAGGCCCCTTGACCCGCCGTCGCCCAACCCTTAGGTACAGACAGATTTCGCGCCAGAGAGGAAACGCCCATGCCCGGTCCGGACAGCCCCAAGCCCACCGCCTGCCTTGCCTTGGCCGATGGCACGATCTTCTACGGCACCGGCTTCGGTGCCAGGGGCGACACGGTGGCCGAACTGTGTTTCAACACCGCCATGAGCGGCTACCAGGAGATCATGACCGACCCGTCCTACGCCGGCCAGATCGTGACCTTCACCTTCCCGCATATCGGCAATGTCGGGGTGAACCCGGATGACGACGAAACCGGCGACCCGGTGGCGGCGGGCATGGTGGTCAAGTGGATGCCGACGCAAAGCTCCAACTGGCGCGCGGTGCAGGAGCTGGGCGACTGGCTGGCGGCGCGCGGGCGCATCGCCATCGGCGGCATCGACACCCGCCGCCTGACCCGGGCGATCCGCCAGCAGGGCGCGCCGCATGTGGCGCTGAGCCACGATCCCGACGGCAATTTCGACATCGACGCGCTGGTCAAGAAGGCGCGCGCCTTTCCGGGCCTGACAGGCCTAGACCTCGCCCGCGACGTCACCTGTGCGCAAAGCTATAGCTGGGACGAGATGCGGTGGGCCTGGCCCGCGGGCTACACCCGGCAGACGGAGCCCAGGCACAAGGTCGTCGCCATCGACTACGGCGCCAAGCGCAACATCCTGCGCTGTCTTGCCTCGGCGGGCTGCGACGTTACCGTGATGCCCGCCACCGCCACCGCCGAAGAGGTGCTGGCGCGCAATCCCGACGGCGTGTTCCTGTCCAACGGCCCGGGCGATCCGGCCGCGACGGGTGCCTATGCCGTGCCGATGATCCAGGGCCTGCTGGACAAGCCCGATCTGCCGATCTTCGGCATCTGCCTCGGACACCAGATGCTGGCGCTGGCGCTGGGTGCCCGGACGATCAAGATGAACCACGGCCACCACGGCGCCAACCATCCGGTCAAGGAGGTCGAGACCGGCAAGGTCGAGATCACCTCGATGAACCACGGCTTCGCGGTGGACAGCCAGACCCTGCCCACCGGCGTTCTGGAAACCCATGTGTCGCTCTTCGACGGGTCGAACTGCGGCATCCGCATGTCCGACCGGCCGGTCTTCTCGGTCCAGCACCATCCCGAGGCCAGCCCCGGCCCGCAGGACAGCTTCTACCTGTTCCAGCGCTTCGCGGAATCGATGGACCGCGTCCCGGCCTGACCCCGGCTGCCAGACAGGTTCGCCACGGTTTAAGACTCCGTTAACCACGCGCACGGCATGCTGATCCTGTCGCTGACAGGGGATTCGCCATGCGCACCGCCCGCTTGCATCATGACGACGCCTTTCGCGCCGTGCCGGGCGCGCGGGGCCAGCCCTTGGGGCGCATTCTCATCGATATGGGTGCACTCAGTGCGGCGGACGCGCTGAGTGCACTGTCCGCGGCGCAGGACACCGGTGCGCCGATCGACCGCGTGATCCGGGCAGAGGCGCTGGCCAGCCCCGAGGCGGTTTTGCACGCACAAAGCCTGCACTGGGGCGCTGCGCGGCTTGATCCTCGAACGACTCCGCCCGACGACAGGCTTGAGGGCCTGCTGCCTTTGCACCTGTGCCTCCGCGAAGGCATCCTGCCCTGGACGCGCATCGGCGATGCCCTTGTGATCGCCACCTGCCAGCCTGCGGCGTTCGACGACCTGCGCCAGCGGCTGCCCAACACGCTCGGCCCGGTGATCATGGGGCTGGCCGCCGAGGCGGATATTCAGGACATCCTCGCCGCCCGCCATGGCGCGACGCTTTGCCGCGCCGCCGAAAGCTGCGTCGCAGATGCCGAAAGCTGTCGAGATATCAACAAGTTGACACCGGTGCGCGCGGCCCTCGGCGGGACCTTCGCGCTGCTGTGCCTCGGGCTGCTGGCTGCCGCTCCGCAGATTTTCTTCACCGGGGTGCTGGCGCTCGCGGTGATCTCCCTCCTCTGTGCGCAGGGTCTCAAGATCGCCGCATTGGCCAGCGGGGTCGCGCGGCGTCCCGATCCCGACCCGGCGCCGGTCGTCCCGCTGCCCAGCGTCACGCTCCTGGTGCCGCTCTTTCAGGAGGATGCCATCGCCACTGCGCTGGTCGAACGGCTGTCCCGCCTCGATTATCCCCGCGCCCTGCTCGACGTCCTCCTGATCCTCGAAGCCGGCGATGCCCAGACCCGCGCCGTGCTGGCGAAGGCCGACCTGCCCCCCTGGATGCGCGTGGTCGAGGTGCCGCCGGGCACCGTCACCACCAAGCCGCGGGCGCTGAACTATGCCCTGCGCTTTTCCCGGGGCGAGATCGTGGGCATCTACGATGCGGAAGACGCGCCCGCACCGGACCAGTTGCACATGATCGCCGGCCATTTCAGCCGCGCGCCCCCCAGGGTCGCCTGTCTTCAGGGCATCCTCGATTTCTACAACCCCCGCGCCAACTGGCTGGCGCGCTGTTTCGCCATCGAATACGCCATGTGGTTCCGCATCCTGCTGCCCGGTATCGCACGCCTCGGCTTTGCGGTCCCGCTGGGCGGCACCACGGTGTTCTTCCGTCGAGACGCTCTTGAACAGGTCGGCTGCTGGGATGCCCACAACGTCACCGAGGATGCCGACCTTGGCATTCGACTGGCGCGCTACGGCTACCGCACCGAACTGGTGCCCACCGTCACCCGTGAAGAGGCGAACGCCCGTGCCTGGCCCTGGGTCAAGCAACGCTCGCGCTGGCTCAAGGGCTACATGCTCACCTACCTTGTCCACATGCGCAGCCCCGCCCGGCTGTGGCGCGACATCGGGACCCGCGGCTTTGTCGGCGTGCAGCTGCTGTTCCTGACCACCCTCCTGCAATTCACCCTCGCCCCGGTACTCTGGAGCTTCTGGCTGCTGCCTCTGGGCCTGCCGCACCCCGCCTCGGGCGTGCTGGACCCGGTCCTGATGACGGCGCTCTTCACGCTGTTCCTGAGTTGCGAAGCGGTGTCGGTCCTCATCGGCATCGCAGCGGTGTCGCGCAGCCCGCACAGAGGGCTCTTGATATGGGTACCGACGCTGCTGTTCTATTTTCCGCTGGGCACGCTGGCCGCCTACAAGGGCCTGTCCGAGATTGCCCTGCGCCCGTTCTACTGGGACAAGACCCGGCACGGCTGGTCGCAGCCCGACGCACCGGTTCAGGTAAAATCTGAAGACCCCCGCCTAGACGGCTGACTTCGAATGCGAATCCAGTTTCAGCCGCGTCACGAAGGCGACCGAGATATGGTCCCTCAAGGCGCTGTATGCGGCGTGTTCATCGCGCTTTGAAATCGCGTCGACGATGGCCTGGTGTTCGGCCAGCGCGATCTCTCCGCGCCCCTGCGCCGCCAGCGACGTGGTCGCCATCAGCGCCATCGACCGGTGCACGAGATCGAGCTGCTGCACCAGGTAGCGGTTGTGCGAGGCAAGGTGGATCTGCTTGTGAAACCGCCGGTTCGCCCGCGCCAGCGCCGACGGGTCCGACAGCAGCGCGCGGTCTTCCTCGACCATGTCGCGCAGCACCTGCACCTCTTCCTCCGTGGCATGCCGCGCCGCCAGCCGCGCCGCCAGCCCCTCGAGCTCGGTGCGCACCACGTAAAGTTCGGCCATCTGGTTGTGGTCCAGCGACGCCACGATCAGCGACCGCCCGTCCCGCGTCAGCAACGACTGCGTCTCAAGCCTTTGCAGCGCCTCGCGGATCGGCGTGCGCGACACTCCGAAGCGGTCCGCGAGGTCGCTTTCCACGAGCCGATCGCCGGGGCGAAAGGTGCCCACGTCGATCGCGTCGAGGATCAACGTATAAGCATCCTTCTGTTGTGGCTTGATCTGGTTCATGCGGCGCTCCCCCCAATGTCCCGACACGATAGACGCAGGCCCCGCCCCCTAGCAAGCAAGCAGCGCCATTGCCCCGGCCCCCGCGCCGGTCTAGGGATCGCGCATGGAAAAACCGGCTTTCGATCACGTGCGTCACTGGGTCTTCGACCTCGACAACACGCTCTACCCGCCAGCCGTGCGGCTATTCGACCAGATCGAAGTCCGCATGACCGACTTCGTGATGCAGGCGCTCGATGTCGACCGCGCTCGCGCCGATCACCTGCGCCTGCACTACTGGCGCACCTACGGCACCACGCTTGCTGGCCTGATGCGCGAGCACGGCGTCGACCCGGCGCCCTACCTGCTGGAGGTGCACGACATCTCTTTCGACGTGCTCGAGCCCGATCCGCGGCTCGCCGCGCTGATCGCGGGCTTGCCGGGTCGCAAGATCGTCTACACCAACGGCACCGCGCCCTACGCGGCGCAGGTGCTCAAGGCGCGCGGGCTCGAGGCGGCCTTCGACGCGATTTACGGCGTCGAACACGCGGATTTCGCCCCCAAACCTGAACGTGCCGCCTTTGAAAGGGTGTTCACCCGCGACGGCACCGACACCGCCCGCGCCGCGATGTTCGAGGACGATGCGCGCAACCTCGCGGCGCCCCATTCCATGGGGATGCGCACCGTGCACGTCGCACCGCTGGCGGAACCGGCCGATCACATCCACCACCACACCGACGACCTCACGGCCTTCCTGGCACGCCTGACCTGACCCCCTGCGGCGCTTTGGCCAAGCCCACCCCCTGTGCAGCGGAGCACCGGCGGGCTAAGTCTTCGCTCAAAGGAGATTAGGATGGATTTCGACATCGTCATCTCGGGCGGCGGCATCGCCGGTCTGACCGCGGCGGCGGCCTTCGGCGCCGAGGGGTTCCGCGTGCTCTGCGTCGACCCTGCCCCGCCCATCACCGACCGCGCGGCCGCGGGCGCCGACCTGCGCAGCACCGCTTTCCTGCAACCGGCCCGCGATTTGCTGACCGAGGCGGGCCTCTGGCCGCGTCTCGAAAGCCACGCCATGGCGCTGCAGGTGATGCGCATCGTCGATGCCGGCGGAACCGGAGACACGGCACCCGTCGCCCACGATTTCGACGCCGCCGACATTTCGCAGCAGCCGTTCGGCTGGAACCTGCCCAACTGGCTGCTGCGGCGCGAGCTTTCGGCGCATCTCGCCGACCTGCCCAATGTGGACTACCGCCCCGGCACCGCCACCACGACGCTCTTCACCCGCGCCGCGGAGGCGCGCGTCGGTCTCAGCGACGGCAACCGCGTGCGCACCCGGCTGGTGATCGCCGCCGACGGGCGCAACTCGCCGATGCGGCAGGCGGCAGGCATCGGCGTCCGGACCACGCGCTACGGACAGAAGGCGCTGGCCTTCGCCGTCACCCATGCCGAACCGCATCACAACGTCTCGACAGAGATCCACCGCAGCGGCGGCCCCTTCACGCTGGTGCCGCTGCCCGATCACGAAGGCCGACCCAGCTCGGCCGTGGTCTGGATGGAGAAAGGTCCCAAGGCGCAGGCGCTGATGGCGCTCGCCCCCGCCGATTTCGAGGCGGCGATGACAGATCGCTCCGGCGGCCTCTACGGTCCGCTGGCGCTTGCCTCGCAGCGCACGATCTGGCCGATCATCTCGCAACATGCCGAGCATCTGGCCGGTGAGCGGCTGGCGCTGGTTGCCGAGGCCGCGCATGTGCTGCCCCCGATCGGTGCACAGGGGCTCAACATGAGCCTCGCGGACCTGCGCACGCTCCGCGACCTCGCCCGCACCAGCCCAGAAGGGATCGGCGATACGCAGATGCTCGCCGCCTACGAACGCGCACGGATGCCCGACATCCGCACCCGCATCGCCGGGATCGATCTGCTGAACCGCGCCTCGATGCAATCCGACCCGCTCCTGCGCGCCGCCCGCGCCATGGGCCTCGACGCGCTGCACCGGCTCACCCCGGTGCGCAAGACGCTCATGCAGCTGGGCCTCGGCGCCAGGTCCTCCTGACCCGCCCGCCGCGCACCGCCGGTATCGGCGCACCGAAAACCACCCGCCCAAACGGCCGGTCCCCTCTCGGCGCCTGCCCCGCGCCCCTTCATCTTGCCAATAAACCTCCGGGGGGTCTGGGGGGCTGGCCCCCCAGTTGCCCTGCGGTCTGGGGGTTAACCCCGCTATCCGAGCGATCAGAATACCTTGTCGATCACCCGCTTCAGCCGCGCCACGGTACCATGCACGTCATAAAGCTTGTCGAGACCGAAGAGCCCCAGCCGGAAGGTGCTGAACCCCGCCGGTTCGTCGCATTGCAGCGGCACGCCGGCGGCAATCTGCATGCCGTGTGCGGCAAAGGCGCGGCCCGACTGCACCTCCGGGTCGTCGGTGTAGCTTACTACCACGCCCGGCGCACCGAAGCCCTCTGCGGCGACCGACCCCACGCCCTTATCCGCCAGCATCGCGCGGACTGCATCGCCCAGCGCCCACTGCGCCTCGCGCAGCCGGTCGAAGCCATAGTCGCGCGTCTCGATCATCGTGTCGCGGAAGGCGCGCAGACCGTCCGTCGGCATGGTGGCATGATAGGCATGGCCACCGTTTTCATAGGCGGTCATGATCTGGTGCCATTTCTTCAGATCGACGGCAAAGCTGTTGGACGCCGTGCCCTCCATCCGCTGGACCGCGCGTTCCGACAGCATCACCAGCCCGGCCGAGGGCGTCGCCGACCAGCCCTTCTGCGGCGCCGAGATCAGCACGTCGACGCCGGTGGCACCCATGTCCACCCAGGCGCAGCCGCTGGCGATGCAGTCGAGCACCATCAGCGCGCCAACCTCGTGCGCGGCCTCGGCCAGCGCGGTGACGTAGGCATCGGGCAGGATGATGCCGGCGCTCGTCTCCACATGCGGGGCAAAGACCACGTCCGGCTTCACCTCGCGGATGCGCGCCGTGACCTCGTCGATGGGCGCCGGTGCAAAGGGCGCCTGGGCGCTATTGCCGGTCTGGCGGGCCTTCATCACCGTGGTTTCGCCGCCGAACCTGCCGGCATCGAAGATCTGGCTCCAGCGGTAGGAGAACCAGCCGTTGCGCACCACCAGAACCGACGCGTCCTGGCCGAACTGCCGCGCCACCGCCTCCATCCCGTAGGTGCCGCCGCCGGGCACCAGCACCACCGCATCGGCCTTGTAGACCTCTTTCAACATGCCCGAGATATCGGTCATCACCTGCTGAAAGCTCTTCGACATGTGG
The DNA here is from genome assembly GCF_003344785.1 of Thalassococcus profundi. GTDB lineage: Bacteria > Pseudomonadota > Alphaproteobacteria > Rhodobacterales > Rhodobacteraceae > Puniceibacterium > Puniceibacterium profundi. The sequence goes on along the minus strand of NZ_QPMK01000003.1, from coordinate 170,334 downwards.
TTGAGCGACCGGTCCGTGAAGACCACCGAAAATTCGTCGAGCCCCACAGGGTCAACCTGATCCAGCAATGCCATCGTGCATCCTCCTCTTGTTGCCCCTGTCCTACCCGCCGCGCGCGGCTTTGGCAAAGCGGATCGACGCGCGCGAGCCTGTCGTTTCGCCGTCACACCGGGAAACCTGATGCAGGAAGGGATTCCCTTTTGAAGAAAATGACTTAAAACTGTCTCAAATGCGGCAAAAATGCGCCGCGCCGGGGCAACGACCCCAGAACGCAGGCAAAGAGCAGTCATGCCGCAGACCGAGCTTTTGCTTTTCGGGAACAACATTCTCGACGGAGCAAACGTCAATACCCGCTCGAACGGCGGGTTCGAGAACGAGGGCATCGCCCGGATCCGCAACGGCGAGATGCCGTTCGAGGCGGATGATATCGTCGTCGTCCTGGTCGAGAACGCCACCGACACGCTCGAGGTCAACGGAAGCAGCCGCATCGTCGGAATCCGCGTCTATGACAACGCGACGGATTACTTCAACGAAACCGCGCTGTACACCTACGCGCCGCAAAACCCGGGCCAGTATGCCAACATCCAGTCCGACGTCAGCGGCCTCGGCGACCAGTACCTGCGGTTCAACGCCAACGTGCTACGCTCGGACGATCCGGGGGCCCCGCGGATCAACCAGCTGCTGCTGGTCGCCGGGCAGGACCTATCGGGCGTGGCCAACAACGGCGAAACGCTGGTGATCGACCGGGTGTCGGATATCGATTACAACGGAAACAGCACGATCGAGGGCAGTACCACGGAAGACGGCAACGGCTGGTTCAACACCGAGAACAACCTCTACGTCACCCAAGGCATCGTGCCGCCGATCTGCTACGTCCGCGGCACGCTGATCGAAACGCCGAACGGGCCGCGTTTCATCGAGACGCTGAAGGAAGGCGACCTGGTCACGACGCTGGACCACGGCCCGCAGCCGATCCGCTGGATCGGCCGTCGGCGCCTGCCGGGCACCGGGATCAACGCGCCGGTGCGCATCCGCGCGGGCGCGCTCGGCAATGTGCGCGACCTCTGGGTATCGGCCAATCACCGGATGCTGCTGCGCGGCGCAGCGGCCGAACTTCTGTTCGGCCAGGCCGAGGTGCTGGTCGCGGCAAAGCATCTGGTCAACGACGACAGCATCCGCATCGTCCCGCGCGCCGAGGTCGAATACATCCACTTCCTCTGCGACGATCACCAGATCGTCTTTGCCGAGGCCTGCCCCTCCGAATCGCTCTACCCCGGCCCGCAGACCCTGCGCAGCACCTGCGACACGGCCCGCGCCGAGATCCTGCGGCTCTTTCCGGAGCTTGAGGCAACCGAAACCACCGGCGCGCTGTCGCGCTACGCCCTCACCCGGCGCGAGGCGCAGGTGATGCGAAAAGCCGGGTAGACCTCAGATCGGTCCGGGGCGCCGTTCCTCGGTCAGAAGCACGTTGGCATCGACATTGCCCACGCCGGGCAGCGTCATGATCCGCCGCCGCAGCACCCGTTCGAAATCCGAGATGTCGCGCGCCACCACCCGCAGGCGGTAGTCGTACATGCCCAGCACATGCTCCACGGTCTGCACCTCGGGGATGGCGCCCACGGCGCGTTCGAAATCGTCGAGACCGACCCGGCCCTTGGTGGCCAGCTTGATGCCCAGGAAGACCGTCACGCCGAACCCCAGCGCCTCGCGGTCCAGGTCCAGCCGCAACCCGCGGAATACGCCCGCGGCGCGCAGACGCGCAATGCGCCGCCAGGCGGCGGGCTGCGACAGGCCCAGCCTGCGTCCCAGCGCACCCGCGCTTTGCGTCGCATCCTCGGCCAGGGCCGCCACCAGCGCCCGGTCGGTGTCGTCCATAGGGATCATGGCGCCACTCTCATAGCGGCAGGGTCTCGTCGGTCTTGAGCCGCGCGACATGCATCAGCGCCTCGATATCGGTGATGTGCGGCAGGGTCAGCACCCGGTCGCGGTAGACCTGCTGGTAATGCGGCATGTCCCGCGCGATCACCGACAGGCGCACATCGACCTGGCCCAGGAAGGTCTGGATCTCGATCACTTCGGGCACCGCGCGCGCGCCTTCGATGAAATCGTCGAAGGCGCGGCCCTGGGTCTTGTCGAGCGTGATGCGCAAGGACACCTCGACCTCGTAGCCGAGCGCGGGCCAGTTGATCACCCCGCGCACCCCGCGCAGGACACCCGCAGAGCGCATCCGGTCCAGCCGCCGCGCCAGGGTCGACGACGTGACCCCGGCCCGTTCGGCCAGGTCCGCCGCAGGCATCTCGGGTTCCGCCTGCATGTGCCGCAGAATGCGCCTGTCGCTGTCATCGAGCATGAAATTTTCCTTCTTTCGGCTCTGAGCGAATGATTTCACCGCAATTAGCCGAAATATCCTGAAGAACGCAAACATTCTCCGGATGCTGCGGCTATGGTGCCGCCAGAACAAGAACCCAAGGAAGGATCCGACCATGCGCGTGTATTACGACCGCGATTGCGACATCAACCTCATCAAGGACAAGAAGGTGGCCATCCTCGGCTACGGCAGCCAGGGCCATGCCCATGCGCTGAACCTGCGCGACTCCGGCGCCAAGAACGTCGTCGTGGCGCTGCGCGACGGCTCCCCCTCTGCCGCCAAGGCCGAAGGCGAGGGCCTCAAGGTCATGGGCATCGCCGAAGCGGCGGCCTGGTGCGACCTGATCATGTTCACCATGCCCGACGAGTTGCAGGCCGAGACCTACAAGAAATACGTGCACGACAACCTGCGCGAAGGGTCGGCCATCGCCTTTGCCCACGGTCTCAACGTGCACTTCGGCCTGATCGAGCCCAAGCCCGGCGTCGACGTGCTGATGATGGCGCCCAAGGGTCCGGGCCACACCGTGCGCGGCGAATACACCAAGGGCGGCGGCGTGCCCTGCCTCGTGGCGGTCGAGAACGACGCGTCGGGCAAGGCGCTGGAAATCGGCCTGTCCTACTGCTCCGCCATCGGCGGCGGCCGCTCGGGCATCATCAAGACCAACTTCCGTCAGGAATGTGAAACCGACCTCTTCGGCGAACAGGCCGTGCTCTGCGGCGGTCTCGTCGAACTCATCCGCATGGGCTTCGAAACCCTGGTCGAGGCCGGCTACGAGCCCGAGATGGCCTATTTCGAATGCCTTCACGAGGTGAAGCTGATCGTGGACCTGATCTACGAAGGCGGCATCGCGAACATGAACTACTCGATCTCGAACACCGCCGAATACGGCGAATACGTCAGCGGCCCGCGCATCCTGCCCTACGACGAAACCAAGAAGCGCATGAAAGAAGTGCTGTCGGACATCCAGACCGGCAAGTTCGTGCGCGATTTCATGCAGGAAAACGCCGTCGGCCAGCCGATGTTCAAGGCCACACGCCGTCTGAACGACGAGCACCAGATCGAGCAGGTCGGGGAAAAGCTGCGCGGCATGATGCCGTGGATCTCGGCCGGCAAGATGGTCGACAAAGCAAAGAACTGAGCCAAAAAGAAGGACCCCGGCGCTGCGCCGGGGTCCTTTGCATTTCCAACATCACTTACTTCGAAGGGCCGTCCGCAGCCAGGCTGCTTTTCGGTGCCTCGGCGCTCGCCAGACGCTTTTCGGTGTCGTGCTTGCTTTTGATCGCCATCACGATGACGGCGAACATGGTCATGAGTGCCAGAACCGGCACGATGAAAAAGAAATCCATGGGTGTCTCCTCTCGCGTTTCAGCAACGGAAACACCCCGCGAGAGCCCCGGTTCCCCAAGGTCACGCGAACGTGGTCAAAGACGCAGGCGTTACATGTCGTCCTTGAGTTGCAGCACGCACCATGCGAGCAGGGCCAGAAGAATGACGATCGGCAGAATATAGAACATCGGAAGCTCTCCCTTATTATGAAATCAAATCTAGCGGAAAGCCCCGGCGGCGCAAGTCGCGGTGCCGCTTGTGAAGCCCGCCGTTTCGGCATCTGCCGAATGTCTGCTGAATGACCGGGCAAACAGCACCCGAGATCACGGCCCGCAGCTGGCTGATGGTGCTCACCCTCGGGCTTGTCTGGGGGGCGACCTTTCTCGTCATCGAACTGGCGCTTGCGGGCGTGACGCCGCTCTGGCTTGCGGCCTTCCGCATCACCTTTGCCATGCTGTTGACGCTGGCGATCTGGGGGCTGCGCGGCTTTCGCCTCTTTCTGACCGACGCCCGCCCCTGGGGCACGCTTGCGGCCATCGGCGCGCTCAGTTCTGCGGTGCCGTTCATGGCACTGAGCTGGGGGCAGCAATACGTGACCAGCGGTTTCGCCGGGGTGTCCATGGCGGCGGTGGCGCTGATGGTGCTGCCGCTTGCGCATTTTTTCGTGCCAGGGGAGCGGATGCACCTGCGCCGCGCTGTGGGGTTCGCCATCGGCTTTGTTGGCGTGGTGGTGCTGATCGGCGGCCAGGCCTTCGTGTCCTCGGGCGCGGTGCAGGAGCCGTTGGGCCGTCTGGCCTGCCTGTCTGCGGCGGCCTGCTACGCGGTGAGCTCTGTAACCATGCGCCGCCTGCCGCCCATCGACCCGATCGGCCTTGCCGCAATGCCACTGATTTTCGGCGCGGCGATCGTGCTCCCTGCCGCCTGGGCAGTCGAAGGTCCGCCGCCCCTGCCCGGCCCGCAGACACTGGCGGTGCTGGCATTTCTCGGGCTGGTCCCCACGGCGGGTGCGAACCTGTTGCGGGTGCTGGTGATCCGGTCAGCGGGGCCGGTGTTCATGTCGCTGACAAATTACCAGGTGCCGCTCTGGTCGGTGCTGCTGGGCGTGGTGTTCCTGGGCGAACCGGCGGGCGCGAGCCTGCTGGTCGCGCTGGTGCTGATTCTGGCGGGCGTCCTGCTCAGCCAGTGGGGCGCGCTGATGCGGCTCTTCGGCCGCGGTTGACGCGCCGCGGTCTCCCGCGGCGCGCCGCCGCGCTTATTCCCAGCAGCTCACCAGCACCGTCATGCCGGAGGCCACCGCGGTCAGGTCCTCGGGTGCCATGACGCCGATGCTTTCGGTGGCATCCGCCGTGATCCCCGCCCGGCTCAGCACCGCGCGGATATCCTCGGCCTTGGCGGCAAAGCTGACCTCTTCGGGCAGTTGCCGTCCGCCCTCTTCACGCGGCAGCAGCATCCCCAGCACGGCGCCACCGGCATCCAAAACCGGTCCGCCAGCATCGCCGGGCAAGGAGGCCAGCGCCAGCCGCTTGACGTTCTCTTCACCGCCGAGGCCACGCAGATCCTCCAGCGTGCCGAAGGTCATGCTCGGCTTGCTGAGCACGCCGCCGAAGGAATAACCCGCGACCGCCACTTCGGACTGCAGGCGCGGACGCCCGTTGCGGAAGGCCGCCACCGATTGCGGCGCCAGCCGGGTCGTGGGCCGCAGCACCGCGATGCCCGAGGCGGCGTCGCTGGCGGTCACCTGCGCATCGTGCACACCGTCGAGCGTGATGCGCCCGCAAGCCTCCACCGCCTCGGCCGATGTCACCACGTCGCCCGCCGCATTCACGTAGAAACCCGAGGCGGTCAGCTTGGGCCGGCGCACCTGCAGGCCCGACAACAGGTCGACCGACGGCATCTCTTCGGAAACGGCTGCGGGGTCCAGCACCGGCGCCGTCGTGTCGAAGCTGCTTTGCATGAGGCCCAGCACACGGGTGCGTCGTTCCTCGTCCCCGGCGGGCCAGATCAGGGTAAAGCCCTTGATCGCCCCACCCTCGAGCCGCGCCTCGGTATGCGAAACGATCCGGGCGTTGGCCCCTGTCAGGGTAAACCCGTTCGCGCGCCGCTCGCGGTCGCCCTCCAGCGGCACGATCTCCAGCGTCTGCATGATCTCGTAAAGACCGTAGAGCGTGTCCTGATCGCCCGGCTGGCTGATCAGCAGGACGCGCGCGCCAAGGTCGGTGCTGGCGTCGTAATGCACGAAGGGCGATTCGTACTTGGCGAATTCCACCACGCCCATGGGCATCTGCATGACGACACCGGCGCGCGGTTCGCTCACCACCTCCATGCCCATCCCGTCGAGCACGGCGTTGTACTGCCGCAGCAGTTCGGAGCGCTGCATCGTCGTCAGGATGCCGGTCGCCTCGAAGCCGTTGGCGGCCTGCCAGTCGGCCATCGACCCGCGGGTGCCGCGGCCGAAGGCGCCGTCGATGGCGGCGTTGTAGTAGCCGGCCCACCGCAGCGCGATCTGCAACTGCTCGCGTTCGGCGCGGTTGAGCCGCGCCTCGCTCGCCCGCGCCTCGCGCGGGGTTTCGTCGATCACCGGCGCGGGCGCGGGATCGGTCTGCGCTGGATCGGCCTGCGCCGGGTCTTCGACTGCGGCCAAAGCCTGCTCAAGGTCGGTGTCGGGCGCCTCGAGCGCGCGGTCGATCACCACCGGCCCGGCACCCACCGGCCAGAAACGGCGCTGGAAATCGTCGGGTGCGGCCAGATAGCTGTCGCGCGGCACCTGCCCCTGCGCCCGCAAGCGCTGCAACAGCGCCTGCGCCTCGTCGGGGTCGTAAGGCCCCAGCGCGATGCTGTACCAGCCGCCGCCCAGGGCAAATCCGTTCACATCCTGCAAATACGAGGCATAGTCGCGCGCCCGTTCCTCGGCCCGGCGCAGCGACGGCTGCGCCTCCACCTGGATAAAGGCCACATCCTGGGCGACCGCCGCCCCCGCCGCCCAAAGCAGCGCCGCACATCCAATCCAAAAATTCCGCATCATACCTGCAATTGTCCCCGAACCGCTTCGGTCTCTGGTGTTATCAGGGCAATGTTTAGCAAAGACTGCAGGCTCTGCACCCCAAATCCGCGTGACACCATGGTCAATTTACCCATCGTGGCCTAATTGACCCCCGGCCCCCCGCATCCTAAGCAGGCAGGATATTCAGACAGGCCGGGCCGGATCGACATGACAGCAGACAAACCCCGCAGTTTCCAGGACATCATCCTGCGCCTCCAGACCTACTGGGCGGACAAGGGCTGTGCCGTGCTGCAACCCTACGACATGGAGGTCGGCGCCGGCACCTTCCACCCGGCCACCACGCTGCGCAGCCTCGGGCCCACGCCCTGGGCCGCAGCCTATGTGCAGCCGTCGCGGCGGCCCACCGACGGGCGCTACGGAGACAGTCCGAACCGCTGGCAGCACTACTACCAGTACCAGGTCATCATCAAACCCTCGCCGCCGGACCTGCAGGCGCTCTACCTCGGCTCTCTCGAAGCCATCGGCATCGACATGGAGATGCACGACATCCGCTTTGTCGAGGACGACTGGGAAAGCCCGACGCTGGGCGCCTGGGGCCTGGGCTGGGAGGTCTGGTGCGACGGCATGGAAGTGTCGCAGTTCACCTATTTCCAGCAGGTCGGCGGCCATGACTGCGCCCCGGTGTCGGGCGAGCTGACCTACGGGCTCGAACGACTGGCGATGTACGTGCTGGGGCACGACGACGGCAACGAGATGCCGTTCAACGCACCCGATGCGCCGATCCCGCTGACCTACGGCGACGTCTTCCGCGAGGCCGAGGCGCAATACGCGCGCTGGAATTTCGACGTGGCGGATACCGACATGCTGTTGCAGCATTTCGTCGACGCCGAACGCGAATGCCAGCGCATCCTCGACCAGCCCGAGGTCGATCCCAAGACCGGACGCCGCATCGTCATGGCGCAGCCTGCCTACGACCAGTGCATCAAGGCCAGCCATCTCTTCAACCTGCTGGATGCGCGCGGCGTGATCTCGGTCACCGAGCGGCAGGCCTATATCGGCCGCGTCCGGGCGCTCGCCAAGCTTTGCGCCGACGCGGTCGTCGCAAGCCAGCAAGACGGGGCGGCGGCGTGACCGGAAAGGTCCTCGTCCTCCTCATTGTCGTCGCTGCCGTTCTGGCGGGCGCAGGCATGTATTATCTGCAGGTCTACGCCTATTACGAAGAGGTCGTGCCCACCGGCAGCGACGACGTGCAGCTCACGCCTCTGAACGGCGACACGCCCGAAACCATCCTTTACGAGGATTTCCGCGCCATCGACGCCGACAGCTCTCCGATCCGCTACCGCGCCTGTTTCACCACGCCCACCGGGCTCGGCACGCTCGAGGACATCTATGCGCCCTATACCGGCGCGGCGCCGCGTGTCGCGCCGGGCTGGTTCGACTGTTTCGACGCCGAGGCCATCGGCGAAGATCTGGCAGAGGGGCGCGCCAAGGTGTTCCTGAGCCAGCGCAACCTCGAATACGGCATCGACCGCGTCGTGGCCGTGACCCAGGACGGACGCGGCTACGTCTGGCACGAGGTAAACGACTGCGGCGACAAGAGTTATGACGGCTCGCCGCTCGACCCGACCTGCCCGCCGCGCGAGAACTGATCGCCGGACCGGTCGCCGCCGCCCGCCGAATTTCGCCCTTGGCGGGAACTCCGCCCGCCGCTCATGCGCTTCTTTGCGAAGGAGCGTCCGTCATGTCCGCAGACACACCCCCGTCCTTCGTCATCCCGGTGATGCGCCTGGGCTATGCCGCCCGCGGGATCACCTACGCCATCACCGGCAGCCTTGCCCTGACCGCCGCTCTCTGGAGCGGCAATGCCGAGGGCACCACCGGGGCGCTCGCGACCCTGCGGGCGGCGCCCTGGGGCACGGCGCTGCTCTGGGTGATCGCGGCGGGGCTGATCTGCTACTGCCTCTGGCGGCTGATCTGCGCGGCCTATGACCTCGAAGACGAAGGCACCGACGCCAAGGGCCTCGTCGCCCGCGCCGGGCAGACCATCACCGGGCTGCTCCACGCCGGTATCGGCCTCTCCGTCGCGGGCCTGGCCATGGGCGGCGGCAGCGGTGGCAGCGGCGCGCAGGACTGGACCCAGCGCCTGATGTCCTTGCCCTATGGCAAGGCAGTGGTCATCGCGGTCGGCCTCATTACCATCGCCGCCGGCATCTACTACGCCCATAAGGGACTGAGCGAAAAATACAAATCCGCGCTGCGCCTGACGCCGACGACGCAGAAGCTGAATCCGGTGATGAAATTCGGATTCGTCGCGCAGGGCGTCGTCATCGGCATCATCGGCGCGCTGATCGTGCTGGCGGGCTGGACCGCGGACGCCTCCGAAGCGGGCGGCGTCGGCGCCGCGCTGGAGCAGCTGCGCAGCGTCGCCTACGGTCGTATCCTGCTTGGCGTGACGGCGCTTGGCCTCATTGCCTTCGCCGTCGAGAACTTCGTCGAGGCCGCCTACCGGATCGTGCCGCGCTGCGCCGATCCGGACATCAAGACGCTGGCCACCCGCGCCAAGGACAAGGCCCGCGAAGCCGCCGCCTGACCGCCCGGCCGGCGGTCGGGGTAATCGCTGGACGCCAGCGACAGGGAAGGCTATCCACCCGGGCAAATGACGAGGCTCGCGGCTGCGGGCCAAAGCCCTGGTGACCCGATGCCCGACCTCCTGATCGAACTCTTTTCCGAAGAGATCCCCGCCCGCATGCAAACCCGCGCCGCCGACGACCTGCGCCAGCGCGTGACCGACGGGCTGGTCGAGGCTGGGCTGACCTATGCCCATGCTGCCGCCTTTTCCACACCGCGCCGCCTGACCCTCGCGATCGAAGGCCTGCTGGAGCGCAGCCCCGACCTGCGCGAGGAGCGCAAGGGCCCCCGCACCGACGCACCGGAAAAGGCCATCGAAGGTTTCCTGCGCGGTGCGGGCGTGGCGCGCGAGGACCTGGTCGAGCGCGAGGAAAAGAAGGGCACGGTCTTCTACGCGGTGATCGACAAGCCCGGCCGCCCGGCGCCCGAAATCGTGGCGGAAGTGCTGGAACAGGTGATCCGCACCTTCCCTTGGCCCAAGTCGATGCGCTGGGGCGCCGGTTCCTTGCGCTGGGTGCGCCCGCTGCATGGGATCCTCTGCATCCTGACCACCGAAGCGGGGGCCGAGGTCGTGCCCATGTCGGTGGACGGGATCGAGGCTTCGGACACCACCCGCGGCCACCGCTTCATGGCGCCGGAGCCGTTTTCCGTCACGTCCTTCGAGGATTACGCGGCGAAGCTGAAGCGCGCCAAGGTGATCCTGTCGACCGAGGAACGGGCCGAGACGATCTGGAACGACGCCACCCAGGCCGCCTTTGCGCTGGGGCTCGAGGTGGTCGAGGATCGCGGCCTGCTGGCCGAGGTCGCAGGGCTCGTGGAATACCCCGTGGTGCTGCTGGGCGAGATCGGGGCGGAGTTCCTCGACCTGCCGCCCGAGGTGCTGCAAACCTCGATGAAGGAGCACCAGAAGTTCTTTTCGGTGAAGAACCCCAAGACGGGCCGCATCGAACGCTTCGTCACCGTCGCCAACATCGCCGCGCCGGATGACGGCGCGACGATCCTTGCAGGCAACCGGAAGGTGCTGTCGGCGCGGCTGGCGGATGCCAAGTTCTTCTGGGAAAACGACCTGCGCGTGGCGCAGAGCGTGGGCATGACTGCCTGGACCGACCAGCTGTCCAATGTCACGTTTCATAACAAACTGGGCTCGCAGCGCGACCGCATCGAGCGCATCGCGGCCCTCGCGCGCGAATTGGCCCCGGTGGTCGGCGCGGATGCCGACCTTGCCGAACAGGCGGCGCGCGTCGCCAAGGCCGACCTCTCGTCGGAAATGGTCTACGAATTCCCGGAACTTCAGGGGCTTATGGGCCGCTATTACAGCGATGCCTCAGGCCTGCCGCCCGAAGTGGGGGCGGCCTGTCAGGACCACTACTCCCCCCTCGGCCCCTCTGACGCCGTGCCGACGGCGCCGGTCTCCGTCGCCGTGGCGCTGGCCGACAAGTTGGACACCCTGACCGGGTTCTGGGCCATCGACGAGAAACCCACCGGGTCGAAGGACCCCTTCGCCCTGCGGCGGGCGGCGTTGGGGGTCATTCGGTTGGTACTCGAGAACGGAATCCGGATCTCAATGGACCGCCCGGTCGATGCGCAAATTCTGCGCCACCAAATCGGCGTCAACGCCCAACACTCCGAGACGCTGGAGGCCATCCTGTCGGCCTCGGTGGCCGAAGGCGTCTTCGGCGCTCGCACCCGGACACTGATCGAGGCCGCCGAAGCGGAGGCCCCCGGCTGGCTGCCGCTGGTGCGCGATCACGATCCGTCGGTCAGCGACGATCTTCGCAGCTTTCTCCATGACCGGCTCAAGGTCTACCTGCGGGACAAGGGCATCACTCACGACGTTATCGACGCCTGCCTCGCAATGCCGGAGAACTGCGACTTCGCCCTGTTGGCCAAGCGCGCCGAGGCTCTGGCCGCCTTCCGTCTCACCGAGGACGGCGAAAACCTCGTGCAGGGCTTCAAGCGGGCCAACAACATCCTCACCCAGGCCGAGGAGAAGGACGGCGTGGAATATTCCTTCGGCGCCGATCCGAAATTCGCCGAAAGCCCCGAGGAAACCGCGCTTTTCGACGCCCTGGACATGGCAGAGGCGAAGATCAAGCCCGCCATGCAGGCCGAGGATTTCGCCACCGCCATGGCCGCCATGGCGGGCCTGCGCCCCGCGGTCGATGCCTTCTTCGAGGCGGTGCAGGTCAATGCCGAGAACCCGGTGCTGCGGCGCAACCGCTTGAACCTGCTGAGCCGCATCCGCCAGACCTGCGGCCAGGTGGCCGACCTTACCCGGCTCGACGGCTGATCCGGGCGCAGCGGGACGGGACCATCCCGAAGTTTCCGATGGGCGGCATCTTTCGTTCCGGGGTGCCGTCAACCGCCGCAGCGGCGCGCGTAGGCCGCAATGCCCAGCTTGCCATGGCTCGCGACGGCGGTATTGTCTTGCCATGTCACGCGGGTCCACCCTTCTCAGCACGCAGATTCCCGATCAGCGGGTGACCCTGATCGGCAACACCGCGTCCATCGCCACCCAGACCCATGGCGGGCGGGCCAAGTGCCTGCAACGGCTGGTACGGCTCAACCTGCCGGTGCCGCGGACCGTGGCGCTGTCTTTCGACACCGTGCATGCGCTGGCCACCGGCGCCCTGCCCGACATCGCCAAGATCTTCCGCTTCTTCGACGGCGATCCGCTGCTTTGCGTGCGGCCTTCGTCGATGGACCCGGACTGGGGCGGCCCCGGCGCGATCCTCAACATCGGCATGAACGACGTGCGGCACATGCACCTGTGCCAGAGCCTTGGCAAGGAGGCGGCGACCGCGCTCTACCTGCGTTTCATCCAGGCCTACGCCGTGCACGTGGCGCGGCTCGATCCCGACATCTTCGACACGCTCGACGAAACCGCGCCGGACGTGCTGGCCGACGCGCTGACGATCTACGAGGACGAGGCGGAAGAGGGCTTTCCGCAGGACCGCGAACGGCAGTTGTCCGAAGTGCTGCGGTCCATGGCGCGGGCCTGGGAGGGCACGACGGCACGGCTCCTGCGGCAGGCCAAGGGCGCGCCGGTGGATGCGGGGCTGGGCCTTGTGGTGCAGGCGATGGCGTTGGGGCTGGGCACGGGCGAATGCGGATCGGGCGTGCTGCAGCTGGTCAATTCCGACACCGGCCTGCCGCAGATCACCGGCCGCTACCTGAGCCAGAGCCAGGGCCGCGATGCGCTCCAGGGTGGCGCGAAATCCGTGTTTCTCGAACGCGACCCGCGCGGCCCGTCGCTGGAAGAGCTGGCGCCCGAGGCCTTTGCCGATCTCAAGGCGCATGCGGCGCTGATGCGCAAGAAGCTGCGCGCAGAAATGCAGATCGAATTCACCATCGAGAACGGCAATGTCCATATCCTCGACGGGGTGCGTGTGCGGCGGTCGTCGCGCGCCGCGGTGCGGATCGCCGTCAGCCTCGCCCAGGACGGGATCATCACCCCGCAAGAGGCAGTGATGCGCGTCGATCCGCACGCCCTGTCGGAGCTGCTGCACCGGCAGGTGGCCGAGGATGCGCCGCGCGACCGCATCGCCACCGGCATCGCGGCAAGCCCCGGCGCCGCCACCGGGCGCATCGTCTTTTCCGCCGCCGACGCCCAGGCCAGTGCGGCGCGCAGCGAACCCTGCATCCTGGTGCGGCGCGAAACCACGCCCGAGGACGTGCGCGGCATGCATGCCGCCATTGGCGTGCTGACCGAACGCGGCGGCATCACCAGCCACGCGGCGGTGATCGGGCGCGGTCTGGGCCTGCCCTGCGTCGTGGGCGCCGCCGACCTGCGCTTCAACCTCAGCCGCAAGACCCTGACCACCCGCGACGGGCGGGTCTTCCGCGACGGCGATACGATCACCGTCGACGGCACCAACGGCGAGGTGCTGGCCGGCAGCCCGGCCACGGTCGAAGCCGCCCTCGACGACAGTTTCCAGACGCTGATGGCCTGGGCCGATGCGGAGCGCGACATCGGCATCCGCGCCAATGCCGACACCCCCGCCGATGCCCAGACCGCGCGCAACTTCGCCGCGCAGGGCATCGGGCTCTGCCGCACAGAGCACATGTTCTTCGAGGCCGACCGGCTCACCGTCATGCGCGAAATGATCTTTGCCGAAAGCTCGGAGGACCGGCGCGCGGCGCTCGATCTGCTGCTGCCGATGCAGCGCGCCGATTTTACCGAACTGTTTCGCATCATGCAGGGGCTTCCGGTCTGCATCCGCCTTTTCGATCCGCCGCTGCACGAATTCCTGCCCGCCGACCGCGCCGGGCAGCGCGACCTGGCCGAAGCACTGGACCTGCCGGTGAGCGACGTGACCCGCCGGGTGGAGACGCTGGGTGAATACAATCCCATGCTGGGGATGCGTGGCGTGCGTCTGGGCGTGACCGTGCCCGAGATCTACGACATGCAGGCCCGCGCCATCTTTGAAGCGACGATCGACGGCAGCCGCGACGGCGATCCCGTGGTGCCCGAGATCATGATCCCGCTGGTCTCGGCCCGGCGCGAGGTCGAGCTTGTGAAGGGCCGCATCGACGCCGTCGCCACCGCCGTGCGCAACGAGCGCGGACGCGACTTCACCTACCGGCTGGGGGTGATGGTGGAGACGCCGCGCGCCTGCCTGCGCGCCGAAGAGATCGCCCAGCACGCGCATTTCCTCAGCTTCGGCACCAACGACCTCACGCAGATGACCTACGGGCTGAGCCGCGACGACGCCGGTCGCTTCATGTCCGATTACGTGCGCCAGGGCGTCTTTGCCGAAGATCCGTTCCACGTGCTCGACACCGAGGGAGTCGGAGAGCTTTTGCGCATCGGCGCAGAGCGCGGACGCGCGGGCCGTCCCGCCGTCACGCTTTCGGTCTGCGGCGAACACGGCGGCAACCCCGAATCGATTGCCTTTTGCCGCGCGGCCGGGATCGACTACGTGAGCTGCTCTCCGTTTCGCGTTCCGGTTGCACGGCTTGCGGCTGCTCAACTGGCGATCAGGGACAAGATCGGGTAGGCCCGGCCGCACAATCCACCCTATCTTCCATTCGGAGGCCCCGAACAGCGGATTCTCGCCGGTTCCATTTTCGGCCAACTTTACCGATTGTGTCTTTTTGTCTATGCGACGCGGAATTTGCCGGACGGGTGCGCTGCTGCACCGATCCGGCGAATATCCGATCCGTTCGTTCCGAGAAGGTAGACAAAATGACGTTCAGACTGCTCGCCCTGGCCCTTTGGGCCGCCCTTGCCGCATCCTCCGTTCACGCCGAACGCGCCGCCAATGCCGCCAGTTCCCTGCTCGCGGCAGAGAAACAAGGGCTGCAAACCGCCTCTGCGCAGCATCTGCAACAGCTGGTCACCCCAACCGCCCGCGGCATGGCGAAGGTCAACTACGACCGCGCCTGGCTGGCGTCGGTGCCGGAACCCGCCGGTGGCGAACAGTGGCGCTGCCTGGCCGAGGCGCTGTATTTCGAAGCCCGCGGCGAAACCGTGAAAGGCCAGTTCGCCGTGGCCGAAGTGATCCTAAACCGCGTCGACAACCCCAACTATCCCAGCTCGGTCTGCGGCGTGATCAACCAGGGCACCGGGCAGAAATACGCCTGCCAGTTCACCTATACCTGCGACGGCCACCCTGAGCATATCTCGGAAAAAGGTGCCTTCGACCAGGTCGGAAAGGTCGCCAAGGTGATGCTCTCCGGTGCGCCGCGCAAGCTGACCGACGGCGCTACCCACTACCACACCACCGCCGTCCGCCCCCGCTGGGCGCGCAAGTTCCCGATGACCGCCGAGATCGGCGTGCATCGCTTCTACCGCCAGCCGACCCGCATCAGCATGAACTGATGCGGCGCGGCCCGCGGCACCGGCGGAGCCGACACCCCCTTTTGGCGCGGTGGCATTGCACCGGCGCGCGTTGCTAGTCTACCTAGACCCGTCACCACCGCGGAGCCGCGCCATGAGCACAGAAATCCACCTTGCCTTCGCGCATCCCTCGGAACGGGCCATCGCCACCGCCGGCGACGATCCCCGCGACCGGATTTCCCTGCGCGACCACATCCGCGAGGTCGAGATCGGCGCCTTTCAGGCCGAACGCGGCATCACTCAGCGCATCTGCTTCAATGTCGTGGTCGAGGTGCTGCCCTTCACCGGGCCGCTCGACGACGATGTTGACCGCATCCTCAGCTACGACCGCGTGACCGAGGCGATCTCGCATGAGCTGGCCGCCGAACGGGTGAACCTGCTGGAAACCCTGGCCGAACGCATCGCCGAACGCATCCTGCTGGAGCCGCAGGCGCTGCGCGCCTTCGTCCGCATCGAAAAGCTCGACCGCGGGCCCGGCGCGCTGGGGGTCGAGATCGTGCGCTCGCGCGCGGACCTGCGCGACCGGCTGAACGACGCCGCGCAGGAGCGCCCGCATCCCCGCGTCGTCTACCTCAGCAATGCCGCCATCGCCGACCCCCGCCTGCCGGGCTGGCTCGATGCGCTGCAGGCCTCGGGCGATCCGCTGATCTTCTGCGTTGGCGCGCCTGACACCGCCTCGCCGCAACCGCAAAATCCGCACCGCATGGTACAGCGGCGCATCGACCTGCTGGCCATCGAACAGAACGGCTGGGTGCTGGCGGCGCGCGACGATCGCTGCAAGGTGGTGGCCACGCGGACGGAACTCGACTGGGCGATGAAGAACGGCCAGGTCTGCGTCTGGGCGCCGTCGAAGATCGTGCTCGACGCCACCGACGGCCCGACGGTGCCGCCGCGCGACGGGCTGGCGCTTTCGGCGTGGTTCGCGCAGGCCATGAGCGCGCGCGAGTTGCTTGTGATCGGCGGCGCCGCGCCGACCGGCGCTTCCCTGCCGGTGCGGGCGCTTGGCCTCGGCGATCCGGTCGGCTGAGCGCTTGCAAGCATCGCCCCGATCCCCCATGCAGAGCCCATGACAGCCTATTTCCGCCCGCTCGTCCGTTCCGAGCCGACCCGGCCCGGGGATGCCCTGCCCGTCGCCGGAACCCGGCGCTGGTTCAGTCACGCGCTGCGTCTCGAACGCGGGCAGCCGCAACGGATCGTGCCGATATCCCAGATGCCGCCCGAGGCGCGCGAATCCATCTCGGCCCCGCGGGCGCCGATCTGCGGCCTGACGCTCGATCGGCCGCGGATCATGGGCATCCTCAACGTCACCCCCGACAGCTTTTCCGACGGCGGGCTGCGCAGCGGCGCGGCACAGGCCATCGCCTTTGGCCGGCAGATGGCAGAGGATGGCGCCGACCTGATCGACGTCGGCGGCGAATCCACCCGGCCGGGGGCCGAAACCGTCCCCCACCAGGCCGAGATCGCGCGGATCGAGCCGGTCATCCGGGCGCTGCACCACGACATCGACGTGCCGATTTCCATCGACACGCGCAAAAGCGCCGTGGCCGAGGCGGCGGTCGAGGCCGGGGCGCGGCTGGTCAATGACGTGTCGGGCTTCACCTATGACAAGATGCTGGCCCATTACTGCGCCCGCGAAGGCCTTCCGGTCTGCGTCATGCATGCCCGGGGCGATCCGGAAACCATGCAGGACAATCCGCGCTACGACGATGTGCTGCTCGATATCTACGATTTCCTCGCCGCGCAGGTCGCCATGCTCACCCGTGCGGGCATCCGGCGCGAGAATATCGTGATCGACCCGGGCATCGGCTTCGGCAAGACCGTGGCGCATAATCTCGCGCTGATCCGGGACATTGCCCTGTTTCATGCCATCGGCTGCCCGATCCTGCTCGGCGCCTCGCGCAAGGGGTTCATCGGCAAGCTGTCGAACGCGCCCGACGCCAGCCGCCGCGCGCCGGGGTCGATTGCCGTGGCGCTTGCGGCGGTGGCGCAGGGGGTGCAGGTTCTGCGCGTACACGACGTGGCCGAAACACGCGCGGCGCTGGCGCTGTGGCAGGCCGTGGAAACAGGAGAGACAGATGGCGCGTAAGCTTTTCGGCACCGACGGGGTGCGCGGCACTGCCAATATCCATCCGATGACCGCCTCCATGGCGCTGTCAATCGGCGCCGCGGCCGGGCGCTATTTCCGCCGGGAGAAAGGCGGCGTGCATCGGGTGGTGATCGGCAAGGACACGCGGCTCTCGGGCTACATGTTCGAGAACGCCCTGACCGCAGGGCTGACCTCCACTGGGATGAACGTGCTGCTGCTGGGTCCGGTGCCGACCCCCGCCGTGGGCCTGCTGACGCCGTCGATGCGCGCGGATCTGGGCATCATGATCTCGGCCAGCCACAACCCGAGCCACGACAACGGCATCAAGTTCTTCGGTCCCGACGGCTACAAGCTCAGCGACGAGGCCGAAGCCGAGATCGAGGCGCTGATCGACGCCGGCGTCGATCCCGCCCCGGCCACCGAAATCGGTCGGGCGCAGCGGATCGACGATGGTCGCTTCCGCTACCAGGAACGGGTCAAGTCGACCTTCCCGAGCGGTATGCGGCTCGACGGGATGAAGGTCGTGGTGGATTGCGCCAACGGCGCGGCCTACCGCGCCGCCCCCGAGGTGCTGTGGGAACTGGGCGCCGAGGTGATCCCGGTGGGGGTGTCGCCCAACGGCACCAACATCAACGAAAAATGCGGCTCGACCGCCCCCGGCACCGCGGCCGAGGCGGTGGTGGCCCATGGCGCGCACATCGGCATTTGCCTGGATGGCGATGCCGACCGGGTGATGATCATCGACGAGACCGGTGCGGTGGCGGACGGCGACCAGATCATGGCGCTGATGGCGGCCCGCTGGTCCGAGGAAGGCCGGCTGCGCGACGGCACCCTGGTCGCCACCGTGATGTCCAACCTCGGGCTCGAGCGGTTCCTCGATGCGCGCGGCCTGCGGCTCGAACGGACCGGCGTCGGAGACCGCTACGTGGTCGAGGCGATGCGACGCGGCGGCTGGAACCTGGGCGGCGAACAGTCGGGACATATCGTGATGACAGACTACGCCACCACCGGCGACGGGTTGATGGCGGGGCTGCAATACCTGGCCGAGATGGTGCGCACCGGCCAGCCCGCTTCGGCGCTGGCGCACAGTTTCGAACCGGTGCCGCAACTGCTCAGGAACGTTCGTTTCGCCGCCGGGCAGACGCCGCTTGAAACCCTGTCGGTGCAGCAGGCCATCGCGGAAGGCGAAGCCCGGATGAACGGCAAGGGACGCCTGCTGATCCGGAAATCCGGCACCGAGCCGCTGATCCGGGTGATGGCGGAATGCGAAGACGAGACGCTGCTGTCACAGGTGGTCGACAGCATCGTGACCGAGATCAGCGCCGCGGTCTGACCGGATCGCCAGGGCCGGAAAACACGCGTTTTCCGGATCGGAATTCTCGAGAATTCCGATGCGCCCGCTGTATGGCGTCTGTGCCGTGCCCGGACATCATGGGTATTTCGGACACGACGCCTCAGCCCCTCAACGGGGCGCCCTGCACCCCGTCTGGCCAAAGCCGGAAAGACCTCTTATCCGATTCGGAATTCTCAGGAATTTCTTGCCGCCATGGCCGGCTGTCGCGAAAGGCGCCGAACGGGCCGGCGGATGAGCCCGCCCAGAAGCCCCGCGAGCATCGACACCAGCGCCCACCCGCCGACGAATCCGGTGCCTGCGAACACCGCCCCTTCGAACGTCGCGGGCACGGAGGGCTCGAACGCTTCCCAGGCGCGGGCTGCGATGTCCCTGTCGCCCAGGTGCCCGGCCAGCCGCGCCCGCATGAACGGCCCCGCGCCTTCGAGCGCGGCAAGGTCGGCCTGCAGCCGCACGTGGCGCGCGATGGTTTGTGACATGCTGGCCGCACGCGCGGCCCCGAAGGCGCCGCCGCTGTCCAGCTCGCTCAGCGCGCTGGCGCGGTCGAGACCGACGCTGGCGGCATCGCGGTCGAACTGCGCGACCACGCGCGTAAGCTCATCGACGGCGCCGCCAAGGCGTTGCTGGTACTGCTGCGAAAACGCCGGGAATTGCGACAACCCAATGGCCCCGGTCAGCCCGGCGGCCAGGGTCAGAACCCTGAGGATCATCTGCCTCTCCTGCTCTTGTTTTTGGGCAGTGTACCGGATCGCGCGCCCGGCGTCAGCCGAATTGAAGGGGGGCCGCTGCCCCCGTCGCCGCAAGCGGCGACTCCGCCGGGCGTTTAACCGCGCGTTTTGCAGCGCAAAACGTGCGGGTGGCAAGATGAAGCCGGGGGATCGCGCCCCGGGTCAGGCGTTGGCGGAATAGATCTGCGAAATCCTCTGCACCGCCTCTTCGGGGGGCATCTCTTCGCTTTCGCCGGTGCGGCGCGAGGTCAGTTCGACCACGCCGTTCTTGAGGCCCCGCGGGCCGACGGTGATCCGCCACGGCAGGCCGATCAGGTCCATCGTGGCGAACTTGCCGCCGGCGCGTTCATTGCGGTCGTCATAGAGCGGATCGAGCCCCAGCGCCGTCAGGCTGGAATAGAGCGCGTCGCAGGCCGCATCCGCCTCTGCGTCGCCCTGCTTGAGGTTGACGATCCCGCAATGGAACGGCGTCACACCCTCGGGCCAGATGATGCCCTTGTCGTCGTGGCTCGCCTCGATGATGGCGCCCACCAGGCGGCTTACGCCGATGCCATGGCTGCCCATGTGCACCGGCACCTTGTTGCCTTCGCCGTCGCTGACCGTGGCGCCCATGGCCTCGGAATACTTGGTACCGAAGTAGAAGATCTGCCCGACCTCGATGCCGCGCGCCACGCGCTGGCGGTCTTCGGGGATCTTGGCGAACATCTCCGCGTCGTGGGTTTCGTCCGTGCGGGCGTAGCGCGAGGTGAACTCCTCGAGAACCGCCTGGCACTGCTCGACCGAATCGTAGTCGATTTCGCGGTCGCCGAATTTCAGCTCGGTGATCTCGGCATCGTAGAACACTTCCGATTCGCCGGTCTCCGCCAGCACCAGGAATTCATGCGTGTCGTCGCCGCCGATGGGGCCGCTGTCGGCGCGCATCGGGATCGCCTGAAGCCCCATGCGTTCGTAGGTGCGAAGGTAGCTCACCAGGTGGCGGTTGTAGGCGTGCAGCGCGTCGGCCTTGGTCAGGTCGAAGTTGTAGCCGTCCTTCATCAGGAACTCGCGGCCCCGCATCACGCCGAAGCGCGGGCGCATCTCGTCACGGAACTTCCACTGGATGTGGTAAAGCGTCAGCGGCAGGTCCTTGTAGCTGCCCACGTGGCTGCGGAAGATGTCGGTGATCATCTCCTCGTTGGTGGGGCCATAGAGCATGTCGCGGTCCTGCCGGTCGCGGATGCGCAGCATCTCGGGGCCGTAGGCGTCGTACCGCCCGCTTTCGCGCCAGAGGTCCGCCGATTGCAGGGTCGGCATCAGCATCGGGATATGCCCGGCCCGCGCCTGTTCCCCGTGTACGATCCGTTCGATGTTGCGCAGCACCTTGAAGCCCAGCGGCAGCCAGGAATAGATGCCCGCGCTGGCCTGTTTGATCATGCCAGCGCGCAGCATCAGCCGGTGCGACACGATCTGTGCCTCGGAAGGCGTTTCCTTGAGAACGGGCAGAAAGTATCGGCTCAGGCGCATGGGAGACCCCTTGTTCGTCGTGGTGGCCCGGTTGTGAGCCAACGCGGCAGGCTTGGCAAGGGCAAGGCGGTGCCGATCGGCGATGCGCAATTCCCGCTCTCACCGGCGCGCGCCCTTGAAAACGGCGCGGTGACAGGCGATGTAGGGCCGAGCCACGCAAGGATGAAACCCATGTCGCTGACGGCGCGCGAGCAGTTCAAGTACTGGGGCTTTGCCCTTGTGGTTTTTGCCGTGCTGCTATGGTTCCTGGGCGACGTACTGCTGCCGTTCATCCTTGGCGGTGCGGTGGCCTATTTCCTTGATCCCGTGGCCGACCGGCTGGAAAAGCTGGGCGCCAGCCGGGTCATGGCCACGGCGATCATCACCGTCGTTGCGATCCTGATCTTCGTGCTGCTGGCGCTGCTGGTCATCCCGACGCTGATCCAGCAGTCGGTGCAGCTTTTCGAGACCGCGCCGCAGCTTTTCCGCGACCTGCAGGCCTTTCTGACCGAACGCTTTCCGACGCTGATGGAGCAGGACGACGCGCTGCGCGAGACACTGGCGTCGCTGGGCGAGACGATCCGCGACCGCGGCGGAGAGCTTTTGCAGACGGCGCTGACCTCGGCCCGGTCGCTGATCAGCGTGGCGATGCTGTTTGTCATCGTGCCGGTGGTGGCGGTCTATCTGCTGCTCGACTGGGACAACATGGTGGCGCGCGTCGACGAGATGCTGCCGCGCGACCATGCGCCGACCATCCGCAAGCTGGCATCGGACATCGACCGGACGCTCGCCAGCTTCATCCGCGGCATGGGCACGGTCTGCCTCATCCTCGGCACCTACTATGCCGTGGCGCTGATGCTGGTGGGGCTGCAATTCGGACTGGTCGTGGGGTTCGTCGCCGGGCTCATCACCTTCATTCCCTATCTCGGCGCGCTGATCGGCGGGGCGCTGGCCATCGGGCTCGGCCTCTTCCAGTTCTGGGGCGACTGGCTGTCGCTGGGCCTGGTGGCGGGTGTCTTCGTGCTGGGCCAGGTGATCGAAGGCAACGTGCTAACGCCCAAGCTGGTCGGCGACTCCGTGGGTCTGCACCCGGTCTGGCTGCTCTTTGCGCTGTCGGTCTTCGGGTCGCTCTTCGGCTTCGTCGGCATGCTGGTGGCGGTGCCGATCGCCGCCGCCCTTGGCGTCGTGGCGCGCTTTGCCGTGGCGCAGTACAAGCACAGCCGGCTTTACCGCGGCACGTTCGAGGCGGACCAAGACGACGCGGACCAGGTGTGACCATGATACGGCAACTGCGGTTCGACCTGCCCGTGCGGCCAGCGCTGGGGCGCGGCGATTTCATCGTCACCGAAGCCAATGCCATGGCCGTGGCGATGATCGACGATTGGGCACATTGGCCCGGCGGCAAGCTGGTGCTGACCGGGCCGCGCGGTGCGGGCAAGACGCACCTGGCCCATGTCTGGCGCGATCTGTCGGGCGCATCGCTTGTCGCCGCCCGCGACCTCGCGCAGGCCGACATCCCGGCGCTGGCGTCGGGCCATGTCTGCGTCGAGGACGCGCAGCAGGTGGCGGGCGAGCCCGAGGCCGAAGCGGCGCTCTTTCACCTGCACAACCTCGTGCTGTCGCAGGGCGGGGCGCTGCTGGTCACCGCCGATGCACCGCCGCAGAGCTGGGGCCTGGCGCTGCCCGACCTCGCCAGCC
Source organism: Thalassococcus profundi (assembly GCF_003344785.1). Classification (GTDB taxonomy): domain Bacteria; phylum Pseudomonadota; class Alphaproteobacteria; order Rhodobacterales; family Rhodobacteraceae; genus Puniceibacterium; species Puniceibacterium profundi. The sequence goes on along the minus strand of NZ_QPMK01000003.1, from coordinate 147,824 downwards.
GCATGTCCGGGACCACGCTCACGGCGCTGCTGCCCCCCGACGACATGCTGCTGACAGTGGTGCTTGCCAAGCTCTTTGCCGACCGGCAGATCGTGCCGGCGCCGAATGTGCTGCCCTACCTGGTGCGCCGCATGCCGCGCAGCTTCGACATGGCCGGGCAGCTGGTCGAGGCCATCGACGATGCCGCCTTGGGCACACCCAAGGGGGTGAACCTGCCGCTGGCCCGCCGCATCCTGGCAGAGCTTGCGCCCGGCTCGGATGCGCCGCAGGATTGATGTCATACCGCCGTTACAGTCCCGCTCCAAAAGGCGCCCATGACCCAAGCCGATTTTCTCACCGCACCGCTGCCTGACCCGGTCACGCTGGACGACATGGACCTCACCGGACCGGGCCGGTTCTACAACCGCGAGCTCAGCTGGCTGGGCTTCAACTGGCGCGTGCTGGAAGAGGCCGAGAACGCCCGCGTGCCGCTGCTCGAGCGGCTGCGTTTCCTGTCGATCTCGGCGGCGAACCTCGACGAATTCTACACCGTCCGCGTCGCGGGCCTGCGCGAACTGGCACAGGCGGGCAACACCACGCCCGCCGCCGACGGGCTGACCCCGGCGGAACAGCTGGTGCTGATCAACGACAATGCCCGCAAGCTCATGGCCTCGCAGCAGCGCGTCTGGATCGCCCTGCGCGCCGAAATGGCGGAGCGCGGCATCTCGATCCTCAGCCGCGAGGCGCTGAGCAAGGCCGACATGGCCTACCTGGCAGAGACCTTCCTCGAACAGGTCTTCCCGGTGCTGTCGCCGCTGGCCATCGACCCGGCGCATCCCTTCCCCTTCATCGCCAACATGGGCTATTGCCTGGCGCTGCAACTGGAGCGCGGGCGCGACAAGCGCACGCTGCAGGCGTTGTTGCCGATCCCGGCGCAGATCGACCGGTTCATCGCCCTGCCCGCGGGTGACGGCGGCCATCGCTTCATCCTGCTCGAAGAGCTGCTGCTGATGCATATCGACAGCCTCTTTCCCGGCTACTCGGTAAAGAACCACTTCGGCTTCCGCGTGCTGCGCGACAGCGATCTCGAGGTCGAGGAAGAGGCCGAGGACCTGGTGCGCGGATTCGAAGTGGCGCTGAAGCGCCGCCGCCGCGGCCAGGTGGTGCGTCTGACGATCACCGCAGGCGCCCCCGCCGCCCTGCGCGGCGTGGTGATGCGCGAATTGCACGTCAACGAGGACGAGGTGATCGCGCTTGACGGCATGATCGGCGCGGCCGACCTCAAGGAACTGGTGATCGACGCCCGGCCCGACCTGCTCTGGCCCACCTTCACCCCGCGCGTGCCCGAGCGGGTGCAGGATTTCGAAGGCGACATGTTCGCGGCGATCCGGCAGAAGGACATGCTGCTGCACCATCCCTACGAGACCTTCGAGATGGTGACGCGCTTTCTGATGCAGGCGGCGCGCGATCCGGATGTGGTGGCGATCAAGCAGACGCTCTACCGCACCTCGCGCAATTCCCCCATCGTGGAGGCGCTCTGCGAGGCCGCCGAGGACGGCAAGTCGGTGACCGCGCTGGTCGAGCTCAAGGCCCGCTTCGACGAGGCCGCCAACATCCGCCAGTCGCGGCGGCTGGAACGGGCGGGCGCGCATGTGGTCTACGGCTTCCTCGACTGGAAAACCCATGCCAAGATTTCCACGGTGGTGCGCCGCGAGGGGTCGAAGCTGGTCACCTACACCCATTACGGCACCGGCAACTACCACCCGATCACCGCCAAGATCTACACCGACCTGAGCTTCTTCACCTGCGATCCGGCGCTGGGGCGCGACGCCACCAAGGTGTTCAACTACCTCTCGGGCTATGCGCAGCCGTCGGAGCTCGAAAACCTCGCCATCTCGCCGCATACGCTGAAATCGCGGATGCTGGAGCTCATCGCCGCCGAGGCCGAGCATGCCCGGAACGGCAAGCCCGCGCAGATCTGGGTCAAGATGAACTCGCTGATCGAACCGGACATGATCGACGCGCTCTATGCGGCGTCGCAGGCGGGCGTGCGCATCGACCTCGTCATTCGGGGCATCTGCGGCATCCGTCCCGGGATCGAGGGCCTGTCCGACAACATCAGGGTGAAATCCATCGTCGGCCGGTTCCTCGAACATTCGCGGATCGTCTGCTTCGGCAACGGCCACGGGTTGCCGCACAAGAAGGCGCGGGTCTTCATGTCCTCCGCCGACTGGATGGGCCGCAATCTGTCGCGCCGGGTGGAGACGCTGGTCGAGGTGCAGAACGCCACGGTGAAGGCGCAGATCGTGAGCCAGATCATGGCCGCGAACCTCGCCGACACGGCGCAAAGCTGGGTGATGTCGCCGGACGGGTCGTTCCACCGTGATCCGGTGCCCGAAGGGACCTTTGCCTTCAACTGCCACCGGTTCTTCATGGAGAACCCGTCCCTGTCGGGCCGCGGCTCCGCCGGGGCCGCCGACGTGCCAGACCTCACCCACGCGGATGATACCTGAGGACAGGTTTCGGCGCGTTCCAGAAAGACCACCCCTTGGCACCGAGGCGCGGACTCAAGGCGGGCTTGCCCGCCGCCGCGCCCCTCACCCGAGATAAATCTGCCCCTCCGGGTACCGCACCCGCGGCGCGCTGCGGGTGGCGAGGAAGAACCCCAGCGCCAGCGGGCCGACCCGGCCCACGAACATCACCAGCATGACGAAGGCGAGCCCCGCCCCGTCCAGCTCGCCCGTCGCCCCGCGCGACAGGCCGACCGTGCCAAAGGCCGAGGTCACCTCGAAGGCGAGGTCGAGGAAGTCTCCGTCATGGCTGATCGACACCACGAAGATGCCCGTCAGCACCAGCAGCAGGGAGATCGTTGTCAGGGCCATGACCTTCAGCACTTCCTCGAGCCCAAGCGACCGGCCGAAGGCATGCAGCGCCTTCTGGCGCCGGAAGAAGGCCACCGTCGCCAGCAGCAGAACCGCCAGCGTCGTCACCTTGATCCCGCCAGCGGTCGAGGTGCTGCCTCCGCCCACCAGCATCAGCGTCATCATCAAGAGCGCCGTGCTGTCGTGCATGCCGCCGATATCGACGGTGTTGAACCCGGCGGTGCGCGGCGTCACCCCCTGGAACCACGCGGCCCAGAGCTTGTCGCCGGCGGTCAGCCCGCCCAGCGTCGCCGGGTTGGTCCATTCCAGCACCGCGAAGGCCCCGCAGCCCCAGACGATCAGCACCGCCGTCCCCGCCAGCATCAGCTTCGAATGCAGCGTCAGTTTGTGCCAGCGGCGCTTCTGGTAGATGTCGCCCACCACGATGAACCCCAGCCCGCCCAGGATGAAGAGCGCCGGCACCACGAGGTTCACCAGCGGATGCCCGACCCATTGCGACAGGCTGTCGGGATAGAGCGCGAAACCGGCGTTGTTGAACGCCGACACCGAGTGGAACACCGCTTGCCACAGCCCCTGCCCCCAGCCGTGTTCCGGCACGAAGACGAAAGCCAGCAGCAGCGCCCCCACAGCCTCGCAGGACAGGGCAACCACGAAGATCACCCGCACCAGCACGTTGAGATTGGACAGCGAGGTCTGGTTCAGGTCCTCGCGCAGGATCATCCGCTGCGGCATGCCCACGGGAATGCCGAGCGCGCTCAGCACCAGCACGGCAAAGGTCATCAGCCCCAGCCCGCCCAGCTGGATCAGCACCGCGATCACCGCCTGCCCGAAACCGGTGAAGGTGGCGCCGGTATCCGACAGCACCAGCCCGGTCACGGTCACGGCGGAGGTCGACGTGAACAGCGCCTCGACCGGGCCGATATCGCCGTTATGCGCGATGGGCAGCCACAGGAGCGCCCCGCCCAGCACGATCGACACCAGGTAAAGGATCGCCAGCGTTGCGGGCGGCGGGATGCGCAGCCGCCGCTGCCCGCCGATCCTGCGGCCGGTCAGAAGCCGCGCCATGGCTCAGAGGCTCGCGGCAAAGGCGCGCAGATGCTTGCGCTGACCCAGCAGGAGCAGCAGGTCGTCGCGCTCCAGCGTGCAGCCCGACCGGTCGTCGCCGACATATTCGGTGCCGCGCATCACGCCGATGCAGCGCAGGTTGTAGGTCTCGTTATGCGGCAGGTCGGCGAGTTTCCTGCCCTCGAGGCTTTCGGGAATGCGGAAATTCACGACGTGAAATCCGTTGCCCAGGCTCACATAGTCGCGCACCAGCGGGTTGTGCATCACCTGCGCGATGTGCTGGCCCACTTCGACCTCGGGGTGCACCACGCGGTCGACGCCAAGGCGACTCAGGATGCGGTGGTGGGTCTTGGTCTTGGCCTTGGCCCAGATCACCGGCACGCCCAGAAGCTTGAGGTTCATCGCCGACAGGATGCTGGCCTCGAGATCCGAGCCCATGGCAATGAGCCCGACATTGCACTCGCCCAGCCCCGCCTCGCGCAGCGCCGCGTCGTCGCGGGCGTCGACGATCATCGCCTGGCTCAACGCCTCGGCGTGGTTGGCGACCCGCTGGTCGTCGATATCGATCCCGATGACGCTGTTGCCGAAGCGCTGCAATTCGGTGGCGACGGTGCTGCCGAAATTCCCCAGGCCGATCACGCCGAACACCCGGCCGTTCTTCTGTGCCATTTTAGCCGCCCCCGTTCCGTCTGCGGCAGACGGTGAACCAAGCCGCGCGATCCACGCGATCGCGTCAGTGATATATCGCAGCACCGGGCGGTGAAAACCCCCCGCTGCGCGCACCGCAAAAGCGCCGCGTCATGTCGGGGCTTTCTTGACCCTTCCGCGCCGGTCCGGCATGGTCTGCCCAGCCACGGGGGAGCGGATCATGGACGGCACATCCGACACCACTCAGACCGATTGGGGCCCGTTCGGCCGCCCGCTCTTCGAAGATGCACGGGCGCGCGGCCTGTCCCGCGTGGGCGTGATCGACGTCGGGTCGAACTCGGTCCGGCTGGTGGTCTTCGACGGGGCGGCGCGCTCTCCGGCCTATTTCTACAACGAAAAGATCATGTGCGGCCTGGGCGCCGGCATGGCCGAATCCGGCCGCTTGAACCCAGAGGGCCGCAAACGCGCGCTGGCCGCGATCCGGCGTTTCCAGATGCTGGCGCAGGGCATGGACCTGCCGCCGCTCACCGCCGTGGCCACGGCCGCGGTGCGCGAGGCCACCGACGGGCCGGACTTCCGCGCCGAGATCGAGCGCGAGACCGGCATCAAGCTCTGGGTCATCGACGGGCGCGAAGAGGCGCGGCTGTCGGCGCAGGGCGTGCTGCTTGGCTGGCCCGGCAGCTATGGCCTTGTCTGCGATATCGGCGGCTCGTCGATGGAGCTCGCGGCGATTTCCGGCGGCAAGGTGGGCACGCGCGTCACCTCGGACCTGGGCCCACTCAAGCTGCGCGACCTCAAGGGCGGCAAGAAGGCCCGCGCGGCGGTCATCAAGGACACGCTCGACAGGTTGGCCCAGACCATGGGCGCGCAACGCGACAGGCTCTTTCTCGTGGGCGGGTCCTGGCGCGCCATCGCCCGGATCGACATGCACCGGCAAGGCTATCCGCTGCACGTGCTGCACGAATACCGGATGACGGCCAAGACCGTGCAAGCCACGGTGAAATATATCGAAAAGGCCGATCTCGAGGCGCTGCGCAGCCAATGCGGCCTGTCCTCGGCGCGCATGGCGCTGGTGCCGTATGCGGCCGAAGTCCTGAGCCGCCTGGTTCGGGTCGTCAAGCCCAAGGACATCGCTATTTCCAGCTACGGCATCCGCGAGGGTCTGCTCTACGAACAGATGCCGCAGGCCCTGCGCGACCGCGACCCGCTGATCGAATCCTGCCGCTTTGCCGAATACAAGGACGCCCGCCTGCCGGGGTTCGGCAAGAAACTCTTCCGCTTCATCGAACCGCTCTACAAGAACGTGCCCGAGGCCCGGTTGCGGCTGGTGAAGGCCGCCTGCCTGCTGCATGACGTAAGCTGGCGCGCGCACCCGGACTATCGCGCGGAGACCTGTTTCGACAACGCCACCCGCGCCAACCTCGGCGGTCTGAAACACGCCGAACGCATCTTCCTCGGCCTCGCCCTGCTGCACCGCTACCGCAACAAGCGCGAAGGCACGCGGTTCGAGGATCTCTACCAGCTGATCGACGATACCGAAAAGCTGAACGCCGAGATCCTCGGCAAGGCACTGCGATTCGGCGCGATGCTGTGGATGTCCGACACGTCGCAGGGCGGTGCCACCCTGTCCTGGCAGCCCAAGAAGAAGCATCTGGTGCTGACGCTGAGACGCGATATCGAACCGCTCTTCGGCGAGGTCGCGCAATCGCGGTTCCAGTCGCTCGCCTCGTCCCTGTCGGCCACCACCGAAGTTGCGGTGATCGACTGATGTTTCATAACAATCAGACAGTTACGCTGAATACCTAAAGCTCTACTTCACCTTCAGGAGCCGCCGGGTCTTCGCCCATTTCATCGGGCGTCTTGCGCCGCAGGATGATGTCGCCGTTGGGCATCATCTCGGGCGGGTGATAGACCGACCAGTCCTCGACCTCGGCCAGCAGGTCACGCATTGCCGGCCCCATTTCGGCGGCGAAGTCGCGCAAGGCGGGGCGCATCTCGTCCGCGAGACCCTGAAGCTCTTCCAAAGCCGGTTCCATTTCCTGCATCATGCCGCGAAAGAACATTTTCGCGCCTTCTTCGATCAGGTCGAACCCCTCTTCCTCTTCGGTTTCCGGAAGCGGCTCGGGCGTCTCCTGCGCCGCCAGCGGGCTGAGCGGCAGGGCAAGGGCAAGAATGAGGGCTGCGCGTGTCATGCCCCTAATATAGGCACACCGCGCCCGTCTGAGAAGGGTCAGAGCGCGATGTCCAGCGTGACCGGGAAATGATCCGACGCGATCAGCAGCGCGTGGCGCAGCTCCGGCACTTCCCAGCAGCGCGGATCGTCGAAGGGATGCCAGATGCGCCAGACGGGATCGCGTGCGCGCAGGTCAGGCGACACCATGATGTAGTCCAGAAGCGCCTGCAGATAGCGTTTCTGGTGCCCGAGGTAAAAGCGCGCCGTGGTCGGCTGCAATCCCAGCCGCCGCTGCAAGGCCTGCGCGGCATTGGGGTCGTAAAGCTTCGGGTCGGCGTCCCCCAGCACGATCTCGACAGACGACCGGCCGAAAAGGTTCTCATATTCATCGAGCCCCGGCCCGTCGTTGAGGTCGCCCAGCACGATCAGGCTTTCGCCCGCGCTCAGCTGGTCTTCGATCCGGGCGCGCAGCCAGATCGCCTGGGCCAGCTGCTTGCGGCGGTTGGCGATCGACAGGCGCATCACCGCGTCGCGCCCCTGCGCGCCGTGCGGCGCCTTGGATTTCAGATGCGCGCCGATCAGCCGGAACGCGGTGCCGCCCGCCGAGACCGCCGCCAGTTCCAGCGGCGGCTTGGAAAAGCGCACCACATCGCGGGTGCGGTCGACATCGAGGTCGATGTGAAACGTCCCGTCGAAGCGCGGCGCGGCGTCGTTCTGCCCCGGATCGTGCCGCACCTCCAGCCGCTCCGGGTCGTACATCAGGGCGATTTCCTGTTGGGTGCCGTTCACGAACCCCATGACCGCCGCCCGTGCCCGCAGATCGAAGGCGCGCGCAAAGCTTTCCAGCGCCGGGATCGTGCTGCGGCGGCGGTGGGTGTCGGGCGCCTCGATCACCATGACCGCGTCCGCATCGAGCGCCGCAAAAACAACCCCCAGGGCCTCGGTCTGCTGCGCGCGGGTCACGTTGTGCCGCGCCGACCAGCCGTCGTTCATCAGAAGCTGCCCGCCGTCGTCGAACAGCGCGTCGAACCATTCGACGTTGTAGGTGGCGATGCGCATCTCAGGCGGCGGTGCGCGCCTGGATCTCTTCCCAGGCCCGGTTGATCGCCACCAGGCGCTTTTCGCTCATCTTCACCGCCTCTTGCGGAAGGCCGCGCGCGACCATGCGGTCGGGGTGGCTTTCGCGGACCAGCCCGCGCCAGACCTTGCGGATCTGCGGCAGCGGCATGTCCGGGCTGACGCCAAGCACAGTGTAGGGATCGGGCGCCGCATCTGGCACAAATCGCGCCCGCAGCTTGCGGAACTCGGCTTCGGGCAGGTCGAAAATCTCGGCCACCCGCGCGAGGAAGGCATCCTCTTTCGGATGGTAGGTGCCGTCGGCGATGGCGATGTGAAACAGCCCCTCGAGCAGATCGCAGAGCGTGCCGCTGGTCTCGCGGAACATGGCGCGGATGCGCTGCGCGTATTCCTCGAATCCCGCAACATCCTGCCGCGCGAGGTTGAAGACCCGCGCCGCCCCCGCCTCGTCCTCGGGCGCGATGTGGAACACCTCGCGGAAGGCCATGACCTCGGCGCGCGTCACCAACCCATCGGCCTTGGCCATCTTGGCCGAGAGCGCGATCACAGCGATGGTGAAGGCGACCGAGCGTTCCGGCGGCGTGCGCAGCCGTTCGAAGACAGCCGACAGCCCCTCGCCCTTGGCAAGGGCGGAGACGGCCTGGGTGATGCGGGACCAAATTGACATTGTGTCACTCTAAAGCGCCGCCGGGCCGTTGTCAGTGCGACAATCAGAGAATTTTCTGCATCAGCACAAGGTCGATCCAGCGCCCGAACTTGTGGCCCACTTCCGGAAGCCTCGCGATCTCCTTGAACCCCAGCGCGGCGTGGAATTTCACGCCTGCCGGGTTCTCCGCGCTGACCCCGGCCCAGAGCGAATGCACCTCTTCGGCCCGCGCCGCATCCATCAGCGCGCCCATCAGCGCACGGCCCGCGCCCTGCCCCCAGGCCGCTGGCGCGAGCACGATGGAATGCTCCTTTGTACGGGCATAGCCCGGACCCCCGCGAAACGGGAAATAGGTGGCGAAGCCCGCCACCGCGCCGTCCATCTCCACCACCTGGAAGGCGGGGCCGCGCGCAGCGATATCCTCGGCGATGCCTTCGGGCGTCTTCAGCAGCGTGGTGAAAGTGATGGCGGTGGATTCGATCACCGGGTTCTGGATCGCGGCGATGGCGGCGGCATCGCCTGCCGCGGCGGGCCGGACGATCATGTCAGCACCTTTTCGCCCTCGGGCGTGGCGAATCGTGCCCGCAGGCCCGCCGCTCCGGTCTCGAATCCGACGCGCGGATCGGCAATGTACGGCGCCAGCAGGTCCTGCAGTGCCCCGGCCTCGGGATGTGTGACGGTCAGCCGGTCGAGCCGCAGGCCGGGTTCCGAGAGGGTGTCGCCGGGGATGGGCGCGGTCTGCCATTCGATCAGCGCCGGAAAGAGCCCGCCCCAGGGAAGACGCCCATCCTCGGGCACCGCCATGCGCCAGCGCAGGTCGCCGCGCGACAGCGCCACCGGCTGGCCCGCCATCGGCAAGGCCTGCAGCGCGGCGTCGAGGTCGTCCACCCGGCAAATCCACTTGTCGAGCCGCGGCGCGCCGGTGAAGTCATCCAGCCCGAACCAGCGCGGGTATCCCGGCGCCTTGGCATCGGGGTCGATGGCGATGGCTTCAAGGTAGAGCCCCGCCTCGAGCCCCAGCAGCGCATTATGGGTGGCGAAATGCGGATGACGCCCGCCCGGGCGCAAGACGCGGCCCAGCGCAGCCTCTGCATGGGCCTGTGCCGCCGCCAGCGACGTGCCCAGCACCGCCAGGTGATCGAGCGTCAGCATGGGCTCAGCCGCGCGCCTCGCGGATCAGCCGCAGGATGTCCTGCGCCGCCTCGGGGATGTTGGTGCCGGGGCCGAAGATCGCCTTGACGCCCGCATCCTGCAGGAACGTGTAATCCTGCTGCGGAATGACCCCGCCGCAGATCACCAGGATATCCTCGGCGCCGGCCTCTTTCAGCGCGCGCACCAGCTGCGGCGCCAGCGTCCGGTGCCCCGCCGCCTGCGAGGAAATTCCCACCACGTGCACGTCGTTGTCGACCGCATCCTGCGCCGCCTCTTCCGGCGTCTGGAACAGCGGCCCCACGTCGACGTCGAAGCCGATGTCGGCAAATGCGGTGGCGATCACCTTGGCGCCGCGGTCGTGGCCGTCCTGTCCCATCTTGACCACCAGCATGCGCGGGCGGCGGCCTTCCTCCTCGGCGAAGTCCTCGACCGATTTCTGGATCGCGGCGAACCCCTCGTCGCCCTCGTAGGCGGCGCCATACACCCCTGCCAATGTCTTCACCTCCGCGCGGTGCCGTCCGAACACCTTTTCCATCGCCATGCTGATCTCTCCGACCGAGGCCCGGGCGCGGGCCGCTTCGACCGCCGCTTCGAGCAGGTTGCCGCCGTCCGCCGCGCGGCGGGACAGCTCTTCGAGCGCTGCGGTGCAGGCGCCGTCATCGCGGCTCGACCGGATGCGCTCCAGCCGCCGCACCTGGGATTCGCGCACCTCGTCGTTGTCGATGTCGCGGATGTCGATCGGGTCTTCCTTGTCCTTGCGATACTTGTTGACCCCGACGATCACCTCGGTGCCGCGGTCGATATCGGCCTGGCGCCGCGCTGCCGTCTCCTCGATCCGAAGCTTCGGCATACCGCTGGCCACGGCCTTGGTCATGCCGCCCATCTCGTCCACTTCCTCGATGATCGCCCAGGCGGCTTCGGCCAGATCATGGGTCAGCTTTTCGACGTAGTAGGAGCCTGCCAGTGGGTCGACCACGTTGGTGACGCCGGTTTCCTCCTGCAGCACCAGCTGGGTGTTGCGGGCGATGCGGGCGCTGAAATCGGTGGGCAGGGCGATGGCCTCGTCCAGCGCGTTGGTGTGCAGCGATTGCGTGCCGCCCAGCACCGCGCTCATCGCCTCGTAGGCGGTGCGGATGACGTTGTTGTAAGGATCTTGTTCCGACAGCGTCACGCCGCTGGTCTGGCAATGGGTGCGCAGCATCTTGGACTTGGGGTTCTGCGCGCCCAGTTCGGTCATGATCCGGTGCCAGAGCATCCGCGCCGCGCGCAGCTTGGCCGCCTCCATGAAGAAGTTCTTGCCGATGGCGAAGAAGAACGACAACCGCCCCGCGAATTTGTCGATGTCCATGCCGCGGGCCATCGCGGTTTTCACGTATTCCTTGCCGTCGGCGAGCGTGAAGGCCAGTTCCTGCACAAGGTTCGCGCCGGCCTCCTGCATGTGGTAGCCGGAAATGCTGATCGAGTTGAAGCGCGGCATCTCGGTGCTGGTGTATTCGATGATGTCCGCGATGATCCGCATCGACGGTTCGGGCGGGTAGACATAGGTGTTGCGGACCATGAACTCCTTGAGAATGTCGTTCTGGATCGTCCCCGACAGCACCGACTTGTCGTGTCCCTGCTCTTCGCCTGCGACGATGAAGTTGGCGAGGATCGGGATGACCGCGCCGTTCATCGTCATCGACACCGACACCTGGTCGAGCGGGATGCCATCGAAGAGGATCTTCATGTCCTCGACGGAATCGATGGCGACGCCCGCCTTGCCCACGTCGCCCACCACGCGAGGGTGGTCGCTGTCGTAGCCGCGGTGGGTGGCGAGGTCGAAGGCCACGCTGACCCCCTGCTGACCGGCGGCGAGGTTGCGGCGGTAGAAGGCGTTGCTTTCCTCGGCGGTGGAAAAGCCCGCATATTGCCGGATCGTCCAGGGCCGTCCCGCGTACATCGTGGCCTTCACGCCGCGGGTGAAGGGCTCCGCCCCCGGCAGGCTGCCCATGTGCGGCAGGCCCTCGACGTCCTCGGCGGTGTAGATCGGCTTGACGGCGATCCCTTCCAGCGTCTGCCAGGTCAGGTCGTCGACGCTGCGCCCGCGCAGCTCTTTCTCAGCGATCTTGCGCCACTCTTCGGGTGTCTGTGTCATCAGCGGTTGGTCCTCTTTCCAGCAGATCCGGCGGCCAGGTGGTCCTGGTCTTGTCCGGTTCCGGTTCCTCGATGTAGCGCGCGAGCCCGTCGGCCCCGGCGCGCAGCCAGTAAAGATCGTCCGCATAGGCCGCGCGCAGGTGCAGGGCTTGAAGCGGCGAAAACGGCATCCAGCGGCCCGACCGGGCGCCCAGTCGCGCCGGGTCCTCGCCGCGCGCCGCCATGACCTCGGCCAGGGTGGGAACGTCCGGCGCCCGGTTGCACCAGGGTCCGTCCGCCGGCGCGGCAGGGGGAAAGAGCATCCCCGTCGCCCGTTGCAGCAGCCGGTCGGGATGCGCGGCGAAGCGTTCGAAAGGGGTCACCAGCAGTTCGGTCCCGGGCATGGCGCAGGACAGGTCGGTCACGACCTGCCGCCAGCTGCGGGGCGCCGCGGCCAGCGCCGCCAGCGTTTCGGCATCCGGACACGGCAAGCCGCGCGGCAGCAGGTAGGCCAACAGGGACGCCCAGTAGCTGTCGAGCGAACGGATCTGCAGCAGCGCGCGGCGCGGCCGGCCGCCGAAGGCATGGTGGAACCGCGCCACCCGTTCCCCGACCTGCGGATAAAGCGACCGCGCGCGCAGGTTCCGGCGCGGCGTGCCGAGCATGTTCTCGTCGCTGACCAGCAGCACCGCGACCCCGCGCCGGGCCGTCGCCGCGCAGGACAGCGCCACCCGCCCCGCCGCGCGCCGCCCGCGGACGGAGTTGCTGGGCTGCTCGGGCAAATCGTGAAACAGACCCTTGCGGGTGCGCTGCGGCCCCCAGAACCCGATCCCCTGTCCCGAAAGGGCCGCGCCCGATTGCCGCATGTAGGTCTGAAAGCTGGTCGAGGCGCAGCGGTGCGCCCCGAGGTGCAGAATGATGTCCAAGGCCGTGTCCGCCGTTGTTGCAAGTCACGGCGATCATGACGCGGCACCCCTGACAAAGCCCTTAACGTTAAAATTTTCACGGGTCCCGGTCACTTGGCCGTTCGCAAAGCCGCGCGGGCTGCCTATATTCGCGGGTATGAAAACATGCTTAACACTTGCGCTTGCCCTCGGTCTTGCCAGTGCCGCGTCCGGCGTGTCCGCACAGTCCGCCGGCAGCAGCGCCGCACCGATCCAAGCGCCGGTCCAGACCGAAGAGATGATTCTCGATGCCGCGGAGGTCGATCTGAACGACCTGCTCTGGCTCAAGCGTCCGCTGGTGGTCTTCGCCGACAGCCCCGCCGATCCACGGTACGTGCAGCAGATGCAGCTGCTGACCGAACGGCTGGACGTGCTCGACGAACGCGACGTGGTGATCGTGACCGACACCGACCCCGATGCACGCAGCCAGCCGCGGCGGCAGCTGCGTCCGCGCGGCTTCATGACGGTGGTGCTGGCCAAGGACGGATCGGTGGTGCTGCGCAAGCCCGAACCCTGGGCGGTGCGCGAGCTTACGCGCAACATCGACAAGCTGCCGCTGCGCCAGCAAGAGGTCCGCGACCGGCGCGATGCCTTGCGCCAGTAGCGCCGCACACCTATATACAGTATAGCGCAAGGAGGCGTGATCATGGAAAAAGACCCCAACATCCCGTTCACTCCGATCCCGATAACCGGCCGGACCGGCCCGCGTCCGGGCTACTGAGCCGCGCGGCCTCTTCGGCTCCGGCGCGGTCGCCTTCGGAGTAGAGCTTGATCAGCCGCAGCGCATGCTGACCCGACAGAAACGCCTGTTTCCGCATCTCCAGGTAATCCGAATACATCGCGATCCGGCGCGACTGGTCGAATTCCTCTGACCGGAACCTGTCCCCGCGCATGTCGTCGCACAGCGCGGAAATCGCCTTGATCAGGCTGTAGTAGGACACCACGGCGTCGATGGTGACGCGCGGCAGCACCTCGATCTCGTCCAGCACGGCGTTGTAGATGTGATCGTCATGTTCGCGCGGAACCAGCGGAATGAAGCCCGGTTCGACCCGCATCCGCGCCAGCGTCTGGTTGCCGTGCGCCTCGCCCTCGCCCGCGTCATACAGATTGTTGAGCGCATTGCCGATCTCGGCGTAAAGCGCCTTGTGATAGTCGCGGGTCTTTTCCGCCTTGTCGCGCTGCTGGGCATTGGCCGCGAAGATCGCCGTGGTGAGCCAGCCGGTGGCGATGAAAAGCCCCGCGATCAGCGCCTGCCAGACCCTTTCGTCGAGGTCGAGGAACCGCGCCACCAGCAGCAGCATCAGCCCCATCGCCGCGGCCACCGGCAGCCCGATGGTGACGAAGAACTGGAAGATCAGCCGGCCCGCCAGCCGCTCCTCCGACCCGCCGCGCCAGACATAGAGCCCCCACAGCGCCAGAAGCGCCGCGAGGCCGGCCATCGCCGTGGTCTGGGCGGTGTCGGACATGCGTTATTCGAACTCCATGATCACGTCGTCCACCGCCAGGCTGTCGCCCTCGCCAGCGTTGATCTTGCTCACCGTGCCCTTGCGCTCGGCGCGCAGGATGTTCTCCATCTTCATCGCCTCGATGGTGCAGAGCGCCTGGCCCTCCTGCACCTCGTCGCCCACCGCGACGTTGAGCTTGACCATCAGCCCGGGCATCGGACAGAGAAGCATTTTCGAGGTATCCGCGGCCTCTTTCTCGGGCATCCGCCGCGCCAGTTCGGCCTGCCGCGGCGTGCGCACGTGCACCTTGAGGTCGGCACCGCGCGACCGGATGCGGAAACCGCCCGAGATCTTGCCGACCTTGAGCACCAGCGGGAGGCCGTCGACCTCCATGCTGGCCAGCTGGTCGCCCGGTGTCCAGTCGCCCGCGACGCGCATTTCGGTGCCGTCGTCGAAACGGACGGTGGCGGCGCCCTTCTCGGCGGCGATGCTCAGGTCGAAACTCTCGCCCTGCAAGGCCACGTTCCAGCGGTCGCCGACCCGGCGTTCGTGGTTGTCGAGCGTGCCGGACACCCGCGCGCGCCGGATCTCGGCCACGCGGTTCATCGCCGCCGTCGCCGCCGCGATACGGCGCAGGTCCGCCGCGGGCAGTTCAACGCCCTGAAAACCCTCGGGATATTCCTCGGCGATGAAGGCCGTGGTCATGTCGCCGCACGCGAATTTCGGGTGGTCCATCACCGCGCTCAGGAACGGCAGGTTGTGGCCGATGCCCTCGACCTCGAAGGCATCCAGCGCGTTGCGCATGCCTTCGATGGCGGCGTCCCGGTCCGGCCCCCAGGTGCAGAGCTTGGCGATCATCGGATCGTAGTACATGCTGATCTCGCCGCCCTCGTAGACGCCGGTATCGTTGCGCACCTTGGCGCCCTCGACCGCCAGTTCCGCAGGCGGACGGTAGCGCGTCAGACGCCCGATGGAGGGCAGGAAGCCGCGATAGGGGTCTTCTGCATAAAGGCGGCTCTCGATGGCCCAGCCGTCGATCTTCACGTCGCCCTGGGTGATGGACAGCTTTTCGCCGTCCGCCACGCGGATCATCTGCTCCACCAGGTCGATGCCGGTGATCAGCTCGGTCACGGGATGTTCGACCTGCAAACGGGTGTTCATCTCGAGGAAATAGAAGTTCTTGTCGCCGTCGACGATGAATTCCACCGTGCCCGCGCTTGTATACCCAACCGCCGCGGCCAAGGCGCAGGCCTGTTCGCCCATCGCCTTGCGCGTTTCGGGATCGAGAAAGGGCGACGGCGCCTCTTCGATGACCTTCTGGTTCCGGCGCTGGATCGAGCATTCGCGCTCGTTGAGGTAGATCGTGTTGCCGTGGCTGTCGGCCAGCACCTGGATCTCGATATGGCGCGGCTGCGTCACGAATTTCTCGATGAAGATGCGGTCGTCGCCAAAGCTGTTCGCCGCTTCGTTCTTGGAACTCTGGAAGCCCTCTCGCGCCTCCTCGTCATTCCAGGCGATGCGCATGCCCTTGCCGCCGCCCCCGGCGCTGGCCTTGATCATCACCGGGTAGCCAATCTCTCCCGAGATCTTCACGGCCTCCTCGGCATCCTCAATGAGGCCCATGTAGCCCGGCACGGTGCTGACCCCGGCCTCCTGAGCCAGCTTCTTCGAGGTGATCTTGTCGCCCATCGCCTCGATGGCCTTTTTCGGCGGCCCGATGAACGCTACGCCCTCGGCCTCGAGTGCCTCGGCGAATTTCGGGTTCTCGGACAGGAAGCCATATCCCGGATGCACCGCCTGCGCGCCGCTATCGCGGATCGCCTGCATGATCTTTTCGATCACGATGTAGGACTGGTTCGCGGGCGCCGGGCCGATATGCACCGCCTCGTCGGCCATTTCGACATGCAGGGCGTTTTTGTCCGCATCCGAATAGACCGCAACGGTCTTGATCCCCATGCGCCGGGCGGTCTTGATGACGCGGCAGGCGATCTCTCCTCGGTTGGCGATCAGTATCTTTTCGAACATGTCCGTTCCTTCCAGATCTTCGTTCTTGGGTCCGCGCGGCGCCGCGGCGCCAACGCAAAAAGCCACCGGACCGCGGGGGTCCGATGGCTTTTGCATGAGGGTGCAGAGCGTGCCACTCTGCGGGTGTATGCAGGTGCGGAGCTTGTCACCCCGCCGTCGAGTGCCTTAGCGGCAGACGCCCGGCGTGACGTCGTCGCAGGCCACGCCCGCCGCGATGCCGGCTGCCGCACCGATGGTGCCGTCGCCGCCGAGTGCGCGGTCGGCTGCATAGCCTCCAACACCGCCGAGCGCGCCGCGTTCGAGGTCGGAACCTTCGCAGGCGGCAAGGCCGGTGAGCGCCAGGATGGCGGTGATTTTCGCGATGCTGTGCATTGGGTCGTCTCCGTCGTGATTATGACTGTGTATGACACATCAACACCACGGCGGAGGGTTTCGTTCCAGCCTATTTTCGACATCCGCGAAAAAGCGGCAAAGCTTTGCTCTTTAAGCGAAAATCCGCCTATCCCGCCCAAAAAAACGGGCGGCTGCTCGGGGGAAGAGCCAAGCCGCCCGAAAGGGGAAGGGTAACGGTAAAAACCCGCGTTCCGCCGCTGCTGACAGAGGAGACGGGATGCGATTATGCTGGCATCGAAACCGCCACCTGCCAAGCGGCGCGCGAGAGGCGCGCGTCCGTCGGCCTCTTCTTGCTGAAATCCGCGAAGCGCTGGCGAAATCATGCCCAGATGTTCCCCTTGAAAGCATCCGGAAAGGCCGCGCGCGCCGCGTTTTCGTCGATCACCAGCTGCGCGTCGTAGCTCGTGGGATCGAAAGGATCGTCATAGGGAAGCACCTCGCGGCCGAAGAGCCAGCTCAGCCGGCCAGCGTCGAGATTGCCGCGCTCAAAAGGCTGATCTTCGAAATGGAACCAAAGCGCGGCCATGAACCACAGGTCGGCGCGCTTGTCGGGCGCACGCCGGTCAGCGTAGCGGTCCCTGCGGATCAGGGGTGTGGCGCCTTTCGGGTTGGCGCGGCGGATTGTGAATTGGAAATCCGTGCCGGGCAGCCGGCCCGGAAATCCGCGATGCTTCAGCATGATGCTCTCCCTGCGAATGCGGGGCCAGCGGTGCCGGAAATCGCGCGGTGGTTTGAGGCGGGCCCAAGGACCCGCCTCAGAGACCGGTTACTTGTACTTGCCGGTGTAGACGGGCTCGACGGTGACCGGCTCGGGATCGACCACGACGAACTCTTCCTGCTGCTGCTGCTGGCACGCGGCCACAACTGCAACGAAACCGAAAAGCGTAAGCAGCTTGATGCTCTTGGACATGTATAACTCCTGTCAGATTCGACGATACGGACAAAACCTGACGGTCCTGCCTGCCCTCGTCTAGAGGTAACGGTCACTTGGGTGCAACCGTTCCCCAAAATACCGGAAAGATTTTCCGAAAGATATGCACCGCAAGCGCATAGTTCCACCTGTGGTACGAAAGCCTCATCCCGCACACGGGATGAACTTTGCCTCGCAAGATATTGTGCAGGCATCAAAAAGGCTCCCAAATACAGAGATCGTCCTGCACCGAGAATGCCTCGAACACCTGGCGCACATCGGGGGTCGGAACCCCGAATTCAGTGGGTTCAGAGGCCAGGCTGATGACGATACGTTGCGGATTGGCATCTATTTCGCGCAATTTCGGCAGTGCAAAGCCTTGGCAGAGGTACTCCATATCGGCGGTATTCTGCTCAATGTCGCCCATTTCCTGTGCAATCGACGGAGCGACAAAGCGGAAACGGAACAGCGACCCGGCGTCTGCGTCGTCGGTCAGCACCTCTTGCAGGGTCAGGGCCCGCCCCGAAGGCGCGGTGATTCCAATAGGTTCGGGGTCTTGGGCCGCGGCGGCGGCGGTCCAGAGCGCCAGAGCGGCCCCCAGCCAGAGACAATCCCGACCCCGTTTCCGGGCTCCTCCCGCCGGGATTGTCTGGCACACGGGCGCACCCGGTGCCGTGTTCTGGCATGAGCGGCGGATCATGTCCGCCCTCCGATGCGGGCCCAACGGGCCCATCGACGCCGCACTGCCGGATCCTCCAGCAGAGCGGTGATGCGGTCGCCTGTCGTGGCCGGCGCGCGCAGGCCCTCGGCAATGCGCCCTCCGGCGGTCACGTACAGGCCGCTTTCCGTAGCGGCAACCATTACCACAGGAGAGAAACCACGCAAGTCCTGTAATGCCCGCCACAGATCCTGGCGAATCTGCCGCGCCAGCCGCCCACGCCGCAGCACCGGGAACGCCGCCTGCCCTGTCACGTCGAACCGCGGCGGCCATTGCCGGGCCAGCACGTAACGCGCAGCGCTGCGCGTCTCGAACCAGCCGCCACGCCGCACGGGCCGCGCTTCGGCCTGATCGGTCGCAGTCATCGTCATATGGGTCTCCTCCACGCCCGTGCGCAGCCTGCTCGGGCGCTCACAGCGGAATGTTGTCGTGCTTTTTCCACGGGGTCTGCAGCTTCTTGCCCCGCAGCGCGGCGAAGGCGCGGCTGACCCGGCGGCGGGTAGAGCGCGGCTGGATCACCTCGTCGATGAACCCGCGCTCGGCGGCGACGAACGGGTTGGCAAAGCGGTCCTCGTAACTCTTGGTATGCGCCGCCGTCTTCTCCGCATCGCCGAGGTCGCCGCGATGGATGATCTCGGTCGCGCCCTTGGCGCCCATCACCGCGATCTCGGACGTGGGCCAGGCGTAGTTGACGTCGCCGCGCAGGTGCTTGGACGACATCACCACATAGGCCCCGCCATAGGCCTTGCGTGTGATGACCGTGACCTTTGGCACCGTCGCCTCGGCATAGGCATAAAGCAGCTTGGCGCCATGCTTGATGACGCCGGCATATTCCTGGCCGGTGCCGGGCAGGAAGCCGGGCACGTCCACGAAGGTCAGAAGCGGGATCTCGAAGCAATCGCAGAACCGCACGAAGCGCGCCGCCTTGCGGCTGCTGTCGATATCGAGGCATCCGGCCAGCACCATCGGCTGGTTCGCCACCACGCCCACGGTCTGCCCTTCGAGCCGGATGAAGCCGGTGATGATGTTCTTGGCGAAGTTCTCCTGGATCTCGTAGAAATCGCCCTCGTCCGCGACCTTCAGGATCAGTTCCTTCATGTCATAGGGCGTGTTGGCATTCTCGGGCACCAGCGTGTCGAGGCTGTCCTCGATCCGGCCCGGTTCGTCGAAGAAGGGCCGGACGGGCGGTTTCTCGCGGTTGTTGAGCGGCAGGAAATCCACCAGCCGCCGCACTTCGGCAATCGCCTCCACGTCGTTCTCGAAGGCGCCGTCGGCGACCGAGCTCTTGCGGGTGTGGGTGGTGGCGCCGCCCAGTTCCTCGGCCGTTACCACCTCGTTCGTGACGGTCTTGACCACGTCGGGGCCGGTCACGAACATGTAGGAACTGTCCTTCACCATGAAGATGAAGTCGGTCATCGCCGGGCTGTAGACCGCGCCGCCGGCGCAGGGCCCCATAATCAGGCTGATCTGCGGCACCACGCCCGAAGCCATGACGTTGCGCTCGAACACCTCGCCGTAGCCCGCGAGCGAATCCACGCCCTCCTGGATGCGCGCGCCGCCCGAGTCGTTGATGCCGATCACCGGCGCGCCGTTCTGCACGGCCATGTCCATGATCTTGCAGATCTTCTGCGCATGGGTGGCCGAGACCGACCCGCCCAGAACGGTGAAATCCTGGCTGAACACATAGACGATACGGCCGTTGATCGTGCCCCAGCCCGTCACCACGCCATCGCCGTAGGGGCGCTGCTTTTCCATGCCGAAATCGGTGCAGCGATGGGCGACGAACATGTCGTATTCTTCGAAACTGTCCTCGTCGAGCAAAAGCTCGATGCGTTCGCGCGCGGTAAGCTTGCCCTTCTCGTGCTGTGCGTCGATGCGCTTTTGCCCGCCACCCAGCCGCGCCTCGGTGCGGCGGTGCTCCAGTTCTGCCAGAATATCTTTCATCGCAGCTCCCCTTGTTTGCGGCGGAGCCTAGGGGCGCCGCATCGCAGCATCAACTTGTTTTCGGCAAATTTGCAATGTTTGGATAGACTCCGTACGGAATATCGCAAATCTGCAAACTCATACCGCTTGGTTCATTTTTACTTGGACAACACCGGGGTGCAGTCCTACCACCTCAGGATGGCCACCGCTCCGACTGTCCGCTTCCTGGACCGCACCACACCGCCGCACATCTTCACCCTGATCCTGCTTGCGGGCCTGTCGGCGCTGGCGATGAACATCTTCCTGCCCAGCCTGCCCAACATGACCGATTATTTCCAGACCGAATACCGGCTGATGCAGCTGTCGGTGGCGGTCTACCTTGCCGTGAACGCGGTGTTGCAGGTGATCATCGGCCCGATCTCGGACAAGTTCGGCCGCCGGCCGGTCATCCTCTGGGGAATCGCCGGGTTCATGCTGGCGACGCTCGGCTGCCTGATGGCCACCGACCCGTATGTCTTCCTCACCTTCCGAATGCTGCAGGCGGTGATCGTCACCTCGATGGTACTGAGCCGCGCGGTGGTGCGCGACATGGTCCCGCAGGACCAGGCGGCGTCGATGATCGGCTATGTCACCATGGGCATGGCGGTGGTGCCGATGATCGGCCCGGCCATCGGCGGCGTGCTGGACGAAATCTGGGGCTGGCACGCGAATTTCTGGCTGCTTTTCGCGCTTGGCGGCCTGCTGTTCTGGCTGACCTGGACCGACCTGGGCGAGACCGCGCAGAAAAGCGGCCTGACCCTGGGCCAGCAGTTCCGCGAATATCCCGAGCTTCTGACCGCGCCGCGGTTCTGGGGCTATGCGCTGGCCGCGGCGCTCGCGTCGGGCGCGTTCTTTGCCTACCTCGGCGGCGCGCCCTTCGTGGGCTCCGAGGTCTTCAGCCTCAGCCCCTCCGAGCTTGGCCTTTATTTCGGCGCCCCGGCCATCGGCTATTTTCTCGGCAACTTCGCCTCGGGCCGCTATTCGGCGCGGGTCGGGGTCAACCGGATGGTCTGCTGGGGCGCGCTGATCAACTCCACCGGGATCGCCGTGTCGATGCTGGTCTTCGCCACAGGCTACGGCACCGTCCTGACATTTTTCGGCTTCATGACGCTGGTGGGTCTGGGCAACGGCATGACCATCCCCAACGCCACCGCCGGGATGCTGTCGGTGCGCCCGCATCTCGCCGGAACCGCGTCGGGTCTTGGCGGGGCGATCATGATCGGCGGGGGGGCTGCGCTGTCGGCGCTTGCGGGCGCGTTGTTGCAGCCGGGCACCGGGGTCTGGCCGCTCTTGTGGATCATGTTCCTGACCTCGGTGGGCGGGGTCGTGGCGATCCTCTTCGTCATCTGGCGCGAAGCGCAGCTGAATCGGCTGGACGCCGCCTGACGACTTTGCAAAATTGCGCGTGACGCAAGGCTAAGGTGCAAAGCGACATGGCGATCCAGAAACTCTATGCCGGGGCAAAGCTGCGCGAGATCCGCACCCGGCTGGGCCTCACGCAGAAGGATTTCGCCGCCAAGCTGGGCGTGTCCCTGCCCTACCTGAACCAGATGGAGAACAACAATCGGCCGCTCAGCACCACCGTGGTGCTGGCGCTGGCGCAGGAGTTCGGCTTCGACGTGACCGAGCTGGGCCAGGGCGATGCCGAACGGCTGGTGACGGACATGCGCGAGGCGCTGGCCGACCCGGTCTTTGCCGACGGTTCGCCGCCGCTCGCAGACCTGCGGCTCACCGCCTCGAACGCCCCCGCCCTCGCCCGCGCCTTTCTCGAGCTGCACAGCGCCTACCGCCAGACCCACGAGCGGCTGGCGTCGCTCGACGAGGCGCTGGGGCGCGAGGGCGCGCAACTGCAGCCCAGCCCTTGGGAAGAGGTGCGCGATTTCTTCCACTACTGCGACAACTACATCGACGCGGTCGACCGCGCCGCCGAGCACTTCGCCCAGCTTCTGGGCGACGAGGGCGACATCCGCGCCGCGGCGATCCGGCGGCTGGCGAACAAGGGCGTCACCGTGCGCTTTGCAGAGGACGCAGCACTGCGCCAGTTCGACTCCGACACCGGAACCCTGACCCTGTCGCGGCTCGCCCCGCCCGAGACCCAGACCTTCCAGCTGCTGCTGCAGGTGGCCCTGTTGCGCCAGAACGCGCTTCTGGAGGCGACGCTGGACCTCGCGCGCTTCCAGTCCGACGCCGCCCGCGCCATCGCCAAGATCGGTCTTGCCAACTACTTCGCCGGCGCCGCGATGATGCCCTACCGGGCCTTCCTCGAAGCGGCCACGCGCACGCGGCACGACCTGGAGCGCCTGGCTGTGCAGTTCGGCGCCTCGATCGAACAGGTGGCGCACCGGCTCTCGACCCTGCAGCGCCCGGGCGCCAAGGGCGTGCCGTTCTTTTTCGTGCGCGTCGACCAGGCCGGAACGATCACCAAGCGACACTCCGCCACGCGGCTGCAATTCGCCCGCTTCGGCGGCGCCTGCCCGCTCTGGAACGTGCACCGCGCCTTCGAGAACCCCGGCCAGTTCCTGCGCCAGCTGGCCGAGACGCCGGACGGGGTGCGCTATATCAGCCTGGCGCGGGATGTCAGCAAACCCGCGGGGCATTTCGGCGCCCCGGTGCGGCGCTATGCCATCGCCCTTGGCTGCGAGGTGCGGCACGCCGGCGCTCTGGTCTATGCCGACGGGCTCGACCTTGCCCGCGCCGGGGCGTTCGAGCCGATCGGCATTTCCTGCCGGATCTGCGAGCGGGTGGCCTGTCATCAACGCTCGGTCCCGCCGCTCGAGCGCAAGCTGCGGATCGCGCCGGACCGGCGCGGGGTGCTGCCTTACGAACTGGAGTGAAGCGTGGGCGCAGGAGGATCGCCCGTACCGGGCGATACGAGAGACGTCGTCCGATGCGCTTGCACATCGGCGCAGCAGTATCGCCCGTACCGGGCGATACGAGAGACGCTGTCTCTCGTGCTCTCTGGAGGTTTATCGGCAAGATGAAGATCAGCGGGCCGGGAAGCGCTGCGCGAGATCGGCAATGAGGGCGCGGTCGGTGTCGTCGCGGGCGCCGGTGGCGCCGGGGCGGAAGCGGTCGCGGAAGCTTTGCAACAGTGCCGCGTGCTGGCTGTCGTCGAAAGCATAGCCGACTTTGGCGGCGTCGGCGTGGAAATCGCCCGGGACGGCAACCTGCGGCCAGACCGACAGGCCGCGGCGTGCGAGGCGGCGCCAGTCGAAGCGCGGGCCGGGGTCGATCTTGCGGCCGAGGGCCATGTCCGCGTGGCCGATGACACGTTCAGGGGCGATTTGCCAGCGGTTAACGATGTCTGCGAGCAGCGTTTCCAGCGTTGCGAATTGCGGCTCCGGAAAGGGCTGCGCGCCGGTATTGGCCAGTTCGATGCCGATGGACCGGGAATTGACGTCGGTGACGCCGCCCCAGCGGCCCGCGCCCGCGTGCCAGGCGCGCTGGTCCTCGTCCACCAGCTGCCAGCAGCGGCCCCGTTCGCAGATCAGGTAATGGGCAGACACCTCGGCCTCGGGATCGCAAAGCCGGTCGCGGGCGGCTTCGGCGGTCTGCATGGCGGTGTAATGGATCACGACCAAGTCGGGCACCGCGCCATCGCGGCGCGGACCGAAATTCGGGGACGGATGCCGGCCGGGGGTCAGTTCCGGCGCACCGCGCGGAAGGGCGCAGGGTTCCAGCCGCAGGCAAAACCGTCGCCGTCCGGGTCGAGGTTCTGGCGGTCGCGTTCGGGTCCGCCGGCGGCGAGGAAGGCCTCTTGCGCCAGATCCGAGGATGCATAGCCGGCGCAGGCGCGCTGTGCCTTCTCGGCGCTGGCAAAGCGCGAGCGGCTGTAGAGCGGCGTGCCGACAGGATTGTCGGTGCGCAGGGCATAGGCCACGATGTTCGGCCCGTCGCTGCCGCTGCGGCTGGGCAGCGCGGTGGGCTGGATCACCTGGTACTGGGCGCGGTTCTGGGCGATGAGCTGCGCATCGGCCTGGATGTCGCGTTCGCTCGACACCGCGTCGAAGCTGTTCTCGTTCGAGATGCCAGCGGCGTTCTCGACCACCTGCGGCGCCGGATTGGACGGCGAGGCCTGCACCGGGCCGCCGCCGTTCAGCGCCGCCTCGGCCCCGGCGATCACCGGGTCGGGATTGCCGAGCGTGCTGCCTTGCACATCCGACGGTGCGGGCACGGTGGTGCGGCCTTCGAGCTGAGCGTCGCGGGCGGCCTGCTGCGCCTGGTAGCTGTCGTAGTCGCCGAAGCCGACCCCCGCGCCGCTGTCGGGCACCGAGGTCGTGCAGGCGCCCAGGGCCAGGGCCGCCGCGCCGCAGATCAGAAGAATTTTCATGCCAGTCATACCTTCCAGCGCCTGTGTCGTGGGCTTACCACCATTTCCCGGGCTTGGCCACAAAACCCGCCGCGCGTTCGAGCGCATAGGCGGTGTTGAGCAGATCGCCCTCTTCCCAGGGCCGCCCGATCAGCTGCAGACCCAACGGCAGGCCGTCCTTGTCGGTTCCGGCGGGCACGGAAATGCCCGGCAGCCCGGCGAGGTTCACCGTAACCGTGAAAACGTCGTTGAGGTACATCTGCACCGGGTCGTCCATCTCCATCCCCAGCGGGAAGGCGGCCGAGGGCGTGGCGGGGGTCAGGATCGCGTCGACGCCCTGGTCGAAAGCCTGTTCGAAGTCGCGCTTGATCAGGGTGCGGACCTTGCGGGCGCGATTGTAATAGGCGTCATAAAAGCCCGCCGACAGCACGTAGGTGCCGACCATGACACGGCGCTGCACCTCGGGCCCGAAGCCTTCGGCGCGGGTCTTTTCGTACATTTCGGTGATGCCGTCGCCCTGGGACAGCTTTGCCCGGCGGCCATAGCGCACGCCGTCGTAGCGGGCGAGGTTCGAGGACGCTTCGGCGGGGGCGATAACGTAATAGGCGGGCAGTGCGTATTTGGTGTGCGGCAAGGAGATATCGACGATCTTCGCTCCGGCGTCGCGCAGCATGTCGGCGCCGTCGGACCAGAGCTTTTCGATCTCGGCGGGCATGCCGTCCATGCGGTATTCGCGCGGGATGCCGATGGTCTTGCCCTTGATGTCGCCGGTCAGCGCCGCCTCGAAATCCGGCACGGCGAGGTCGGCGGAGGTGCTGTCCTTCGGGTCGTGCCCGCACATGGCGCGCAGCACGATGGCGGCGTCGCGCACGTCCTTGGTCATCGGCCCGGCCTGGTCCAGCGACGAGGCGAAGGCAACGATGCCCCAGCGCGAGCAGCGGCCGTAGGTGGGCTTGATGCCGGTGATGCCGGTAAAGGCGGCGGGCTGGCGGATCGAGCCGCCGGTGTCTGTGCCGGTCGCGGCGAGGCAGAGGTCGGCGGCCACGGCGCTGGCGGACCCGCCCGAGGATCCGCCGGGGGTCAGGGCCGCGTCGTCGTTGCCGCGCCGCCAGGGGTTCACGGCGTTGCCGTAGACGCTGGTTTCGTTGCTGCTGCCCATGGCGAATTCGTCCATGTTGAGCTTGCCCAGCATCACCGCGCCCGCGTCCTGCAACTGCTGCGACACGGTGGATTCATATTCGGGGCGGAAGCCTTCGAGGATGCGGCTCGCGGCCTGGCTCGGCACGCCCCTGGTGCAGAAGAGGTCCTTGATCCCCATCGGGATGCCGCAGAGGTCGGGCGCGTCCCCCGCTTTCAGACGCGCATCGGCGGCGGCGGCACGCTCGCGGGCGATCTCGGGCGTCTTGTGCACGAAGGCGCCCAGCGCATCGGCGGCGTCAATCGCCGTGAGGCAGGCCTCGGTCAGCTCGGCGCTGGTCACCTCGCCCGCGCGCAGGGCGTCGCGGGCCGCGGCCACGGTCATCTTGGTCAGGTCGGTCATCATTCCACCACTTTCGGAACGGCGAAAAAGCCCTCGCGGGCGTCGGGAGCGTTCGACAGGACGCGGTCCTGCTGGTCGCCGTCGGTCACCGCGTCGTCGCGGCGCTTGAGCCGCATCGGCGTCACCGACACCATCGGCTCCACGCCGTCGACATCCACTTCCTGCAGCTGCTCGATGAAGCCGAGGATGGTGTTGAATTCAGATGCGAGCGCCGGCAGCGCGTCGTCTTCGACCTTGATGCGGGCCAGTTTCGCCACGCGGGCGGCGGTCTCTGTGTCGATGGACATGGGGGCCTCTTGCGATGCGGTGTCGGGATTGCGTTTACCGGCCCGTGCGGCGGGTCGCAAGGTGGTGACGGCGGAAAGGGCGATGTTGGCGGACGCCCTTCGCAGGATTGATCTTTCGGGCGGCGCGCCGCACCGAACGCCTATCCCGCCAGCAGCGCGCGGGCGGCGGCGCGGGCCTCGTCGGTCACCGTGTCGCCCGAAAGCATCCGGGCGATCTCGCCTTCGCGGGCGGGCGGATCGAGGGCAACCACGGTCGAGGTCGTGACCTCTCCGGCGACCTGCTTTTCGACGCGCCAGTGATGCGCCCCCAGCGCTGCCACCTGCGGCGAATGGGTGACGACCAGCACCTGCCCTTCGGCCGCGAGCGCCGAGAGGCGGCGGCCGACCGCGTCGGCAGTGGCTCCGCCGACGCCGCGGTCGATCTCGTCGAAGATCATCGTGACGCCACGACCCTGCTCTTGCGAGAGGCACACCTTGAGTGCCAGCAGGAAGCGCGACAGCTCGCCGCCCGAGGCGATCTTGTTGAGCGCGCCGGCGGGCGCGCCCGGGTTCGTGGCGACGGTAAACTGCACCGCATCGACGCCCTCGGGGCCCGGGGCGGCATCCTCGATCCGGGTGGTGAAGACTGCGCGCTCCATCTTCAGCGGCGCGAGCTCTGCCGCGACGGCGGCGTCGAGCCGGGCGGCGGCCTCTTGCCGCGCTTTGGTCAGTGCGGCGGCGGCGGCGTCGTATCCGGCATCGGCCTCGGTCACTGCGCATTCGCAGTCGGCCAGCTTCGCCTCGCCCGCGTCCAGCGCCTCGAGTCGGGCGGCGAGCGCCGCCGTATGCTCTGCCAGGTCGTCGGGCAGCACGGCATGCTTGCGCGCGAGGCCGCGCAGGGCAAAGAGCCGCTCTTCGGTGTCCTCGAGATCGCGCGGATCGAAGGCCATGGATTCGAGGCAATCGGCCACCCCGTGCGACGCCTCGTCCAGTTCCGCCATGGCGCGCGCCAGCGCCGCCACCGGCGCATCGAGCCGCCCGTCGGCCCGGTCCGCTGCCCCTTCGAGCCAGCGCAGCGCGCGGGCCATGGCGCCCTCGGCGCCTTCGTATCCCAAGGCTGCAGAGGCCTGGGCGATATCGTCGCGGACCTTCTCTGCGGCCTGCATCGACCGGCGGCGGGCGTCGAGTTCCGCATCCTCGCCGGTCTGCGGGTCGAGTTTCTGCAATTCGGCCACCGAATGGCGTAGGAAATCCTCTTCGGCGCGCACCGCATCGAGCGCGGCGCGGGCCTCGGTCAGCGTCTTGCGCGCCTTCGCCCGCAAGGTCCAGCGGTGGCGCACCTCGGCGCGGGCCGCGTCGAGCGCGCCGTAGGCATCGAGGATGTCGCGGTGGCCCTTGGGGTCCAGAAGGCCGCGGTCGTCGTGCTGGCCGTGCAGTTCCACCAGCGTGTCCGACAGCCGCCGCAGCACCTCGCCCGACACGCGCCGGTCGTTGACCCAGCCGGTCTTGCGCCCGTCGGCGGTGTTGACCCGGCGCAGGATCAGCTCGTCGCCGCCGGGCAGGCCCGCCTCCTCTAGCACCGCGCGGGCGGGATGGCCCTTTGGCAGGTCGAAGACCGCCATGACCTCGCCCTGCTCGGCCCCCTGCCGCACCAGTTCGGCCCGTCCCCGCCAGCCCAGCACGAAGCCCAGCGAGTCCAGCAGGATCGACTTGCCCGCGCCGGTTTCGCCGGTCAGCACGTTGAGCCCGGGCTGGAAGGCAAGTTCCAGCCGGTCGATGATCAGCATGTCGCGAATATCAAGCGCGCGCAGCATGGGTGCGGCCTTTGGCAGTTGGCGGGATCCGTCGAGATGACGAAGGTCTCGCCGCAGCGCTACTAAGTGTCAAGGTCGCTTGGGATGCCCAACGGGTCGCCCCGTGCGGTCTCACTGAACACCGACCTGCGGCCGCGCGGCGCCTCTGGGCCACCGCCGGCCCTTCACGCCAGGCCGGCGTCGCACTCCTCAGAGCCACTCCCCGCGGACCATCTGGCGGTAGATCTGCGCCAGCCAGTTGTCGCCCGCGGCCTCGAGCGTCAGCCCCCGCCCGGTCAGCAGCGCATAGCTGTCCTCGTACCACTCCGTGGACTGGTAGTTGAAGCCCAGGATCGCCCCTGCGGTCTGGGCCTCGTCTGTCAGGCCCAGCGACAGGTACGATTCCACCAGCCGGTGCAACGCCTCGGGCGTATGCGTCGTGGTCTGGAAATCCTCCACGACGACGCGGAAGCGGTTGATCGCCGCGCCGAAATGTTCGCGCTTGAGGTAGTAGCGCCCGATCTCCATCTCCTTGCCGGCAAGGTGATCGAAGGCAAGGTCGAACTTCAGCACCGAGGACCGCGCATATTCGCTCTCGGGATAGCGTTCGATCACGGTGCGCAGGCTTTGCAGCGCCTGGAAGGTCAGGCCCTGGTCGCGGCCCACTTCCTCGATCTGGTCGTAATAGCTGAGCGCCAGGAGGTACTGCGCATAGGCCGCATCGTCCTCGAGCGGATAGAAGTCGATGTAGCGCTGTGCCGCGGCGCGGCTGTTCTCGTAATCGCGGTCCTGATGATAGGCATAGGCCTGCATGATCAGCGCGCGCTTGGCCCATTCCGAATAGGGGTACAGCCGCTCGATCTCTCCGAAATAGAAGGCGGCATCCTCGGGGTCGCGGCTTTCCAGCTCGAATTCGCCACGTTCAAAGATCTGCTCTGCCGTGAACCGTTCGAGGTTCTGCTCGTCCCTGTCGTCCCGCGAAAGTATCCCCGATAGCCCGTTTCCGCCGCACCCCGCAAGAAGCGTGGCCACCAGTAACGCCCCGATCACACCGCTTCGCGACCCGCCGCCTGACATGCTTGCTACCCTCAATCTTCCGGTTGCGAGGCCATGGGCCGCGCCGTTGCGAACGGTCCTAGCACAGAAAATTCGGGTGCAAAACGCCTTTGCGGCGTTTTGTGGATCGCAGATGCGCGAGGGTGTCAGGCGACCGCCGGAATCTCGTCGCGCACCACCCCGGCCCCGGGCAAACGCGCGGCGGTGTGGCCATCGACTTCGATCATGCGGAAAGCCTCCGGCATGCTGAAAATCTCGCGCAGCAGCATGTTGGTCATCGAGTGCCCAGCCTTGTGCCCGGTGTAATGCCCGAGGATCGGCACCCCCGCCAGCGACAGGTCGCCCAGCGCATCCAGCATCTTGTGGCGCACGGCCTCGTCGGCATGGCGCAGGCCGCCGGGGCTCAGCACCCGGTCGCCATCGACCACCACGGCGTTTTCCATGTTGCCGCCCAGCGCGAGCCCGTTGGCGCGCATCGTGTCCACGTCCGCCTGCCGGCAGAAGGTCCGGCTGTCGCACAACTCGCGCACGAATGTGCCGTTGGCGAGGTTCAGGGTCTTGTCCTGCACGCCGATGGCCGCATCGTCGAAATCGATGTGGAAATCCATGCTCAGACCGCCCTGCCCCGGGCTCAGCCGCGCCCAGCCGTGGGCGGTGTGCACTTCGACCGGGGTCAGCACTTCCATCACCCGCAGCGGCATCGGCAGAACCCGCGCGCCACGCGACAGGATGCCACGCACGAAGGGGGCACTCGATCCGTCGAGGATCGGCACTTCGGGCCCGTCGATCTCGATGAGCGCATTGTGCACGCCGCAACCGGCCAGAGCCGCCATGACGTGTTCGACGGTCGATATTTCGACACCGGCGCGGTTCTTGATACGGGTGCAGAGCGGCGACAGCTCCACCGCGTCCCAGCGCGCCGGAACCATGTTGTCGCCCAGCAGGATGTCGACACGCTTGAACCACACCCCGTGATTGGCCGAGGCGGGACGGATGGTCAGCCGGGCGGGTTTGCCCGAATGCAGGCCGATGCCCTCGAAGCTGATCGCTGTACGTATGGTTGTCTGCACGTGACTACCCCCAAATGTCGAACGGATGACCTCCGTTGCGCTTTGGGAGAGGAAATAATGGACGCCCCCTGTGCTCTCAAATCAAGTATTGCAACGGTCTGAAACATCCGCCGCCGCAAACCGGCGCCGTCCCGCGCATGTCCAGACTTCGCTGCATAACACTCTGTTAACGGTGAATTAAATGACGATTTTCGACAGGCCGGCGGGTCCCGTCACATCACCAGGAAAATCGCGGCGACCCGAGTTTTGCGCCATGTTTGTCACGAATTGACTGCCGCAAACCACCTTCGGACCGCCGCCCTGCGGCACATGAAGAGGTCCCAAGCCGGGCCGGCTCACAACGCTCTGACCTGCGGACGCCGCCATTTTGCGGCGGGGCTGATCATCAGGTCGGTCAGCGCCCAGACCAGCGCATCGACCCGGTCGGGACTGCCACGTCCCTCGTATCCGGTCCGGCTCATCTGGCACATCTGGTCCTCGAGCGCGTCGAGCCCCGGGCGATGCGCGACCCGCCCCTGCTCGTAGAGCGCCGCCACGGGTTCGGCGCGGGCCACCTTGCCGCGCGCCGCATGCACCTTGGTGACCGGCACGAAGGCGTCGATCTGGCGCAGCACCGCCTCGACCATGTCGCCGCCCTGGTTGACCTCGGCCACCAGCCGGTCGGCGCCCCAATGCTCCATCGCCGTGACCGCGCGCTGCGCCCAGGCGAGCGGCCCCACACCCTGCACGCTGGCGTCTTCCAGCACCACGGCGCGCCAGTCCTGTGGCGGGCCGTCCAGCTGCGCGCCCACGACCACGATACCGCATTCGTCCGACCCGGCGCGGCCCGTGACCGGCGGGTCGACCGCCACCACGATCCGGTCGAACGCGGGCAGGTCGTCGCAGCGCCGGGCTTCGAGCTGCGCGCGGGTCCAGAGCGCGCCCTCGATGTCGTCGAGCAGCGTGCCGTCGAGTTCCTGCCGTCCCAGCCGGGTGCCGGCGTAGCGCGCCCTGACCTCGTCGAGGAAGGACTGCGCGAGGTTGGCCCGGTTGGCCTCCGTCCCGGCATGGGTGGTGACCGTGCTCGGGCTGGCCAGCAATTCCTTGAGCACGCCGACGTTGCGCGGCGTGGTGGTGACACAGACCCGCGGCTGGTCGCCCAGGCGCAGGGCGAATTGCAGCATGTCCCAGGTCTCCTTGCCTTTCTTCCACTTGGCCAGCTCGTCGACCCAGGCGCCGTCGAACTGCGGGCCGCGCAAAGCCTCGGGCTCGTGGGCCGAGAATGCCATGGCCTCGGCGCCGTTGGGCCAGACCAGCGTGCGGCGGGTGGCGCTCCAGGTCGGGCGGCGGTCCGGGGGCGAGCAGGCCAGAAGGCCGCTGTCGCCGAAGATCATCACCTCGCGCACCTGGTCCAGGGTTTCGCCGATCAGCGCGAAGCGGCGGCAGCGGCCCGGATCGAGCGGGCGCGCCCCCTCGACCCGGGCGCGCACCCATTCGGCACCGGCGCGGGTCTTGCCCGCGCCGCGCCCGCCCAGGATCACCCAGGACCGCCAGTCGCCCGCGGGGGGCAGCTGGTGCTCCATTGCCCAGAAGTCGAAGAGATAGGGCAGCGCCAGCAACTCTCCGTCCGTCAGGCTCTCGATGAATTCATCCTGAACGGCAACAGGTTCGGAGGCGAGCCAGACGGCACCCGATCTCAGTTCGGGCGTGGTCGAGGTCGATGCCGTATCCTTCTGAAATGCCGTCTCTCTGGCGTTTTGCGGTGTCAAGTTCAGCCTCCGTTTCGCGGGCCGCCTTGAGCCAGTAGCGGACTTCGCCCAGCAGTTTCCCGGCCGCTGCGGGATCTCCCAGATCCTTTTCGGCGACCCGTTCGTTGAGGGCGTTCAACTGGCTTTTGAGCGTGCGCAGGATCAACGCGATATGAACGCGCTCCTCCTCCAGCCCGCCAAGACGGTCTTTCGGTGTGATTAAGCTCATGGTCTGCTCGATGCCTTTTCCCGGGGACCTCCGTCCGATCGGGGACCCGTGACCGACTGCGGTCGTCCGGGCCTTCCGGCAGGCACAACCCTTACGTGTGCAATCCGGAAAAGTCAAGCAAGATGCGCTCCGCGCGGCGCATTAAAGCACTGTTAATAAATGATTTTCTCAGTGAAAGGGCGGCACACCGGTGGTCCGGCGCGCCGCCCTTGTGGCCGTGTCAGGCCGCCGGCAGCCGCCGCTCGACGATCTCCGCCCACCAGGAACAGCCCGCCGGGATCGCCTCGTCCGAGAAGTTGTATTCCGGGTGATGCACCGACGCGGTGTCGCCGTTGCCCACGAGGATATAGGCGCCGGGCCGTTCCTCGAGCATGAAGGCAAAGTCTTCGCCGCCCATGACCAGCGGCGCCTCGTCGCACGCGCCCGACACCGACCTCGCCACCTCGGCGGCGAATTCGGTCTGTTCGTCGTGGTTGGCCATGACCGGGTAGTTGCGGAGGTAGTCGACCGTGGCCTTGGCCCCGAAGGCCTCGGCAACGCCGGTGCAGATCGCGGTGATCCGCTCTTCGGCGAGGTCGCGGTTGTCGTTCGAGAGCGTCCGCACCGTGCCCTTCATGTGGACCCGCTGCGGGATCACGTTGAAGGCCTTCGACGAGGTTTCGAACGAGGTCACGGACACGACAATCTGGCTCACCGGGTCGGCATTGCGGCTGGCGATGGTCTGCAGCGCGGTGACGATATGCGCGGCGACCACGGTGCTGTCCACCGTTTCCTGCGGCTTGGCCGCGTGCCCGCCACGGCCTTCGATGGTGATGTCGAAAAGGTCGGTCGCGGCAAAGAACGGCCCCGGGCGGATGGCGAAGCTGCCGGTCGGACGACCCGGCCAGTTGTGCATGCCGTAGACCTCCTGGATGCCCCAGCGGTCCATCATCCCGTCGGCGCACATCTCGCGCCCGCCGCCGCCGCCCTCTTCGGCGGGCTGGAAGATCACCACCACGGTGCCGTCGAAGTTGCGCGTCTCGGTCAGGTACTGCGCCGCGCCCAGCAGCATGGCGGTGTGCCCGTCATGGCCGCAGGCATGCATGGCGCCATCGGTCTTTGAGGCATAGTCGAGCCCGGTCTGTTCGTGGATCGGCAGCGCATCCATGTCGGCGCGCAGGCCGATGACCTTGCCGGAGCTGTCGCTCTTGCCCTTGATCACGCCCACCACTCCGGTGCGTCCGATGCCCTCGACCACCTCGTCGCAGCCGAAGACGCGCAGCTTCTCGGCGACGACCCCGGCGGTGCGGTGGGTGTCGAAGAGGATCTCGGGGTGTTCGTGAAAGTCCCGCCGCCAGGCGGTGATTTCGGGAAGCAATTCGGCAAAGCGGTTCTTGACCGGCATGGGTCTGTCTCCTGTGTGGATGATTGCCTGCAATCTGGCAGCGCGCGGTGCGGGCTGCAAGGGCAGGTGCGAGGGGCGCTGCTGCGCGTGCCGCGTCGTCGAAGCGAGGGGCGCTGCCCCTCGCGCTCCCCGGAGATTTAATGGCAAGATGAAGGGGGATCGGTCAGCGAGCGCTCAGAGGTTGGGTCCGGGGCGCATCGGGCTACCGTCGGAAAAGCGCGCCAGGCGGAAGCGGGCGAGGTCGTGGCCCGGGTCTTCGCCGGTGGCCAGGCGCGCGGCGATGCGGCCGAAGGCGGGGCCGATGCCGAAGCCGTGGCCGCACATGCCGGTCACCACGGTGAGGCCCGGCAGCTGCGCCGCGCGGTCCACTGCCGGGACCACGTCCGGCAGCGCGTCGATCATTCCGGCCCAGGCGGTGCGCGGGCTGACGGCGCCGAGCTCGGGAAATGTCTCGGCGAACGCACGGGCGGTCTCCGCGACCTTTTTGATGTTGGGTTCGGGATCGAGGATGCGCATCCGCTCGAACGGGCTTTTCGCATCGGCCTCCCAGCGGCGCGGCGTGCCCCAGGCGTCGGGGTAGCCCTTTGGCGCGCGGGTCTTGAGCCGCACGTCGAAGCCGCCCGTGCGCAGCAGGGGCAGGTATTTCGGCAGCGCGCGGATCGCGTCCGGGCCGATGAAAAGCTCGCTCAATGTCGAGGGCGCCAGCGTGTAGCCGCCGTCCGCGCGCGGCCGCCAGGCAACGCGGTCGTCCACCGCGGCGGTACCGCTCACTTGTGGCAGCGGCCCGGTCTCGAACGCGGTGGAGCGCACCGACAGCTGCGGCAGCGCGATCCCGTGACGGCGCAGGAAGAGCGCCGACCAGGCCCCGGCCGCCAGCACCACATCTCCGCAGGCGATGCGGCCCTGTTCGGTCATCACGCCGGTGATCCGGCCCGCCTCGATGTCGAGCGCGCGCACGGCGCAGCGTTCGACGATCTGCGCGCCTTCGGCCTTTGCAAGCCGTGCAAGCTCGGGCACCGCCTGCCACGGCTCGCCGCGCAGGTCCGGCGGCGTGACGAGCGCGCCGGCCCAGCGCCCCCTGGCCCCCGGCAGGTGCGTCGCCAGATCGGTACGGTCCAGCAGGTAGGAGGACAGGCCGAAGGGCGCGGCCTCGTTCAGCCAGCCGGCATAGGCCTGCATGTCGGCATCGGTCCGCGCGAGGTAGGTGACGCCCACGCGCTTGACCCCGAGCCGCCCGCCGCAGTCGGCATTGAGGTCCTGCCAGAGCCTCTGTGCCTCCAGCGCCACGGGGATCTCGGCCATGTCGCGGCCCTGCACGCGAATCCAGCCCCAGTTGCGGCTGGACTGTTCCGCCGCCACCCGGCCCTTTTCCAACAGCACGACGGGCACCCCGGCCCGCGCGAGGTAGAGCGCCGTGGTCACCCCGATCACGCCACCGCCGATCACCACGACCTGTGTCTCCGCCGGCAGGCGTCCGGCGTGTTCCGGCTGCTCCGGCAGCGTGAAGGGAAAGCTCATGCCAGGTCGTCCAGCAGCTTTTCCATGAAGGCGTGGCCGGCTTCGAACTGCGCCACGGTGATGAACTCGTCGGGCTGGTGCGCCACGGCGATGTCGCCGGGGCCGCAGACCACCGCCGAATAGCCCGCCGCCTGGAAATGGCTGGCCTCGGTGCCGTAGCTCACGTGCTTGGTGCCGTTGTCGCCGGTGAGGCGGCGCACCAGCGTTTCGGCAGCGCCCCCCTCTTCGGGCTCGAAGATCGGCAGGGCGAAGGTGTCGGTGACCTCGATCCAGGCCTCGGGACGGACGGCCTTCATCTCGGCCTCGACCTCGGCGACCTTGGCGAGGAAGCGTGCCTTCCAGTCCTGCGGGTCCTCGCCGGGCACGACGCGGAACCCGAGGCCGAAGGCGCAATCCTTGGCGGTGATGTTGTGCGCGGTGCCGCCCGAGATCATGCCCACGTGCACGTTGGTGAAGGGCGGGTTGAAGAGCCGCGCCAGCGGTCCCGGTTCTGCGGCCATGTTCTCGGCGTTCACGGTGTTTGCCCAGTCGATCAGCTTGGCCCCGTACATGATGGCGCTGACGCCCTCGTGCAGGATCGAGGAATGTACTTCGAAGCCGTGCAGATGCACCCAGAAGCTGACCCCGCCCTTGTGGGCCGTGACCGCCTTCATGCCCGTGGGTTCGCCGACGATCACCGCCTCGGCGCGGGGCAGATGCGCCATCGCCTCGATCAGCGGCGGCGCGCCGACGCAGCCGACCTCCTCGTCGTAGCTGAGCGCGATCTGCAGGGGGCGCGTGACGCCGCGATGCTGCGCCTCGACCAAGGCCCAGATCGCCAGCGCGTCGAAGCCTTTCATGTCGGTGGTGCCGCGGCCATAGAGCTTGCCGTCGCGTTCGTTCACGGTGAAAGGGTCGGAGGTCCAGGGCTGGCCATCGACCGGCACCACGTCGGTATGGCCCGACAGCACCACGCCGCCCGGCGCCTCGGGCCCGACATGAGCGTAGAGCGCGGCCTTCTCGCCTTCCTCATGGTAGTGTCGGTGACAAACGATGCCGTGGCTGCCGAGGTACTCTTCGACCCAGTCGATCAGCGGCAGGTTGCTGTCGCGGCTGACGGTGGGAAAGGCGACAAGCCGGTCGAGAATGGCGCGCGGGGTCAGGCGGTCGGGCATGTGACGTGTCCTGTCGGGGGAATTGGCGCCCGTTCTAGCGCAGGATCGCCGGAGGTTGAAGCGCCAGGCGTGGCACCCGACCGCCTTCGGCCCCCCACCGCCTCCGGCCGCGCCGTATCAGTAGCCGCTGTCGGAGGTCAGCACGTAATGGCCCGGTGTCACCTCGTCATATTCAGAGGGGCCCGGCTCGTAGCCGACCTCGTGGATTGGCGACGGGATCGGCTTGAAGTTCAGGTCCTTCTCGGACTTGCGCTTGCGCGGATCGGCGATCGGCACCGCTTTCATCAGGGCTTGCGTGTAGGGATGCTGAGGATCCTCGAAGACCGCCGCGCGCGGCCCCAGTTCGACGATCCGGCCCAGGTACATGACGCCGACATGGTGGCTGACCCGTTCGACCACCGCCATGTCGTGGCTGATGAAAAGAAAGGACAGCCCCAGTTCCGCCTGCAGCTCCATCATCAGGTTGACCACCTGCGCCTGCACGCTCACGTCAAGCGCCGACACCGCCTCGTCGGCGATGATGAGCTTGGGGTTCAGCGCCAGCGCCCGGGCGATGGCGACGCGCTGGCGTTGCCCGCCCGACAGCTCGTGCGGGTAGCGGCGCAGGAAGCTGCGCGGCAGTTCCACCCGGTCGAAGAGCATGGCGATGCGGTCCTCCATCTCCTTGCCCTTGAGCGTGCCGAAGTTGCGCATCGGCTCGGCCACCTGATCGCTCAGGTTCATCTGCGGATTGAGGCTGGCGAAAGGGTCCTGAAAGATCATCTGCATGTCGAGCCGCGCGGTGCGCAGATCGCGCGGGTTCAACGCCACGATGTCCTTGCCGCCCAGCTCGATGCTGCCCGACATCGGCTCCACCAGCCGCAGGATCGACCGGCCCGCGGTAGACTTGCCACAACCCGACTCGCCCACGAGGCTCAGCGTCTGGCCCTTGTTGATGTCGAAAGACAGGTCCTCGACCGCGTGGACATTGGCGATCGTGCGGCGGAAAAAGCCGCCCTTGACCGGAAACCGGGTGGTGAGGTTGCGCACCTTCAAGAGCACCTCGTCGGTGCCGGGGATGGGTTTCGGCGTGACCGCGTCCTTGCCCAGCAGCTTCATCGGCTCGGGCAGCGGCTTGCCGCGCATCTCGCCCAGTTTCGGCACCGCGGCCAGCAGCGCGCGGGTGTAGGGATGCTGCGGGTTCTCGAAGATCTCCTCGGCGGTGCCCTCTTCGACCTTGTTGCCGCGGAACATGACGACGACCCGGTCGGCCATCTGCGCGACCACCGCCATGTCGTGGGTGATGAACATCACCGCCGTGCCGGTTTCGCGCTTGAGCCGGTCGATCAGCGCCAGGATTTCCGCCTGAATGGTGACGTCGAGCGCCGTGGTCGGCTCGTCCGCGATCAGCAGCCGCGGCTTGCAGGCCAGCGCCATGGCGATCACCACGCGCTGGCGCATGCCGCCGGACAGTTCGTGCGGATACTGCTTGAGCCGCCGCTCGGGTTCGGGAATGCGCACCTCGCGCAGCAATTCCAGCGCCCGGGCCTCGGCGGCGTCGCGGTCCATCCCGCGGTGCACGCGCAGCCCCTCGGTCAGCTGACGGCCGACGGTGAAGACCGGGTTGAGCGCGGTCATCGGCTCCTGGAAGATCATCCCGATCTCGTTGCCGCGGATGGTGCGCATCAGGTCCTGGTCGACGTCCGCCAGATTGATTTCGCCGCCCTCCTTGCGATCGAAGAGCAAGCGGCCCCCGGCGATATCCCCGCCACCGAATTCAATGAGCCGCATCAGCGACAGGCTGGACACCGATTTGCCGGAGCCGGATTCACCGACGACGCAGACCGTCTCGCCGGGACCGATCTCGAACGACACATCCTCCACGCCGACGACGGTGCCGGCCTTGGTCTCGAACTCCACCCGCAGATTTTCGATCCGCGTGATCGCATGGTCCAGCATGTCGGCCCGCCCTTGTCAGCTTGTTTTGTGAACGCTACCGGCAGCGTTGCGCCGGTGTCAAACCAGTGTGCCGGTTTCCGTCAGGCAATGTCTTGCATTTTCGCCAAAGTCTGTTTCGATACGGGCACCGCGGGGGAAGACCGCACGGAAATCAGGCTGAAAAGACCACAGAACACCGCCCGACCGCATGCCGTCACACC
Organism: Thalassococcus profundi; assembly: GCF_003344785.1. GTDB lineage: Bacteria > Pseudomonadota > Alphaproteobacteria > Rhodobacterales > Rhodobacteraceae > Puniceibacterium > Puniceibacterium profundi. The sequence goes on along the minus strand of NZ_QPMK01000003.1, from coordinate 109,509 downwards.
ACACCCCCGACCAATCGGAAAACGCATCAACAACATGCGTCCAACATGGAGACCGCTATGAAAATTAAGACCCTTCTGCTCGGGGCCGCCGCCACGATGGCCCTGGCGCCCGCCGCCATGGCCGAGCGCGGATCGGACGGCAACGTCAGCATCATCTACTGGCAGGCGCCGTCGATCATGAACCCGTACCTCTCGGGCGGCACCAAGGACATCGAGGCCGCGTCCATGGTCATCGAACCGCTGGGCCGCTACGACCCGACCGGCGCGCTGGTGCCCTTCCTCGCCGAGGAAATCCCCACCGTCGAGAATGGCGGCGTGAGCGAAGACCTGACGTCGATCACCTGGAAGATCAAGGAAGGCCTGCTCTGGTCCGACGGCACGCCCTTCACCTCTGCCGACGTGGTGTTCACCGCCGAATACTGCATGGACCCCGAAGGCGGCTGCGCGCAGCTTGCCAAGTATTCCGGCGTCGAGACGGTCGAGGCCATCGACGACCTGACCGTCAAGGTCACCTTCTCGCAGCCGACGCCCAACCCCTACGGCCCCTTCATGGGCGGCCAGTCGCCGATCCTGCAGAAGGCGCAGTTCGAGAACTGCAAGGGCGCGGCGGCCTCTTCCTGCACCGAGCAGAACTTCAACCCGATCGGCACCGGTCCCTTCATGGTGACCGAATTCCGCCCCAATGACGTGATCTCGATGGAGGCGAATCCGAACTATCGCGACCCCGAAAAGCCCGCCTTCGCCACGGTCAACTTCAAGGGCGGCGGTGACGCCAATGCCGCCGGTCGCGCGGTGATGGAGACCGGCGAATTCGACTATGCCTGGAACCTGCAGCTGGCGCCCGACGTGCTGGCCAAGATGGAAGAAGGCGGCATGGGCCAGCCGGTCGCGGCCTTCGGCACCCTGGTCGAGCGGATCGAGATGAACATGACCGACCCGTCGCCCGACCTGCCCGAGGGCGAGCGCGCCACCGTCGCGCATCCGCATCCCTTCCTGACCGACCTCAACGTCCGCAAGGCGCTGTCGATGGCCATCGACCGCGAGCTGCTGGTCGAAGTGGGCTACGGCCAGGCCGGCCGCGCCACCTGCAACCTGGTGCCGGCGCCGGCGCTTTATGCGTCGGACAACACCGAATGCCTGACCCAGGACATCGAAGGTGCCAAGGCGCTGCTCGAAGAATCCGGCTGGACCGACACCGATGGTGACGGCGTCCGCGACAAGGACGGCATGAAGCTGAGCCTCGTCTACCAGACCTCGACCAACGCCGTGCGCCAGGACTTCCAGGCGCTGATCAAGGATTGGTGGAGCCAGATCGGCGTCGAAACCGAGCTGCGCAACGTCGATTCCTCGGTCTTCTTCGGCGGGGATCCGGGGTCGCCCGACACCTTCCAGAAGTTCTACGCGGACGTTGAAATGTATGCCAACAACTTCGACGGCACCGACCCGCAGTCGTACCTGTCCATGTACCGCTGCGGCAACGAACCCAAGCCGTCGAGCCAGTGGCAGGGCGAGAACATCAACCGCTTCTGCGATCCGGAATACGACGCCCTGCTGGACGAGCTGGCGCGCACCGGTGAACTGGAAGAGCGCGGGCGGATCGCCAAGCAGCTCAACGACATGCTGACCAAGGACACCTACACCATCGTTCCGCTGGTGGACCGTGGCCGCGTCTCGGCGCATTCCAACACGCTCGGCGGTGTTCAGCTGAACACCTGGGATTCCGAGCTCTGGAACGTCGCGGACTGGTACCGCATCGAACAATAATTAGGCACGATCGACGCGGCGGGACAGGTGCCCGCCGCGTTCGTTCTATGCAGAGCCGCCCGATGCGCGTAATGTCCCACGACATACCGGCGCACGACGCTCCTGACGTCCCACGCAAAAATCCCGGAACGCCCGATGCCCGAGCAGACTGAACTCATGACCCGAGGCGCCGCATGCTGACATTCGCCATTCGCAGATTGGTCCTGTCGGTCCCGACGCTTCTGTTCATCAGTTTCGCCATCTTCATGCTGCTGCAACTGGCCCCCGGCGACCCGATGGCGCAGGTTCCCCTGACCGTCCCGCCCGAGGTCAAGGAACGGATGCGCCAGGCCCTGGGCCTGGGCGAGCCGCCGCTGGTGCAATACGGAAAATGGCTCGTGCAGATGTTCTGGATCGAACCGCAGGTGCTGTGGGACCACTGGTTCGGCACCAACTATTCCGAGGGCAAGTTGCGGGTGATTTCCTGGCAGACCCGGTCGCCGGTCATGGACATCGTGATCCAGCGGATGCCGCAGACGCTTTGGGTCGTCGGCCTGTCCTACATCGTCGGCATCCTGATCGCCCTGCCCATCGGCATTTATTCCGCCTACCGGCAGTATTCGGTCTTCGACCAGGCCGGCACCTTCGTCACCATGATCGGCTTCTCGATCCCGCCGTTCTTCACTGGCCCGCTGCTGATCGTCATCTTCTCGGTGCAACTGGGCTGGTTCCCGTCGATCTACGACACCACGCTGGTCGTCGACAGCTGGGCCGATTTCAAGAGCCAGCTGCAGCAGATGATCATGCCGGTGATGGTGCTGGCCCTGCAGACTACGGCGCAGATCAGCCGCTACATGCGCGCCTCGATGCTGGACAACCTCAACCAGGATTACGTGCGCACCGCCCGCGCCAAGGGCCTGTCCGAGGCAGTGGTGGTCATGGTCCACGTCCTGCGCAACTCGATGATCCCGGTCGTGACTGTGATCGCGCTTGGCGTTCCGGCGATCTTCGGCGGCGCGATCATCACCGAGAACGTGTTCAAGGTGAACGGCATCGGCCAGCTGCTGATCACCGCGCTCTTCGCCAACGACCTGCCGATGGTGATGACGCTGACCTTCATCTTCGCCTTCCTCATCGTGATGTTCAATCTCATCGCCGACATCCTCTATGGCGTGCTTGACCCGAGGATCCGTTATGACTGACCCCGTCCCCATCGCCGCGCTGCAGGACAAGGAGCCCTCCGCCCCGCCCGCCAGCAAGTGGAAGGACGTCTGGGCGCAGTTCTCCAAGCACAAGGGCGCGCTGCTGGGCGGCGGGTTCCTGGTGTTCATCACCCTCGCGGTGCTGGTGGGACCATGGGTCTGGCCGCTGGACCCGCAAGCGCTCGACATCCGCAACAAGGACCTGCGCCCGATCTATACCGCGCTCTGGGACGGCGAGGCGAAGGTGTCCTGGGGCCACCCCTTCGGCACAGACAACCTTGGTCGGGACCAGCTGGCGCAGATGATCTACGGCGGGCGGGCCTCCATGGCCGTGGGCTGGGCGGCGATGGTGCTGTCGCTGCTGATCGGCACCGGCATCGGGGTCATCGCGGGGTTCTTCCGCCGGCTCGACGGACCGCTGATGCGCCTCACCGATCTGTTCCTGAGCCTGCCCATCCTTCCGCTGCTGCTGGTCGCCGTGACGCTCTTCCGTCAGCCGCTGCGCGCCAATTTCGGCCCCGAGGGCGGCATGTTCATCCTGATCGTCACGGTCATCGGCATCACCTCGTGGATGCCCACCGCCCGGATCGTGCGCGGCGACATCCTGGCACTGAAAGAGCGCGAATTCATCCTCGCCGCGCGGTCGATCGGCACCAAGCCCTTCAAGATCATCTCGCGCCACCTGTTGCCCAACGTGCTGTCGCCGATCATGGTCTCGGCCACACTTGGCCTTGCCACCGCGATCATCACCGAGTCGGCACTGTCCTTCCTCGGCGTCGGCTTTCCCTCGGACTTCCCGACCTGGGGCAAGATGCTGGCCGATGCGGTGCCGCGGATGGAGGAGTTTCCCGAACGCGTGATGCTGCCGGGCATCGCCATCTCGCTCACGGTGCTGGGGGTGAACTACCTGGGCGACGGCCTGCGCGACGCGCTCGATCCGCGTATCCGGGGGCGGTAACGGCGCTTTCAGAAAACCGACGCCTGACCTTACTCCCGGCACGGATTCAAGCCGAAGGCGCCGTGCCACCGCCGACCCGCCCCCCAAGGCGGCGCTTCGGCCGAGCTTGGCGCAGAGCTGGTGCAGAGCCCGGATGCGGCTGACATAAAGTGCGCAGCTGAAATGTCGGAGTGCGCCACCCCGCGGATCGGCGCTGGCACTCCGTATCAACCACGCCCTGAAAGTGCACCGGTTCCAATCTCGAAACATCCCGCCGTAACGGTGCGCCCACCACCTCCTTCTACCCAAACGCGACTCCGGTATTCACGCAACGCCCATGCCTGCGCTAGGCTCCCGCGCAATCCATTTGAACCGGAGCCCATTTCAATGACCCTCACCCGCCGCGCATTCCTCGCGTCCGCCGCCGCCACCTCCGGCTGCGCCCCCTACACCTACCGACAGGCCCGTGTCTGCGAACCGCCCCGGCCTGATGGCCCGATCCGCATCGACATGCACTGCCACCTGATGAACGTGCGCGACGTGTCAGAGGCCGACTTCGTCACCCGCCGCTTCTTCAACCTCGAAGAGGACGCTTCTCCCACGCTCGAAGCCATCGCCGCATCGCTCGCGACCTTCCTCGCAGGCTTCCTCAGCGTCGGCGCCTGGGGCATCCGGCAGGAACGCGGCTACCTGCGGGTCGAGATGGAGAAGCCGCTCGACCTCAGCGCCGAAGGCCGCAACCGCCCCGCCCGCCAGTCGAACACCGATTTCTGCTTTTTCGCCGGCCGCACCCAGGCTGGGGCGTTCCGCTCGGATGCGCAGCGCCAGATCACCGGCTTCTTCTCGACGCGCATCCGCAACGCCGCGCGGATGATGACGCTCTACCCGGACATGGACCTGTTCCTGCCCTCGATGGTCGACCTCTACGAAGGCGCCAACATTCTGCCCCTGCCCGAACACATCGCCTTCTATTCGGAGCTGAACCTCGCCACCCGCGGCCGCTTCCTGCCGCTGGTGTCCTTCACGCCCGAACGCGAATACGAGGACCGCACCCTGGGCGGGCGCAGCCCCGACGACCCGGCACGGCCCAGTCAGATGTTCTGGGTCAAGCGCGCCATCGACCAGCTCGGCTTCGTCGGCGTGAAGGTGCATCCATCCTCGGGCTTTTCGCCCATCGACAACCTGCGCTGGGGCTGCCTTAACACCCCGCGCCAGCGCATCCGCGAAACCGACCGGGAGCTTTACGACCAGTTCAGCGCCTACGACCGCTACATGGAAGAGCTGTACGCCTTCTGCAAATCCCGCGACGTGCCGATCCTGACGCATAACTCGACCGGCCTCTCGGCCAACGAGGTCTGCATGCAGGGCGCCTTCCCGCCCGGCCATGGCGACCGGCAGGCGCCGCCGTCGGGCGACTATGGCGACCCGGCCTTGGGAGAATGGACCTACGCACCGCGCGCCGCCTCCAATCCACGTCGGCACCGGCGTTGGAACCGCGCCACGGATCCGCGCGACGAGCAGGATTTCACCAACAATCCCGGCGCCTGGATCGCCGCGATGCGGGCCGCCGACCGGGCCGCCCCCGGCCTGCCGCCGCTCAAGGTCATCCTCGGGCACCTCGCCAACGGCATCGACCGCAATTCGCATGACGGCGGCACGGCAACGCTGCAGCCCTCGCCCTGGCTGCGCACCGCCGTCGCCGCCATGCGCACGCAGCGGCACCTCTACGCCGACCTGTCGGAGGTCAACGAGTTCTTCGAAAGCCGCGCGCTGTTCGAGGGCTATCGCGACGTGCTGGGCCGCCTGATCTCAACCGAACCTGGCTTTGCCCGCAACCTGCTATACGGCAGCGACTGGCACATGCCCGCCACCGCCGATGCCGGCGCGCGCTACCCCGACCGGATCGAGGCGCTGCTGCCCGCGCGGGTCCGCCCGGCGGTGATGGGCGAGACGGCGGCGGATGTCTTCGGCCTGCGCCCCGGGCAACAGACCCGCGCGCGGCTGGCCCGATTCTACGCCGATCCGCCGACTCTCACGGGGGTTCCGCGCCGCACGGACGCGTCCCTGCCGCTCTCCGAAGTGCCCTGGTGGGACCGGATGTGAAAAAAGGATCGCTTTGGCCCGGCAGCGGTGCACGCAAGACGGCTTTCGGGCGGCCAGAGCGTCACCCGGGACGGACGTTTTCCTCAATCGGCCGCAATCGGAACAGTGTTCTGCCTGCGCAAATCCCGTACTAAGGGTAAAGCCTTGCAATGCGCCCGAACACCCTAGATCAGGAACGAAATTCCTGATCCGGGAGAAATCCATGTTCGAGTCTCTGGGCTTTGAAAATTACACGGCACCGCAGGTCGTGGTGTTCTTCGCGCTGGCCCTTGGCCTCGCCTTCGGCTTTCTGGCAGAGCGCACGAAGTTCTGCTTCCGCCGCAGCCTTGTCGGCGAGGACCGCCGCCAGGCCATGGGCGTCTGGCTGACCGCGCTTGCGGTGGCCGTGCTGGGCACCCAGGCCGCCGTGGCCATGGGCTGGATCGGTTTTGCCGATCACCGTTTCATGGTCTCGGATCTGCCGATCCTCGCCATCGCGCTTGGCGGGCTGCTCTTCGGCGCGGGCATGGTCCTGACGCGCGGCTGCGTGTCGCGTCTGACCGTCCTGACGGCGACCGGCAACCTGCGCGCTGTCTTCGTCCTCGCGGTCTTCGCGATAACCGCCCATGCCACGCTCAAGGGTGTGCTGGCGCCGCTGCGCACCGCCGCCGGGTCGGTCACCGTGCCGCTGGGCGAAAACGTCAGCCTCGCCGCCCTGCCCGGGGGCGCGCTGGTCTGGGCTGGCATCATCGCCGCCGCCGCGCTCGCCTATGCGCTGCGCTCGGGCAGCCGCCCCGGCATGCTGATCCTCGCCGCGCTGCTGGGCGCGCTGGTGCCGCTGGCCTGGGTCGGCACGGGTTACGTGCTCTATGACGACTTCGACCCCATCGCCATGGAGTCGCTGTCCTTCACCTCGCCCTTCGCCGATACGCTGTTCTGGACCATCGCCTCGACCTCGATCCCCGCGGGCTTTGGCGTCGGACTCATCGGCGGCACGCTGGCGGGTGCTCTCTTGGCCTCGCTCATTTTCCGCAGCTTCCGCTGGCAGAGCTTTTCGGCCCCTGCCGAGACCGGCCGCTACGCGGCGGGCGCGGTTCTGATGGGTGTGGGCGGCGTGCTGGCGGGCGGGTGCACCGTGGGTGCGGGCCTCTCGGGCGTGCCCACCCTGTCCGTCGCCGCCCTGCTGGCGATCCTCAGCATCGCCGCCGGCGCGCTGGCCACTAACCGAGGTCTGGCCCTTTCGTCTCCATCGCGTGGCGAATTCGCCGGATCGCGGTCCACACAAGCAGCACAACCGGCAGAGTGATCGCCGCGGTCAGGAGGCCCTTGGACACCCCGAGGGCCTCTGCCACAGGGTAGAGCAGATACCCCACCAGCGACACGGCATAGTAGCTGATCGCCACCACCGACAACCCCTCGACGGTCTTCTGTAGGCGCAGCTGCATGTCGGCGCGCTGGTTCATCGATTCCAGAAGCTGCTGGTTCTGGGCCGAGCGTTCCACCTCGACCCGCGTGCGCAGCAGGTCGCCCGCGCGCATGGCGCGGTTCGCCATCGCCTCGAGCCGACGTTCGCTGCTTTTCACCGTCCGCATCGCCGGGTCGTAGCGGCGCATCATGAACTCGGCGAAGGTCTGGCGCCCGTGCCAGCGTTCCTCGCGCAGCACCTGGATGCGCTGCGCCACGATGGCCTCGTAGGCGCCCGTCGCGCCCAGCCGGAACGCGCTTTGCGCCGACAGGGCCTCGAGCTCTGCCGACACCGACAGGAGCGCCTTCAGCGTCTCTTCAGCGGGTGCGGTGCCATGGGTCATCGCCTCCATCAGCCGCGACAGCTCGGTGTCGATCTCGCTCATCCGAGGCGAGATTTCCTTGACCCGGGTGAAACCCAGCATCGACATGGTCTTGTAAGTCTCGATCTCGCACAGCCGCTGCACGATCCGCCCGATCCGGCGCTCGCCCACATGCACCTTGGGAAAGACGGCAAAGCGCTGGTGCCCGGCCGGGTCGATGCGGAAATCGCCGGCCATGATCGCCTCGTCGTCGATCACCGAACTGACGGCCACGCTTTCCGGCACGAACCAGTCCTCGATTTGATCCTCGACCTCGTCATCCTCGCGTCGGACCGAAATGCGGATCAGCGCCGAGGTGATGCGCACCCCCGGTGCCTCGGCCAGCCAGTCGGCGGGGAAAACCTCGAAATCGGCGGGGTTGAAGATGCGCTCTCCCACGCCGTTCATGAACACGGTGTATGTCACGAATTCCGTGTGCTGTTCCCATTTGAGCGTGTGCTGCCCGATCTGGCCCGAAAAATGCGTGGCACCGGGCTGCGGATGCGCGGCGCCGTAGCGGTCCAGCAGGTCGGTCAGATGCTTGAGATCCAGCGACTTGTCCCGCGACGCCGCCTGGTGCGGTTTCTTGACCGCCAGATACACCGCCCGGCACGGCGCCTTGAGCGACGGAAAGGGCCGCGCGTGCAACTCGTTTGCAAGCCGGTAGCGCAGGGGATGATCTTCGATCGGTGGCATGGCGTCAGTCCCGCATCTTTCCTCGGCAGTTAGGACATGCATCCGCCCCATGTAAAGGAAATCCGCCGCGATTTCAGATTGTTAGCGGTACACCTTTGCATGCAGCCCGATTTTCCGGCGCGCGCGGGAAACGGGCCTGTGCCAAAATACAATCGTAGTCTACTCGGGATTTCGGATTTTTGCACAGCGGCAACGGCGCTTTGGGCGCTCTTGGGCGACAGAGCGCACTCCCTCTGTCTGCCACCGTTTGTATCCTGCCGCCTTGTCGCTGAAACGCGGCCCGCTCGGCGCGGACCGCGTTCTTCGTCAAGTTCCGTATGGATAAGCCGCCTGTCCGGTTGCAGGCGGGCCTACTGCGCCATCAGGTCGAGGATATCGCCGTCGAGGATTTCACCGGACCCGGCGCTTTCCCCGTCCTGGATCCACTCGAGCGACGTGCCATCGATGTTCGCCTGGTAGCAGCCGAAATCCGTATCCGGGTAGCAGACGCCTTCGTCTGTGATCTCGTATACGCCGGAGCCGGAGGCATCGTAATAGGTGCCATCCTCGGCGAAATAGCTGGAATAGCCACCCCCGCCCATGTCGCCCTGGAATGTATTGCCGACCAGCGCCGCGCGCAGCTCGTCCTGTGTCGCCGCGAGGGCAGGAAAGGCGATCGTGCTGACGGTGACAGCGGTGGCGAGGCGCGTGAGGAGGGTCATGGCTCATCCTTGTTACTGAGTGATGATCTTCAAGCTAGCCGGCCGCGCGATTTATCAAGTGGGCGCGAACACCGGCGGCGGACCGCAGCCGATGCGACGGCCGGGATCGCGCCTGTCCCGCAGGACTTCCACGGTCCGGTCAGACGCAGATCGCATCGAAGCCTTGCCCGCTTTACCATCATTCCCCTACTGACAGACCCCGCACCGCACAATTCCGAGCAGTCAGACACTCCATGACACGGCACCGCACATGCAAAAGCCCCGCCGTTTCCGGCGGGGCTTTCGGTGATTTCGCTGAACCGGGACTTAGGGCAGCTTGCTCAGCAGCTCGTCTAGCGACTTCTTGGCATCGCCGTAGAACATCCGCGTGTTGTCCTTGAAGAACAGCGGGTTCTCGATGCCCGAGTACCCCGTGCCCTGGCCCCGCTTCGAGACAAAGACGTTCTTGGCCTTCCAGCATTCCAGCACCGGCATCCCGGCGATGGGGCTGTTGGGATCGTCCTGGGCCGCGGGGTTCACGATGTCGTTCGACCCGATCACGATGACCACGTCCGTATCCGGGAAGTCGTCGTTGATCTCGTCCATCTCCAGCACGATGTCGTAGGGCACCTTGGCCTCGGCCAGCAGCACGTTCATGTGGCCGGGCAGACGGCCCGCCACCGGGTGGATGGCGAAGCGCACGTTCTTGCCCTGCGCGCGCAGCCGCTTGGTGAGCTCGGAGACCGAGTTCTGCGCCTGCGCCACGGCCATGCCGTAGCCCGGGATGATGATGACAGAATCGGCCTCTTCGAGCGCACTGGCCACGCCTTCGGCGTCGATCGGCACCTGTTCGCCCTCGACCTCGGCCGCCGGACCCGTGGTGCCGCCGAAGCCGCCCAGGATCACGGAAACAAAGCTGCGGTTCATCGCCTTGCACATGATGTAGCTCAGGATCGCACCCGAAGAGCCCACCAGCGCACCCACCACGATCAGCAGGTCGTTGCCAAGGCTGAAACCGATGGCCGCCGCCGCCCAGCCGGAATAGCTGTTCAGCATCGACACCACGACCGGCATGTCGGCGCCGCCGATGCCCATGATCAGGTGATAGCCGATGAAGAGCGCCAGCAGCGTCAGCACCACCAGCGTCCAGGATCCGGCATCGGCGAGGTAGGCGATGGCCAGCACCAGCGACAGCGCCGCCGCACCGGCGTTGAGGATATGGCCACCCGGCAGCTTCTTCGCCGCGGAGTTCACCTTGCCGGCAAGCTTGCCGTAGGCGATCACCGACCCGGTGAAGGTGACGGCCCCGATCCAGATGCCCAGCACCAGCTCGATCTTGAGGATGCCGATCTCGACCGGCGTCTTCTTGGCGACAAGCTCGGCAAAGCTGCCGGTCACCGTGTCACCGGCCGCCTGCGCGGCCTGCACCATGTTGATCGTGAGGTCCGCGTTGAACCCGACGAAGACCGCGGCAAGGCCCACAAGGCTGTGCATCACGGCCACAAGCTCGGGCATCTGGGTCATCTCGACCTTGGTTGCCAGCTGGTAGCCGACGCCCGCGCCCAGCGCGATCAGCACGATCGACGCCAGCCACAGGCCCTGCCCCGGCCCGGTCATCGTGGCGACGACCGCGATGGCCATGCCCGCGATGCCGTACCACACCGCGCGCTTGGCGCTTTCCTGGTTCGACAGCCCCCCCAGCGAGAGGATGAAGAGAACGGCCGCGACCGCATAGGCCGCAATCGTGAATCCGAATTCCATGTCGCGGCTCCTTTACGATTTCTGGAACATGGCGAGCATGCGCCGTGTGACGAGGAAGCCGCCGAAGATGTTGATGGCGGCCATGAAGATGCCCAGCGCGGCCAGCGCCGTGACCAGCATCGAACTCGATCCGATCTGGATGAGCGCGCCGAGGATGATGATCGACGAAATCGCGTTCGTGACCGCCATCAGCGGCGTGTGCAGGCTGTGCGCGACGCCCCAGATCACCTGGAAGCCGATGAAGACCGACAGCACGAAGACGATGAAATGCTGCATGAAGCTGGCCGGAGCGATGAGGCCCGCGCCCAGCACCAGCGCGCCGCCGATGGCCAGCAGCGTGACCTGGTTCTTGGTCTGCTGCTTGAAGGCGGCGATCTCTTCGGCGCGTTTCTCCTCGGGAGTCTTCTCCTTGACCTTTTCCTTGGGCTTCTGCGCCGCGATGGCCTTGGTCTTGGGCGGCGGCGGCGGGAAGGTCACCTCTTTCTCGTGCGCGATGGTCGCGCCGCGGATCACGTCATCCTCCATGTTGTGCTTGACCTTGCCGTCCTTGTCGGGCGTCAGGTCGGTCATCAGATGGCGGATGTTGGTGGCAAAGAGCGTCGAGGACTGCGTCGCCATCCGGCTGGGGAAGTCGGTATAGCCGATGATCGTCACACCGTTGTCGGTGACGATCTTCTCGTCCATCTTGGTGAGCTTGCAGTTGCCGCCTTTTTCGGCGGCGAGGTCGACGATCACCGATCCGGGCTTCATCGCGTCGACCATGTCCTTGGTCCAAAGCTCGGGCGCCTCGCGGTTGGGGATCAGCGCCGTGGTGATGACGATATCCATGTCGGGCGCCAGCTCGCGAAACTTGGCCAGCTGTGCAGCGGTGAATTCCGGCGAGGAAACAGAGGCATAGCCGCCAGTCTCTGCACCGTCCTTGGCCTCTTCCTCGAAATCGAGGAAGACGAATTCGGCGCCCATCGACTCGACCTGCTCGGCCACTTCGGGCCGCACGTCGAAGGCGTAGGTGATGGCGCCGAGGCTGGTCGAGGTGCCGATGGCGGCCAGACCGGCAACGCCCGCGCCGACGACCAGCACCTTGGCCGGGGGCACCTTGCCCGCGGCGGTGATCTGACCGGTGAAGAAACGGCCGAAGTTGTTGCCGGCCTCGATCACCGCACGGTATCCCGCGATGTTGGCCATCGAGCTCAGAGCGTCCATCTTCTGCGCCCGGCTGATGCGCGGCACCATGTCCATGGCGATGACCGACGCGCCCTTCTTGGCGGCCTCTTCCATCAGGTCCTTGTTCTGGGCGGGCCAGAAGAACGAGATCAGCAGCTTGCCTTGCGTCAGGCGCTTGACCTCTGCCTCCGACGGCGGGCGCACCTTGGCCACGATGTCGGCGACTTTCCACAGGGCCGCTGCGGTCTTGATGATCTCGACTCCGGCCTCGGCATAGGCGTCATCGGTAAATCCGGCCTTTTCGCCCGCGCCGGATTCGATGGCGCAGTCGTAGCCCAGCTTCTGCAGCTGGCGGGCCGAGTCCGGGGTCATGGCGACGCGCGCCTCCCCCTCGAACACTTCCTTTGGCGTTCCTATCTTCACGTCGTTTGTCCCCTCTTGTGTTCAGACAAGCCTGTTGTCGTTGCGGCACCTTGCAGGTCGCGAAAGGTCTACGCTGCTGACCTAGCGATCACAACCGCATCGCAAGTCGTAGAGCATAGGACGTCGCAGATTTAAAGCCACCTGTTCGTTTGTTGCGCATACCGCTCGAAAACCGCAAGAAACTTAGCCTTGAGCCTCGCCTCTTCCGGCAGCACGAAGCGGCGTTCGATCACCCAGACGAAGACCGGCAGGAGTGGTAGCGCCAACACCGCATCCCACCGCAGGATAAGGCCGAAAAGGATCATCGAATCGGCCAGGTAGATCGGGTTGCGGCTGCGTGCGAAGACGCCCGTGGTGACCAGCCGATCGGCGTCCATGTGGGGAATGATCGTGGTCCGGTGACGGCGCATCTCGATGGCGGCAAGGACGATGACGACCAACCCGCCCCCTACCAGAATCCCACCCGCAAAATCCGCCCATGCGCCGCCGAAGCCCAGCCCCATCGGCAAGAAGGTCGCCTGCGCCCAGGCCAGCGCGGCGAAGGCGGCGAGCCAGACCGGTGGAATGTCGATCCATCTCATCGCCTCGCTCCCGCGAGGACGCCCGCATGGGCGGATCGAGCCGGTCGTCTTTGCCTGCGCAAACGCGGCCTCATTCCCACTCCATCTCCTCGAACACCCGGCCGGCGTTGCGCGTCGCGAGTTCCTCGAACGTGTCCAAATGCGCCCAGTTCGACTGATCGACATAGTAGGCTCCGGCGAGGTCTCCGCCCTCGTCCAGATGCGCGCCGATTTTGGCGCGGAGGTCCTTGAGGTAGTCCGAGGTATATCGGGTCACCTGCGCCATGTTGGTCGGATGGCCGTGCCCCGGGATCACGTAGGTCGCCCCCAGATCGGTGAACGGCCCGTCGAATGTCTCGATCCAGCACGCGGTGCAGGTGTCCAGAAAGATCGGCGGCATGCGTTCGTGAAAGGCGATGTCGCCGGCGATCACGATGTCCCACTGCGGGATCCAGACCTGCGTATCCCCCGGCCCGTGGGCGGAGCCGAGGTGCAGAACCTCGAGCGTCACCTCCCCCATCTCGATCACCTCGCGGTCGGAAAACGACCGGTCCGCCGCCACCACACGCGTGCCCTCGGCGCGGTCGCGGTTGTAGCGCTGCATGCCCTGCAGGATGAAATCGCCGTTCTCCTCGACCTCGGCGATGGCGTCCTCGTGGGCGAGGATCGCGACGCCTTGGTCGGCCCAGTAGCTGTTGCCCAGCATCGCATGGCCCTGGCCGTTCTCGTTGATGACCAGCCGCACCGGCTGATCGGTCACCGCCCGGATCTCGTCATGCAGCGCCGCCGCCAGCCGCGCCGAGGCGCCGCCGTTCACGACCACCACGCCGTCGCCGGTCACGATGAAGCTCAGGTTGTTGTTGTGGCCCGCGTTTTCGTAGGTCGGCGGCGCGGTTGCGCCGATGGCGCTCCAGACATGCGGGATCACCTCCACCGGCTTGTCGTAAAGCTCCGACGCCGGGTACTTGTCGGTGATATCCTCGCTGGCCTGCGCCGCCAGCGGCGACAGGCAGGCCAGTGCAATGAGCAGCGGTCGCATGGTCTTTCCCCTCCTGTTAGGACATCACATTCACATGCGCGAATACGTTTGGCAAGCGCCGCAGAGGCAGGCTTGCTTGCCCCGCCCGCTCGGATAGGCTGGGACAAAGACAGGGAGGCATGGATGACACTCACGGGCAAACACGCGCTGGTCACCGGCGGCGGCACCGGCATCGGGCTGGGCATCGCCCGCGCGCTGGCCGACCAGGGCGCGCAGGTCACCATCACCGGACGCCGGGCGACGGTGCTGGACGAGGCGGCCGCGACGCATGGCCTCTTTGCACAGGTGATGGACGTGACGGACGAGGCGTCGGTGGCGGACGGCATCGCCGCGGCGGTCGCGGCGCGCGGACCGGTGCAGATATGCGTTCCCAACGCCGGCATCGCCGAGGGCCGCGCCCTGCACAAGACCGACAGCGCCTTCTGGCGCAGCATGATGGCCACCAATCTCGACGGGGCGTTCCTGACGATCCGCGAGAGCCTGACGTCGATGCGCCAGACCGACTGGGGCCGGGTCATCGCGGTCAGCTCAATCGCCGGGTTGCGCGGGCTGAAAGGCGCGCCCGCCTACACCGCCAGCAAGCACGGGCTCATCGGCCTGATCAAGGGGCTCGCGGCGGATTACCTCGGCAAGCCCTATACCTTCAACGCGCTCTGCCCCGCCTATGTCGACACCGAGATCGTGCCCTCCAACATCGCGCGGATCATGGAGCGCACCGGCATGAGCCGCGAAGAGGCCGAAAAGATCGTCATCGGCGCCAACCCGCACGGGCGGCTCATCACCTCCGAAGAGGTGGCTGAGGCGGCGCTCTGGCTCTGCGCGCCGCAGTCCGCCAGCGTCAACGGGCAGGCCATCCAGATCGCGGGAGGCGAGTTTTGACCGATTTCACCTGGACCAGGGCGCAATTCCACCTGCCCATGGGCATGATCTACCTCGACGGCAATTCCCTGGGGCCGCTGCCAAAGGCCGCGCCCGCCCGCATCGAGGCGATGCTGCGCCACGAATGGGGCGAGCAGCTGATCACGGGCTGGAACGCCAGCGGCTGGATGGCGCAGCCCCGCGCCATCGGCGACCGCATCGCCCGGCTGATCGGGGCGGAGCCCGGGCACGTGGTCATGGGCGACACCCTGTCGATCAAGGTCTACCAGGCGCTGGCCGCGGCCCTGAAACTGCGCCCGGACCGGCGGGTGGTCCTGTCGGACAGCGGCAACTTTCCCTCGGATCTCTACATGGCGCAGGGGTTGGTGAAGCTGCTGGGGCAGGACTACCGGCTGCGCGTGGTCAAGCCCACGGAGGTGGCCGAGGCGATCGACGAAAACGTCGCGGTCACTCTGCTGACCGAAGTCGACTATCGCACCGGGCGGCGCCACGACATGGCGGCGCTCACGGCGCTGGCGCATGAGAAGGGCGCGCTCACGGTCTGGGACCTCGCACATTCGGCGGGGGCGCTGCCGGTGGACGTGTCGGGTGCGGACGCCGATTTCGCCGTCGGCTGCACCTACAAGTACCTCAACGGCGGTCCCGGCGCGCCGGCCTTCATCTACGTCGCCCCGCGCCATGCGGATCTGGCCGAACCGGCGCTGGCGGGCTGGTTGGGCCATGCCAAACCCTTCGATTTCGACCGCGACTACACCCCCGGCGCGGGCATCGAGCGGATGCGCGTCGGCACTCCGCCGGTGGTGCAGATGACCCTGCTGGAAACCGCGCTCGACATCTTCGACAGGGTCGACATGGCCGAAGTGCGCAAGCAGTCGGTGCGGCTCTGCGAGCAGTTCATCGGCCTTGTCGAGGAAAGCTGCCCGCAGCTCCGGCTCTTCAGCCCGCGCGATCCCGCGCAGCGCGGCAGCCAGGTGAGTTTCCGCGCCGAGAACGGGTATGCCATCATGCAGGCGCTGATCGCCGAGGGCGTGATCGGCGATTTCCGCGCGCCGGACGTCATGCGCTTCGGCTTCTGCCCGCTCTACATCCGCGAGACGGATGTGGAGGAGGCGGTCGGCATCCTCGCGCGGATCCTGCGTGGCGCGCTCTGGGATCGGCCGGAGTTCCTGCGCCGCAAGGCGGTGACCTGAGGTTTCCGCAGGGGACCGCCCGTCGGGCGATACGAGAGACGCCGTTCGATGCGCTTGCGCATCGGCGCAGCGGTATCGCCCTTCGGGCGATACGAGAGACCAGTCTCTCGTGCTCTCTGGAGTTTTATGGCAAGATGAAGGGGGTGCGGATTTCGCCGTCATTGGGGGGTGACCTTTGCGTCTCCCGTGCCATTATTGACCGAGACGGACTCGGGAGGGCGGCATGGCCTATGCGATCACGGTGAACGGGACGGAGCACGAGGTGGACCTGCCGGGCGACGTGCCGCTTTTGTGGGTGTTGCGCGACGCGCTGGGGCTCACGGGCACCAAGTTCGGCTGCGGGGTCGCGGCCTGTGGCGCCTGCACGGTGCATGTGGACGGACAGGCGGTGCGGTCCTGCGTCACGCCGCTGGACCAAGTGGCGGGCGCCGTCACCACGATCGAGGGGCTGGGCACGCCCGAGGCCCCGAGCGCGCTGCAATCGGCCTGGATCGAAAACCAGGTGGCGCAATGCGGCTACTGCCAGTCGGGCCAGATCATGCAGGCGGCGGCGCTGCTCTCGGAGGTGCCGGTGCCCACGGATGCCCAGATCGACGATGCCATGGCCGGCAACCTCTGCCGCTGCGGCACCTATCCGCGCATCCGCGCCGCCATCAAGGCCGCCTCGGCCACCGCCTCGGAGGGCTGAGCCATGAGCCGTATCGGAAAGATCGCGCGCCGGACCTTCCTCGTGGGCGCCGTGGCCGTCGCGGGCGGCGTGGCCTTCGGCGTTTGGGCGGTGCGCAAGCCGGCGCCGAACCCGCTGCGCCCAGCCGACGGGGAAACCGCGCTCAGCCCCTTCGTGGTGATCGACGCCGAGGGGGTGACGCTGGTGGCGCCGCGGGCCGAGATGGGCCAGGGCGTGCACACCACCTGGGCGGCGCTGATCGCTGAGGAACTCGATGTCGACTGGCAGGAGATCCGGGTCATCCACGGCCCCGCCGCCACCGCCTATTACAACCACGCGATGCTGGCGGAAGGTCTGCCCAACAAGGGCTATGATGCGAGTGCATTCCAGGAAGCGCTCGGAGAGACGCTGGGCGGGGTCGGCAAGCTGCTGGACCTGCAGGTGACCGGCGGATCGACCTCGATGAAGGACGGGTTCGAGCGGATGCGCGTCGCCGGTGCCGCGGCGCGCGAGACGCTGAAGCTGGCGGCGGCAGAGCGGCTGGGCGTCGATGCCGCGACCCTGTCGACCGAGGCCGGTGCGGTGGTCACGGCGGACGGCACCCGCCTGCCCTATGCAGAGCTTGCCGAAGCCGCGGCGGGCATCGACCCGCCCAACGTCATCCTGCGCGATCCGGCGGACTGGCGCTACCTGGGCCAGACCCTGCCGCGGGTGGACATGGTCGGCAAGGCCACCGGGACGGCGGAGTTTGCCATCGACATCCGCCTGCCGGGGATGAAATTCGCCAGCCTCCGGATGAACCCGCACCTGGGTGGCGCGATGCGCTCCTACGACTCCCGCGACGCGAAGAAGATGCCGGGCGTGTTGCGCGTCGTCGACCTCGGCACCGGGGTTGCGGTCATCGCAGACAACACCTGGCTGGCCATGAAGGCACTGGAGGCGATCGAAGTCGACTGGGAGCCCGCCACCTACCCCGCCGACATGGACGGCCTGCGCGCGGCGGTGGTCGCGGGGTTCGACGCCGCGCCCAATTCGACCATGCGCGACGACGGCGATGCCGGCACCCTGCCCGAGGGCGCGCAGGAGATCACCGCCGAATACGAGGTGCCCTATCTCGCCCATGCCACGATGGAGCCGATGAACGCCACCGCGCTCATCACCGCCGACGGGCTGGAGCTGTGGTCCGGCAACCAGGCGCCGACCTTCGTGCAGGCGGCCTGCGCCGATGCGGCGGGGTTGAGCGCCGACAGGGTGACGGTGCACACGCCTTACATGGGCGGTGGCTTCGGACGGCGCGGCGAGCTCGATTTCTCGGTTCTGGCGACCCGCGTCGCCATGGCGCTGCCCGGCGTGCCGGTGCAGACCACCTGGAGCCGCGAAGAGGACATGACCCACGATTTCTACCGCCCGCTGGCCATGGCACGGATGCGGGGCGCGGTGCGCGACGGCACGGCGGTGCTGCTCGACGCGCAGGTGTCGGCGCCGTCCACGTCGCAGCAGGCACTGAACCGCTGGGTGGGCTTTGCGCCCGGGGGCCCGGACAAGGTGCATGTGGAGGGGCTGTTCAACCAGCCCTACGGCATCCCCAACTACCGCGTGCGCGGGCATCTGGCAGATCTGTCGGTGCCGATCGGGTTCTGGCGATCGGTGGGCAATTCCTACAACGGTTTTTTCCACGAAAGCTTTGCCGACGAGATGGCCCATGCGGCAGGCGCCGATCCGCTGGAGTTCCGCCTGGCGCTCACCCGCGACGAATACGAACCCGCGTGGGACTGCCTGCGCTCCGTGCAGGAGATGTCGGGCTGGACCGGCGACACGCCCGATGGCACGGGCCGCGGCGTGGCGCTGTGCTATTCCTTCGGCACGCCGGTCGCGCAGGTGATCGAAGTGACCGACGAGGACGGCGCGATCCGAATCGCCAGGGCCTGGATCGCCTGCGACGTGGGCACGGCGCTCGATCCCGGCAACATCGAGGCGCAGATGTCCGGCGGCCTGATCTACGGCCTCTCGGCGGCGGTCATGGGCGAGATCACCTTTGCCGAAGGCCGGGTGGAGCAGCGCAATTTCCCCGATTACAATGCCCTGCGCATGCACAACACGCCCGAGATCGCCGTGCGCGTGCTGGCGGGCGGCGGCAAGCTGGGCGGCGTGGGTGAGCCGGGCACGCCCCCGGCTGCGCCCGCGCTGGCCAACGCGGTGTTCGATCTGACCGGCCAACGGGCGCGAACGTTGCCGCTGGCGAAACAATTCAAATTTATCACCTGACCTGATCAATTATGGCAGGCTGCCGCAATCTCTCCTGAAAACGTCAAGTTTTCAGGGGGCCTTCACCTGCCCCATCGCAAATTAACCGCAATTTACTCAAATTTTCGCCGTCCGCGGTTTGTATCCCGTAGGGAAACCGGACGGTCACTCGGTACGCCGCCCGAATCGTAAAGTGCTGATTTTCGTGTTTTTCCTCGCGCCGAACCAAGGGTGGCTCAGGTCATGGCAGTCTACAACGTCGCGTTCTACCTGACGAATCCGGCCGGCATCCTGTCGACCGGCGTGGGCAGCACGTTCGTCTGGTCGGGTCCGGCGGCCACCGGCGGCACGGCGACGATCAACGACCCCGAGACCGGCATCCAGGGCACCACGCTCGATGACGACAGCGCCGGCGGCGAAACCGCCACCGCGACCGTCACCACGCCCAGCGGCACCTCGACCGGCAGCCCTGTCGATGCGGAAATGGTCTGGACCGTCACCGACAGCGTGACCGGCGAACGCTTTGAAGTCGTCCAGTTCGAAGTCGAAAGCGGTGCGGCGACGGGATTCTACACCCTGTCCGAAGTGCCGCTGGTCGCGGGGCGTACCTATACGGTGAACGCCTACAACAGCAACCCGAACGTCGCCGCGGGCGACATTGCCTTCAACTCCGCCGATTACGTCGACGGCGTGGTGGACGGCACCTCGGGCAACGATTCCATCGACCTGAACTACAGCGATGCACAGGGCGAATCGGTGGATGGCACCAGCTACGCCAGCAGCGACAGCATCAACGCCGGCGCCGGGAACGACACCGTCATCGGCGGGATGGGCAACGACACGATCAGCGGCGGCACCGGGAACGACCTGCTGTACGGGGATTTCGGGACCTACACGCCGGGACCGATCACCGAAACGCTGGACTGGACCGACCAGGGCGGCAACGGGACCAACCTCGCGGGCGGCTTCACCCAGGACACCGGAACCGTCAACGTCTCGGTCAGCTTCGCCAATACCGGCAACAACAACCCGACCTACCAGGTCAACACCGCCGACGCACAGTATGTCGCGCCTGGAGAGGCCTACGACCCCAATTCGTCGCTCTTCCTCTACGGCAACGGCGACGGGTCGACCTCGACGACCACCATGACCTTTGCCCGCAGCGCCGGGGCCAGCGTCGCCGAAGAGGTGGAGAACGTCCGGTTCCGGATCAACGACGTGGACTGGGGCAGCGGCAACCACACCGACGTGGTGACGGTCCGCGCCTTCGACACCGCCGGCAATCCGGTGTCGGTGCGGCTGACGCCCTCGGGCGGCGACACCGTTTCGGGCAACACGGTCACCGCCAACGCCGTCGCCGACAACCCCAACAGCGTCGGTGGATCGGTCCTTGTCGAGATCGCGGGTCCCGTGGACCGGATCGAGATCGCCTATGGCAACGCTCAGGGCGGCACCCAGGGCATCTGGGTTACGGACGTCTATTTCGACGCGATCCCCCTGACCACCGGCAACGACAGCCTGCTGGGCGGTGATGGCAACGACACGCTGTTCGGCCAGGCCGGCAACGACACGCTGCTTGGCGAGGCTGGCGCGGACAGCCTGTCGGGCGGCACCGGCAACGACAGCCTTGTCGGCGGCGACGGCAACGACACGCTCGAAGGCGGTGCCGGGGCCGACACGCTCAACGCCGGCGAGGGGATGGATTTCGTCTCTTACGGCACGTCGGACGCAGGCGTCACGGTCAACCTGACCACCAACACCTTCAGCGGCGGCCACGCCACCGGCGACGTGAGCCAGGGCGGCATCGACGGCATCATCGGCTCGGCCTTCAACGACAGCCTCACCGGCTACGACCAGCAGGGCCCGGACTGGACCAACGTCATCTACGGCGGCGCCGGCAACGACACTATCGACGGGCTGGGCGGCGACGATTCGCTTTATGGCGAGACCGGGGCCGACAGCATCCTCGGCGGCAGCGGCAACGACTATATCGATGGCGGCGCCGACAACGACACGATCGACGGCGGCACCGGCAACGACACCATTCTGGGCGGCGACGGCAACGACAGCATCCTCGGCGGCGACGGCGCGGATTCGATCTCTGCCGGCAGCGGCAACGACGTGGTCAGCGGCGGTCTTGGCGCGGATTTTATCGACGGCGGCATCGGCGACGACACCCTGAGCGGCGGCGACGACAACGACACGATCCTGGGCGGCACCGGGGCCGACAGCCTGAGCGGCGACGGCGGCAACGATTCGCTGAGCGGCGGCACCGGCAACGACACGCTGTCGGGCGGGATCGGCAACGACACGCTCGACGGCGGCGATGGCAACGACAGCCTGCTGGGCGGCGACGGGACCGACCTCCTGACCGGCGGGATCGGCAACGACACGCTCGACGGCGGCACCGGCAACGACACCCTGCAGGGCGGCGACGGGGCCGACAGCATCCAGGGCGGAGACGGCGCGGACTTCATCGATGGCGGGACCGGTAACGACACGATCCTCGGCGGCACCGGCAACGACACCATCGGCGGCAACGACGGCGACGACTCGATCCTCGCCGGCGACGGCAACGACGGGGTGCTCGGTGGCGCCGGGCGAGACACGATCGACGGCGGCGCCGGCACGGACACGATCTATGGCGGTGCCGACGACGACATCATTTCGGGCGGCGCCGGGGCCGACGAACTTTACGGCGACGCGGGCAACGACACGATCTTCTTCGGCCAGGGCGACACGATCTCGGGCGGCGACGGCGACGACGTCTTCAACCTCGTCGATCTGGGCGAACCCGGCAGCGCGCCGATCACCATCCTCGGCGGCACCACCGCGCAGACGCTCGGCGACACGCTGAACCTTAACGGCCTCGCCGACCGCACCACGCTGGTGCTGAACGATCAGGGCGGCGGAGAGTTCTCGGGCTCGGTCACCATGCTCGACGGGTCGGTGGTCAATTTCTCCAACATCGACAACGTCATCTGCTTCACGCCGGGCACGCGTATCCTGACCGCCGCGGGCATGGTCCCGGTCGAGGATCTGCGCCCCGGCGCGCTGATCTTCACCCGCGACAGCGGCTTGCAGCCGCTGCGCTGGGTCGGGTCCAAGACCGTGCCCGCCACCGGCCACCTGGCGCCGATCCGGGTTTCCGCCTCGGCGCTGGCGGGGGCCGAGCGCGACCTGCTGGTCTCGCCGCAGCACCGGTTCCTCTTTGCCGACTACTGCGCCGAACTGCTCTTCGGCACCTCCGAGGTGCTGGTTTCGGCCAAGCACCTGGTCGACGGCCACGGCGTCAACCGCGTCGAGGGCGGCGAGGTCACCTACATCCACCTGATGTTGGACCGCCACGAGGTGATCTATGCCGAAGGCGCCGCGACCGAGAGCTTCCACGCCGGTGTCCAAGGCATCGCGAGCCTCTCCGACGCCTCTCGCGAAGACCTCTTCGCCGCCTTCCCTGCCCTGCGCAGCTCCCCCGGAAGCTACGGCGACGCCGCCCGGCTCTGCCTCAAGGCGCACGAGGCCAGACTGCTCATGGCGCAGATGCACGCACCGGTGCAGCGAGCGGCGTGAGCGCCATGGGCTGCCGTCTCGAGATCGAATTCAGCGGTCTGGGCCGCGCCCGCCTGCGCGTTCAGGCGGATTTGCGGCCCGGCACCGCGCGGGCGCGGGCCCAGTTGCGCACCGCGTCACCAAAGGCGGTGAAGAGAGGACGCGACACCGGGTCGTTGGCGGCGTCCCATTCCGGGTGCCACTGGACCGCGAGACTGAACCCCGGCGCGCCCTCGATATAGGTCGCCTCGGGCGTGCCGTCGGGAGCGTGGCCGTCGATCACGATGCGCCGCCCCGGCGTCTTGATCCCTTGCCCGTGCAGCGTGTTGGTCATCACCTCGGAGGCGCCCAGCAGGGCGCGGAACGGGCCGTCCTCGGAAAAGCGGACGGTGTGGCGCAGGGCGAATTTCTCGGACAGCGTGCCGTACGGCGGCATCCGGTGGTTCATCCGCCCCGGCAGGTCACGGATTTCCGGGTAGAGCGTGCCACCCATGGCCACGTTGACCTCCTGAAACCCGCGGCAGATGCCGAAGACGGGCTGGCCGCGCTCCACGCAGGCGCGCACCAGCGGCAGGGCGATGGCGTCGCGGGCGCGGTCGAATTCGCCATGCGCGGCGGTGACCTCTTCGCCGTATTCCTCGGGGTGGACGTTGGGCCGCCCGCCGGTCAGCAGGAAGCCGTCGCAGGTCTCGAGCAATTCGGCCACGCTGACAAAGCGCGGATCGGCCGGGATCAGCAGCGGCATGCAGCCCGAGACCGAAGCGACCGCCTCGGAATTCATCGTTCCGCCGGCATGGGCGGGATACTGGTCGTTGATCAGGTGCTGGTTGCCGATGATGCCGACGATAGGACGTGTCATGCCTGTCTCTTGAGCTCTGTCTGCCACATTACATAGGCCATGACGCGGTTCGGGGAAAGACGCCGCGTGGGGTGCGGGCGGTCCCGGCCAATCGGACTGCCCGTTTTTCCGGCACTTCGAACGGCCGACGCTCCGGCGCGAAACCGCATCTCCACGTCAGCGACAGGGCCGGGCAATCGGCGGAACCGTGTCAGGTCCGCGCCGACACGGTACGGCATGGTTCACGCCCTCCGCACCGGTGCCCGGGCGGCAGCGATCAGATCTCCGCCACCAGCCGCGCCGCCTCGATCCCTGCCTGTCCGGCTTGCGCATCGTTGTCCGAGGTGTCGCCGGTCACCCCCACGGCCCCCAGCAGACGGCCGCGGGCGTCGCGCACCAGGATGCCGCCCGGAACCGGCACGATCGCCCCGCCGAAGGCGCCGTTGAGCGCGCCCATGAAGGCCGGGTTCGCCGCCGCCCTCGCCTGCAGGTCCGATCCGGGCAGGCCCATCATCACCGCGCCGTAGGCCTTGCCATGAGCGATGGCGAAACGCCCGGCGCTGGCACCGTCGGAACGTTCGAAAGCGACCACATGGCCGCCCGCGTCCAGCACCACCACCGCCAGCGGCTGCAAGTCGCGTTCGCGGCCCGCCTCCAGCGTCTTGCGGATGATCGTGCGGGCGCGGCTGAGGGTGAGCGTCGCCATGGTCTGCCTCCTTACTGCGCCTTGAGTTCCAGCCGGCGCTTGTGCAGCACCGGTTCGGTGTAGCCCGAGGGCTGTTCGCGGCCGTCGAACACCAGGTCGCAGGCGGCCTGGAAGGCGATACCGTCATAGCCCGGCGCCATCGGCCGGTAGGCCGCGTCGCCCGCGTTCTGCTGGTCCACCACCTCGGCCATGCGCTTGAGCGCGGCCATCACCTGGTCGCGGCTGACGACGCCGTGATGCAGCCAGTTGGCGATGTGCTGGGCCGAGATGCGGCAGGTTGCGCGGTCCTCCATCAGGCCCACGTCGTTCATGTCCGGCACCTTGGAGCAGCCGACGCCCTGGTCGATCCAGCGAACCACGTAGCCCAGGATGCCTTGCGCGTTGTTCTCGACCTCGCGCAGCACCTGGTCCTCGCCCCATTTCTTGAACGCCGCCAGCGGGATGTCCAGCACCGTGTCAACATGCGCCCGTCGCCCGCCCTTGCGCAGCTTGTCCTGCACCGCGAAGACGTCGACCTTGTGGTAATGCAGCGCATGCAGCGTCGCGGCGGTGGGCGACGGCACCCAGGCGCAGTTCGCCCCGGCCTTCGGGTGTTCGATCTTCTGCTCGATCATCGCCGCCATCAGGTCCGGCATGGCCCACATGCCCTTGCCGATCTGCGCCTTGCCGCTCAGGCCGCATTCCAGACCGATATCGACATTGCGGTTCTCGTAGCCGCCGATCCAGGCCTTGCGCTTGATGAAGTCCTTGCGGCTGAACGGCCCGGCTTCCATCGAGGTGTGGATCTCGTCCCCGGTGCGGTCGAGGAAACCGGTGTTGATGAAGGCGACGCGCGACTTCGCGGCGCGGATGCACTGCTTGAGGTTCACGGAGGTGCGGCGTTCCTCGTCCATGATCCCGAGCTTCACGGTGTTCTGCGGCAGGCCCAGCACCTTTTCGACGAAGGTGAAGGTCTCGTCCGCAAAGGCCACCTCGTCGGGGCCGTGCATCTTGGGCTTGACCACGTAGACCGAGCCTTTGGTCGAATTGCGCGGGCCGTCAGCCTTGGCAAGGTCGTGCTTGGCAATGAGCGCCGTGACCATGGCGTCCATCAGACCCTCGTAGGTCTCGTTGCCATCGCGGTCGAGGATCGCGGGGTTGGTCATCAGGTGGCCGACGTTGCGCACCAGCATCAGCGCCCGGCCCTTCACGGTCACGGTGCCCTGCCCGTCCGGCGCGGTATAGACGCGGTCGGGGTTGAGCTTGCGGGTCACCGTCTCGCCGCCCTTCTCGAAGGTCTCGGAGAGGTCGCCCTTCATCAGCCCCAGCCAGTTGGCATAGGCCAGCGTCTTGTCCTCGCCATCGACGCAGGCGACGGAATCCTCGCAGTCCATGATCGCCGAGATCGCCGATTCAAGCTGCACATCCGCCAGCCCGCACTGGTCGCGCGCGCCGATCCGGTGGGTGCGGTCGAAGACCAGCTCCACGTGCAATCCGTTGTTGCGCAGTACCACCTTCTCCGGCGCACGGGGGTGGCCGGTGTAGCCGACGAATTTCGACGGATCGGCAAGCGGCGTGTCGTCGACCAGCAGCTGGCCCTGGTGGACGTGGTAGCGTCGGGCATCCGCATGGCTGCCGCCGTCGATCGGAAAGGCCTCGTCAAGGAACACCCGTGACCGCGCCACGACGCGTGCGCCGCGGCCCTTGTCGTAGCCGCCTTTTGGCGCCGGGCTGCCCATGGCATCGGTGCCGTAGAACCCGTCATAGAGGCTGCCCCAGCGGGCATTGGCGGCGTTGAGCGCGTAGCGGGCGTTGGTGATCGGCACCACCAGCTGCGGTCCCGGCACCGTGGCGATCTCGGGGTCGGTGTTGGCGGTATCGATCTCGAAATCCTCGCCCTCTGGCAGAAGGTAGCCGATTTCTTCGAGGAACGCCTTGTAGGCATTGTGATCGTGCGGCTGGTTGGCACGCGCGATGTGCCACTGATCGATCTTGGCCTGCAGGTCGGCGCGGTTCTGGAGAAGCGCCGCGTTCTTCGGACCGAAGTCATGCAGCAGGTCGGAAAGCCCCTTCCAGAAGGCGTCAGACTCGACACCGGTGCCCGGAAGCGCAGAGGTTTCGATGAAATCATGCAGGATCGTATCGATCTGCAGGTCAAAGCGGGTGATGCGGTCGGTCATGGGGACTCCTTCGCGTCGTCACGGTATGCATTCGTGCACAGTCTTAGGAAACGGGTTTCCGATAGGCAACAGGCTTGGGCGGATTTATCGCCTCGATAAATCGGTGGGACGGGATCGGAGCGGAGAAAGCGGAGACTGTCACCGGCGGACCGGCTCGACGACGCACAGGCCAGGGCCTCGGGTCCGCGCCGGCGTATGCCTCCGAAAACTTAGCCGAATGACTCAACATTCTTGACAGAGCGGCTGCAAGGTCTTTACTTAGTCACATGACTAAACATGACCCCAGACTCGACCGCCTGTTCCACGCCCTCTCGGACCCGACCCGGCGCGGGATCGTGGAGCGGCTGGCGCACGGCCCCGCGACCGTCTCGGAACTGGCGGAACCCACCGGCATGGCCCTGCCGACGGTCATGCGCCACATCGCCGTTCTGGCCGAGGGCGGACTGGTCCGGACCGAAAAGGCCGGGCGCGCCCGCCTGTGCCACGCGGTGCCCGACCCGATGGACGCCGCGCGCGATTGGATGGAGGCGCAGCGAGCAATCTGGATCGCGCGGCTTGACCGCATGGAAGCGCACATTCTGAAGAAGGACCTCGAGGATGACTGACACGGACGCAGCGAACCGCACCATGGTCCTGACCCGAGAGATCGCGGCGCCTGTCCGCAAGGTCTGGGCCGCCTGGTCCGATCCGGACGCCCTGCCCCGCTGGTGGGGGCCCGAGGGCTTCAGCTGCCGCACGATGCGGATCGACCTGCGCGACGGCGGCGAATGGGTCTTCGACATGATCGGACCCGATGGCACGGTCTATCCCAACCACCACAAATACGCCCGCTTCAACCTCTCGGACGGCATCGTCTACACCCTGCACAGGGGCGAAAACGGCCCGAAACACGCCGACGCCACCGCCCGTTTCGAGGAATTGGGCGGCCGCACGCGGGTGACGCTGACCATGATCTTCGCCACGACGCGGGAATACGAGGAGGCCAAGGGCTTCGGCGCGGTAGACCTGGGCCATCAGACCCTGGGCAAGCTGGCACGTCACGTGGGCGCTGACTGAGATTTGCGCGCCGCCCGGCAACGGTCGCTGCAATAGCGCACTTCGTCCCAAACCTTTTCCCACTTCTTGCGCCAGGCGAAGGGCCGCCCGCAGGTGGCACAGATCTTAGACGGCAGGTCGGATTTGCGGCGCTGCTTCGGCATGTCAGAGGTCCAGCTTCAACTGATCGGGCGAGGTCTTGCGCGGCTTGCGCCGGGGCGCGCGGTCGTCGACGAAATGGCCCGAGCCGTCCTTGCGACTGGCGTGTTTCGTCACAACCCGCTGCGATTCCGCGCGGAAGCGGGCATCGCCACGCAGCGACCAGATCCTGCTGCGCGCCTCGCGCGCGGCCTCGGCCACGTCGACGATGGGCGCGGGATAGTCCAGCGTCCCGGCCCGCTCCCAGCGCCACGGCTCTTGCAGGACCTTGTCCGGCACCTCGGCCAGTTCCGGCACCCAGCGGCGGGTGAACACGCCTTCGGGGTCCTGGTCGTGGCCCTGTTTCACCGGGTTGTAGATGCGGGGCGTGTTGATGCCCGTCGTGCCCGACTGCATCTGCACCTGGCTCCAGTGGATGCCCGGCTCGTAATCGGTGAACATCCGGGCAAGGTGCAGCCCCGGCGCGCGCCAGTCGAGCCAGAGGTGATAGGCGGCAAAGCTCATCAGCATCGAGCGCATGCGGAAATTGAGCCAGCCGGTGGCGTTGAGCGAGCGCATGCAGGCGTCGACGAAGGGGACACCGGTGCGCCCTTCGCACCAGGCGGCAAGGTTGTCCGCGTCCGGTTCGGCCGGGCGGAGGCCACGGCACCCGGCGTGCATCTGCTCCCACTCGATGGCCGGTTCGTCCTCGAGCTTCTGCATGAAGTGATCGCGCCAGGCGAGTCGCGACTGGAAGCTCTTGAGACTGCCCAGCCAGCCATCCCGCGTGCCGCGCCGTGCGCGCTGCGCCGCTGCCGTCGCCTGCACCGCCTCGCGCACCGACAGCGTGCCGACCGCCAGATGCGGGCTGAGCCGCGAACAGGCGTCCGCCCCCTCTAGCGGCGATGACATGGCGCGGCGGTAAGTCTGGCCGCGCTCCTGCAGAAAGCTGGCCAGCAAAGCCTCGGCGGCGCGGCGTCCGCCGGTCTGGCGCCCGGGGCAGTCATCGGGCAGGTCGAGCTTGGGCAAAGGGCCCGGATCGACGGGCACAGGCGGCAAGGCCTCGGGCGCGGGCAAGGGGTCCTGCGCCATGAA
The DNA here is from genome assembly GCF_003344785.1 of Thalassococcus profundi. Lineage (GTDB taxonomy): Bacteria > Pseudomonadota > Alphaproteobacteria > Rhodobacterales > Rhodobacteraceae > Puniceibacterium > Puniceibacterium profundi. The sequence goes on along the minus strand of NZ_QPMK01000003.1, from coordinate 80,896 downwards.
CCGGTTGCGCTGCGCCGCCCAGCGGTCGCGGGTGTCGAGCCGGCGCACCACCCCGGATTGCGGCAGTTCGTCCCACACCACGCCCGCTTTGCGCGCCCAGGCGGCGACCCGCTTGTCGCGCGCGAAGGTCCAGCCGTTGCCGGTTTCCTCGTGGCTGACGATGCGGCCGAACCCGGTCTCGGCCTGCACGGCGGCCAGAACCTCGACCGCGTCCCCCTGCCGGATCACCAGATCGCTGCCACGCCCCTGAAGATCGCGGCGCAGATCGGCAAGGCTTTCGCGCAGGAACGCCCATTGCCGCCCCGAGCTATCGTCAAGCCGCCAATACTCCGGCTCGACGATATACAATGCAAAAGGCGCTGCGAAACGCAGCGCCCTGTGCAAGGCCGGGTGATCGGCCAATCGCAAGTCCCGCTTGAACCACAGAAGTGTCGTCATGCGGGACGAAGTAAGGTGTTATTCGGTTCCGACAACTTCGCCGGTGCGGCTATCGACCTGAACATCGGATCCGTCCACGCCGTCGCTTTGAACAAAGGTCCAGACGATCAGGCCCGCAAGCAAGACGCCGGCAAAGACCAAAACGCCCTTGATGCCCAGAAGCGATGGTTTATGAGCTTTTTCCTGCTTTTTCACATTGGTGTCGGGAGCAGACATACCATTTCCTTTTCACAATATCTTGGCGGGGCGCTGTTGAAGCACCCCCTTAGTCAGCCTAACACTTGGCCAGCCGCAAAGTTCCGCCCTTTGCCTTGAAAAACCGGAGTGATTTCAATGAAAGACGCCGCGCCGCAGACCGTCTACCTGGCCGATTACACCCCCTTCGGCTACGGGGTCGAAGACGTTCACCTGACCGTCCGCCTCGATCCCGGAAAGACGCGTGTGCAAAGCCGCATCCGTTTCGCCCCGAACCCCGAGGCGCAGGACCGCGACTTCTTTCTGCATGGCGAAGAGCTGACGCTGCTTTGGGCAAAGATCGACGGCGCGGCGGTCACGCCGCAGCTCAGCGATCAGGGCCTGCGCTGCACCGTGCCCGACGGCCCCTTCATCTGGGAGGCCGAGGTCGAAATCGCGCCCGAGAGCAACACCGCGCTCGAAGGGCTCTACATGTCGAACGGCATGTACTGCACCCAATGCGAGGCGGAAGGGTTCCGCAAGATCACCTTCTACCCGGACCGGCCCGACGTCATGGCGGTCTTCACCGTCCGCATCGAAGGCCCGCACCCGGTGCTTTTGTCGAACGGCAACCCGGTGGACAGTGGCGAGGGCTGGGCGGAATGGCACGACCCCTGGCCCAAGCCCGCCTACCTTTTCGCGCTCGTGGCGGGCGACCTCGTGAACCACCCCGACCGCTTCACCACCATGTCCGGCAAGGAGGTGGAGCTCAACATCTGGGTCCGCCCCGGTGACGAGGGCAAATGCGCCTTCGGGATGCAGGCGCTGAAAGCGTCGATGCGCTGGGACGAAGAGGTCTACGGGCGCGAATACGACCTCGACATCTTCAACGTCGTGGCGGTCGACGATTTCAACATGGGCGCGATGGAGAACAAGGGGCTCAACATCTTCAACTCCGCCGCCGTCCTCGCCAGCCCCGAGACCAGCACCGATGCCAATTTCGAGCGGATCGAGGCGATCATCGCGCATGAGTATTTCCACAACTGGACCGGCAACCGCATCACCTGCCGCGACTGGTTCCAACTCTGCCTCAAGGAGGGGCTGACGGTCTACCGCGACAGCGAATTCACCTCCGACATGCGCTCGGCCCCTGTGAAGCGCATCGGCGACGTGATCGACCTGCGCGCGCGTCAGTTCCCCGAGGACCAAGGGCCGCTGTCGCATCCCGTCCGGCCCGAAAGCTTTCAGGAAATCAACAACTTCTACACCGCGACGGTCTACGAGAAGGGCGCCGAGGTGATCGGGATGCTGAAGCGCCTTGTGGGGGACGAGGTCTATGCCAAGGCGCTCACGCTCTATTTCGACCGGCACGACGGGCAGGCCTGCACCATCGAGGACTGGCTCAAGGTCTTCGAGGACGTGACGGGCCGGGATCTGACCCAGTTCAAACGCTGGTACAGCCAGAGCGGCACGCCCCATCTGCAGGTCGCGGAACGGTTCGAGAACGGCACCTTCACGCTCACCTTTAAACAGCGCACGCCGCCGACGCCGGGTCAGGACGAAAAGCTGCCGCAGGTGCTGCCCATCGCCGTAGGACTGCTTTCGCCGAGTGGTGACGAGGTCGTGCCGACGACGCTGCTCGAGATGACGGAAGCGGAACAAAGCTTTGATTTCGGGGGATTGTCCGAGCGCCCCGTGGCCTCGGTCCTGCGCGGCTTTTCCGCGCCGGTGGTGCTGGAACGCGCAGCGTCGCGGCAGGAACGGCTGTTCCTGCTGGCCCATGACACCGACCCGTTCAACCGCTGGGAAGCCAATCGCGCGCTGGCGCAGGAGTCGCTGATCGCGTCGATCACCGGGGCCGAGGCCGGCCCGGACACCGCATGGCTGTCGGCGCTGCTCGAGGTGGTCAAGAACGCCGCGCAGGACCCTGCCTACCGCGCGCTGCTGCTGGGCCTGCCGTCGCAGTCGGAACTGGCGCAGGCGCTGCACCAGCGCGGTGTCACGCCCGATCCCGACTCCATCCACGCCGCGGCCGAGGCGCACCGGCAGACCCGCGCGGAGCTCTGGCAGGCAGACCTGCCCATGCTGGCTCGCGAAACCGAGGTCACCGCGCCTTTCCGTCCCGATGCGGAACAGGCCGGCAAGCGCGCGCTGGGATCGTCGCTGCTGGCGATGCAAAGCCGGCTCGACGGAGGCGCCGCCGCGCAGGCGCAATTCGACGGCGCCGACAACATGACCGCGCAGCTGTCGGCCCTGACCAGCCTCATCACCATCGGCGCCGCCGACAGCGCCCTGCGCGCCTTCGAAAAGCAATGGCGGCACGACCGGCTGGTGATGGACAAGTGGTTCGGCGTGCAGATCGCCTATGCCCCGCCCGCGATGGCGGTCGAGATGGCGGGCCTGCTGACCGAGCACCCGGCCTTCGACATGAAGAATCCCAACCGGTTCCGCGCGGTCTTTGGCGCGCTGGCGGGCAACCATGCGGGCTTTCACCGGGCGGATGGCGCGGGCTACGACCAGCTGGCCGACTGGCTGATCAAGCTCGATGCCAAGAACCCGCAGACCGCCGCGCGGATGTGCAGCGCCTTCCAGACCTGGCGGCGCTACGACGCCGACCGGCAGGCAAGGATGCGCGCCGCGCTCACCCGCATCGCCGACACGCCCGGCCTGAGCCGCGACAGCACCGAGATGGTGACGCGGATGCTCGGGTGATCCGCGCCGGCCTGCGTCGGGCCCTGACGCACCGGCGATACCATGCGTCTTGATTACGCGTCCCCCGCCCGCAGCCCGCGCGCCGTGCTTGGCCTCGTGTCCGCCTGGGCCATTCTGGCCGGCGGGTGGCTGTGGCTCGATGCCGAAACCTGGATCGTCGCGGGGCTGGGTCTGTTCACCCTGCCCCTGCTCTGGGAGCTGATCACCGGCAAGGTCGCGCGCCTCGTGCTCGACGACACCGGGCTGACCTGGCAGAGCGGCACTTCGACGGGCCACATCGCGCTCACGCGGATCGATCACCTGCGGCTGGACCGGCGCTTTGACGGCAGCCTGCGGCTGTCGGTACAGCTCGATGACGGCAGCAGGCAACGCCTGCCGCCCGACTGCGTTCCGCCCGGCCCAAAGCTCGAAGAAGCGGCGACCCGGGCTGGGCTGCGGCTCGAACGCCATCCCTTCTCACCTTTCTGAACCGTGACTTTTTTCGGGAACCGGCGGCGGATCGCGCGCGTTAACCAGATCGTAAGCCAGTTTGTGCCGCTGGTGACGGGCCGCGAAAAATGCCTTGATGTCAGGGCCTCCGCGCGTCACCTGTCACGCACGTGTCGCAGAACCCTGATTTGAGACTGCCATGCAAGACCGTATCGACCCGCTGATCCAGGAACGCGCCCCGTGGCTCTTTGCCAGCCGTCCCGGCACTCGGGTCGCGCGGTCCGCGCTCAACCGGGTGTTGGGGTATGACCGGACCGTCGCGCTGGCCGAGACGTTCCGGGACAGGCCGAGTGACGAGATCATGTCGGCCATGGCGCAGCTGTTGGCGCGCGACGTCGAGGTCGCGGGGCTGGGTCACATACCGAAACACGGGGCGGCGCTGATCGTCGCCAACCACCCCACCGGCATCGCCGACGGGATCATGCTGCATCACCTGATCGCCGCGCACCGGCCCGATGCCTATTACTTCGCAAACCACGACATCCTGCGCGTCCTGCCACAGATGCAGGACATGATCGCGCCGGTGGAATGGCGCACCGAAAAGCGCAGCCACGCCAAGACCCGCGAAACCATGCAATACACCCGCAAGGCGACCGCCGAAGGCCGCCTGGGCGTGATTTTTCCCGCCGGGCGTCTGGCGAAGCGGCGCGGGCTCAGCCTGCACGAACGTCCCTGGATGTCCTCGGCGGCGATGATCGCCCGCAAGTTCGACCTGCCGATCATTCCGATCCACATCCGCGCGCGCAATTCGTTGCTGTTCTATCTCTTCGACCTGATCCACCCGACGCTGCGCGACATCACCCTCTTTCACGAGACGCTCAACAAGCACCGTCAGCCCTATCGCGTGACGGTCGGAGAGCCGATCTCGGCCAGTGCCCTGCCCGCGCGGTCCGAAGACGGGATCGAGATGCTGCGCCGCGCCACCCTGGCGCTCGGCGGTCCCAGCGCTCCGGCGGTGTCGCTGCTGCACAGCACCCGCCGCCCGTTCTGGCTCAAGGCCTGAGCACGCCGCCCGGTCATCGGTCGGGCCGTCTCTTTTTTTTCCAAATCGGATGCCGCTGTGCGGTTTAACCTGCCGGACGCGCCCGCGGCCGGACAGACGAGATCGGTTTGCAATAGGTCTGCGCCCGCGTCCAGGCCATCATGTCGCGCCGCTTCGACCGGCTGTGGAACGGGCCCCAGTCGGCGGCGACGCCGCGCATGCCCTGTGACACCACGCCGTCCCGCTGCACCGTGCGCGCCATGATCCGCAGCGCGCAGCTCAGGTTTGCCGGAGCGTTCTGCAGCGCGGGTCCGGTGCGCGCGCGGCAGCCATAGCCCCGCGCCGTGCCGGGCAGGATCTGCAGCAGCCCGTGCCAGCGCCCGCCGCCGCCGACGGCTCTGGGGCGATAGGTGCTTTCGTGCTTGGCCAGCGCCGAAATCAGCCCGACCCAGAACGCCTCGCGTTCGCGCAAACCGGCGGTGCGATAGGCCGGGCACCAGTCGTCGATGTCGCGCGGCACGGTGCGCGGCAGGGCGTTGGCGTGGCTGCGCAGCGCCGAGATCGCCGACCGCGTCCAGATCGCCCCGCGCCCCGCGTTGGACCAGCGCGCCCGCGGCAGGAAGGTGCTGCGCGCCTTCGGCCGCACCGACGTGCCGACCGCCTGCGCGGACACAGGCGCCTCCGCCACGGCCTCGGGAAGCGCCGCATTGTCGGGCGTCTCGACCACCATGGCGGCGGGTTCCGGCGCATGGTCGCCCGGCCATCCGGCGGAGGGCAGAAACGACAGTAGAAAGGCAAAGGCAGACAGGCGCATGGCGCACAGAGTGCCCAGATTCCAGCAGTTTGCGCAAGCTTTGTGCACCCGATGCGCGGGAAGGCTCCGACCGGATCCCGTTTCCGGTTTTTAAACAGATTATCGCCTATCCTGCGACACCCCTCAGGAAAGCCGGGAAGAAAGCCCAACCGCTCCATGTCCGCGCCTTTATTGAGCCAGATTGCACGCGCAATTTCGGCCCCATGACACTGCCTGAAAAGCTGCCCCCGATGCGTTCATTCACCGCCCGCCTGTCCCCGGTCCTGCAGGCCCTGCGCCCCGTCGCGTCGCCGGCCGCACCGACCCGCCGTCCGCGGCCCGAACCCGGCCCCGCCAATATCGAGATCGCGGTGCGCGACCTCACCCGAGACGAACTTGAAGCGACGCGGGTCTTCGCGCAGGGCCAGCACCTGGCCCGGCAGGAAAACTGGGTCGAGCTCGGTCGCCTGGTGCGGACCTTCGACACCCAGCGGCGGCGCACCTCCGGAGGGCGGTCGCTGGCCGATCTTTTGGCCGCCGGCGCCCGCGCCGACGCGGTCGAGGCCGGGCGCGACGCGGTGCGCCGCGGCGACGTACGCGCCGCGAACGACCCGATCGAGGCCCTGGAGGAGGTGCTGCGCGAACTGTGCGAGGATCACGGCGTCGCCACAGTGGTGGCGCGGGCCCATATGGACATCGGCCAGGCCTGGCTGGGCGACAGCCCGCGCGACGCGGTGCCCGCGGCGCGCAAGGCGGCCTTCCTCGGGCATTACCGCGCCGCCGCACGCATCGTCGACCGCTTCGACCCCTTCCTTCTGGATGCGCCCGGCCTCGCTGCGCTGCGCTGCGGGCTGCTCGACGCCGACAGCCGCCCCAGCCTGCGCATGGCCGACGATTACGAGGACCTCATCGACCTCGATCCGCAGAACGACGGCGCGCTGCGGCAGTTCGGCCGCCACCTTCTGCCGCGCTGGTACGGCAGCTACGAGGCGCTGGATGCAGAGGCGCGCCGCACCGCCGCCCGCACCGGCGAAGTCTGGGGCGCCGGGGCCTATACCTGGATCTATTTCGACGCGGTGGCGCTCGATCCCATGGCCTTTCGCCGCCTCGATGCAGAGTTTTTCGTGGAGGGCCTGCACGACATCCTCGACCGCCGCGACGACCAGCACACCGCCAACGTCATGGCCGCCTACACCGGGCTTACGCTGTCGGGCATGGCCGCGCCCGGCAGCGCCCGCGGAAGGATCGCCGGCTGCTTCGACTGGATCCTGCGCGACCATCTGCGCGAAATCCACCCGCTGGTCTGGGCCGCGGCCCCCGCCGCCAGCCATGAAAAGCCGGTCAAGGGCACCGAGGACGGGACCCGTCGCGGACGGGTACGGGCCCTGTCGGCCATCGCCGAACACTTCGCCGCCGACATCCTGGCCGGAGGCCGCGTGGTCTTTTCCGACGACGGGCCTCAGGTCACCCCATAACCGGCGGACGGCCCGGACCGGGCCTGCCCCTTGCCCTGACCGGGGCGCTGTCCTAAAGCGGATGGAACAGCCCGGAAAGGACGACAGCCATGCTTGATCTGAGTTTTGAAGCGCCCAAACCCAAGGTGATCGCCGGGGCGAAACACGACTGGGAACTGGTGATCGGGATGGAAGTTCACGCCCAGATCGCCAGCAAGGCCAAGCTCTTTTCCGGCGCCTCGACCGGCTTTGGCGCCGAACCCAATTCGCATGTCGCCTTCGTCGACGCGGCGATGCCGGGGATGCTGCCGGTGATCAACGAATTCTGCGTCGAACAGGCGGTGCGCACGGGCTTGGGCCTCAAGGCGCAGATCAACCTGAAGTCCGCCTTCGACCGCAAGAACTACTTCTATCCGGACCTGCCGCAAGGCTACCAGATCAGCCAGCTGTACCACCCCATCGTCGGCGAGGGCGAGGTGATCGTGGACATGGAACCGGGCATCGCCCGCCGCGTCCGGATCGAGCGCATCCATATCGAGCAGGACGCCGGCAAGTCGATCCACGACATGGACCCGAACATGAGCTTCGTGGACCTCAACCGCACCGGCGTGGCGCTGATGGAGATTGTGAGCCGCCCCGACCTCCGCGGCCCCGAAGAGGCCGCCGCCTACGTGGTCAAGCTGCGCCAGATCCTGCGCTACCTCGGCACCTGCGACGGCAACATGCAGAACGGCAACCTGCGCGCCGACGTGAACGTCAGCGTCTGCCGTCCCGGCCAGTACGAGAAATACCAGGAGACGCAGGATTTCAGCCACCTCGGCACGCGTTGCGAGATCAAGAACATGAACTCCATGCGCTTCATCCAGGCCGCCATCGACTACGAGGCGCGGCGCCAGATCGCGCTTCTGGAATCGGGTGGCTCCGTGGTTCAGGAAACCCGGCTCTACGATCCCGACAAGAACGAGACCCGGTCGATGCGCTCCAAGGAAGAGGCGCATGATTATCGCTACTTCCCCGACCCCGACCTGCTGCCGCTGGAAATCGAACAGGGCTGGGTCGACGGCATCCAGGCCTCCCTGCCGGAACTGCCGGACCAGAAGAAGGCGCGCTTCGTCAAGGATTTCGGCCTGTCGGAATACGATGCCTCGGTGCTGACCGCCGAAACCGCCAATGCCGCCTATTTCGAAGCGGTGGTGGAGGCCTCGGGCGACGGCAAGCTCTCGGCCAACTGGGTCATCAACGAACTTTTCGGTCGCCTCAAGAAAGAGGATCACAGCATCGAGGACAGCCCGGTCACGCCGGCGCAGCTTGCCGGCATCATCGCGCTGATCAAATCCGGCGACATCTCGGGCAAGATCGCCAAAGACGTCTTCGAGATCGTCTACACCGACGGAGGCGATCCCGCGCGGATCGTCGAGGAAAAGGGCTTGAAGCAGGTCACCGACACCGGCGCCATCGAAACGGCGGTGGACGAGGTCATCGCCGCCAACCCTGCGCAGGTGGAGAAGGCCAAGGAGAACCCCAAGCTGGCGGGCTGGTTCGTGGGCCAGGTGATGAAGGCCACGGGCGGCAAGGCCAACCCGGCGGCGGTCAACCAGATCGTCACGGCAAAGCTCGGCTTGTGACGGTCATTTCCGAGGCGCGTCCCCCCAGGTGCGGTGGGTTGCAAACCCACCCTACACTTGGCCGGCCGCAGGAATCGACCGGAAATATGGGGCTGACCCCCGGACCCCGGATTGCTACCGTCCGGCCCGACAAGGGGACAGATGATGCGGTATGAGTACAAGGTGGTGCCGGCACCGGCGCGCGGCGAAAAGGCCAAGGGCGTCAAGGCGCCCGAGGCGCGGTTCGCCCTGACGGTGGAGCAGGTGCTCAATGAGATGGGCGCGGACGGCTGGGAATTCCAGCGCGCGGAGACCCTGCCCAGCGAGGAACGCCAGGGCCTCACCGGCTCGGCGAGCCACTGGCGGCATCTGCTGGTCTTTCGCCGCCCCCTGGCCCGCGAGGAACCGGTGGCGCTGCTGGAAGGCCCCGCGCGCCCTGGCGCCGAACCGTCACCGCCTTCCGCCCGGCCCGGCACGGCGGGCCCGGGACCCGCGGGGCTGGGGGCCGCGGGTCTTGTGGCGGCGCGTCGTCCCGCAGAGACGCAGGCGCCGATGATCCTGACCTCGCCGACCACGCGTGCCCCTGCGACGGCGGAACCGGCAACCGAAAAAGCCGATCCGGGCGAAACTCCGAAAGCCGATGCGACCGTGCGAGAAGACCAGGCGGCGGCAGAGACCGGGGCGACCGAGGCCGAGACCGTGCCCGACGCAGACTGGCACCCGCCCAAGCCGACGCCCAGCCCGTCCGCCTCCGCCGATCCGGACGACAACGGGGTCGAAGAGACGCAGGATGTCGACAAGCCCATCGGCTTTCTCGCCGCCCGCGCCGCACGCGCCACATCGGACAAACCCTGACGGGCGGGATGCCGCCGCCATCGGGTCCTTGCCGCCATGACGATGCCTTGCGGCCGCGGAATGCGCCGGGCACCTGGACCGTCACGCGGCGTGAAACGCCTGCCCGGAACGGAATCCGGTCAGCGCCGGATCACGTCCCGAGGTCCAGCGACAGCGCGTGAATCCGGCCCATCAGGTCCTTGCCCAGCGCGTCATGCACGGCGCGGTGACGGGCGATGCGGCTCTGCCCCTCGAAAACGGCAGAGCGGATCACCACGTGAAAATGGCTTTCGCCGCCTTCCTGGTATCCGGCGTGGCCGCGATGCTTTTCCGAGTCGTCCCGCACCTCCAGCGCGCTGGGTGCCAAAGCCTCGCGCAGCCGTGTCTCGATTTCCTGAGTCCGCGTCATTTTTTCCGCCATGCCCCCTACACGTTGCTGGTGAATAGTCTAAACTCTGACGTCCGAGTCGGAAAGGTGTCCCCCATGAGCAAGTCTGATCCCTTCGGTTTCGACATGTCGGTGTCGTCGGCCAAGAAGAAGAACCCCCGCGGCCGGCGCGGCATGTCCGGCGCGTCGGAAACCTCGACCCGCATCTGCGACCACGAAGGGTGCGAAGAGCCGGGCAAGTTCCGCGCCCCCAAGGCCCCGGACGTGCTCGACGACTATTACTGGTTCTGTAAGGATCACGTGCGCGAATACAACCTCAAGTGGGACTTTTTCCACGGCAAGACCGAGGCCGAGATGAACGCGCAGGCCTCCAAGGACAAGGTCTGGGACCGCCAGACCAAGGACTGGCGCGACCCCGAGGCCCGGGCCTGGGCACGGCTGGGGATCGAGGATCCGCATCAGGTTCTGGGCGATAACGCGACCCGCAATCCGGGCCGGAACGCCACCGGCAGCACCACCCGCCGCCTGCCCCCGACCGAACGCCGCGCCATCGAGATCCTCGAGGCCAAGGACAGCTGGTCCAAGGCGGATGTGCGCAAGGCGTACAAGGCGCTGATCAAGGTGCTGCACCCCGACATCAACGGCGGCGACCGCAGCCAGGAAGAACAGCTGCAAGAGGTCGTCTGGGCCTGGGACCAGATCAAGGACAGCCGGAACTTCAAGTAAAGGTGCGGCCCGCCCGGCCCTTTAAGTTGGCGATCGGTTCTGGTCGACGTTTATCCAGGCGGCAGTACGGCTCGCTGCAACTTTCCTTTGGGCGGCGGGCTGACCCCAGAGTGTCCCGTCCGGCGTGGATCACCGTCAAATCCCTCTATGCCGCGAGAGCGGGTTCGGCGGCGCGACGCATGTCCCGCGGTTGAGAATTTCCGGCCACGGTCTAGTATCCGAAGCAACGACAGACGCGCGCGGCCAAGGCTTTGCGCCGTTGCGGCACCGCCGTTGGGCCGGGCTGGCCCGCCTGCTTCCTTCGGTCTCAGGGGCGTCTGCCTCGCCGTTGCCACCGCCCGGAGCGGACGCGGCGGGCCGGCACCGACCGCAGCCGCGCGCCCGACAGGACGCTGCAAAGGAAAGACGCCATGCAAGCTCAAGTGATCGCCCTTCTGATCATGATGCCGATCACGGCCGTATTCGTTTACGCCGGCATCCATGAATACAAACGCTTCAAATCCGATGGCCGGGCGAATTACGGACTGGTCTACGACGAGGAAACCGGCACCACCCATGTGACCGGCATCGACGAGGACCAGGCGGCCTACGATCCCGACGACTACGATCCCAACGATTACAAGTCGCCAGAGGCCCGGACGGAGCCGGACGCCGAGGGCGAGACCGAGCAAGAAAAGACCTCCCAGTCATAGGCCCGCGGCCGGATCGCAATCGGTCGGAGGCACGCCAGAAGGACAGCCGCCTGCTGCCCTCGGCCCCTTTACCTGGTTGCGCAAAGACCGCTCTCACCGCGCCTCGGAGCGCGTTTGAACAGCGTCGAGCGCGTTAGTCCGGGAAATTTTGCAGTTCACTTCCTGCCGAATGCACCTGCGCCACCCCCGGAAATTTGGGCGATCTGCACCATTATTCTACCTGCCGAGACTTGATCTTTCCGCCCGACGCTGCGTATGGTCCCCGCTCAGGGAATTATTGCAAGCTTCGGAGATTTTGCAGCAGATGATGGATGCACTCGGCCTGGCCGTCCAGCTCGTGCTTTCCGGCGACCCCGATCTGCTGGAGATCGTGCTGCTGTCCCTGCGGGTCAGCCTGACCGCGACCGTGGTGGCCTGCCTGATCGGCCTGCCCCTTGGCGCGCTGGTGGCCGTGGGACGGTTCACCGGCCGCAACGCGGTGCTGATCGTGATGAACGCGCTGATGGGGCTGCCGCCTGTCGTGGTGGGGCTGCTGGTCTACCTGCACCTGTCACGCTCCGGCCCGCTGGGATTTCTCGGCCTGCTCTACACGCCGACGGCGATGATCATCGCGCAGACGATCCTCATCGCGCCCATCGTCGCGGCGCTATCGCGGCAGGTGATCGAGGACCTGCACGCGGAATATGCCGAGCAGTTCCGCTCGCTCTGCCTGACCAAGCTGCAAACCGTGCAGGCGCTTTTGTGGGACGCACGTTATTCGCTGCTGACGGTGGGTCTTGCAGGCTTCGGCCGCGCGGTGGCCGAGGTCGGCGCGGTCATCATCGTCGGCGGCAACATCGACCACCTGACCCGCGTCATGACCACGGCCATCGCGCTTGAGACGTCGAAAGGCGACCTCGGGCTGGCGCTGGCACTTGGCATCATCCTTCTTGTCATCGCGCTTGGCGTGAACGCGGCCGTGCAGTCGGTGCGCATGACGGCGGTGCGGCAGGCCTATGTCTGACGTCTGCGCCAGCCATGTTCCGGCAGCCGCGCGGACCGCGCAGGCGGCGCCGATCCTGCCCCTGTCGGTCCGCGACCTGGCGTTGCGCTTTGACGGCGCGACGGTGCTCGACGGCCTCAGCTTCGACCTGTCGGCGACCGGCTGCACCATGGTCATGGGGCCCAACGGCGCGGGCAAGAGCCTGCTGCTGAAACTGCTGCACGGGCTGATCCGGCCGACCGCCGGCACTATCGCCTGGGGGTCGCACGACCCGTCCGCGGTGACGGCCCGGCACGCGCTGGTGTTCCAAAAACCCGTGCTGCTGCGCCGCTCGGTGGCGGCCAACATCGACTTCGTGCTCAAGGCGCGCGGCAAGGATGCGCGCCGCCGCGACCGATTGCTCGACCACGTCGGGCTGGGCCACAAGGCCCGGCAGCCCGCGCGGCTGCTGTCGGGCGGCGAAGCGCAGCGGCTGGCGCTGGCGCGGGCGCTCGCGACCGATCCCGAGGTGCTGTTCCTCGACGAGCCGACGGCCAGCCTCGACCCCGCCTCGGTGCTTGCCATCGAAGCCATCGTCGCAGAGGCCCGCAACCGCGGCGTGCGCATCGTCTTCGTCACCCACGACACCGGCCAGGCGCGGCGCATGGCCGACGACGTGCTCTTCCTCCAGGGCGGGCGCGTCGCCGAACACAGCCGCGCCGCCGACTTCTTTCCCGCGCCCCGCAGCCAGGCGGCCCGGGACTACCTCGACGGCAGGATCGTCGTCTGACCATCCAGGAAAGGACTTCCGCTTATGCAATTCAAGACAATCGGCGCCGCCACGCTCGCCACGCTCCTGGCCGGAGCCGCATGGGCACAGGACCAGTCGATCATCGTCCAGTCCACCACGTCGACCGCCAATTCCGGGCTCTACGACCACCTGCTGCCGATCTTCCAGGAGGAAACCGGCATCCAGGTCAACGTCGTCGCCGTGGGCACCGGCCAGGCCATCAAGAACGCCGAGAACTGCGACGGCGACGTGCTGCTGGTCCATGCCAAGCCGTCCGAGGAAGCCTTTGTCGAGGCGGGCTACGGCACCAGCCGCACCGACCTGATGTACAACGACTTCGTCATCGTCGGCCCCGAGGCCGATCCGGCAGGCGTCAGCGGCATGACCGACGTGCAGGGCGCGCTGGCCAGGATCGCCGACCAGGGCGCGCTCTTTGCCTCGCGCGGCGATGACTCCGGAACCCACAAGAAAGAGGTGTCGCTCTGGACCGATGCGGGCGTCGACCCCGCCGCGGGGTCTGGCGACTGGTACCGCGAGACCGGCTCGGGCATGGGCGCCACGCTCAACGCCGGGATCGGCATGGGCGCCTACGTGATGACCGACCGGGCCACCTGGATCAGCTTCGACAACAAGCAGGATTACACCATCGCGGTCGAAGGCGACGAGGACATGTTCAACCAGTACGGCGTGATCCCGGTCAGCCCCGAGCATTGCCCCAGCGTGAACGCGGAGGCCGCGCAGACCTTTGCCGACTGGCTGGTCTCGGGCGCGGGCCAGGAGGCCATCGCGGCCTACACCGTCGCCGACCAGCAGCTCTTCTTCCCCAACGCGCCGGCCCAGTGACCGACGGTCCCGGGGCGCCCCGTGCCGGGCGCCCCGGGACAGCTTGCAGATGAGGCATGTTCCCGGCGCCGCAAATTGGGTATCCCTTGATCGCGACACTGCCCGAGGCCGTCCCGACCATGACCGACACCGCGTTTCCGGACCATGAATACCTGACCGTCAAGGAACTGGCGGCGCTGCTGCGCCTGAAAGAGCGCAAGGTCTACGACCTCGCGGCCTCGGGCGCGGCGCCGTGTTCGCGCGCCACCGGCAAGCTGCTGTTCCCGGCGGACGAGATACGCGCCTGGATCGAACGCGCGAAATCCGGCGGCGAAGGCGCTGCCGCTCCCGACCAGGGTGACCGCCCGCCGATCATCCTCGGCAGCCACGATCCCCTGCTCGACTGGGCGATCCGGCAGTCGCGCTGCGGACTGGCGACCTTCCACGACGGTTCGCTGGACGGGCTGGAACGGTTCCTGAAGGGCGAAGGCATCGCCGCCGGCCTGCACATCCACGACGCGGCGTCGGACACCTGGAACGTGCCGACGGTCGCCAGGGCCGCGCCCGGCCAGAACGTCGTGCTGGTGAGCTTCGCGCGCCGCCGGCGGGGCCTTGTTCTGCGTCCGGGCCTGCCCGCGCCCAAGGGTCTTCCCGACCTTGCGGGCCATCGCGTCGTGCCGCGGCAGCCCGGGTCCGGCACCGACACGCTGTTCCGGTACCTGGCAGAGCGCGACGGCCTGGACCTCGCGGCCCTCGACAGGACAGAGGTGGCCCGCACCGAGGACGAGGCGGTCGAGACCGTGCGCCGTGGCGAGGCCGACGCCGCCTTCGGACTGGAGGCGATGGCGAAAAGCTACGGGCTCGATTTCGTGCCCATTCTCGACGAAGACTTCGCGCTGCTGGTGGATCGCAAGGCCTGGTTCGACCCGCCGATGCAGACCCTGATGCGATTCTGCGCATCCCAAGCGTTCAAATCGCGGGCCGAGGCGTATGGCGGATACGACATCGCCACCCTGGGCCGGATCGCCTGGAACGCCTGAAGACCGGCGCGGGCATCCGCCGGACTTGATCTCGATCATGTCGGCACGCGCCGGGCGGACGCACGATGACCGGACCCTGACCCCGGAGGCCCGCGCATGTATCGCCTGATCGTCCCTGCCCTGCTCACCCTCACCGCCTGTGCGCCGGAAAGCCCGGCGTCGGGACGAATGCTCTTTGCCGATAAGTGCGTTGTTTGCCACGGCACCACCGGCCGGGGCGACGGGCCGCTTGCCGCGCAGCTCGACCCGGCGCCGGCGGACCTCACGAAGATCGCCGAACGGCGCGGCGGGGTCTGGCCGCAGCTCGAAGTCATGGGGATCGTCGACGGCTATTCGAAACGCTATCTGCCGGGATCGGACATGCCGATCTACGACGAATTCGTCTCGGGGCCGCTGGTCAGCTTCGACACCGGCAACGGCCTTCGCAGCCGGACGCCCGCGCCCCTGTTCGGCATCGCCCGCTACCTCGAGACGCTGCAGGACCCGGCCCCGACGCGGCGGGTGCCCTGACGAAAAAGGCCGGACCCGCAGGCCCGGCAGAAATCGTTACACACGAGGGAAGTCTCCGGCGGTCCGGAGGAGCCCCCCGGCGTCACGCGGACGCGGGGGAGAAGGTCAGCGACACGCCGTTGATGCAATGGCGCTTGCCGGTGGGTTGCGGGCCATCGTCGAAGATGTGACCCAGGTGCGAGCCGCAACGGCGGCAATGGCACTCGGTGCGGGTCATGAAGAACGACCGGTCCGCCTTGGTCTCGATGGCATCGGGCTGCGCCTGCCAGAAGGACGGCCAGCCGGTGCCGCTGTCGTATTTATGCTCGGAGCTGTAGAGCGCGAGATCGCAGCCCTTGCAGTTGAACATGCCGTCGCGCTTTTCGTCGTTGAGCGGCGAGGTGAAGGCGCGTTCGGTGCCTTCATCGCGCATCACCTTGTATTCCAGATCGCTCAGCATCGCCTTCCATTCGGACGTGGAGCGGGTGACCTCGAACTCCTGCTGCGCGGTGGCGCTGCGGGTCAGGCCCAGCGCGGCTGCGGCGCCGCCGGCGGCGGAAAGAAACAAGCGTCTGTTCATGATATCCTCCGTTTTCCGAGCCTTATGTGGGGACCCCACCCTTGCGGGGGCAAGGGCGGGGCCAGCACTTTCACGTGACCATGGGGGATTCACATGGCCGGCAAAAGCACCCGGTCGATGACGTGGATCACGCCGTTCGATTGCTTGACGTCGGCAATGGTCACGTCGGCGCTGCGGCCCTGTTCGTCGGTCAGGGTGATGGTGCCGCCCGACATCTTGGCCTGCAGCGTGCAGCCGCCGACGGTCTCGACGGGATGGGTGCCACCGTCATCGGCGATCATCCCAGCGATGGCGTCGGACATGGCATTGGCGGCGACCACGTGGCAGGTGAGGATCTGCGCCAGCTGCGCCTTGTGCTCGTCCATCATCAGCTGGCTGAGCGAGTCATCCGAAATCATGTCGAAAGCGGCATTGGTGGGCGCGAAGACAGTAAAGGGTCCGGGGCCCGACAGCGTCTCGACCAGGTCGGCCTGCTGGACCGCGGCGACCAAGGTCGTGTGATCGGCGGAATTCACCGCGTTCTCAACGATGGTCCGGTCGGCGAACATCTCGGCGCCGCCGACCATCGGGTTGTCGTTCATGCCGCCCGACTGGGCGAAGGCTGCGGTGGACAGGCTGGCAGCGGCAATCGCTGCGATCAGGGGGGTGCGGGTCGTCATGGCTTCCTCCGTTTGGACAATCCACCCTTGCTGGGCGATTTCACAGACAGCCACGGAAGCGCGCCGCAGGAGTTTCGGCACGCGCCTTCACGGCTGCGTGAAGAGACCACGCGCGACGATCGGCCCCAAGGGCGCCGCTGGAGAAACGGTGCCCTCTGCCTCGGCCGAGACGGCGAGTCCGGCACCCGGCATTTCCGACGCCAGGTCCAGTGGCAGATCGCGCCTGAACGGACCGCTGTCGGGCATCTGTCCCAGCAGGCGCGGTGTCCCGCCCTCGGGCACGGCCCAGAGAAACAGGATCCGTCCCGGCGGTGGCGCACCGCCGGTCACCTCCGCGACAAGCTCTGCGGTCGCAGGATGGAAGGCCGCCGACAGGGACACGCCGCCGCTGTCCGACTCGAGCCGCGCGGTCAGCGGGGCGGCGTCGCGGACCGGCTCTGACATCGGCACCAGCCCGACGCCCGTCGCGACCCAGGCCAAGGCCGCCGCCGCCGCCGCGCCCAGCACGTAGGGCCAGAGCTGGCGCCAGAAGCTGGGCGGCGCCGCGCCGAAGGCGGCAATTTCGATCCGGCGCAGGACCGCGGGGGCGGGCGCGACTTCGAGAATGTCGGCGGCCAGTTCCGAAAGATGCGCCGCCCAGGCGGCGACCTCGGCCTGCAGGGCGGGGTCGCTGGCCAGCTGCGCCTCGAAGGCGTGCAGTTCCACGCCTTCGAGCAGGCCGAGCACGTATTCTCCCGCCAGTTCGCTGTCGCCTCCGGGCAAGGTGTCGGAATGGTCGACGCTCATCGGTCGAGCTCCGCGCGCAGGGACTTGAGGCCGCGCCGCATCAGCTGTCGCGCAGTGTCGCGCGACACGCCGGCATCGCGGGCGAGCGTCTCGTAGCTCTCGCCGCGCGCATAGGCCCGACGCAGCATCGCCGTCAGGTCCGGCGGCAGGACCATCCGGCAGGCCTGCCGCAGCGGGCCCGCATCAGGGGTCCGGTCGCCCGGACCGGTGTCCGGCACGAGGTCGTCCAGGTTTACCGGAGCGGCATCGGCCGGCCGCCGCGCCTCGCGCCGCTTGCAGTCGATCGCGGCATCGCGCGCCAGCGTCACCAGCCAGACCATCGGCTCCTGCCCGGTCACGCGGTAGCGGTCGGCCTGTTCCCAGATGCGCAGGTAGACCTGTTGCAACGCCTCTTCGGCCCGCGGCCGGTCACCCAGCACACCAAGGCAGATCCCGAAAAGGCGCGCCGACGTCAGGGCGTAGAACGACCGGAACGCGGTCCGTTCGCCCCCGGCGATGCGTGCCAGCAAGGCTTCGATCTCGGATACCGCCACGCCCTGCCCCCCGAACTTCGCGCTTTCCCTTGCCCCTTGCCGCGATATGTTGCACCACGTGCGCGATATCAGACGCGCGAACAAGAACGAGGCAACCATGGCTGACGGCACGATCGACATCAATGCAAAACCCACCGAGGAGATCTCCGTCCGCGAGGTGTTCGGCATTGATACGGACATGATCGTTCACGGCTTTGCCGAGCGCACCGAACGGGTGCCGGATCTCGACAGCACCTACAAGTTCGACCCCGACACGACGCTGGCGATCCTTGCCGGGTTCCGCAACAACCGCCGGGTGATGATCCAGGGCTATCACGGCACCGGCAAGTCGACCCATATCGAACAGGTCGCGGCCCGTCTCAACTGGCCCGCCGTGCGGGTGAACCTCGACAGCCACATCAGCCGGATCGACCTCATCGGCAAGGACGCGATCAAGCTGGTGGACGGCAAGCAGACCACGCAGTTCCAGGAAGGCATCCTGCCCTGGGCGCTGCGCAATCCCTGCGCCATCGTCTTCGACGAATACGACGCGGGCCGCGCCGACGTGATGTTCGTGATCCAGCGGGTTCTGGAAACCGACGGCAAGCTGACGCTGCTGGACCAGAACCAGGTGCTGACGCCGCACAAGTACTTCCGCATCTTCGCCACCGCCAACACCGTGGGACTGGGCGACACCACCGGCCTTTACCACGGCACCCAGCAGATCAACCAGGGCCAGATGGACCGCTGGTCTCTGGTGGCGACGCTCAACTACCTCAGCATCGACGCCGAGACCTCGATCGTGCTGTCGAAGGCACCCCATTACAACACCGAGAAGGGCCGCAAGACGGTGCGCCAGATGGTGACCGTGGCGGACCTCACGCGCACCGCCTTCATGAACGGCGACCTGTCGACGGTGATGTCGCCCCGGACGGTCATCGCCTGGGCGCAGAACGCCGAGATCTTCCGCGACCTTGGCTATTCGTTCCGCGTGTCGTTCCTCAACAAGTGCGACGAGCTGGAGCGGCAGACCGTGGCCGAGTTCTACCAGCGCTGCTTCGACGAGGAACTGCCGGAAAGCGCCGCGTCGATCAGCGTCGTCTGAGCCCATGCTGGGCGCTGCGCTGCTGCTGGTGTCGCTCGGCTCTGCCGAGCGGCTGGCAACTTGCGCGGCGCTCTGGCACGGCTATGCCGACTACGCCGAGGTGTCGGCCTATCTCGATAGAGAGGCCGAGGCGCGCGGCATGGCCCGGGCCTTTGCCCGCCGTGCCGACCTGCCGGGCGCCGTCGCGGACCAGCGTGAGGGCATGTTCCTGATGGTCCGGGCGATGATCGAAGACGGCGACGAGACCAGCCGCGACCTGTTCGAGCGTCAGATGCAGGACTGCGAGGCGCTGCGCGCGGACTGAACGCCGGGCGACATCGGCCGCGTGCCGGAATCGCCTGTGATTCTCCGACAACTCTCCGGAAAAGTTTTCATTTAGCCTCATTTTTGCGCAACTTTCATGCTCCACTGTGCGCAGGATGAGCGGATTGAAAACATATCTCTGCGCCGTTCTGGTCTGGATGCTCTGGACCGGCAGCGCCATCGCCCTGCCGCAGGACGCCCAGACGCGCGCGAAGACCTTTGCCACCTGCGCCGGCCGCATGTCGGCATTGATGGAACATCAATGGATGTTCGACGGCGCCGCGTCGGACCGCACGGAACGGGTGCGCGCGGGGTTCGTGGCGCTGGTCGATGCGACGCTTGGCGGTCCTGTCACCGGACGCCAGGCGCTGGCCTGGCGGATCGACGCGAAGATGGCCCAGGCCCGGCTGTTGCAGCTGGCGCAGTTCGGCACCGACGACCGCCTCAGGCGCCAGGCAAAGCGCAGTGCCTGGCTTTACCTGTCCGAATGCGAAAGCCTGCTGCTGGGATAGGTCAGGTTCTGACGCGCAGCACACGGGCAAGCACCTCGGCCAGGGCCTGCGGATTGTCATGGGTCATCAGGTGGCCCGCGCCGTCGATCACCTCGGTCGCGATGCCATGGGTGTGCAGTTCTGCCGGGTCGGGCACGTCCGGCGCGCCGAGGCTCTCGGTCAGGCTCTGAGCACCGTAGATAAAGGTGCGCGGCAGATGGGCCGAGAGGAACGCGGGTTTGAGCGCCGGGTCGAGGTCGACCAGCTCGGTCGCATTGGCGTGCAGGCTCGCCGGATCGGCGCCGATCCGGGCGGCGTGCACATGATCGGCGTTGGCATTGCCCGCCATCGCGGCCTGGCGCAGCCGGTCCTGCAACCGCGCAAAGCCGGTCGCCACGAAGTCCGCGCGGTCCTTGCGGGCGATCCCCTGCGACGCCGATCCGCCGCCGGGGCTGAGGTTGCCTTCGGCCACCAGCACATGCGCCACGAGGTCGGGCCGGTCGAGCGCCAGGTAAATCGCCACCGTGCCGCCCATGGAATGGCCGAAGATCACCGCCGGACCAAGCTCCAGATGGTCGAGCACCGCCGCCACCAGCCGCGCATGGTCGCGCGGCACCCCGGAGAACCCCGAGATCGGCGGGCTGGAGCCCGAGCCGGGCAAATCCAGCAGGACGCGGCGGTAAGGTGCCAGCGCGGGCTGCGCGACCAGCGGCAGGAAGTTCGGCGCCGCGGCAAAGCTCAGCGCCGGCAGGCAGACCAGCGCGGGCAAGGCATCCGACCCCGTGCCCGGCAGATCGTGCCAGCGCAGAAGCGCACCCGCCTCCGGCAGATGGATCGACGGCATGACCGGCTCCTCCGTGTGGCGTGACGGCAACCTAGGCGGCGGCGCCCGCGCGGGCAACCGGATGCAGTCTGCCCTTGTCAAACCGGCGCCGATATCCAATTAGTCAGGCATGGCACAGCAGTCCGACAACCCCGCCGATCCATTCAAGAAGGCCCTGGCCGAGGCCACCAAGGTCATGGCCCACGATCCGGACATCACCGTCAGCTACACGGTCGACCCGTCGGGCGTGTCGGGCGACGCGATGCGTCTGCCGCAGATCAGCCGCCGCATGACCCGTGACGAGGTGCTGCTGGCGCGCGGCACCGCCGATGCGCTGGCCATGCACCGGCGCTACCACGACGCCGGCTGCCATGCCCGCTACGCCCCGCCGGGCGACATGGCGCGCGAGATCTACGAGGCGATGGAAACCGCCCGCTGCGAGGCGATGGGCGCGCGCGACATGCCCGGCACCGCCGGCAACATCGACGCCAAGATCGGCCACGAGGCGGCGCGGCGCGGTTATGCCGACGTCAAGGACGCCTCGGACGTGCCGCTGTCGGTCGCGGCGGGCTACCTCGTCCGGCATCTGGCCACGGGCCGCGACATGCCGGCGGGCGCGGACAACGTCATGGACCTCTGGCGCGGCTTCATCGAGGACCAGGCCGGCGGCACGCTCGAAGGGTTGCAGGGCAAGCTCGCCGACCAGACCGAATTCGCCAAGTTCACCCGGCAGGTCATCACCGACCTGGGTTACGGCGACCAGTTGGGCGACGATCCGGACGACTTCGACGACGAGTCGGACGAACAGGGAGAGGACAGCCAGGACGACGAGCAGGATCCCGACAGCACCGGCCAGGAGGACGAGGGCGAGGAAGACAGCGAATCGAGCCCGGAGCAGAGCCAGGACGAGACCCAGGACAGCAGCCAGGCCCAGGTCTCCATGGACGAGATGGCCGATCAGGAGCTGGGCGACGAGACCGAGATGCCCGAGGGCGAGGCACCGATGGAGCCGCCCGCCCCTGCCCCGGTGTCCGACGCCGATCCCAATTACACCGTCTACGATTCCACCCATGACGAGGAGATCAAGGCCGAGGACCTCGCCGAACCCGCCGAACTGGAACGCCTGCGCGCCTATCTCGACCAGCAGCTCGAGCCGCTGAAAGGCGCCGTGAGCCGGCTGGCCAACAAGCTGCAACGGCGCCTGCAGGCGCAGCAGAACCGGTCCTGGGAGTTCGACCGCGAGGAAGGCATTCTGGATGCCGGGCGGCTGGCGCGGGTGGTGGTGAGCCCCACGACGCCGCTGAGCTTCAAGGTCGAGAAGGACACCGAGTTCCGCGACACCGTGGTGACGCTTCTTCTGGACAATTCCGGATCGATGCGCGGGCGGCCCATCTCCATCGCCGCGATCTGCGCCGACGTGCTGGCGCGCACACTGGAGCGTTGCAACGTCAAGGTCGAGATCCTCGGTTTCACCACCAAGGCGTGGAAAGGCGGCATGGCGCGCGAGAAATGGCTGGGCGAAGGCCGCGAACAGCAGCCCGGACGGCTGAACGACCTGCGCCACATCATCTACAAGGGCGCCGACGCGCCCTGGCGGCGGACGCGCGCCAACCTGGGCCTGATGATGAAGGAAGGCCTGCTGAAAGAGAACATCGACGGCGAGGCGCTGGAATGGGCGCACCGGCGCATGGCCGGCCGCCCCGAGGCGCGCAAGATCCTCATGGTGATTTCCGACGGCGCGCCGGTGGACGATTCGACCCTGAGCGTGAACGCGGCGAATTTCCTCGAAAAGCACCTGCGCGACGTGATCGCCATGGTCGAGCGCAAGCGCCAGGTGGAGCTGCTGGCTATCGGCATCGGCCATGACGTCACACGCTACTACGAGCGAGCGGTGACCATCACCGACGTGGAACAGCTTGCGGGGGCGATGACCGAGCAGCTGGCCTCGCTCTTTGATTCCGATCCGCGCAAGCGCGCGCGGGTGCTGGGGATGCGCAAAGCCTCCTGACGGCAGGGAGGGCGGACGGGCCTTCGGCCCGTTCGGGGGCGCTGCCCCCGGCGCTGCGGCGCCTCCCCCGGAGTATTTCCCGCCCTTGGAAACAGGCAGGTTTCACGGTTTCGTCTCGGCGGCTCTGGCCCCGCGCTGCGATTTGGGTATTCTGCGGCGCAGAGCGAGAGAGGCGAGATGTTTCAGACTTTCGAGGACAGCGCATCGCCCGACCAGGGCCCGCCCCGGCTGGCGGCGCTGCGCGAGGCGCTGCGCGCCGAGGGGCTCGACGGTTTCGTCGTGCCGCGGGCCGATGCGCACCAGGGCGAATACGTGGCGCCCCATGACGACCGGCTGGCCTGGCTCACGGGCTTCACCGGGTCGGCGGGCCATTGCGTGGTGCTGCAGGACGTGGCGGGCGTGTTCGTCGACAGCCGCTACACCGTTCAGGTGCGCGCGCAGGTGGCGGATGTGTTCACGCCGGTGAACTGGCCCGAGACGCAGCTGGCGGACTGGATCGCCGAGCACCTGCCGGAGGGCGGGCGCGTCGGCTTCGATCCCTGGCTGCACACGGTGACGGGGCTGGAGAAGATGCAGGCGGCGCTGGAGGCGGTCGAACTGGTGCGCAGCGACAACCTGGTGGACCGGATCTGGTACGGTCAGCCCTCCCCGCCGATGGGACCGGTCTTTGGCCAGCCGGTCGATCTTGCGGGCGAGGCACATGGCGACAAGATCGCGCGGCTGGCCAAGGGGCTTAAGGCGGATGTGTCGGTGATCACCCTGCCCGACAGCCTTGCCTGGCTTCTGAATTTGCGCGGATCGGATGTGCCGCGCAACCCGGTGCCGCATGGCTTTGCGCTTCTGCACAAGGACGCGCGGGTGACGCTGTTCATGGCGGATGCCAAGCTGAAGGACCTGGGCGATCACCTGGGACCCTCGGTGACCGTGGCGCCACCGGAGCAATTTGCCGCGGCGCTGGAGGCGCTTTCGGGCACGGTTGCGATCGACCCGGACACGGCCCCTGTCGCGGTGGCCGATGCCCTGGCGCGCGGCGCGGCGGAGGTGCGGCATGCCACCGATCCCTGCCTGCTGCCCAAGGCCCGCAAGAACGCGGTGGAGATCGCCGGTGCGCGCGCCGCGCATCTGCGCGACGGGGCGGCGATGGTGCGGTTCCTGGCCTGGCTCGATGCGCAGCCGCCGGGATCCCTGACCGAGATTGACGTGGTCAAGGCGCTGGAAGCCGAGCGGCGCGCCACCAACGCCCTGCGCGACATCTCCTTCGAGACGATCAGCGGCGCCGGGCCGCATGGCGCCATCGTGCATTACCGGGTCACCGAAAAGACCGATGCGCGCGTCGAGGCCGGGCAGCTTCTGCTGGTGGATTCGGGCGGGCAGTATGTGGACGGCACCACCGACATCACCCGCACCATCGCCGTGGGCGAGGTTGGGCACGAGGAAAAGGACGCCTTCACCCGCGTTTTGAAGGGCATGATCGCCATCAGCCGCGCGCGCTGGCCCAAGGGGCTTGCGGGGCGCGACCTGGATGCGCTGGCGCGGGTGGCGCTCTGGGAGGCGGGGCTGGATTACGGCCACGGCACCGGCCATGGCGTCGGCAGCTACCTCAGCGTGCACGAGGGGCCTCAACGTCTGGCGCGCACCGGCACCGTACCGTTCGAGCCGGGGATGATCCTCAGCAACGAGCCGGGCTTTTACCGCGAGGGCGCTTATGGTATTCGCATCGAGAACCTGATCGTCGTGCAGCCCGCAGCACAGCAGACGGGCCAGACGGTCAAGGATCTGCTGGAATTCGAAACCCTGACCTACGTGCCCATCGACCGGCGGCTGATCCTGCCGGACCTGCTGACCGGGCCGGAGCGGGACTGGCTCGATGCCTATCACGCGAAGTGCCGCGCTCGGCTGGCGTCGCTGGTGGAGGGGGCGGCGCGCGACTGGCTGGAGCGGGCAACGGCGCCGCTCTGATCCGGTGCCGGAACGCAGATACATGCCTGTTACAGGGCCGACATAAGAACCGACAAAAGGGAGAGGGACCATGTCCGACCACATCAAGATACGCCCCGCAGAGGGCACCTGGACGGTCCGCGCCGGCGGCGCCGTGCTGGGCGAATCCAACGATGCGCTGGAATTGACCGAGGGCGACATGCCCTTCGTGATCTACTTTCCGCGCAAGGACATCGCCATGGCGCTGCTGGACAAGACCGACCACAGCACCGTCTGCCCGCACAAGGGCACCGCGACCTATTACAGCATCGCGTCGAAAAGCCGGACCTACGAAAACGCCGTCTGGTCCTACGAGGACCCGAAGGACGCGGTGGCCGAGATCAAGAACCACCTGGCTTTCCATGTGCAGGACGGGGTGACGGTCGAGCAGGTCTGAGGCTTCGGAGGGCCGTCGTGCGCGGCCCGTCGCATCCCGGGCAAGTAAGTCAGGGGCGGCTGATCTGGCCGCCGCCCACCGCGGCCCGCACACCGGTCGTCGACGGGCAGGAGGTCGGCAGGCCGCGCGCCGCACGCACCGCGAGGAAGGCGAAGGCCTGCGCTTCGAGCATGTCGCCGTCGAGGCCCACCGCCTCGACCGGCTCCACCGGGCAGTCGAGCCCCGCCGCCAGCATCGCCATCATCACCGGGTTGTGCCGGCCGCCGCCGGTCACCAGCAGACGTGCGGGCGGGCTTGGGCAATGTTCGATCCCGCGCATCACCGCCGCTGCCGCCATCGCCGTCATCGTCGCCGCCGCATCGGCGTCATCGAGTTCGCGCACGAGGTCCAGCATCAGGGAAAAGTCGTCCCGGTCCAGCGACTTGGGCGGCATCTTGAGGAAATACCCCTCGTCGAGGAAGAGCTCGAGCGCGCCGTCCACCACCTGCCCCGTCGCCGCCAGGGCACCGTCGCGGTCGCAATCGAGGCCGCGGCGCTCTGCCATCAGGTCGTTGAGCGGAGCGTTGGCCGGCCCGGTGTCGAAGGCCAGGAGCGCGCCCGGCTCTTCGGGCGCGGCATGGCGCGGGTCCACCCAGGTGAGGTTGCCCACCCCGCCGAGGTTCAGGAACGCCAGCGGTGCGTCGGCGCCGATCCACTTGGCGCAGGCGAAGTGATAGAACGGCGCCAGCGGCGCCCCCTCCCCGCCCAGCCGCACGTCGTTGCTGCGGAAATCCCAGACCACCGGCACCCCCAGCGCCTGCGCCAAAGCGTCGCCGTCGCCCAGCTGGTGCGTGCCGCGACCGTGCGGGTCATGCGCCAGCGTCTGACCGTGAAAGCCCATGAGTTCGGCCCCCTCATGGCCCGAGAGCGCCTCGATATGCGCGCTCTGGATCACCTCCAGCGCTGCCTCCAGCCCCGGCCCTGGCCAGCGCCCCAGAACGGCGCGCAACTCGGCGCGCTCGGCCTCGGAATAGGGGCGGTAGTCGGACGGGCCGAAGTCGGCGATGGTTTCTCCGTCGGTGCGCAGCATCGCCGTATCCACACCGTCGAGCGAGGTGCCCGACATCGCCCCCAGCGCCCAGATCGCCCCGCTGCCCAACATGGTCTTTTCCTTCGCCCGTCCGGTCACTATAGCTTTGCGCGACAGTAATGCGTTTCGACCGGGGGGTGAATCCCTCTTCGCAGCATCCGGCCACACTGGCCGCCCCGGTCCGAGTCGCCTCACGCACCACCCCGAAGGGAACCGACCATGACCTACCATCCCAAATCGGACTTCATGCGCGTCATGATGGAGCGCGGCTTTCTGGCCGACTGCACCGATTACCAGGGCCTCGACGAGGCGCTGTCGAAAGGCGTGGTCACCACCTACATCGGCTACGACGCCACGGCGAAATCGCTGCATGTGGGCCATCTGCTCAACATCATGATGCTGCGCTGGCTGCAGAAGACCGGCCACCAGCCGATCACCTTGATGGGCGGCGGCACCACCAAGGTGGGCGATCCGAGCTTTCGCGCGGACGAACGCCCGCTGCTGACGCCGGCGCAGATCGACGAGAACATCGACGGGATGAAGCAGGTCTTTGCCAAGTACCTGACCTACGGGACCGGGCCGACCGATGCCCTGATGCTCAACAATGCCGAGTGGCTCGACGGGCTCAACTACCTCGAGTTCCTGCGCGACATCGGGCGGCATTTCTCGGTCAACCGGATGCTGAGCTTCGAGTCGGTGAAATCGCGGCTCGACCGCGAACAGTCGCTGTCGTTTCTCGAGTTCAACTACATGATCCTTCAGGCCTACGATTTCCTCGAGTTGAACCGCCGCTACGGCTGTCTTTTGCAGATGGGCGGGTCGGATCAGTGGGGCAATATCGTCAACGGCATCGACCTCACGCGCCGGGTGCTGGACCACGAGATCTACGGCCTGACCTCGCCGCTGCTGACCACCTCGGACGGCCGCAAGATGGGCAAGTCGGCGGGC
This sequence comes from Thalassococcus profundi, assembly GCF_003344785.1. Taxonomy (GTDB): domain Bacteria; phylum Pseudomonadota; class Alphaproteobacteria; order Rhodobacterales; family Rhodobacteraceae; genus Puniceibacterium; species Puniceibacterium profundi. The sequence continues at coordinate 53,850 of NZ_QPMK01000003.1, read as the reverse complement.
GGCGCCATGTGGCTCAATGCCGACATGCTGAGCCCGTATGAATTCTGGCAGTTCTGGCGCAATACCACCGATGCCGACGTGGGCCGGTTCCTGAAACTCTACACCGAATTGCCGGTCGAGGAATGTGACCGGCTGGGCGCGCTCGAAGGGTCCGAGATCAACGACGCGAAGATCCGGCTGGCCAACGAGGTGACGACACTCTGCCACGGCGCGGTCGCGGCGGCGGCGGCCGAGGCCACGGCGCGCGAGGTCTTCGAAAAGGGCGGCGTGGGCGACGACCTGCCGACGCTGGAACTGACCCCGGACGAGGTGTCGGACGGCATTTCAATCGTGCAGGTGCTGGTGCGCGCGGGGTTGGCGAAGTCGGGCAAGGAGGCCAAGCGCCTCATCGCCGAAAACGGCGCGCGCATCGACGATGCACCGCTCAGCGATGCGGGGCTGATGCTGGACGCGGGCACGCTGGCGGCGCCGGTCAAGCTCAGCGCCGGGAAAAAGCGCCACGCGCTGGTCAAGCTCGCGGGCTAAAGCAGAAGCTCGGCCAGCGAAAGCAGAACGAACGGCACCGACAGCACCGCCGCCAGCAGCAGGGCGGCGGCGCGGGTCGGGCGCGGCGGTGTGATGTTGCGGGGCATGGCACCTTTTAACCATACCTTAGCTTTTCATCCGGTTAATCCCGGCATGTCTGCCGCGTCCCCGCCCCCGCGTCCCCTGCCGCAATCGCCCGAATATGCGCGCCTGTTGCACCACTTGCGCGTCGAGGCACAGTGGCGCGATCTGCCCGGCGGCCGTTGCCTCGTGCAATCCCGCCGGTTCGGGCCATTGGGGCATGTGTCGCTGATTTCGCGCGGGCCGGTGACCGCGGCGCCGCAGGCGGCGCTCGACGGGCTGCGCGCCCTCGCCGCCACCTGCCCCGGCCCGCTGGTCGTGAACGCCCCGGCGCTTGACGCGGACGGGCTGCGCGATGCGGGCTTCTGGCCGCTGCTGACCCCCGCCACCGTGGGCCTGGTCCGCCTCGGCGCGCAACCGCAGATGCGCGCCCGCCTCAAGGCCAAGTGGCGCAACCGCCTTCGCCGGGCCGAAGCGGCCGGGCTGCAGGTGACCCTCCGCCCCCTGCCCGACCGGCATTGGCTGCTGGAGGCCGAGGCGCGGCAGCAGAAGGCCCGCCGATACCGCGGCGCGCCACCGGACCTCTGGACGGTCTACAACCGCGTCAATCCCGGCCAGGCGCTGGTTGTCGAGGCGCAGCGCGGGTCCGAGCCGCTGGCCGCGGGCCTGTTCCTGCTCCACAACACGACCGCCACCTACCAGATCAGCGTGACCCTGCCCGAGGGCCGCGCCGCCTCGGCGATGACGCTGATCCTGTGGCAGGCGATGACCGCGCTCGCGGCGCGCGGGATGCACTGGCTCGACCTCGGCACGCTCGACACGGTCCACGCCCCGGGCCTTGCGCATTTCAAGCTGGGCACGGGCGCGCAGGCGAAGACCTTGGGTGGCACCTGGCTGCACCTGCCCTGGCTCGCCCCGGTCGCACGCCGGCTGCCCACCGCGCTTTGCCACTGATACCGCTGCGGACGCTCCTTATGAATGTGGCGCGACACTTTTCGACTGTTGGGCCGGGAGGCCCGGACGCCCCAGGTCCGAAGCTGCGAAGCGCGCAAGTCCAAGGAAGACCCATGCCATCCAGGGCCGCAGAACGCATGCACATGCAATAGGGCGATGCGCCGCCTCCCATCTCCCCTTCATCTTGCCTCCCGCAAGTTTTGCTTTGCAAAACTCGCGGTAAAACCTCCGGGGAGCGCGAGGGGCTGGCCCCTCGCTTCTCCGGGGGGAAAATCGCCATCCACCGCGACCGGCCGGGACCGCGCGGCACGACGTCACTCGGTGACGGTCACCGTCTCCATGACGTCCGGCGCGCCGATCACGGCGCCGTTCCGGCCCTCGCCGCGCTTTATCGCGTCGAGCACATCAAGCCCCTCGGTCACTTCGCCGACGACCGTGTAGTCGCCGTTCAGGAACTCCCCGGGCGCGAACATGATGAAGAACTGCGAATTGGCCGAGTCGGGGTCCTGCGATCGGGCCATGCCGACCACGCCGCGTTCGAAGGACAGATCCGAGAACTCTGCCGGCAGGTCCGGCAGGTCCGATCCGCCGCGCCCGGCCATGCTCATGTCGCCGCCCGAGCGGCCGAATTCCACGTCGCCGGTCTGCGCCATGAAGCCGTCGATCACCCGGTGGAAGACGACACCGTCATAGGCGCCCTGCTCTGCCAGCGTGGTGATGCGCTCCACGTGCTGCGGGGCCACGTCCTCGAATAGGTCGATGGCGATGGTGCCGTTGGCCTCGCCCGCGACCTCGATCTCGATACCCGTGGCCAGCGCCGGGGTGGCGGCGACCAAGGCGGCTGCACAGACGAGATTACGCATCGGCGGCCACCTTGACCGAAATCATCCGGTCGGGCTTTGCGGGCGGTTCGCCCTTGGTAATGGCATCCACGTGCTCCATCCCGGAAATCACCCGGCCATAGACCGTGTATTGCCCGTTGAGGAAATGGTTGTCCTTGAAATTGATGAAGAACTGCGAATTGGCGGAATTCGGGTTCTGGCTGCGGGCGGCCCCCAGGGTGCCCCGATCGTGCGGCAGCTTGGAGAATTCCGCCGGCAGGTCGGGCAGCTCGGATCCGCCGGTGCCCGCCGCGCGCAGGTTGAAATCCTTTTCCATGTTGCCATTGGCCACGTCGCCGGTCTGCGCCATGAACCCGTCGATCACCCGGTGAAAGCAGACGTTGTCGTATAGACCGGCGCGCGCCAGGTCCTTCATGCGTTCGGAATGCTGCGGCGCCACTTCGGGCAGCAGTTCGATGACGACGGTGCCGCCGCTCAGTTCCATCAGGATGGTGTTCTCGGGGTCTTTGATATCGGCCATGTAATGCTCCTTGGCGTTGTCTGGACCTTAGGTAGAGGCCACCGCGGCGAATGCCAAGCCGTGCATTGACCTCTGCGCCGCGACCCGCCACACCTGTCCCGACCGCAGACAGACCCGGAGAGACGACATGGCCTGGAAAACGCTCGACCAGATGGACCTGAACGGCAAGCGTGTGCTGACCCGCGTCGACATCAACGTGCCGGTCGAGGATGGCCGCGTCACCGACGCCACCCGGATCGAGCGCATCGCGCCCACCGTGAAGGACATCCTCGACGCGGGCGGCATCCCGGTGCTGCTGGCGCATTTCGGGCGGCCCAAGGGTGAACGCAACCTCGACATGTCCCTGCGGCCGCTGGTGCCCACGCTCGAGTCGGTCTTCGGCACCTCCGTGGCCTTTGCCGCCGATTGCGTCGGCCCCGCCGCCGAAGCCGCCGCCGGTGCCCTGCATCCGGGCGAGGTGCTGCTGCTGGAAAACACCCGTTTCCACGCGGGCGAAGAAAAGAACGACGCGGAGCTGGCCCAAGCCATGGCCAGGCTCGGCGATGTCTACTGCAACGACGCCTTCTCCGCCGCCCACCGCGCCCATGCCTCGACCGAGGCGCTGGCGCGGCTGCTGCCGTCCTGTGCCGGACGGCTGATGCAGGCGGAGCTCTCGGCGCTCGAGGCCGCCCTCGGCAATCCCGACCGCCCGGTGCTGGCGGTGGTGGGCGGCGCCAAGGTGTCGACCAAGCTCGACCTGCTGTCGAACCTCGTCGAGAAGGTCGACATACTGGTGATCGGCGGCGGCATGGCCAACACCTTTCTCGCCGCACAGGGGCTCGACGTGGGCAAATCGCTCTGCGAACACGAGATGACCGGCACCGCGAAAGAGATCGCCGATAAGGCCGCTGCGGGCGGCTGCGAGATCCTGCTGCCCCGCGACGTGGTGGTGGCGCGCGAGTTCAAGGCCGGTGCGGCACACGAGGTGGTCAAGGCCGAGGACTGCCCGGCGGATGCGATGATCCTCGACGCCGGTCCCGATTCGGTTGCGCATGTGGCACAGGCGCTGGACCGCGCGAAGACGCTGATCTGGAACGGTCCGCTCGGCGCCTTCGAGATCGCGCCTTTCGACGCGGCCACCAACGCCGCGGCGGCCCATGCGGCGGACCTCAGCCGCGCCGGCGAGCTGGTGTCGGTCGCTGGCGGCGGCGACACGGTGGCGGCGTTGAACAAGGCCGGGGCGGCGGAGAGCTTTACCTATATCTCGACCGCCGGAGGGGCCTTCCTCGAGTGGATGGAAGGCAAGACGCTGCCGGGGGTCGCTGCCCTCGGCTGATCGCCGATTGCAGGCGCCGGGATGCGAGGGGCGCCGCCCCTCGCGCTCCCCGGAGTATTTCCGGGCAGATGATGCTGCGGCGGTGCAACGCTTTGCTACAAATTTCCGACCGAGGATTCCCCCCGGGTCGGAGCTGTGCAAATCTGACGCGCAGGCCCCGACAGAGGCGCCGCAACGAGGCAGAGCATGACCCACCGACGCACCCGCCCGCCCTATGGCGCGCTGTTCTTCTTCGCCATCTGCTTCATGCTGGCGAGTTATTTCACCTTTGCCGCCGTGCAGGGCGATTATGGCGTCTTCCGCCGCGCCGAGATCTCGGTCGAGGCCAAGGATCTGCGGGCCGAGCTCGACGGACTCAACGCCGAGGTCGCGCGGATGGAGAACCTGACGCGGCGGCTGTCGGACGATTACCTCGACCTCGACCTGCTGGACCAGCAGGCCCGCGACGTGCTGGGCCTCATCCGGTCGGACGAGATCGTGGTGCGCTGAACGCCACGCCGCTGCCGCCGACCCCGGTCCGGCTGCGCACCGCCGATCACCGACTTTTGCCGCTTTGACAGGACCGCCGCGCGCGCCTAGGCTGATCGACACGGTTTAACGGTAAACGACCCCCGGGGAGGAGCGGCATGGCGGCCCGCAAGAGCACTTCGAAACCCGATGCCACAGCGGAGGAACTGACCGGCTACTACCGCGACATGCTGCTGATCCGGCGGTTCGAGGAAAAGGCCGGCCAGCTTTACGGGATGGGCCTCATCGGCGGGTTCTGTCACCTCTACATCGGCCAGGAGGCTGTCGTCGTCGGCCTCGAAGCGGCGGCGAAGGACGGCGACAAGCGCGTCACCTCATATCGTGACCACGGCCACATGCTGGCCTGCGGCATGGACCCGAACGGCGTGATGGCCGAACTGACGGGCCGCGCCGGGGGCTATTCCAAGGGCAAGGGCGGGTCGATGCACATGTTCTCGAAGGAAAAGGACTTCTACGGCGGCCACGGCATCGTCGGCGCGCAGGTGCCGATCGGCGCGGGCCTCGCCTTTGCCGACAAGTACAGGGGCACCGACAATGTCACCTTCACCTATTTCGGCGACGGCGCGGCGAACCAGGGCCAGGTCGCCGAGACCTACAACATGGCCGAGCTTTGGGACCTGCCGGTGATTTTCGTCATTGAGAACAACCAGTACGCCATGGGCACCAGCGTCAGCCGGTCCACCAAGAGCCCGGATTTCTGGGAACGCGGCGCCGCCTACGGCATCCAGGGCGAGGCGGTCGACGGCATGGACGTGCTGGCGGTGCGCGATGCCGGGCGAAAGGCCGTGAAGCACTGCCGGTCCGGCAAGGGTCCGTATATCCTCGAAATCAAGACCTACCGCTACCGCGGTCATTCCATGTCCGACCCTGCCAAGTACCGCACCCGCGAAGAGGTGCAGAAGATGCGCGAGGAACGCGACTGCATCGACCACGTCCGCAACCTGCTGCTCGAGGGCAAGCACGCGACCGAGGACGACCTCAAGGCCATCGACAAGGAGATCAAGGCCATCGTCAACGCCGCCGCCGAGTTTGCCCGCGAAAGCCCGGAACCGGATCTGGACGAGCTCTGGACCGATATCTATGCGACCGGGGAGGCGTCCTGATGGCAACCGAAATCCTCATGCCCGCCCTGTCCCCCACGATGGAGGACGGCACTCTGGCCCGCTGGCTGGTCAAGGAAGGCGACACCGTCAGCGCCGGCGACATCCTGGCGGAAATCGAGACCGACAAGGCGACGATGGAGTTTGAGGCGGTGGACGAAGGCACCATCGGCAAGCTGCTGGTGGCCGAGGGCGCGCAGGCGGTGAAGGTCAACACGCCCATCGCCCTGCTGCTGGAGGAGGGCGAAGACGCCGAAAACGCGACCGTCGACACCGCGCAGTCGCAGCAGCCCGCGCCGGCGGACAAGACCCTGACCTCGGAAAGCCAGCCCGCCGTCGGCAAGGACCACCCCTCGCCCGCGAAGGTCGCTGCCGCCACGCCCGAACCGGACTGGCCGCAGGGCACCAAGGTGAAGAAACAGACCGTGCGCGAGGCGCTGCGCGACGCCATGGCCGAAGAGATGCGCCGCGACGACACGGTATTCCTCATGGGCGAGGAGGTCGCCGAGTACCAGGGCGCCTACAAGATCAGCCAGGGCCTGCTTGAAGAGTTCAAATCGAAGCGCGTCATCGACACGCCGATCACCGAACACGGCTTTGCAGGGCTGGCGGTCGGCGCCGCCTTCGGCGGGCTGCGGCCCATCGTCGAGTTCATGACCTTCAACTTCGCCATGCAGGCGATGGACCAGATCGTCAATTCCGCGGCCAAGACGCTTTACATGTCCGGCGGCCAGATGGGCGCGCCCATGGTCTTTCGCGGCCCCAATGGCGCCGCTGCCCGGGTCGCCGCGCAGCACAGCCAGGATTACGCCGCGTGGTATGCGCAGATCCCCGGGCTCAAGGTGGCGATGCCCTATTCCGCCTCCGACGCCAAGGGTCTTCTCAAGACCGCGATCCGCGATTCCAACCCGGTGATCTTTCTCGAGAACGAGATCCTCTATGGCCGGTCCTTCGAGGTGCCGGTGCTCGAGGATTTCACCGTGCCCTTTGGCAAGGCGCGGATCTGGCGCGAGGGGTCGGACGTGACCATCGTCAGCTTCGGCATCGGCATGACCTACGCGCTGGAGGCCGCCGAAAAACTGGCACAGGAGGGGATCGAGGCCGAGGTCGTGGACCTGCGCACCCTGCGCCCGATGGATACCGAAACGGTGATCGCCTCCGTGCAGAAGACCAACCGCTGCGTCACCGTCGAAGAGGGCTGGCCGGTGGGCAGCATCGGCAACCACCTCTCGGCGGTGCTGATGACCGAGGCCTTCGATTACCTCGATGCGCCGGTGCTCAACTGCGCCGGCAAGGACGTGCCCATGCCCTATGCCGCCAACCTCGAGAAACACGCGCTGGTCACCACCGAAGAGGTGATCGCCGCCTGCAAGAAGGTCTGCTACCGGTGAAGCTCGACGTACAGGGACGTGACGTGGTCCAGGGCGCCTACCGGATTGAGACCGACGCGGGCCGCGTGCTGGTGCCCGAATGCCTGATGGAGGGCCTGCGCCCCGGCGAACGTCCGTCGCACCAGGAAGCCTACGAATGGATCGCCGCCCACAGCCGCCAGATTTGCCGCGCCATCGAAACCCTGACGGCCGGTCGACCCCCGCGACCGCCCTATGACCTCATCACCCTGCTTCATCTTGCCGAATAAACCTCCGGGGGTCCGGGGGCTGGCCCCCGGTTGAACAGTGCGTCCGGGGCCGGTCCCGGATGTTCCGGCCTCCGGAGGCTGACGCCCCGGCCCGTCGAAGATCACAAGGACCAGACAGATGCCGACCCAGATCCTGATGCCCGCCCTCTCTCCGACGATGGAAGACGGCACGCTCGCCAAATGGCTGGTGAAAGAAGGCGATACGGTCCAGGCCGGCGATATCCTCGCCGAGATCGAGACCGACAAGGCGACGATGGAATTCGAAGCGGTGGACGAAGGCACGATCGCCACGCTGCTGGTGGCCGAGGGCACCGGCGGGGTGAAGGTCAACACCCCCATCGCCGTGCTGCTGGAGGACGGCGAAAGCGCGGACGAGACAACGACGGACATCCCGCCCGCCGCAGCCTCCGCCGCCGCCACGCCTGCCCCCGCCGAACCGACGCCCGCAAGCCCTACATCGAAAGACACGCCTTCCGCGCCGCCCGCCCCTCACAAGGACGGCGACCGGATCTTCGCCTCGCCGCTCGCCCGCCGGATCGCCGCGCAGAAGGGCATCGACCTCGCGCAGATCGCCGGCTCGGGCCCGCGCGGCCGCATCGTCAAGGCCGACCTCGACGGCGCCGCTCCGACGACGCCCGCCCGGGCGGAGGAGGCCGCGGCCCCCGCCGCGGCGGCCCCGAAACCCGCCCCCGTGTCCGCCAGCCAAGTCGCCGCCGCGTACGAGGGCCGGCCTTACGAAGAGGTCCCGCTCGACGGCATGCGCCGCACCGTGGCCGCGCGTCTCACAGAGGCCAAGCAGACCATCCCGCATTTCTACCTGCGGCGGTCGGTGCGGCTCGACGCCCTGCTGGACCTGCGGACCCGCCTCAACGCGCAGCTTGAAACGCGCGACGTGAAGCTCTCGGTCAACGATTTCATCATCAAGGCCTGCGCCCTGGCGCTGCAGGAGGTGCCCGACGCCAACGCGGTCTGGGCCGGCGACCGCATCCTGCGGCTGGCGCCCTCGGACGTGGCCGTCGCCGTGGCGGTGGATGGCGGCCTCTTCACCCCCGTGCTGCGCGATGCCGAGGCCAAGACCCTCTCGGCGCTTTCCACCGAGATGAAGGACCTCGCCACCCGCGCCCGCAGCCGCAAGCTTTCACCCGCAGAGTATCAGGGCGGCAGCTTTGCCATCTCCAACCTCGGCATGATGGGAATCGAAAGTTTCGACGCGGTGATCAACCCGCCGCATGGCGCAATCCTCGCAGTTGGCGCCGGGATCAGGATGCCCGTGGTGCAAAAGGACGACAGCCTCGGCGTCGCCACGGTGATGTCCCTGACGCTGAGCGTCGATCACCGCGTCATCGACGGCGCGCTCGGGGCCGAACTTCTGGCCGCCATCGTCGCACATCTGGAAAATCCGCTGGCCATGCTTGCCTGAACCGCGTCGGCCTGCACGCGCCAGCATCCCTGCATCTTCGGTTTGAAAATMCCCTCGGGGGTGTGGGGGCAGAGCCCCCACGCGCGCCATGAGGCACGCCCGGTCTCAGGTGCCGCCGCGGATGAGGTGATCCATGCTGATCGACGGCTGCGCGCAGCCCGCTTCTCCGACGATGCGCGCGGGCACACCCGCCACGGTCTTGCAGGGCGGCACCTCTTCCAGCACCACCGACCCGGCGGCCACCCGACTGCAATTGCCGACGCGGATATTGCCCAGCACCTTGGCGCCCGCTCCGATCAGTACCCCGTCGCCGATCTTGGGATGCCGGTCCTCTTCTTCCTTGCCGGTCCCGCCCAGGGTCACCGAATGCAGCATCGACACGTTGTCGCCCACCACCGCGGTTTCGCCGATGACGATCGAATGCGCATGGTCGATCATGATGCCGCGCCCGATCCGCGCCGCCGGGTGGATGTCGACGCCGAACACCTCGGAGCAACGCATCTGGAACAGATACGCCAGATCGCGCCGCCCCTCGCGCCAGAGCCAGTTGGCGATGCGGTAGCACTGCACCGCCTGGAAGCCTTTGAAGAACATCAGCGGCTGCAGGAACCGGTGGCAGGCGGGATCGCGCTCGTAGACGGCGACGATATCGGCCCGCGCCGCCATGGCCAGTTCTGGATCGGCGGCATAGGCCTCGTCGCAGATCTCGCGCAGGATCTGCTCGGACATCTCGCCCGAGGCGAGCTTGAGCGAGATCCGATAGGCCAGCGCGCCTTCTATGGTGGGATGGTGCAGGACCGAATAATGCACGAGCCCGCCCAGCAGCGGTTCCTCGACCACCGCCTCCTCGGCCTCGCGCATGATGCGGGCCCAGACCGGGTCCAGTTCTGCGACTTTCGCGCGTGTCTTCGCCATGGCGCCTCTCCTTTGACAGCCGGAGTTTAGCAGATAGGCTCCAGAGGTGAAAACGCAAACCTTTGATGGGGTCCATGTCGGATTTCGATGACAAGACGCTGGCCGGGTTCCGGGCCCTGATCGCCGGGAAACTTCGGGACCTTGACGGCGAAGACGCGCGCGGCCGCGACGGCCAGGCGGTGGTGACGCTCGATCAACAATCCGTGGGACGGCTCAGCCGCATGGACGCCCTGCAAAGCCAGGCCATGGCCAAGGCCGGACAGGCCCGCCGCGACGGTCAGCGACGGGCGCTGATCGCGGCCCTGGACCGGATCGGCACGGGCGACTACGGCTATTGCGACGACTGCGGTGAGATCATCGCCCCGGCCCGCCTGAGACTCGACCCGACCGCCACACGCTGCATCGACTGCGCCTCGGGCCACTAGCCGTCATGAGACATCCGCACTCAGGAGTCGCCATCGTGGCGCCCCGGACTCTTCGCCCCTGCGCCCGCGCCGCTCCAAAGCCCCGCGCTGCCCTCACGCCCCTTCTTCGGTTCAAAATAACCCTCAGAGAGCACGAGAGACAGCGTCTCTCGTATCGCCCGGTCCGGGCGATACTGCTACGCCGATGCGCAAGCGCTTCGGGAGGTGTCTCTCGAACCGTCGTCTAAAAGCGATCCACCGTACGTGCTGCATCGACCTCGGGCCGACGATCCGTCCAGAAGATCACGGCGCGGCGTCGAAGGACATCCGCGCGAAGGGACCCGGACCGTAGCGCGCCGATATCTGCGCCACCGCGATCTCGACCGCGCCCTGCGCCAGGTCGGCCGCCTGCTGTGTCGCGCCGTAGGTCCAGGACGGTGCCGTGACGTCGACCTCGCGCAGCACCGTCTGGCCGCGCCGCACCCGCACCAGGTAGGCCTCGCGCTCCTCGCCCAGCGGCACTTCGGCACCGTCCCAGCTGTCGCCGTCGAGCCGCGTGCGGCGGATCCACTCGATGCGGTGGCCCTCCCCCACCGGCGTCGCCCGCAGGTGTGCCGGCGCATAGGGGCGCAGGCCGTTTCCGTCGAAGGCATGCACCTGGTAGGTGTAGCTCGGATCGTCGAAGCTGCGCCGCGCCGGACCAATTCGGAAATGCCGCGCCACCCGCCGCATCGCGGCCGCAAGGTCGATCTGCACCGGCACCTCGTTCAGCTGCACGACAGTCGACCCCGGCGCCCAGACCTCGGGCATCAGCCCGTCCGACCCGAACTGCCCGCGCAGCCGATGGCTGAGCTGCCACAGCCCGTCATCCACCATCTGCGCATCGCGAAACTGGAAAATCTCCCAATTGTCCGGGCTGCCGTCGCCGATGGCCGCCATGTTGCGCCCCGCCAGAAGCCCTGGATCGGTCGTGCTTTCCATCTGCCCATGCAGCATCCGCACCTGCAACCGGTCACCGCGGTCGATCCGCCCCGCCGGCGCATGGAAGAGCGCGGTTTCGGTCACCCCGACGCTGGCCTGCGCGGCGATGATCTGGTTCAGCGCGTAATCCGCATCGAGCGGCGCGTCGTAGACCGCGACGCTGCCGGGCCAGGGGTCGGCCAGGATCGCCAGATGCGGCGCATGCGGCACCTCGTCCCCGGTCATCAGCGGCAGGTCCAAAAAGATCGGTTCGACCGGCACTGCTGGGATAAAGGACCGGAGGTCTGCGCCCTCGTCGGGAAAGGTGGCGGGCAGGTAGGTGTCGGGCTCGATCCGAACCGCCTCGATCAGCTGCTGCCCGGTGACCTCGACCCGGTCGATGCGCGCCAGCGTCGGTCCTCTGTCCGACGGCAGCGACACGATGTCCCCCGCCCCCAGCGCCAGCTGCGACGGCGGCAGGGCGAATTTCAGCGTGTCGCGCGCCAGCCGTGCTTCGCTCAGCCAGCGTTCCAGAGTTTGCCGCCCCTCGGCGCGGGTCAGCGACAGCGCCAGGTCGCTTTCGGCCACGGCATGGGTCTCGTCGTCGGGCAGCACCGTTTCCTCGGCGACGATCCGGTGATCGCCGTCCGCCTCGACGAAGCGCAAGCGCACGCGGCCCGCCATCTCGGCTTCGGGGCCTCGGGTTTCCTGGATGCGACCCTCCACCTCCGGCGTGACCGCCAGCAACTCAAGATCAACCGGCGTCGCCCGCAGGCCGGTGCGCATGCGAAAGACCAGTTTGCCGCCGCGTTCGATCGCGTCGAAGCCATAGGCCAGCATCAGCGGCTGGATCGCCCGCCGTGCATCGGCCACCTCTGTGACGGCGTAGCCGCGTACGAATCCGTGCAACTGGCTCACGTCATAGTCTCGCAGGCCCGCCCGTTCGCAGATCTCGGCCACGACCGAAGCCAGCGTGCGCCCGGCAATGCGCCCGGTGATCCAGTGCCCGCGACGATAATTTCCGCCATCGCTCCAGAGCGTGTCGTTGCCCGGGAACCACGGATAGGGCCGCGCGTCCCAGGTCCAGACGAAGGCGCGCGACATGTCCAGCATCCGGCCTTCGTAGAGCTCGGCCGCCGGGTTGTTGGCCGGGTCGGACCAGTGGCTCAGCATCGCGCGCAGATATTGCCGCTGGATCAGCGGATCGCGCTGGCCGTCCGAGAAATACGGCAGCGCCGATTCCGAGGATTTGGGATCGACGAACTTGTTGGGCTGGTTGGTGCCCTTGTCGACCGCCGGGCAGCCCAGTTCGGTGAACCAGATCGGCTTCGACCCCGGCAGCCAGTCGGTGGGCTGTGCCTGCCGCACACCGCCGATGCGCTCGTAATGGCTTTGCGACCACCAGTTGCGGATGTCCTTGTAGCGGAACACCCACGCCTCGTCATGAGCGCCGTCGGTGATCGGGTCGCGGCGCTGGAAATCCCGTGCTTCGGGAGAGCTGTAGTACCAGTCGAACCCCTCGCCGCCCTCGATATTGGCGCGCAGGTAGTCGGCGTTGTAGATCGACTGCCAGCCGGCATCCGCATGGGCGTCGCCATCTCGCCAATCCGACAGCGGCATGTAGTTGTCTATGCCGACAAAGTCGATTTCCGGATCGGCCCAGAGCGGATCGAGGTGAAAGAAGACATCGCCCGACCCGTCCCGCGGCTGGTGGCCGAAATACTCGCTCCAGTCCGCGGCATAGCCGATCTTGACCTCCGGCCCAAGGATCGCGCGGACCTCGGCGGCAAGATCGCGCAGCGCGGCAACCGCGGCAAAGCCCGCGGCCCCACGGATTTGTGTCATGCCGCGCATTTCCGACCCGATGCAGAACGCCGCGACTCCGCCTGCCGCACGGCACAGGGCCGCGTTGTGCAGAATGAACCGCCGGTAGCTCCATTCCTCGGGGCCGGTGTAGCCCACGGTGGTCTGCCCGACAGCGCCGGGAAAATCCTGCGCCGACGCGCTGCCGAAAAACGCCGCGACCTCGGCATCCGCGGCGGCCGTGCCATCGGGCGACCCGTCACGCCCGGGCGCCACGCTCAGCGTGATGCGCCCGCGCCAGGGCAGCGGCGGCTGGTCCGCGGCGCCGGTATAGGGGTCCAGCAACCCGTTGCCCGCCATTTGATCCATCAGGATGAACGGATAGAACATCACCGCCTGGCCCTGCTCGGTCATCCGCCGGATGGCCTGGATCACCGACTGGTCCGTGGGCGTGCCACCATAGACCGGCCGGCCGCCCTGCTTCGGCACATCCTGCGCCGCCGCGCGCGTAAGCCCCGACACTATCCAGGGCATGTTTGCGCCGTCGAACTGCTTTTGTTCTACCTTCGGACGCAGGCGGCATTCGCCCACGCGCAGGTCGTCGCCGAACCAGCTCACCACCAAGGACACCGCGCCGCAATTCGGCGCCTCGTCCTGCAACTGGCGCAGCGAGACGTTGAAATCCGGTTCTTCGGCGGGCGAATTGACATTGGCCAGCCCGCTCGAGCCCTTGCCGTACTTGATCACCGCCGGTTCCGTGGCCAGCGCATATTCGCCGGTGCCTGGGATCATCGCCACGCCGCGCACCGCGCGGGTGACATCCTCGGGGTCTGACTGGTCGGGCCGGGTCACTTCGAAGTTGAACTGCGGGATGCGGTTGCCGAAGGCCGCGAGCTGCAGATCCTCTATCACAACATAGGCCGTGCCGCGATACGCCGGGACCGTACCGGTACCTTCGACCGCCTCGATCTTGGGATCGGGCAGCTGGTCGCGACTGCCGGTATAGACCCGCATGTTGAGGTCGCGCAGTGGGATCTCTGCGCCATCCGCCCAGACCCGGTTGACCCCGGTGATCTCGCCCTCGCAAAGCGCCAGCGCCAGGCTCACAGAATAGCTGTAGCTCTTGACCTTGGGCTGGCTCGGCGCGCCCTTGCCGCCGCCGCCCCCGCCGCTCTTCTTCACATGCTCGCGAAACTCGGTGGACCAGATCACGTGGCCGCCGACCCGCATCCGCCCGTAGACCTGCGCGATGGCGGTGCCTTCGCCCGCGCCCGTGAGGCGGAACCGGTCGACCCGGCCGGTCTCGACCGTCTCGGCGCCCTGCCCCATCAGCCGCTGGTCCAGCGCCCGGCCCAGCGTCGCGCCGACGAACCGGCCCACCGCGACCGAGGACAAGCCCAGGACCGAACCGCCCAGCGACCCGCCGACAGCCGCGCCAACCGCGGAAAACAGGATCGTCGCCATTCAAAGAACCTCCGTTGGAAAGGCGAAGCGCGCCGCGATGCGCCGCCGCCAGGGCGCGCTGAGCGCGCTTTCGATCACCCCGTGGCCGGAATAGGCATGCACAAAGGCCGCCGCCGCCCCGGTGTCGGATTGCAGCCCAAGGTGCTTGGCCACCGACCCGTCGCGCATCCGGAAGAGCAGCACGTCACCGGCCGCCTCGTCCCCGCGCGGCTTGGGCCGCAGGTGCCGCCGGGCCGCGATCCACAGACGCTCTTCGCCCTGCGGTTCGGACCAGTCCATGGTGTAGGCCGGCACCGCCTCGGGCTCCGCCCCCAGCACCTCGCGCCAGACGCCGCGCAAGAGCCCAAGGCAATCGCTGCCCGCCCCACGCCTCGAGGCTTGGTGCACGTAGGGCGTGCCGATCCAGCCGCGCGCAGCGGCAACGATGCGTTGGCCTTGACTCATCGGCGGCTCCCACCGGACTGGCTCTTGGCATTGGTGGGGTGGACCATCAGCCAATCGTCTTCGGGAATGTCCGGGAAGCCCTGAAAATTCAGCAAGTTGTTGAACTTGAGCCGACAGGTCTCGAACCGCTTGTCGCAGCCCGCAACGATCCGCACCACGTCACCCGCCTGCAGGTCTGCCCGCAGCGGCTCCCAGAGCTCGATCACCCGCGCGCCGGTGCCATCGACCCGGTCGCGTTTGATCGTGCCGCTCAACCCCTTGGCAGCGCCGCTCAGCACCTCGGCCCGCCCGCGCTGGAACCAGTCGGCCTCGAAACCGCTCAGCGGCCCGAAATTCAGCACACGCGCGCCATCGGTCTCGACCAGGGCCGCCTCGTGCGTATAGCCCGGCACCGTCACGGCAAAGCCGCAGCGCGCATCCCCCAGCACGGCGGTGCAGGGTTTCTGGAACACCCGCCCCACCGGCCGGTTCAGCGCCTCGGACAAACCGCGCAACTCGGCGTGAAACGCCCCGCCCGAGCGGCGGATTTCCCCGATCGTGCCGCGAAACAGCACCTGCCGCTGCGCCACGTCCTGCCAGTTCACCAGCCAGGCGGTGACCGTCGCACCGTCGAACCGCCCGGCCTTGATATCGTCCTCGCGGATCGCATCGGAGCTCAGGCCGCCCATCGCCTCGGTATTGTCCACCGACAGGCCGGTGCTCTGCTGCAAGGCCATCGCCGTGAGGCCGGTGTCGGCACGAAACGTCAGCCCGTCGAAGACAAGGTCGCCGTCGTGATCGGTGAAGCCCAGCCGCAGCCCGTCGGTGCGGGTCACCTCCCAGGCCCGGGCCACGCTGGTCAGGCCGGTCCGCAGATGCGCGGCGAGATCGCTGTTCATCTCCATCAGACCCGCACCTCGACCACCGGCACGTCCGGAACCTCGCCCGCCTGGAAACTGGCGACGCTGGTGCGGATGCGGTCGGCGTCGAACCGCACCGGCACGTCGAATTCGAACCCGGCGCTGATCTCGACTTCGGCCACCGGCGGATGCGCGAAGGTGATGACGCCACTGGAGGTGTCGACCTCGTAATCGAAACCCTCGCGCTGTTCGTCCGACTGGATACCGGCCCGCACCGTGCCTGCCACCGGCTTGGTGATCGGCCGCTGGTAGGCCACCCCGCCCGAGCGATAAATCTTGGTGAGCTGGAACTCCGTCCGCACCCCATCGGCGATGGCGATGACCTGGTCGTCGTAACGAACCTTCCCCGACGGCTTGCAGGATTTGAAGTCCGACCAGTCTTTCCAGCGGAACCCGTAAAGCTGCCCGCGCCGCGCCTCGAAAAAAGCGATCAACTCGGCAATATCGTCGAGCGAGCGCATCCCCAGCCCGGCGTCATAACGGCGGCGGGCGTGTTGCCACGGCGTGTTGCGCTCTTCTGAACCGTTGGTCAGCGTCACCACGTCGGTGCGCCGCTCCGGGCCGCCCATGGACCCGAAGCTCAGGCTCGCCGGGAATTGAACTTCGTGAAAATTCATGCCTGTCTCCTTGGCTCGGCCGTTGGATCGGATCAGCGGTTGCGCGCGCCGCGGCTCAGCGCCCGGCCCATCTGCGCCGCGATCTGGCTCTGGCTGCGCTGGAAACCCTGCACATCCGGCGTCTGTATGTTCATCACCACGGTCACCGGCCGTCCGCCGCCCTGCGCGCGCACGCCCAGCGACCCGTCCGGTCCACGGCTCAGCGGCATGATCGCCTCGGGCCCCGCCTCGCCCATCAGGCCCATGCCGCCACGCATTGGAAAGGTCGTCGGGCCGCTGACCACGCCACCCGTGGCAAACGGCACCACCCTTCCTTGCGAGAAGCCGCCGCCTTTCTCGAACCCGGTGAACCCGCCGAAGAGCGCCGACGCACCGGCGCTGAACAGCCCGCTGACGTGATCCGCCACCGGCTTCACCGCCGCGCGATACGCCGTGTCGATCAGCGACTTCGCCACCAGGTCCAGCGCGCCCGACAGCTTCATGCCGTCCAGGACCACCCCGTCGATGGCCCGGCTCAACCCGCGGCTCAGGCTGCTTTCCAGCTTCGACACGTTGCGCCCGGTGTCGGAAAATGTCTGGTGAATACGCGTGAGTTCAGCATTGAACCCCTGCGCCATACCCGCAGCGCCACCAAGCGCGGTCTCCAGCGCCTGCACCTGGTCTTCCATGGTCTCGACTTCAGTCATCGCCCGTTTCCTTGATCCTGTCCGGATAGGCCGCCACAAGCTCATCGAGCCGCGCCCGTCCCATCGGCGCCGCGCCCGAGCTTTCGCCCAGCAACAGCTGCAATTCCGCCGGTGTCAGCGCCCAGAACTCTTCCGGGCGCAGACCCAGCCCGCGCATTCCAGCGCGCATCAGGACGGGCCAGTCAAAGCCCGTCATCGGCCCCTGCCCCAGGCAGCATGAAGGCCCGCGCCAGCAGCTCCGCCGCCGCCCGCGCTGCAGCCATCGGCCCGCCAGCGATCTCGGCCTGCAAAAGGTCCGTGCCGCGCCCCTGCCAACCCGCACCGCGCAACCCCGCGACCACCAGCGCCAGCACATCGCGGCTGCTGAACGCGCCGGACTCGAACCGCTGCACCAGATCGACAAGCGACCCGCTTTGCAGCTCCGCCTCCAGCTCCGCCAGCGCGCCCAGCGTCAGCCGCAGCGTCTGCGGCTTGCCGTCGATCACCAGCTCGACCTCTCCGCGCCAGGGGTTGACCATGGCTCAGACCGCCTCCACGAAGACCAGCTGCCCCGCCGAGGCCAGCGACACCTCGTATGTGGCCTCGCCGTTGTGCGACCCGCCGTATTCGATGCTGGTCAGCTGGAAAGCGCCCTCGACGGTGCCGAAATTGGGGATGATGATCTGGAAATCCGGCGTCTCGCCGTCGAAAAAGATCTGCCGGGCGCGTTCGTCCGTGTCGGCATCGCGAAAGACCCCCGAGCCCGAGATCGCGGCGCTCTTGACACCCGCCCCGGTCAGCAGCTCGCGCCAGCCCCCGGCGCTGTCGAGGGTCGTCACGTCCACGGTCTCGGCGTTGAAGGTCACGCGCGTGGCGCGCAGCCCCGCCATGGTCTGGAACTGCCCGTCGCCGGTCAGGTCCACCTTGACCAAAAGGTCCTTGCCATTCTGTGCAGGCATTGCGTCTCTCCTCGAGTGCAGGGCGGACGATGCCGCCGGTCAAAATCCTCCGCCACGCGGATCAGTCGTCGCTCACGCGGGCGCGGAATGTCATCTCGATCCGCCGCAGCCCGCCGCTCTCTCGACGTGCCCGAGCGCGCAGGAACCTCAGACTCACCAGGCTGCCGCGGCTCAGGCTCAGTGGCGCATCGACCAGCGCATCGCTGACCTCTGCGGCCGCGTCCTTGGCCGCCTGGAACCCCGCGCCTTCCGTGATCACCGCGACGGTGAAGTCGTGCCAGGCGCCGCCGCCGCTGCCGTCCGAGGCGTCGCGGACCTTTTCGGCACCCAGCGTGACGTAAAGCTCGGGCGGCGTCCCCGCCGGCAGCGCATCGTAGATATGCCCGCCCGTCAGCGTCATCAGCGCATCGACGGACGCCAGGCGCTGATAGACCGCGGCCTGCAGCGCCGCCGTGTTGCCATAGCTCATGCCGCCACCTCCTCTTGCGCATAGCAGGTCAGGTACCGGCCCTGCGCATCTGCCTCGGTCACCGCCTGGATCGCCCAGAGCCGCACGCCCAGACGAAACCTCTGCCCCGGCTGCGGCCGCGCGCCGTGGCCCTGCTGCGCGCCGCGCACGACGATGCGGTAGTTCGCCGTAGCAAGCGCCCCCGCCTCGCCGGTACTCTCGCGCCCGCTGCGCGGCAACAGCGCCGCCCAGACGGTGCCCATCTCGGTCCAGGAGGTCGTCCAGCCGCCCGCGCCATCGGGGCTGGTCTCGGGCGCCTCCAGAACCAGCGCGTGCCTGAGATCGGGCCGCTTCATGACGCGAACCCGATGCGCATCGGCTGGTAACGGGCGATCAGGCTCGAGACGCCGAAGGGCATGCAGCCCTGCGCCAGGGCGGTTTCATCCCGGTACTCGTGGTAATGCGCCGCCAGCAGCAGCACCGCCTGCGCGAGATCGGCGGGCAAGTCGCCCAGATCGGCACCGAACCCCGCCTCGAACCGCACCTCGACGGCCCCCGCCGTGGGCACCTGCGGCAAGGCGGTGCCGGTGGGCAGCAGACGCGGCGCCGACGCATCCCGCTCCAGCCAGTAGTGCGCCGGATCGACGACCTGCGACACGCCCAGCCGGTCCACCAGCGCGACCTCGGTGATCGCCGTGACCGGCGCCAGCGGCAGAACCTGCGCGGACGGATCGCCCCAGGCCGTAAGCGTCAGCAGAAAACCACGCGAAATCAGCGCCTTGCCAGTCCGCACCTCGATCGCCGAAACAGCCGCCCGCAGAAAGGCGATCAGAACCGGGTCCTGCAGATCGTCCTCGGCAAAGCCGGTTCCCAACCGCAGGTGACGCTTGAGGACATCCAGCGGAAGCGCCGCGTCGGGGATCGTCGTCTCTTCGACTAACATCATCTTTCTTCTCCGAAATCCCATCTCCGCTCCGACAACGGAGCCTAGGTGGGCACGCACCTCTCACGTTGTTCGGACGGAGGGGCAGCTAGACAACGCAAGCTGTCACTCGGTGCGCGCCCCATGACGGCGGATCCCGAGGAACCCGCCGCCATGTTCACGGTCCCGCCTACGACACGGCGCAGCGCAGCAGCTTGATCGCGGCGAAATCGCTGACGTCGCCACCGACGCGCTTGGTGGCGTAGAACAGCACATGCGGCTTGGCGCTGAACGGATCGCGCAAAACCCGCAGGTCGGGACGCTCGGCGATCGTGTAGCCGCTGCCGAAATCGCCAAAGGCGATGGCATCGGCGCCGCTGGCGATGTCCGGCATGTCTTCGGCGATCAGCACCGGATACCCCAGCAGACGCGCCGGCTCCCCCGCGGCAAAGCCATCGGACCACAGGTGACGGCCGTCCGCATCCTTGAGCTTGCGCAGCGCCCCCGCGGTCTTGGAGTTCATCACGAACGTCGCACCGGCGCGGTACTGCGCCCCCAGCGCATAGACCAGGTCGATGATCGCGTCGCCGTCACCGACGCCGCCATCGACGCCGGTGGGCACGTAGCCGATGTTGCCCCAGGTCCAGACATCGTTGTCGACCGTGTCGTGATCGAGGTAGCCGCGCGGCTTGTCGACGCCGTCGCCGCTGACAAAGGCCGCCGCCTCGGCACGGGCGAACTTGTCGGCGATGCGGCCCGCAAGCCAGGCCTCGATGTCGAAGGCGCTGTCGTCCAGCAGCCGCTGGCTGGCCTTCGGCAGCGCGTTGAGCTCGTAAAGCGGGATCGAGATGCGCTCGATGGTCGGCGTCCCGGTCTCCGTCGTCGCGGTCGTTTCGTCGGCCCAGCCCGCGCCTGCGTCGTTGCGGTCGATCAGCACGTCGAAGGACGACGCCTCGACGTTGACCACGTTGGCGATGGCCCGGATCGAGGCAGTCGCCGCCAGCACCGATTTCACCGTTTCCGCGGTCACCGGATCGACGAGATAGCCGCCCTCGCTGTTGACGGCAGTGCTCAGCGCCTTGCCTTCCAGCTCCAGCCCGCGCATCCCGTCATCGTCACCGGTGCGCAGGTAGGCGTTGAACGCCTTCTGGTGAGGCGCCTCGGTGTCAGCCGAGACAGACAGCGCGGGGCGCGTCGCGGATTTCCGATCAAGCATGGTCAGTCGCTCTTCCTGTTGTTGAAGCTTTTCGTAAAGGTCGGCCCGCAGGCCCTTGATATCCCAGACAAGTCCCGCCACGGCGGTGCTCACCCGGGTGAACGGAGACGAATCTTCCCCGTTCCGAGAATGGATCTCGGCTGTACTCATCGAGTTGGTCCCGTTGTTAGGGGCGCCGCGGCCTCAGCCGCCCGCCATCTCCCGGCGCGCACCTTCCAGCGCCTGCGCCAATTCACGCAGCGCGGCATCCGCCGGGCTCTCGCCCTTGGCCGCCACCCGCGCACTGGGCAGCATCGGGAAGGTCACCAGCGACACCTCCCAAAGCTCCAGTTCGGTCAAGAGCCTCTGGCCCTTGTCGTTCTTCGTGGCCCGCACCGTGCGATAGCCGATCGACAGCCCGTCGATCGCGCCCGCCGCGATCAGCGCCGCTGCCTCCCGGCCCCGCGCCACGCTGTCGAGCAGACGCCCCTTGACGTACAGGCCGCGCGCATCCTCGCGCACCTCGTCCCAAATGCCGATGGGCTGCGCCGGATCGTGCTGCCACAGCATCTTGACCGCCCGGCCTTCGATCCCCAGCCGTTTCAGCGAAGCTCCGTAGGCCCCGGCATGCACCACGTCGTTACCCTGGTCGCAGGCACCGAACAGGCTGGCATAGCCCTCGACCTTCAACCCGTCCTTGACGGTCAGCTCGCCGCCCGTCGGGCAAAATTTGCGCTCAAGTTCCATGTTTCGTCCTTTCATCCGCCCTCGGGCACGTTTTCCTCGAGGAAAACGGACCGGAAAATTCGAATTTTCCGCGCAAGACTTTCCCCGGAAAGTCTTGGCAAAATTCCCGTGGAATTTTGGACCCCGCTCAGGGCACCACGTCCAACACACTCTGAAGCGCCTGCGCCAGGATCACCCCGACGATGCCGTAAACGGTGAGCCACAACCGCCGCTCCAGCCGCTCCATCAGCGCCTCGATCCGGTCAAGCCGTGCGGTCAGGGTTTCGAACATCACCGCGCTCACCCGTTCATGCGCCTCGAGCCGCAGGCCCGGCGCGCATTCGAAGGCTTCGAATCCCGGCCGCGGCTCACCCATGATCCGCCTCCAGCACCGGCAGCCCCAGAAGCACCCGCTTCTCCGCCGCCGTCAGGAAATTGGCGCCCGCGATCCGCGCCCATTGCGCATCCCGCTCGGCCGCCAGCGCCGGCACCTTGTCGAGATCCGGCCCGAGCTCCAGCGCCTCGCCCAAATGCCCCGACAACCACTCGCCCAGGCGCGCCGTGACCCGCGTCGCCAGCGGCAGGACCGTCAGGCGGTAGAACGCCCGGTGCGCCTCCTGGTAGTTGGCGAATGTCGCCTCGCCGGGAATTCCCAGCAGCATCGGCGGCACGCCGAAGGCCACCGCGATCTCGCGCGCCGCCGCTTCCTTGGTTTTCTGGAATTCCATGTCGGCCGGCGAAAACCCCATCGGTTTCCAGTCCAGTCCGCCTTCCAGAAGCATCGGCCGCCCGGCATTGCGCGCGCCCTGGTGATGGGTCTCCATCTCGCTGACCAGCCGCTCGTACTGGTCCCGGCTCATGGTGCCCTGCCCGTCGGCAGACTGGTAGACGATCGCCCCCGACGGCCGCGCCGCGTTGTCCAGCAATCCCTTGGACCAGCGCGAGGCGGCATTGTGGACGTCCAGCGCTTGCGCCGCCGCCTGCATCGGGCTGAGCCCGTAATGGTCGTCCTGGGGATGAAAGCTTTTCACGTGACAGATCGGCGACACCGTTCCGGTCACATCGAACCGGTGCTTGCGCCCGCCGACACTGTATTCATAGGCCACCGGCCAGCCATCGCGCCCCGGCACCAGCCGCATCCGGTCCGACCGCAGCACATGCAGTTCCACCGGCACGCCGCTTTCGCCGCTCACCGCCTCGACATAGCCGTCGCCGGACAAGAGCAGCTGGCCATAGAGCGCCTCGAGCAGTTCCGCCCGGCCTTGCCCGGCGTTGGGCTGCTGCACCAGCCGCATCAGCGGATGGGTTTCGTAGCGCTGCCGGGCATCCTGCAACACCAGCGGCAGTGCCGCCGCGGCTTCAGCGATCAGCTTGACCGCCCGGAATGCCACCGGATTGCCGATGAAACCGGTCTTGCTCAGCGACACGGTGTCGCGCGCCGACCAGGCCACGCGGCCGGTCGAAAGATGCGCCACCACCGGCCCGGTGGCCGAGGCCTTTGCCTCGGGCACCTCCGCCGAGGCTGCCTGCTGCCGCAAGAACTGAAATACCATGCCGTCGCTCCTCGTATTGCCTGGCCGGGGCGCCCGTCCCGCCATGGGCCGCATCAGCCCGCCTTCGAGAAGCAATCTATGGAGCCAGCCTTAACGCCGGCTGATGTCACCGCACGGTGCGGCGCGACCCTTCGCAACACCACATACGCAAAGCGCCCCCGGATCTCTCCGGAGGCGCTTTCATGTCGTCGAAAGGGTTGGGCTCAGTTGGCCTGACGCCGCAGGAAGGCGGGGATCTCGATCCGTTCCTGATCCGGATCGGCTTCCGGCTCGATCATCGGATCGGGCTGGCGGCGGGCCTGCACCGGCGGCTGCTGGCGACGCGGCGCCGGGGCGGCGGCCTCCTGGCCGTGGCCGGTCATGCGATTGATCAGGCTGTTGATGCCGAACCGCGGCTTTTCGCCCTCGTGGGCAGGCTGGGCTGCGGCGCGCGGCTGCTGCGCCGCGGCCTGCGGCTGCTGCGGACGGGCGCGGGACGCCGCCTGCTGCAAGCGGGCCAGGGCCTCGGGCGACGGGGTGCCGGGCGCCGGTGCGCGCGGCGCGACAAAGCTCTCGGCCTCGGCTTCGATCTCTTCTTCGCGCGGCTGGAACGCAGCGACCTGCGGCTTGTAGGCCGGCGGCGGCAGACCGTCGTCGGCGGTTGCGGCGTCGTCCTGCGCATCGTCGAAGATGGTTTCCATCTGCTCGTTCGCGGCATGACGCTCGGCGCCCATCCCCTCGAACAGCGAGGGCTCGTCCTCTTCGTATTCCGGCTCGGCCCGGCGCGCGGCGACCTGCGGGCGCTCCTGGACCGGTGCGGGCGCAGGCTCCGGCGCCTTCTCGATCGCGGCGGCGGGCGCCTCGGCCTGGCGCAGCGGCTGTGCCAGGGACCGGCGCGGCACCGGAATCTCGGTGTTCACGTCGACCGCGTCGATGCCGGTGGCCACGACCGATACGCGCATCCGGCCTTCCATCGTGTCGTCGAGGGTCGAGCCGACGATGATGTTGGCATCGGTGTCCACTTCCTCGCGGATGCGGTTGGCCGCCTCGTCCAGCTCGAACAGCGTAAGATCGTGCCCGCCGGTGATATTGATCAACACACCCTTGGCCCCGCGCAGCGAAATCTCGTCCAGCAGCGGGTTGGCGATCGCCTTCTCGGCGGCCTGGATCGCGCGATCCTCGCCGTCGGCCTCGCCGGTGCCCATCATCGCCTTGCCCATCTCGTCCATCACCGCGCGCACGTCGGCGAAGTCGAGGTTGATGAGGCCCGGACGCACCATCAGGTCGGTCACGCCCTTGACGCCCTGGTAAAGAACGTCGTCGGCCATCGAGAAGGCCTCGGTAAAGGTCGTCTTCTCGTTGGCGAGACGGAACAGGTTCTGGTTCGGAATGATGATCAGCGTGTCGACGACCTTCTGCAGCGCCTCGACGCCGTCCTCGGCCTGCTTCATCCGCTTGTTGCCCTCGAACTGGAAGGGCTTGGTCACGACGCCGACGGTCAGCACGCCCAGCTCCCGCGCGGCCTGCGCGATGATCGGCGCCGCTCCGGTCCCGGTGCCGCCGCCCATCCCGGCAGTGATAAAGCACATGTGCGCGCCCGCCAGATGATCGACGATCTGTTCGATGCTTTCTTCTGCGGCAGCGGCGCCGACGGAGGCCCGTGCGCCTGCGCCAAGACCTTCGGTGACCTTCACGCCCAGCTGAACCTTGCTGGTGGACTTGGACTGCTGAAGCGCCTGCGCGTCGGTGTTGGCGACCACGAAGTCGACACCATCCAATTCCTTGTCGATCATGTTGTTGACCGCGTTGCCACCGGCACCGCCTACGCCAAACACCGTGATCCGGGGCTTCAAGTCTTCTTGTCCGGGCACCGAAAGGTTCAAAGTCATGATCTGTCCGCCTGCTGTTATGGCCCGTTCAGGCCTTTTATGCACCTATTCCCGCACAGTATTAACGATTTCGGCCCTTTTCGTCACGCGAAAAACGTCCGATTAACACCATATATGGCATTTTTTTGACGTGCGCCTGCGGGATATTGCCGACACATCAAGATATCGTTGTTACCAGTTGTCACGAAACCATTTTACCGCTTTCATAATCGATCTGCCGGCGTAGCGTTCGACCGGAATTTCGAAATCCCACCACTCATCCTGCGGGTGAGCGGCGAAAAGACACAGCCCGACCGCGCTTGCGAATCCCGGTCCGGTGGCCGCCTGCGGCAGCCCGTGCACCCGCAGCGGCCGACCGAGTCGCACCTGTTGTCCAAGGATTTTCGACGCCAGCCCGTCCAGCCCCGGAATCTGGCTGCCGCCACCGGTCAGAACGATCTGCTGGCTGGGCAGGTGTTCGAAACCGGCCACGTCGAGCCGCGCGCGCACCTCTTCGAGGATTTCCTCGACCCGCGGCCGCATGATACCGATCAGCTCGGCGCGGCTGACCGTACGACGGTCGTGATGCCAGTCGCCGGTGTCGCCGCCGATCTCGATCATCTCGCGGTCATCCATGCCGGTGGCGACGACTCCGCCGTAAAAGGTCTTGATCCGCTCGGCTGTGGCCATCGGCACCGACAGCCCCATGGAAATGTCGCCGGTGACGTGATCGCCGCCCATCCGCACACTGTCCGCATAGATCATGTGCTTTTTCATGAAGATCGACACACCGGTCGCGCCGCCGCCCAGGTCGATGCAGGCCGCGCCCAGCTCCTGCTCATCCTCGACAAGCGACGAGATGCCGCTGGCATAGGCGGAACTTGCGATACCGGCCAGTTCCAGGTCGCAGCGCTTCACGCAATGTGCGAGGTTCTGGATCGCCATGGCATCGACCGTCAGCATGTGCATGTCGGTGCTCAGGGTCTGCCCGATCTGTCCACGCGGATCGGCAAGGCCCGACCGGTGGTCCAGCGCAAAGTTCACCGGCTGCGCATGCAACACCTCGCGCCCCGGACTGAAATCCGGCACGTCGCAGGCGCTCAGCACCCGGGCGATGTCCTGCTCGCTGACCATCGTGTCGGCGATATCGACCTTGCCCTCCAGCCCGTAGCTGCGCGGCTCGGCCCCCGAGAAACAGGCGATGACGTGATCCACCCGGACCTGCGCCATCTTCTGCGCCGCCTGCACCGCGGTGCGAATGGCGCGCTCGGTTTCGCCCATGGCGTCGATCTCGCCGAAATGCACGCCGCGCGACCGTGTCGTCGCCGCCCCGATCACCCGGAACCCGGATTGCCCGGCCAGCGACCCGATGCCGTCGGTTTCGAGGCTGCGGTCGGTGCCGTCAAACCTCAGCACCAGGCAGGCGATCTTGGAACTGCCCACGTCAAGGATCGCGATCACGCCCCTTTGCATCGCCACCTTGCGCATGTTGCGCATGGCCCGCTGGGATTCATATAGTTCGATCATTCCGTTCTGTTCCCTACCTCGATCGACGTGATCCGCCACCATTCCTGCACCGCGTGGCCGTTCATCCGCAGCGTCGGACGCTGCGGCAGCCGCAGGTCGACCGTCGCCAGGTCGCGGGCCAGCATGTCTACCGCCTGGTCCATCGCAATCGCCCGCTCGAGCGCCAGCACAGCGCCCTCCTCGGGCAGCTGGATGCGCTGCTGGCGGTCCAGCACCACGTCCCAGCGCCGCGCACCGACCCGTACGAATCCCCGCAACCGCGGCCAGAGCGGCCGCGCCGCTTCCAGCAACGCACGGGCTTCGGCCACATGCCCATCCGCCCCCCGGCCCGCGATCACCGGCAGGTCCGGGTAATCGCCGCGCGCGGTGGCGGGGCCGACGTAGACGCCGCCCTTGTCCAGCATCAAAAGCCCTTCGGAGGTCCGCCAAAGCGCCGCCGGTACGCGTTCGGTCACTTCGACCTGCAGCACCCCGCCCTGCCGGATGCGCAGCCGCGCGCTCTCCACCGCGTCCAGCGCCACGACCTTCGCGCGCATCGCATCGAGGTCGAGGTCGAAGGACGACACCGGGAACCGCACCGGCAGAACCGTGCGAATATCGGCCGAGACGCTTTCGCTCGCGCCGTCGACGGCCATCAGCTTGACCATGAATTCGGGGCGCTGCTCGATGGCCGCGCGGGCATCGGCAATGACTCCGTGGAAAGCGTCGCGATTTTCCGGGATCGAGAACCACCAGGTCGCGCCGCCAAAGGCCACCGCAAAGGGCAGGCCCACCCGCAGCAGCAGCCGGTAGGCCGGCGTCAGCATCACCCGCTGCAGGCGATAGCGCAGCTTCGACGGGGCGGGGTCCGGTCGGCTCACCTGTTGCACGAGGCATCCTCCACCATCCAGGCGCACATCTCGCCGAACGAGATGCCGACGCATTCCCCCTGCTCGGGGCTCAGCGAGGTCGGGGTCATTCCCGGCTGCGTGTTCGTTTCAAGCAGTACCAGCCCCGCAAGGCCCTTGCTCTCGTCCCAGCGGAAATCCGTGCGACTCACGCCCCGGCACCCCAGCGCCGCGTGTGCGCGCAATGCGTAGTCGAGGCAGGCGTCGAAAATGTCCTGCGGGATTTCGGCGGGCACCACATGGCGCGACCCGCCGGGCTTGTACTTGGCATCGTAATCGTACCAGCCGTCGGTCAGGATATCCGTGACTGTCAGTGCCCGGTCGCCCATCACCGTGGCGGTCAGTTCGCGCCCCGGCGCGAAAGCCTCGACCATCACCGTCCCGGGCATGTCGTCCGACAGCTGCGGCGGGCCGTTGGCGGCCTCCTGCACCAGGTAGACCCCGACACTCGATCCTTCGTTGTTGGGCTTGACCACGTAGGGCGGCGTCATCACGTGCCCCGCCATGACCTGAGACTTGGGTGCCAGTAGGCTCTCCACCACCGGGAGACCGACGGCGCGGTAGACGTCCTTCGACCGTTCCTTGTCCATCGCCAGCGCCGAGGCCAGCACGCCGGAATGCGTGTAAGGCAGCCGCAGCCATTCCAGCACACCCTGCACGCAGCCATCCTCGCCCCAGCGTCCATGAAGTGCGTTGAAAACGGCGTCGGGCGCGGCGTCCTGCAAACGCGTCACGAGGTCGGGGCCGGCATCGACCTCGATCACCTCGTATCCCTGATCCCGCAAAGCAGCGGCGCATTCGCGCCCAGAGCTCAACGACACCTCGCGCTCGGCCGAGGGTCCGCCCATCAATACCGCCACTTTCGGGAATGCCCTGCTCGACATCCCAAACCGCCTCAATGTCCCGGGGCTTTGCCCCTTGTTCTTGGTTGCAACCTGCCTGTGGTCGCTCTTTTCTGCCGGGCGTTTTCGCCCTTATTCCTGCGCCGGTTCCCCGATGCGCATGATTTCCCAGTGTAACTCTATTCCGCTGTGTTGGAAAACCTTTTTTCGCACCTCTTCGCCCAATCCCTCCAGATCGGCCGCCGTGGCCGTGCCGGTGTTGACAAGGAAGTTCGAGTGCATCTCGCTCATCTGCGCCCCGCCCCGGCGCGCGCCGCGCATGCCGGCGTCGTCGATGACCTTCCAGGCCTTGAGATCCTGGCTGTCATCGGCGCGCCCCGTGCTGGAAAACCCCGCCGGATTGCGGAAAGTGCTGCCCGCGGTGCGGTCTTTGGTCGGCTGGCTGGCATCGCGGCGGGCCAGCTGATCCGTCATCTTGTCGGCCAGCGCGTCCGGATCGCCCGGCACTCCCTCGAATGTCGCCTCGACAATCACCCAGCCCTCGGGCAGTCGGGTCTGCCGATAGGCGAAATCCAGATCCTGCGCCGTCACGGTGACCAGCGCGCCCTCGCGCGTCACCGCCGTCGCCTCGACAAAGACATCCGCGACGTAAGAGCCGTAGCAGCCGGCGTTCATCCGCACCGCGCCGCCGACCGACCCGGGGATCGTGCGCAGAAAGGTCAGGTCCACCCCCGTCTCCGCCGCGCGCCGCGCCACATGCGCATCCAGCGCCGCCGCTCCGGCCGTCACGCGCGTTCCCTCGACCTCGATCGCGTTGAACCCCCGCCCCAGCCGAATGACCACCGCACGCAAACCGCCGTCCCGCACGATCAGGTTGCTGCCGACCCCCATGGGAAAGACCGGCACCTCAACGTTCAGGCCGCCCAGGAAGGTACAAAGGTCCTCGACATCGGCGGGCTGGAACAGCACATCCGCCGCTCCGCCCACGCGCAGCCACGTCAGCTCCGACAGCAGCTTTCCGGGCGTCAGCCGCCCCCGGGTCTCGGGCAGATCATGGATCATGCCGCCCTGCTAATCCGCGGGGGCGGCGGTGGCAAGCCCCGCGCCGCCCGATCCGGGCCCGGAACGGATCATGCCCCGCCCCGCCTGCGCCGCAACCAGCCCAGCAGGGCGCCAAGTCCGCCGCCCAGCAGGACCGGCGCGCAGATCAGCGTCGCGAAGATCGCATAGCCGATCCCGTCCCAGCCGGTCTGCTGCCGCCCGGCCCAGATCGCCCAGGCCGCCGCCGCCACGACCATCAGCGCCGCCGCCAGGACGACAGCGCCAAGCCGCTGCAAGAGCGCCCAGCGCGCCACGATCAGCGCCGCGACGAAACAGACAAGAGGCAGGACATAGACCATCGCCGCCAGTCTGCCCCATCGCGCAGCGGCCGATCAACAGAAACCGTAGGACCTCAGGCGCCGCGCCCCACCCGTGCCTGCAGCCAACGCCAAAGATAGCGGACCGGCCAGCGCAGAACGGACATGCCCGCCGCCAGCGCCAGCAGCCCGATCCAGGGTCCGTTTTCCCACGTGACGTAGCCCAGCAGCGGAATGCCCAGCGCGATGAGGATATAGGCCCGCGTCCAGTGATGATCCCGCGACGGGATCATCGCCAGCACGTTCGCCGACAGCGCCCAGAGCAGGGCCAGGATCAACGAGGTATTCATTCCGGCCTCTCCGGCTGTGCCCCGCGCAGGCGGGCCAGGAAATATTTCAACGGGTTGCGGAACATCGACACGACCGCCGCAAGGCACAGGCCAAAGACCGCGCCGCCGTGCACATGGCCCAGCCAGGCCAGCAGGACCGGCGCCGTCACCAGCAGCGCCAGCCCCGGCACGTATTGCCGCCGCATCGGCAGCAATGCCGTAAGGGTCGCGGCAAGCACCCAGAAACAGGCCGTGACCAGCGCCGCGCTCATGGCACGAGCCCGATCTTCATCTTGCCCCTAAACCTCCGGGGGAGTCGCCCTCCGGGCGACGGGGGCAGCGCCCCCGGCAACCCCGCCGCTCTCACGAGGCCAGGCGTTTCGGCAGGCCGTTGGCCCAGGCCGAAATCGTGCCCGCACCGAGGCAGACCACCATGTCGCCCGGCCGCGCCTGTTCGCGCACCAGCCGTTCAAGGTCGTCCTCGTCGACGATGGCCCGCGCATGCCGGTGACCGTGCTGGATCAGCCCCGCGACCAGGTCGTCACGGCTGGCGCCTTCGATCGGGTCCTCGCCGGCGGCATAGACCTCGGCGATGGCCACCACGTCGGCCTCGTTGAAACAGGCGCAGAAATCATCGAAAAGCGCACTCAACCGCGAATACCTGTGCGGCTGATGCACCGCGATCACCCGGCCCTCGGTGGCTTGGCGCGCCGCCTTGAGCACGGCTGCGATCTCCACCGGATGGTGGCCGTAATCGTCGATGATGGCGACGCCGTTGACCTCGCCCACGCGGGTGAACCGTCGGTTCACCCCGCCGAACCCGGCCAGCGCCGCGCGGATCTCTTCGCGCTTCATGCCCAGATGCCGGGCCACCGCCACGGCGCTCAGCGCGTTGCTGACGTTGTGATCGCCCGGCATCGGCAGGCTGCATCCCTCGATCTTCGTACCCTCCGCCTGCAGCAGGATGTCGAAATGCGCCACGCCCTTTTCGTAGCGCAGGTTCACCGCACGCACGTCCGCCTGGGCGTTGAAGCCGTAGGTCACCACCCGCCGGTCGGTGACCCGGCCCACCAGGCGCTGAACCTCTTCATGGTCGGTGCAGCAGACGGCCAGGCCATAGAACGGGATATTGCTGACGAATTCGTAAAAACCGCGCCGAAGGCTATCGAAATCGCCCCAGTGCTCCATGTGCTCGGGGTCGATGTTGGTGACGATGGCGATGGTCGCGGGCAGACGGTTGAAGGTGCCGTCGCTCTCATCGGCCTCCACCACCATCCATTCGCCGGTGCCCATGCGGGCGTTGGACCCGTACTTGTGGATGATGCCGCCGTTGACGACGGTGGGATCGAACTTGCCTTCGTCCAGCAGCGCCGCCACCATCGTGGTGGTCGTCGTCTTGCCGTGGGTGCCCGCCACCGCGATGTTGGACTTGAGCCGCATGAGCTCCGCCAGCATCTCGGCCCGCCGCACCACCGGCATGCCGCGCCGGCGCGCCTCGTCAAGCTCGGGATTGCCGGCCTTGATCGCCGAAGAGATCACCACGACCTCGGCCGACTCGAGGTTCTCCGCCGCCTGCCCTTCGAAAATATGCGCGCCGAGGCTCTCCAGCCGGTCGGTGATCTTCGACCGCTTGAGGTCGGACCCCTGCACCACGTAACCGTGATTGAGCAGCACCTCGGCAATGCCCGACATGCCGATGCCGCCGATCCCGACGAAGTGGATCGGGCCCACATCCCCGGGCAGCTTGGTTGCGGCGCTCATCACGGCACCTCCTGGTATTTTTTCAATTTTCATCTGCCTCGCCTCCGTTATGATCCCCGACCTCACCATGGGCCAGGTATTGCACGAGCGCGGCCAGTTCCTCTGCCGCCCCGGGTTTCGATACGGCCAGCGCAGCCTGGGTCATGTGCAATGCGCCGTCCGGATTGTCCAGAATCGCCAGGATCGCGGCGGTCAGATCGTCGATGCTCAGTTTCGATTCCGGGATCCGGATCGCCGCCCCCGCCTCGACCAGCTGTCGGGCATTGGCGGTCTGGTGATCGCCGGTTGCCGCGGCAAAGGGGATCAGGATCGACGGACGTCCGATCACGCTGATATCCGCCACGCTGCTCGCACCCGAGCGCGAGATCACCAGCTGCGCCTCGGTCATCCGGGTGGGAATGTCGGTAAAGAACGGCTGCACATCCGCGTCGATGCCGTTCTGCGCGTAGAACTCCGCCACCCTCTCCGCATCCTCCTCGCGGGCCTGGTGGCTGATCCGCAGGTGCCTGAGTGCCGCCATCGGCAGCGCCGCGATGGCCGGCGGCACCACGTCGCTCAGGATGCGCGCGCCCTGGCTGCCGCCGATCACGAGGATCGACATCGGGTAGTCGCCGGGCACGATGTAGCCCGCCCCGGCCCGGTCGCGCACCGCCGCCCGCACCGGATTGCCCACATGCACGCCCTCGACGCCCTCGGGCAGGTCGGTGGGCCAGGTGCCGCAAGCCACGAGGTGCACGCGGCTGGCGAACAGCTTGTTCACCCGGCCCAGCACGCCATTCTGTTCGTGGATCATCCGCGGCAGCCGCAGCAGGGTCGCCGCCGCCAGCGCCGGGATGCTCGGGTAGCCGCCGAAGCCCACCACCGCATCGGGCCGGTCCCGGCGCATCCGCGCCGCCATGCCAAGGACGCCGCCCGCGATCTTGAACGGCACGCCCAGCTTCGCCGCGAGGCCGCCGCGGGCGAAGGTGGCGCTGCTCACCTCCTCGATCTCGACCGCGTCCGGAAAGCCGCCGGTGTAGCGCGCGCCGCGGGCATCTGTGCTCAGCTTCACCCGCCAGCCCTGGCGCAGCATCTGTTCCGCCAGCGCCTGGGCCGGGAACATGTGCCCGCCCGTGCCGCCTGCGGCGATCACCAGAAGCGGCTGTCGGTCCGTCTGTGCCATATGCCTCACGCGTAGGGTGGGTTTGCAACCCACCGTCCCTGCTTGCTACCGCGGCCTGCCCCGCAGAATGTCGCCTATCTCGCCCTGCGGACGCACCCGTGTAAAGGCCAGCAGCATGCCGACGGCAATTCCGCCCGCGATCAGCGAAGATCCGCCGTAGCTGACGAACGGCAGCGTCATGCCCTTCGCGGGCAGCAGCCGCACCGCAACGCCCATGTTGATCATCGCCTGCACGCCGAACATGCAGGCCAGCCCCGTGCCCGCCAGCCGGATGAAGGGATCGCGCTCGCGCATCAGCCGGATCAGGCTGCGCACCACGATGGCCGCGTAAAGCGCGATGATGCAAAGCACCAGAACCAGCCCGTATTCCTCGGCGGCCACGGCGATGATGAAATCGGTGTGCGCATCGGGCAGAGACCATTTCACCTGCCCCTCGCCGACTCCGACGCCAAAGAACCCGCCCTCCTGGATGGCGTTTGTCGCGTAGCCCAGCTGCGTCGTCGGATCGACCTCGGGGTTCAGGAAACCGTCGATCCGGCGGGCGAAATGCTCGGAATTCTCGTAGGCGAAGGTGCCTGCAAGGACCACCATTCCAGCGATGCCCACCAGAAGCAGCATCGGCGCTCCGGCAACGAAGTACATGACCCCCCATCCAAAGAGCACGAGGCACGCCTGGCCGAAGTCCGGCTGCAGCGCCAGCATCAGCACGATGGCGATGGCCAGCGAGAACGACCAGAGCTTGCCCGGCGGGCCATTGATCTCCTGGCTCGCCGCCATCATCCAGGCGGTGACGACCACGAAGCCGGGCTTGAGGAATTCGCTCGGCTGCAACGACGCGAAGCCCAGCGAATACCAGCGCACCGCCCCCTTGCCGAAATCCGTGCCGAAGATCGGCAGCAGCGCGATCGCCACGAAGGAGATCAGGAACCCCACCACCGCGACCCGCCGCACCACCTGCGGCGACATCATCGACATCAGCACCATGACCGTCAGCGCAAGCCCCCCGAAGAAAGCCTGCCGCTGCACGTAGTGAAAAGGCTGCAGGTTGTTGCGCTCGGCCAGCGGCGGCGAGGCCGCGAGCCCGAGCAAGAGGCCGATCCCGAACAGGATCAGAATGCAGGACAGCGACCACTTGTCGACCGTCCGCCACCACTTCGGCAAGACCGGTTCGCCGTCGCGCACCGGAATCGTGCCATAGACCATCTCTGTCATATGCCGCCCGCCTTCACTGCCTCGTGCCGCCCGGTTTTCCGGGTCTGACGCGCAGTCTAACGACTTTGGCCGAATCCCGCCACATAAATCCGCCCCCGGCACCCCACCGCGATCTTGCGCCGCTGTGCGCGGCATGGTTCAGAGACCCATGCAGATCGCCACCCTGATCCTCGGCGCCGGCGCTGCCGGCATGATGTGCGCCGCCCATGCCGGACCGGGCACGGTGGTCATCGACCATGCCCGCAATCCCGGCGAAAAGATCCGCATCTCCGGCGGCGGGCGCTGCAATTTCACCAATCTCGGCGTCGATCCCGCGTGTTTCGTTGGCCGGAATCCGCATTTCCACAAGAGCGCCCTCAGCCGCTACACCCAGTGGGATTTCCTCGACCTGGTGCAGAAGCACGGCATCCCCTGGCACGAAAAGACGCTGGGCCAGCTTTTCTGCGACACCTCCGCCCGCGACATCATCGCCATGTTGCGGGCCGAGATGGCGGGGGCCGAACTCTGGCTCTCCACCGCCCTGCGCGACCTGCGCAGGACCGACGCAGGCTTCGCAGCGCGCGTTGAGAAAGACGGACAAGCCATTGATTTGGGGTGCAGAAACCTCGTTATTGCCACGGGCGGAAAGTCCATACCCAAGATGGGCGCCACGGGTCTGGCATATGACATCGCCCGGCAGTTCGACCACCCGGTGACCGAGGTGCGCCCGGGCCTCGTACCCTTCACCTTCCCCGAAGGCCGGTTCTCCGCGCTGGCCGGTGTCGCCACCCCGTCCCGCGTCACCGCCGGCGGCACCAGTTTCGACGAAGCGCTGCTCTTCACCCATCGCGGCCTATCCGGTCCGGCGATGCTTCAGGCGTCAAGCTACTGGCGTGAAAGCGAAAGTCTTGAAATCGACCTGCTGCCGGGTCAGCCCTTGGCGCAACTCCTGCGCGATGCGCGGCAGCAGTCCGGCAAGCGCGCCCTGACCACCGAACTCGCGCGGCACCTGCCCGCGCGGCTGGTGGACTACCTCGGCCAGACGCTTGACCTCAAAGGCAATCTCGCAGATCTCAGCGATGCCCGCATCGACGCGCTGGCCGAGGCCTTGCATCATTGGCACCAGCGCCCCTCGGGCACCGAAGGCTACCGCACGGCAGAAGTGACGCTGGGTGGCATCGACACATCAAGCCTGTCTTCCAAGACCATGATGTCGAACAGAATTCCGGGCCTCTACTTCATCGGCGAAGCGGTCGATGTCACCGGCTGGCTCGGCGGCTACAACTTCCAGTGGGCCTGGTCCTCGGGCTGGGCTGCGGGGCAGGCCATCTCGGAAGATCAGCGCATAAGCCCCTGAACTTTGTCGATAAAATCCTCTCCACGCTTCTCGAAATTGTCGTACTGGTCAAAACTCGCCGCCGCCGGGGCCAACAGAACCGTCTCGCCCGGTTGCGCCTCCGCGGCTGCACGCGCGACGGCCGTTGCCATATCGGTGCAAATCTCCGCGTCGAGCCCCTGCAATCCCAGCGAAAATTGCGTCGCCTCCCGCCCGATCACGTAGGCCTTGACCACATGATCGAAGCCGGGCGTCAGCGCCTCCAGCCCGCCTTCCTTCTGCAGCCCGCCGCAGATCCAGCGGATGCGGTCGAAGGCCAGCAACGCCTTGAGCGCCGAGTCGACGTTGGTCGCCTTGGAATCGTTGACGTAGGTCACTCCACCCACCTCCGCGACGATCTGGCTGCGGTGCGGCAGACCGGCAAAGCTGTGGAATGCCGCTTCGATCTGGCGCGGTGCCAGTCCCAAGGTCCGGCAGGCGGCATAGGCGGCGCAGGCGTTCTGGTGGTTGTGCGCGCCCGGCAAGCCCTTGACCTGCCGCAGATCGATCGCCGCCACCTGCTTGCCCTTGCGCCACTCGGTCAGGAACCCCTTGCGCGCAAAGACGTCCCAGCCCGGCCCGCTCAGCTTCTGCCCCGACGACACGCGGATCACCCGGTCGTCGCCGCGCCCGGCGCTGAGCTGGTTGACCAGGTAACGCCCCTCATTCTCGTCCACACCGATCACCGCCCGATCCGGCCCGCCTTCGGCAAATAGGCGGCGCTTCGCGGCGAAATACCCCCCAAGCCCACCGTGCCGGTCAAGGTGGTCGGGCGAGAGGTTGGTGAACACGGCAACGTCGGGCGTCAGCGCCCGCGCGAGGTCGGTTTGGTAGGAGGACAACTCCAGCACCACCACGCCGCCATTGCCCGGCGGATCGATGTCCAGAACCCCGCGCCCGATGTTGCCCGCCAGCTGGGTTTCGCGGCCCGACGCCACGAGAATGTGGTGGATCAGCGCCGCCGTGGTGGATTTGCCGTTCGACCCAGTGACCGCCACGACCTTGGGGATCGTGTCGAAATCGTCCCAGGTTTCCGTGCCAAGCGACTGGAAGAACAGGCCGATGTCGTTGTCGACCGGCACTCCCGCCGCCCAGGCGCGGGCGATCACCGGGTTGGGCGCGGGATAGAGATGCGGAATGCCGGGGCTCACCGTCAGGCAGGTCACGTCATCGAAGCCACCGTCGCGGCCCAGGTCCCGGACCTCGAACCCCTCTGCCTCGGCCTTTTCGCGCGCCGCCGGCGTATCGTCCCAGCAGACCGGCACGGCTCCGCCCGCCCGCAGGCTGCGCGCCGCCGACAGGCCGGAGCGTCCGAGCCCCAGAACCGCCACCACCTGACCGTCGTATCCCTTGACCGGAATCATCGCATGCACCCCCGCTGCCCGTGCCGAAGCGTTACCTCATTCCGGCGGCGGGTCACAATCCCGCCGCTCGCCGTCGTGGGGGGCCAGCCCATAACGCGCCGCCATCCGCCAGACATGATCCGGCACCATGTTCTTGACCCGCGCCGGATGCACCCGCCGCAGGTGCAGGATGGTCTCGATCGCCTTCATCTCCACCCGCGCCCGCGCGAATTCGAGACCGCGCGGCCCGATCCGCGGCTGCAGCCAGGCCACGATGGGCCGCACCCAGCCCGGCATCCGCCGCAGCGGCAGCCCGCCCGCCGCGCGCTCGGTGTTGGCTAGGAACCCCCGCACCGCGCCTTCACGCTTGCCCTTGTCCGTGAGCGAACGCACCTGTGCCCGCGCGCCCAGCTGCGCCCAGGCATCGGCGCCGCGCTGGTTGCGGAGGATCACCCACTGATCGCCGTCGCCGCCCATGTAGCCCACGGTGATGTCCGCCAGCCGGTTCGTGTAATCCACGCAGGTCTTGCAGGTCATCGGGAAGAAATCCGCCGGCAGGTCCGACAAAGGCAGCTGCAGGAACGGGATGAACCGTGGCCTGCGCCCATCGTCGAAGCGCAGCTCAACGCGATAATCGGCGCGGAACTCGAGGTAGGAAATCCGCTCCGGCCGGTCGTCCAGCCGCGCAAGAAACTCATGAAACCGGGCCGTCGTAGTGTTGTCGGAACAGGGCGTGCCGATCACCGTGATCGCCTCGAACCCAAGTTCCGCCTCCAGCGCCCGCAGCGCGTAGACTTGGCAGGGGATGCCCACCACGGCGATACGATTGTATCCGGCGGCGCGCGCAGGCTCCAGCAGCGCCAGCAGCGGGCCGAACCCCATGCGCATTCCCCGGCAGGCGGCCATCGCGTCCGGCTCGGTCACCAGCACCGGCAGCGGTTTCCAGCGGTCCTCCGGGTCCGGTGCCGTGGCCAGCACCGCCTCCACCGCGCCGCTGCGCAGCATGTCCGCCGCCAGCGCCGTGGTCAGCCCGGTCCATTGCGCGCGCTCCGCGGGCGGCGACAGCCGCGCCCGGTGCATGGCCAAAGTCACACCGAAGAACGCCTCGTCGCCTTCGGCACCCGCTTCGCGGCCGTGCACCGTGCGTTCCAATGCTGGATAATCGGGCTGAATGAACTGGCAGGCGCGCCCGCAGGCCTTGCCGTCGCCCATCCGCGACACGCCGCAATCGGTGCACAGCCCGGGCCGCGCCGCGCCGCCAAGCTGCGGCACCTCGATCCCATCAGGCGTCACGTGGCTGGACATCTCCTTGCCGGAGGCGGTGTTCTTGCCTGCAGAGCGGCCCGCCGCCACCTCAGCGGACTTTCAGCGTGGCCAGACCGATGATCGCGAGGATGAGCGAAATGATCCAGAACCGGATCACGATCTGCGGCTCGGCCCAGCCCTTTTTCTCGTAGTGATGATGGATCGGCGCCATCAGGAACACGCGCTTGCCGGTGCGCTTGAAATAGAGCACCTGGATGATCACCGACAGTGCCTCCACGACGAAGAGTCCGCCGACGACGCCCAGCACGATCTCGTGCTTGGTAGCGACCGCGATGGCCCCCAATGCGCCGCCCAAGGCGAGCGACCCGGTGTCGCCCATGAAGACCGCCGCCGGCGGCGCGTTGTACCACAGAAAGCCAAGGCCTCCGCCGACGATCCCGGCGGTGAAGATCAGGATCTCGCCGGTGCCCGGCACGTAATGCACGTCGAGGTAGTCGGTAAAATCGACCCGGCCCACCGCGTAGGCGATGACACCCAGCGTCGAGGCCGCGATCATCACCGGCATGATGGCCAGACCGTCAAGCCCGTCGGTCAGGTTTACCGCATTCGCGGCGCCGACGATGACGATCATCGCGAAGGGGATGAACAGCACGCCCAGGTGGATCAGCGTATCCTTGAAGACCGGCAGCGCCAGTTCATAGCTCAGCTCCGCCGGATGATAGGTCGCGGCCCAGAACCCGGCGACCCCGGCGATGATGAAGCCCAGCAGCAGCCGCACCTTGCCCGACACGCCCGCCGAGGTCTGCTTGCGCACCTTGGCGTAATCGTCGGCAAAGCCGATGGCGGCAAAGGACATGGTGACGAACAGGATCATCCAGATATAAGCGTTGTCGAGCCGCGCCCAGAGCAGGGTCGAGGTCAGCAGCGCCCCCACGATCAGCAGCCCCCCCATGGTCGGCGTACCGGCCTTGATGAAATGCCCCTCCGGCCCGTCGCTGCGGATGGGCTGGCCCTTGCCCTGGCGCCGCCGCAGCACGTTGATCAGCGGCGGCCCGAAGATGAATCCGAAGACCAGCGCCGTCAGGAAGGCCCCGCCCGCCCGGAAAGTGATGTAGCGAAAGAGGTTGAAGACATCCCCGCCATCGGACAATTCGGTCAGCCAGTACAACATCGCTCGGGGTTCCTTCAGGTCTCGTACGGGGCCGCGCCTTGGCCCATTTTGCGGATCGCGTCAACCACGGCGCCCAGCCCCATGCTGAGGCTGGCCTTGACCAGCACCACGTCGCCGGCATCCAGCTCGCGCGCGACGCCCTCGGTCATCTCCCGCGCCGTTTCGACCCAACGGCCGCGCTTTTCTTCGGGGAGCGCATCGTAAAGGTGCCGCATCAACGGCCCGGCGCAATGCACCCGGTCGATCCGCACCATCGCCGGAAGCGCCGCCAGCTCGGCGTGCAGGTCGGCCTCGGTGCGGCCCAGCTCGCGCATGTCGCCAAGGTAGGCGATCCGCCGCCCGCGGCTGACGCGGCCGACGTCGTTGGTCACTTCCGCCGCCGCCAGCACCTCCAGCGCTGCCCCCATCGAGGCGGGGTTGGCGTTGTAGGCATCGTCGATCAGCTCCAGGGTCATGCGCGTGTCGACCAGGTCGAGCGAGATCACCTCGCGCTGCCCGCGCCCCGCGCCAGGATGCCACTGGCCCAGCGCAATCAGAACCAGCGCGCGGTCCAGCCGCAGCGCTCCGGCCGCGGCGATGACCGCCAGCGCATTGACGGCGAAATGCCGCCCCGGCACGGCTACCTTGTAAAGCAGCGGCGTGCGCCAGGCCCGGGCATGCACCACGGTGACCGCATCGCCGATACGCACCTCCGTGGCGCGGTGATGGCAGGCGGGCGCCTCGCCAAAGGTCACCACCCGGCCCGCCCGCGCCCGCGCCAGGCCGACCATCAATTCCGATGTCTCCAGATCGCCTTTCACGATCGCGGTGCCGCCGGGCTCCAGACCCTCGAAAATCGACGCCTTTTCCCGCGCGATGCCCTCGAGGTTTTCGAAGGCCGCCAGATGCGCCGGCGCCACGATGGTGACGATGGCCACGTGCGGCCGCGCCATGCGCGCCAGCGGCGCGATCTCGCCAGGATGGTTCATGCCGATCTCGATCACCGCGAACTCCGCATCCCGCGGCATCCGCGCCAGCGTGAGCGGCACGCCCCAGTGGTTGTTGTAGCTGGCCTCGGCCGCATGCACCCTGCCTTGCGCGCCCAGCACCGTGCGCAGCATCTCCTTGGTCGAGGTTTTGCCCACCGACCCGGTGACCGCCACCACCCGCGCCCGGCTTCGCGCGCGGGACGCCACACCCAGCGCCTCGAGCGCCGCCTGCACGTCGTCGACCAGCAAGAGCGGCGCATCCGCGGACACGCCCTCGGGCACGCGGCTCACCAGCGCCGCCGCCGCACCCTTTTCAAGCGCTTGGGCGACGAACTCATGCCCGTCGCGCGCCGCCGTGAGCGCCACGAACAGGTCGCCGGGCTGCAAGGTCCGCGTGTCGATCGACACGCCCGAGGCCTGCCAGTCCGGCCCGCAGCTGCCGCCCGTCGCCGCCACCGCCTCGTCCCGCGTCCAAAGGGTCATCTCCGAGTCCCCGCTTCATCTTGCCAATAAACCTCCCGCCGGAGGCTCCGGCGCGTCAACCGGGCGTACCGCTCCGCCCCGCTCACGCCAGTTTCCCGTCAAGCGCCGCCACCGCGACGCTGGCCTGCTCCGCGTCGTCGAAGGGAAACACCGTTTCACCCACGATCTGCCCGGTCTCGTGGCCCTTGCCGCAGATCATCAGCGCATCGCCCGGCTCCAGCGCATCGACACCGCGCAGGATCGCCTCGGCCCGGTCGCCCACCTCGGTCGCCCCGGGTGCCCCGGCCATGACCGCGGCGCGGATGGCGGCGGGGTCCTCGGTGCGCGGATTGTCGTCGGTGACGATCACCAGATCCGCATGCTCGGTCGCGGCCTGCCCCATCAGCGGGCGCTTGCCCGCGTCGCGGTCGCCGCCGGCGCCGACGATGGCCACCAGCCGGCCCATCACATGCGGGCGCAGCGCCGAGAGCGCGGTCTTCACCGCGTCGGGCGTATGGGCATAGTCGACAAAGACCGCGGCCCCGTTATCGCGAGTCGCGGCCAGTTGCATCCGGCCGCGCACGGTGCCCAGAAGCGGCAGCATGTCGAAGACCTGATCGGCCTCGGCGCCGCAGGCGATGACCAGGCCCGCGGCCAGCAGCACGTTCTCGCCCTGGAAGCCGCCGATGAGGTTGAGCCGCAGCTGCCGCACGCGGCCCTGCCAGCGGATGCGGATTTCCTGCCCCGTCGCATCGAAGCGCTGCGCCATCAGGCACAGATCCGCCCCCTCGGCCCCGCCCACGGTGATCAGCGTCTGCCCGCGCGCCTGCGCAATGGCCGCGATGTCGACGCCGCGGGCGTCGTTGATGTTCACCACCGCGGTGCCATCCTCGCCCAGCACCCGCGCAAAGAGCCCTGCCTTGGCGGCAAAGTAGTCGTCGAAGCTGGCGTGGTAATCCAGGTGGTCCTGGGTGAAATTGGTGAACCCCGCCGCCTTCAGCGTCACCCCGTCCAGCCGCCGCTGCTCCAGCCCGTGCGACGAGGCTTCCATCGCCGCGTGATCGACCCCGGCCTCGGCGGCACCCGCCAGCATCCGGTGCAGGGTGATCGGCTCGGGCGTCGTGTGCTTCAGGGGCGCCTGCCAGTCGCCCTCGACCCCTGTGGTGCCCAGGTTGACCGCGCGCAGCCCCAGCTCCTGCCAGATATGCCGGACAAAGGTCGCCACGGAGGTCTTGCCGTTGGTGCCGGTCACCGCCACCACCGTGTCGGGCTGCGCGCCGAACCACAGCGCCGCGGTATAGGCCAGCGCCTGGCGCGGATCGGCGGCGATGACGAGCGCCGCGTCCGACACGGCCAGCTCGGCCCTTGCGATCTCGGCGCCCTCGGCATCGGTCAGGATCGCCGCCGCGCCCATGCGCAGGGCGTACTGGATATACTCCCCGCCATGCACCCGCGTGCCCGGCAACGCGGCAAAAAGAAAGCCGTCCCGGACCTCGCGGCTGTCCACCGCAAGGCCGGTGACCCGCGCCTCGCGGCCCGCTCGGGCCGTCAGACCCAGGTCTGCCAAGGATTTCACCTGATCGCGCATCGTTCCCCCATGGCGGTGTTATGCCCCGAATGCCTCTTTCCGACAGGGAAAGGCTGGTTCAGTTCCCCGTCAGAACGATGCCCGCCACTTGCCCCGGTTCGACCTCTGGACGCAAGCCCAGAAGCGGGGCGATGCGCCCGATCATCTCGGCGGCGACCGGTACGGCGGTCCAGCCGGCGGTGCGGCGCGGCTTCGACCCCGAGGTCTCGACCGGCTCGTCCAGCGTCACGATCAGGGTGTATTTCGGATCGTGCGCGGGAAAGATCGTGGCGAAGGTGGCGATGACCTTGTCCGAATAGTAGCCGCCCCCGCGCTCCTTGGGTTTGTCAGCCGTGCCGGTCTTGCCGCCGACGTGGTAGCCCGGCACCTCGCCAAAGCTCGCCGTGCCCTCGGTCACCACCTTGCGCAGCATCAGCCGCGCCGCGGCGGCGTTGGCTTCCGACAGCACCCGGTCGCCCAGCTGCGGCCCGCGCTGCTTGAGCAGCGTCGGCTTGACCACGCGCCCGCCGTTGGCGATGGCCGCATAACCCGCCGCCAGATGCAGGGGCGAGGTGCTGATGCCGTGACCGTAGGAAATCGTCACCGTGCTCAGGTCGGTCCATTTCGAGGGCAGAAGCGGCGCGCCGCCCTTGGCCTCGACGATCTCGAACGGGGTCGGTTCGAAAAAGCCCAGCGATTTCAGGAACGCCTGCTGCCGCGTCGGCCCGATCGCCAGCGCCAGCTTGCCGGTGCCGCGGTTCGAGGAATGCACGATGATGCCCTCGACGGTCTGGTCCTTGTAGTTCTTGCCGTTGAACTCGCCGATCCGGTGGCCGCCCACCGAAAAGGGCGGCGATGTGTCGATCACCGTGTTGGCATGGACAAGACCCAACTCCATCGCCTGTGCCGCGGCGAAGATCTTGAAGGTCGAGCCCAGTTCGTAGACGCCCTGCACCGCGCGGTTGAACAGCGGGCTGTCGCTGGGGCTGCCCTGGGTCGGCGCACGCGGGCGGTCGTTGGGATCGAAATCCGGCAGTGACGCGATCGAGATCACCTCGCCGGTATGCACATCCATGAGAACCGCCGCGGCCCCCTTGGCGTTCATCAGCTTCATGCCGCCCAGCAGCACCCGTTCGGTCGCCGCCTGCACGGTAAGGTCCAGCGACAGCTCCAGCGGCGCGCCTTCGCGGGCGGGGTTGCGCAACTCCTCGTCGAAGAACCTCTCGATCCCGGCGGTACCGATCACCTCGGCGGAATGCACGCCTTCGCGGCCGAAGCTCGATCCGCCCAGCACATGCGCGGCCAGCGATCCGTTGGGATAAAGCCGCATCTCGCGCGGCCCGAACAGCAGCCCCGGCTCGCCGATGTCATGCACCAGCTGCTTCTGCTCGGGGCTGAGTTTCTTGCGAACCCACAGGAACTTGCGCTTGCCGGTGAAGTCCTTCAGCAGCTTTTCCTCGTCGAGGTCGGGAAAGATCGCCGCCAGCGCAGCCGCGGCGCGCTCGGGTTCGATCATCTGTTGGGGATGCGCGTAAAGGCTGTGGGTCTCCATGTTGGTGGCGAGGATCCGCCCGCGCCGGTCGACGATATCGGCGCGCTGCGCGACGATCGAGGCGCCGGCGGCCTGGGCGCGCGGCTCCTGCGGTTCGGAGGCGGCCAGCATGCCCATGCGCAGGCCGACGACCGCGAAGGCGCAGAAGAACAGCATGCCCATGACCAGCAGCCGCCCCTCGGCCCGCATCCGCGCGCGGTCGCGCATCTGTTCGTGGCGGATGCGCAGGTTCTCGCGTTCGATGGCATCGGGATTCTCGCCGTTCCGGCGGGCTTCGAGGATGCGCGCCAGCGGGCGCAGAGGCGTGCGGATCATGGCTCAAGGGCTCCTGAACTGGAGACGTCGACGGGGTTGGTGATTTCGATCTCGGGCGGGGCCGGGTAGGCCACCTGGTCGATGCGTCCGAACTGGTCGGGCCGCAGCGGCAAAAGGCCCAGGCGCTCGAAATTGATCTCCGCGAGGTCGCGCAGCCGGTCGGGGCGGTTCTGGTAGGCCCATTCGGCGCGCAGCACCGCTAGCCGTTCGCGCGCGGCGCCGATTTCGCGTTGCAGGTCCTCCACCTTGGACAGCGTCGCCTGGGTCTTGTAATTCTCGTGGTAGGCCCAGAAGGCCAGACCGATCACCCCCATGAAGGTGGCGATATAGAGCAGCGTCCGCATCAGCGTGTCCCCTTTATCTGCGGCGTGGCAATGGCAGCGGCGTCGACCTCGCCGGCCGGCGCATCGGTGCGGCGCGCGACCCGCAGCTTGGCCGAGCGCGCCCTTGGATTTTCATCCAGCTCGTCCTTGTCCGGTCCCACCGCCTTGCGCGTAACCAGGTCGAACTGCGGTTTTTCCGTTTCGAGAACAGGGGCGTAGCGGTTGGCATTGCCGGTCTGGCCCGCCCGCACCTGAAGGAAGCGCTTGACCATCCGGTCCTCGACCGAATGAAAGCTCACCACCGCCAGCAATCCACCGGGG
Organism: Thalassococcus profundi; assembly: GCF_003344785.1. Classification (GTDB taxonomy): domain Bacteria; phylum Pseudomonadota; class Alphaproteobacteria; order Rhodobacterales; family Rhodobacteraceae; genus Puniceibacterium; species Puniceibacterium profundi. Next base: position 9,385 of record NZ_QPMK01000003.1, on the reverse strand, counting down.
CGCAGCGCCCGCTCGGCGGCCATCAGGCCTTGGTAGAGCGCGCCGTATTCGTCGTTGACCGCGATGCGCAGCGCCTGAAAGCTGCGCGTCGCCGGGTGGCTCTGGCCCGGTTTCGACCGCGGCAGGCAGGATTCCACCAGCTCCGCGAGTTGCAGCGTGCGGGTGATCGGCGCCTCGGCCCGCGCGCGGACGATGCTCTTGGCGATCCGGCGCGAGGCGCGCTCTTCGCCGTAAACGTACAGGATATTCGCCAGCTCCGCTTCGCCCGCCTCATTCACCAGATCCGCCGCCGACGGCCCGTCCTGGCTCATCCGCATGTCCAACGGCCCGTCGCGCATGAAGGAAAAACCGCGCTCGGCCAGGTCCAGCTGCATCGAGCTCACGCCGAGATCCAACACCACGCCATCGACGCCGCTGGCGACCTTGTCCATCTCGGCGAAATTCGCCTCGGCCAACTCCAGACGCCCGGCGAAATCGCCGATCCAGTCCGCGGCCATCCGATGCGCCAGCGGGTCGCGGTCGATGCCGATGACCTTGTCGGCCCCTGCCTCCAGCAATCCGCGCGCATAGCCGCCCGCGCCGAAGGTGCCGTCGATCCAGACCCCCTCTACAGGCGCAACCGCCCGCAGAAGCGGGCGCAGCAGGACGGGCACATGGGGTTTGCGGTCCGGGGTATGCGCCTCGGTCGCCATGACCTAGCCCCCCTGAACGCCATCGAGGAAGCTCAGAGGATCGAAGTCCTCCGGCAGCTCGTCCAGCCATTCCTCGGTCTTGGCGACCTCTTCTTCCTCGTAGGTCTCGGGCTTCCAGATCTGGAAGGTGTCGCCGTTGGCAATGAAGAACGCCTCGCTTTCGAGGTCGATCTTGGACCGCAGCTTTGCCGGCAGCACCAGCCGCCCGGTTTCATCCACGTTGGTGGGAAAGCTCTGCCCGTGGAAAAGCCGCTGCAGCATCTTGCGCTCGTTCGAGCCGCGCGGCAGGGCGTCGATCTTGGAGTCCACCTCCTCGATCGCTTCCATCGTGTAGCATTCCAGGTATTTGCGGCGGTGATCGCCATAGACGATGACCAGTTCGGGGTTCAGCCCGTCGGTCCAGTTCGGGTCGGACGCTTCCAGTACACGGCGAAAAGAGGCCGGGATGGACACCCTGCCCTTTGCATCCACCTTGTGGTGGCTTTCACCTCTGAACCTGCGACCCACTGTCCCGTAAGTCCTTGTTTAGTCCCCCTGAAATGAAAACGACGGGTTGATCCGCTGCCACTGATCAACCCGCCGCCCTCGTCCCGCTGTGCGGGGATGTCCGACTGCGCGCGCCACCTGGGGGGATGTCTGCTCGCCCGCGCGCCGGATCTCTTGGTTCGATGAAAGTCGGGGCCTGTATGAAACCTGCCGGTTTTCTTTTTTTGGTTTGGGAGTTTGCCGTCGGGGTTCTTGGGGACCCCTTCGTCTTTCCCGCCTCTCATTCGATGGACTATGGATGCCATGGGAATTCATGGGTGGCAACTGTTTTTTATGGGAAATCGGCACGAGATGTTGTTTCGAGCCACCCCTGAAAACCACATCTTGGGGGCTTATCCACAGGCTTTTTGGAATACCTTGCGTAGATTACAAGAATTTTATCTATATATAGTATTTTCTGAGCTTCGTAAAAAAGTCCCACGGTTTCCCAAAAAATCTGCCACTGCCGGCGGTTTTCCGTGCTTAGCAGAGCGGGAGTCGCACAAAAACCCCGAAATTCGATTCGAATCTGCCAAGTCGCCCCGCGATTCCCGCCGCGTCGCGACTGCGCTCCACGTGGCTCCCATGCATTCCCATGGCCTCGGCCCATTCCGTCCCATCGCGTCCCATGGCACCACACGCGCCGCCTGCGTGCGCCATCCCGTCGCAATCGCACTTGCTTTTGATCCGGCGCAGGTCTACCCCCGGCGCATCTTGGTTCCGGGTGGCGACGTCCGGTGAAAAGGGAACATCGGTGCGCGGGGCCTGGCTTCGCTACTCCGGGACTGCCCCCGCAACTGTGAGCGGCGAGCGTGGTCGGAACATGCCACTGGGGACAACCCCGGGAAGGCCCGACACATGCGACGACCCGCAAGTCAGGAGACCTGCCAGGATGATCACCCTTCCGGGACGCGGGGCGCGTCCGGGCAACGGTTCTCCGTAGTGGTGGCACTCTTTCACCGTCTGCGGAGGGGGCCGTCCCTTTCCGAAGGCACCATCAAGTCCAGGGCCGCCCATCGCGGCCCAAGCCCGGAAAGCATCCCATGCATCGTATCCTGTCTTCCGTGTCGATCCTTGCCCTGACCGCCCTGCCCGCCGCGGCGCAGGATGTCATGGACCTCGACATGATCACCGTCTTCGCCAACCAGACCGACACGCCGCTGTCGCGCACCGGCACTTCCGTCGACATCATCGACGAAGACGAGATCGAAAAGACCCCCAGCGCCTCGCTGTCTTCGGTCATCTCGCGGACGCCCGGCGTGACCTTCACCCAACCCGACGGCCCGGCGGGTCTCTCTTATAGTGGCGCCAACTACGTCCGCCTGCGCGGCCTCGACCAGAAATACGCGCCGGTCCTGCTGAACGGCATCGACATCTCCGACCCCTCGGCCACCCAGACCAGTTTCGACTGGAAGAACACCCTTCTCGGCGGCATCAGCCGGGTCGAGGTGGTCAAGGGCTCGCAATCGGCGCTCTACGGCTCCGAGGCGGTCGCGGGCGTGATCGCCCTCACCGCCGCCGACGCGCCCGACGCGCCGGGCCGCGAAGGATCGGTCGCCGCAGAGGTCGGGTCCTTCGGCACCGCCAGCGCCACGCTCAGCTTCGGTGCCGCCACCGAAAACGCCGGTATCGCGGTCACCGCATCGCGGGTGCGCACCGACGGCATCAGCGCCTTTTCCGGCGACAGCGAAAAGGACGGCTTTGCCGGCGGGCAGTATTCCTTCGACGCCTATTACCGGGTCACCCCGGATGTGAAGGTCGGCCTCACCGGCTTTGCCTTCGATTCCAAGTTCGACTACGACCCCGGCGCCAACACCGGCGACACGCTGCAACGCGGCCTGCGCGCCTATGTGGAGGCGCAGACCGGCGCGGTGTTCCACGAATTCGACATCTCGCGCTTCACCACCGAACGCGAGGCGCCGCTGTCCTTCACCCCGTATTTCGAAGGGGAACGCGACAAGATCGGCTACAACGGCACCTGGACGGCGACCGACGCCCTGACCGTGTCCTTCGGCGCCGACTGGACGCGCGAAACCGCCGACAGCTTTACCGATGACGACGTCATCGTGCGCGGCCTCTTTGCCGAAGCGCAATACGCGGCAACCCCCGACCTCGACCTGTCCCTGTCGGTGCGCCACGACGAGAATTCCGAATTCGGCGGCTTCACGACCGGCCGCGCCGCGCTGAGCTGGCGCGCGACCGACAGCCTGACCGTCCGATCGAGCCTCGCCAACGGCTTCCGCGCGCCTGCGCTCAACGAACTGTTCGGCCCGTTCGGCGCCAACCCGGACCTCGATCCAGAGCAAAGCCGCAGCTTCGATTTCGGCGTTGAGCACAGCTATGCCAACGGCGCCACGGTCACGGCGACATTCTTCTATACAGAAATCGACGACCTGATCCAGTACACCACCGCCTACAACCAGGTGTCGGGCACCTCGGTCTCCAAGGGGCTGGAACTGTCGGGCAGCCTGCCCGTCACCGACCGCGTGACCCTGACCGGTGCCTTCACCTATACCGACGCGCGCGATTCCAATGACGACCCGCTGCAGCGCGTGCCGCGTTATGCGCTGGATCTGGGCGTCTCGGCAGACATCACCGACCGCCTCAGCGCCGCCGCCAGCCTGCAACGCAGGGCCGACCTGCCGGCGACCTTCGGCGCCACCGGCTTTACCGCGCAGGAAGTGGACGATTACACCGTGGTCAACGCACAGCTCGGCTATGCCTTCGACAACGGTGTCGATGCCTATGTCCGCGTCGAGAACCTGTTCGACACCGACTACGAGCCGATCCCGGGCTACGAAACCTCGGGCCGCGCCGCCTATTTCGGTCTCCGTGCCTCTTTCTAAGGGCATAACGCTTGCCGCCGCGCTGGTCCTGACCGGTGCGGCGGCGCTGGCCGACGCGCCGCGCCGTGTCGTGTCTCTGAACGTCTGCACCGACCAGCTGGCGCTGCTGCTGGCCGCACCGGAGCAGCTCGTGTCGGTGTCTTCCCTCGCCCGCGACCCGCGCACCTCGGCCTATGCCGACCGCGCGCAGGACGTGCCGGTCAACACCGGGAAGGCGGAAGAGGTCGTGCTGCTCGATCCCGACCTTGTCCTTGCGGGCACGTTCTCTACGCAGGCGAGCCTGTCGATGCTCGAACGGCTGGGCTACGCCGTCGCCCGCTTCGCGCCGGTCTCGTCGCTCGAAGACGCCCGCGCCAACATCACCCGCATGGGCGCGCTGCTGGGCCGCGAAGAGGCCGCTGCGGATCTGCTGGCCGATTTCGACACCCGCCTCTCCGCCCTGTCGGATGCCGAACCACCGCTGCCCCGCACCGCGCTTTACGGCCCGCGCGGCACCAGCGCCGGTCCGGGCACCCTGTCGGGCCAGCTCATCGCCCGCGCCGGCCTGCGCAACATCGTCACCGAGGACTACGGCCGCACGCTCCCGCTCGAAGAGCTGATCCTCGCCGACCCCGATCTCATCCTCGTTGGCGCGCCCTACAGCGGCCATTCCGAGGCGACGGCGCTGCTCGACCACCCGGCGCTTCGGGACACCGGCGCGCTGCGGCAGCTGTCGGACGGCGCCAACTGGGTCTGCGAAACTCCGGCCCTGCTCGATGCGCTGGCCGAACTGCGGGACATGCGCCGCGACTGGCAGGCGGCGCAATGACGCTGTTCGCGAGCCTCACCGCCCTGCTGCTGGCGCTCTTCACCGCCTCGCTCTGCATCGGCAGCGCGGCGCTGACCCCCTGGAACAGCTTGCCCGCGCTCTTTGGCCTCGGCGATCCTTTGACCGTGCTCATCATGCAGGAAATCCGCCTGCCCCGCGCGCTGCTGGCGGCGCTGGTCGGCGGGTCGCTGGGCCTCTCGGGTGCCGCGATGCAGGGCTACCTGCGCAACCCGCTGGCCGAGCCCGGGCTGATCGGCGTCTCGGGCTCCGCCGCGCTCGGCGCGGTGATTGCCTTGCAAACCGGCATCGCCGCGCTCTTCACCCTGGCGCTGCCGCTGATGGCGCTGGCCTTTGCCCTGGGCTCGGTGGGGCTGATCCTGATGCTCGCCGGGCCGCGCGGGGCGTCGCTGACGCTGATCCTCGCCGGCATCGCCATCTCGGCGCTCGCCGGCGCGCTCACCTCGCTGGTGCTGAACCTGTCACCCAATCCCTACGCCGCCTACGAGATCATGTTCTGGCTGATGGGATCGGTCGCCGACCGGTCGATGACCCACGTGACCCTGGCCCTGCCGGTGATGGCCGTAGGCTGGGTGCTGCTGGCCACCTTGGGCCGCGGCCTCGACGCGCTGACCTTGGGAGAGGACGCGGCGGAATCGCTCGGGGTGTCGCTGACCACCCTGCGCCTGCGCCTGCTGGGCGGAACCGCCGCCGCCGTGGGCGCGGCCACTGCCGTCACCGGGGCGGTGGGGTTCGTGGGCCTTGTCGTGCCACACCTGCTGCGCCCGCTGACCGGCGCGCGGCCCTCGACCCTGCTCGGGGCCTCGACCTTGGGCGGCGCGTCGATGGTGCTGGCCGCCGACCTTGCCGTGCGGCTTGTGCTGCCGTCGAAGGACCTCAAGCTGGGCGTGGTCATGGCGATCATCGGAGCGCCGCTCTTCCTGCACCTCATATACAAGACACGGAGGGAGATCCTGTGACGCTCCTGTCCGTGCAGACCCTCACCGTGCGGCGCGGGCAATGTCCGGTGGTCGACCACGTGTCCTTCGGCATCGCGCCCGGAGAATGCGTCGGCCTTATCGGCCCGAACGGATCGGGCAAGACCACCTTGATGCGCGCCGCGCTCGGCCTCCTGCCGCATGACGGCCACAGCAGCCTGTCCGACCCGCGCACCCGCGCCCGCACCGCCGCCTGGTTGCCGCAGGAGCGTGCCATCGCCTGGCCGATGCCGGTCGAGGCGATCGTGACGCTGGGCCGCCTGCCGCATCTGCCGCGCTCGGGCCGCGTCTCTGATGCGGACCAGGCCGCCATCGACCGCGCGCTGGAGCGCACCGGCCTCACCGGGTTCCGCCAGCGCACGGCGACCGAGCTGTCGGGCGGCGAACAGGCCCGCGTGCTCATCGCCCGCGCGCTGGCGCAGGACACGCCGCTCTTGATGGCGGACGAACCCATCGCCGGGCTGGACCCCGCCGCGCAACTGGCCACCCTGGGTGTCTTTTCCGATCTCGCCAAGGCGGGGCGCGGCGTGCTCACCTCGCTTCACGACCTGTCGCTTGCGGCGCGCTACTGCACCCGGCTCCTGCTGCTGAGCCAGGGGCGGCTGGTGGCCGACGGCCCGCCCGCAGAGGTGCTGACCCCGGAAAACCTCGCCCGCGTCTTCCACCTGCGGGCCCGCGTGCTCCAGACCGAGGACGGCCCTCTCTTCCAGCCGCTGGACGTATTGCCATGACCGGACCAAGCCGCATCGTCTGCCTGACCGAAGAAACGGTCGAAACGCTCTACCTGCTGGGCCAGGAGCATCGCATCGTCGGCGTCACCGGCTATGCCGTGCGCCCGCCCCGCGTGCGCCGCGAAAAGCCGCGTGTCGGCGCTTTCACCTCGGCGGATGTGCCCAAGATCGTCGCGCTGAAACCGGATCTCGTGCTGACCTTCTCGGACCTGCAGGCCGACATCGCCGCCGACCTGATCCGTCAGGGCATCGAGGTCCATTCCTTCAACCAGCGCGACGTGGCGGGCATCCTGCGGATGATCCGCACCCTCGGGCGATTGATGGACTGCGCCGAAGCAGCGGACACGCTGGCGGCAGGCTATGAGACCCGGCTGGCCGACCTTCGCGCCCGACCTCTTGCCAGCCCGCCAAAAGTCTATTTCGAGGAATGGGAAGACCCGATCATCACCGGAATCGGATGGGTGTCGGATCTGATCGAGATCGCGGGCGGCACCGACTGCTTCGGCCACCTCGCGGGCGAACAGGCCGCGAAGGACCGCATCACCGATCCCGCCAATGTCATCAAGGCGGCCCCCGACATCATCATCGGATCGTGGTGCGGCAAGAAATTCGCGCCGCACAAGCTGACGGCCCGCCCCGGCTGGGACGCGATCCCGGCGGTGAAATCGGGCCGGATTCATGAGATAAAGTCGCCGCTCATCCTGCAACCCGGCCCGGCCGCGCTGACGGACGGGCTGGACGCGCTCTGCGCCATCATCCGAAAGGACGGCCCATGCTGACCCCCCTCTCGCAGCTTCTCGACCTCGGCGGCCCGGCGCTCTGGGTCATCGCGGCGCTGTCGGTGATCACACTGGCGTTGATCCTGTGGAAGCTCTGGCGACTGTCGCGCATGGGCGCCTGGCGCCGCGGCCCGGCAGAGGCGGCGCTGGCGCGCTGGCCCGCCGATCCCGAGGCCGCGCTTGCGATGCTCCAAGGCCGCAGCGGCCTGCGCGCCCGTGTGCTGCGCGCCGCCATGACCGGCCTGCGCGCGGGCGATCCGGAGGCCGCCCGCGAGGAATGCGCCCGCATCGCCCGCGCCTGCCTGCGCGATGCCCGCGAAGGGTTGCGGGCGCTCGACCTCATCGTGACCATCGCGCCGTTGATCGGCCTCTTGGGCACGGTGCTGGGCATGATCGACGCCTTCCAGGCGTTGCAGGACACCGGCGCGCGGGCCGATCCCGCGGCGCTCGCCGGCGGCATCTGGGAGGCGCTGCTGACCACCGCCGCGGGCATGGGTGTGGCGATTCCCGCCTCCATGGCGCTGAGCTGGCTGGACAGCGTCGCCGACGGCCTCGCGCATGATTTCGAGGACATGGCGACGCGGCTCTTCAACACGCCCGCTGCCGCCTTGGCCGCCTGATGCTGTCGCTGCCGCAGCCCCAGCGCCGCCGCAGGCCCAGCCTCACGCCGATGATCGACGTGGTGTTCCTGCTGCTGGTGTTCTTCATGCTTGCCGCCCGGTTCGGCGCGCCCGACGCCATCGGCACCGGCATCGCAGGAAGCGGCGGCGACTGGTCCGGCCCGCCCCGTCTGGTGACCCTGCGGCCCGGCACGCTGCTGCTCAACGGCCAGCCGGTCGCTGCCGACGCCCTGCCCGCGGCGCTCTTGGCACTGATGCAGACCCCCACCGACCCGGTGCTGCTGCGCCCCGAGGCGGGGGCAGACGTGCAGGCGCTGCTCGACCTCATGACGCAGCTGCGCGCCGCCGGGCTGACCGGCCTCAGCGTGGTGGAGTAGCCGATGATCCGACGCCGTCCGCCTCTCGTGGCCCCGACACCGCGCCGCCGCGCGTCAGAGCCGGTCGTGCCGATGATCAACGTGGTCTTCCTGCTGCTGATCTTCTTTCTGATGACCGCGCAGATCGTGCCGCCGGACCCGTTCGGCATCAGCCTGCCCGAAGCGGCGGGCGACACGCCGGACGAGGCGGCCCCTCTCTATATATCCGCCAGCGGCGAGACTGCCTTTGCCGACCTGCGCGGCGATGCGGCGGTACGCGCGGCAGCCGAGGCCGGGCCGGTCAACCTGCATGCCGACGCGGCGCTGGAGGCGGTGGCGCTGGCGCGGCTGTTGCGGGACCTGCAAGAGGCCGGAGCGGACACAGTGCAGATCGTCACCCTGCCGGGGGCGCCATGATCCGGCTGGCCGAAGCGGTGGTGTTCCTGGGCATCGCCGGCGCGCTGCACCTTGCGGCGCTCGGCATGTCCCAGGGTGACGCGGGCGGTGCCTCCGGGGGCGACGAGGGCGCGGCCAGCGTGACGCTGCAAGCCGCTCCCGAACACCTGGCGGCGCTCGCCCGGCAGTGGGAGCAGCCGCCGGAAACCGCAACGGTGGCCGAGCGTGCGACGCCCGCTCCGCCGGACAGCGCACCGGCGATGTCACCGATGGCGGACCCGGCACCGCGCGCGCCGCGGTCCGAGGCGCTCGCCTCGCCGCCCCGCGACACCGCCCCGAGCGCCGATACACGGCTACCCGCCCCGCGGAGCATCGCCTCCGGCCCGCCTACGGCCCCGGCGACGCCGGGTCTGCCCGCACCGACCCTCCCGCAATCCGAGGGACAGAGCGACACCGCGCCGCAACGGCAGGCGCCCGCGCTGGCCATGCAAATGCCACAGCCGGACGCGCCGCTGGCAGACACGGGCCCCGCTGCACCGCGCCATGCGCCGACCGCCTCGCTCCGGCCGGAACCCCGCCCCGAGGAACCSGCTCCACGGGCCGCCTCGCCACGCGCCGCCCCGGCGCAGCCCAGCGC
>NZ_QPMK01000020.1 GCF_003344785.1 Thalassococcus profundi | reverse complement strand
GCGCCTGATGTTCGCCGATCTCATCGCCTCGATCCGTTTGAACGAGCCCGGCCCGGATGAGCCCTGGCCGGTCATGATGATGATCGACGAATTCCAGCAGATGGGGGCGATGCCCTATCTCGAACGCGCGATCCATTCGCTGGCAAGTTACGGTGGTCGCGTCGCGATGATTGCGCAGTCGCTGGCCTCGCTCGACCGGATCTACGGGCCCGAGGGCCGTGAAAGCCTCGAGAACGGGGCAGGGCTCAAACTCTACATCACCCCTCGGGATCAGCGCACGGTCAAGGAGGTCTCAGCCGCGGTCGGCAGCACCACACGCGAGGCCGTGACCCGCATGTATGGCCGCAACAAGGGCTTCCTCGGCGCGACCTCGACTTCGGCGCGTCTGGAAGAGCGGCCGCTGCTATCTGAGACCGAGGCTCGCTTGATGGACCCCGACGAGGTCATTATCCTCGCCTCGCCGCAGCACCCGATAAAGGCGAGCCGGATCAAGTATTACGACGATCCGTTCTTCAAGGACATGCTGGCCCGCCAGGAGGGCAAGCCCTTCCCCTATCCGCCGAGTGTGCAGGGCGTGGGGCCTTGGGCGCGTGAAAGTGCGGATGAAGTCAGTCAGGATGAGCCGCGACAACCAACCGACCGCACGCCTGTCCGGGATCGCTCGCAACGCCGCGAAGCGCGCGCGATGAGCGTGATGGCGATGGAGGCCGGGCGCGGGCAACCAGAGCCGGAGACGCTCGAGCGGGAAGCCGCCGTGCCGAAGGAATGGGAGGCGGCGCTCGACCGGCAGGAGGACTTCATCGAGGAATTGTTGGGAGGGTGAGCGCCGTCGACTAGTCCCCTATTCGTCGTAGTAGAATTTCAAGTCGCGTCGCTCTTTCAACTGGGCAGGTCGGTAGGGCTTAACCTCGCCACACTGGGCGACGGCCTTGGCTCGCATGCGCTCTTCGACTGAAGGATGGAGCGGGAAGTCGTCGCCAACTGCGCGAATTCCCTTCTTCCAGCGGATGCGGAGGGGGCCAAATGCTACCAACGCGTCTTCGCGGTGCTGCAAACCCAGAGGGTCAGGGGAGCGGTTCAAGACGTTCTCGTTGATCTGGATCGACGGCACGCAGTCTTTCAATTCGTCGACCATCCAATCGAGGGCGATATCGCTCAGGCGGGACTCTGCCTCGGGATAACTTCCACCGATGTCGCTATGGCAGCCCGGGAACCAGACCTGCTTCAACCACTTCGGCTCTCGATCTTTGGTCTCAATCGCGGCCGCCTTGGATGCCCATCCGACCCTTGGAAAGTCAGCACGGTCTTCGTCGATCGCCATGGCATGACGGGCGTGTTGGACATCGGGATCAAGCCACTTGTCGTAGTTGCGCTTGTTCCAAGCCGCGAAATGACCCGTCTTGAGGATCTGCGGCCAATCCGTTGGGCGCCAAAGCTTCAGTTTGCGTTCGGGATCGTCCGAGAAATATTTGAAGTTGTCGAGCAACAGGGAACCAAGCTGCCAAAGAAGCGCAACTAGTAGTACGCCGAGTGGAACAACCAAAAGCCAAGACCACCCGAATGCAACACCTGCGGCAAAAGCCGACCCGACGCCGAACGTGACGCCCCAGACCAAGGTGCGGACAACAGCCGTTCGCAGTGACGCCACGGTGTCGAAGACCCCGATGAATGTTGGCTGAACGTTTCCCTGATTGTCTTCGCCTTCAATGGGAAAGCTCGAATACTTTTTGCGAAATCGTTTGCCGAGCTCTTCACGGTTGTTGAAGTAAGGATCTTGTCCGCGCGGTTTTCCAGCACCGTGATTATACACGAATTTTACAGCGTCCTTGGCTATCTTCCGCAATCCGGGACCGTGACGCGGGACCGGCGAACCATCCGGCATCTGCGTCGGGACACCGCAGAGGTTCATAACGTTCGCCAGTGCTCTTACTGTGTAGGCCCCGCGCGAGAACCCGAACAGCAACACACGGTCGCCGGGTTCGTAATTGGCGATGATCTGCTCGTAGCAATCGATGATGTTGTGGTCGATGCCAGTGCCGACGGCGCTTTCCAAGATCGGCTTGATCCGACCGAATAACCCGCCACTTTCTCCTGTTCCCAAGCCAGGGTCGTAAAAGGCCACTTGGTCCTTCGGGCTAATTGGTGAATCTGGACCCGGACGCATGGCTCGATACATCTTGTAAACATTCGACAGCCGTTGGTCAGGCCTGGCGCCGCCCATTTGGCCTGTTCCGTCCGAGAATATGCAGATGTTCTTTACCATTTGTCGCCCCATCCAAGAACACGAAGTACAGTCAAAGTCCCTTAACCGCCAATCGATAGCTGTTGGTGCCGCCGCGAAGCAAAAAGCCGAAGCGGACTTTGGCGACAGCTACTTGGTCAGCCAATCGCCGTAGGCATCGATATCGATCATTGGCACAGTGCCGCTGAACTGGAGCCGTGAGATCAGTGCAAATAAGAAAGCCGTTGCCGGTTTTGACCCCTCAACAAGGTTATATCGCCCATCCTCGGCGAACAGGAAATGCCCGTGAGAGGCAACGCATCCGATGTCCAACCTCCTATCATCTTCGCCTTCGTTGAGGATCTTTTCGAACGATGCACCGAGGGGAGGTTTCCATTCGCTCTCAAAAGTAAGAAGCCCACCAATGATGGGAATGAGCTGTTTTGGCGGATAAACCCCACCAGCATGAGGGATTGGTAGGCTGGTCCGATGCAAATTTCGGACTGAAGCCACCTTGTCTTGCGCGTATCTCACCAGACCGGCATCTGCCGTCTGCTTGGCCTCAAAAACAGCGTATACACTTTCTGCTGGAACTATGAGCTGTTCTTCGTAGGTGAAAATGAAGGGCGAATATTGACGGTCAAAGATCACGGCATCAATTTGATCGCTAAAATTTCCCCGGCTATCGACGACATGAGCACTTGCAACCTGATATCTCTCAGGGATGTACTGTGCGAGCATATCGATCCAAATCGCTTCGCTTGCGTCCCCTTTTGTACCGGGATGCTTGAACGACTTCCGCGCCGTTGACAGCCGATGCTGAATATCCTCGTGCAACGATGATAGAAGTTGTGATAGCGACCATTCAGCCATTGTTTCTTCTTTCTAAGACAGCGGAAATTTTGGTCCGAAGAAAGCGCGCCACGCTTTCAGGGCGTCTCCGTTCTTGCCCTGGCGCGCCAAGTGAATTGCGGCAGCGATGTCGCGGTTTGCCTGATCCAGAATTGTCTGGGCGCGCTTCACCATCGCTGCGTCCATTCGATCGCTAACAGGAGACCCGAGCCCGGCCGGATCTGGCCAATCCTCGTGAATTCGGTCGCGTAGCGTAGCGAAGAACGCTTGGATTTCGCGGTCATGTGAACCACCCCATCCACCATGGAGGCATTCCATCGCCATGACCTCGATCAGAAAGGATGGCTTGATAGGTTTTTCTCCGTGGCGGCTGTTTTGGTTCCAGTACTTCACCATGCGCACCAGGCCCTTCCACTCATTGCCATAAGCTTGGTGGGCCGAAACAGCCTTCTGTGCATGGATTTCGGGATTTGTTCCCATCCACTTCCCGGTTGTGTTGTTCGGGATCTCGTAGTCGTCGCCCTTTGCAAATGCGGGCACTGCATCCACGCTTACAACCCGGTAATCTGTGTTGTCGTCGGAATCGACGACGACACCAAAGTCCACACCCACAGAGCGTCCCTGTTTTTTGACGGCGCTGCTTCCATAAACGTCAACCAACGTATCGTAGAATGCGGTCAGTATCTTGTCAGGATGTTTGTCTCGATAGTGGTCCTCGTCCTTTCCAAGAACGAAGAAGATATCGACATCCTTGAGTGGTTTGGACTTGGTCCAGCGGGCGTAGCTTCCTGTCAAAAAGCTACGGTCGATCTGAAAGGCCTTATCCAGATGCTCGCGAACTTCCTTCTGCCGCTTGGATGCGTTCTGCTGCTCTCTTTCGTTCAACTCCATTCGGCTCTTGAACTTTTTGAATGCGTCCGGGAGTGAAATCATGATGCCTGCCTCCAATACGCTGCCGTCGCTCCCAGACCGTTGTGTTCGATGGTGGAGCCAAGGCTTTGGCGAACCATACCGTCTGTAGATCGGGCGGTGGTCCGGTGCCAACCCGGGACATCAGGTCGTCCAGGCTTTGTACGTAGCAGGAGGTCATACTTGGCGCTTGCCGGCGCAACTCCCGCTTTGCGAATTGCCCAACGAAGTTGATCGGTGTCCGTCCAGAAGTTTCCATCTCCAGCAGACCAACTGTAGTTCACGTCGATATCCCAACGCAGGATTAGTCCATTGGTTGCCGGATCGTATATCTCGAGTGTGATCTTCTCGAGGTCTTCGCTCTCCAACCATGCCTTGATTCCGCGCATGTTGATTTCCGTGTCGTTCACGAAATTTGTTGGATCCATGCCACTCAGACGGATAATGTCTTTGAGGCTCTTGAGGATGTTATCGGCCACATAGGTGACAGACTGGGTGCGGGAATACGTGATGACTGTTGTCATGGTTTCAACAACCCCTCGAGATCAATTTCGAGCGTAGCACCTTGCGAGTTGTTCGCTGTGTCTTGCTTTTTGGTTTCGGTTCTGTCGCGTGCTGTGATGCGGTTGCTCTTCTGTTGCAGCGCAGATTGGACCCAACCGAGATCATCGGGTTCACATGGCAGTGAAATCGACCAATCACCTTTCAGCGGGTCAAACCCGAGCACGTCTTCGTTCGCGTCCGACCCGTCGATCGCATCGTCATCGTAAAGACAGTAGATGCGCGTCTGCGGCCCTTCACAGCTGACAATGATTGGTGAGTTTTCGCAGGCTTTGTCCGCGATTATGCTGCTTGCAATGCCAGCGACACTGCTGAGTTCTTGCTGCGCTCCGGTATTTGTACGGGTGAGCAAGTCGCTGATGGCGGCCCATGTTGCCAATGCGTCGCGATGCGGAGAGCTTCGGAATGTTCTGCGGGCTACAGTTATCATCACTTCCCCCGATTCGCTCTTTTGTTGGTTTGGGCTGATTTTGCGGCAGCAGCTAACTGGGGCAGTGTTACTGAGCCGGGGTTCAGTGCCACCTGAGTGTTAGAGGCGAGCGCGTTTGCGACGGTCTTTCGGATTGTCCTGCCGTCGAGGCCGACGAATTCGCCAGCACAGGTGTCGAAACCACGGTCGCTGGTCAGCTCTTCTATCTCAGGATACGTGCTGCTTAGCCCCAACAGGCATTCCCGCAAAATCGTCTTGCAGGCTTCCTTTCCGGGAAGAGGCACTTCAAGCACCAGATCGCATCGGGAAACGAAGGCATCGTCCACCGCTTCCGGGTAGTTGCTGGTTGCCACAAACAGCAGGTTCTTGTGAGATTCTGCCAGCAGGTCGAGCTGTACCAGAACGGCGTCCGTGGCTCGATGAATGTCGACAGGGTTGGCATCGAGGCTTAGCCTAGAGCGGTCCACCGCAAGGGTTTCCACTTCATCTAGCAGGACAATCGTCGGGCCTGCATTGGCAAGTTCTGAAAGTGTTTGCGCGAAGAGGTCAGTAACCGCTCGCTGCGTTTTCCCCATGGCGGAACTCGTCAAGCCATGCGCTTCAACCTCGACCAGTTGGAAGTTCCCCCCCTTGAAAGCCGCTGCTGTTCGGTTGGCCAACCCTCGCGCGAGCGACGTTTTGCCCGTTCCGGGTGCGCCAACCAACAGGAGGACGCCATGGAGTGGCAACACGGCTCGGCTCATCTTTGGTCGCATTGTGAAATTCAGCACCGCCTGAGAGAGCAGGCGCTCCTTTATCTCGGCTTCGACGATGATCGAGTCCCAGAGTTCTGCCAGACCGGGGTCCGGCAGTGCCGTGATCTTCTGAATTCCTCTAGGTAGGTCGCCCGCAAACGGTGCGTTCATGGCTACTTCCTCTTTTCTTTGCCTGTTTAGCGCCTCGTGAAGCGACTTGGCGGTTTACAAATTTGCCTTTCTTTCGGCTTGCTGTTACAAGTTAGGGACAAAAAGCCGCGCTTTCAAGCATTGTAGTTTACAAAATATCAATCATATGGGTGAAATGTAAACCACCCACTGGGAGGACGTTATGATTGGCAAGCGACTCAAAGGAGCCCGGGCAGCATCTGGCCTCTCGCTCCGTGCACTTTCCGATGCCATGGAGAAAAAGGTGTCCGCTCAAGCCATAGGCAAGTACGAGCGCAATGAAGACATGCCCGGATCGGGCGTGCTGCTAGGTCTTGCCCGAGCACTCGAGGTCTCTGTGGATTTCCTGCTGAGCGATGACGAGCTTGAGTTGGAGGGCGTGGAGTTTCGCAAGTCAGCCAGCTCGTCAGCCAAGGAGATCGCGACGATCGAAGCCAAGACGCTCAATATGGTTGAAAAGTACCTCGCCATCGAAAGCTTGCTGAATCTTTCGAGCCAGGAATGGGATGCCCCACACGAAGCGCCCTACTGGGTGGCCGATGTTCGTGATGCCGAAGACGCGGCTCGCAACATGCGTGCTTCCTGGCAGCTGGGTCACGATCCGATCCCAATGCTTGCTGAACTCCTCGAGGAGCACGGGATCAAGGTGTTGTCTTTGGACGTTGATCGGATTGATGGCCTTGCGGCCAAAGTCCGTCGAAAAGAGCATCACTCTGCGCGGGTGATTATGATCAAGAAGAAGACCTGGTCTGAACGGAAGCGCTTCAGTTTAGCTCACGAACTGGGCCACATGGTTCTTAAGGTCGCTGAAGGATGTGATTCAGAACGCGCCGCAAATCGATTTGCTGGTGCATTTCTCGTTCCGGCAGAAGTGCTACGGCAGGAGATCGGTGCCCGCAGAACGGACATAAGCATTGGTGAGCTCATTAGTCTAAAGGATCGGTTTGGCGTCAGCATTCAAGCGCTGACGTATCGATGCAAGGATTTGGACATCATCAACCAGGCAACATTTGCGCGCCTGTTCAAGGTCTATAAGCAACGGGGTTGGCGCGATGAGCCGTTCGAGGAGCCGAATTCCATTCCTTGGGAACGAGAAGAGCCTGACCGCTTTCAGAGGCTGTGTTTTCGTGCCCTCTCCGAAGGGTTGATTGGGTTGTCTCGCGCGGCAGAACTTCTCGAAATACGAGTAAAAGAGCTGGAAGAACGGTTGAACCACATGTCATAGTAGTTATGTGCAAGTTCTTGTTTCCGATACCTCTGTCTTGATTGACATCGAAAGAGCCTCGCTGACCGCGAGGCTTTTTGACCTGCCTTATGAATTTGTGGTCCCAGATATTCTGTATGAATCGGAACTCCTCGATTGGTTGGGCCCTGATTTGCTCGATCTTGGATTGAAGGTCGAACAACTCACTCCACAAGAAACCGCACGTGCAACAGAACTGAAACGGGCGAAAGCAATGCTATCGACGCCAGATGTTTTTGCGTTCTGTTTAGCGGTGGAACGGAATTGGGTACTACTAACCGGCGATGGTGCGCTTAGGGCAGAAGCAGAGAGTCAAAAGCTCTCGATGCACGGTGTGTTGTGGGTGTTTGACGAAATGGAAAAACACATGGTTTGTGCGACAAGCGCGCTAAAAGCGGGTTTGGAGGCCGTTCGTGACCATCCGAGATGCAGACTTCCACAAAAAGAAATCAACCGAAGACTTGCACGATACTAGCCCTTCGCCACGACGAAATGCCACTCCCACGTGGGCGTAGGAGCCAGCCCGCTGCAACTGTGTCTGCCGATCAAAGTCCGCTCCTGCAATTGACCATTGGAGCCTTCGCTCCAGCCGCGAACGGCAGCTTCCGACCCTTTGTGCCGAGGGGCTTACGACCCCGGCAGATAGAACTCCGTAATCCCTCGCTTGCCCTCGGCGCGGCCGAGCTGCACGATCACATCGATGGATTTCCGGATGTATTCGCGCACTTCGGCGAAGGTCAGCGGTGTGCCAGCCTGCAGCACCATGATCGCAAGCCGGTCGATGGCGAGTTCTGCGGTTTCAGCGTGGATTGTAGAGACCGACCCGCCATGGCCGGTGTTGATGGCTTCGAGATAGGTCAGGGCCTCGGCCCCGCGCAGTTCGCCAACGATGATCCGGTCGGGTCGCATTCGGAGGGAGGCCTGGAGAAGGGCGTTGGCGCTACGTTGCGAGCCGGAACCGCGGTCGGCCAAGAGGGCGACGGTGTTGGGTTGACCGGGGAAGAGCTCGAAGGCGTCTTCGATGGTGATCAGCCGTTCGCGTTCGCTGACATGAGTCAGAAGGTGGCGGGCGAAAGTGGTTTTGCCGGTCGAGGTCCCACCGCTGATCAGGACGTTGAGCCGCCCCTCGACCAGGGTCTGCAACGCGGCTTCGAGGTTCTCATCTGCCAGACTGGCGATGTTCTTCATTTTCTCGGCGCGGAGCGCGTCCAGCGACACGGCCTTGCCGAAGAGATAGGCCGGGGCGTAGTCCCGGACGCTGCCCGAGGCGAAGAGACGGATGGTGATCGAGGCACCGCGATCGATGGCGGGCGGTACGGCGACCTGGACCCGAAGCGGACGGCCTGCATATTCTACCTTGCCGGAGACGAGGGGGTTCTTTTCAGAAACGCGGGCCTTGGCATCGCCGACGATGGTCTGGGCCATGTTGAGGGCTGTGGTCCGATCCACGGTCTGACCTTCGTGGCGCATGGTGGCGTCGCCTGCGACCTCAAGCCAGACCTTGCCGTCCGGGTTGATCGCGATCTCGACCACGTCATCGCGTCGCAAGAGGTCGCGGAACGGGTCGAGATAGCGCTCGAGATATGAGGCTGGCGATGCCTGATCCATCAATAAATCACCACATCCCGGTCGACGAGCACGGTGACCGAGGCTCCCTGATCGACATAGATCGTCGGCGCGATCGACACCTGGTCGGCGATGACCGAGCCGACGGCATCCTGCAGGTCGCTGCCGACATCGCCCAGAACGATGCTGGTGGTTTCATTGTTGGCGCTCTCGGCTGCCACGGCCGGTGCCGCCCCGATCACGGAAATCAGCGCCGCACCTCCGAAGCGCTCGGCGAACTTGGTGTCGACGAGGCCGGTGAGGCCCGACCGGCCAAGCTGGTCCCCGCCAACAGCGGCGATTTCCATTGAGGTTCCGTCCGGTGTCAGGACGCGGGTCCAGAGAATGAGGATGCGTTTCTGGTGCATCTCGATGCCAGAGCGGTATTGGCCAAAAAGGCGGGAGCCCCGGGGGATCAGGATCCGGTCCCCGGAAAACGCCGGGACCGGTTCGGAGACAACCGCCACAACGGAGCCCGGCAGGTCGCTGTTGATGGCGGTCTGGAGCGCGGCCTGGATGACGGACCCTTGGGTCAACGTGCGTTCGGGGTGGGTGAGGCGGGTGGCCTCCTGCACTTCGAGCGGTCGCGCACTCTGCAGGAACGCCTCATTGCCCGAGAGGACCGGCCCCTCGGTGCCTGCGGCAGCAGGATCGGCCACCGCCGCGCCACTTTGGCCGCCGCGCGGACCGTCGGCATAGACCACGGCGGGGGATTTGATCTGCGCGGTCAGAAGCTCCTCGGCGACCCGCTCGGCCTCGCGCTGGCGCTGTTCCTCTTCCTGACGACGGCGTTCTTCGAGTAGGCGCTGATCGGCGATCAGCCCCTCGCGATCGAGCTCAGCCTCGAGCCCCTCGCGCTGCGCCCGTTCGGCATCGAGCATGGCCTGCAGACCTTCGATGCGGGCCTCGGTCTGGCGCTGCAGGTTGGCAAGCTCTGCCTCCTTCTCCGCTATAAGTGCTTCCAAGGCCGCCTTCTGCTCATCGAAGGCCTCGCGCAGGTCGGCAACGGCGGACTGGATTTCCGAGTTGCGGGCGGCCTGGCTGGCGGCAAGGGCCTCGCGGAGCTTGGCGATCTCGGCCAGCACCTCGGCGCTCGGCTCGGGGGCAGGGGCGGCGGGCACATCAAGCGCTTCTTCGACGGCGATCAGCGCGTCATTGACCCGTTGTTCGGTCTCATCGGGTGGAAACTCCAGCCGCCCACCGGTGCCGGGGCGGCGGTCCTGGAAGGTTTCAACATCGGAGGTCTCGAGTGCGCTGTCGCCCTCCTGCAGGCCGGTGGCCAGGAAATACGCGACCCCGGCCCCGCCAAGGGCGAGGGCGGCGGCGAGGGCACCGACCCCGAGGCTGTTGCCCCGGCGTTTCGATTTGCCGCGCTGGCTGAACTGGTCGAGACGGTTCTGAAGGTCGGGAGGGGTTTGATCGGCCATGGTCAGTTGCTCACATAGATCGCGCTCTCGTCGCGCCAGGCGCAGATCGCCTCGTCGCCGATGCGCAGCGTCCAATAGGTGTTCACCCCGAGAACGCGAACGGTGTTGCCTTGCTGGGTCCAGTTGACTGTGCGCTCGCGGCCTTGGTCATCGGCCTTGAAGAGGGCGGGCTGGCGACCGTTTTCCGGGAAGACGAAATACGTGTAGCGCCCGTCGTCGTAGATATGGCTGGGGCGGAAATCCCCTTCGCCGGAGACGCGGTAGTTGTAGTTGCGAGGTGCCTCGAACCCCTTCGGTTGGGTGGCACCCGCCGCACGGCGTTCCTCATCGGGGTAGCGGAAGCGCACCTCGAAGAACATGCCTGTGCGGTTCGGGATCGAGCCTTCGCGCAGGTGGAAGGAATAGGTGCGGCGGTTGGTGATCACCGTCATGTTGGTCGAGGTCTGCGCAACATGCGGTTTGATGGTCAGTACATTGCCAAGCTCGGGGATCGGATCGACCTGAAAGCTTTCGGTGTCGCCGACAATCACTGCTTCAAACCGCTCGCCCGTCCCGAAATGGATCGTGGTCGAATGCCGAAGATCCGTTTCGATCCGGTAGACCTGGTTCTCGTTATAGACGGCGGTGCGAATGCGGATATCGAGCGGGCCGCCTTGCGGCGTGGCCTCGGCGAGTGCGGCAACAGGAAGGGCAAGCGCCAGGAGGAGCGCGGGCAGGGATTTCATGTTGGTCAGTTCTCCAGGGTCTCGGCGTCGACGCGGTAGGAGGTCACCACGAAGCCCAAGGGGTTGGCCCAGACGTCCTGAAGGCGCTGGCGGGTTTCGGGTTGGAAGTCGTAGCCGACAGTGGCGACATAGGACCGGGTGACGGTGCGGGTGTCGCGGGGACGGCGGAGCGTGCGGGTGAAGCGGACCTGGGCCACGCCGCGCTCGATCTGGTTCACGGACTTGATCACCACCTCGATCTTGGCATCGCGCCCATAGACGGTGATCGGGTAGTCCTCGTTGGTGGAGGACCAGAGATCGCGCAGCGTGCGGGCGGCGTCACCATCCGAGCGGTCGAGCACCGAGTTGATGCGTTGCTCGCCATCGGTCAGGTCGTAGGTCTCGCGATCGTCGACATAGGCCACGAGATTGGCCTGGATGATGGCGTCGCTCTCGGAAAGGGTCAGCGCTTGGACCGCGGCGACCCGGTCCATCTCGCCGGTTTCCTTGTCGACCACGACAACGAAGGTCTCGGTGGATTTGAGCGGAAAGAGGCTCGCGCCCGCGACCATGCCGGCCACGCCGACTAGCACGCCTGCCGCGGCGACGAACCAGGCGAAGCGCTCGCGCCGCCTGGGCCCGTAGATGAAATCCGCCTCAAAGGCGTCGCGGTCAGGCGCGGAGGAACTGGTCACAGTCTTCTTCAAAGTAGTGGTCTTTCAAATCAGGGTTTGCGGAAGGCCTTGGCGGCGGAGAGGAGCGCGCCAGGGCTTTGCCGGATCATCTCGCCGGTCTTCACCACGCCTGTATTGGCCATCTGGTTCAGCTCGTGCGGAGACTTGCCGGTGACGAGGCGCGAGGTCGCGCCCGTGCCATACTCCCGCGTGTTCACGAAGCCCTGCCGCGCGAGGCCCGTAAGACCCACGGCATTGGACGCAATGCCCACGACACCGGTGAGGTTGGAGGCGATGTAGGGCACCGAGGCCATGATCCCGGCGCTGAGGATCAGGATCACGAGGAAGGGTAGGATCAGGCTGACGGTTTCGACATCGCCCGGATCGGCGGAGGCATCGCCAATCGCTTCGGCGATGGCGACGATGATGCCCGCGGCCCCGGCGGCAGCGACAGGCATGAGCGCATAGCCGATGGTGGCGCGGGTCCAGGCCTCGAAGAGCGACTGGGTGGGCTTGAAGAGCGAGGTCACGATCATGAAGGGGGCGATGACGATCATCAGCGCGAAGACGATGCGGGCAAAGGCGATGATCCCGGCGGTGACGGCGGCAAAGACGGCAGAGAGGACGAAGAAGATCGCGCCCAGGACCGCGCCGAAAACCCAGCCTGCGCGGTCGCCGATCGTGTCGCCATAGGCGGTGATGCGGGCGACCATGTTGTCGAGGCTTGCGTAAACCCCGGCCTCGTCGCCCGACCCGGTGAGGGCCAAGATGGAGGCGCCGATAGAGTCGGGGACCTGCGTGACGATGCCATAGATCACGCTGAAATTGTCCCAGCTCTGCGCGAATATCCCGACAAGTGCCACCTTGATGCCGAAGGCAAAGCCGGTGCCGAAGGGCAGGGGGCGCAGCTGCATCACGGCGTTGATTCCCAGAAGCACGAGCAGCAGTGTCGCGCCCGCCGAGATGACGTTGCCGACCGAGGCTGCGGAAGAGACAAAGCCGTCCTGCGCCACGGTGTTCACCGCGGCGTCGACCTGCCCGAGGATGTCGCGAATGACCCCCATTTACTCCGCACATCCTGCGGCAATTTGGGCTTCCAGCTCATCGGCCTTGGCGTAGAGATCCAGCACCTTGAAGGGCAGGTGCGGGGTGTCCGAAGTCTGGAACCGGGGCAAAGCGTCAAGTGCCTGATCCCAGGTGAACTGGTCCAGCAGGCAGGTGCAGCTTTGCGAGGCGAGCGCCTCTTCGGCGATCAGGATGCGCAGGATCGCGCGGTAGCCGTTGCGTAAGTAAGCGGTCTCGGCCAGATCGGCGGGTGGTTTCGGGACACGGCAGGCGTCGCCCTCGTCCCGCGCGATGGCCATCGAACTGAAGGGCGTATTGCTGGACGGGTCCGTGCTCGGGGTCTGGGCCAGCGCGGCACAGGGCAGGGCACCGAGCACTAGCGCGGCGAAACCAACGAAGCGAATATCCGGGATAGTGAGGCGCATCGACGTGCTCATGGATCCACCGCCATCGAGCGGAACTTGCGCTCATCCGCGAGGGTCGCGGCATCGACAACGCCAAGCTGGCCGGCACTGACGCCCTGGGCCGCTTCCAGCCGCCAGATTTGAGTCAGGATGATACCCAGCTCGGCGGTGACGCGGGTGTTGAGATCGACGGCGGCTTTCAGCCCGTCCTGATCGTCGATCAGCCCGACCATGGTTTCGAGCCGTTCAAGGCTCTGGCCTGCCTCTTCGTGGCTTTCCTGCGCCGCGACGGACAGCATGGCGCTGGCTCCGGCGGAGGCGGCTATGCGGTTGTCGGCGGGCTGATCCGATCCCGAGAGCGTGCTCAGGCGCTCCGAGGTGAAGCCGCTGCCCGACAGCACGCGCTCGACGGAGGCCGAGAGTTCCGCACCGGGATTGAAGCCGCTGAGGAAATCGCCGCTGGCCAAGGACTGCGCGGTGTTGAGAGGAGCCACGAGCTTGCCGCGCAGCGCGCGGAATTCCTCGACTGTTGCGAAGAGCTCGCCCAACCCGCTGCCCTCGATCAGCGAGGTCAGTTGCGCCTCAAGGTTTGTGAGCTGCGACAGCTGGGTTTCCAGTTCCAGCCGCATGGTGGCGAGTTGCTGCATCTGGACATTTAGATCCTCAGCCATGTGTTCGAGCTGGGCGACGAGTTGGCCAAGCTGCGAGCCATCGAAGGTCGGCACGCCCTGAGCCGTGGCGGGCCCGCTGAGCCCGAGCGCGGTGACCGCGGCGGCGGTCAGGAGAAGGTGTCTCATTCGGGAACTCCCATCTGCATGAAGTCGCGTTCGGCCAGACGGTCGGCGACGAGGTGCTGCGCATAGGCCGCCTCGCGCTGCTGGTTGGCGGCCATCAGCCGGACGCGAAGGTTGAGGATGCGGCCGATCTCGGCCTTGGCGTAGGTGTTGAGCTCCCAGGCCGCCTTGGCATTGGGCTGCGCATCGATCTGCAGGATGATCGCGCGGAGGCGGTTGATGACCTGTTCGGTGGTGGCGGAGCTGTCCGCGGCGTAATAGACGCCGGCCTCGGAGATGCTGGCATATTCAGCCAGCGCAAAATCCGAGGGCGAGAGCGTGCCGAGTGCATCGGCACCGCCCACCACGGCGAGGTATTCGTTGTAGAACTTGGAGATGTTGCGCACGTAGCCCTGAGTTTCGGCAAAGGGCGGCACGCCGCCGTATTCGATGACCCGACCGGGCCCCGCGTTATAGGCTGCGAGCGCATGGGGGATATTGCCGAACCGGTTGAGCTGCGTGGTGATGTAGCGCGCGCCGCCGCGCAGGTTGTCTTTCACGTCATAGCGGTCGACGCCGAGGTCGGAGGCAGTGCCGGGCATGAGCTGGGTGAGGCCATAGGCCCCGACCGGGCTTTCGGCGGCAACGTTGAATCGGCTTTCCTGCTTGATCAGGGCCTGGAAGAGGCAGCGCCACTGGGTGGCCGAGAGCCCGGCCCGGGCCACACCGGGCGCGCCCGCGAATTCGCCCGCCACCTCGACGATCATCATCTCTACCGTCTCGCGGCCCTCGCCGAAGAGGCGGCTGTTCATGGGGCTTGCATCGGTATTTGGATAGACCGCCGCCACGCCGAAATCCGCATTGCCCTCGAGCGCGGGGATATCGAAGCCGGGCCCGGTGATGGCCGCCGTCATCTCCTCGAGGACGCGGAGCTGGCCGGCCTGCACGTCCGCCAGCGTGGACTCTGTCCGATCCTTGTCCTGCTGGACGCCGAGGTCTTCAGCCAATGCCGTCACCCGCGCGATGGCGCGCCCGATCGCGGAATTGTCCTGCGTCGGCACCCCCTGGGCATGGGCGGGCATGGCGCTGAGGCCGAGGCAGAGCCCGGCGGATATGATCGCGGCACGGCTCATTCCGGACGCGGCAGGTGTTCAAAGATGCAGTCAGACTTTGCAGCCTGCTGGACCGGAGCGCCCATGGTCGAGAAGGAGAGGGCGGCGCGCGTGACTTGCGGCGCGCCATTGCGTCCGAAGCAGGGCGAAGTTTTCTCGGTGTATTTCTCGCAAGCGGCCAGAAGGCTAGCGGCGGCGCAAAGCGCCAGGATGGGTTTTGAACTCATATCACATGTCTCCAGAAATCGGGATTGGCGCGCCAATCGGCAGGCACACGCGCCTCACCCGTGGCGCCGCCGCCAAGGATGGGAAGGAGGTTGCCCAAGGCGGAGAGGTCGGCGTCGACGAAGACGCTGTCACCCGCCGAGCGAACGAGCGCGATGCGCTGGCCAATGGTGGGCTGGACGAGGAGCGCGGCCTCCTTGGCGTTCACGCGCAGGAAGTCGTAATCCGAGACGGTGGCGCGGTCGTTGGGAAAGAGGATTTGGGTTGGCACCGTCTCGACGATGGTCTTGCCGACGCGGCTGTCGCGCAGCTGGCTCGGATATTGCGTCATCATGATCACGACGCAATTCATCTTCCGAAGTGTGACCAGCCAGTTTTCCAGCCGCGCCCCGAAGTAGGGATCGTCAAGGAGCTTCCAGGCCTCGTCGAGCACGATGATGGTGGGACGGCGATCCTCGACCACGCGTTCGATCTGGCGGAAGATGTAGGAAAGCACCGCCATGCGCTCGGTCGTCATGTCGAGAATCTCGGTCATGTCGAACCCGATGATGTCAGCAGCCAATTCAAGGCCGGCCCCGTGCTCCGGCGCCTCAAAAACCCAGCCATAACGCCCGCCGGGGGCCCATTCGGCGACGCGGGACTGCAACTCGCCATCGTCATCGAGCGACTGGAACAGGGTCTCGAAGCTGGAAAACTTTTGGAGCGCGCTCCCGGCATGGGCGTTCTGGGTCACGGCGCTCTGGATATGGCGCGACTGCTCGCCGGTCAGCGTGCCACCCTGTGTGAGAAGTGTCACGAGCCAGTCCGAGAGCCAGGCGCGACCACGCTCGTCGGTCTCGGTCATCAGCGGGTTCAGACCTGTCGGCACGCCTGCGCGGATTTCGTTGTAGCGGCCGCCGAGGGCGCGCACCGCCATCTCGAGGCCGCGATCCTTGTCGAAGAAGAAGAGCCGGGCGCCGACCCGCTGTGCCTGCGCTGCGAGGAAAGCGGTGGTCAGCGTCTTGCCGGTGCCGGTGCGCCCCAGAACCAGGGTATGGCCAACGGTCGGTTCCTTGCCCGGGCTACCCGTCTCGTGGAAATTAAACCGATAGCCCGAGGTGCCAACCGTCGGCAGGACCGAGATCGTCTGGCCCCAGGGCGACTGGTCAGGACCACGCCCCTCGACGCTTCCGTGAAGGGCGGCGAAATCCGCGAAATTGATCGAGGAGATCGGCGTCTTGCGCGCCCGGTAGCCGAAGTTGCCGGGGGATTGCGCGAAGTAGGTGGCTTTCAGCGCCATGTTTTCGCGCACGATCACCGACATGATCTCCTGGCCGACGCGTTTGATCTGGGCGGCGGCGCGTTCGAGCGTGTCGCGGTCTGGCGCATAGACCGCGATGGAGAGGTGATGATCGCCAAAGGCAATGCGGCCCGCTTCCTGATCGTCGGCGGCTTGGCCGAGCTGTTCACGCAGGGAGACGGCAGCATCGTCGGAGGCATACATCTGACGGATGATGCGTTGAATGCGTTCGGCCATGATGTTGTTCGGGATCGGGCTGAAAGAATTCGTCAGCACGATGTCGAGCGGCAGGTCGAGCGCATCGAGCAGCGTGACATCCGTGAGGGCCGGATAGGTCTTCATGGAAAAGAGCGCGCCGTATTTGACCTGACCGGTCACGGCATCGGTCAGGGTGACGACACCGCCGTCAAAGGTGGCGCGGCAATTGCTCAGGGTGTGCGAGAGGGGCAGGGCGCTTTGCCCGAAGGCGATGGGGGAGAAGCTGCCTGCGTTCAGCGTGTTGAGATAGCCCAGCCATTCACCGCCCGTGCGGGTCAGCCGGACCGGGTTGGCCGAGGAGAGCGCTACCTCGAAGAAGCCCATGACCTCGTTCAGTTCCTGCATCCGTGTCGCGCGGTCCTTGACCCAGGCCTTGCGGGCCAGTGCTCGCAGGAGCGGGATGCGGGCCGAGATATCGGGCCGCCGGATGACACTGAGATAGAGCTGGCGCTTTGCCGGGCGCAGGTCTTTGACATGGGCCTGCCATCGGGCGTCGATCGCGGCGGCGAAGCTGTCACCCTCGATGGGGCGCATGCCGAGATCCTGCGGGACCGAGATCCGGTGAATGTAGAAGCCGAAGGCGTTACCGGTCTGGGCGACGATGGCCGCGACCGCGCGTTTCAGGGCATCGAGCCGGGCGTCCTCAGTGGTCATCGGGTTCAGACCATCAAGGCGCAGGGTCGCCAAGAGATCGCCCTCGCGCAGCACCATGACATCGTCATCGGCGAGGGCAAAATACGGCAGGTGTTCGGCGAGATAGCTCTCCCGCGCGAACTCCCCGCTGCCGGCCTGGAGCAGAGCGGTTCCGTGAGTGGAAAGTGTGCCTGCATCAAGCGCCAAAGCTGTCGCCTCCGTGCAGGGCCCGGTTCTTTGTCGGGCGTACCGAGCCATAGGAGACGTGCAGCACCTCGAAAAAATGCGGCTCTCGGTCGGCGACGAACCAGAGGATCGGGTAGGCGACGAGCCCGATCAGGAAAAAGACCATCGACTTCGTCCAGATGAACGGCAGAACGACCCCAGTCGCCAGAACCACGAGGTATCCGACAGGGAGACCCAGATACTTGGGCGGACGGGCGAGGCCCAGAAAGAGGGGGGATCGTTCTGCCATTGGGTGATATTCCGGCTTAGAAGAAATTGTGTGTCCGGAGAGGGACCCGAGGCAGCGTTTGCGAAGCACAACGCGTTCGGGGCGCTCGTAGGACGCTATTTTGCCGGAATGTCACGAGAAGCCGTCGACGATGGTGCCGGCCGAGAAGATCAGCACGATCCCGATGATGACCGAGGCGAACCAGCCCCAGTTCAGCCGTCCCATCATACACATGAAGCCGGTGCCGATCACGGCGAGCGTGGCGACCGCGATACCGATCGGACCAGTCAGTGCGGCCTCGACGGTTTCCAGCATGGTCTGGATCGGCGACAAGTCTTGCGCGAGAGCGGGCGTTGCGAAAGCCGCCAGGGTTGTGGCGGCGGGCAAGAGGCGGCTGAGGCGATGTCGAAGCATGCGAGATTCCCTTGTTTTACTGAAGTTCGATGAGGACCGGCGCGCGGGCGGGCATCCGGTCTGCGATGCGGATGTCCGGAGCTGAAGCGGGAGGGCCTGCCAGCCGGGACCGGATCCGGTGGATGCGCGCGATGTAGTCGCGGGTCTCGGTGAAAGGCGGGATGCCGGAATACTCGACCACCCTGTGCGGCCCGGCATTATAGGCTGCCAGCGCCAGGTCGATGTCCTTGAAGGTGGCAAGCTGAGCGAGCAAATAGCGCGCCGCGCCATCGAGGTTCTGGGACGGATTGCGCGGATCGACCCCGAGTGCGCGCGCCGTGTCGGGCATCAGTTGCCCCAATCCATAGGCACCTTTCGGGCTCATGGCGGCCGGGTTGTAGCCGCTCTCTGCCTCGACCAGGGCGCGGAACAGGACCTGCCAGTCACCCGCCTCAAGGCCAACCTGGCGTAGAGCACGGTTACCTTCATGTCGGACTGCCGTAGCTTGGATCAGGGAGAGGATATCGTGGCGACCGGAAGGCGGCGCGGCTTCTAGTGACGCAAGTACGATCTCGGCCTCAGCCGGTTCGTCCAACCCAGCCCAAGCAGGGCGCTGGCCATGGAAGGTCCAGCCGGAGGTCCGGGCTGTGCCGTCGCGGCCGAAGGCGATGACGTCAGCCGCGCTCCTCGAGGGTAATACTGTAGTCAGGACCAAAGCGCAGATCGCGCCCGTCACCGAACTCGAGATGATGTTTGAAGAGCCCCGGCCATATGTTGAAATACCGCGGCTCAGGCCCGTGTGGGGTGATCCGGGTCGAGACCAGAATGGCTTCCGGTTCGCCCTCGCGCAGGTAGATGCACTGGTAGCGCGGCTTGCCATCGTCCGTGAACCCCACGAGTTCATACCGGCAGCGGTACGCGATGCCCTCCTCCTGGAGGTCTTTGACACCATCGATGGTGATCAGGATCTGGTTGCGCGCTATCGGCATGTTTGGACTCTCCCGTTGAGAGCCCTTCTACTTCACGACACTAAGGCCATAAAGTCATATAGAGTCAATACGACATATTGCAGAAAAATACAAATTGCACGATAGTTGCCGCAACTTTTGCGGGAGAGTGGCATGAAACGTCAGATGATGGCGGCGATAATCGGGGTGTTTGGTGCTCTTGGTGCCCCTGAGAAAGCGCAGGCCTATGATATCGACTGCGCCATCATGCTCTGTATGGCGGGAGGTTTCCCCCCGAGCGCGGTCTGCGCGCGGGCCTATCGCACCATGATTCGTCGGATCACGCCCTGGCCGAGCCTGCCGCCCTTCGGGGTCTGCACCTTTGCCCATGTCCCGGTCGAGCTTGGTGGGCCAGGTGGGGAGGGTGAGCTCGACACCAACCTGCCGGAATACGAATGGCTGAACCGCACTCACGTAATCTGGTTCACCGGACGCTCCTACGAGCCGCGCGACGAGCCGCGTCAGTGGGATTGGTCGATCCGCTCTTGCGATCGCGAGAACCGGACCTGTCGGTATATCCAACGGGTCTACGGATCCCACACGCCCTGGCCCGCGACATTCACCTCAGAAAGCGGGCAGGAGATTGCCTACCCAAGCGGTGGCGGCCTTTGGCACTTCTACTCCCGCAGCATCATGGTCGAATACGGCGACTATGAGGGCAACTTGGGCCATTCGGAGTGGTTTTCCTACTGATCTGAGCTGTCACTGGGCGTCAGGGAAAACGGGCGCACGATGGCAAGACTGGCATCAAAGCGTTCCGGATCGACATGCCAACGACGGCTCACCGAGCCATCATTCCAACGGTAATCGGTGAACAGGTGAATCTTCTGCGTCCCGTCGTTCAGAAACCCTTCCTGGAAAGGCCAGCCTGTCTTTCTCTTCGCCATGTATCCGCGCCACTCGTACCGTTTTTGCCGTTATGTCTCTCGCGTTGGGGGACGGGATCAAAGCCTCAGGAAACGGACTTGCGCTTCGCGAAGAGTTCTTCGGGGTCGACATTGAGCGCCTTGGCGATGCGTTCGAGAAGGTCGAGGGAAGCCGCGAACTTGGCGTTCTCGACCTTGCCCATATGGCCGCGGCTCACTTCGGCCCGATGAGCAAGCTCCTCCTGGCTGAGGCCGCGGGCGCGTCTCAATTCCTGGATGTTCAGTGCTACACGGTCCCGCAAGTTCATGCCCGCGAAACGGGCACGATGCGCGAAATATCGCCACGCGATATATGTTACATTCGGAGGCGCAGAGAAGAAATGTTTGAGCGGCGCGAGATCGCCGAAATGGGATGCCTGCCGAAACGCAGGTCACGGGATTATCCGTCTCGCAAACATTTTGGGCCGTTCAATCGTTCTTTCTGAAAAGGGCGGCACCGGCAATACCGGTGCCGCCAGTTGGTCGTCCACAGGGAGGTTCAAGAGGACGAATTCTACAGCGAAATTTGAGGTCAGCCAAAAATCGCATAAGAGAACTTATGTTAGTTTTGTGGTTGTCGCGGCACCTCAGACAGCTTCGAGCGCGATTGCAATCCCCTGTCCCACGCCAATACACATGGTCGATAACGACTTTTCTCCAGGTTTGAGGTCCAGCATCGCTGAACCAGTGATGCGGGCACCTGACATGCCAAGCGGATGGCCGAGAGCAATAGCGCCGCCGTTCGGGTTCACGCGGGCGTCATCATCCGCGATCCCCAGGTGCCGTAGTGTGGCCAGACCCTGCGAAGCAAAGGCTTCGTTAAGTTCGATTACCGAGAAGTCTTCTTGTTTCAGTCCAAGTCGCGCCATCAGCTTTTCCGACGCCGGTGCCGGCCCGAAACCCATGATGCGCGGTGCGACGCCCGCGGTTGCGCCGCCCAAGACCCTTGCGATCGGTGTGAGGCCAAATTTTTTTGCGACGTCGCTGGTGGCAAGGATCAATGCTGCGGCACCATCGTTCACGCCCGAAGAATTCCCAGCGGTTACAGTGCCGTCCGCTTTTACGAAAGTTTTCAGTTGGGCGAGCGCTTCCAAAGTCGTACCCGCGCGAGGGTGTTCATCCTGTACGACGATCTTTGGCTCCCCCTTTCGCTGAGGAATCTCTACCGGGACAATTTCACGGGCCAAACGACCGTTCGCCATGGCATCTCTCGCCTTTCGCTGCGAACGCATGGCGAAGGCATCTTGGTCGGCGCGGTTGATGCTGAAGTCTTCCGCTACGTTTTCGGCCGTTTCAGGCATGCTGTCGACGCCGTATTGACTCTTCATCTGTTTATTGACGAAGCGCCAGCCGATGGTGGTGTCTTCAGCAGAATTTTCGCGCGAGAATGCAGTTGTAGCTTTTGGCATCACAAACGGAGCACGAGACATGCTTTCCACACCGCCAGCAACAATGAGATCGGCTTCTCCAGCTTTGATCGCGCGGGCGGCTGTGATTACGGCGTCCATACCCGATCCGCACAACCGGTTCATCGTCGTGCCAGGGACACAATCCGGAAATCCCGCGAGTAGCAGCGACATGCGTGCGACGTTGCGGTTGTCCTCGCCCGCCTGGTTGGCGCAGCCGAAAATCACTTCGTCAATGGCCGCTAGATCTAGCTTCGGGTTTCGGCTGGCCAGGGCCCTGAGTGGGATTGCACCAAGATCGTCGGCTCGCACAGAAGAAAGCGCGCCGCCATAGCGACCAATTGGTGTGCGGATGTAATCGCAGATGTAGACGTTTGTCATTCTTAGAGTGCCTTTGTCATATCCGGGACGGCGTCGAGCAGGTCTGCGACCAGGCCGTAGTCGGCGACCTGGAAGATCTGGGCCTCTTCATCCTTGTTGATGGCGACGATGACCTTGCTGTCCTTCATGCCTGCAAGGTGTTGAATTGCCCCGGAAATCCCGACCGCGATGTACAGCTCGGGCGCCACGACCTTGCCGGTCTGGCCGACCTGCCAGTCGTTCGGTGCGAACCCGCTATCCACCGCCGCGCGCGAGGCGCCGACCGCCGCGCCCAGCTTGTCGGCCAGGCCCTCGATGATCGCGAAGTTCTCCTCGGAACCGACGCCGCGACCGCCCGAGACCACGATCTTGGCCGAGGTCAGTTCCGGACGATCCGACGCCGCGACCTTGTCCTCGACCCAGGCGCTCAGGCCCGCGTTGCCGGCCGCTGCGATGGCCTCGACGGCGGCCGAACCACCCTGGCCAGCCGCGTCGAAGGCGGTGGTGCGGACGGTCAGTACCTTCTTGGAATCGTTGGACTTTACCGTCTGAATCGCGTTGCCCGCGTAGATCGGGCGTTCGAACGTGGACCCGTCCACGATGGCGGTGACGTCCGACAAAACCATCACGTCCAGCAGCGCCGCGACGCGCGGCAGGATGTTTTTCGCGCTCGCCGTGGACGGAGCAACGATATGTTCATAATTGCCTGCCAGGCTGACCACCAGATCGGCGACCGGCTCGGCCAGGCCGTTGGCATAGGCGGCGTCATCCGCCACCAGAACCTTTGCCACGCCGTCGATCTTCGACGCGGCCTCGCCTGCGGCAGCGGGGCCCGCAACCAGAACGGTCACATCGCCCAGCGATTTGGCAGCGGTCACCGCCTTGGCGGTGGCGTCCAGCGCCAGTGCACCACCGGCGATTTCTGCAAGGAGAAGAACAGCCATTACACGATCCCCTTTTCTTTCAGCTTCGACACCAGCTCGTCGACCGAGCCAACCATTTCCCCGGCCGAACGCGCGGCGGGCTCTGCCGTCTTGACGACGGTCAGGCGCGGCGTGACATCGACGCCGAAATCGGCGGCGGTCTTTTCGTCCAGCGGTTTCTTCTTGGCTTTCATGATGTTGGGCAGCGAGGCGTAGCGCGGCTCGTTCAGGCGCAGGTCGGCGGTGACGATCGCCGGCAGCTTCACCTTGATGGTCTGCAGACCGCCGTCCACTTCGCGGGTCACGACGGCATGCTCGCCCTCGATCGCAACCTCAGAGGCATAGGTCGCCTGACCCCAGCCCAGCAGCGCCGCCAGCATCTGGCCGGTCGCGTTCATGTCGTTGTCGATCGCCTGTTTGCCCGCGATCACCAGGCCCGGCGCCTCGGCGTCGATCACGGCCTTTAGGATCTTGGCCACCGCCAGCGGCTCGATATCTTGGTGCACGTCGTCGGCGGCCACGACGAGGATCGCCCGGTCCGCGCCCATCGCCAGCGCCGTGCGCAGCGTTTCCTGCGCCTGTTTCACGCCGATCGACACGACGACAAGCTCGTCCGCCTTGCCCGCTTCCTTCAGACGGATCGCCTCTTCAACCGCAATCTCGTCGAACGGGTTCATCGACATCTTCACATTCGCGAGACCAACTCCGCTACCGTCCGCCTTAACGCGAACCTTCACGTTGTAATCAATTAGGTGTTTTATAGGTGCAATTATTTTCATTGGCGTTTATCGTCTTGGAAATTTGCAATGGCAGTAACGGCCCGGGTTCCAGGCCGTTACTTGGGATGTGTCTCTGTCAATTCGCAGTATAACCGCCATCTACTACAATCTCTGCTCCGTGAACGAACGATGACTCATCCGATGCGAGGAACAGGACCGCATTCGAAACCTCTTCAGGTTTGCTTGGCCGCTTGAGCAGCGTGGCCCCCAGAATTGCCTGCCGGGTCTCTTCGTCGGCGTGTAGCAGATCTTTTGTCATGGGAGTATCGATGACACCGG
Source organism: Thalassococcus profundi (assembly GCF_003344785.1). Lineage (GTDB taxonomy): Bacteria > Pseudomonadota > Alphaproteobacteria > Rhodobacterales > Rhodobacteraceae > Puniceibacterium > Puniceibacterium profundi. The sequence goes on along the minus strand of NZ_QPMK01000020.1, from coordinate 53,365 downwards.
GATGGATCGAATTGACACGTATGCCACTTTCGGCCAGGTCGACTGCGCAGGATTTGGTCAACATCCGTACGGCGCCTTTGGATCCAATGTAGGCTCCCGCCGAAGCGGCACCAACAATCCCATAGATTGAAGAAATATTGATAATTGATGCTTTTTCGGTCTCTTTCATCAATGGAACCGCGGCTCGGATACCGAGATAAACACCGCGTACATTGACGTTGATCGTCATGTCAAATTCGTCAGGCGAGGTTTCGTGGAGCGGCTTCAGAATGAGAATGCCAGCGTTGTTCACTAGCACATCAAGTCGACCAGCACTTGATTGCACCGTGGAGATGACATTCTTCCAATCTTCTTCAAGCGTCACGTCATGCTGAATGAATTCCGCCTTCCCTCCGGCTCCAATGATACCTTTTACTACGCTTTCACCCGCTTCCGTATCACGGTCGGTTACAAATACATGCGCGCCTTCACGTGCCAGCGTTTCACAATGGGCTTTTCCCATGCCCATGGCGCCACCTGTTACCAGTGCGACTTTTCCGGATACCCGTCCCATAGTTCTCTCCTGAGTGTTCATGAACAAATTTAATTGTTTCCGCCGGGTTTTCTTAATGCCCGACGGAATTCTTTACACCTTCTCGGCAGTGCGGTCGCGGATCAGGGATGTATAACCTTCCTCCTTAACCGCACTAATGGCATTGCGATAATTGCCAATCCCGGCCATGTAGAACATCACCGCATTCTTCTTTCCGGGGATATTTGCGCCGAAGATCCAGCTTTCAGCTTTGGGGAAGAGTGTCATGTCGGCGATTTCACGGCAGGTGCCAACCCAAGCGTCGCGCGCCTCCACGGTTGGCTCCACACTTTGAACCCCCTCTTCTTCCATTGCGCAAATCGTGTCAGCGATCCATTCAACTTGCGTCTCAATGCTGGGGGGCAGGTTAGTGAAGGGGCCATTAGGGCCAAGGATCATGAAGAAGTTAGGGAAGTCTACCTCCATCATGCCGAGGTAACCGAGTGGGCCTTCCTTCCAAGTGTCGCGCATGGTCACGCCTCCGCGTCCGCGGAGGTCCATTTTGACGTAATTGCCGTCGACCGCATCGAAACCAGTGGCAAAGATTACGATGTCAAGCTCATGCTCCTCGCCGCTTTCGAGACGAATGCCGTTCGGAGTGAACTCTGCGATCGGATCGGCCTTCACGTCGGCGAGGGTCACGTTGTCTCGGTTGTAGACCTCGTAATAGTTGTTTCCGCAAAGCGGGCGCTTGGCGTAAAGGTCCTTCGGCGTCAGTTTCTCTGCGACCTTGGGGTCCTTCACGATTTGCTTGATCTTGCCCTTGATGAAGTCAGCGGCCGCATCATTGGCCACTTGGCTGGTCGCAATATCGCAAAAGGTGCCAAACATGAAATAGAAACCACCGCCGCGCTGCCAGGCGGCTTCGAAGACCCGCTCCCGTTCCTCGGGCGAGGCGGTTTCGGCGGGTTCGGCGCTTTCTTCGAAGCCGAAGGCCACAACAGAATTCTTCACTTGATTCCAGATATTATCGTAGTTCGCCTTTTGCTCGGCGATGGTAGCATCGTCTTGCGGGGTGTTCCCAATCGGCACGACATATTGTGCAGAGCGCTGAAAAACAGTCAGGTGTTTTGCAATTGGTGCCGTTGCAGTGATAACCTGAACACCCGTCGAGCCGGTGCCGATAATGCCCACGCGTTTGTTGCTCAAGTCCACTCCCTCGGGCCAGGCACCTGTGTGTAAGATACGGCCTTTGAAATCATCGATGCCCTTGAATTTTGGAACATTCGTTGCGGACAAGAGACCGAGGCCAGTGACAAGGTATTTTGCGGTAACTGTCTCACCACTATCAGTGATCACGTTCCAGAGACCGGTTTTTTCATTATAGTGCGCGCCATCCACTTTGGTGTCGAACTTGTAGCTGCGTCGAAGATCGAGATGATCCGCTACCTCGTTCATGTATTCGAGGATCTCGGGCTGGGTCAGATACCGGGTTTTCCAGCGGCCTTTTCGAAGCAACTCTTTGTCAAAAGAATAGCGATAGACATAGCTTTCCGTGTCTGACAGCGCACCGGGATATCGGTTCCACCACCAGGTGCCGCCAACGTCACTGGCGCTGTCATAGCCCCGGACGTTCAGTCCCTGCTCGTTGCGAAGTTTGTGGACAGCGTAAAGCCCGCCGAAGCCCGCGCCAATGACGACTGCGTCAAAATCCGCTCCGACCGTTTTAGTATTCTCAGTCTGAATGTTCATATCACTCCTCCCAGAGTAAGACCGCTCCGCCCCGCAGATTGCGGGTGAGATGCTAGATGAATGTTTCGTAGGGGTTTGTCTCGCACCGCACCGCAATGCAGTGCGAGTACAGGTCTCAGAGGGCCCGATACCATGCGGCGATGCGACCAAGTTCCTCGTTTGCCTCGGGCGCGCGTCCCGAAAGCGCGGGAAAGACATGCTGCATGCCTTCGACGATAGACAGGGTCACGTTTACGCCCTGTGCCTTGGCCTTTTCGTGCAACCGTTCGGCATCGCTCTTAAGCGTCTCGGCCCCTCCGGCATTGATATAGAGCGGCGGGTAACCGGTGAAATCGTTCTCCAGCGGGTTGGCCAACGGATTAAGCGGATCCGTGCCTTCACCGAGGAACATCCCCGCCATCGCTTCGAGGATCGGTTTGCCGACTAGCGCATCGGTTTCCGCGTTGGTTTCCAGTGTTTCCCCGCGCATCGCCATGTCGAGCCAGGGCGAATAGGCGATGACCGCTCCGGGCAGTGGCAACCCAAGTTCGCGTAACTTCAGCACGCTGGCGATGGCAAGATTGCCGCCAGCACTGTCGCCAGCCGTCAGAATATTTCTTGCCTTGAAACCCTTATCCAGCAGCGCTTTGTATGCGGCTACTGCATCTTCGATCTGCGCCGGAAATGGGTGCTCGGGTGCGCGCCGATAGTGCAGGATCACCGACGTAACCCCAAGCACCTTAGCGAGGTGCCCTGCCATTTTTCGATGACTATCGGCTGAGCCGACGGCAAAGCCGCCACCATGAGTGTAAACAATTACACGCGAGGTATCTGCCCCGGCTGGTAGGGCCCAGATAGCCTCAACTCCTCCGACATGATCGCTTTTGTAGCTAACGTTTTCCGGCTCTAGTGCGGGCTGCCCCCATTCATCGAACATGCTGCGCAGGTTCGCGATCGTCAGGTCTGGGTTCTCGACCATCTGATCGGTCCAATTCTGATAAAGCGCCCGCAGCGTATCGGCTTCTCTACTGATTTCCATGTTTATCCTCCCAAGCATAACATTTGGCAAAGCCACCAACTGACGTCGCCAATCTCGAAGACGTCAAACGGTCAACGGCATACGCCAATTATCTCGGAGTAAGGGCGAAAAATGCGCCATGTATTGAACAATCCTGCTTTGGAAATAGTATGATCGTGCTCAGCCTGTCGTGAGGCAGATATGCCCGTTACTAGGCTCTGTTGATGGCGTGGATACCCCCTCCCGACGGCATCGCAATGTGCCACTATGATGAGCGTTAAAAGCCATCACAGAAGGAAGGAGCATCTATGTCCGAAATTAAAATTATCGGTGTCGACTTGGCAAAGCGCGTTATCCAGTTGCATGGTGCGTACAATGATGGGTCAGTCGCGTTTCGCAAAAAGCTTTCACGAGGCCAGTTTCTCGCGTTCGTGGCACAGCAACCCAAATGCATGATCGCCATGGAGGCGTGGCCACGGCGTATGGCTGGGGCCGCGAATTTGAGAAGCTGGGGTGCGACGTGCGGTTGATACCGCCGGTCTATGTGAAGCCGTTCGTCAAACGCCAGAAGAATGATGCGACCGATGCAGAGGCCATCTTGGAGGCTGCATTGCGTCCAACCATGCGCTTTTTCGCAGTGAAGACGGAAGATCAGCAGGCCCGTGCCATGCTGTTTCGCACGCGGCAGATGTTTGTCGGCCAGCGCCCCCAGATGATCAACGCTTTACGCGGCCACCTCGCCGAACACGGATTGGTCGCGGCCCGCGGGCCTGCCCATCTCAAGCGACTCGCGGACGCAATCGCAGGTGATGACACCGCGCTGCATGCTGAGGTTCGTGACCTCGGCCGGATGTATCTGGGGCAGATTGAGGGGCTGAATACGCGTGTTGCAGAGCTTGACGCGAAGATGCGATGTGCCGCCAAGAAAGCCGACTTGGTGCGCCGAACACAAACCATGCCGGGCGTGGTTCCTGTCACGGCGCTTGCGATCGAGACATTTGCCCGTGACCTGGCCACCTTCCGGCGCGGGTGCGATTTTGCCGCCTGGCTTGGGCTTGTGCCGAAGCAGCACTCGACGGGCGGCAAAGCCCGGCTCGGGAAGACCTCGAAGATGCGACAGCGCGACTCCGGACACTCTTGGTCTCTGGCGCTATGGCTGTCCTCCAGGCTGTCGAGCGGTTTGACACACCGAATAATGGCTGGCTGAAACGCCTACTAACCCGCAAGCCGCGCATGGGTCGCCGCGATTGCGCTGGCCAACAAGATGGCGCGTGGCCTCTGGGCCATCATAATGAAACAAGAGGATTACCGGAATCCGGTGGCGGCGATGGCATAGCGAAGACGGCATGCCACGACGTCCCGGTAAGTTGGGAGTGTGAGGAGGTCACTGAAAAGTAAGGGCAAAGGATCGATCAGATCCGGGTCAGAGAAAGCAGCATTTGTGCAGGAGCCACCGAGCTCGGTTTGTTGATATGCCTCTGGTCCGCGCATCGCCATACCGGCCCGCGGTTACATCAGCGCCGCACACAGAGGCCTGATACATGACCGCACCCGATCACACGCTCGCGCCGTTCAAAAAATCACTTGCACCAATGGGGGCATGCATGCACAAATCCCGTGTCGGACTCATCTTATGAATCCAGCGTGGTAGCTGAGGTGCATGAGCAGACCGACAACCCCGACATACAAGACCATGAACTGGCCCGCTTATAACGAAGCGCTCAAGCGCCGTGGCTCGCTGACGATCTGGTTTGACCCCGAGATGAGCTGGGAGGCCGTGCCGACAGGCAGAAGAGTTACAGCGACGCCGCGACCCAGACCTGTCTTTCGATGAAGGTCCTGTTCGGCATGGCCTTGCGACAGGCGACCGGGTTCGTCGAGAGCCTGTTGCGGCTGATCGGTCTCGACTGGACGGTGCTCGACTTCAGCACCCTGTCCCGGCGCCAGAAGACCCTGGCCGTGAACATCCCGTATCGCGGCTCCAAAGGGCCGTTGCACTTGTTGGTGGACAGCACGGGGATCAAGCTTGAAGGTGAGTGGCATGCCCGCAAGCATGGCGGCCCCAAGCGACGGGTCTGGCGCAAGATCCACCTCGGGATCGACGAGCAAACGTTGGAAGTGCGCGCTGTTCAGATCACCGGGAGCCACATCGGTGACGCTCCAGTGTTACCCAACCTTCTTGAACAGATCCCGGCAGACCAGCAGTGTCACGGCTGACGGTGCGTATGACACACGAAAATGCCAGGACGCGATTGCGGACCGTGGCGTCCACGCCGTTATCCCACCAGGTAAGAACGCAAAGTCTTGGAAGACCATCACCGCCTAAGCCGCGTCGAGACGAAGATGCACTGTGTTAAGTTGCTGGGGCAGCGCCTTATGGCGCGGGACTTTGACCGTCAGGTCGCGAAAACCCTTTCTAAATAACGAGGCACCCTCCAGTCGCAAGGGTCCTCTTTGACAAGCGCGCTAAACAGCGCGGCCAACCGATCCTTGCCGATATTTTTGGCGTGGTGCATCAGGCCTCCCCGCCAGCGGGGAAATCCGTAGCCGTGAATCATTACTAGGTCGATGTCTTGCGGTTTTTCTGCGACGCCTTCGTCAAGGATATCGCAGGCTTCCGCCACCATTGCGAGCAAGAGCCTTTCTACGATTTCGTCAGCTGAGAACTCCCGGCGAGTGAAGTTCATTTCTTCTGAGACACGGAGTATTTCGCTAGCGACCAGCTCCGAAGGTGAGGGTTTGCCGTCCGGCCCATAGTCGTACCATCCGGCGCCCGATTTGCGTCCTAGGCGTTTGTGCTTTTCGACCAGCCGCTCGACCAAGGGCATGTGACCACAGCAGTTCCCTTCTGCAGCGGCCTTGCGACGGATATTCGCGTAGGCGATGTCCAGCCCCGACATGTCCTGTGCAGCATATGGACCCATCGCCATACCGAATCCGCGCATAGCCGCGTCGATCTCGTCGACAATAGCCCCCTTCACCAGAAGGCGATTAGCGGCGTGACGGTAGCTAGACAAAATTCGGTTTCCGATGAAGCCATCGCAAACACCAGACAGTACCGGGATTTTACCAAGCCTGCGCGCCAGCACAAATGCTGCACCTAATGTATCGTCTGACGTTCGGTCGCTCCTGACGACTTCCAGAAGCTTCATAATATGCGCAGGACTGAAGAAATGAATCCCTACAAAGCGTGCTGGGTGCTTCAACCCATCAGAAAGCCGATTTACATCGAGATAGGATGTGTTTGTGGCAATAATCGTCTCGGGCGGCAGAGCACCTTCGAGTTCGGTCAAGATCGCGCTCTTGACCGCAAAATCCTCGAAGGCCGCCTCGATTGCTAGATCGGTTGGTGGCAGAGCGTCATAGCCTGAGACCGTAACCAGCCGGTCCTCAACCGCCTTTCCCGCATCGGGGGACAGAATGCCGCGACTGATACCCTGATCAATCAGCTTTTGCAGGTTTTCTCTGGCCCACTCTGCGGACGAGGCACTGCGTTCGACGACAGTCACCGAGATCCCTGCGGTCGCTAGCGTGTACGCAATAGCTGCTCCCATATTACCACCACCGACCACGATGGCGGTTTCAGCATCTCGGGAAGGTCGGGGGTAGGTGCGCCCCTTGTTGGTTGCGGTACGCTCGGTGAAGAAAACGTGCCTAAGGGCCCGCGCCTGATCCGAGGCACGAAGGTCCAAAAACGCAGCGCGCTCGCTGGCCAGTGCGTCGTGCAGCGGCGTCATCGCGCTGGCCGCGACCAGGTCCACCGCAACATGCGGGGCATTCTGGCCAGGCATACGCCGCGCTACCTGCGCGCGGGCGACTTCCGCTGCGAAGTGGTTTGGCATTGGTGAAGGAAGATTGTCGGGTGCCTGTGCCGCCTCTAGAACAGCGTCATCGAGAGCTATGGCCGCGCCAAGCGGGTCATCGGCTAGCAGCTGGATCAGTCCTATTTTCAGTGCCTGCTCGGCGGAAACAGCCTTCCCGGTGACGATCATGTCAAGCGCAGCTTCAATACCGATAAGTCGCGGCAGTCTTTGGGTTCCCCCTGCGCCAGGCACGATCCCCAAGTTTACCTCTGGCAGGCCCAGTTTGGTAGAAGTTGAGGCGATGCGATAGCAGCAAGCCAGAGCAATCTCTAGTCCCCCACCAAGCGCAGCCCCGTTGATGGCTGCGATAGTCGGAATCGGAAGGTGCGCAAGTTGCAACAGCACGTCATTTAGTTGTGGATCAACAGGCAACTGTCCGAATTCCTTCGCATCCGCGCCCGCGACGAACGTCGTTCCTGCGCCGGTGATAATCAGCCTGGTAGCGCCAGTTTCGAGGACTTGGAAGATACATTGTTGTATTCCAGCCCGAACCTCCGCGTTGATTAGGTTAAGCGGCGAATTGTCTATGGTCAGAATTGCTGCGCCATTTGAGAAGCTTAATTCAACAGGCATGGGCATCCTCACAGCACTGGCGCTCGATTGCGCGAGATAAATTTGGTATTGAGATAGCCTTCGAAGGTTTCTGTCCCGCCTTCAGTCCCATAGCCGCTGTCTCTTACGCCGCCAAACGGAGTCTCGGGCAGAGCCAGGCCGAACTGGTTGATGCTTACCATACCTGCCTGCAAACCCGCAGCTGCTTTATCTGCACGCTCCAACGAATTGGTAAAGACATAGGACGCCAGCCCGAAGGGTAGCCCGTTGGCCCGCGACAGTCCGTCCTCTATTTCACGAAAAGACGAGACGACAGCAATCGGGCCGAAGGGTTCTTCGCGCATCAAGTCGATGTCGTCGTTGGGCGTATCGACGACTGTCGGGGCATAGAAGTTACCATGATTCCCAACCCTTTTGCCTCCCGTCAACACCCGTGCACCGTTTTCGCGGGCATCCTCGACGAGCTTTTCCATCGCATTCACGCGTCCGCGATGACACAATGGCCCCATCTGTGTGCCCTCGGTTAAACCATCGCCCACCTTTACGCTCTCAAATGCTGAAACTAGCTCGGACAGAAATCGGTCGTAGATGCCTTGTTGTACGTAAAACCGGGTTGGGGCGATGCACACCTGGCCTGCATTGCGCAGCTTGTTGCCCGCCAAGGCGCGCGCCGCGGCCGTGGCATCGGCGTCGTCGAACACCAATACGGGCGCGTGACCGCCGAGTTCCATCGTCGCCCGCTTCATGTGGCGGCCAGCCAATTCTGCCAGATGCTTGCCCACCTCGACCGAACCGGTGAAGGTGATCTTGCGCACCTCGGGGCGCGCAATAAGAGTTTCCGAAATGAAGGCCGCATTACCCCAGACAAGGTTCAGACAGCCTTCGGGCAAGCCTGCATCCAGCAGATAGCGCGCAATTGCCATGCAGCCCGCCGGAGCCTCTGCCGGGGCTTTCAAGATCATCGTGCAACCTGACGCAAGCGCCGCCGCGACCTTGCGTACCGCTTGGCTCAGCGGAAAATTCCAAGGCGTGATGGCAAGGCAGACGCCTATCGGTTCGCGCACGACAAGCTGCTGTACCCCCGGGCTGCGCGATGGAATGATGCGCCCATAAATGCGCCGACATTCCTCGGCGTGCCAGTCGACGTGGTCAGCTGAGGCGCGGACCTCAGCCAAGGCCTCAGCCAGCGGCTTGCCTTCATCGAGAGTGATCCAGCCAGCGATCAGTCTGTCATTTTGGCGCAGCAGGTCGGCAAACCGTCGCAAAATTGCACTTCGTTCCATGGGAGAGCTGTTTTTCCATCGGCGAAAAGCTGATTCGGCCGAGTGAACCGCATGGTCCAGATCTGCGGCGCTAGCCTGCGGAATCTGTCCGATAGTTTGCCCGTTTGCAGGGTTTATGACTGCACGATCCTCCGGCGTGGGAGAAGCGATCCAGTCCCGTCCGATGAGGTGCTGGATGGTCGGATAATTCATTTCTTTCATGGCGTTATGCCCTCGCTCAGTTGTGTCATCCGCAGGATCCGGCACGAAGGGGACCAGATGGACGACTTTAGTTTTCCGCATAGCGGAAAAGTTTACCACAGTATTGACGCGGACGTTATCGATCGTTTAGATGTGTTTCAAGACGCATAATTCTTCCCGAGGAGGGATGTCGTGAGACCAAGGAAAGACCGCACCAAGGACGCCGAGAGACAGGACCGCGATTTTGTCACGGCGTTGGCGCGCGGCTTGGAGCTGTTGCGGGCCTTTCGGCGGGAAGGGGAAGCTCTGGGGAATGGTGAGTTGGCCGAGCGCACTGGCCTGAGCAGATCGACGGTCTCAAGGCTGGCCTATACACTGAACAAGCTGGAATACCTCAGCTACGATCCGGATACAGCACGCTATCGACTGGCCCCTCCAGTGCTTTCGCTGGGTTTCTCCTGCCTTGCAGGGATTCCGCTGCGGCAACTCGCAAAGCCCTTTATGCAGGAATTAGCCGATTACACAGGTATGCCGGCGGCCATGGCCAGTCGTGACCGACTATCGATGGTCTATCTAGAGCGGTGCAAGGGCACCAACGCCGTCACGCTGGCGATTGAGGTTGGTGCCCATATTAAACTGGCCACTACCGCGGTTGGTCGCGCCTGCATAGCGGCACACGGCCCGGATGAGCAGGCCAGAATTCTGGCCCTTGTGGAGGAACATGAGGGTGACAACTGGCCGAATGTGCAGCCCGGAATCGAAGCAGCTATCGAAGACTACCAACAGTACGGTTATTGCACGTCCTTCACGGAGTGGAAGCGTGATGTGAACGCAGTAGCAGTGCCCTTCGTGCCGACGGACGGCTCACCCATCATTGCCTTCAACTGCGGCGGTCCTTCGCAAACCCTTACGCGCGATTGGATCGAAAGCGACGTCGCGCACCGCCTTGTCGATCTTGTCCGCCGCGTTGCGGCGGTCGCACCCTGAACAATAGAGAGCATAATGGCCCTTGATACAGATACCCTTTCCCAGTTTCTCGACGCGCTCGACCGCTTCGTGAAAGAGCGACTAATCCCTTACGAGGATCGCGTCGCCGATGAAGATGTGATTCCGCCTATGCTGGTCGATGAAATCCGCACGATGGGCCTTTTCGGCATGTCGATCCCGGAGGATTTCGGCGGGCTTGGCTTGTCGATGATAGAGGAAGTGCAAGCCGCTTTCGTTCTTGGCCAGGCTTCGCCTGCGTTCCGGTCGCTAGTTGGCACAAACAACGGGATCGGCTCGCAGGGAATCATCATCGATGGAACCGACGAGCAGAAGGCGAAGTATCTACCAGCTCTCGCCTCCGGAGATATGATCGCATCCTTCGCCCTAACCGAGCCAGATGCTGGTTCGGATGCTGGCGGTCTGCGCACCACTGCGCGGCGTGATGGAAACGATTTCCTACTGAACGGCACGAAGCGCTACATTACCAATGCGCCGCGTGCCGATCTATTCACGGTTTTTGCCCGGACCAGTCCAGAGGTGAAAGGTTCTGCCGGCGTAAGCGCTTTTCTCGTCGAGGCAGGGACGCCGGGCATAACGCTTGGCCAGCCTGACAGGAAGATGGGGCAGAAGGGTTCGCACACATGCGACGTCATCCTTGACAATGTCCGCGTGCCTGCCTCGAACATCATCGGCGGGCCGGACCGTCTGAACAAGGGCTTCAAAACGGCAATGAAAGTCCTTGATCGGGGCCGACTGCATATTTCTGCCGTCTGTGTGGGCGCCGCCGAACGGCTGATCCGTGACAGCCTATCCTATGCGATTGAACGCAAACAATTCGGTGAACCCATCGCTGAAAAGCAACTGATCCAAGCCATGCTGGCTGACAGTCGCGCCGAGGCCTTCGCAGCGCGTTGCATGATCGAAGAAACAGCACGCCGCAAGGACGCTGGTCAGAACGTGTCGACTGATGCTGCCTGCTGCAAGATGTTTGCCAGTGAGATGGTAGGTCGAGTGGCCGATCGCGCAGTGCAAATCCACGGCGGTGCAGGATACATGGCCGAATATGCGGTCGAGCGCTTCTATCGCGATGTGCGTCTCTTCCGCATCTACGAGGGGACAACCCAGATTCAGCAAATACTGATCGCGCGGAATATGATCCGCACTGCAGCAGCTTAACAGGAGCGAAGACAAACTATGGACTTCAATTTCCTTTCCACCCCGAGGATCGTCTGCGAGAGCGGTGGGCTTGGCCGGATCGGCAGCCTGATGCAAGATTTGTCTTGCACCCGTGCGCTGGTCGTGACGGACCCGGGCATATTGGCCTGTGGTTTTGCGGACGAGGCAGCCGCCTCACTTAGGGCTGCTGGCATCGAGGTTGAGATTTTTCATAAAGTCAAAGCGGACCCCCCGATCGCTGTCGTCGAGGCCGCGGTAGAGGTCGCGCGGGCCTTTGGTGCTGACGGAATCATCGGACTTGGCGGCGGCAGTTCACTGGACACTGCCAAGGTCATCGCAGCGGCGGTAGCCAACGATCAACCGATTACGGACATGATCGGGATCAATCAGGTCACCGATAAACGCTTGCCACTGATTCAGGTGCCAACCACGGCAGGGACCGGATCAGAGGTAACATGGGTGTCCGTGCTGACTTCGGAAAGCCACGAAAAAAAAGCGGTATATGCACCGCAGCTTCTGCCTGACGTTGCCTTGCTAGATGCAAAGCTAACATTGGGAATGCCTCGTCACATCACAGCGGCCACGGCGTTAGACGCAATGGTTCACGCCATTGAGGCAGTAACCAGTCGCACCAGAAAGAATCCCATTTCCGATGGAATGGCGGACAAAGCGCTGGTGCTTCTCGGTCAGAACTTACCAATCGTCATGGAAACGCCTTCGGACCTGTCAGCGCGAGAGGCCATGCTGTTGGGGGCGACACTGGCTGGGATGGCCTTCATTAATGCCAGCGTGGGGGCGATTCATGCCTTGTCATACCCACTGGGAACAGGTTTCAAGGTTCCTCACGGGCACGCAAACGCTCTGGTCGCAGGACCAGTGATGAGGTTCAACATGCCCGTTGCAGAAGCTGAATATGCTCGTCTATCGCGGTTACTACTGCCCTCGCGGCCTTTTAACTCTGATGCGGCTGCGGCCCATGGCCTGATCGACGAGATGGAACGGATGCTAGTCGAAAGCGGACTTGAGTCTCGACTTTCTGGTGTCGGAGTGACCGAGGCAGCCATTCCCGGAATGGCTAATGAGGTCGTGACCGGTATCACGCGATTGCTGGAGACCAACCCGCGCGACATGACAGCCGAAGATGTGTCGCGCCTCTATCAGGAGGCGCTTTGATGGCTGGCTCATTGGACGGGATCAAGGTGGTCGACCTCAGCCGCGTGCTGGGCGGGCCTTACTGCACCCAAATGCTTGCGGATCATGGCGCTGAGGTCATCAAGGTGGAGCCGCCTCTGGGCGACGAGACCCGCAGTTGGGGCCCGCCTTTCAATGATGAACTCAGCGCCTATTTCTCTGGCGCCAACCGCAACAAGCGGTCCATCGCTATCGATCTGCAGCAACCGGAAGGGCGCGACCTGATATTGCGGTTTCTTCAGGATGCAGATGTTTTAGTTCACAATTTTAAGTCTGGTACTCTTGAAAAATGGGGGCTTGGTTATGATGATGTTCTCAGGGCACGTTTTCCTAGACTGGTACTCTGCCACGTGACTGGATTTGGTTCCGATGGCCCACTTGGCGGTTTTCCCGGCTATGACGCCGTGGTACAAGCTATGACGGGCCTCATGAGCATCAACGGCAATCCCTCCGAAGGCCCGACACGCATGGGTACGCCCATCGTGGACATCGGCACCGGTCTGATCGCCTGTAACGCTATTCTCGCCGCACTTTTGGAACGGGGCCGGTCCGGATTGGGCCAAGCCATCGAAGTGCCGCTATATGATTGCGCGATCAGCATGATGCATCCCCAAGCGGCTAATTCCCTCATGTCCGGACAGATACCAATGGCGACCGGCAATGGGCATCCAAATATCGTACCATACGACATGTTCGAAACAAGTAATGGCAAACTCTATCTGGCTATCGGTAACAATGGTCAGTTCGCAAAACTCTGTGACGTGCTTGGCCTACCTGAGGTGCCCTGCGATCCACGATTTGCCGACAATGCCGCGCGTCTTGCGCATCGGTCAGAGATGACAGAGGTCTTGTCAGAGTGCCTGGTGCAACATGACGCCTTCAAACTTGAGCCGGTGCTTTTGAAAGCTGGGATTCCCGCCGGAGTCGTTCGGAATGTGAATGAAGCGTTGGAGCATCCACACACCCGACATCGCGGAATGGTGGTATCAGTTGGCACCTACCGCGGCACCGGCGTGCCAGCACGCTTGTCGCGTACCCCCGGAGCGGTTCGCGCGGCACCGCCTCGCTTCGGGCAGCATAGTAGGCAGTTGCTTAGCGAGGCTGGACTGACAGAAGCTGAAATCGATAGATTGACTCAAGCGGATATCGTTCGAGAAGAACCGCGGATGCGCGAGACGACCTAAGCCGAAATTTCAGCTCAAGCGGACGATCGTGAAAAAGTTCAGGGAGGCCAAGATGGAAAGATTGCTCATATCACCGGACCGGATACCCGAATGGATTCCCGGCACGACTACGTTGGACAGTTCCGGGTGCAACTGGAACGGCATTACCCTGAAGGGCTATCGTTATGAGCGACAAGACGCGGCAATTCCCCCCATGCGCGACTATATGATTGTTGCATATGATGGCGCGCCAACCACTATGCGCCGCACGAGTGGCGGCCCATGGCAAAGCGCGCGCGTAGAGAAAGGTAGGATTTCCTTGCTCACGCGTGCAGAGGAATCCACTTGGAGTTGGTCCGAGCCTATCACGGTTAGACACGTCTATCTCAATCACAGCGAACTCGAAAACACGGCCCTTTCGGTCTTTGATCGTGACCCGAAGTCCATTGAGATCAATGATTGGCTATCTGCGAAGGACCCCTGTATCCTGAACTGCATCCAATTGCTAGAGAATGAGCTAAAGAACGGTGGAATCGGCCAGAGATTGATCATCGACGCCCTGCGCAGCCAGATCGCCGTTCACCTTCTGCGTCAGTACGCCAAGGTCTCTTTGACCAGCGACGCAAACTCGAACTTCAGCCCTGCTCAAAGGCAGAGAATCATCGATCTCGTTGAAAGCTGCTTAGGTGAAAACCTCAGTCTGGAAGACATGGCCGCATCTATCGGTTTCAGCCAGTTTCACTTTTCGCGTCAGTTCAAGGCGGAGTTTGGGTTGGCACCGTATGCATATGTTTTGCGCAAGCGAATATCGAAGGCCCAGGAGATGCTGAGAAAGGGTAATGCCCCCCTGAAAGTGGTCGCGCTTGACTGCGGTTTTGCAGATCAGAGTCATTTTAGTCGAACTTTTCGAAAAATGACAGGCGCGACCCCCGCCGAATTCCGGCGCATGGCATAATGACCGGAAAACTATTCCTTCCTATCGCTGTCACGCACCAGAGACAAAGAAATGTTGAGCCCGTAACGCTGCAATGAATGTACCAGAAACAGAATTTAAACCACGATTTGCCTTCGAACGCAGGATTTTCTTTGGCGACTGTGACCAGCTGGGAATCGCCTTTACTGGCCGGATTACGAATTTCGCGCTGGAAGCGATCGAGACTTTCTGGGACGATTTGCTTTCAGGCCGGGGCTGGCTTTTTCTACTCACGGAAAGAAACACGGCCATGCCTTTTGTCTCTATGGACCTACAATTCCATGCGCCGGTGAAAGCAGGCGCGAACCTAGCATGCGAGGTCTATGTGGTCCATGTCGGGGAAAGTTCAGTTGGTCTAAAAGTTGTCGGCCGTCAGCATGACTTGATTTGCTTCGAATGCGAAACGAAGTCAGTTTTCCGAGATGCTTCAACATTTGGTAAAGTCAAAATTGAAAGCTCAATTCGGCAGATTTTGCTCGCGGAAGTGGGTTCGGAAAATCAAACAGTGAGCTAGGCCTGTAGGCTTTGGAGACAGCAAAGCCTGTGCAAAACGATCTCATGTAAGGGAACACAAGAAAAAGCCAGAGAAAGGGAAGCCCGGGTGCCGGGCTTGAAAGGATAGAGAGAGGCTCTTCCGGGTCCGGCGTGACAAGGACCCTGACCATGGCCAAGACCACAACCCGCCCGAAACCCGCCACTGCGAAGAAAACCGAAGCCACTGAGTTGTCCGTGCCTGGCGGCGGGACCGACATCCGGATGATCCCGCTCGACCAGTTGGAGCCGAGCCCGCTCAACGTTCGAAAAGTTGCGGCCAGCGCCAGCGACGATGCTGAGCTCCTCGTCAGTATCCGCGAGACCGGAATTAAACAGAATCTGGTGGTTCATGCGCTGTCAGAGACACGTTTTGCAGTCGATGCCGGCGGTCGTCGCCTCAAGGCGCTGAAGCAGCTCGCTGAGGACAGCGTCATCCCCGCCGATCACCCCGTGCCCTGCCTCGTCGATGATAAGCGCAACGCCATCCTTACTTCTGCAACTGAAAACCTCCAGCGCGCGGCGATGCACCCCGCCGACCAGTTCGAGGCTTTTGAGGCGATGATCGCCGAGGGCCGCAGCGAAGACGAGATCGCGCTCAAATTCGGCGTCTCCGTCGACCTGGTGCGCCGCCGCCTCAAACTCGCCCGTGTCGCGCCCGAGATCATCGAGCAGTTCCGCGCGGGTGATCTGACCCTTGAATGCGTGATGGCTTTCACACTGACCGACGACCATGATCGCCAGCTGGCGGTCTGGAACGCAGTGAAGGGCGGCTATCACATCCATCCGCAAAGCATCAAACGCCATCTTACCGAGACCGCCCATTCGGCGAACTCGGCCATCGGGCGCTTTGTCGGCATTGAGGCCTATGAGGCGGCGGGTGGTGTTCTGCTGCGCGATCTCTTCGACGACCGCGCCAGCGCCCATATGGAGAACCCCGAACTCCTAGAGCGTCTCGCCATCGAAAAGCTGCAGGCTGCGGCGAAAACCTTCGAGGGAACGTGGAAATGGGTCGAGGTGCATCTCTCGGTGGATTACGGCGCGTTTCGCAGCTTCGGGCGGGTCTATCCGCAGGACATCGACCCCGATCCGGACCTGCTCACCGAAGAAGAACGTCTCATTGCGCGCGAGGAAGAACTGGCGGCGAAGAATGACGGCGAGGACTGGACGGACGCGGAGACGGAAGAATATTATGCCATCGAGCCGCGCCTGCGCGAGATCGAGGCCCTGCAACGCGAACGGCAGCCTTACGCGGACGAAGATCGTGCCATCGCGGGCGTGGTTCTGACCATCGGTCATGACGGCGCGCTGCGTGTCGAGAAAGGCCTCGTGCGGCCAGAAGATATCCCCGCTGCGGTCGTCCCGAGCGAAAATAGTGCTGACGCGGGTGATGCCCCGTCTCCTGTCCGCCCGAACGTGACGCCGCCAACCTCCTCGACACCGGTGCCCACCTCCGACCCGGCCGCGACCTTGCGCAAGGCGAACGGGATTTCGGCGAGCCTCGCCGACGATCTGCGCGCGACGCGTCAGCATATCCTTCGGGCGCATCTGGCGGCGGATTTCGAGGTGGCGTTCGATGCGATGCTCTACGCGCTCTGCGAGCAGGCTCTGGGGCGGTCCTACAACAACGAGGCGCTCGATATCTCGATCCGGCCCTTCCAGGCGCAGAACCGCGAGGTGCTGCATTCGGATACTGTTGCCCAGAAGATGCTCGAGGCGCTGGAGCAGGGCCTCGCCACCGACTGGATTACGCTGGAGAAGCCCGAAAACTTCCGGGCGATGTCGGCGCTGCCCATTGCCGCCAAGCAGGCGCTTTTCGCCTGGGCGACGGGTCTGGCAGTCAAGCCGCAGCTTTCCTCCGACAATCGCCCCTCCCCGATCATCGAGGAGATCGGCGCGCGTCTTGACGTCGATGTGGCGGCCTGCTGGCGCCCGACTGCTCAGAATTACTGGGGTCGGGTCAACAAGGGGCATGCGGTCGCTACCGCGCGCAAGCTCATTGGCGACGATTACGCCGAAGATCGCAATCGCGAGCGTAAGGGCGATATCGCGGCCGCGATGGAGCGGGCCTTCGCGGAAACGGCCGGCGAGACGGAAGGGTTCGACGCCGCAACGGTTGTCAGGACGACGCGCTGGCTGCCCGACGGGATGGTGTTTGCCGGTGCGGCGGAGGCTGTTGCCGACATGGCAGGCGAAGCGCCGGAGACCGAGGAGGGGGATGTGTCCGCCGAAGATTCTCTGAGCGACGCCGAGAGCGATGAACCGTCGTCCTTGCCCGCCTTCCTCAGCGAGGATGCGGCTTGACGAGCCGCACGCTGACCTGATCACGACATGAGCCTTGGGCCGTCCTCACATCGAGGGCGGCCCTTTCCGGCTGACGGGTTACCAACAGCCGATATCGGATCGGCGGGCCCGTCCCGGAGATATCCCATGACCACCACACTTGACCTCGATCCCGTTAAGGAAGCCGCACTCGTCGCTTCGCAGAATGACGCCTTTCGTCGCTCTATCCTTGGCAATATCCTCGTCACCGATGCCCCGCAGGGCCAGTTCGTGATGACCCGTGGCGTTGCAGCGCTTGGGCCCGATGCCCAGCTTGCTCTCACCCGCAGCGTGGCTTCATTTGACGCGTTCAACGCTGACAGCGACCCGCAAGGATGGCACGAGATGGGCGTCATCGACCTCGACGGCACGAAGGTCTGGTTCAAGATCGACCTGTACGACGTCGACTACACCTATGGCTCGCCTGAGCCCTCCGATCCTGATCAGACGCGCCGGGTCCTGACCCTGCTTCTGCCGTCGGAATACTGACGCCCCTTTTTCACCGACATCGCCACGGATCGCCCTTGCACAAAGGGCGGTCCTTTCGGGCTGGCGGGTTCCAAGGGGCGCGATGATCGTGTCCGGCCTGCCGCAGGAGACCAGAGATGGCCAAGACACTCGACTACCAGATCACCCTCTATCCCGCACATCGCGATGGCGCCTTCGTCGTCACCCAGTTCCAGATGCTGGCGAACTACCCCGAAAAGCGCATCGAGGCCGCGGGCATGGATGATCTGATCGACCAAGTGACGCAGTTCGCGATGGAGCACGGCGAGAGCTGCAGCGCCTCGGTGCGCTGCCTCGCTCCGCGCAAACCGCCGGGGTTCAAGCGCGCGACCGAGAATTTGTATTTCAACCTGGTTGACCGGACGGCTGAGAAACGCGGCGACGCTGCGGCCTGAAGCCCCCCAAAGGAAACCTCCGGGGCGCGGCCTGCAAGACGGTCGCCCTCACCCTCCCTCAATTCCAAAGGACCGAAGATATGACACAAGCAAATGATTTCTACGCGCAGATGCTCGAAGCCCAGAGACGGGCAGCCGAACAGCGGGTCGAGACCCGCGCGGCGCTTCTCACCGAACTGCGCGGCCTCGGCGTGACCGGCCTCGACGTGCAATATGAAGGCTATGGCGATTCCGGCAATGTCGAGGAGGTCGTCGTGACGCCTGACACGATTACCCTGACAGAAGAGCTGCGGCGACGGGTCGAAGATTTCGGCTGGGACTTTGCCTATGCGCTGAGCCCTGGCTTCGAAAACAACGAGGGCGGCTATGGCGAATTGACCTGGGCGCTCGAGACGGACAAGATCGATGTCAGCCACTCGAACCGCTTCATCGAGACCGACACCACAGAACATGAGGGGCTCTGACATGGCACATCCTCTCCACCACGCCGAAAGCTCGGCCCGTAGATTTGGCGGTGTTCCAGATGATTACCAACATGTGCATGACTGGTTTGACTCATCTAAAGAGCACCTAGGTCTCTTTGTTCACAGAGCCCAAAAACATCATACGGTCGGGATTTATGATGCCGAGCGGGTGTTCGGTCGCAGCCTGATCAACAGCGCGGGCCGGGTCGTTCCGATCCGCTGGATCGGCGAGCAGCATGTGCGCGAAGACTGCCAGGGGCGTATCCCGTCACTGGCTGACTGGCTCGGACGCATACAACCCGAACCGTGGATGGCCAATGGCCGGATCGACAACGACCCGACGCAGATCGGCAGCGATCCGCGTGCGGCCTGGGTCCAGGCGGTTGCGGGTCACCAGACCATTCTTGGCTTTGAGGATTGGCTTCTCAAGGTCTCTGTCGAGCACGTCCAGCATCGCCAGAATCGCGCCGCCGCCTGATCCGCCGGGCGGCAAACTCACCAACCATCTGATCCCATCCAGATCGACCCGCCTGCGCCACAACCGGCTTGGCGGGTCGATTGCGTTTCGAGAAAGGACATGGACATGCAAGATCCCGTCTACGAGGAGGTCCACCAGGGCCACACGATCAAGATCTACCACGACCCCGACGCTGAGGACCCACGAGAGTGGTGCAACCTCGGTACGCTGATCTGCTGGCACCGCCGCTATCGGCTGGGTGACAGCCATCAGTACGACAGCCCTGAGGCGTTCCTGCGCGATCTTGCGGGCGTCTCGGATCAGAGCGATCTCTCGATGGATCGTCTGCGGGACCGCGCCGAGCGGAAGGCAATCATTCTGCCTGTGTTTCTCTATGACCATTCCGGTCTCGCGATGAACACCGTCGGGTTCCACTGCCCGTGGGATTCTGGGCAGGTCGGTTACGTCTACGTGACGCTCGAAGCGGTCCGAAAGGAATTCGGTGTAAAACGCGTGACCAAGGCCCTGCGCGAACAGGCTGTAGACATCTTACGTGGTGAGACCGCCGACTACGATTCTTACCTTGGTGGGCGTGTCTATGGTTACATCGTCGAACAGGGTGGCGAGGAGATCGACGCTTGCTGGGGGTTTGTTGGCGCCTATGAGACGCATTGTTTGCCGGAGGCGCGGAATGCCGTTCCTCGGTCCGATCCCCATGCGCCACCCGCGACCGGTGCATTGACCGCATATCCATAGAATAACTCGCCGCCACACACCGGAACTATGGGCAGCACCCGATCGCGGACATGCATTGCTGCATTGCAGAAAAGTCATAGCCCGCCCATTGTGCGACTGCAGCATTGCTCCTATGTTCGCTCTTGTGATCGGTTCTCTCCTCCTCCCTGAGCCGATCCGGAATAATCGGCGGCATCCACCTCCTCCCGGATGTCGCCTTTTTATTTGCAGATCCCCATTCTGAGCTCTTGCGATTTCTCCTCGTTGACCATTCGGTCCCCGAGCTTGCTGTGTGTCGGGTCCGTTTCGCTGGAGGTGCCCAAAATGCAGGCACGGCCGTGTCCCAGCAGCCTGGCATGGGTTTGCGCGACAACGCCCACAGCGTCATCCCCAGATTTTGTGGATAAGTTTTCGCTGCCAAGACTTCAGTTTTCGAGGCCATGAAAGAGTGAGAGACAGGGCGGGAGGGGTGACCCCTCCCGGGTGAGAGAGTGCACGCGGGGCTCGGGGCCAACCCTCAACCCCGGAGATTGCCGATGAACGCTCACCCCCATTCCGTCCAACTTGCAACCGAGCCCGAAGCCCCTGCCCTGCCGGATGCCCCACGCTTCGCCCAAAACCTGATGCAGGCTGCGAAAATCCTCGTCCCCGTTTTCGAGGCAGGCAGGTCCATCGACGCCGCCGCACTTCGCGCCGCGATGGAAGATGCTTGCGGTGCCAGTGACACAAGTGGTGCCTGGGTCTGGAAAGACGCCTATGAGGCGGCCGAGGTCGCCCAAATCCTTATACTCTCGCGCTACGGCGCGCTGATGCAGCGTCAGGCACTGTCGCCGCAGGCCTTCCTCACCATGATCGAACGTTTCACGGCTCTGGCCCCGTCTCACACGCGCCGCTCCGAAGACAGTATCCGTCTGCAACAGTTTTCCACGCCTTTGCCCCTCGCGGCCATCGTCGCGCAGGCCGCCGGGTTTCGGGACGACGACCTGATGCTCGAGCCGTCGACGGGCACGGGCATGCTGGCCATCTTTGCAAAGATCGCTGGTGCACGGTTGGCGCTGAATGAACTTGCCGACACGCGCCGCGCCCTACTGGGGCAGTTGTTCCCCGATGCCGCCGTATCTGACCACGATGCTGCCTCGATCGACGATCGTCTTGATCGCTCGATCACGCCCTCGGTCGTGGTGATGAACCCGCCGTTTTCCGCTGCCAACCATGTCGAGGGCCGGTTTAGGCAAGCGACCAGTCAGCATGTGCTTTCCGCCCTGGCACGCCTCGCGCCTGGTGGGCGGCTTGTCGTCATCACCGGCGAAAGCTTCCGTCCCTCTTTGAAATCCTTCCAGTCGACATTTCAGCGGATCGGCCAGAGCGCCGATGTCGTGTTTTCGGCCCCCATCGACGGCAAGGTCTTCGCACGGCATGGCACCACGATCGACACGCGGTTGACGGTAATCGATAAGCGCGCGGCTGGTGCTGAAGAGACCGCACCGGCTGATATTGACGCCGCCTATCATCCGATCTGCGCGACCACGAGTGATCTTCTCTCCGTAGTACTCGCCCATTGCCCGGAACGCCGCAGCCCCCCGCCCTGCCCCACCACATCGGCCCTTTCGGTCCCGTCTCAGCCGACCCGCACCAACCTCCACGCCCTGCGCAACGCAGCACGCAAAGAAACCCGTGCGCTCGCCGAGGAACGCGCGAAGCATCCGTTCGACGACATCGAGACGGCCCCGCTCGACTACTTGCCAAAAGCCTGGAGCGAACCCTATGGCACGTTGCAGGACACGGTCTACGAGGTCTATGACCTGCAGGCGATCCGGATCGACGGCGCGGCGGAGCATCCGACAGCACTTGTGCAATCCGCCGCCATGGCCTCGGTGCCGCCGCCCGTGCCGAGCTACCGCCCCGTTCTGCCGAAGACCCTCGTTCGAGACGGTCTCCTCTCTGCGCCGCAGCTCGAAAGCGTGATCTACGCGGGCAATGCACACGAGACGCATCTCAAAGGCTTGTTCAAGCGTGGCGAGATCGAAGGCCAACTGATTGCAGCGGCTGAGGGTGACGAAGGCGCCTTCCGCCTGCGCAAGGGCTGGTTCCTCGGTGATGGCACTGGATGCGGTAAAGGGCGACAGGTCGCGGGTATCATTCTCGACAACTGGCTGCAGGGGCGTCGCAGGGCGGTCTGGGTCTCAAAAAGCGACAAGCTCATCGAGGATGCGCGACGCGACTGGATGGCGCTCGGCGGGCGTGAAAGCGATATCGTGCCGCTCTCAAAATTCCGCCAAGGCAGCGACATACGCCTGCCCGAGGGCATCCTCTTCGTTACCTACGCCACGCTGCGCTCGGCTGAACGTGAGGGCAAGGCTGCCCGCCTCGAGCAAGTGACCTCCTGGCTCGGCGAGGGGTTCGACGGGGTCATCGCTTTTGATGAAAGCCACGCCATGGCCAATGCCGCCGGCGAAAAGTCCGACCGCGGCGACAAAAAGGCCTCTCAACAAGGCCTTGCGGGCCTCGCGCTGCAAAACGCCGTGCCCGACGCCCGCGTACTCTATGTCTCGGCCACCGGGGCGACGGTCGTTGGCAATCTTGCCTATGCTTCGCGCCTCGGTCTCTGGGGCACGGGAGATTTCCCCTTCGTGACGCGGGCAGAATTTGTCGCCGCGATGGAGGCCGGGGGCATCGCCGCCATGGAGATGATCTCGCGCGACCTGAAGGCGCTTGGGCTCTATCTCGCGCGGTCCCTCTCCTATGCCGGGGTCGAATACGAGATGCTGGTCCATGAGCTGACGCCCGCCCAGGTCGCGATCTACGACAGCTACGCTGATGCCTACCAGATCATCCACACCAACCTTGAGGCTGCCCTACAAGCCTCTGGCATTTCGTCTGATACCGGCACCTTGAACCCCCAGGCGAAATCCGCCGCGCGCTCGGCGTTTGAGAGCAACAAGCAGCGCTTCTTCAACCACCTCATCACCGCCATGAAATGCCCCTCTCTGATCCGTTCGATCGAGGCAGACCTGGCGGCCGGTCATTCGGCGGTGATCCAGGTGGTGTCGACCAGCGAGGCGGTGATGGAACGGCGTCTCGAAGAGATCCCGCCTTCGGAGTGGGATGATCTGCAGGTCGATTTTACGCCGCGCGAGAACATCATGGACTACCTGATGCATTCCTTCCCGACGCGGCTCTTCGAGCCTTACACCGACGAGAGCGGGGATCTGCGCTCGCGCCCGGCCGTCGATGGCGATGGCAATCACATCATTTGCCGCGAGGCGGAGCGGCGGCGGGACGAGCTTGTCGAGCATCTCGGTGCCCTCGCCCCAGTACAGGGTGCCCTCGACCAGATCCTTTGGCATTTCGGAGGGGAGGCTGTGGCCGAGGTCACGGGGCGCAAACGGCGCATCGTGAAGACGCGGGAGGGGCGGCTCAGGGTCGAGAAGCGTCCCGCTTCCTCCAACCTCGGAGAAACCCAGGCCTTCATGGATGATGCCAAGCGCATCCTGATCTTCTCCGATGCCGGTGGCACCGGGCGCAGCTATCATGCCGATCTCGGGGCCAAGAACCAGCGCCTGCGGGTGCATTACCTCCTTGAGCCCGGCTGGAAGGCCGACAATGCGATCCAGGGGCTCGGGCGCACCAACCGCACCAATCAGGCGCTGCCGCCGCTGTTTCGACCCGTCGCAACAGACGTGAAGGGTGAGAAACGGTTCCTCTCCACCATCGCGCGCCGCCTCGACACGCTCGGGGCGATCACCAAGGGGCAGCGCGAAACCGGCGGCCAGAACATGTTCCGCGCCGAGGACAATCTTGAGAGCCCCTACGCACGCGCGGCGCTGCGACAGTTCTTCTACAAGCTGCGGGCGGGCAAGATCGACGCCTGCTCATATGCCAGGTTCCAGGAGATGACCGGGCTGACACTCGATGAGGCGGATGGCACGATGAAAGAGAATCTGCCGCCTATCCAGCAGTTCCTGAACCGCTGTCTGGCACTGCGGATCGACATGCAGGACGCGATCTTCGAGGCTTTCGGCGGGTTACTTTCGGCCATCATCGAGGACGCACGGCAGGCTGGCACGCTGGACGTCGGGCTAGAGACCCTGCGCGCCGAAAAATTCGAGATCGTCGACCGCAAGGTGATCTTCGAACATGAGGCGACGGGGGCGACGGCCACCGCCCTGACCGTTGAGCGTACGGATCGAAACGATCCGCTCACCCTGTCCCGCGTGAAAGCCATCTGCGCTGATAACAAAGGCGCGACGCTCTATTGGAACAAGACCTCCAAACGCGCGGCCCTGATGGTGAAGGCGCCGGCCTTCATGGATGAGGATGGCGTACCGATCCTGCGGGTGAAACTGCTACGGCCCATGGCGACCGAGATCCTCGCCCTCACCGAGTTCTCGAAATCGCACTGGGAAGAGATAGACGATGCGATGTTCGAACAGCTCTGGCAGGCTGAGGTCGACGCGGTGCCGCAGTTCACCACATCGAAGATCACGCTGATCTGCGGCCTCCTCCTGCCGATCTGGGACCGGCTTCCTGCCGACAACATGCGCATTTACCGCCTGCAGGCCGAGGACGGGGAGCGCGCTATCGGCCGTCTCGTCAGTCAGGAGCAGCTCCTGAATGTCTATTCACGCCTTGGTCTCGATTGTCAGATCGAGATGTCGCCGCAGGAAGTGCTCAGCGCGGTGATGGAAGCCAGGACGACCCTGAACCTCCTCGGCGGCTACCAGTTGCGCCGGTCGTTGGTCATGGGACAGCCGAGACTTGAGCTGATCGGCGCGTCGGGCGCGGCCCTGCCCCGTCTGAAAGCGATGGGTTGTTTTGCCGAGGTGATCCAGTGGAAGACTCGGGTGTTCATCCCAGTGGATGGCACTGACGTGCTGGCGCGGGTTCTGGCTGAGCACCCGGTGGGTGCCAGCGCAGCGGATGTCGCCGCATGAGCGCGCGGCGCAGCATCGCAGACCTCTCGGCCGCTCTGGCAGACCGTGCCGAGAGTTTCTGCCGCCAGTATTTCCCCGAGGGTCGTAAGCAGGGCAATTATTGGCAGGTCGGCGACACGTCCGGTGCAAAGGGCCAAAGCCTCGCCATCCGTCTGCAAGCTCAAGGTGAGCGCAAGGCCGGATCCTGGCAAGATTTCGCGACGGGTGAATATGGCGATCTCATCGACCTGCTGCAGGAACGGCTTGGGTCGGTCACGCTCAAGGAGACGCTGAGGGAGGCCCGGTCCTTTCTCGGCGAGGCCCCCTGCCCTGCCGCACCTCGAGACACCCAAAGGGCTGAGCGCCCTGATGCAGCCTCCGCCAAACGCATCGCGCGGGCGCGGAAGCTCTTTGCCGCTGGCAAGCCGGTGCTTGGCACCCCGGCCGCCACCTATCTGCAGGGGCGCGGCATCACACGGCTTGGACCTGCCCTGCGCTATCACCCTCGAGTCTTCCTGCGGCAGGGCGAGGACGATCCCGATCAGCCGCGAAGGGCCCCTGCCCTGCTCGCAAAGATCACCGACAAACGGGGCCAGATCACCGGATGCGCGCGGGTCTATCTCGACCCGTCTACCGACGGGTTGGCCACGATCGAGAGACCCAAACGGATCCTTGGGCAGCTGCACGGCCATGCCATCCGCTTCTGGGCCGGCGCGGGTCGCTCGGATCTCATCGTCGGCGAAGGGCTCGAAAACACCCTCTCAATCGGAACGGCTCTCCCGGAGTTCGACCTCGCCTCCTGTCTCACCGCCACCCATCTCGGCCTCTTCATTCCATCGCCGGGGATTCAGCGCATCTGGATCGCGCGGGACAATGACGATGCCGGACGCAATGCATCCATAAGATTGCGTAACCAACTGGAATATCGAGGAATTTCCTGCGGTTATCTCGTCCCTGAACTGGGCGATTTCAACGATGATCTGCGGACATTTGGCAGAGATGCGCTGCGCCGGTCTCTGTTAGGGGCCATGAAGGCAAACGGTCTGGAGATCGAGGACGGATGAGCGCCAGTCTCCCCGGTGATGCCGGACAGGGCAAAGGTTCCGCGGGTTCGATCTGATCCCGTTTGGATAAGGGGAGCGATGGACCGGCGGGTCGGGGCAGAGTGCCCCTCGCCCGGGCAGCAATGCCCCCCGAACCAGAAAATTCCCCTGCCCCTTCGGGCCATTCCTCGCGGGAGCAATTTTCCGGCCTTGGGCGCATTCTCCGCTGCGCTCCGATCCTGACGGATGCGGCCCGGTCGCCGCCGGTCCTGATATCGCCCCATCCAAATCGGGTCAGATCAAACAGAGGAACCAGACAATGCCCCATCAGACAGACATCCAAGAGGAGACCGGCGTGACCTCCGGCATCCTCGACCACCTGGCACTTCACGGCGCAACACCGGGACCCGGCGAGACCGATCACCGCCCCCTGCCCCAGCCCGACGAAGTCGAACTCGCCATGGCGACCCTCTTTGACACCACCATCGGCCTCCTCACTGGCAGCCAGTTGGAAGACAATCTCGAAGAGATGCTCTGGTCCCTCACCTCGATCTTCCATCGTCGGCTCACCCATATCCAGAAGCTTCTCGACGACAACGAATTCGAGGTCAGGGAAAGCTTGGGGCTACAGGACGGCTCCGAGGTCGCCTCGGTCGAACTCGAGCGCCTCCAGATGATCGGGCTCAAGCTCTGGGACCATCGCGACGCCTTCGAGCAGATGCGCGATCTGGCCGTAGACCACTTCTCGGCCGCCACCGGTTCGCCCTGGCTCCCCCGCACCGGATCCAAGGTCTCACATCGCGGCCTCACCTCCGCCGTGGTGGACAGCCGGGCCTATCTCTCGGCCAAGCGTCGCAAGGAGACCGAGGTGCACTGCCCCGAAGGCACGCGGATCGCTTTCTCAGGCGGGGACTATCAGGCTTACGATCTGATCTGGTCCGTCCTCGATGCCACCCATGCGAAATACCCCGACATGGTGCTGCTGCATGGTGGCACGCCCAAAGGCGCCGAGATGATCGCGGCCCGCTGGGCAGATACCCGTGGGATCACCCAGGTGGTCTTCAAGCCCGACTGGAAGAGCCACGGCAAGGCCGCCCCCTTCAAGCGCAACGACAAGATGCTCGAAACCATGCCACAGGGTCTGATTGCCACGCCCGGTTCGGGCATCACCGAGAACATCGTCGACAAGGCCCGCAAGCTCGGAATCCGCATCAAGAGGATCGGGGCTTAGGCCCCGGTTCACGCCCCGCGCAAGAGGTCCTGTACGACGGAAGGCTTCTTGGCGATCAATGCCAGCAGAACCTGTGCTGGGCCTGTCGGGTGCCGGCGCCCGTGTTCCCAGTTCAGGAGCGTACCTTTCGCGACGCCAATGCTCTTCGCAAACTCGGCCTGGGACAGGCCCGTCCGTTGCCGGACTTCGGCGACATCGACCTCCGCCACGGAAACTTCATGCACTTTGGCGTCGGCCAAATCGCCATTCGCGAAGGCCAGAGCCTCTTCGAGGCCCTTGGATACGGTTTCAAATGCACTCATGTTGCGTCTCCATATTTCGCGACAAGCGCCTTGCTCATCTCTACCGCAGCAGCTTGTTCGGTCTTTGACAGGTTGGCTTTCTCATTCTTGGCAAAGACCGTAATCAGAAAGATCGGCATATGGGTCCCGCCAAAGACATACACCGTCCTGAAGCCGCCACTCTTGCCGCTCCCCTCTCTCGGGATGCGGACTTTGCGTAATCCGCCGCCAAGAGAGACGCCCGCTTCCGGATTGGCGGCAATGAAGTTGATCGCCGCCTCACGCTCCTGGTCCGACATGATTGCCTTGGCGCGCCTTTGGAATTCGGGCAGTTCGACCACTGTCTGCAATCGCGTCATCTCTTGTCCCATATAGGTTTCGGCGGTGTATGTGTCAATGACGTATAGCATGAGCACTGGAAGGACAAGTCGCCGACGCTTGCCGGAGCTAGAGAGGATGTCCCGTCCGTTGGTAGCGGCGGCCCTTGGTCAAATGTCCTGTCGCATTTTCTGACCTAACCAACCAGCCGGGCTGTCATCTAGGGCTATTGGGTGGTTGCTGTGTCTCGTGGCGACCCGGTCTTTCGTTCCACGCTCTGATCGCGCCGAGCACTCCTCCGCATCGTGGGCGCTTCAGCGAAGACTATCGGCACGTTAGTGATCCTGGGGATGCGACTTTGACGTCTGGACTATGTCTCATCTTCGGTGAATTTGGAAGGAGTCAAGACACTCGTGGCATCTCCCTCGGCCGTTCACCCAGTTTCCTTCGTGGCCAGGGCACTTCTCCCGATGTGTTGCTTTGCATGACACGCTGGTCGCAGCTGTCGTCCCGTCCACAAAGGTTGTCGCCGATCTTTTTCCCCTGACCCACCAAAGAACAGGGGTGGGCCATTCCTCGCGCAGCAAAAAGACCGGCGCCTGCCCCTCTCCGCTGCGCTTCGCCTTCGGAGTGGTCGGGCCTTGGCCAGCTGCATGACCGCACGTCGTGCTGCAACGCAAACAAGGAGAAGAGCAATGACCACGAACTGCATCAAATTCACCAGCGCCGACATCGAAACCGCCAAGGGCGTCGGCTCCATCTCGACCTTGACCTTCGACCTCGACATCACAGTCGAACCCGTCGCGAGCACGAACCCGATGGCCCCCACACACCGCGTCCTCGGCCGCTCCCCGCGTGGCAAGCTGGTTGAGTGCGGCGGCATCTGGAAGAAGCAGAACAAGGAGACCGGCGCCGACTACTTCACGCTGACCATCCGCGACCACGGCTTCAACGCCAACCTCGGCAAGGCGGCAAGCCAGGACGATCTGTCCCTGCAGGCGATCATCCCCTGGGGCCCCAAAGACGCCGCGTGACGCAAAGAATCGGCTGGGGCAACCCAGCCGATTCTCGTTGTCTCCTATGGCACTGACACGATTTATTATGTGTTGGAGTGGCATGGGCGATGTGTTTGACGGAACCAAGTGACCACGGTTCAGATGTAGAACTTTTCTGATGCAGCTCGCTGCGTGGCTGTCGTGTTTGCGGATCCGCTAGGCGTTTCGACGCTTCAAGCCATGTGCCGTTTGACAGCCGTGCAGTTACATAAATGTATTTTAAAACAGTAGGTTAAAGTATTTTTACCGCGCCGTTCGAGTTGAGTGCTGCGCAGAAGGCCGCACCGTTGGTTCCATATGTTGGGCCGCCTTTTTCGCCGCTCACTATAGCTTGTCGCCGCATCTAGACTCGATCGTGCTGCGGGAGTGCATAAGCCACCGCGTGAAAATCGTTGTTAAGACTCATTTTTCCGTGTAGATGACACTTTAAAGGGATAAATTGCTGAAAAAGCGATATTTAGAGGGCAGGCGGATGCGAGATAGGTCATTTACGGCTGATACGAAGGATCAACCCTTCGACGAGATCATCCTTCAACAGGGAGAGCTGATTTCTGACCGTCTCAATATGTTGCGGCAGGAACAGTATCCTCCAGATGCCCAGAAAGGTCTACGTCAGTTTTCGCTGGCGGAGGTCGCTTATTATCTCGGCGTGACCCAGTCGACAATCAAGAAGCTCCACCTAGAAGGTAAGGGGCCTGATCCCGAAACCTCGTCGTCGGGGAGGCGTAGTTATTCAGCTGAGCAAATGCTCGAACTGCGGGCGTATTTGGACAAGCATGGTCGGCCTGGAAAGCGGCGGTATGTGCCCCATCGGCGTGAAGGTGAGGAACTGCATGTAGTTTCTGTCGTCAACTTCAAAGGCGGGTCCGGAAAGACGACGACTGCGGCTCATCTGGCTCAGCACTTGGCGCTGAAAGGGCATCGTGTACTGGCGATCGATCTTGACCCGCAGGCATCACTGACAGCTCTGCATGGTATTCAGCCGGAGCTCGATAATGTTCCATCGCTCTACGAGACGCTCCGCTACGATGATCAACGCAAGCCAATTATCGAAGTAATCCGACCAACGAACTTTCCTAACCTTGATATCGTGCCTGCAAGTTTGGAACTTCAAGAGTATGAGTACGATACCCCCGTTGCCTTGACGAGCAGCGACCCCCACGAGGGGCGCCTTTTCTTCACTCGGATCTCTAAGGCGCTCGACGAAGTCGATGATCGCTATGATGTCGTGGTGATCGATTGCCCACCGCAGCTTGGCTATCTCACGCTGACCGCACTGACAGCCTCGTCGTCAGTCATCGTCACCGTCCACCCACAGATGCTGGACGTTATGTCGATGAGTCAATTTCTGCTCATGCTTGGCGGAATCATGAAGACAATACGAGACGCTGGCGCGAACATGCGACTGAAATGGTTTCGCTATCTGGTTACCAGGTTTGAACCCACTGATGGCCCTCAGAAGCAGATGGTCGGGTTTCTGCAGGCGATGTTCCCGAACCAGATGCTTACCGCGCCTGTTTTGAAATCCACGGCGATCTCCGACGCTGGGATTACTAAACAGACACTCTACGAGGTCGAGCGCTCCCAGTTTGTTCGCACAACTTATGACCGGGCAATCACTTCACTGAACGACGTGAACGATGAGGTTTCGGAGCTGATCCACAAAGCATGGGGGCGCGAATGACGACGTCTTTGACAGCCGTGCAGATTGATAGTTTTGACAGCCGTGCAGACAGCCATTTGTCCAGAGTGTTCACGTCTATGATCGCCCAGAAGGAGACAGTTTGATGGCTCGTAAAGACCTCCTGAAAAATGTGATGGCCAGTTCTTCCGAGCAGCCGAAGGACTCTGGCCGATCAGGCTATGCGATGCGTGGCGCATCAAAGTCCATGAAGGTCTCGATTGACAATCTTGCCGAAAATTCGAAGCGCTTGCTCGAAGGGGAAACCATCGTCGAAATCGATCCCCAATTGATCGATGTGTCCTTCATTTCGGATCGTCTCAGCGACGACGACGAGGCCTTCAACGAGCTGAAGGAGTCGATTGCAACTGGTCGCCAGGACACTCCAGTACTGCTTCGCCCGCACCCGGATCTGGACGGTCGCTATATGATCGTCTTCGGCCATCGGCGTGTGCGCGTGGCGTCAGCCCTTGGCCGGAAGGTTCGCGCTGTAGTCAAACCAATGGACGATGTGGCGCACATTCTCGCCCAAGGGCAAGAGAACACGGCGCGCGCGGATCTTTCATTCATCGAGAAGGCGCTTTTCGCAAAAAGCCTCCTTGATATGGGGCAGGCGAAGGATGTGATCCAGTCGGCGCTGACCATTGATGGAACGCTGTTGTCGCGCATGTTGTCTGTCGCGCAGAACATCCCGAGGCATGTGATTGAGCGGATCGGTCCCGCTAAGCAGATTGGCCGTGACCGCTGGGAGGATTTCAAGAAGCTGGCTTCGGAGTCTGCGAACCAAAAGGTCCTTGAAGGTGCCTTGGAACTCGAAGGGTTTCACGAGCTGGATAGCGATGCAAGGTTCGAGCTCCTGCACAGCAGACTGGCAGAGGCGGGCAGGACACCCAAGCGCAGAAAGACGCGCATGGCACCCAAGAAGCGCACCTGGACCGCCGGCAAAGGCCGCATCAAAGGGGTAATCGGCCGGTCCGGAAGGGCATTCAGTATTTCGCTGACAGCACAGGATTCAACCGAGTTCGGAGACTTTCTCTCCGGTCGACTGGATCAGCTCTACAGCGAATTCCTCGCAACAAAAGAGGAGCAGTCGGAACAATGATCTAGGCAAAAGAAAAGCCCCCAAGCAGCGTGGCCTGAGAGCTAATCTGAAAAGTTTGGTCGCTTAGAAGATACCTCTCCCACGAATCACTGTCAACGATGAACGCTTTTGAGCGAACGGCTTTCTTTTGCCTCCACATAACCGGAGGTGAGATACAGGCATGAAACATACAGGTTGGCGCAAGCCGACACCGGGTCTTGGGGTTGCTGAGCAACTTGCCCAAGCCGGTGAACGGGTAGCAGTACCCAAAACACGAGCATTTGTCGCGCTCAAGCGCGTTGGTGCACATATCGGCCTGAAGGCTGGCGACATGATGCTCCTCGACACGCTCGGGGCCTTCACCCAGGCCCAGGACTGGGAGGAGGGGCAGCGCCCGATCGTCTGGGCGTCGAACGCCTATCTGATGGAGCGGACGGGCTTTTCGCTCTCCGCGCTCAAGCGCCATGCGCGGCGCCTGGCCGAGATCGGCGTGATTTCCTTTCAGGACAGCCCGAATGGCAAGCGGTGGGGCCGTAGGGACGCCGATGGGCGCATCGTTGAGGCGTATGGCTTCGATCTGTCGCCGCTTTCAGCCCGTGTCGAGGAGTTCGAGGAGCTTCATGCCGAGCTGCAGGCCGAGCGCGAGCTCTGCCAGCGCCTGAAGCGTCAGATTACGGTGGCACGCCGGATGATCCGCGCTCGGATTGAGGCGGCTATCAGCAGCGCGCTGCGCGGGCCCTGGAGCCAATTCACTGGACTCTTTGAGGAACTTCTGGACCGGCTTCCGCGTCGTCATGAAGCCTCTGAGCAGTTGGAACGGCTACTGTTGTGGTTCAAGGAACTTCAGGAACGGGTCGAAGCGGCCTATCTCAAGGCGACTGGTGCGACAAAACCTGTGGAAAACATCGGTAACAAAGACACCCAAATCACAAAAAAGACTCAAGAAATGGACCCCAGGGAGGTCATTTCTGAACCTCATATACTAATTACAAATCAACTTAATCCTGTAACTAGTAATTCCTCTGAAAAAGAGGAAGCGGCGGGCGTGGTACCCAATGCTCCACCCGAAGAGTGGGTTGATAGGGAGCTGGAAGACTGGGTTGCCGAGGTGCGCAAGAAGCGGACGGCGCTCGATCTGCCGACAATCATGCAGGCCTGTCCGGAATTCGCGTCCTGGGCGCGCAATATGGGTGGATTCCTGAAGGATTGGGGCGACCTGCACCGCGTTGCCGGGCAACTCAGGCCGATGATCGGTATCTCAGAGCATGCCTGGAACGTAGCGCAGGATCGAATGGGGACCCAAGTGGCCACGGCCGCATTTGCGCTCGTCTTCGAGAAGCACAGTGTCGGTGAGGTTGCCTCGCCGGGCGGATATCTTCGGGGCATGGTCGAGAAGGCTGGGGCAGGAGAGCTGCATTTGGAGCGTAGTTTCTATGGCAGGCTCAGCGGGCAGGCGGCGTGACGTATTGATAAATAAGTGGCATTGGCATATATTGCCAACAAAGGAGATCTGACACATGGTGACACGCAACGTTGTCCTGACCGAACCTCAGGATCAACTGGTTCAAGCCTTGGTGGCATCCGGGCGCTACCAGAACGTGAGTGAAGCAATGCGCGCTGGCCTGAGATTGCTGGAGCAGGAAGAAGCACAACTAGCCGGGATCCGGAAAGGTCTAATTGAAGGTCTGGCGCAGGCCAAGGCGGGCGATCTTGCGGAGGGAAGCGGCAAAGATGCGATCCGTAGGGCCTTTGCGACTGCGCGCGCGCGTTCATGAGCCGATCCTTCCGGCTGACTCGTCGTGCGGAAGCTAGCCTCACTGAAATCGGCAGATGGACGATCGAGAATTTCGGGCTGCGCCAAGCGGAGCTTTACGAGGCCGAATTGCTCAACTGCTGTGAAAGAATTCTGAACGGCCAGGCCCATAGCCGGAGTTGCGCAGTTCTCGTTGATGATGTCGAAGACCTGCGGTTCATAAGGGCAGGGGAACATTTCCTTGTGTTTCTGGATCGATCGGACGAGGTCATCATCGTGGATATCCTCCATTCCCGCAGCGATCTCCCTCGCCATGTTGCCTCACTTTCGGCTTTGAAGTCCGAAGACTCCTGATCCACATCACAACCCGGCTGCCTTCGTCAGGTTCACCCGGAACCTGTCTCGGCGACGCTGATAGCGGCGAGTCATCTCGGCCGAAGCGTGCCCCAGCTGCTTCTGGACATAGCGCTCGTCGACTTCGGCGGAGCTGGCGAGACCGGCGCGTAGGCTGTGGCCAGAGAACATAGCGAGGCGGTCTTTCTCAGGCAGGTCCGACCGGATGCCCGCGTCCAGGACCGTGCGCTTGATCAGCCGCGCAACGTGTTTGTCGTTGAGCCGCTTGTCAGAGGCGCGTTTGCCATCCCGCGAGGTGCCGACAAAGACAGGGCCGAAGTCGATCCTGGCGAAGTGCAGCCATTGCTCGAGTGCATGGACAGGGCAGGTCTGGTCCTTGGAGCCGCGGCCGATCTCAACCTCGCGCCAGCCGGTCTTTGCGTTCAGGGTCAGTACGACGCCCTTGTCGAAGATCTCGATCCAGCCGCCCGAGTCCGGCGTGTCGTCCTTGTGAACGTCGAGGCTGACAATTTCCGACCGACGCAGACCGCCCGCGTAGCCAATCAGCAGGATCGCCCGATCCCGCAAGCCGCGCAGGTCGTAGGGCAGGGCGGCGATCATCGCCAGAATATCCTCGGCCAGAATCGCTTCCTTCTGCACCGGCGGGCGCGCGTGCTTGCGTTTGATCCCAGCCAACACCGTCGCGATGTGGCGGTTCTTACGATCGAGGGTGAATCCGCGTTGCGCATAGTTCCAGGCGAGGCCGGAGAGGCGGCGATCGATCGTGCTGACCGACAGGGGGCGGGACGCCCACTGCGAAGGGGAGGGGCCTGACCCGGAGGCGAGATCGGCGAGGTAAAGGCCGATCATCTCGGATGAGGGGGGCAGGGGCTCCACTCCCTTCATCCGGCACCAGCGCGCAAAATGCGCCCAATCCTTGGCATAGGCCTTCAGCGTGTTGTCGGACGCTGCAGCGCGGGCATAGTCGCGGGCGGTGTCGACCAGGCGATCAAGGCTGCCGGAGCCCGCGACATGGGAGGGCAGGGCGATCCCATCGCTTTTTTCTTGATTTCTCGCGTCGCCCTGAGCATTATGACTTGCATCAGAGTTTGATGATGTCGATTTCTCGTCCTCTGCGGCCATTTTCCAGTGAATCCAGCGATGAAATTAAACTGATTTTCAGCGTATCTTTTTATGTCCGATAATGCAAACTTATTGGACATATTAGAGGAGCACAAGGCGGGGCGGTTACTGTCAAATTTTGTGGAAGAAAGCGCCGCGCCGGTGTAGGCTCGCGGCATGACATTTGCCCGGCCGGATCGTTCAATCGACCCAGACACATTTCCCCGGATGCCCTCGTGGGTCACCTCTGCAAGTACGGAAACCCTTGAAGATGTGGCGTTTTTGTCGGGGGCTGCGCTGAGCCACCTGCATCTTGTGTTGGGGCGCGAGGAGGTGCCCCAAGCCTTGTTGCGGGACCGATTGGCCCTGCGCGCAGCGGAGGCCTGTGTCATGTTTTCCGGTCGGCAGGAGCGGGCAGCGGAGCTGCGCGATGCGGTGCATCTGTTGCGGCCCGGCGATCTGCCCGGACCGGCGGGCGAAACCTACTTGGCCTGGCAGCGCGCGGTGGAGGGCCCGGTGTCGGTCAAGGCTCTCGGCCGAGCCGTGCCGACATTTGAGCCGGGCCTGATTGCCATGTGGCTCGATGCGGGGAAAGGGTTGCCGGTGACCCGGGCCGCGATGGTTCTGGAGGCGGTGCTGATGGACGCGCCGCGTGCGGAAACCAAGGGGCTGATCCTCGCGGATGCCGCCCTCGCCCAAGCTCTTGGGTGGGGCCACCTCGTGCCGCTGCTGGCCGGGGGCCTGAAACGCGCTGACCTGCGCAAGCGCGGCGATGACTTGCGGTTTGCCTGTCACCGGGCGTTCGTCTCATCGACGATTGAGGCGGAGCGGCTGGCCGCCGATCTGGCACGTCGGGCGGCGCATCTGAAAGCGGTTGCGCCCAAGCTTCGCGCCAAGGGCGCGGGGGACGCCGTTGAGATGTTCCTGACCCGCGATGCCTTGACCCCTTCGGCCTTGCCTTTACCGGACCGTGCTGCCCGGCGGTTGTGTGATCGGCTGGTTGATCTCGGAGCGATCCGCGAACTGACCGGCCGCGACACGTTCCGGCTCTATGGGGTGTGACGATGGCCAAGGATTGCCCCGAGTCAGAGCTGGATCGCGAATTAACCGACCTGCCGCCCGAGCTGCGCTGGCGCGAATGGATGCGCAGGATCGAAGCGGTTCTCTTCGCCTCTGCCTCGCCTGTGCCGCGTGACGACCTGGCCCGCGTGGTGGGGCAGGGGGCCTCGGTCGACCTGCTTGTCGAGGACCTTGTCGCTGATCTGGAGGGGCGCGCGTTCGAGATCGGACAAGTCGCCGGTGGTTGGATGCTGCGCACCCGCGCGGCCTACGCCCCCGCGATCAAGGCGGCGGCGGATGTTGGCGACCAACTGATGGATTTGAGCGAGTTCGACGTTGCGGTGCTGGCCGCCATCGCCTACCACCAGCCGATCACCCGCGACGGGCTGAAGGACATCTTCGGCAAAGAGATCAGCCGCGATCTGATCGGCCGGCTGCACGCGCGCAACTTGATCGGGACGGGACCCAGGGCGCCGCGGCGAGGGGCGCCCTACACCTTCGTGACGACAGAACAGTTCCTGATTGCCTTCGACCTGCCTTCCCTGCAGGACCTGCCGGACCGCGAGCAAATGGAGGATGCAGGTTTGTCCGCAAACGCTTGAGGCTCTGCGGTCCCATAAATATCTGTGTTAGCTGAACCTTATGGAAACCGTACGCTAGAACCTAGCACGACGCCGACGGTACGGCACCGTTTGCCGAACAGGTTTGCCAAACAACACGTCCGGTATCGGAGTTCCCTTTAAAATGTTCTCGACAAGTGATCGTTTCGGATATGCGAATCCATAGGCCCAGTCACCTTTGACTCTCCGAAGAAGCCACACCGTGTCCTCCCCAAAATCAAAGGCGACGATCACGCCGACATGGACCCATTCCTTCAGCAGCCTTGAATCGTAGACCCAGAGCTGCTCAACCAGACCGTCCTTTGTCGGATGCTTCATGCCATCTTCTTGCGCGGCCACAAACTGCGTGCGGTCCGTCTTGCGGCGCGTTCCGTCAACAATCCAAAACATAGGGTTGTGGAACTTTGTCCGCGTTCGCGCTTCTACGGGCTTGATGTATGAGTGCTGAAACTCAACCACCAGCCCCTTAGATGTCTTGATATCTGCGATGTGAAGCTCGCCATGTTCGTCGCGCGCTGCAATCTCCTGCCAATCTGTCGGGAACTGGCTCTTCCAGTCCCTGTGCCACTCGGTTTCATTTTCCCACCAATGGTCGCAGTGGCGCTGTCCTTTGTGCGCCCAGTGCCAAACCTTCTTGGTCCCGCATCGGGCAATGAGCTCAGCGCCGCAACCAAGGCATCTGCCTTTGGCGCCTGGGGTGGCTTCAACTCGTTTGTCGTCGTCTAAAGCGAACCGCATGACTATGCCTCCGATTGCTCGGGCTGTAGTTCGAGCCGCATGGGTCGCTTTGTTCGCTCGCTTAGCGTTTGTGTCATTCTGCTTTCTCCATTGGCGATTGCGGCCGTCCACCTTTGCACCAGTGAACCTGACCCTTCTTGACCCAAAAGTGGCATCCACAGTCGTTTGTCTGGTGCACCGACGGGTGAAGTGTCGGCCTTTGCCAGAAATCTGTTTTGATCTTCCAGCGAGGTCTGCGATCCGGGTTAAGAGACAAGGCGATCCTCTCGCCACAGCCTCCAGGACAGGAGAGACAGGCCCATTTTTGGATCGCGCCGCTCTCTACCAGAATTAACTCGTCCGATTCTGTTTCAGGCGTTTGCGGAAAGGTGTCTTGCCTGGTTACAAGAAAGTCATACCTCAGCACTCGAAATCGCCGAAGCAGGTTTGCCAATAGTTTTTTCATCTCATGTCACCATGTCCAGGAAGGGTGCCATGTCCCCCCGGCCCAGAGTTTCAGTTGCATCACAACACGGGCAGCCCGGGCGCGGCGAAATCTCAGGAAAACGCTCATCGCGCGCGTGAAACCGTCGCATCCGCGTCGGTGCCATTCCGTTTGCTCCGGCGAACCCGGTAATACCGGTCAGCCATTCATTGACCGCCATGGCACCCGCCTCTGTCGTGAAGGTCACAACGGCAGGGGAGGGATCACCCTCACCGAGCAGATAGGCTTCCTCTTTCAGTTTTTCATAGGCCTCTGGATCAGTTCGCTGCAAGGCCTCCTCGCGAGCGCGTTGCGGGTTGATGAACCCGCCGCAAAGCAGACAGGGGTGTCCGGGCACAAGGGTGGTAACCCGGGCAAAGAGATCGAACGACTGAGCATCACGACGCTGCATTGCGAGCCCGACATCGATGACCGGAATGCCATAGAAACGGGCGAAGCGGTTCAGAAAGAGCCGACCGGCGTGGTCATCCGTGCAGCAGAAAATCACATCACAAGATTTCAACGCATCCCATGTGCATGGCTCTCCGGCCCAGGCATCGATGGTTGCCAATGACATGCCAAGATTGGCCTCCGCAACTGTCCGCGCGTGAATGTCGGCCTTGGCTCGATGAGCGTCAACATCCTCCTGTCGTGCGCCATGGAGCCTGTTGAGATTTGTATCTTCAGCATGGTCCTTTTCGAAGAGGACCGCTTCGCGCACGCCAAGACGCATCAGCAAGGGCAACACTGCGCTTCCCGTAGCACCCCCTCCGGCAATGCCGCACCGAAACTGCGTGATCATTGCATTGGCCTGATCGCCGAAGAGTCGGGTTTGACGGTCCAGGAAGCCCAGATTGCCGCCGTTCTCTGCGGTGAGGGTCAGGCGCGGTCCTGTGTGAAGAATACGCGCGATAGCCGTTGGCTTTTCGGCCGAGCGCCAAATCCTCACGGCAATCTCGCCGTCGCTCGCAATCAAAACGCTGATCAGTCCGGGTGCACCCTTGATCAGGGCGGTCCGCGCAAGTTCCGCCTCGTTCCGGTCATCTTGTTTGGAAAAACGGGCCCGTCCCTTTGGATGGGTATGAATGATGGCGGGAACCAGACCATCGGACTTGGCGCGACCAAGCAATCGCATGAAGCTGTCGGTTTGCCACGTCACGTGGCGCTCGGAGGCTGAGACCACGTCGTCATCATCGAGATCGATGAACGCATGCGAAACGAGCCGTGTGCGAGCAGTGTTCGTCCAGGGGTCTTTCTCAATCGCCGCCGTCCCAAAAAGCATGTAGGCGGAACGCTCGGCACCGGCACCCTGGACGAGCAGGGACCGGATACCGGCTTCGTGCGGACCAGCCAGAATAACATCCAACGGGCCCTTCATGGCCGCGCCTCGGCGAGAGCGGTTTTGATCCGTGCCACCATCGTGCGCAAACCATCAATCCCGGGCCGCCAGGCGTTGTTGTGGCGCGACCAGCGCTGCCAAACACGACCTGCATAGTTATACTGCACCGTGCAGGCTTTCGGGACCTGACCGCTCGCCAGCGTCAAATGCGGAGAGGCATAAAACATGTCAGGCGCGCAATCGGGATACCCGGCAGGCAGGAGTACAAGGATATCCGCGGCTTCCTCATTGAACTTGCCTTCAGGCAGGTCGAGTGACTTCAGGATAATGCCGGTCTCACGGCCTTCCTGAACGACGTCGAACTGATAGCCGTGGTCCACCAGAAAAGTCTGATCAAACGACGGAAGGGTGTCCCCCTCCGTCGTCTGATCGATGAGCGAGATGAACCGCTCCACACCCTTGGCATCGAGATTGATGACATCGCTGTCAGCAATCTTGCGGTCCTGCTGGCCCGGGATTTCCTGCCAGAGATTGTAGTTTTCCGGCAGATCAGCAAGCTTACGCAGTACAAATCCGCTGATGCACGCGCGCGGCCATTCAAGATCCTTGTCGTCAATCTTAAACTTGAAGACACGGTCCGTCCGCGCGACCAGCACTTTTTCAGCACCGCGACCGCGCAGATCATAGCTTTCGTCGAGGCGAATGTCTTCGAAGTCCCCATTTGGCAAAATGGCGATTGCCACATGCTCATCAACAGGATGCCCGTCGGCAGCTTCGATCAACTGCCGACCGAGAACCTTTGGGTCATCGAAAACGTGTTTCTTGAAGTTGAGGCCCTCATCGGCGATGAAGACCGGGAAGCGAGGATCATTTCCTTGCGATTTCATTGTGTTCGTCCTTAAGAAGTTGGCGGACGCAAACCTCATGTCTGCGCCTTCACAAGGACAATCGCGGCGTCAGGAGGAATCCGGTAAGCCTGATCCAATTTTTTTTCGGAGCGTGCCTGAGGGCGGTTCGCTGCAGATGAAGAAATAGGCGCAGCGGGCACAGCGATCGCTGCGTTTTGGGGGGAAGTGCCCTTCTAGGATCGCAATTGCAGCTTGAGCGATCTTTGTTTTCCGGTTCCCCAACTTCGTACTGCTCATGGTCAATCGGTCCTGCGTCGCGCCTGTCAAGAACACGAACTCAGCCTCGCCGTGGCCTTCAGCGGCAAGTTGAAACGCAGCCGCGTCTAAGGACTCAACAGCGTTCGTGGTCTTGCGTCCTGTTTTGATGCGCCGCAGTACCCTGCCAGACCCAGCATCGACTTCCTCATGTGCAGATACGACAATCTCTGCCTCACCGAATTTCAAGGAAATTGGGGTTGGTGCGCGCCGTTTTTCGCCTGTGCGGAGCAGTCGGAAAAAACTCAGCAGCTCGTCTGAGATTTGACGGTACTCGGCAGCGTATCCATGATCCGCCGGACCATTTTCCATCCACGCCTTATCCATGATGG
Organism: Thalassococcus profundi; assembly: GCF_003344785.1. Lineage (GTDB taxonomy): Bacteria > Pseudomonadota > Alphaproteobacteria > Rhodobacterales > Rhodobacteraceae > Puniceibacterium > Puniceibacterium profundi. Next base: position 12,801 of record NZ_QPMK01000020.1, on the reverse strand, counting down.
CTGCGAGCTCGGCTTCGCTTGGTTCATCGTTCAAACGAGACGTCAGCTCATCGACAACGCCCTGGACTGCGTTGTGCATACGCATAAGGGGCGACTCTGCGCGACGACCGCCAACCTGCAACACATGCGCAAAGAAAAATCGCCGTGGGCACTTCTCATAGGTCGCAAGCTCAGAAGGCGATATGCGAGCGATGCCATCAACCTCCAACTTTATTCCGTTCGTTGATACCGCACCTTCAGCCGATGCCGATTGCGGTGATTCGTTCAGAACATGACCAGATATGTCATCCACGAACTTCGATCGCTTGCTGTAAGCATAAAGTATCAGTCGCTCCTCCGCTCTGGATAAAGCGACGAAAAACAAACATTGCTGCTCCTCGTCATGCCCGGACGTGAGCGCGTCACAGCCCTTAAAGGGCGCACCCTCGATCATGCCGTCAGGAGGTGCAAGTCCGCGATTTTGCTTAGCTGACAGCGGAATGGATCGGCTGGTCAATGCCGGCAAATGAAGGACTTTGAACTCAAGGCCCTTGCTGCCGTGAATGGTCATGATCCGGACAGCGTCGAGGCTTTGTGCAGCTTCAGGCAGGTCGCGTAAGTCACGTTCATCTGACACTATGACAAGGCGTCGGATGTGATCGAGAAGATCGCGAATGGGGTACCCGGATTTTTTCGGCAATGTTGATCTCAGAAAGTTCTGAAACTGCCACAGCGCAATCGCAGGATTTGCGTTGCCTGATCTTGCTCCCTTCGCAAATTCGGCGGCCAAGCGCGTCTTGTCGAGATAGAGAGTTGTAATCACGCGCCAGGCCGATGAAGTGGGTTCAAACTCCCCAAACACCTCAATCAAGCTTGAGAGGGGCTTCTCACCCTCCTCGCTGATGTCGTCTAGGCCCGAAAGCGTTTGCCTCCAGTCCAAGGGCAGCGTGTTCCTAGCGGCGCGAATCGCATCAACACAGGTTGAGACATCCTCAATTCCCAGTTGAAATGGGCGGAGAGACGCGACGCAGGCAAGTCCCATGGCGCGCGGATCAACCACAAGGGAAAGGACGGAAAGCGCTTGCTTGATTTCTGGTCGGTCAAAGAGGGGCCCAAGAAACAAGACCGGAATCCCCCGCGCCTCTAAACCAGCGGCGATTTCTGCCAGTCTCGCATTGCCCTTACATATCACGGCCTGGTCACGGAAAGACGTGGTCTCGTTGCAGGCCTGTTTTATTCGGAAGGCGATTTCGTCTATTTCACGATCCTTGGCATCAACACCCACAAACACGGGGCTAACCCCATTAGCACCTTTAAACGCCGTGGCCTCAAAGCCCACCCCGGCTGCTGCCATGCGCGTTTGAGCGAAACCCTTGAATGTTTCGCATATTTCTTGTGATGACCTGTAATTGACATTGAGTGGGAGACTTTCGCCTCCTAAGAAATCCTCGGTCTCAAATCGATCAATGTTGTACGAGGATGCACCTCGAAACCGGTAAATTGATTGTTTGGCATCTCCCACAACCCACAGGTTGGTGCCGTTGGGCTTCAGCGCTTTCAACAATCGCACACTGGCCCGGTTTACGTCCTGATACTCGTCCACCAGAACATGGTCATAGAGTCGTTGAAGTTTCTCGCGAACATCCGCGTCACTTTCGACGAGCATTGTCGGTCGAGCGACCAGATCACCAAAATCTACTACGCCGCGTTCCGCCTTGAGGCCTTCATAAAGATCATAGACGGCTGAGATCTCCAGACACTTTTCTGCTGCCTCGATATCCTCCTCTGTGTCTGCAGCCTCCATCATTTGCTCGGCGAGTTTACGGTAGTGGATGTTGTCGACCACCTCATCCTTGGCTCGTGAAATGGCTGAAAGGAGAGAGCGCAGGGTATCTGTCGGATCCCAAAGTTCGTTGAAATGCTTCAAACGCAGCCGTGGGAATTCATCCTCCAATAGGGCAATGGCTTCGGTCGTATCAATCATACGTGGATCTGCGGGAAGACCCACGCAGTCATGAAACCTGCGCAGGATATCAAGGCCAAATGAGTGAAAGGTCCCAATCCAAGCGGCACCAGCTGCTTCCGGCCAAACCCGCAGGGCCCGATCGGTCATCTCTCCTGCGGCCTTGTTGGAAAATGTCAGGAGCAGAATGGATTCTGGCTGCACATCACGGTCTCGAAGCACAGACAGGCGGCCAACGAGCGTTTGTGTTTTGCCTGTCCCCGGTCCCGCCTTCAGAAGAAGCGCCTTTCCGTCATGATCCGCAGCAATCTGTTGCTCGCGGTTCAATGGTTTGGGCGGGCTTGCGATATCCGGCGCTTCCTCCAACACCGGTAACAAAAGCGCATCAAATAGCTGGACCGCAACCATGTCGTAGGGGGCGCCAAGGCGCTCCGAAATCTCCCCTGCGCCAAGGTTGTCTTCGACATGCCATGACCAGGCCAAACTGCGCGGAAAGAGGAACTCCCGCGCAAACATATCCATCTGGACTTCCTGGCGGGCACGGTTGCTGTAATCGACAACGCGGTCCGCCCCAACTGAGGCCGGATCAGACGATCGTGCCGGATCGATGTTCATGGTTGGCCGGACATCAATACCCCCGCCAAATTCATCATGACCTATCTCATGGGCAACAAGAAACGCATTTAAGAACTCAATGCCCGTATCCTCATGCAGGATGACTTTGGCTCTCGGCTGCAAGAGCGCCCGTCCACCTTTGAGCTGAGGATGGTCAGGAGCGAGCTTGCGGACTTCGTAATCCCGAGCTTCTGCCTCTTGAAGAGCAAACGAATAGGGCTGGGTTGGATCGCCTCCCTTGCTCCTACGCTCAGTATGTAGACGCGCGGCGCATCGACGAACGGCTTCAATCCGATCCATCATCTGCAAGCAACTCTTGCAATGCGCGTTGCTCCTCCTCGGTCAATCCAGCCTGGTTTGCATAATCTTCGAATTCGATGGCCGGTTGCCCCTCAGGTTTCACATCAGATTTCATCGCAACGGCCTGCTGATCGCCAATTTGCATGCCGCTAATGACATCCTGCAGTCTCACATCCAACAGTTTCGCAAGCTTATTTAGGAGAGAAATCGGCATCGAACCGATATGGACTACACTTGCTTGCAACCCCATGAGGAAACTCCGCGGCAAACCCAACGACTTTGAGAGTTCACGAACGTCGGCGCCGTACAGTGCTTGCTCGACCTTCTGAACCCGCAAGACGCTGGTCGTCATAGCCTTGGTCTCAAGCGGAAGACTTGCCTCGACCGCTTCCATGTCGCTCATTGTCAGCTCGTGGAACAGATCCAGAAGTTCGTCTGCAAATTCAGGGTGTTTTTTCAAATAGGTTTTCAGCACGGCAAGCGACATTTCAGGCTCAATCGTGAAGTCGCTGAGGACATCTTCTCTATTGGTCATCATTGTCCTCCAGTTTTAGTGCACGTCTGATCTTTTCAAACGCACGATCACGCCTGTTTCGTACGGTTTTTTCGACGCAGCCGAGCAGCTGGGTCATTGAAGGCTCACCGTCTTTGTTTGTCTCAATGGGAATCGCTGCGAGCATCAAATCGATCACCTTTCGTTCTTCCTCGGGTAAGGCGTCAATCGCGCGACGTATGCGAAACCGGTAATCAAAATCTTCTTCTTTTGTCAGGCCTGACTTTTTGTATCGCTCAAGCGCCTCTTCGACTTCCTCGCGGATGTCCTCACTGTCATCGTGGTGCACAACGGATTCGGTGGCATTTTCCCGACCACTTACCTGCCGGAATTTGTCTATACGGACGGAGCGAACGGCCCGGTCAAAAAACACCTCATATGCGTCAAGCTGTTCTACGTAGCCTCGCCGGTCCTCAAACATGAGCTCTGTCACACGTTCTATTGTTTTATCGCGGATCTCGGCGACGCGAAAATCCTCGACATCCTTATCGCCGCGTCGGCTGTTGGGCCGGGGACAGGCGGCTTCAATCCGATCCAACAAAATGTTGTAAAGTGCCACAAACCGGCCATCTGCATTGTCGGTCTTGGTTTGTCTCAGGTGATAGAGCAGCACTTCGGAAGGCACGTAGTCGGCGTGCCGCCGATCTCGCATCGCAGCTTTGTTCAGGAGTTCATCAAAGGGCCAATCAAGGCTCAAGCGGATAAACGCACTAATCTCATCCCGTCGGGTATAGAGCTTTCCGCTTACTGTTCGTTTTCTGAGGGGTTCAATGCACATATCAAGTTCATAACTGTCTTGAATCAATTCGTTAAGCTGGCTTCTCCAGCACGCTCCCTTCGTTGTTTTAGGTGCTTTTACCTTGAAAGCTGTCAGAAACCAAGCTATATATCTGACACTTGGAGGCGAACATGCAAACCACATCTCAAGCGATCAAGGCCTATGCTGAAGCGCTGCCGGAGGGTGCGACCCTGTCGGCGCGGGAGTTGTTGCACCTCGGAGAGCGTGCTGCGGTCGATCAGGCGCTGTCGCGGTTGGTGCGGCGCGGGGAACTACTGCGTGTGAAGCGAGGATTGTTCGCGTTGCCCGTGAAAACCCGCTTCGGGAGCCGGGCGCCCTCAGTTGAGGCCGTGGTTGAGCACATTGCGAAATCAACCGGTGAGCGCGTGTCGCAAAGTGGAGCGTCGGCAGCGAACTTGCTCGGCATCTCGACGCAGAACCCATCCCGTCAAGTCTATTGGACTTCCGGACCGAGCCGTCATCTAAAGCTCGGAGCGCAAAGCGTCGAGCTTAAACATGTGCCGAACTGGCAGCTTCGTGCGCCCAACAGCCGTGCCGGCCACGCCTTTCGGGCGCTCGCCTATTTCGGCAAGTCCGAAGCTGCTCAGGCTTTGACGCGCATCAAAGCGACATTGAACGAAGAGGAGCAGCGGGAGCTTCTGAGCCTTCGAGCCTCTGCGCCAACTTGGATGGCCAAGGAACTTAGCGCGCTTGCGTCATTGCAATGACCGAAAGCCAAACCTATTTTTCGCTGTCGCGTGAAGACAAGATCGACGCGCTGGAAGTGGCCGCCTCGAAATTGGGGCGGCCTGCAGACCTGTTGGAAAAGGATATCTGGGTCGTCTGGGTGCTTGACGCCTTGTTCGACAGTGCTCTCGGCGAACACCTGGTGTTCAAGGGCGGAACCTCGCTGTCCAAGGTCTACAAGGCGATTGACCGGTTCTCAGAAGATGTCGATCTGACATATGACATCAGGCAGATCATTCCCGATCTGATCAAGGAACCCGACGATCCATATCCGCCAAGCCGCTCGCAAGCTCAGAAATGGACCGAAGCCGTTCGGGATCGCTTGGGCGAGTGGGTGGCGTCAAAAGTGGCCCCCATTTTGTCGGACAAGGTCAAGGCAGCGGCGCTCCCGGCAGAAACCCGTGTAGAAGGTGACAAGATCTATCTGGACTACGACGCGGTGCGCAGCGGCAGCGGGTATGTTCGTCCATCGGTCTTGTTGGAATTTGGCGCCAGGTCCACAGGTGAACCGGCGCAGCGTCACGAGGTGGTATGTGACCTCTCCCAAGCAATACCTGAGTTGCTCATGCCCGTCGCCACGCCTCGTGTGATGATGGCCGAACGGACGTTTTGGGAGAAGGCGACAGCTATCCATGCCTATTGCCTGCGAGGTACGTTTCGAGGCGGCGACCGCTATGCGCGTCACTGGTACGATCTTGATCGTCTGCAGGCTGTGGGTGTCGCTGCACGGGCGCTGGAGGATAAGACGCTTGCTCAAGATGTTGCGAAGCACAAACAGCACTTTTTTCGCGAAACTGATCGTTTGGGTGCGACGATAAACTATGCCGATGCCGTCTCAGGGTCGCTTTGCCTGATCCCAGAGGGTGAAGCCTTGGAGGCGCTGGCCCAAGATTACCAGAAAATGCAGGAAGCGGGGCTGCTTCAGTCAGACTCCATCGCTTTCGATGACCTAATGGCTCGTCTGATGGATCTTCAAAATCAGGCCAATAACCGAGCTGAATGAAGGAGACGGATTTGGTGATGGGCGTGAATCCTTTATGACGTCAAACAATGCCGCGCCGATTGAAGTCATCAAAGAGACGCATCGAGCTTTGGCTGTTTTGCGGGCGCTCGAACGGGCTCTGTGCTACCGAATGAATGAACTCGTTCTTATGGATTGGCTCCGAGTAATTGCGCTTGCGGCCACACGTGACGAGCTCACTTCGACCGCCTGCTCACTGGAGGCCTTCGGCTTGGTGCGGCTGGGCCAATACGACGATAATCGGGTGCTCGAGCTGACTGAGCGCGGTCAAGATGTTGCGTTGGGCCGCGCCACTGCGGAGGGCGTTTTGCGGCCGGGGCCGGACTGCCCGTACTGATCCACTGCCGACGCCTCATGCACGTGTAGTCCTCTGAGCTGAAGGCTGTGCAATTGCGGACAGGGTCGGCTCAGTTCTTTGCAACATGTCGGACATGCAACGGCAAAGGCTTAGCTCGAAGCACTACCGTCGACCCGCAGCAACTCCACCGGCGGTTCACCCAGTTTCCTTCGCGGCCAACCGAGTCCTTCGTGTGATGGTTAGGTCTTGATGAATTTGGCCCCTCCTGCCCTTTGGTCAGGACCGCGCCCTAGTCGGTCGGCTGCGCGCAGCCGCCCTCCCCGAGCTGAAACGCCGCCTCTCCCTGCGACGTGCTGCTGGCCGTGCCGTCTATTCCGGAGCCAACCCGACCAACCGTCGCATGGTCGTGGCAACGCTTCATCTTGGCCATTCGGTAACGGTCGCTGGGGCGAGCGTGTGACGTCAGTGATCACGTACCTCGCGTCTCGGCCGGTGTTGGTCCTCGCTTTGCCGGACACGCAGTTCCGCGCCGCGATCATGGGTTGCAAACGATGTCCGACGACCGCCGGATTGCATTGGCTGCAGCAGGCAGAAGGCCGGTGATGGTCGTGCTGTGCAAATCCAAGCTATCGGGTTGCCGTAGAGGGTCAGTTCGAAATCCGGGTGATCCGAACAGGTTGTCGAAGCTTCGAAGGTCTCCCTACTGCTCTTCCAGACAAAATACATCACGTTGCCACAGAAACCAGCCGTTGCGGCACGTGAGCCGGGGTCAGGCAAAGCTCTGACTCGCCCGGGTTCGGATCGGAGCGAGAGGACAGAAATATCGCCACCACAGGCATTTCTCTCTTTCGACTGTTCACCCACCTTCTTTCGCGGCCACCGCACCTCTCCTTTTGTCTGAGCTGCATGACATGCTGGTCGCAGCTGTCGTCCCGTCCACAAGGGTTGTCACCGATCTTTTTCCCCTGACCCTGCGGGTCATTCCGCGCGGAGCAAAAAGATCGGCGCCTGCCCCTCTCCGCTACGCTTCGCCTTCGGTGTGGCTGGGCCTTGGCCAGCTGCAAGGTGACCATCATTGCAACGCAAACAAGGAGAAGAGCAATGACCACGAACTGCATCAAATTCACCAGCGCCGACATCGAAACCGCCAAGGGCGTCGGCTCCATCTCGACCCTGACCTTCGACCTCGACATCACGGTCGAACCCGTCGCGAGCGCGAACCCGATGGCCCCCACGCACCGCGTCCTCGGCCGCTCCCCGCGCGGCAAGCTGGTCGAGTGCGGCGGCATCTGGAAGAAGCAGAACAAAGAGACCGGCGCTGACTACTACACGCTGACCATCCGCGACCACGGCTTCAACGCCAACCTCGGCAAGGCCGCCAACCAGGATGATCTGTCTCTGCAGGCCGTCATCCCCTGGGGCCCCAAAGACGCCGCCTGAGCCAAGGGCCAGACCGCTCCGGCGGTCTGGCTTTTTCTTGTTCCGGGGAACGCCGGCGGTTTGAGTCCGAAACCCGTGTCCGAAGCATGCCGCATATTTCGGACGCTGACACCGAGGCGGATAGTCTGACTGGATCGGTCGCAGAAGCGGCTCTGATCTTTCTGTTGAGGGACAGCGTGGATCGCACGAACCCGAGGCGGGACCGAATGTCGGCAGGGAGAACTGGCAGTCCGCTGAGCGGGGCCAAACGCACTCCTTCTATCAGTCGAGCAACCCGCGCCTGGGTCGTCTTGGCGAAGCTGCCAGGGGCGCCGAACTCACCCTGTGCCGCGAGGGTGGAAGCCGCAGATCAACATCATGCGTCCCGGGGGCAACGTCTCACGTCAGGGTCACCGCCGCGCGCCTTTCCGTCGACCTGTTGGCCTCTCAGATCGCTAGCCCGGGGTCGAGCGGTCGGCAACGCCGTGGGCAGGTTTCTGGACGGCTGCGCCTTGAGCGGTGCGGTGCACCGCTCACAACAAACCTGCCCCCGGCGTGCTCCATTTCATTCCGCCCCGTGCCGGGTGCAGCCCGCTCTCATGCCCCCGGTCTTTTCCACGATCCGTCCAACGACGATCAACGGAAAGGATCACACCATGACACTCGAACAATCCATCGACCTCGCCGAACTGCAAGCCGACATGGCCTTCGATGCCTACCTCGCCGCCTTTAATGAAGACGCCCATCCGGAGACCCTCGACAGCCTCGAGACCGAGGCTCTGATCGCCCGCAGCCGCTACGACGATCTGCGCACTCTGGGACTGGGTCACTGACCCAGATACCCCTGCGGGTCTTCGGATCCGCAGGGGTCTGACGCTGTTTCTTTGAAGCATCGTGCCGCCCTCAGAGGGTGTGATCCGCGCCATCCCGCGCGGGCAGTTTTCGTGTTCCTAGCGCCCGATCCGTGACCGGATCGAGCGTTTGGTTTGCCTTTCGTCGCGTGCTTCTTGAACACAAGTTTCAGCAGTTTTTTTGACCAGTTTGCCGCGCATCGATGAGGACGGCGGCGTTCCATGTCGCGCTGTGCAGCGGTCTTGAGGGCGGCCTATTGGTCGCAAAAAGACAGAACACACAAAACGTAATATTGCGCAATGTGATGTATTGAAGTATAAGCGAAGGAGAGAAGGAAGACGTTGGCAGGATATGGCCAATGTTTGCACATTTTGTCCGAGGGGTCTGACCCGTGCCGAGGCCAGCGAAAAACCTTAAGTTCGAACAGCGCATCGAAGTGGCGCGGCGTTTTGCTGCGGGCGAGAGCGCGAAGGACCTGGCGGCAGCATTCGACATTTCCCCGCGCCATGTGAACCGGCTCGCGAAAGAGGAGGCGGGCGAGGGCGTCACGGTGCGCGATCCGAGCGAAACGGTGGCGTTCCGGGCCAGTCGATCTGAACTGGAAGCCTTCGATGCCGAGTGGCGCGAACGGGGCTATGCCAACCGGTCACAGGCGCTGAATGCGGTACTGCGCGGGCGGTGCGGATTTCTCGATGTGCCACGCGATCTGGTCGGGGAATTCTGCGCGGCCTGGCGTCAGGCGAAGGATGTGAGCGACGCTGGATTGGCACTTTCCAAGGCGGTGCATCGCGGCTTGCTGGAAGTCTCGGAGGCGGACCGCGCCGTGCTGATCGAACTCTTCGATTTGGCGCAGTCGATGAGCCGTGAGATGGGCCGGATGAAGGATGCCGCACAAGCACTGCGTCATCAGGAATGGCCGCAAAAGGAAGAAGGGCAGGGGGCGGAGAGCGAGGTTCTGGAGGACGGCCCGCGCGTGGCTGGCGGCGGTCTGAGGCTGGTGCCTGAGAGTTCCGGTTCAGATTTGGATCGGGGTTCGCTGCCTCTCGGTAAGCCTCGAACGCGAACCCCGATGCATGACTGTTCGATCGTGAACCGGAACTCTCGAAATGGCTGACCCCCTCGCCCTCTACACCTCCGTCATGGGGCGGCTCTGGGAGGATGAGCGCATCCGCGGCCAGGCCGCGGCGCGGATCGACGCGCGGCTGGCGGGCCGTCGGCAGGGTCGGAGCTTTGCGCGCGTCGGATCCCTGTCGGCGCGCAACGCACTGAAGGCGGCGTCGGGTCAGAGCCGCGCGGCGGTCTTCAAACGGATCCGGGCAGGGGGCTGCAAGACGCGCGCCTCGCTCGGAGCGCAGATCTCCTACATCAATGACAAGGCGGTCTACACCTACTCGACGATGACCAACGCGCTGACCGACGCGGAGGTCCTGACCGACGAGCAGAAGGAAGACATCATCGAGGACTGGGCCGGCACCTGGCGCGGCTCGACCAAGCTCGGGTTCACCTCGCACATGCTGCTGTCCTTCCCGACCGACGTGACGGTCGATCAGGTGCGCGACATCGCGATGGACTGGACGGAGCATTTTTTCGAGAGCGGCGAATACGGCGACCAGTGGGATTATGTGCTCGCAGTCCATGACGACCGGGCGCACAAGCATGCGCATATCATCCTGAACAATCGCGGCGTCGAGAAGGGCACCTGGTTCTCCTGCTGGGCCGAGGGTGTGATGTCGCCGCAGCTCATGCGCGAGAAGCAGGCCGAGATCGCTGAAGCGTACGGCGTGATGCTCGACGCCACCACCCGGCTTGAGCGCGGCATCTTCGAGAAGCCCGCCGGGATCGAGGAGATTTACCGCGCCAAGGAAGAGGCCCGCCTGCCGCGCGAGATCGCCCTGACGGCCCAGGAATCCGCCATTGCGCAGGCGCAGGTGGTGGGCTTCGCCAAGGACTACAAGAACCTCGCCGACCTGCTGGACCGGATGGACCGGCAGCACATGGCGCGCGCTGTGCGCGGCATGGCGGACGGGCTTGGTTCCGGCACGCCGTGGAACTTCACCGAAGGAGAGATAGACATGAAGGACATCAAGACCGTCGGTGATGCGATCGACTATTCCGAGCGCACGATCGAAGCGCTCAGGCTCAAGGCCGAGGAACTGGATCCTGCCGAGCGCGCCGCCTTCGAGGCCAAGGCCGCACCGATCATCGCGGACCTTTCGCAGATGGTGCCGGATCCGGACCTGCGCGCGCGCTTTGGCAAGCAGCTCGAAGAACCCTATCCGCCGGGGGCGGGAAGCGAGGTGCTGATCGCGGCGCTGCAGTCCGGCAATGGCGATGGGCTGCGCGATGTGCTCGAGCGCGCCGAGGAGGCCGGGATGGACAGCGAGGAGCTGGTGGCCCGGATCGCGGCGGGCGGTACGCGGAACTACGGCATGGCGCAGGACTGGGTCGAGCGGGACATGAACGCGGTGCTGGCCAAGGACGGACTGAGCGTGGAGACGGCCAATGACGACCAGCTCGATGCCGCGCTGGAAAAAGTCGACGGCGTGATGGACGCGCTGATGGAACGCGCCAAGGAACTGGGTGTCGAGATCGGTCGGACCCTCGCGGACGAAGAACAGGAGATCCTGCCGCTCATCGACGAGGACGATCGGACGCCCAATCCCTACCTGCAGGACCTCGCCGACATGTTGCGCGACGGCAAGCTTACCGAGGAGCAGGAAGAGACCGTCGAGCGGACCCTGCAATCCGAGCTCTTCAAGGAGTTGGGCGAGGAAGGCTTGGCCGAACTTCGGCGCGGAAACTACGAGGTGCTGGACGCGGCCCTGCCGAGCAAGCTCGACCAGATCACCGTCACGCAGGAATTCCTCGAGATGACCTTTGAGGAGACCGGCGATCAGGTCTTCACCGACCGCGCCGCCGGTTTGCAGCAGGACAAGGCGACCGAAGTTGCGCGGTTGCGCGGCCAGCAGGAAGCGCAGGAGCTGGGCCGTGACCGCGGTCTCGATGACGAGATGGAATTCTGAGGGAGATGACCACCATGACCAAGACACTTCCCCTCTGGGCCGCACTTCTTTTCGGCGTGATCTGCGGCGCCGTCATCGGCACCATTGTCGCTGCCTTCTACCTGACCCTTGCCCTGAAAACCGGGTTTCAGAGTTTCGACATGTTGGCGCTCTGGAAGGCCGGCGCGGGCACACGCGCGGCCCATCCGGAGGCTTTCAAGGTTGGCTTCGGCGCCGTCGGCTTCGGAGCAATCGGCCTAGGCGCCCTGGCGCTCGCTTGGACCTGGAAGAAGGAGCGGGATGACTATGGCTCGGCCCACTGGCAGACAAAGGCGGAGTTGAAGAAGAACGACATGCTGCAGGCGCCGGGCAAGGGCTTTGTCTGTGGCAAGCTCGGCGCACCGAGTTCCAAGGCTGAGTTTATCTCTTCGACCACCATCCCCCATGTGATGATGGTGGCCCCGACCCGCGCCGGTAAGGGCGTCGGCTTCGTGATCCCGAACCTCTTGAGCTTCGCAGGTTCGGTGGTGGTGCTCGACGTGAAGGGCGAGAACTTCGAGAAAACTGCCCGGCTGCGGGCGCTCAACGGCGACGAGGTCTATCGCTTCAGCCCCTTCGACTGGGCCAATGCCACGCACTGCTACAATCCTCTGGCCCGGATCGCCAAGGCCCCGAGCTTCGCGCAGCGCTTCACCGAGGTCTCGATCCTCGCGGACCTCTTCCTTGACAAGGACAACAAGACGCTCGACACCTTCTCCGAGGCTGGCAAGTCGATCTTTGTCGCGGCCTGCCTGCTAGCGATCCAGCGGGGCACGCCGAACCTTGGCGCGGTGAACCAGATCGTCGCCGGGGGCGAATACAAGAACGCCCAATACAAGACCTATGCCGACGAGGCCGAAGAAGACATCCTGCGCGAGCTCTGGACCAACGCGGCCTCGGCCTCGTCGCGGCTCCTGACTTCAAACATTCAGGCGTTGATGACAGCCGGTCTCAAGCAATGGGACAACCCGGCGGTGCGCTCGGCCACCGAGGCGAGCGATTTTGATTTCTCGACCTTCCGCAAGACCCCGCAATCGCTCTACATCGCCGTCTCCGAGGATCACATCGCGACATTGGCGCCGCTTTTGCGCCTGATGTTCGCCGATCTCATCGCCTCGATCCGTTTGAACGAGCCCGGCCCGGATGAGCCCTGGCCGGTCATGATGATGATCGACGAATTCCAGCAGATGGGGGCGATGCCCTATCTCGAACGCGCGATCCATTCGCTGGCAAGT
>NZ_QPMK01000019.1 GCF_003344785.1 Thalassococcus profundi | reverse complement strand
CTACAATCGTTGGAAGCGGTGGAGCGACAAGGGCATCTTCGCGAAGATGATGGCGGGACTGGTTGCCGAGCACGGCGAGAAGAAGACCGTGATGATCGACGTGAGCAGGCGAACGCCATGCGTTCGAGTGAGCCTGCGCAAGTACCTGAAGGCTCACCGCACGGCGTCCAGTCTGGGCGTCAAAAAGGGGGGCGCGGCCGCCTGATCGGCCGAACCAAGGGTGGAATGAACACGAAATTGCACGCCATCTGCGACAGCCAGGGACGTCCACTCAACCTGTTCGTCACTGCCGGGCAGGTGAGCGACTACATCGGTGCACGGGTTCTTTGCGACAGTCTGCCGAATGCCGATTGGCTGCTCGGCCATCGCTCTCGCCGCCATCGTCATCTACTGGCTATGAGTCCTGAGCCTAATGCACAATAACGTTCTTCAGTATCTTTCGCTATGGTTTGAGCCTCTTTCAGAGCCACGGCAGTCATTTGGAAGGTACTGAGCGCAACGATCGGCTGTTCGGTACGATGCGCAACGACACGGTGTCCGGCGGCGGCGGGAACGACCGGCTTGCGCTGCGGGGTGGAGACGACGTTGCCATCTAGGCGGTCTCAACCGGTCGTCGCAACGCTCTGAAACAGGAGGTTGCAATGACGACGAAGAAACGGCGCTCTGGCACGGGCGGGTGCGGGCGGCATCGTCACCTGCGGCCGCAGCGCCGAGAAAGGCGAGGCCGTCGCCGCAGATGTCACCTGCGCGACCGGCGTTCCCGTCCGCTTCGTCCAGGCCGACCTCGCGCAGGTTGCGGACTGCCGATCCGTGATCGCCGTGGCCGAGGAGGAGTTCGGCGGCGTCGATATCCTGGTGAACGCAGCCGGGGTGACCGACCGGGGATCGCTGGTCGATACGGATGAGGAGCTGTTCGACCGGATGTTTGCGATCAACACCCGAGCCCCCTTTTTCCTGATGCAGGATACGGTAAAGCGCATGATCCGCGATGGCGTTGAGGGCAGAATCGTGAACATCGGGTCGGCTTCGGCGCTTGCGGGCCAGCCCTTCATCGCGCCCTACTGCACTTCCAAAGGCGCGCTGGCGACGCTGACGCGCAATTCCGGTTACGCCCTGATGCGCAACCGGATTCACGTGAACCAGCTCAATATCGGCTGGATGGCCTCCGACGGCGAGGACCGGATCCAGCGCGACACGGTGCGACAGAGGACTGGCAAGCTGAAGCGGGAGCCGCACAGCCTTTCGGACGGCTGATCGACCCCGAAGAGGTGGCGCGTGCAGTGGTGTTCCTCGCGTCGTCCGACAGCGGGCTGATGACGGGCTCTGTCATTCACTACGACCAGTCTGTCTGGGGCGGTTATTCCTTCGCGCCGCCGACGCCGGAAAGAGCCATGTCGCTTGACGGGGCGTTACCCGCCTAGAACGACTGGGTCACAATCGGGATCGGCGGCACCTTGTCGCCGGACCCGGAAAGGTGCGCCGCCAATGCCAGAACGATGGCCTGCGCCAGGCAGATCGGCGCCGCCAGAGAGCGTTTGAAGGCAGCCTCCTGTTCCGGCACGGTGAAGAGCACGCTGGCGTTTCGTGTCAGTGGCGAAAGATCGCTGTCGGTGATCGCGATGACCGGCACGCCGCGCCCGATGGCTTCTTCGGTGACGTTGACCACCTCTGTCGCATAATATCGAAAGGAGACCGCCACGAGAACGTCGCCGGGTCCGATCAGCCGCGCCATATGCGTCGATAGACCGCCTGCGGGGTCCAGGAGTATGACGCGACGTCGGACCATGGTGAGCATGTATCGCATCAGCTCGACGATCGGGGCCGAACGCAGCTGGCCCAGCAGATAGATCGTCTCGGCCCTGGCCAGCAGTTCCACGGCCTGGTCCAGCTGCCGGTCGGTCACATCGCCCAGCAGACGGTCCAGCGCGGCGGCGTCCTGCGACACAAGTTCGGCCAGCAGTTTGCGCGCGTCGGTGCCGGTCTCCGAGATTTCGGTCTGCAACTGGCGCGCACGCGTCTCGAACCCCGGGGCGGGCTTGGTCAGGCGCTCTCGGAACAGGCGCTGAAGATCCTTGAAACCGGTGAAACCCAGAGACTGCGCGAAACGCACGAGACTCGAGGCATGTAGCTTGCATCGCCGCGCAAGCTCGTGCGTCGAATGGATTGCAACATCGTTGGGACTTTGCGTCAGCAGCTGCGCGACAAGCTGGTTTGATCTGCTCATCCTGTCGTGCTCGGCATGGATCAGCGTGATCAGCGCCTCGTAATCTTTCGGCGGCCGTTCAACCACGTTATATGCTCCACTCTCGCAACGAATGTTGCGAGCATACAACGTTGGCGATATCGGGGCCAGCGACAGATGATCTATTTTCCCCTATAGCGTGTCAAACGCCGATGCCGGAAAGGCGCGTTGAGCACTGTCGCTTCGGGTCTGATGCTTGGAGATCGCTGCGCGGCGTCCGGTCCGGAACTTGTCCGATCACTTCGGTTCACAACACGTAACGGCTGAGATCCGTCGACCGGCTGAGATCGCCAAGATGTTTTTCGACGAAGGCATCGTCGACGGTGATCGCCTCCCCGGCCTTGTCCGGCGCGGTAAAGCTCAGCTCTTCGAAGACCCGTTCCATCACCGTGTAGAGCCGCCGGGCGCCGATGTTCTCGACGCTTGTGTTGACCTCGGCGGCGATGCGGGCCAGCGCTTCGATGCCATCGTCGGTAAAGGTGACGGTGACCTCCTCGGTCGCCATGAGCGCGGTATACTGCCGGGTCAGGGCATTGTCGGTCTCGGTCAGGATGCGGACGAAATCCGCCTCTGTCAGGGCCCGCAGGTTGACGCGGATCGGCAGGCGGCCCTGCAGTTCGGGCAGCAGGTCCGACGGCTTGGCGATGTGAAAGGCACCCGAGGCGATGAAGAGGATGTGGTCGGTCTTGACCGGACCGTGCTTGGTGCTGACGGTCGTGCCCTCGATCAGAGGCAGCAGGTCGCGCTGCACGCCCTCGCGGCTGACGTCGCCGCCGCGGGCATCCGAGCGGGCGCAGACCTTGTCGATCTCGTCGAGGAAGACGATGCCGTTCTGTTCTACCGCTTCGAGCGCCGCGGTCTTCACCGTCTCGTCGTCCAAGAGCTTGTCGGCCTCTTCGCCGATCAGGATCTCGTAACTTTGCGCAACGGTCAGGCGTTTGCGGGTGGTGCGCTGGCCGAAGGCTTTGCCGAACATCTCGCCGAGGTTCATCATGCCCATGCCGGGCTGGCCGGGGATGTCCATCTGGCCCAGCGGATTGCCGGTTTCGGCCACGTCTAGTTCGATCATCGTGTCGTCCAGCTCTCCGGCCTTGAGCTTGCGGCGAAACATGTCGCGGGTACCTTCGCGCGCGTCCTCACCGGCGATGGCGGTGATCACGCGCTCTTCGGCGGCGGTGTGGGCGGCAGACTTGACGTCCTCGCGCATCTGGTCGCGGGTCATTGCCATGGAGGCATCGACGAGGTCGCGCACGATCTGTTCGACATCGCGGCCGACATAGCCCACCTCGGTGAATTTCGTCGCCTCGACCTTGATGAAGGGCGCGCGCGCCAGCTTGGCCAGGCGGCGGCTGATCTCGGTCTTGCCGACGCCGGTGGGGCCGATCATCAGGATGTTCTTCGGGTAGACTTCATCGCGCAGATCGTCGGCCAGCTGCTTGCGGCGCCAGCGGTTGCGCAGGGCGACGGCGACGGCGCGCTTGGCATCCTTCTGGCCGATGATGAACCGGTCGAGTTCCGAGACGATTTCGCGGGGGGTGAGGTCGGTCATGAGAGGCTCCGGTTCCAAAAGTCTTCAGAGACTTTTGGTAAGAATTTCTGGAAATTCTTACCCGCCGATGGTTTCGACGGTCAGGTTTCCATTGGTGTAGACGCAGATATCGGCGGCGATGGCCATGGCGCGGCGGGCGACCTCTTCGGCATCGTGATCGGTCTCCATCAATCCGCGCGCGGCGGCGAGCGCGAAGTTCCCGCCGGAACCGATGGCGGCGATATCATGCTCCGGTTCGAGCACGTCGCCGGCGCCGGTGATGATGAGCAAATCGGTCCCGTCGGTCACGATCAGCATCGCCTCGAGCTTTTGCAGATATTTGTCGGTGCGCCAGTCCTTGGCCAGTTCGACGCTTGCGCGCTGCAACTGCCCCGGGGTCGCCTCGAGCTTTGCCTCGAGCCGTTCAAGCAGAGTGAAGGCATCCGCCGTGGACCCGGCGAACCCGCAGACCACGTCGTAGCCGCCGGGGCTGAGCCGACGTACCTTGCGGGCCGTGCCCTTGATCACCGTCTGGCCCAGGCTCACCTGCCCGTCGCCCGCGACGACCACCTTGCCGCCCTTGCGGACGCCGATGATCGTGGTGCCGTGCCAGCCGGGGAAATCGCTTTGTGCCATGATCGATACCTTCCTTTCGGCTCTATATCTGTGCAATGTTTTGGCATTGCAACCATCGCCGCCCAAGGGACTGATCCGCATGGAGAAATTATCCGACCGCGCGGTCTGGGAGCGCCTCGCACGGGCGGCGTGGTTCGATCCGGCGACGTTCCGCATGACCCGCGACTGGCGCAAGCAAACCGCGACTCACCATCACATCGTGCAGCGTTGGGACGGCGCCGACACCGCGCTGATCTTCAAGCGGCTCTATCGGCCCATGGACACTAAGGTGTTCCAGACCCTGATCGCGGCGCAGATGCGCGCGGCCGAGGCGATGGCGAACCAGTCCGAAGCGGTGCCCGACATTCTCGAGTTCGACACAGAGGCACGGGCCGTCCTCATGCGGGCCGCTCCCGGAGAGACGGTTTACGACTTGATCGACGCGGGCGGCTCAACGGCGGACCTGCTGCGCCGCGCGGGGCGCTGGATGGCCGCCTTTCACCGCAGCGGCCCGGTCGAGACGCGCAGGTACCAGCCGAAATTCATGCGCAACCACGTGGCGCATTTGCTGAGCCAGCACGAAAGCGGCGAGATCGTCCTGCCCGATCCCGCGGCGTTCCGCCGGCACGCGGAGAGGGTGATCGCGCTCGGTGCAGAATTCGAGGGCCGGCAGACCGTGTCGTCCGCCACCCATGGCGACATGCACCTGCGCAACATCCTGCTGGACGGGCCGCGCAGCTGGGGCATCGACTTTTCCGCCAAGCACAGCGCGCCTGTGGGCTTCGATATCGCCCGGTTCCTGCTGCACTACGTCGGCGTTTTCGGCGATCTCGATGCCGTGCCGGATGGCGCGGTGATCGACCCGGGGCTTCTGGCGGCCTTCTTCGACGGCTACGATCTGGTCGGGGCCGACGATCCCTCGGTCGGCTACCTGCTGCGCGTGCGCATCCTGATGGACTGGGCGGCGATCCCGGCGCGGATGCTCGACCGGTCCAAGGGGCAGGGGCGTCGATTGAAACGGTTGCAGCGGCTGGCGGAGCGGGCGCTGGCCTGAAATCGAAAAAGGCCCCGCCGAAGCGGGGCCTTTCGCGACGTCTAGCCTGGTGATCAGATCGATTCGTCGATCCAGCCCTTGAGCGCGGCCTTGGGCGCGGCGCCGGTGCGGTTCGACACGACCTGTCCGTCCTTGAAGATGAACAGCGACGGAATCCCGCGCACACCCATCTGGGCGGCGGTGTTCGGGTTGGTGTCGACATCGACCTTGGCGACCTTGATCTTGTCGCCGTATTCGGCGGACAGTTCTTCAAGCGCCGGGCCGATCTGCTTGCATGGGCCGCACCATTCGGCCCAGAAATCCACCACGACCGGGACGGAGGAATTCTTGACTTCGTCGTCGAAGGTGGCGTCGGTGACAGCGACTGTGGACATGGGATGTCTCCTGAAATCGGGTTGGGTGTCTGGATGCTTACCGTGAAGGTATGGACCGCCGGTGTCAGCGTCAAGGTGGTGGGATGCGTGCCAAGGAGTGTGTGATCAGGCCGTGAGGCAACGGCATGTAGTGCGGACCGACGGTCCAGAGGATGCCGACCTCGATCTCGTGTCCAGGGTAGATCGTCTTCAGCATGGCCTCGTACGCCCCCATCTGCCGCAAAAGTCCGTCGGGGCAGTCCTCGGCGCGTCCGGGGATCGTGCGGTTGGTCTTGAAATCCACCGCCGTGACCCTGTCAGGCGAGACGATCAGGCGGTCGATCACGCCGTAAATCCGCCCCAGGCCGGGCAGGTCCGCGGTCAGCGGCACTTCGGCCAGTGCGTCGGAGCCGAAGAAGCGGGCAAGCGCGGGGGTCGACAGGACCGCCAACGCCTCGTCCTCCATCGTGTCGAAAAGTCTTGCATGCTCGGACGCGCCCGGCGCCATGTCCAGCAGGCGGCGCGCCATCTCGGCGCGACCCGGTTCCGCGACGGCGGGCAGGTGCTCCAACAGCCGGTGGATCAGCGTGCCGCGCGCCTTGGCGAGCTCTTCCGTGTCGCCTTCGGCGCCCGGCAGAGCCTTGGCGCCGCCCAGGTCCGACGGCAGGCGCGTCGCGGGCGGGATGCGCGGGACCGGCGCGGGCCTGGTGAAGATCTCGGGCAGGTCCGGCGGCGGTTCCGGCGGCCTGTTGCTATCCCGGAGAGAGAGGTGCGTCCAGTCGGTCTGGCCAAGGCTCAGCCCTTCGCCGCTGCCGAGGCCGCCGAAATCGTAACTGTGCGGTGCGGCGCCTGCCGCCGTCATCCCCTCGCGGACCTGATCGTACCAGGCCTCGCCCTTCTTCCCCAGATCGCCAGCGGCCGCCACGATCAGCCATTTTTCCGCGCGGGTCAGAGCCACATAGAGCAAGCGGTCCCGCTCCCGTGCATCTGCGGCCTTGGCCGCGTCCTGAAGGCTTTCATGCAGCGGCGGCATCTGGTCGGAGCGCGCTTTCCAGACTGCAACGTCCCTGGGCATCCTGAGAAGTTCGCCCCGCAATGCCGTGTTCGGCTGGGCGCAGTCGGGCAGGATGACGATCGGCGCTTCGAGCCCCTTGGCGCCGTGCACCGTCATCACCCGGACCCGACCGCCGGCGCTGTCTGCGGCGCGCTTGATCTCGAGGTCGTCGGTCTGCATCCACTGCAAAAAGCCGGTAAGCGACGGCACTTGCGTCTGTTCGAAGGCCAGTGCCTGCTGCAGCAATGCATTGATGCCGTCCTCGGCCTCGTCTCCGAGCCGTCCCAACAGCCGCTTGCGCCCTTCGTGGCGCGTCAGGATCCGTTCGATCAGATCGAAGGGCCGCAGGAAATCCGTCTGCCCGCGCAGGTCGTCGATCATCGCCATCACACCGGGAAAATCGTCTCTGCGACGGCGCAACTCGGTCCAGAGGTAGGGGCCGTCGCGTCGGTGGGCGAGGTCGAAAAGCTGCGCCTCTTCCAGACCGAAAAGCGGGGATCGCAACGCCGTGGCCAGAGACAGCGAATTCTCCGGCGTTGCGAGAAACGCCAGCAGCGAGCCCAGGTCGCGCACCGCAAGCTCCGCCATGACCTTGAGCCGGTCGGCCCCGGCGATGGGCAGCCCTTCCTGCTTGCAGGCGCGGATGATCTCGGCAAAAAGCCGCGACCGTCCGCGGACCAGGATCAGGAAGTCCCCTGCATGCACAGGGCGAGCCGCATACTGGCCGCTGTGACCCTGTTCCACCGGAAGCGGCGTCTTTTGCTCGATCGTCTCGCGCATGAACCGGGCGATGCGCTGGGCAAGGATCACCGTGTGATGCGTCTCGCTCACACGGTCCACGGGGTCGTACCATTCGCCGTCCTTCTCGTCCTTGGTGGCGGGCACGTGCGGCCAGAGGTCGACCCGCCCCGGCATCGCGGACTTGAAGGCGCGGTGGACCTGATCGGCAGAGAAACCGGCCTCTTCGCGACCCGGAAAGGTGTGGTCCACAAGGCTCAGGATCGGCGCGGCAGAGCGAAAACTGTATTCCAGCGTCAGCGATGACAGGGGCGATCCGGTGGGTTCGAGCCGGTCTGAGAAATCGTCCCGCATCCGGTCGAATTCCCGCGGATCGGCACCCTGGAAGGAATAGATCGACTGCTTCTTGTCGCCCACGACGAAGATCGTGCGCCGCACGTTCGCCCGCGCGCCCTCGCCCGAGGTGAACTCCTGCGCCAGCCGTTCGATCACCTGCCATTGCGCGGGTGACGTATCCTGCGCCTCATCCACAAGGATGTGGTCGATGCCGCCATCGAGCCGGAACAGCACCCATTGCGCCACCGCCGTGTCCGAGAGCAGCGTGCGGGCCTTGTCGATGAGGTCGTCGAAATCGAGCCAGCCGCGCCGCACCTTCGCGTCCTCGTAGGCGGGCAGAAAGGCCTGGGCAAAACGATGCAGAGCCACATCTCGCTCCGCTGCCTCCCAGGACAGGCGCAGGGCGCGGGAGTCCTCGACCCGTTGCATGAGCTGCGACAGCGGGTTGCCCAAGGGTCCGTTCAGAATGGCCTTGGTCACGGCGCGGCTGCTGACCTTGCCGATGTTGTCACCCGATTTCACGAGGAACACGTCTTCGAGCACCCGAAGCGACGCCATGTCAGGGCCGATGACCGCGGAGAGCTTTGCGCCCGCCTTCTGATCCATGGTGCCGCTGGCGTTCAGAAGCGGCACCAATTCGGCCAAAAGCTGCGTTTCGCTTCCAAGGAAGACGCGCGCCAGCAGCGCGGTCTCGTCCAGCCCGTCCGGCAGATTGTAAAGCGCCCGGATCTCCGCGTCACTGCGCGGCGGCAGAAATGCGGCCTTGTGCCCGACCAGTTCGCGCAACAGCTTTTCCGGCATGTCGGCGCCCAGATAGGCGGCCAGCGCGGCGACGCGATCCGCCTGCGGTCCGTCGGACATGCGATCAAGCACCTCTGCCCGCAGCAGCTCTGCCGCGCGGTCCTCGATTTCGGTAAATTGCGGGCTGACCTGCGCCTCCAGCGGAAATCTTCGTAGCAGGGCGGCGCAAAAGGAATGGATGGTCTGAATCCGCAGCCCGCCCGGCGTCTCGATGGCGCGGGCAAAGAGCGTGCGGGCGCGGCGTAGAAACTCCGGGTCGGGCGTCGCCTCAGCACCCAGATCGCGCAACTGGTTGGTGAGCGCGGCATCGTCCAGCATCGCCCAGGCTCCCAGACGCCGGAACAGCCGGTTCTGCATCTCGGACGCAGCGGCCTTGGTGTAGGTGAGGCAGAGCACATGCTCGGGCAGCACGCCGTCCAGCAGCAGCCGCGCGACTCGGTCGGTCAGGACCCGCGTCTTGCCCGACCCGGCATTGGCCGAGAGCCATGTGGACCGGTCCGGCCGCGCCGCTTCGACCTGGCGCAGGGTGGCGTCGTCGGTCATTCCAGCACCTCGCGGCGGGGCGGTTCGGAGGTGTCCCATTCGCCGTACCGCGACAGATGGTCATAGTCGGACAGGTCCGATTCCCTGAGCATGGCGCGACGGGCGGTATACCCCTTGTCAGGCTCTGAATAGGCCCGAATGAGGTCATGGAACTGTTGCCAGACTTCAGCCGGGGTGACCTTGTCGAGCGGCGCCGCAAGCTCGACCGGCGACGGAGCGAGACCGATATACGCGGCGTAGGCGACGCGGCAGGGGCCGAGCAGGTCGAAACCGCCTGCTTCGACCATGGCGGATTCGAGCAGCAGCTGCTTGTCGAAGTAGCGCTGCGCATCGGCAGAGGGCGGCGCGCCGGTCTTGTAGTCGTAGATCACCGCGCGTCCGGTTTCGTCGAGGTCGATCCGGTCGGCGGTGGCGGTGAGGGTGAAGGGCAGCCCGTCCAATGCCGCAGCGCCCTTGATCTCCAGCCGCTCGGGATGCGGGGTCGCCCGCGCCTGTCGATCGGCTTCGGTGGCGACGAACCAGTCCGCCGCACGCGCAACGCGGGCCTGCCAGAGATGGCGCATCGTTGGGAAGGGTACCTGGGTCTCCAGCAGCTGCCGCGTCAGGGCCAGAAGGTGTCCGGCTGTAAGCGTTTCGGGCTGTATCAGAGACTGTTTGAGGAAATTCTCCATCACCTCGTGCACGACGACCCCGCGCATCAGCGCATCGGGCGCGCGCTGCAGAGGGTTGAGAGGTTTTAGCCCCAGGACGTACTGCGCGTAGATTGCGTAAGGGTCGCGGATCAGGTTCTTGATACGGGTGACGGACAGTTTGCGTGGCCGCACGTCAACGGGCGGGGCCGGGGAAGGACGCGGGGCACGCGGCGCGGGAATCGGCGTTTCCAGCGTGCGGCCGAGCGCCAGCCAATGCGCGCCGCGGGTCCGCATCGCCCGCAAGGCCTGCGGCCCGTCGCGGTCGGGCAGGCCCGCCATGAGGTTGGTCAGACGGTTGAGCCAGCGCGACGGCACGGTCTCGGCGTCGTCGGACTTTGCCGACCGGGTCAGCCAGACCTCGGCGGCGCCGAAAGCCTGCTGAAAATCATGCGCCGACAGGCCGATGCGCCGTTCGGGCAACAATAGACCCGCATCGTGCCGCATCCGACGGTTGAGCCAGGGGTCGGCGCCCGGCATTTCCGGCCAGTTGCCTTCGTTCAGCCCGCCCAGGATCAGCAGGTCGGCGCCCATCACACGCGCCTCGAGCGTGCCCCAGATCTTGATATGCGGGTGCGGCGCGTCGCGGTCGCGGACCTCGCCACGCGACAGGACGGCGCCGAAAAGATCGGCATAGTCGCGGGCGTCGAGCGGGCCGCCATGGGGCGCCTCGCGCTCCAGTTCGTCGACGATCTTGCGGACCTCGCGCCCGGCGGTTTCGTTCCAGAGTTCGGCGGGATCGTCGGAGGCCGATCCGGCGGCGATGGCCTCGGCGCGCGCCCTATGGCGAGACATCCAGTCGGCCAGCGGCAGGTCCCCGTCAACCGCGGGCTGGCAGAAACACCCGGTCACCCAGGCACCCCATTGCGTCCGATCGTCCTTTTTGGCCCAGGCGGTGATCTGCGCGACGTCGGGAAAGGGGATACCCTTGTCGCGCAGATGCAGTTCAAGGTCGCGGGTGTGGCGCAGGTGATCGCCGCGTTCCGCCCCGGTATGGGTGAGCGGGTGTTTGAGAAGCGTCAGCAGCGCCTCTGATGTCAGATCCTGCTGGAACAGAGCCGCAACGTGGCGCAGAAATCGCCCCGGCGGCGTCAGTTGCGGCGGTGTCCCGGCGCTGTCGTCGGGCAGGATGTTCCATCGGTCGAGCGCCGCCGTCACTTGCCGCGACAGCATCCGGTCGGGCGTGATCAGGGCGGCGGTCTGGCCGTCCTCGGCGGCCTGGCGCAGGCGCAGGGCGATGGCCAGCGCCTCTTCCCGGGTCGATTGGGATTCCAGCAGCGTCACCCGGTTGGTGGCGGGGATCAGCGGCGCGAGACCTGGGCCTTCGGTCAGCCATTGGTCCGTGACCGGCGCGGGGCGCAGAGCGAGCGACAACAGGCGGTTGCGATCCGGCGCGGGCGGTGTCGCATCCGTCCAACGGCGGATCGCGTCGGGACCGACGCCCAGTTCGGCCATCAGCCGGGCGAAGCGGAATTGCGGATGATCTTCGCCGCTCAGCGCATCGGTCAGCTGGCCCCAGACCGCCGGCGGCATGTCGGTGTCGAACCCCGGCAGCACGACCGCGCCCTGCGGCAGGTTCGCCACCGCCTGCATCAGCCGTAGCGTCGTGCCGCGCGATCCGGTCGATCCGGCCAGGATCACCGGATGCGCCGGCGGGGTGCGCGACCACTGAATCAGTCTCTGTTCCAGCGCGATCCGCTGCAAAGCGGTGGTATCGGGCGGCTCGTCTCCGGCCTGGAAATAGCGCTGGACAATGGTGACGAACCGCAAGGCGCGCGCCCAGTGGCCGGATTGATCCGAGACGTCGAGTGCGCTCAGCCGGTCGGGCGGGACTGCCTCGATCTGCATCTCGTCCATCAGCGCGACAAGGCTGTCGGCCAGATCGTAGAGCGCGGCGCGCGGAGCCAGCTCCGGTTCCTGACGCAAAAGCTCCGACACCAGCTCGACCAGTTCCAGCCGGCGGCGCAGGGGCGAGATCGGGGCGGGCAGATCGGTGAAACTGGCGGCGTCGTCGAGGTCGGTAAGCAGCCGGATGCGTGGCAGGAAGCCGGGCGGTCCGGCCTCGAAGATCTCGCGGATGCGCCGGGCCATGCGCTGGGTGTTCACGATCAACTCGATCCGCGCCATGGCTTCGGGCGGTTGCCCCTGCTGGCGCGCGCGCAGCCCGTCCACCAGCGCTGCCGGAAAATCGACCCCCGGCGGCAGCGCGAAGAGGCGTGGCGAGCCGCCCGGTTCAAACATCGGATCGTCCTGCCAGCAGGCTCTCGGCCAGCGGGATGCCGTCGGGGCGCCCGACGTCGCACCATGTGCCGGGGTAGGTCAGGCCGCAGAGCCGATCCGCCTGCGCCATGCGGTTCCACAACAGGTTCAGTGAAAAGACGGTTTCGGGGATGTCGGCAAGCCCGCCTGTCTTGAGGATCTGCGCGCCGGAGTAGACAAGGTCGCCGCCGCGGGTCAGGCGCACATCTGCGTCGATGCGGAAGTCGCCGCCGCCCTGGCGACCGATGGCGCGGGCGAGCGGAACGCAGAGCAGGAGCGCATCCATCCTTGCGGGGTCCCAGGCGTCGGCCAGCAGGTCGAGCGGGTTGGGACCGGACCAGATCGCGTCGGTGTTGAGCGTGAAAACCGGGTTCGCCCCAAGGAGCGGCAGCGCCGCGCGCAACCCGCCGCCAGTGTCGAGGATGTCGGGCTCCTCAATCGACACGGAAACATCACGCCCGGCCAGATGCATCTCGATCTGCTCGGCGCGATAGTGGGCGTTCACCACCTTGCGCAGCGGGCCATGCGCCTCTGCGAGGTCGAGCGCATGATCCAGCAGCGCGCGGCCCGCGACCTCGATCAGCGGCTTCGGGCGGTCGGCGGTGAGTGCGCCCATGCGCGTGCCGAACCCGGCGGCAAAGAGCATTATGGCGTCGGGCATGGGGTTCTCAGTTTATGCAGACGGTCCGGTGTCGGATCGGGAAGAAGGCGGTGCAGTTCGGCGGCGAGTTCCGCCAGGGCCGGGTGGGACAGGCCGACCGACAGGTGGCGCCAGACGCGGGGGATCAGGTCGACATATTGCGGCTTGCCCCGTGTCGCGGCGAGGCGGGCAAAGACGCCAAGGATGCGCAGGTTGCGCTGCACACCCAGCACGGCGAGCGCTGCGCGGAAAGGTGCTGCCTCGAGGCCGGTGCGGTCGAGGTAGTCTCGGACCAGTGCCGCGTGCATATCCGGCGAGACGTCGCGCCGGACGTCGGTGATCAATGACGCGAGATCGTAGGCGCGATGGCCTTGCAGCGCGTCCTGGAAATCCAGCAGCCCGGCGCGCGCCGCACCCGACCGATCCGGCAGCCAGATCAGGTTCTCGGCATGAAAGTCGCGCAGGATCATCACGTCGGTGTCGGGCGCATGGCGGTCCAGCGCGTCCTGCATCAGGCGCATGGCGCGGTTCGGTTTCGCCTTTGAAGCGCCCGCGCGGGTCGCGTACCAGTCGAAGGCCAGATCGGTCATCGCCGCCAGTCGCGCCGGGTCGGCGCGGTCCAGTCCTGCGGGGGGCGGATGGTCATGCAGGACCGCGAGCGCCTCGATTGCGCTGGAGTAGAGACGAAACTCGCAGTCTGGGTCGGCGTTCATCAGTCGGGCGAACACCGCGTCGCCCAGGTCTTCGATCAGCAGTTTGCCGCGGGTTTCGGCGATGATCGTCGGGGCGCTGAGGCCCAGGTCCGTCAGGTGCCGGGCCAGGCGCGCGAAAAGCGCCACGTCGCCTTCGGGGTCGTGCATGAGAACGGCGCTGGCGCCATCGGCACGGTGCAGCCGCCAGTAGCGCCGGGCCGAAGCATCGCCGGCGAGAGGTGTGCTGGTGGCCTCCCGCCAGTCGGTCGGCATCCAGTCGTCGGTCATGCGGGCACCCGGTCTGCCAGGTGCGCCCAGCGTTTCGGATCCCCGGTCAGGATGATCCGGCGTTCCGTATCTTCGGGCCCGGCGCTGAACTCCAGTGTCAGCGCTTCGGCAGGGGCGAGATCGGCCAGCCGGTCTGGCCATTCGACGAGGCAGATCGCCGTCTCGAAGGCGTCCGTCAGGCCCAGTTCGGCGCATTGGTCCGGGTCCGACAAGCGGTAGAGATCGGCGTGCCAAAGCTCTCCGGCGCGGGTGTCGTAGGTCTGGACCAGTGTGAAGGTGGGCGAGGGTACATCCTCGGGCATCGTCAGCAGCGACTGGATCAGGCATCGTGCGAAATGGGTCTTTCCCGCCCCGATATCGCCGGAGAGCAGCAGCACGTCCCCCGGCACAAGGGCTGCGCCCAGGCGCCGGGCGAGGGCGCAGGTCTCTTCGGGACTGACAGAGGTGACACGGGCGAGGCTGACGGACATGCAGCGACCTTACCCGCGGTGTCCGGCGCTGCAAGGAGGTTCGGCGGTCAGGCGTCGGCGAGTTTGTCCGCCGCGGTGGCGGGCACCCGGGCGGGAGACGTCAGGGCCTGGCTGAACCGCACCACGGTCGCCCCGCGCGACACCGGGACGACATGGCAGACCAGCGGCGTCCCGTCCTGCAGGTGCAGCATCGCGTCCCAGGCGGCGCGTTCGCGCAGCGTCAGGACGAAGTCGCGCAGGTCGCCCCAGACCGGCGTCGCCTGGCAGCGCGGCTGCCATTGCCGGATCGCCTCGATCACCGTGACTTCGTTCAGGGCGCTTTCGGGGTCGTAGTCCCACAATGTGCGGAACGGCGCGTTGCAGAACAGCAG
The DNA here is from genome assembly GCF_003344785.1 of Thalassococcus profundi. Taxonomy (GTDB): domain Bacteria; phylum Pseudomonadota; class Alphaproteobacteria; order Rhodobacterales; family Rhodobacteraceae; genus Puniceibacterium; species Puniceibacterium profundi. The sequence continues at coordinate 64,218 of NZ_QPMK01000019.1, read as the reverse complement.
CACACCAAGTTGGGAAAACACCGCGACCGCGTCGTCCATGGAATCGAGCACCGCCTGGCTGAGATCCAGTTCAGAGCGGAAGCGGCGATTCAGTGAAACTTCGGCGCTGATATCCTCGATCAGAAAAGCCGTGGCGCCGTCTGGATGCGGGCGGCCGGTGACGCGGTAGGTCAGCCCCGAGGGCAGTGACCAGGTCTCGCAATAGCGGTCGTTCGATGCCGCGGCGATGCGGTCTGCCATTTCCTCGCGCCAACTGGCGTAATCCTTGGGTTCGGGCATCATGCGCTTTTCGCGGATGGTGTCGAAAAAGGTCATCAGATTGGGTTTCTGGCTGAGAAACTCCGCATTGAGGCTGGTGAGGTCGATCAGGGCCGGATTGAACAGGGCCAGCCGCCGGTCGCGATCAAAGATCGCAAGGCCGATGGGCAGGTGGGCGAAGGTCTTGGTCAGCGTCTGTACGAAATTGCGCTGGGCGGTTTCCGCGTGCACGACCGCGTCGATATCGGCGCCGTAATTGAGCCAGAGCCGGTCCGACAGGACCGAGCAGATCTCGAACCAGGTCTGCACGGTGTTGCCGGAATCCGCGACGCGCAGGCGGACACGCTGCGGCTCTTCGGTCTGCGGCAGCGCCAGGTCGAAAATCGGCGCACGGCGGTCGGCCTGACCGAGGCTGTCGCACAGCCGGTCGTAGGCGGCGTTCGACCACAGCACCCTGCCCTGTTCATCGCATTGCCAGACCGGCGTCGGCGCGCAGGTCATGGTCGCGCGCAGCAGCGCCAGTTCGGCGCCCTGGGCATGCAGGTCGTCCAGGGCCGTATAAGGCGGCGGCGGTCCATCCAGCACAATCCGGTGGCCGCCCGCTTCGGGCATGATGGACAATCGGTGTCCGGAGTCGTCCTCGGCCGCGAGAGACAGCCGTTTTTTGGGCGGTTGCGGGGGAAAGGCCGGAAACCGGCCTTTGAAGAGGGCGACAAGATCGTCCCAGACCGCTGTGTCCGCAAAGGCACCGAGACAGGCGCGGCCGGCCCGGTTGGCCTGGATGACACGACCGTCGTGCAACAGGAAAGCCGGCGGGTCCGGCGGCGCATGGTCCGCCTGCGCCGCGTTGCGGCGGGGCGGCCTGAGCAGGCAGAGCCCGACAAGCGCCGCCACCGCCGCGCCGAAACCGCTGGAGAGTGCGATGAATACGTCCAAACCCGGTTAACCGTGCAATCCTCGTCCCCGGCCAACCATGGAGAGACGCGGTTAACACGCGGTTAATGAAGGTTTCGACCGCCGCCCGAAGCGCGTCAGGCGGTGATCGGACGGTTCTCGCCGATGGCAAAGCTGTTGCCCGCGCCGCTGGGCACGATGCGCGCGCGGGGCCAGGTGACCTCGACCACGGCGCCGGTCGGGACGCCGCTGGGCGCCACCGGCTCGAACGGGTCGGACCCGTTGGCAAAGCTCAGCTCGGCGCCCGACCGTTCAAGCAGGGTCTTGGCAATGAAGAGGCCCAGGCCCATGCCTTCGTATTCCGGGCGGTGGCTCTTCTCGGCCTCGCTGCGGCGGCGGCCGACGAACGGGTCGCCGATCCGGCCCAGCAGGTGCTGCGGAAATCCGCGTCCGTCGTCGCGGATGCGGACGGTGATCTGGGTGTCGGACCAGATCGCCTCGATCCAGATGGTGCTGCGGGCGAAATCGACGGCGTTCTGCACGAGATTCCGCAACCCGTGGATCACCTCGGGGCGGCGCAGCATCTGCGGCTGCGCCGGATCGCCTTCGGGGTCCGGCGACTCGGCGATGCGGATGGTCTTGCCGCGGCTCTCATGCGGCTCTGCCGCCTCGCGGATCACCTCGAGCAGCGGCGCCTGCCGCATCTGCAGGTCGTCCTTTCCGGCGCGGCCCATGGAGCGCAGGATGTCGCGGCAGCGGTCGGCCTGTTCGCGGATAAGACGCGCGTCCTCCTGCAGTTCGGGCCGGTCGTCCAGATCCTCGATCAGCTCGGACGAGGTCAGCTTGATCGTCGCCAGCGGCGTGCCCAGCTCGTGCGCGGCGGCGGCGACCACCCCGCCCAGGTCGTTGAGCTTCTGCGCCCGGGCCAGCGCCATCTGCGTGGCGGTCAGCGCGTCGGACATGGAGTTCATCTCGGCGGTGATGCGGCGGGCATAGAGAGAAATGAAGACCAGCGCGATGCTGATCGCGAACCACTGGCCGTAGACGAAGATGTCGGGGATGCGCAGGATGTCTCCGTCGGCGGTGCGCAGCGGCAGGTGGTAGAACATCATCGCGGTGATGAGCACGAAGGCGGTGGTTCCCAGCAGGATAGCGGACCGCAGCGCCAGCACTGCCGCCGACACCGTGACGGGGCCCAGCACCAGAACCGAAAAGGGGTTGTTCAGCCCGCCGGTGAGGAACAGCAGGAAACACAGCTGCAACAGGTCGAACATCACCATCAGCAGGTTTTCGGTCTCGGACAGGCGCTTGTTCTCGGGAAAGACGAAGATCGCCACCATGTTGCCGATGACCGAGACGCCGACGGCGAGGAAGCACAGGCCCAACTCCAGTTGCAGGCCGTAGAGGTACTGTGCCACGAAGATCGCCGTCAGCTGTCCGGCGATGGCGAACCAGCGCAGCAGGATCATCGTGCGCAGGCGGATCCACTTGCTGCGGTTGCGCGTGCCCAGAAGGCTGATATCGCTGTCGGTCATCTGCGCCCATCTGTCGCTTGCACGGGCGGCCCCCGTGTTTAGGTAGGGGATATCTAATGCAGGACGCGACACGCGGAAAGGAAAATGCCATGGTCAGGCTGCTGCAATCTCTGCCGGGGTGGCCGTTCTGGCGCTGTTGGGCGGCGTCTGGTACGTCACCTCTCCGGGCGGCGGCGGCGACGTCTTCGCCGAGTGCCGCGGCGGGCAGATCGCCGGCGGATCGGCGAGCATCGGCGGGCCGTTCGAACTGGTCAACGGCGAGGGCGAGACAGTGACCGATGCCGATGTGCTGACCGAACCGTCGCTGGTCTATTTCGGCTATACCTTCTGCCCGGATGTCTGCCCCCTCGACACCGCGCGCAATGCCGAAGCGGTGGACCTGCTGGCCGAGGCCGGGCACGAGGTCACACCGGTCTTCATCTCGATCGACCCCAAGCGTGACACGCCCGAGGTGGTGGGCAGCTATGCCGCCAACATGCACGAGGACATGGTCGGTCTGACCGGCAGCGCCGAGCAGGTTAAGGCGGCGAGCCAGGCCTACCGCACCTTTTACCAGGCGCATGACGACGAGGATCCGGAGTACTACCTCGTCGATCATTCGACCTTTACCTACCTGATGCTGCCGGATCATGGCTTTGCCGACTACTTCCGCCGCGACCTGACGGCAGAGCAGGTGGCCGAACGGACCGCCTGCTTCGTCGACAAGCTGTGACGTTCGTACCATTTGACCGGTCTGCCGGCACGGACTACCTCTGGCGGGACAAATGAATGAGGATGAGAGACGTGGCGGACCGGGCAGCAGTCGATCTGGGAGCGGACAAGAGCCTTTTGCTGGTGGATGACGACGAGCCGTTCCTGAAGCGGCTGGCGAAGGCGATGGAAAAGCGCGGGTTCGAGGTCGAAACCGCCGATTCCGTTGCCGGCGGCTCTGCCATCGCGACGGCGCGTCCGCCGGCCTATGCGGTCGTTGACCTGCGGCTCGAGGACGGCAACGGGCTTGACGTCGTGGAGGTGCTACGCGAGAAGCGGCCCGATTGCCGGGTCGTCGTGCTGACCGGCTACGGCGCCATCGCCACGGCGGTGGCCGCGGTCAAGATCGGTGCCACGGATTATCTGTCGAAGCCCGCCGATGCCACCGACATCACCAACGCGCTGCTGGCCACCTCGGACGATCCGCCGCCGCCGCCGGAAAACCCGATGAGCGCCGACCGGGTGCGTTGGGAGCATATCCAGCGGGTCTACGAGCTGTGCGACCGCAACGTGTCCGAGACGGCGCGCCGGCTGAACATGCACCGGCGCACGCTGCAGCGCATCCTGGCGAAGCGGTCGCCGCGGTAGGATCGGCCCGTGCCGGGCGATACGAGAGACCAGTCTCTCGTGCTCTCTGAGGGTTATTGTGAACCGAAGAGGGGGCGGGCGCGGTCAGAGGTCGTGTCGTTTCACGATCCGCGGCGCGATCGGCGCGTCGTGCCAGGTCTGCCAGTCCTCGAAGCCCCGGCTTTGGTAATAGGCGAGGCCTGCGGCATTGTCGGCGCGGATAACCGCCACAATGGCCGTATAGCCCAAGGCGCGGGCGGCGCGGCGGGTGGCGTCGAAGAGCGCCGAACCGATGCCGACGCCGCCCTGTCCGGGACGCACGTAGCTGGCGATGTCGCAGCAGGCGTCGGGCAGGGCCGGGTTCGGTTCGATGAACTGGAAACCGAGGATGTGTCCCGCTGCATTCTCGGCGACATGCCAGGCAGAACGGCCCGGATCGAAGGCCATCCATTCCGCGATGTCCGCCCGGCTGACCGGGCCGCTGACCGCGGTTGCGGCGCCGTCCTCAATGAGGGCTGCCAGGATCTCGGCCATCTCGCGGGTGTCGAGCGGACCGGCGCGGCGCACCGTGATCGTCACAGGCGGGCCATAAGGTCGGCGTGGCGGGCGGTGAAGGCGGCGCGGGTCTCCACCGGCGGGCGAAGCAGGATGGTGAGGTTCTCCATCAGCGCCGGATCGGGATGGCCGAAGAACCTGTCGGCTTCGGCCGGGGCGAAGCCTGCGATCTGCGTCGCCTCCATCCAGGCGCTGATCCGATCGGCGCGCTTGATCTGTTTCTTGACCGTGGCGGGGATCTGCGCGGGCAAGCCGAAGCGCAGGTGGATCGCGGCGGTCAGCCGGTCGTCCAGCGCGCCGTAGCCGGGGCCGACCGCCGCCTTGACCGGCGAGATCATGTCGCCGATGACGTATTCGGGCGCATCGTGCAGCAGCGCCGCCAGCTGCCATTTCACCGGCGCACCTGGGGTCAGGCGGCGGAAGAGTTCCTCGACCAGCAGGGAATGTTCGGCCACCGAATAGGCATAGTCGCCGCGGGTCTGGCCGTTCCAGCGCGCGACGAAGGCCAGACCGTGGGCGATGTCCTCGATCTCGATATCCACGGGGGTGGGGTCGAGCAGGTCGAGCCGGCGGCCCGACAGCATGCGTTGCCAGGCGCGGGGTTGCGAGCGGGAGGGCGGCATCGGGGATCCTTGTCTGCGTGGCGGCAAGGGTTAATCGCCGTCCCCGAGGCTGTAAACCCTGGCCTGCCGTTAGCCTTCGGGCAGCAGGATCACGTTGGTCTCGGTGCTCCCGGCGGCATGGTAGCCGATCTGCGGGAAGGCGTCCGAAAGGTGCGCGAGATAGGCCTCGCGCGCATTGGCACGGCTTTCGTCGAGCACGAGGATGGGGCGGTTGCGGGCGATGAGACCGGCCGCGCCCTTCAGCGCTTCGAGCTCGAAGCCTTCGAGGTCGAGCTGCAGGATCGTCACCCGGCGTCCGGCGGGGACGAGGTCGTCGATGCGCATCGCCTTGACCATGGCGACATGGCTGCCTTCTCCGCCGGGCGCGATCCGCGCGGCTGCGGCCAGCGGTGCGCCGCCCTCGCGCCGCATCACCTGCAGCGGCAGGATGCCGTCGTGGGCACCGACGGCGACTTTCGGCAGGGTCACGCGGTCCAGACCGTTCAGAATGATGGTGTGGCACGCGGCGGCATGGGTCAGAGGTGCCGGTTCGAAGCTGTGGATGCGCGCGTCCGGGGCCAGCCGGTCATGCAGCGCCGGGAGGAAATCGCCGAGGAAGGCGCCGCCGGTCACGATGTCGCCGCCGGTTTCGTCCAGGGCGCGGCGCAAAAAATGCAGCGTTCGGGGTTCGTACACCGCGCCGGAGCACAAAAGGTCCGGCAGGTCGCGTTTGCGGAAAGCGTCCGGAATGCAATACCGGCCGTAGGCGTTCTCCGCGATGGAGAATCCGAACCGGGGACTGCAGGCGGGCTGTTCGAGAGTGATCTGGTTCATGGCGCGATCCTGCCCTTTCCGGTGCTCTCCGAAGCCGCGAGGTGCGTCGGTCGAACACGGTTAAAACAGGCAATTGCGGTGTGAAGATGGGCGGTTTGCGCACAAAACGTGGCACGACCGGACCAAGGCGGCGGATCAGAGCGTGATGTCGCGGGCTGCGAAGACGTGGTTGCCGTGCAGCTTGCCGATGTGGCGGTACCCCAGACCGGGAAAGCGCCGGGCGATCCATTGGGGCTTGTTGAAATACTCCAGGATCAGGATCGGCGCCCACCGGTTGACCAGGTGGTAGGCGCCCAGCATCGCCTGTTTTTCATGGCCTTCGACATCCAGTTGCAGGATCGACACCTTGCGGTCGAGCGGCACGACGAAATCCAGCATCGCCGCGGCCACCGCTTCGACCCCGTCGCCGGGTTCGGTGACGAAATGGCTGAGCCCGCCAAGGGATTTGCCGTCCTTGTCGCGGGTGCGGAACAGCAGTTCGTCGGGCTGGTTCGACACCGCGGCATTGGTCAGCGTGACGTTCTGCAGATCGTTGAGCCGCACGGTTTCCTGCGCCGAGGCGAAGTTGCCCGGGTTCGGCTCGAACGCCCAAAGCCGCGCCCCGGGGGTCAAAGCGGTGGAGAGCGCCGGGATGAAATCGCCGAAGAAGGCGCCGGCGTGGATGATATCGCCGTCGCCCGCATGGGCGCGCATGAAGCGCAGCGTCTCCGGTTCGTAGGCCTGACCCGCCAGCACCGCCCGGGCCGCAGGCCGGTCCTCGAGCCCGGCGGGCACGCAATAGCGCCCGTATCGGTTGGCGGGAATGTCGGGCTGGGTGGTCACCGGCGTCCGTTCCCTGCACATAAATTAATGTCCGTTGCGCGCCTATGGGCGCACCCTTTGTGTTCTACGTTGCCTGCCAAATCAAGGGATGGTACGCGCAATGCTGAAATAACATTTGGAGAGCCGCAATGGCACAGGATTACATCGTCAAGGACATCGCCCTTGCCGCCTACGGGCGCAAAGAGCTGGATATCGCCGAAACCGAGATGCCGGGCCTCATGGCCTGCCGCACGGAATTCGGCGACTCCAAACCGCTCAAGGGCGCCCGGATCGTGGGCTCGCTGCACATGACGATCCAGACCGCGGTACTGATCGAAACGTTGGTGGCGCTGGGCGCGGACGTGCGCTGGGCATCGTGCAACATCTTCTCGACTCAGGACCATGCCGCCGCCGCCATCGCCGAGGCGGGCATTCCGGTCTTTGCCGTCAAGGGCCAGAGCCTCGAAGAGCACTGGGATTACCTCGACAAGTCGTTCCAGTTCCCCGAGGGCGCCAACATGATCCTCGACGACGGTGGCGATGCGACGCTTTATGTTCTGCTGGGCGCACGCGCCGAGGCGGGCGAGGACATCATCCCGGTGCCGTCCTCGGAAGAGGAAGAGGTGATCAAGAAGCAGATCGCCAAGCGCATGAAGGAAACGCCGGGCTGGTTCACCAAGACCCGCGACGCGATCAAGGGTGTGTCCGAGGAAACCACGACCGGGGTGCATCGTCTCTACGAACTGGTCAAGAAGGGCCAGCTGCCGTTCCCGGCGATCAACGTCAACGACAGCGTCACCAAGTCGAAATTCGACAACAAGTACGGCTGCAAGGAAAGCCTCGTTGACGGCATCCGCCGCGCCACCGATACCATGATGGCGGGCAAGGTCGCCGTGGTTTGCGGTTACGGCGACGTGGGCAAGGGCTCTGCGGCGTCGCTGCGCGGCGCCGGGGCGCGCGTGAAGGTGACCGAGGTCGACCCGATTTGCGCGCTTCAGGCGGCGATGGATGGGTTCGAGGTCGTGCTGCTCGAGGACGTGCTGGACAGCGCGGACATCTTCATCACCACCACCGGCAACAAGGACGTGATCCGCATCGAGCACATGCGCGAGATGAAGGACATGGCGATCGTCGGCAACATCGGCCACTTCGACAACGAAATCCAGGTGGCGAGCCTCAAGAACCACAAGTGGACCAACATCAAGGACCAGGTGGACATGATCGAGATGCCGAACGGCAATCGTCTGATCCTGCTGTCCGAAGGCCGTCTGCTGAACCTCGGCAATGCCACCGGCCATCCGTCCTTTGTCATGTCGGCCAGCTTTACCAACCAGGTGCTGGCGCAGATCGAGCTGTGGACCAAGGGCGATCAATACGCCAACGAGGTCTACATCCTGCCCAAGCACCTCGACGAAAAGGTCGCACGGCTGCATCTGGACCGCATCGGTGTGAAGCTGACCAAGCTGGATGAAGAACAGGCGGCCTATATCGGTGTGACGCCCGAAGGACCGTTCAAGCCCGAACACTACCGGTACTGAGCGCATGCGCGCGGTGGTCTTCGGCGTCGGCGGCATCGGGGGCACCGTTGCCGCGGCGCTGAGCCTCAACGGGATCGAGGTCATCGGCATCGCGCGCGGCGCACAACTGAATGCGATCCGGGCGCGCGGCCTGCGGGTACGCACGCCCCGGATGGACAAGGTGGTCCGGTTCGACTGCGTCGGCAGCGTGGCCGAGGCGGGGCTGCGGCCCGACGACATCGTTTTGCTGTGCATGAAAACGCAGGACACCGCCGCGGCGCTGGAGGATCTGCGCGCGGCGGGGTTGCGTGACCAGCCGATCTTCTGCCTGCAGAACGGGGTGGCCAACGAACGCATGGCGCTGCGGCTGTTTCCGAACGTGCACGGTGTCACGGTCATGGTCCCCGCGAGCTTTCTCACGCCCGGAGAGATCGCCGTGCATGCCGAACCCAAACTTGGCATCTTCGACATCGGCCGCTATCCGCATGGACAGGATGCCGACGACACGCGGCTGGCGCAGGCGCTGGACGGCAGCCTGATCGCGGGGTTCGTGCTGGACGACGTGATGGCCAGCAAATACGGCAAACTGCTGATGAACCTGGGCAACATCCTCGAAGCGGCACTGGGCAAGGGACATGGCCAGGACGACCTGGTCGAAGCGGCGCGCGACGAGGCAAGGGCGGATTATGCCGCGCATGGCATCGCTTTTGCGGATGTCAGCATGAAGGACCCGCGCCGGGCCGAACACCTGCGGATCACCGATATCGAAGGGGTGGAGCGGGTCGGTGGCTCCACCACGCAGAGCCTGTTGCGCGGGCTCGGGTCGATCGAGACCGATTACCTCAACGGCGAGATCGTCCTGCTGGGGCGTCTTGCGGGCGTGCCGACGCCTGTGAACGCGGGTCTGGTCGCGCTCGCGGCGCGTCTCGTGCAGGAGGGCGCGCCCGCGGGGGGTGTCGATGCGGCGCAGTTGCGTGCCGATCTTGGGTTGGCCTGACCTTTTGTTGGGCGATTGTATATTTGACAAACCCGCTTGATGACCGCAATATATAGTGGCGCGCTCTTGACTCACCACAAGAACGAATCGAGACTGTGCAGGACGGTTGGAAACGGATGCGCCGCCAAGGCGGGAACCAAGGCGGCGCGAACTTTCCGATCTCCGCAACCCTATCAGGACGGGTCGCTGCGGATAGCTGGATAAGGTGTAGAAATCCTACGCGGGAGGACTCAAGCAAGTCAAGGCGATCCGTCGCATTTTGCGAAAGGATGCCGACATGGCTACCTATCTAATCTCGTTTCGCGTTGCGAACGATAGAACTTACGCGGATCGCTATGCTTCCCTTGTTGATACTATCAAAAGTGAGGCGGAAAACTCGACGACCTGGGACGAGACAACGTCACTGATCATCATCAAGTCTTCCAAATCCACTCAAACGCTCGCGACTGCAATCTACCTAGGATCGTCAGTTGCTTCGAGTGATACGATCCTAGTCGTCAATGCTTCTAATGGCACCTACGCCACGAGGGGCGAAGTGAAGTATCCGTCCACACTCGCGAACCTTTTCGATGGGAACACTCTCGCGCGGTCGCTGTTCGGATAAGAACTCTTGGTGCAGGCAGACTGGCACACGCATAAGCCGGGCTGCCTGCATGACCAATGACACCCTGATCCTCTGAGATCTAGTCATTCTGACCAGCCCCCCCTTTTTCGCCCTGCTTTTGCTTCGCTAGCTTCCGAAGCTTCTCGTTGAAACGCTCTTCGTCGTCGTCCGTCTCTAGCTGGCGGGCGGCTTCCTTGAAGCGTTCAAGCTGGGTTTTCTTGTCGTCAGACACCAAGCGTTCCTTGTGCTGCTGGCTGTGGCTCACGAATTTCAATGTCCTCAAGGTCAAGCCCCTTGGATATGAGGGGCTTGTCGAAGGTCTCAAGCACAGGGCAGTCATATTGTAGGGCCGTTGCTACGTGAATTGAGTCTTTTGGCCTAATCCCGCTTTCCCACACAAGACGCTGCGCCCGTTGCGCAATCCGTCTGTCAAGGTTCACGACACGCAATGAAGACCGTCTAAAAAAGCGGTTGAGAAGATCAGCCTTGTCTTCTGTTAGTTTGGGCGCGCCTTTCAGCCATAGCACTTCCGCCAACGTCAGCGCCGAAGTCATTATAAGGAACTCACCTCTTTGCGCAGCGTCCAACGTATCACGACACGCAGCCTCGCGATCAGTCTCATTTTGCAACCACGCCAAAAAAGCATTGCTATCCCAGTAAATGCGATCAGGCATGTTCTGCAAATAAGCCTTTGACGTCCGCCGCTGTCGGCAAATCTTTGTCCTCAGGGAGCGTCGTCAAGCTTTCCATTCGAATGGATGTGGGGCGTCCAAGCCTGTTGTAATGGATGATACCTGCGACCTCTACTCGCCGCCGGAAAGCTTCCATCGCTTGTTCAATTTGCGCATCGCTTACACGGCACGGGATTGCGCGTTTCCACAAGGGGTCCTGAATCCTGATCTCTAAGCCCCCAGCCTGATCAGATATAGCCCGAAGTGTCCCCTCAAGAGTTCCATAATCATTGTAGGAACTAGCCTCATCTTGCCGCACGAGATCGCCAACCTCCGGACCAAAATCGATTGGGCGACGGGATAGCCAAAACCTCATCGGAGTGATGTGGCCAGCGCTTCTCGTTAGATCAGAAAGCTTCTTGGCATGTTGAATGGCCTTTTCGGTCAAAACGGGTGCAGAGAAATCGCCTTCAACAAGCGCTGTGGCTCCCTCGTACATTCTCTGTAGTGCGGCGCTGACCGCATTGCTGTCGCTCTGCGCACCGACAGAAAGAGCAACAATGTTGCTCCCTTCCCGGACCTTCACGCGCCAATTGACGCTTTCCTCTCGCGGCACTTGCGCCAACTCATCAGTAAGTCCGAAGAACTCACGGCACGCTGCCACAAAGCGGCGCGGCTCAAGATCGTCTCCGATCTCAAGCGCCAAGTCCGTGGGGATGTCATCTTTCGTTGCCATGCGTTCAAAAATCCGCGCCTTTGGCGCGGATTCTACGCGCCCAACGAGTCCCGGTAAAGAAGTCTCTTCCCGGCTACGCTAGATAGTGCAGCAGAAGCCCTTTCGGCATCGTTTACGCCATTGGCCTCGCGGTGATTGTAACGGAAGTCGAATTCCGCAGCGTAGCGATGCAGGTGCTGCTTGCCGCAGTGCTGGTACACGCCCTTCATGCCGCGTTTGAAGATGCTGTAGAAACCTTCGACGGTGTTGGTATGAACCTGCGGCTTCTCGCGCTTCACATACTCGCCCGCGCTGTGCGTAGTGAAATCGTGGCCCGCAAAGTCGTCGGCAAGGCGCGTGTATTGCTTGGCCTCGTCAGTGTAGATCACGGCTTCCTTAGCGATATTCTCGCGCAGGATCGGGACCAGCGTGTCCTTCTTGATATCATCGACTACGATGGACTTGGCGCGCTTGGTGTCGCGGTCCACGAGGGTCAGCATTGCGTTCTTGTGAGCGAAGCCGCGCGCTGTCTTGCTCTTCTTGTGCTTCGTGCCGATGAAGGTTTCGTCAACCTCAACAGTGCCGCCATCGCTGCCGAACGGGGCTAGAGCGCCGGAACGCATACACTCGCGGATGCGGTGGGTTAGGAACCATGCGGACTTGTAGGTGATGCCCAGAACGCGGTGAAGCTGGTGGCTGCTGATGCCCTTCTTGCTGGAAACCATCAGGTGGATTGCCTGGAGCCACAGGTGCAGCGGCAGGTGGCTTTCCTCAAAAATGGTGCCTTTGCGGACGGTGAACTGCTTGCGGCACTCGCGGCACTTCCAGAGGCCGTGGCGCTCTTTGCCTTCCGGGTTCTTCTTGGACGGTTTGGTGCGAACGCCCTCCAGTTTGTAAGCGCGATCCACCACGCCGCAGTGCGGACAGACCGGGCCGTCAGCCCACAGCATCGCCTCAACATGCGCAAAGGCTGCGGCTTCGTCGTGCATGTAGGGGGCGGAGAGAACGGACATGGCGGATACCTCTAACTTGTTGAGTTAGATATAGGAGTCTCAGTTGGGTTTGTCAAATATACAATCGCCTTTTGTTGAATTGCGCCCGCGCCCGGCCATCTTTGGCGGATGAGTGACTCTCCCTCGCCGCGCCGCCGGGCGCTTCGCCGCGTCGCACTCCTTCTGCTGCTGGCCGCTGTCGCCTATCTCGGGCAGGCGCTGGTGCGCCACCCGGACACGCCGCTGCCCGACGAATGGAACCTGTGGGAACCGCTGCGCATCGCCGATCCGGTGACGCCGGTTACGGGGTTCAAGCTGCGCCGGGCGCTCGATACGTCGGACATGTGCGTCGAGATCCTGCAGGACGGCGGCGCGGCCATCGACCCGATGCCCGACCTGGACCAGTCCGAGACTTGCGGTATCCGGGACCGGGTGGCGCTGCGCGGGTTCAAAGACCTGCGTCTCAGCCCGGTCGAAACGGCCTGCCCCACCGCGCTGCGGCTGGCGCTCTGGGTCGAACATGGCATCCAACCCGCCGCCCGCGTCGCTTTCGGGCAGGAGGTCGCCCGATTGCACCATTTCTCGAGTTACAGCTGCCGCGAAATCCGAACGCCGGACGGCGGCGGCGGCCGGATGAGCAGCCATGCCACCGCCAGCGCCATCGACATCAGCGGCGTGACGCTGGCCGACGGGCGGCGCATCGACCTCTTGGACGGCTGGGACGGGCCGGACGGGGATTTCCTGAGGCGCATTCGCGACGCTGCCTGCACGTGGTTCGGGACCACGCTCGGACCCGAGTACAATGCCCTGCACCGCGATCACTTCCACTTGCAGGACCGCGGCTACGGCACTTGTCGCTAGACGCTTGGCCGGTTCCCGCCGGGACGACTCCGCCTTGAATCGAGCGGCCTTCTGCCGATCCGAGCGTTGGAAGCGGAATTTGCATGCCGTCGGATACCGCCGGACGTCAACTTTCTCGGAAAGCAGCGGGTTTTCTCCGTTCCCTGTCCTGAAAGATCGTCGGATTCGCTCGGAATCTCAATGCGATAAGGTCGCAAGCCGTTGGTTCCAAGGAAAAATTTCACATGGGCGGAAACCCCCATGACCCTTTGCGGCTTATCTGGTCAGACGTCACACAGACAAGGAGACGACCAATGGCACTGAAAGACATGATGCTTGGTACCGCAATCGCAGCCCTCATCGCCGGGGGTGCTGTTGCCCAGGACACCAACACGCAACCCACCGAGGGCGACGCGCCTGCCGTGGAAGAAATGGAGCAATCGGACGGTGATACCGGTGCGTCCACCGAGACGACGGCAGAGACCGAAGCTCAGGACGACATGTCGACCGGAGAGACCGCCGAGACGGAAACCGAAGACGGCATGTCCACGGAGTCGACCGCGGAAACCGACACCGGGACCGACATGGAGACCGACTCGGCGGACGGTGGGATGGGCTCCGACACCGACACCGCTGCCGATGATCCGGCAACGACGGATGGCGGCAGCGACATGGAAGCCGAGGCTCCGGACGCGGGCAGCGAAATGGCAGCCGAAAGCGAAGCTGCCGAAGCACCGTCCAGCCTGAGCGAAATGACCGTGGGCCAAGTGGTTGGCACCAGCGTTCTGGGCGTCGACAACGAAGATGTCGGTGAGGTCGACTATGTGATCGCTCAGGGCGACAGCGTGTCTTTCGTGATCGGGATCGGCGGCTTCCTCGGCCTCGGCGAATACACGGTGGCTCTGCCGGCCGATCAGTTCTCGCTGAATGCCGACGGCGAACTCAAACTGTCTTCGATGACCCGCGCGGATCTCGAGCAGCAACCCGAGTTCGACGAGAGCGAAGCAGAGAGCCTGCCGGACGATCTGCGCATCGGCGATCTGTCGTAAACACGTCGCACTTTCACCTCCTGCCGTGGCGCGCCTTCGGGCGCGCCATTTTTGCGCGGGCGGGTCCGATGCCCTGGCTTGTCCTGTCGGATACCGTCGGGACGGCGGCCCATTGAAACCGTCCGCCTGTGCCGGGACAGACACAACCGGCAGAGGATTTCCGCGCAGGGGAAAAGGCTCCGCGATTTACCATTGTCAGCCTTTCGCCATCTGGTCACCATGCCCGGGCAATGCTTCGGGGGGACCGGGGTAGCACCGCAATGACAGGCCAGAGCCTGCATCAGAGGGAGTGACCAAATGGGAAAACGAGACGAACTGATCGCGAAATATGCCGAGGATCTGCGCAGCAAGTGCGGCATGGAGCCGGACATGGACCTGCTGACCAAGGTGACGATCGGCTGCGGCCCGGCCATCTACAACGCCGACGCGTCGACGGTGGCGGCAGGTCAGGAGCACGAGCTTGAAACGGTCAAGGACAATTTCCTGGTCAAGAAGCTGGGCCTTGCGGACGGACCGCAGCTGATGGACGCGATCCATTCGGTCATCGACACCTACGGAAAGTCCGAGCGCAACAAGTACCGCGCGGTGATCTATTACATGCTGACCAAACATTTCGGCAAGGAATCGGTCTACGGCTGATTCTTGTCCACATGTTCCGCGCTGCGAAAGGTCCCTGCGGGGGCCTTTTGTGTTTCATGGGTTAATAAAGCCGGTCGAATGCGACGGGCTTGAGGTTTGCGCTAGCGGCCCGTCTCGGGTATCCGTCCTGCATCGCGCCAGGATGGCCGAAACCATGTTCAGTTCACGACCGGTGCTGTGGGAGCGCCTGGGGTGACGGGGGTTTCGGCACTGGCCGGACCCCCTTTCCCAGCCGACCGATCACGCAACGATCCCGAGGATCAGCCCCGCCACGGCCGGACCGAGGACCGCATAGCCGCCGTCGATCAGCATCAGCATCCGTGGCCGCTGCGCATAGGCGTAGTTCATGCAGAGCCAGGGCCCGAGGATGAAGACCCCGACGCCCAGCCCCGACACCAACCCTTTGGCCGCGGTGTCGATGCCCGCCGTCGCAAAGACGTGCCGCATCATGCCGGATAGCAGCAGCGCCGCGACAAAGCCGATGATAAAAGGCGTGGCTGATCCCGCACCTTGCGGTTTGCCCTCCGCATTGACCGGAATGCCGACCACCGCGATCCATGCCTTGGACAAGGTCATGTACCAGGCTGCGCCCGCCGCAAAGCAGCCCAGGGCCGCGATGAAGACCGATAAGACTCCCATGACTTCCCTCCGTCCAGAAATCGCGAAGATCGTGCCATCGCGGCGCGATTCCGTCCAGTTTCCGGTTACGGCTCCGTCCGGCCCAGTTCGCAGACCACGCGCCATTCCGCCTCGGTCACCGGTTGCACCGAAAGGCGCGAGTTGTTGATCAGCACCATGCCGGACAGCCGGTCGTCACCCTTGCACATCTCGAGCGTCACCGGCTGCGTGAAGGGGCGCACCGCCTTGATGTCGACGCACTCCCATCGGTCGTCTTCCGTGGTGCTGTCGGGATGCGCCTCGGCGATGACCTCGACGATGCCGACCACGGCCTTTTCGGTCTGGCTGTGGTAGAAGAAGCCGAGGTCGCCGACGGTCATCTCGCGCATGAAGTTGCGCGCCTGGTAATTGCGCACGCCGTCCCATTCCTCGCCCGCATCGCCCTTGGCCACCTGGTCGTCCCAGCCCCAGACCGAGGGTTCGGATTTGAAGAGCCAGTACGCCATCAGCCGATCACCCGGTTCCAGGGGATCAGCTCGACGCTGTCGAACAAGCCGGCCTTGCCGTACGGGTCGCCGTCGACCCAGGCGCGGGCGGCGTCCATGTCGGGCAGGTCGAGGATCACCAGCGAACCGCACATCTCTCCGGCATCGTCCAGCAGAGGGCCGGCCTGCTGCACGGCGTCGCCGGATTTGAGGTAGTCCACATGGGCGGGGCGGTTTTCCTGCCGGATGTGCAGGGCGCCGGGCTTGTCCCGGGCAATGAGAGCGATGAGCATGGTTACTCCTCTTTCAGGGGTCGGGAAATCAGCGCGTCCAGCGCCTGCGAGACGCTGAGCGCGCCGGTCACGAGGTGCGCGACGGTGGTGCAGATCGGCAGGTCGAGCGCCGTGGTCTCGGCGATTTTCGCCAGAGCCTGCGCGGTCGCGGCGCCTTCGACGGTCAGGTTCGGGTTGAAATCGGTGCCGCGCCCCAGCGCCAGACCCAGCCGGTAGTTGCGCGACAGGTCCGAGGTGCAGGTCAGGGTCAGATCGCCCAGCCCGCAAAGCCCGTTCAGCGTTTCGGCCCGCGCGCCCATGTGTTCTGCGATGCGCATCATCTCGGCAAAGCCGCGGGTCAGCAGCGCGGCGCGCGCGCTGTCGCCCAAGCCCGCGCCGATGGCCGCGCCGCAGGCGATGGCGATGACGTTCTTGAGCGCGCCGCCCAGTTCGGCACCCACCATGTCGTCGCTGCGATAGAGCCGCAGGCTGCGCGTCGAAAGCTGCCGTTGCAGGTCCTGCGCCCAGTCGGCCTCTGCGCAGGCCAACGTCAGCGCCGTGGGCAGACCTGCGGCGATGTCCTTGGCGAAACTCGGGCCGGTCAGCACGGCGGGAACGGCCTGCGGCTTGGCCGTCGCGATCACGCCCGAGGGGCCGGTCATGCTGGCGAGGTCGATGCCCTTGCAGCAGGCGACAAGCGCCGTGCCGTCGAGGTCGTCGTCGATCTGCCCCAGCAGCGACGACAGGCTTTGCATCGGCACGGACAGCAGCAGAACCGGCGCGCGGGCGGCCTCGGCCAGGTTGTCGGTCAGTGTCAGTGAGTCGGGCAGCGGAGCTTCTGGCAGGCGCGGGGCGCGGCGGGTTTCGCGCATCGCGGTGACGGTCGCGGGGTCGCGCGCCCAGAGTGTCACCTCGCGTCCGCCGGAGCAGAGCGCGATGGCCAGCGCGGTGCCGAAGGCGCCCGATCCCAGAACCGCGATACTCATGCCTTGGCGCCTTTCTTTCCCGATCCGACCAGTGGTGCCGCGGCGCTGTCCAGCGGCCAACGGGGGCGGGCCGAGAGGGTCATGTCGTGCTTTGTTCCGGCGGCAAACAACGCGCCGCCCGCATAAGCGATCATCGCCGCGTTGTCGGTGCAGAGCGCCAGCGGCGGCGCGGTGAAGGTCACGCCTTGTTCGGCGCAGAGCATGGTCAACGCCGCGCGCAGCGGCGTGTTCGCCGCCACGCCTCCGGCGATGGCAAAGCCGGGGCTTGCCGGGGCCTCGTCGAGGTAGAGCGCCAGCGCCCGCCGGGTCTTTTCCACCAGAACGTCGCGGAGCGCGTCCTGGAACCCGGCGCAAAGGTCGGCCACGTCGCGGCTGTGCAATCCGCCCTGATCCGCGATCAGCGCGTCGCGCTGGCGCAGCACGGCGGTCTTCAGCCCGGAAAAGGACATGTCGCAACCGGGCCGGTCGAGCAGTGGCCGGGGCAGCCGGAATCGTGTCGGATCGCCGGTTTCGGCGGCCTTCTGTACCGACGGCCCGCCCGGTTGCGGCAGGCCCAGCAGGCGGGCGGTCTTGTCGAAAGCCTCGCCGGGGGCGTCGTCGATGGTGCCGCCGAGGCGGGTGAAGTCATGCGGGCCGCGCACGATCAGGAACTGGCAATGCCCGCCCGAGACCAGAAGCATCAGGTAGGGAAAGGGCAGGTCGTCGGTGAGCCGCGGGGTCAGCGCGTGACCGGCAAGATGATTGACCCCGATCAGCGGACGGTCCAGCCCGGCGGCCAGTCCCTTGGCCAGCATCACCCCCGACAGCACACCGCCGATCAGACCCGGCCCCGCCGTCACGGCGATGGCATCGACGCCGCGCAGGGTCACGCCCGCCTGCCGGATCGCCGCTGCCACGCAGATGTCGAGCTTTTCCGCATGGGCCCGCGCGGCGATCTCGGGCACCACGCCGCCGAAGGCGCTGTGCAGCTCGGCCTGTCCCAGCACCACCGACGACAGCACCTCGCGTCCGCGCACCAGCGCGGCGGCGGTGTCGTCGCAACTGCTTTCGAGGCCGAGGATGAGGGGCGTGTCCGGCACGGGGCTGTCCATTGCGTCAGGCTTGGCCCCGGAGTACCACCGGGGGATGAAGCCGACAATCCCGCCCGTGCCGCGGCCCAAGCTGCTGCTGACCCGGCCCCAACCCGCGTCCGAGCGCTTTGCCGCAGAGCTGCGCGATGACGGGGCGGGATCCTTCGACTGCGTGATCTCGCCGCTTGTCGGGATCGTTGCCAGCGGGCCTTTGCCCGATCTTTCCGGCTACATGAGGCTGATCTTCACCTCGGCCAATGCGGTCGAGGCCTATGCCGATCTGGGTGGCCCGTCGGGGCTGTCCTGCTTTACCGTCGGCGATGCCACGGCGCTGGCGGCGGAAAACGCGGGGCTTGTTCCGCGCTCTGCGGGCGGCGATGCCGATGCACTGGCTTCGCTCATCAGGCGGGACCGTCCCGCCGGGCCTCTCTTGCACCTGCGCGGCACCCATGCGCGCGGCGATCTCGCAGAGCGGCTGACGGCGCAGGGAATTTTGACGGACGAGGCGGTGATCTACGATCAGCCGCTGGGGGACCTCAGCCCGGAGGCGCAGACGCTGCTGGGCGCATGGCCTGCGGTCATCGTGCCTTTGTTCTCGCCGCGCAGTGCCGCGCGATTTGCCGAAACGGCAGGTCATGTTAGGTCTTGCTGGATCGTCGCAATGAGTGACGCGGTGGCTCAGGCGATGAGCGTGCTGCGGCCCGACCGGCTTATGATCGCTGCCCATCCCACGGGCGCGGAGATGCGGAAAACGGTGGCAATGCTTATGGATGAGGCAAGGACGCTTGAGGGCAAGCAAGCCTGACAGTAAGGTCGATTGGATAGATAACGTGTTCAGAGCGTTGAGATTCGAAAGGTTGGCGGCACGTGGCAAACAAAAAGACCTCCGATAAGAGCTCCGAAAAGGACAAGGCGGCAGACGGTTCCGCGTCCGAAGACACGCCAAAGGCCGATCCGCTGCACGTCCCCGAAGCCCCCGTTCCCGACGAACCCGCCGGGGCGGAAAGCGCCCGAAACCGCGACGCGGAAGGCGACGGAACCACGACCGCCGGGGACGCTCCCGAGACGGAAACTGCCAAGACCGAAGGCGCAGACTCGGTGCCGGTCTTTGCCGACGATACCGCAATGACGGCCGAGGCGTCGCCGTGGGACAAAAAGCCCGAAGACGCAGAGGCTGCGACCGAGGGCGAAGACGGCTCCAGCACTGCGGATGACACGGTTGCAGGCTCCGGGTCGGATGACGACACGACAGCCGCCGACCGGATCGACACCGAAGGCGAAAGCGCGGTCAATGCGACGCCTGATGCGGGCGGCGACACCGGAACGCCCGCAGCGGCGGCCGCGGCGCCGCAGGCAGTGCGCGAAACGGTCGTGGAGAGGCGCGGCGGCTTCTTCCCGGTTCTCCTGGGCGGCATCCTCGCAGCCGGAGCGGGGTACCTTGCCGCGCAGTACGAATCGGGCGACTGGCCCTTTGCCACCGCCACCACCGAGGACCCGTTCCGCACCCAGACCGAAGCGGCGCTGCAGTCGCAGCAGACCAGCGTCGACGATCTGACCTCCCGCCTTGGCGCGGTCGAGGGCGCCATCGCCAATGTCGACGACTCGGCCACCGAAGCCGCGCTGTCGGGACTGACCGAACAGGTGGACGCGCTCAACGACCAGATCGCGACCCTTTCCGAACAGCAGGGGCTGCTCGAGGTGCGTGTCGTCAACCTCGAGAAAGCGCCGGTCGCGGACACAGTGTCGCCCGATGCCATCGCTGCCTACGAGCGCGAGCTCGACGCCCTGCGCGCCGAGATATCGGAACAGCGCGTGTCGATCGAGAACATGGCGCAAGAGGCGGTGGCCGCCGAACAGAACGCTTCGGCCCAGGCCGAGCTGGCGCGGGCGCGGGCGGCGTTGGCGGAGCTGACCGCGGCGCTCGACAGCGGCCAGCCGTTCCAGCAATCGGTGACCGAAATCATGGGCGTCGACGAGGTCGCCGTGCCCGACGCGCTGACCGCGACCGCGTCGGAGGGCGTGCCGACCCAGGCCGCGCTTCTGGACAGCTATCCCGACGCGGCGCGGGCGGCGCTACAGGCGGCGCGTGCCGGAGAGGACGGCACGATCTCCGGCGGGTTGGGCGGTTTCCTGAGATCCCAACTGGGCGCTCGGTCGGTCGCGCCGCGCGAAGGCGACGATCCCGATGCGGTGCTGTCCCGTGCAGAAGCTGCGCTGAAAGCCGGCGAGTTGCAGACGGCCCTGACCGAGATCGAGACGCTGCCCGAAGAGGCCAAGGCCGCGATGTCGGACTGGATCACCAGCGCGAGGATGCGGGCGCAGGCGCAGTCGGCGGTCAACGCGCTTTCCCAGGAATTGAACACTAAGTAAGGGTCGACAGATGCTGTGGTCACTAATCAAGATTCTGCTCTTTGTCGCGGTGATCGCGGCGCTGACCCTGGGTGCGGGCTACCTGATGGAAAGCACCGGCGGCGTGCAGGTCACGGTCGCCGGAACCGAATACACGCTCGGCCCGTTGCAATCGGTGATCGCGGCGGTGCTGATCGTCGTGGCGGTCTGGATCCTGCTCAAGCTGCTGTCGCTGCTGGTGGCGGTGCTGCACTTCCTCAACGGCGACGAAACGGCGATCTCGCGCTATTTCGACCGTAACCGCGAACGCAAGGGCTTCCAGGCGCTGAGCGAGGGCATGCTGGCGCTGGCCAGCGGCGAGGGCCGTGTCGCCATGGCCAAGGCCGCCAAGGCGGAACGCTATCTGCACAAACCCGAACTCACCGACCTGATCACCGCGCAGGCGGCGGAAATGACCGGCGACCGGGCCAAGGCCGAAACCGTCTACAAGCGGCTGGTGACCCACGATACCACCCGCTTCGTCGGGGTGCGCGGCATCATGCGGCAAAAGCTCGAGGCCGGGGATACCGACACGGCGCTGAAACTGGCCGAACGGGCCTTCGCGCTCAAGCCCAAGCACGAAGAGGTGCAGGACGTGCTTTTGAAGCTGCAAGCGCAGAAGCATGACTGGACCGGCGCGCGTAAGACGCTGAACGCCAAGCTCAAGCACGGGTCTATGCCGCGCGACGTGCACAAGCGCCGCGACGCGGTGCTGGCGCTGTCCGAGGCCAAGGACATCCTCGACGCCGACAAGAGCATCGAGGCGCGCGAGGCGGCGATCGCCGCCAACAAATCCTCGCCCGACCTCATTCCGGCCGCGGTCATGGCGGCACGCGGATATATCGCCGACGGGCGCCAGAAGAACGCCACGCGCATCCTCAAGCGCGCCTGGGAGGCGCAGCCGCATCCCGACCTCGCCGCCGCCTTTGCCGAGATCGAACCGAACGAGTCGCCGCAGGAGCGGCTCAAGCGGTTCCGGCAGCTGACGGTGATCAAGCCCGACCACCGCGAAACGCGGCTGCTGATGGCCGAGCTGTTCCTAGCCGCCGAGGATTTCCCCGGTGCCCGCCGCGCCATGGGATCGCTGGTCGAAACCGAAAGCGACGCGCGTGTGCTGGCGATCATGGCCGCCATCGAGCGCGGCGAAGGCGCGCCCGATTCGGTGGTGCGCGGTTGGCTTGCCAAGGCGGTGATCGCGCCGCGCGGCCCGCAATGGGTCTGCGACAACTGCAACCAGGTCCATGCCGAATGGGGTCCGGTCTGCACGAACTGCCAGGGCTTCGACACGCTCAGCTGGCGCAGCCCGCCGCATGTCGAAGGGGCTGTGCCTCCGGGTGCCGAAATGCTGCCGCTTCTCATCGGCACCACCGACGAGCCGGTCGAGGACGTGGAGGACCTGCCCCCCGATCCCGACCCCGAACGCGCGGCCCGCAACCAGCAGGTTCTGGACGCCATCGCCGGGTCCGGCGCCAAGGCTGCGCAGTCGTCAAAATAGCCCTTTTCCTGCGTCGGCCTCGGTGCTAAGAGGCCGCGCACCGGGGCCGCTGTAGCTCAGCTGGTAGAGCACGTCATTCGTAATGATGGGGTCGGGGGTTCGAGTCCCTTCAGCGGCACCATAAAATCAAAACAAGTATTTGAATTTTATAGATATTTCCTCATTGATAACTAATTTATCCCCCGAAATATACACCCTTAAGCTTTTGGTTACTATCCGTTGATTTTCACTGTTGATCGGCGTTGATGATGTGGCCGCCCCCGCCCGCGGTAACCTCCGATTTACCGCCCCCTTTATGGGTACTCATAGAGCCACCTTGGCGCGGGGATGCCGTCGAGGGTGGTCACTTTGTCAAAAGCCACCGTGATGGACGGATCGGCACCCGATTGCAGTCTTTGCATTTCATCTTTGGCACCAGCATCTTTACCTTCTGCGCCGTTCATTTTTTTTTGCACAAATAGTCCCGCACTCAGCTCGGCCCCGGTCCTTGGGCCAAGTGTCATGTAAAGTTGTGAGGCACCATGCAGTTTGCAATTATCCCCGCTCGCGGCGGCAGCAAGCGCATCCCCCGAAAGAACATCCTTCCCATTGGCGGCAAGCCGATGATCGGCTGGCCTATCGCTGCAGCTCTTGCCTGCGGCCTCTTTGCGGATGTGGTCGTATCTACGGACGATGACGAAATCGCCGACGTTGCGCGTGCCGCGGGGGCGCGCGTACCATTCCGCAGGCCTGCGGAGCTTGCTGATGAGCTGAGCCCGGCACGGGGAGTGATCAACTGGAGTAGCCCCCTGAAAGTGGTCCACCAACTGGGATAGTTTTGTCCCGCAATTGGAGGATCAGCGATGGCTGGGAAACGAGAGAAGCCCGAAGAGATCGTATCTAAGCTTCGGCAGGTTGAAATTCTGCAAGGACAAGGGGCGACGATTGCCGAGGCAGTGCGCCAGATCGGTGTGACGCAACAGACGTTCTATCGATGGCGTAAGCTTTATGGCGGGATGCAGCGGTCTCAGCTTGCGCGCCTGAAAGAGCTGGAGAAGGAGAACCAGCGGCTGCGGCGCACGGTGTCTGATTTGACGCTGGATAAATTGATCCTGACCGAGGCGGTAAAGGGAAACTTCTGAGCCCTTCGCGTCGCCGGAAATGCATCGACCATGTGCGGCGGGAACTTGACGTATCGGAGCGCCGGGCCTGCCGCACGCTCGGGCAGCATCGGTCCACGCAGCGCAAGATGCCGCAGGGTCGGGCTGACGAGAAGCATCTGACCGACGGCATCATTGAACTGGCCGATCAGTACCTGCTTACGCGGCACGCCGCTCGTCAACGCCACACGCACTGCTTCGGCACGGAATTCCTCGGTCGGTCGTGATGCCATCTGTGTTCTCCTTTGCGACACGATACGTGGTCAAAGGAGCGGCACAATCCCGCGACAGGTCCAAACCTGGTGCTTCGGGTCAGGCTCTATCTGCCATTCGTCCGCCGTGGAACGGGCCCCGCTCGAGCGATTTCCAGTCCATAGGGATGGGAAATCAAGGAACCGCCAAGGAAGCCTTTGGTTAAGTTGTAGGACCGGCAAGGCGATTTGCCGGAAAGCAACCCATGGCCCCAGCGGGCCCCTTCAAGGAGATCATGATGACAGATCACCTCGATGACCTGTTGCCCCCAGTGGAATACATTACCGACGCTTACACAGGCTCCGACAAGCTGAAGGACAAGCGCGTTCTGATCACCGGTGGCGACAGCGGCATCGGCCGCGCCGTCGCGCTGCACATGGCCCGGGAGGGCGCGCGCGTGGCCATCCTATATCACTCCGATACCGACAGCGCCGCAGAGACCCGCGCAGGGATCGAAGCGGAAGGCGCCGAGGCGCTGATCATGCAAGGCGACATCGGCAATTCCGACAGTTGTGCGGTCACCGTCGCTGCCGTGGTCGACGCTTGGGGCGGAATCGATGTTCTGGTCAACAATGCCGGGATGCAGATGCCCTTCAAACGCCAGGCCGATATTTCGGATGCCGTCTGGCAGAAGCATTTCGACGTCAACATGAACGGCATCTTCTACACCTCCCGTGCAGCGCTCGAGCACATGTCCGAAGGAGCCAGCATCATCAACACGACCTCTCTCAACGCCTATGTCGGGGACGCCGCACTCGTGCCCTACACCGCCACCAAGGGGGCGGTCGTGGCGTACACGCGGGCACTGGCGCTGGAACTGATGGACCGGGGGATCCGCGTCAATCAGGTGGCACCGGGCCCGGTTGCCACCGAGATCCAGCAGGTCTTCAATGATTTCGATGAAAAGATGCTGAAAGAAATGTCCTCTCCCATGGGGCGTCTCGGTCAGCCGCGTGAGCTCGGTCCGGCCTATGTCTTTCTCGCCTGTCAGGACAGCAGCTTCGTCACGGGGCAGACGCTTCACGTGAACGGAGGCATAATCGTAAATGGATGATACGCACGCAGCCAAGGTTGAGACCGCTGGTTGTGCGGAATGCGAGGATCGAGCCCCGAGGCGACCGGCAAGCGTGCCAAAGCTTTAACAAAACCCGGTGAAAGCACCTATTTTCCGGCTCTGAGATGAGACAGTTGAGCTGCACAGCATTGCGTGGCTTAGGGATGGAACTGGACCTTTACCGAGGAGACACCTCAAACACATGTTTCCTCGCATCCCGAGCACTTGCTTCCCTCAGATCGACCAAATTGGTTTGCGGCGGCGGCATAAGGTCACCTGCGCCGCTTTTGCATGTTGGCAATCCAGACGGGTCTGGCGAACTCTTTTCTCGTCCGATACGATTAAGGTTATCCTGTCATCGGTCTGACGATCTTGTCCCGGCTGTGTTCCGCTCCGCAATGTCTGCTCATTTATTGGGATATGTTATGACTTACCTTCGCACGCCGGTTCCTTCAGGAGGCGGATCCTTCATTAGAGCCCGTGGAGTGCGCCAATGCCAACGCCGCCTCGACGGCTGACAGGCACTATCCGGAAAATCTGTTTCAAACGAATGATAGGCCAATTCGGCTCTTTCCCGCCTTTGTGAAACGAGCAAGTGTATCTCTCAAGTGGCTTGACTGGGCCATTCAGACGAGACCTCCAGCACGATCCGTCCGGCACGCTTGTCTCGATTGCGGTTGCGGCATCCGTTCCGCTGCGCCTCCCTCATCGGCGAGCGGAAGCCGATCGCCGCGCTCTTCCTCGCCTCGATCTCGGCCTCCATGATCCGCTCGGCGACAAAGGCCAGTGTCTCTCGCACGAGATCGCCATTGGCGTTCGGCGCGGCGCACGGACCGCCGGCGCGCTCGCTCCTCACTCTCAATCACTCGATCAGAGCCATTCTGTCGTCTTTCATTGTCATCTCCGGTCTAGGTTTTAGATTTCGCACCTGCAACCTTTCCGAAGATCGGCGGCGACCGCCAGCGTTGCCGGCGGCCTCCGACATCACCAACCGGGGAGCTGCCTCATGCGCCTCCCGCCATGGTCAACGATCATCGGGTCGATGCCCTTTCGCAAGCGGTGGAATTCTTCAATCGCCATCTCAGGAACCAAAATAATCTGAATTGCCAAAGGGGAGGCTGGATAATAGCCGCTTGGCAGCTCCTAGCTTTAGGTCAACGGAAATTTGCTTGTAAGATGTGATAAAGGATTGCTCCGGCGGGCCCCGAATTTGGTCCGAGCTCCAAGAAACCTTTTGGTTTTTATCCTTGCGCTACCTCGTTCTTGACCTGCCCCCAGGCGAGCAGGGTAAAAATCGCCGTGCCGCCGATGATGTTTCCGGCCAGGACCGGCAGAAAGAAGCCGAAGATCGCGGTGATCGGATCAAGCTCCTGCATCCAAAGCAGAACGCCCATCTCGACCGATCCGGCGACGACGTGGGAAAAATTTCCTGCCCCGATGAGCCAGGTAAAGGTCACAATGATCATGAAAGCGCTGCCGCGTGCCGACGGCATCATCCACACGATACCAGCCACCAGCACACCGGCCGGGATCGCGCCTATGAAACTCTGCCACGGCCCCATTCCGACCGCGTGACGCGAAAGCGTGGCGAGTGCGTCGGACAACTCCGGGCCGAGCACGTCCGTCAGCGCGAGAAACGCCGCCGCCGACAGCGCGCCGAGGGTATTGGCCGCCAGGACGATCGCCCAGAGTTTCAGCATCTTGGCCAGGCAGGTGATCGACCACCGCGACATGGCAGGCAGGACAGTGGTGATCGTGTTCTCCGTGAAGAGCTGCATCCGACCGAGGACGACCACCAGGAAGCCGAACGAATATCCAAGATTCTCGATCAGGAATCCGGCACCATCGCCACCGCCCAGATAAGCGCGCAGGATGGTTTCGCCGAGGATCGACAGGCTGATCAGCAGGCCCGCGGCGATGCCCGACCAGATCAGCGATACCGTGGGACGCTCCAGCTCGGCTTCGCCGTCGCGGCGAATGACCTCATAGATCAGGCGAGCGCTGAGACGCGTGGCATCCGTGACCGTGGCCTCTTCGACCTGAGGCCGCTTTTCGTTCTGGTTTTCCCGGGTTCCGACTGCCTTTTCGGGCCGCTTGTCGTTGGCATCAATCGTCATTGCATGTCTCTGGCCAAGGGTGTGTGCGTTGCGGCGGGCCTAGCGTTCGCGGTCGAGACACGATTGCCGGGCGCGGTTGCCTCTTCCGCGCGCCTTGATCCGTGCGGTCGAACTGCGATGAAGACGTGTGAATTGTCCGAGCCATACTGCCCTCCGTGCGTGTTGCAATCTTGCGGCCCACGCCAGGGCCATGATCCGGCGCGACCGCACCAATGCCGTGATTGGTCGTTGGCGCGCCTGCGGACCGTCGCCTGCCGAACTTCGGCGATCCGCCGAGCATCTTGCCGATGCGCGCATCCTGTTGTCCGATGCTCCGGGGGCGGGTGTCTTCGCATCGCTGGGACTCGGTCGGGCAGACACACCGAGTACTTGTTTCGCCGATGACGTGTTTTCGGTTTCGTTTCAGCAGATCGCGGTTCATCGCCACCTCGCCTGCGCTGCCGCAAAACGTGACGCAGCGCGAATGGTTCCGATAACGGCCGGCCTTGCACCCGGAACCGGCAAGGTCGCGCCATGCAAGTGGCGGCGCAAATTCTTTCCAGTTCACGGGCATCCAAGCGCCGGGCTGCCGCGCTTCACCTCCACGGCTCTTCAATGGCAGGCCAGGCTTCGCCGGAATTCCTATCTGGCTGCCTCAGCCACGTCGGCGGCGCCGCCTCTCACGAAGCGCCAGGTCAGCCCGGCGATGACCAGAAGCATGAGCGCGCCACCCCCGACCCACATGATGGCGCCTGCCAGCTGCTGATCGGCGAGGGGGCTGATCCCGTACGGCAGCGTCGTCATCAGGTGCCATCCGTGCCAAATATCGCGCGACACAAGCAAGAGGACGGACAGCAGCGTCATCTGCCCAGCCGTCAGAGCAACTCCCAGTGCGACGGTTCCGGGGGTGTCGTCCAGCGCGCCACGCACGCTGCTCCATAGCAGGATGGCCGCCCCGAAGGTCGTCAGGTGCATCGACCAGTAGGTCAGGTCGGATTGCAGCGTCGCGCCGTAAGGTCCCGGCACATGCCAAAACCAGAACACCGCAGCGAAGACCCCCGCGACAGGCACAACCGGCAGCCGCGGCCTGGGCAGCGCCCGGGCCAGCAGCGGCGCGGCGATCAGGACCAGGATAAGGTGCTGCGCCACGCGCGCCGAGAACAGCGCCATGGATGCGGCGCAGAGCGGCGAGACGAAGAGCAGCGCCGTCAGCGACCACCCCAGAAACGCCGCGCGGCGGTTGGTGGCTACGACGGCCAGCAGCCCCGCGAAAGCCCCGAGTCCTGCCATCAGCATCGGATCGACGGTCCAGCGCGTCCAGAGCTCGTGCGGCACGGGTGGCGTTCCACAGAAGGGGGTATAGGGGTCCATGTCAGCTCCTTCGTATCATCCGCAGCCGCCCATCAGCACGACCGGCGCCGCGTTGAACAGGATCGCGAGGGCCGAGATTATACTCGACCAGCGCGCCGCGCGCTCAAAGTCGCTGCGTCCCCGGCGGCGCGCTCCGACAATGGCCCACAGCGCAGCGGGCGGCGTGACGACCAGCACCAGAAGGCTTGCCCAGAACGGATCGATCAGCCCGCGCTGCGCGCAGGCCGCGGAAAGCGCTGCGTACACCAGGACGAAATGCGCCGCCCAGATCAGCGCCGGCCGCAGGATGTCGCGCAGCACGGGCAGCAGCTTGTCGGACGGCAGGCCATTCTTGTGTATCATGACAGACCTTCGATATGCGGTGCGAGAAGGACAACGACGGCGATCAGAACCATCACCCCTGTCGCGAGGCCGAAACTGCCGCGATTGAGGTCCGGGACGCGGTGGTGCGGCGCGACCTGACCGAAAAGCTTGCGGACCGCCAGGAACAGGCTCCAGAACGCCATGACGAACAGCATGACGCCGACGAACCCGGCCATGACCCAGAGCGTGGCCGCCACGGCGGTGTCCCGCGGATCGATTTGCAGCATCGCGACAAAAAGTCCGGCGCCCGTGGCCACCGCCGACAGCAGCACCGGCACGTCAAGCCCGAGCCTCGGCCCCTTGTGCGCCGCGACCTTTGACGACGCGATCAGGACCAAAGCAAGCCCACCGGCCACCGCCGCCCAGAGCGGATCGGCAAGACCGGCGATGGTGGTGAAATCCGGATGCACGTTCCAAAGGTAGAGGACCGAGAACAACAGCGACCCGTAAAGCGCCGCGAGCACCAATAGCGTACCGATGGTCGCGATATGGGTATGCCCCAGCCGATCCGCGACATTCACGGGCAGCACGCCTTCGGGACCGGTGTCAACAGTCTCCCCGGTCTGCGACGGCTCCCACGCCCAGAGGGCGAAACAGACCAGCATCGCCACCAGCGCGGCCCCGGCGATCACGTAAGCGCTTGCCAAGGTCGCCACCGCCGCCACCGCGATGGTCGCGGCCGCCCAGAGCGGCACCCACGTCGGTTTCGGCAGCCGCACGATCTGCAACGGCTCTCCGGTGACCGGATGGCAGCCGACGGTTTCGCGCATCCCGTGGGACGCGCCGCGCAGGACACCTTCGGCGAGATGCGCATGTTCGCGCAGTAGCTCCGGCTGATCCCAGAGCGGCTCGCGGGAATGGACGCGCGGGATTGCGTGAAAATTGTGACCTGGCGCGATGGGCGGATACAGCCATTCCAGCGTGCCCGCGCCCCAGGGATCGCGCGGCGCGAGCGGCCCTGACATGCGGTGCCGCAGGAAATCCCAGACAAAGACCAGGACCCCCGCCGCGAGGATGTAGCTGCCCAGCGTGGAAAGCAGGTTGAGCCGGTCCCAGCCCAGCCCTTCGGGATAGGTGGCGACCCGGCGCGGCATGCCCCGCAGGCCCGTCAGGTGCATCAGGAAGAAGGTGATGTGGAACCCCGTGAACATCAGCCAGAAGGCCCAGCGCCCCAGCCGTTCGGACATCATCCGCCCGGTGAAATGCGGACTCCAGTAGTAGAACGCCCCCACCAGCGGGAAAACCATGCCGCCGATCAGGACGTAATGCAGGTGGGCCACGACGAAATAGCTGTCATGGGCCTGCCAGTTGAACGGCACGCTGGCCAGCATCACGCCGGTCAGCCCGCCGATGACGAAGATGAACAGGAACCCGAGGATGAACAGCATCGGCACGGTCAGCCGCGGTCGGCCCTGCGCGAGGGTGAAGATGAACGAGAAAATCTGTACGCCGGTCGGGATCGCCACCATGGTCGAGGCCGCGGAAAACAGCGTCAGCGAAATGGTCGGCAGCCCGGTGGCGAACATGTGATGCGCCCAGAGGCCGAAGCTGATGAAGCCCATGGTCACCACCGCCGCCACGGCAAAGCCGTAACCGAAGAGCGGTTTGCCGACGAAGGTCGGCAGCATCGTCGCCACCATCCCGGCCGCGGGCAGGAAGATGATGTAGACCTCGGGATGTCCGAAGAGCCAGAAAAGGTGCTGCCAGAGCAGCGGATCGCCCCCTGCGGTCACGTCGAAGAAGGGCAGGCCGGCCACGCGCTCGATCTCGAGAAGGATGGATCCGATGATCAGCGGCGGAAAGCCGATGGCGATCATGAATGCGGTGACAAGCATGTACCAGGCAAAGATAGGCATCCGCGTCAGGCTCATCCCCGGTGCGCGTGTACAGAGGACGGCGGCGATGATCTCGACCGCCGCGGTGACGCTGGCGATCTCGGCGAAGGTGATGCCGATGAGCCAGAAATCCGCGGACAGTCCGGGCGTGTACTGGCTTGTGGACAGGGGCGTGTACATGAACCACCCGCCATCCGGCGCCGCGTCGAAGAGGAATGACGACAGCACGATGATTCCGCCGAAGAGGTAGCACCAGTAACCGAAGGCGCCCATCCGCGGAAAGATCAGGTCCCGCGCGCCCAGCATCAGGGGCAGCAGGTAGACGGCGAACCCTTCGAGGATCGGGATCGCGAACAGAAACATCATCAGCGTGCCGTGCATGGTGAAGACTTGGTTGTAGGTCTCCGCATCGAGGAAGGTGTTGTTCGGCACGATCAGCTGGGTGCGGACCAGCAGAGCCAGGAATCCCGCAATCAGGAAAAAGACCAGCCCGGTGACTATGAACCGCTGGCCCACGACCCTGTGACTGACCGAAGACAGGATGCGCCAGCCCGGCGGCGTCGCCCAGGCAGCCTCGAACTCGGGCATTTCATCGTGCAGCACCGGGCCTTGCACGGGGCGGTCGGAGGCGCTCGTGTCGGTCATTTCAGGCTCTCCAGGTAATGTGCGACGGCGCGCAGGTCCGGGCCGGAGAGGTGGTTGTAGGAGGGCATCTGCGCGCCGGGCTTCATGTCCTGCACATCGGCGATCCAGCCCGCGAGGTTGCCGACGTTCATCGCCCACATGCCCGCGCCAAGGCTCGCCCGTCCGCCCACGCGGGTCAGGTCGGGACCGATCCGCGCGCCCTCGGCAACACCGCGGATCGCGTGACAGGCCGGGCAACCGGCCTCGATGAAGACGTCGCGCCCACGCGTGCGCTGAAGCGTGTCGGCATCCCGTGCCTCCGTTTCCAGGCCGTCCAGGTAAGCGGCGTAATTCTCGGTGGACACCACAACGACCTCGAAGGCCATGAGCGGATGAGACAGGCCGCAAAATTCGGCGCATTGTCCGCGAAAGCGCCCGATCCGGGTCGCGGTCACCGTGAGCGCGTTTGTCCGGCCCGGGATCATGTCCATCTTGCCGCTGATGCTGGGCACCCAGAAGGAATGGATCACGTCCTCCGACTTCAGCCGCAGGGTGACCGGCTGGTCGACGGGCAGCACGATCTCGTTGGCGTCACGCAGGCTGCGGTCGCGGGGATCGTGGATCACGTCCCACCAGTACTGGTGGCCCGTGACCTCGATCACCGCGGGCTCCTCGTCGACCTCACCGATGGCCGCAAGGGTCAGGGACGACCCGACCACCAGCAGCGCCAGCGTAATCACCGGCACCACGACTCCGCCGGTCCAGACCCACCAGGGACGGACGTTGGTTTCGCGCCGCCAGGCCCACCAGGCGACGCCCATCACTGCGACAAAGATCACGGCGGCGGCCACCGTCATCACGACGGTCAGGACCAGGGTCATCTCCGCCCCGGTGCCGGCGCCGACAAGCGCCGTCTGCGTGTCGAATCGGCCAAGGGTGGTTTCGCCATTCATGGCGCACCTGTCAGGCTCAGCAAGTAGGCCGCCATGTCCGCGGCATCCGCCTCGGTCACGCTCATGTCCGGCATGGCGGTGTCGGGCGCGAAGAGCGGCGGGTCGATCAGCCAGCGTTGCAGGTTTCCGGGCGCATTGGTCAGAATGCCGGCGATGTAGGCCCGGTCGGCGAAGCCCGCCAGCGATGGGCCGACCGTGCCGCGCGCGCCCGCGACGCCGGGGATCACGTGGCAGGCGCCGCAGCCGTATCGCACCATCGCGTCGGGGCCACGGTCGGATTGCGCATCGAGAAGCTTCACCTGCATCGCGGACCAGTTGGGACGGTCCGCGACCGGATTACCGGCGTACCATTGCGTTAAGCGCTCCCACCCCGCCCCGACACGGGACACCATCGCGCCGACCGGGTCGTTCGAAGGGCTGGCGAGGGACCAGGCGACCACCGACGCTGTCGCCGCCAAGGCACCGACGGTGACGAGACCCAGCCCCGCTTTTCCGAATGTCCTGTGTTCCGCGCCATCCGGCATCGGTGACCTACCCGTCGTCGGAAGTGGTCAGCGGATTGTGCACGCGGTAGTAGTATTCGCTGACCGCGCGCATGTCCTCGTTCGTCATCTTGCTGGCGATCGCGGACATCACGTCCATCGCGTCGTTGTCGCGCACCCCCTCTTTCCAGAGCTCGAGCTGGTAGACCATGTAGTTGGCGTACTGCCCGGCGAGATACGGCACCGAGGGCGGATTGCCCGTGCCCTGCGGGCCGTGGCAGTTGACGCAGGCGGGAATACCCTTTTCGGCATTGCCCACCGCCGCCAACTGCCCGCCCCATTGCAGAAGTTCCTGGTCGGCGGGGGGCATCGGGCCGACCACCGGCGCTTCGACGGCGGCATAGTAGGCGGCCACCGCCTCGCGTTCGCGGTCGGTCAGACGCTGCGCAATGCCCGACATGACCTCGTTCGGGCGGTCGCCCGAGGCGTAATCGTTCAGCTGCTTGTAGCTGTACCAGCCCGGCAGACCCGCGAGGCGCGGAAAGGCCCCGGCGCCGTCGCCCTGCCCCTTGCCGCCGTGACAGGTGATGCACGCCATGCCGGACCCGCCGTTTTCGGCGCCGCCCATGGCGACGAGGCGACCGAGCTCGAACAGCTCGTCATCCTCCTCCTGCACGCCGAGGGTGGCGTTGAAAAGCGTCCGTTCGTCGTTGAGGCGCGCCTCGAGAGCATCGATACGCGGCGTTTCGGATTGGTCCTGCGCGAATGTCAGCATCGGCGCCAAAGCGGCGGCGGCGATCCCGGCGACGATCAGTTTTGTGCGTGCTTCGGTCATGTCCAGCCTCCTTCAGGCGTCCATCAAGGGCCTTGGATTCCCCAGGTAGTCGTTCTTGAGATGATCGAGCGTCCAGTAGGCCAGCCCCATCAACGGACCCGTGGGGTTGTAACCAAGGTTCTGCGGAAACAGACAGGCGCCGAAGACGAAGACGTTGTGATGCTCCCACATCTGGCCGTATCGATTCACGACGCTCGTCGCGGGATCGGTGCCGATCACGGCGCCGCCGACGTTGTGCGTGGTCTGGTAGGGAACGATCGTGTAATCCTTGCCCGGCGCGGCCAGGTTGACCGATGACACGGAGGTCACGTTGTCCATGTTGCGCGCAATCTCGACCGTGCGGTTCATGACGTATTCGCTCATCTTCCGATCGTTCTCGGGAAAGTTGAAGGTCATCCGCATCAACGGCCGGCCGAAGGCGTCTTTCCAGGTCGGATCGAGGTCGAGGTAGTTTTCGGGCGTCGACATGCTCGATCCGTGGATCACCATGTCGGCATGGTGCAGGTAGTTGTCGCGCACCGCGCGCTTCCATTCGCGCCCCCAGGACGGCGTGCCTTCGGGAACCGGTTGATAGCTGATCGGCCGCCCATGATACTGCTTGCAGGCGATATAGCCGCCGCCAACGAAACCCAGGTCGGTGTGATCGAAGTTGTCGCCGTTGAAGTCGTCCACCACGACACCCATCGCCCCGGCGCCCATGAAGGGATTGGTGATGATCTCGTCGTCGAAGAAGGCATCGACCGCGGCAATCGTCTGGTAGCTGTAGTTGCGTCCGACCGTCCCGGTCCGGGTCTCGGGATCGTAAGGAGTGCCAAGGCCGGAGACGAGCATCAGATGCACGTTCCACAAGGCATAGGCGTTCATGCAGATGGTATCGGCGGGCTGGAACACCTCGCGGCCCTGGTCGTCGATGTAGGTGACGCCCGTGGCGGTCTTGCCGTCCTCGGATTTCTCCACCCGAAGCACGGTCGATTTGAACCGGATCTCGAAGTTCTCGTGTTCCTTGATCCGGTCGTAGACACAGATGATCGGATCGGCCTTGGCAAAGTATCCGCAGCCGAAGCGTTCGCAGAACCCGCAATAGGTGCAGGGGTGCAACTGGGCGCCGTAGGGATTTTCGTAGGCCTTGGTGACATTGGCCGACGGCATCGGGAAGGGATGCAGTCCCATCTCGTCCGCGGCCTTGCCGAACAGGGTGTTCGAGATCGGCTGCTTCATCGCCGGATTGGGATAGTCGTTGCGGCGCGGACCCTCGAAAACATTGCCGCCGTCGCGGCTTTCGCCGTTCAGGTTGCCGGCGTAACCCGCCGCGCCGCAGATCTTCTCGAAAAAGTCCAGGTGCGGTTCGAGCTCGTCGTAGGTGACGCCCCAGTCCTGAACCGACAGGTCGTCGGGCAGGACGTCCGACCCGTAGCGGTCGACGTAATGCGAGCGCATCTCGAGGTCGGACGGCAGCGGCCGCCAGATTTGGCCGTTCCAGTGGATCCCGGCGCCGCCCAACCCCTCTCCGGGCAGGAAAGACCCGAGCCGCCGCATGGGCAAGGCTCTCTGGTCGCGACTGTTGCGGAAGGTCAGCGTGTTCTGCTTCACATCCATCATATGCGTGTAGCGCAGCGCGTATTTCAGCTCGTCGTGTTCTTCAGGCCCAGCAAAACTGGTGGCATCGTGACGATGATCGCCGCGCTCGAGGATCACGCAGCGCTGGCCGGCATGGGCGAGCTCGTAAGCGGCCGTGAGGCCGGTCCAGCCTCCGCCAATGATGACGACGTCTGTCTTGGGAAGTGTCTTGTCGGGCATCGCTCAGCCCTCCTGCCGTTTGGTGACCCGCGGCAGTCCGCCATCGCCGCCGGGATCGTGATTGATACCCATCGGAGGCTGCGGGTAAGGGACATTGTGGTTGGCGACGAAGGACGGGTAATAGGCATGTGCCCCGGGAAAGCCGACCATGCGCCATCCGGCGTAATCGGAATTGCCGCCGTAGATCGGGTCCGCGAAATATCCCTGGTTGGTCAGCTGCCAGAGTTCGTCGAAAAACGCCCTTGCCGGGACATCGCCGAGATCGACATCATCTTCCGAAAGCCGCGTGAGCATGTCCTCGCGCCTCGACTCTTCGCCGTCGGCAAACCCCGGCTCGGCTTCGCCGAACGCGTTCAGTCCGCGGCGCATCAGTTCTGCGGGTGTGAAGGGCAATTGGTAGCCCTGCGATTCTGAACCTTCGGGGAAAGGCCCCTCCAGATAAAGTCCTTCGCCTTGGCCATAAGGTCCGGCCAGCTGAAGATCGATGAAATCGACCACCCCGGCTTCGGAGGCGCTCGGAAAGTCGTCCTTGGGAATGAGCGTGTCGCACATCGACGCCAACAGCCGGGCTTGCGTGTCGGCCAGAAAGAAAAACGCCCGATCGTCGAGTTGTGCAAATGCGTGGCGCGCCGGAGCCAGGGATGCCGCCATGGTCGCGGCAAGACCGTTCAACACAGCACGTCGGGAGTAGGTTGGGATCATCACGACCTCCTCTCGGTGATGTGTTCTTAACAGGCGGGGTCCGGCTGATGTTCCTGAAAAACTGAAATGGACCCGGCAAACGGACCGACTGCGGCGGAACGACAAGAGAAGCGATGCGAGGGTATACTCCGTTTCGATCTGCCGAACGGCATCGAGGCTGCCGACGATCATTCAACAAGTCCGCAGCGCGAAATATTGTCTTACATCAGAGTCTTGATGGATGACCGTTCGGCGATTTGCCAGTCGCGGCCGAAACCGCGACACGGGACGCGCCGGTAGGGATTGGCAAAGCCGGGTTTGTCCGCGCGCCGCTCCGCAAATTCTCGTCGCATTTTTTCCGGTCCATCGCCTACCGGATGGACATCACACGTTAGGACCTTCGGCCACTTTAATTCGAAGAACAAAGACAGGAATTTCTCTGTTGGAACAACACCGGGCAAACATGCGTTTTTCCGACTCAATCGTATAGTCACGCAGCTTTGTATGGATATTCAGCAGTTTCTGACGCCGCTTGATCGGCTAATCGACTGGCTTCCAGATTTTGCGGTGCCGATGGCCTGGGTCGGGTCGGCGATCCTCGCGTCTCTTGTCCTGCACAAGCTGATCTTTCGCATCATCTTCGGCAATCTCGAGAACCGTTTCGGGCTCAAAGCCTCCTTGGTGCGCAAGTCGCGCCGCCCCTTGCGGCTGGGGTTCGCGCTCCTCGCATTGGTCCTGACGGTCCCCCGTGTGAACCTGCCGAATGCCTTGAAGGATCCGCTGGGTCACGCAGCGCTGATCATGTTGATTGTCCTGATCGGCTGGACCGCGCTCGTTCTGATCAACCACTTCGCCGACCGGTCCGCGCGGCACTACCGGCTGGATGTCGAGGACAATTTCCTGGCCCGCAAGTACGTGACCCAGCTGCGGGTACTGCGCCGGACCACCAATATCGTCATCGTCATCTTTACGTCCATCGCGGTGCTTCTGACCTTCGAGAGTGTCCAGGAATACGGCGTAAGCCTCTTCGCGTCCGCCGGTGCGGCCGGGCTTGTCCTGGGCCTCGCGGCGCGGCCCGTGCTTGCAAACCTGATCGCGGGCATCCAGATCGCCGTGACCCAGCCCATCCGGCTGGATGACGTGGTGATCGTCGAGAACGAATGGGGCTGGATCGAGGAAATCTTTGCGACCTACGTCATCGTCCGGATCTGGGATCGGCGCCGGCTGGTCGTGCCGCTCTCCTATTTCATCGAACAGCCCTTCCAGAACTGGACACGCGAAAGCGCCGCGATCATCGGCGCCATCACCTGGCAGCTCGACTACACCGCACCGCTCGATGAGATGCGGAACAAGGCAGAGGAGTTCGCACGCGCAAGCGACAACTGGGACGGCGACGTGTTCAACCTGCAAGTCACGGACACCGACAAGGACACGATCACCATCCGTGTGCTGGTCAGCGCCGTCAATTCTCCCAAGGCCTGGGACCTGCGCTGCGAAATCCGGGAAAAGATGATCGTCTGGCTGCAGGAAACCCATCCCGAAGCCCTGCCCCGCCTGCGTGGCGAACTGCGCGCGATACCCGGAAACGAACCGCCTCGGGACGCCCGCACGTCTTCGCGCGCAAGGCCAAGGCGGGAGGGTCCGACCGGCCCGGAAGAGAGCGCCGACGCGGGCGAGGGCGAGACAGCGGGGCAATCCTGAGATCAGATGGCGTGAAACGGCGCCACGTGCCAGCCGGCACCGCACAACGAAAAGGGCCGCCCGAAGGCGACCCCTTTGCAGAGCTTTGAAACTCGGAGCGCCCAGGTTACTGGGTCCAGCGCTCCATCTCTTCCAGCTCGGATTGCGTCTGATTGACGCTCACGCGCACATCGCCATAGGCGGTATCCACGCTTTCGTCGATCTGAAGATCGTCGTAGCTGATGGCCACGGGCTTTTCGCCTATGCCGAGGAAACCACCGACATCGATGACCACTTCGGACACGTCGCCACCATTTTCCATCACGAGGCTGGACACGTTGCCGATCTCGTCACCGTTAGCGCCGTAGACGGGTGCGCCGTCCAGCTCTTCCGCGGTAAGCATCGTGTCGGACGCGTCTTGGCTCATCCCGTCGTTTCCGGCGTCGGCCTGTGCGTTCTGATTGCTGGTTCCCGACTGGTTTTGATCGGTAGCAGCTGCGGTTTCGGTGCCTTGCTCCATCTGGTCGGAGCTCTGATCCGATGCGGTTTCGGAGCCCATTTGACCAGAGTTCTGGTTCGCAGCCGTTTCACCGTCGTTGCGGTTCGCAGAGTCGGCCGTGCTGGCCGCCATGTCGTCGCTGGACATGTACTGCTCGCCGTTCTGTTCGGACGCGGCCTGATCGTATTCCTCGCGCTCTTCAAGCGCGGAGCGATCACCGGTGAAGACAACGAACCATTCGTTGTCAGCGTCGCTGTCGCTGTCACGGACAAAGCGCAGCTCGTCCATCGTGGTTTCGACGGTCTTTTCGTTCATGCCGAGGAAACCACCGGCATCCAGCGTCACCGATTTGATGCCGCCGTCACGAGAAATGATTACGCCGCCAATTTCACCGACACGTTCCCACGTGTCGTCGGCTTCGGCCACCTCAGAGGGAATTTCGTCGCCGGTCGATCCTTCGCCGGGAATGTAGACCGGGTGACCGCTCAGCTCGGAGGCGCGGATCGTGAGACCGTCCTGCTGCGTCTCGGCGTTTTGCATGTCGGACTGAGAGCCATCCGCGTTCTGCGCGTTCTGCTGGTCGGAAGCCGAGGTCATGCCTTGGCTCTTGGCCTCTGCCGCGTCGAATTCCTCGCTCTCGGACAGGGTGACCTTGTCGCCGGTGTAGACGACGTAAAACTCGTCGTCGTTCTCGCCCGGCTTGAACGAAACGCTTTCGGTGGTCAGACCGAGCTTTTCGGCCTCGGCGTTGGCGTTTTCGTTCGGCGTCAGGACGACGGTGGACACGTTGCCCGATCCGTCGACGAAGACGTCGGAAACCGAGCCGATCTCGGTCCAGCTTTCGGGGACCTCACCGATCTGACCGGAGTCGACCGCTGCGGCGCTGCCGTCTTCGGGCATGTACACGGTTGCATCCATCAGGTTGGATATACGCACTTCATTTTCGCCTACGGTCACGGACATTTCGGTCTTCGCGCCGGAATGCTGTTCTGCGGCGAGCGGCAGAGCCGACATCGCCACGATTGCTGTTGTCGTAAGGAGCCGTTTCATGAACATTTCCTTTCGCTTGCTTGGTGAATTTACAGTTCATCGGCGTTGCGATGATCTGGGGAGAAAACGAGAACAACCGTGAGCCGTTCCTGAAAAATAGGCGGAATTTCACAGGAACATCAGGGCGGGCGTCAGCGTTCTGGCGCGTCTTCGTCCTGTCCATGATCCGGGTCTACCGCATCTGGCGGCATCGGCAGCTCGCCGAGGACATCGAAGAGCTTGACCAGCACAAGCGTGACCGGGATAGCCACGATCCCGCCCAGCGCGCCCCACATCCAGAGCCAGAAACACAAGGACGCAAAGACCACGAAGGGATTGATCGCCACGTTCTTGCCAACCAGGGCGGGGGTTACGAACTGCGCCTCGATCATGTTCAGCATGATGAAGAGCACGGGCGGCATGAAGCTCCAGGCCCCGTCGAAAACAAGGATGCCAGCCAGCAAAAGAGAGGATGCGACCACCAGCGGGCCGAGGTAGAGCACGAAGTTCATCAGGCAGGCCAACAGCCCCCAGACCACCGCTCCGGGCATGGAAAGCAGGGTGAGGCCGCTTGCCAGCGCGGTACCAAGACCGACATTGATCAGCGAAATCGTGAGGAAATAGCGCGCGACGACGAGTTCCGCATTGCAGAAGCGCTGAAGCAGGATGTCGGTTGCCTTCTCGTTGCCGATCTTCCGTGCGATGGCACGGTAGACCTCGTCGCGGGTCAGCAGGAAGAAAAACACGCCGCCGAAAAAGATCATCATCTGCACAAGGATCTGCGGCGCAAGGAACAGCGCGTCGGTCATCGACGGCAGCGGCGCCGCGGTCCCGATGGTTTCGGCGTTGCCTGCCTCCGAGGTCTCCGCGGCCGCGCCGTCCGAGACCTGCTCCATGCCTCCGAGAAAGGCCTGGTAGTCGTGCAGAAGCGACCGGATCTCCCATTTGATCGCGGGCACGCTTTCCACGACCTCCCAGATGTAGGGCTCGAGCAGGTAGGCGAGCGTTCCGAGCAATGCGAAGAAGACAAGCATCAGAGCGAAGACGCTGATCCACCGCGGCAGCCCCAACCGGTCGACGCGATCTGCGGTCGGGGCAAAGACGATGCCCATCACGATGGCCAGCAGCAGCGGGGCCGCGACATCTTCGGCGATCATCAGCGCGCCAAGCACGGTCAGTCCGGTCAGGATGACCGCGCAACTGCGCAGAACGGGATCGAACGTAACCTTCCGTCGCATGGAGAAAGAACAGGATGCCCGGGGCATCGGTTCCGGAGGGCTTATGCCACCGCTCCTTTTTCGCGATGCAAGGCAGTTTGGCGGACGTCGCGTAGGAATTCGCTCTACCGGCGCCAGATGGCGCCGCCGCCGGGCGGCAGTCCCAACGGGGTCAGCGCATGGCTGCACAGGTTTGGCGGAGCTTCGGGCGCGGGCATGTGCCGGTCCGATTGGTTGAACCGGGCCAGCCAGTCGCCAGACCCGGTCGTCAGGAACAGCTCGAGCTGGCCCGGCTTCGGCTCCTTCCAACTCACGCGATGCGCGCCGAATCCGTGTTCCTTGCGAAATCCGATCACCGCGCGGAAGAACGACAGCACCCCGTCACGGCCGCCCGCCGCGACCGACACACCCTCGGGCCAACGCATCGGCAGCCAGGGCGTCCCGTAGGTGAAACCGTACCGCGGCGGCGTTTCGGTCCAGGGTATCGGAATCCGTGCCTCTTCGCGTCCAGGGCCGTCCGGCCAGTACATGAGGTCGAAGGGATCCGCGACTTCGTCGCGGGACAGCTCCACGCGCGGCAGCGCCAGTTCCTCGCCCTGGTAGACCATCATCGGGCCGGGCAGGATGGCCTGAAGCAGCAGGTAAAACCGCGCCGTTCCAGGTGTCGCCGCCGCCCGCCGCGGCTGATCGTGAGAGGTCATCCACCAGGCGATTGCTCCATCCCCGGCGCCGCGATCCATCATGTCGACCACCGTCGCGACGCTGCCATCGCTCTCTGGCAGGTCGACGACATAGGCGGCATCAAGCCCCTCGGGGCAAACAAAGTCGCGCGCCACCTCGACCGAATTGTTTCCGGTGTTGATCTCTCCGAGAAGCCAGACGTCCTGCCCGGCCCAGTCGCGCAAGAGCTGCGCATAGCTCGCGCCGTCGCCGGGCAGCAGGTCGTAGACGTGGTTCTGCATCGAGTAGGGATTGTTTTCCGCCGCCGCCATGCGGTGTCGCGTCTCCGGCCGCGCAGGCGGGTTGTCCGGAAGCCGCTCGTCGAACAGGTAGGCCGACACCGCGTCCAGCCGAAAGCCGTCAA
Organism: Thalassococcus profundi; assembly: GCF_003344785.1. Taxonomy (GTDB): domain Bacteria; phylum Pseudomonadota; class Alphaproteobacteria; order Rhodobacterales; family Rhodobacteraceae; genus Puniceibacterium; species Puniceibacterium profundi. The sequence goes on along the minus strand of NZ_QPMK01000019.1, from coordinate 23,093 downwards.
CGCCCCGGTTCAGCCAGAACCGCATTTCGTCCCGGTGCTTCGCCTGCACATCCGCATTCCGGAGATTGAAGCTGGGCTGCGAAGGCAGGTACTGGTGAAGATAGTATTGCTGCCGCTTGTGGTTCCAGGTCCAGGCGGGAGGCCCGAAGAAGCTGAGCCAGTTGTTGGGCGCCGTGCCGTCGGGTTTTGCGTCGCGCCAGACATAGGCCGCGGCGCAACTCTCGTTACCTTGGATTGATCGCAGGAAAAGCTCGTGCTGGTCCGAACTGTGGTTCAGCACCTGGTCGACGATGACCAGAAGACCCAGATCGTGTGCGCGCTCGACCAGCCGGTCGAAATCCGCCAAGGTTCCAAAGCGGGGATCGACAACACGGTGGTCGATGACGTCGTATCCGCCGTCTTCGAACCCGGTCAGGAAAAACGGCGCAATCCAGACTGCGTCGACCCCAAGCGAAGCAATATAGTCCAGACCGCTCGTGATGCCGTTGAGATCGCCCTCGCCAGAGCCCGTCGTGTCGCGGAAAGAGCGCGGGTAGATCTCGTAGATGACCGGGGCCGTTGGCCAACGGCCCCGGCCGGGCCTATCAGGCATTGACCACGACGCCACCGTTGGGATGCAGGGTCTGACCGTGGAAATAGCTGCCATCGGAAGAGGCGAGGAACAGGTAGGATGTCGCAACCTCCCACGGCTGGCCCGGACGGCCCAACGGTACTTGACTTCCGAAATCCTCGACGTCTTCGGCCGGTATGGAACCAGGAATGAAGGGGGTCCAGATCGGGCCCGGCGCCACGGCATTGACGCGGATGCCGCGGTCGACCACCTGGTTCGCGATCGAACGCGAAAACGCCAGGGACGCGCCCCGTGTCGTCGAATAGGCGACCAACCCGCCATTGCCCTTGAACGCGTTGACCGAGCTGGTCGTGATGATCGACCCACCTTCGGGCAGATGCGGCAAGGCAGCCTGGGTGCAAAAGAAAAGGGCCAGCACGTTGCTGTCGATCATCCGACGCAATTTCGCCTCTTCCAGCTCCTCGATCGGCGCATCAAGCCATTGCATCGCGGCGTTGTTGATCAGGATGTCAAGCTTGCCCAGCTTTTCGACCGTTTGCCGCACGGCGTCTTCGGCGTGCGACTTGTCCGCGATGTCGCCCTTGATCAGCAGCGCTTCGCTGCCCTCGTCCTCGACCAGGCGCCTGGTCTCTTCCGCATCCTTGTCCTCGTCGAGATAGGCGATGGCAACACGTGCGCCTTCGCGCGCGAAGAGCACGGATACGGCGCGTCCGATGCCGCTGTCGCCGCCGGTGATCAGGGCCACCTGGCCGTCCAGCTTGCCGACGCCCGCATGGCGCGGCATGTAGTCCGGTGCCGGGTCCATCTTGTGTTCGTCGGCCGGCATGTTGTTTTGCGACTGCGGCGGGATCTTGACGTCATCGGGCATGATGTTCTCCTTGCGGTGTCGAACGTGCTTTGATGTTCAATCAACCCTGCCCCGCCGCGACTGTTCCGTATGAATTCGAAACCGGACCGGGCCGCGCGGCATCAGCGACCGGGAACCGGACCCGCCCGGCGTCATTGATTTCCCGTACGGTCGCACGATCCCGTCCCCAAAACCAAAAGACAGCCGAGCCATGGACCTGATGGAAATCTTTCGCTGGACAGCGTCGATCGCGACCATTCTTGCATCGGTTTGCGTGGCCTGGGGACGACCGGCACGGCTTGTCGCAGTGGGGTTCATTCTTTTCACGCTGGCCAGCATCAGCTGGGTGATCGTGGGCATGAATCAGGACAAATCCGCCCTGCTGGCACAAAACGCGTTCCTGCTTTGCGTGAATGTTTGGGGATTGCTGCGATGGTGGTCCCGTGACGATTAACGCAGATATGTCCGGTCTTTTCCTAACAGAGCACTTTCCGAAAAGGTGCCTGATTGTGGGTCATTCCGCATCCCGATGAAAGCCAATCTCTTGAAACCTCGTTGATGAATTTACCAAAAATTAATAACTTGTTTTGCCGTTGAACCGAAATGTGATGAGGCGTAGCTTCGTACGATGGATACGCGGCCAACATTAGTCGTCGGCATTGGTGCTTCAGCCGGCGGAATCCCCGCAATTCAGGAGCTTTTGGCGAACGTCCCCGCCGGCCACGGCATGTCCTTCGTGGTGGTCATGCACCTGTCGTCGGACCATCCGAGCCATCTCGCTACGGTACTTGCCAGCAAGACCGATCTTCGGGTCGAACAGATCTCTGACGGCGACAAGATCCGGCCGGATACGGTCCACGTCATCCCGCCCGGGCAAATCCTCGAAATCCAGGACAGCGTCCTGCATCTCAGGCCCGAGGAGAGGTCGCACCGCGAGAGTCGTCCGATCGACGTATTCTTTGCGTCGCTCGCCGAAGACCAGGGGGAGGATGCGGTCGGCATCCTGCTGTCGGGGGCAAATAGCGATGGCACTCTGGGCATCAAGCAGATCAAGGAAACCGGCGGCATCACGATTGCCCAGTCGGGAAACGGGCCCGACTTCGCGCCCAAGATGCCGGAAAGCGCGATCGCGGTCGGACTGATCGACTTCGCCGAAGAACCGTCAGACATTCCCGCGCGACTGCTGCACATTCAGGACGGCAACAACCAGTTGCAGAGCCTCGAGCGCAGCGACCTCGCCAAAAAAGAATCCGACAGAGCCCGGCAAATCCAGCACGACATCGCGAAGTTGCTGAAACGGCAGACGGGCCATCCTTTTTCCGGTTACAAGCAGAAGACCTTTCTGCGCCGGGTCATGCGGCGCATGAAGATCCACAAGGACCGGACCCCCGAAGACTATCTTGAGCGGCTGCGCGCCGACCCCGAAGAGGGCATGGACCTGTTCCGTGACCTTTTGATCAACGTGACCGGATTTTTTCGCGATCCCGACGCTTTCGAGGCGCTGCGCACCGAGGTGATCCCGCGTCTCTTCAAAGGACGTTTGGCCGACGCGACGATCCGCATCTGGGTGCCGGGCTGTGCGACCGGCGAAGAGGTCTTTTCGCTGGGCATCCTGTTCACCGAGTACAGCGACACGCTCGAGGATCCGCCCGCCGTGCAGATATTCGCGACCGACATCGACGAGCAGGCCTTGTCGGTGGCCCGCGCCGGGCGCTACCCCAAACAAGCACTCCACGGTTTGAGCCAGGAGAGGATCGAGCGTTTTTTCGAGAATGACGCCATGGAATTCACGATCGCGAAACGCGTGCGGGACATGTGTGTATTCTCGGCACACAGCATCATCAGCCATCCGCCGTTTTCGCGCATGGATCTCGTCTCTTGCCGCAACCTGCTCATTTATCTCGGACAGGAATTGCAGGAAAAGGTGATCCCCACCTTCCATTACGCGTTGCGTCCGGGAGGCTACCTGTTTCTGGGCACATCCGAGAGTGTCAGCCGTCATCGCGATCTCTTCAAGCCCGTCGACCAAAGGCAGCGACTGTTCCAAGCACGCGAGACGGAGTCGCGGTTTCGTCCCGCGCCGAGAACCTTCAACGTGCCGGGTGCCGATTTTTCCATCCCGTCGACCATCTCCGGTTCCACGGACGACGGTCGACGCCTTCTGCGCCACCAGGTGGAACAGCAGGTTCTCGAACGGCACTCGCCGCCGCATGTCGCCGTCACGGCAGCGGCCGAGATCCTGTATTTCTCGGCCGGCACCGGCGCCTACCTCGAGTTTCCGCGAGGCGCGCCCAGCCGCCAGCTTTTCGACGTGGCGCGGCGCGATCTGCGCATCGACCTGCGCACCGTTCTGCGGGACGTAAAGGAACGCCGTGAGCGGGTCCAGCGCATCGCCGTCATGCCCGACCCGGGATCGGGCGAGGAACGGCAGGTCCTGCTGACCGCGGAACCGATGGAACAGAATGCCCCGGGAGATTCGCTTTTCCTGGTGGTGTTCGAAACGCTCAAATTCGACGCTTCGCCCATCGTGGGACCGGCAGGCGGCACCGAAGCGTCCGATGACGCCATGGAGCGTGAATTGCGCGACATGCGCGAACGCCTGCAGACCATGGTCGAGGAATACGAAACTGCGTTGGAGGAACTGCGCGCGTCCAACGAGGAACTGGTGGCATCCAACGAGGAGGCACAATCGGCCAACGAGGAACTCGAAGCCTCGAAGGAGGAAATGCAGTCCCTCAACGAGGAACTCTCGACCATCAACAACGAGCTTTCCGAAAGCGTATCAGAGCTCGATCAGATCAACATCGATCTCAAGAACCTCTATGCCGCCTCCGAGGTCGCGGCGATCTTTCTGGACGAGGCGCTGTTCATCCGCAGTTTCACACCTGCCGCGAAATCGTTCTTCAACCTGCGCGAAAGCGATCTGGGCCGCCCGCTCACCGAGCTGTCCACAAAATTCGACTTCCCGGAGTTGCAAGACTGGATCGCCTCCGCGATGGAGTGCGGCGCGACCCAGGAGAAGACCCTGACCTCGGGCGAAGGAAACCATCATCTGCTGCGTATCGGCCCCTATCACGGCAGCGACGACGACCCGGACGGCGCCATTGTCACGATCGTCGACGTCACACGGCTGATCGAGGCCGAAAAGCAGAAGGAAAACCTCATCGGGGAGCTGAACCACCGCGTCAAGAACATGCTGACGGTGGTCATGTCGATCGTGAAGCAGACCAACCGGACCAACTCCGACCCGGATCAGTTCACCGAAGTGCTCGTCGGTCGTCTTCACGGCCTGTCACGGGCCTATGCGCTGATGTCAGAGGCGGACTGGTCGCACGTAACGATCGAAGACATCATCTCGGCCGAAGCCGCCGTTCACGAAGAAGGCCGGTTCGATTGCGATGGGCCGGAAATCAACCTCGGCCCGCAGGAAACCCTGGCGCTCGGCACGGTCCTGCACGAACTCGCGACCAACGCAATGAAATACGGCGCGCTCTGCAAGCGCGGCGGCAAGGTGACGATCCGGTGGGAAAAGCAGGGCGATGTTTTGAAACTGAGCTGGCGCGAAACCGGCGGCCCGCCCATCGAGGCCGCCCCGGAAGAGAACGGTTTCGGACTCACCTTCGTCGCGGGTCAGGTCATGGGTCCGCTGGGCGGATCGCTGGAAACCGGCTTTCCGCGGGATGGGTTCTGGATGACATTGACCCTGCCGCTTTGACGCGGTTTGCGCGCCGCATGGCGCAGACACCGCACCGCACTTGCCGTACCAGCGCCGCGAATAAATTTCCTACGAAACATCATCCGAGGTGTACCGCAGGCTTGCATTCGGGCAAAATACATCCATATACCATCCACATGGATGGAGAATCGCATGAGCAACGTACGGCAACTGCGCGACAGGCAGCCTGAAAACGAAAAGATCACGATCAATCTCGGATTTGTCGATCTCGGACGGATCGACCTGCTGGTGCAGGAGGGATTCTATTCGAACCGGAGTGACTTCATCCGGACAGCGATCCGCAACCAGCTCGACACCCACGTCGAGGTGGTCAGCAAGTCGCTCGAACGGCACACGATGGAACTCGGACTTCGCGACTATTCGGTCGCCGACCTCGAGGCGGTTCGGGATGCGGGCGAAGTTCTGCATATCAAGGTCGTCGGACTGGCGCGTTTCGACTCCGACATACCTCCGGACCTCGCCCGTCAGGCAATCGCGTCGATCACGGTGCTGGGGGCCTTGCAGGCCAGCGCCGAACTCAAAAAAGCACTGGCCGACCGCATCACCTAGCACGCCCACGGCATAGACAGGACTGAACAGATGAAAAAACTCAACGTCGGCGCAAGTCGCCCGGCGGCAGATACCGCATGGTCTTCGGCCGCGCATGAACTGGTGAGGCGCACGCTCGCGCAACATGGCCTGGATCAGAATGCCGGAGCAGCAATCGGTGACGCGCTGCCGAACATGGTGCGGCTTGATGAATTGAAAGACCGCTTCGCCTCTCCGATGACAGGAAGAGCCGCCCGGGCCGTACCGTCAACGCCGGGCGCGCGCTTCGATCGAACGACCTTCAGCTGTCGCGCGGGCAGCCGAGATTACCTCACCTACGTTCCGGCGTCGGCCAAGGATCGGGTCAACGGCGTCATCATGATGCTGCACGGCTGCACCCAGACACCCGAGGATTTCGCCGCCGGCACCGGCATGAACGCACTGGCCGAGGAGCACGGTCTTGTCATCGTCTACCCGGCGCAGTCTCGCGGCGACAATGCGCAATCCTGCTGGAACTGGTTCAACCGGCGGGATCAGCAGCGCGGACAAGGCGAGCCTGCGATCCTGGCCGGCATCGCCGCCAAGGTCTGCGCAGCACATGGCGTCGGAAGAGAGCGCAATTTCGTGGCAGGATTGTCCGCGGGTGCGGCGATGGCGGTCATCCTGGGCGACGTCTACGGCGACGTTTTCGCTGCCGTCGGTGCGCATTCCGGACTGCCGGCCGGAGTGGCCCGGGATGTCGGCTCGGCCTATGCGGCGATGGCGGGCAACGCAGTCGAGCAGATGCAGACTACGGCCAAGACCCAACCGACACGTACGATCATTTTCCACGGCACGGGGGATAAGACGGTGCACCGGTCCAACTCGGACGCCATCGCGCGGCGCGCATGCGGCGACGCGGCGCAATGTATCGAAACGACGGCAACCGGAACGACCGCCGGGCGCTCCTACACATGCACCCTCGCCTACGGTCCCGACGGCTCTGCCCTGGTCGAGCACTGGAGCATTGACGGCCTGGGGCATGCCTGGTCCGGCGGAAAACCAGAGGGGTCATACGCGGACACGAAAGGTCCGGACGCCAGCGCGGAGATGGTGCGCTTTTTCCTCGATACACCAAAAGGAACGATCTGAAATGACACCGCTGAAACTGACTTTCGATGCCATCGACGAGGCCGCGCCCGGCCCGAAATGGGCCGCGCGTTGGGCCCGGTCCTGGCCTGCCTACGAAGCCTGGTTCCGCGCCCGCAGCGGGGACAGCGGGCCGTCGAGAGACGCCAGCGAAAAGGCTCTTGCGCGCTACATGCCGGAACTGGTTCCGGTGTACGGCAGACTGGTGGGCCTTGCCGGCGGATCCGACCGCGCGGCGCGGTTCCTATCGACATGGTGTCCGCCCGCCTATCTTGGCGGCTGTTCCCTGGCCGCCGCCGCCAGCAAGAAACATGTCCGGCTGGTCCGCAACTATGACCTGTCCCCGGACCTGAACGAAGGCTTCCTGTTGCGCTCGGAATGGACCGGACGCGCGGTCATGGGTATGGTCGAGTTCCTCTGGGGCCTGTCGGACGGGATCAATGACGCGGGCCTGAGCGTTGCCCTGGCCTATGGCGGACGCTCCGAAACCGGCAAGGGCTTCGGGATCACGACCATCGTCCGCTACCTTCTGGAAACCTGCGAAACCGTTCCGCAGGCCTTGAAGGTCCTCGCGAAGGTTCCGTCGCACATGGCCTACAACCTCGTGCTGGCAGACGCATCGGGCAAAACCGCAAGCGTGGAGCTTTCGCCCGGAGGCGGCGTGACCGTGATGCCGCGCGCGATTGCGACCAATCATCAGGGTGGCGGGACCGTCGCGGACAGGCCGAAGTTCACACGGACATATCAACGTCACACGCACCTCAAAAAGCTGAACGTCAAGCCGCGCAAGCTCAACCGCCAGTTCCTGAAACCGCCGCTCCTGCAAGACCGGTACGACGCCGGGTTCGGCACTCTCTTCACGGCGGAATACGATCCCAGGGCACGGACGCTGGGCCTGACCCTGAACGGTCAACGCTGGGATCAGTCGCTTGACGGATTCTCCGAAGGTCGGCGTGTGGTGGATTACGCGCAAGCCCGGGCGGCGGCGATCCGGCCAGAGGTCAAGGCGCCGACATGGATCGAGGTCGACTGGTCGCAAGCGGCCCACGTGGACTGGAGCGCGGTGGCACGGGATTTTGCCGCGGGGACCAACAGGGACATCACGTCCTACCTGCCGGGCGCCGAGAGGCATCCCAAAAAAACCGCGTGCCCGTCCTGGCACTGAAACAAGGCGAGGACACTGTGACCGGAGCACCTGTTTCATGCGGCGTCAGAGCCGATAAAAAGCGTCGGCTGAACGACAGAATGGCCGGATCCTTCGGGGTCCGGTGACTTTCATGCGCAGCGGACATCTGATCCCGGCCACGGATTTGCAGATCACGCGCGCAGACGTTCGACGATCCGCTCTCCGATCCGGAGTGACAGGGCCGCGATGGTGAGCGTCGAGTTCACGCAGGCGGCCGAGGAAAACACCGAAGACGATGCGACATACAGGTTGTCGTGGTCGTGAGTTCGGCAGGTGCCGTCGACCACCGAGTTCGTCGGATCGTTCCCCATGATCGTGGCGCCCATGATGTGGTTGTTGGGCGCAAAGCCGTCGCTGCCGTCGCCAACCGAGATCGCGCGCGCGCCAAGGCGGTCGACGATGTCGCGATAGACCTCTGCCGTGTGCTTGGCGCTGCGGCGGACGTAGTCGCCTATCTCGTAGTGGATGGAGGGCCGCGCCAGACCCAGCGGATCGGTCTGACCCTCGCTGAGGGTCAGGCGGTTTGCGGGGTCGGGCAGCTGTTCGTGGAAGTTGTTGATGGCACAGCGGCGGGCGGCGCGATCCCGCACCGTGCGGCGGAGCTCGTCTCCGGTGAGCCCTTCCTCGATCGCTTCCTGCGCCACGCCCGCGACGGCAGAACCGTTCCACAGATGCAGCTTCTTTGCCGCGAAATCGCGCCTGTGGTCGCCGTCGCGGAATTTCAGGATCGACGTGCCTTCCTGCGGACCGCGCCCGGGCCAGACGGGTTCGGGCATCTCGAATTCGACAGTGGTGCCCGGATGATCCATCAGGTTGCGTCCGACCTGATCGGACTGATTGCCGATCCCGTCCGGCGCGCCGTCCTGAGCCGACAGCAGCATGAGGCGCGGCGTCTCGATTCCATTGGCGGCCAGTACAAACATTCGCGCGCGCACCCGCCATTCGGACCCGTCCGGTTTCAGGTATCGCACCGCCTCGATCTGCCCGTCAGAGCCGCGCTCGATGAAATGCGCCACGGCTTCAGTGATGACCTGTGCGCCGCTTTCCTGCGCGCGCTCGACGGCAATATTGCCGGAATATTGCGCGCCGATGGGGCAGATCGGCATGCAGTTGTTGTTACCGCAGCACGGCGGTCGTCCATCGTATGTCCGATTGTTCCGGGCGACCGGTTCGGTCTGCATCATGTAGCCATGCGCGTTCAGAGTTTCGGCGATGGTGCGCTCCATGTAAGACAGCGGCATCGGACCCATCGGATAGTCCGCGCTGCGCGGCGCGAGACCGTCCGCCGGGGCGCCGGACACGCCCATGCGCTCTTCGGCCAGTTGGTAGAACGGTTCGAGCGTCTCGTACCCGATCGGCCAGTCGCGCCCGACGCCATAGGTGCTGCGCAGACGGAAATCGACAGGGAGGTAGCGCCAACTGGCCGCGGCCCAGTGCCACGTCGTACCGCCCACGCCCCGGATGAACTGCTGGTTGTAGGGATCAGGTCCGGTCTGGATCAGGTAATCGCCCCAGTTGGTCGGATCGGGCACCGGCGCATATTCGGGTTGCGGATAGGGCGCCATGAAATCGGTCCGGGCCGCACTGCGCCAATTGCGCACCAGCGCGTCTCTTTCCAGAACGGGTCCGCTTTCCAGAATGACGCAGTTGAGACCGGCGGCGGCTACTTCATCGGCGACCATGCCGCCGGCGATACCCGCCCCGACGACGAGCACATCGGGTTCGAGCGGCAGGTCGGTTGCTGCCATGTCGCACCTCCTTTTCGTGTCTTGGAACCAACCGCACGCGGCTGGCTGGGTTCCGAAGTTTTTCGGAACCGCTTCCGCATCGGTCGTGTTTTCCCGTGGATACGGTTGCCCTGCCCACTCCCCAGAAAGGAGGAATCGCTCCGATGTTCTCGCCTTTCCGCGCCCTGCCCGCTTGGACACTTGCGGCGCTGCTGACCGGCCCTTCCGCCGCCGTGCCGCAATCCCTCGACATCCTGCTGAATTGCTCCGCATGCCATACACTCGACCGGAACGACACGTCGGACGCCGCGCCCCGGTATCCGGTGCTGAACGGCCAGCCCGCGCGCTACATCGGCAAGCAGCTGGAGGCCTATCGAACAGGTGTCCGCCAGCACCCGCAGATGCAGATGACCGCGCGGGCGCTTGGCGTTCACGGAGACGTGCCGATGGCCCGCATGTACGCCCATGCACCGGCACCCGATCTTGTGCGCCCGCCGCAGGCAGAGGACGTCGGTATCGCCGAGGAATTGGTGCAGAACGGCGCCTGGGATCGTGGCGTCGCGCCCTGTGAAAGTTGCCACATGCTCGGCACCGTGGACGGGATCGACATGTCGGCCCGCGCGGCGCCACGCCTGCACGGCCAGCCCGAATACTACCTTGCAGATCAATTGCGCGCCTATGCCGACGGATCTCGCCAGACCGGACCTATGGGACGCATGCAGGCCTACGCGTCGGCGCTCGATGTCGCAGAGATCGACGCCCTGGCTGCCTACTACGCATCTTTCCGAGAAAGGGACGCGCCATGACCGCTCCGCGCACCGACCGCCGCACGCTTCTGGCCCTGACCGCTGCCGCCGCCGCCTTTCCCGGCGCATCGCTCGCTCAGGGTGGCGCCGTACTGCCCGCAGCCATGAACCGGCTGGCCGCGTTGGCGGGAGTCAATCCGCTGCCGCAAGACCTGTTGCGCGGACTGGCCGACGCCCTGCCCGAGGATCTGCGCGCGCTGGAACAAGTGGACCGGGGCGAGGCGTTGCCCGAGGAGGTGCGTATCCGGTTGCTCGAGGCGCTCTGGACCGGCGTGACACCCGGCGACGATGCTGCGCGGATCGGCTTCTCATCGGCGTTGATGTGGGCGGCCATAGAAGAGTCGAACAACGTCATCAGCTACTGCGGGGGCGTTCCCGGGTTCTGGGCGGAACCGCCCGAGACCGCCTGAAAGCGCCCCGGCACAGGCGGCACCACAACCCGCCAACCCACGAAACACGAACAGAAAAGGACAAGAGACCCATGCCCGAGAATTTCACGTCCGGACTGAACCAGGACACACGCAGCCAGATGGTGGACCTGCTCAACAGCAACCTTGTCGACACCGTCGCCCTGACGCTCGCGGTCAAGCAGGCGCATTGGAACCTGAAGGGCCGCGGCTTTATCGGCGTGCACGAGATGCTGGACGACGTGGCCGACCGGCTGCGCGACGGCGCCGACCTGATGGCGGAACGCGCGGTCATCCTCGGCGGCTATGCGGCCGGCACGGCGGAGGTCGTGGCAAGCAAGACGACAGTTGACGCCTACCCGGTCGAGGAAAGCCGGATCGAGGTGCATATCGACGCCTTGAAGGATCGGTTCATGCAGGTCGGCAGCAACATCCGCAAAGCGATGGACCTGGCCGAAGAGGCCGGGGACGAGGATACCGCAGACCTCTTCACCGAGGTCAGCCGGGCCATCGACAAGGACGCCTGGTTCATCGGCGCCAACGCCTGAGAGACGCCGCGTCGCAGCGAATATGACGGCAGCCGTCGAAGGATAGTTGATCCTTCGGCGGCACGCGACAGCTGAGTCTGGATCACTATAAGGTATTAATATTAAACACTTTTTGGAACATTTTCGTGAAATACCCTGTTTATGACCCAAGCCATTTCAGTCGCAAGGGAGGTCTTCGATGGACAGTGCAAACTTTTCGCTCAGTTGGATCGACTACCTGATTGTCGTTGTCTACTTCATCGGCGTCATCGCGCACGGCCTGTATGTGTCGCGAAAAAACAGGGACGGTGACAGCGACAGTTACTTTCTCGCCGGTCGCTCGATCCCCTGGTACCTGATCGGTTTCTCGCTCTTCGCGTCCAACATGAGCGGATCGAGCTTCGTCGGCCTGATGGGCGGCGCCTATGCGAACGGCGTGGTAATCTTCAACTACGAATGGACCGCCGCCTTCATTCTGGTGATCTTCGCCATCTTCATCCTGCCATCGTACCTGCGCGCCAAGGTGTCGACGGTGCCGGAATATCTCGAGACCCGGTACGACGTACGTTCGCGCCGGGCATTCTCGGCGTTCACGATCCTTGCGATCATGTTCATCGACACGGCCGGCGCGCTCTACGCGGGCGGGCTGGTGATCTCGAACGTTACGGAATACCTTAACCTCTGGACCGCCGTCGCCGTGCTGGCCCTTGTCGCGGGCATCTACACGATCCTCGGCGGTCTGTCGGCCGTCGTGGTCACCGACACGGTGCAGGCGATCCTTCTGATCGTCGGCGCGGCGGCCCTGTTCTGGATCGGGCTCGAAGAGATCGGCGGCTGGCAAGAGCTTTTCGTCGATGTCGAGGACAGCAAGACGCACCTGATCCTGCCCGCCGACAACGACTTCCTGCCCTGGACAGGGCTTTGGGGCGTGGTGCTGCTGGGCTTCTACTACTGGACGATCAACCAGTTCGTCGTGCAACGTACCCTGGGCGCAAAGGACCTGAAGGAAGGGCAGATCGGCGCGATCTTTGCCGGGTTTCTCAAGATCCCGAACCTCTTTCTGATGATCCTGCCGGGTCTTATCGCGCTCAAGCTCTACCCCGACCTCGAGACGCCGGACCTCGCCTTCCCCACCCTCGCCTTCGAGCTGATGCCGATCGGTGTCCGCGGTCTGATCATGGCAGCGCTGATCGCGGCGATCATGTCGTCGCTCGACTCGGCGCTGAACTCGGCCGGCACGCTGGTCACGCTTGATTTCGTCAAGCCGCTGAAGCCCGATCTGGACGACGACACCTACGTGAAGATCGGCAAGATCGTGACAGGCACATGCATGGTGATCGGCGCGATCTATGCGCCGATGATCGCGGGGTTCGAATCGCTCTTCTCGTACTTCCAGTCGTCGCTCAGCTACATCATTCCGCCCATCGTGGTGGTCTACGTACTGGGGATCTTCATCCCATGGCTCAACGGCACGGGCGCCTTCTGGACCATTCTTTTCGGCCTGGTGGTTGGCGTTCCGATCTTCATCGCCAAGGAAGTCATGGGCTGGTGGTCCGCGATGGGCCTGCCCGAAATCCACTACACGGTGATGTCGTCCATCCTGATGTTCATCGCCATCGGCCTGCACGTCGGTCTGAGCGCGATGACCCGCACCGAGGTCAAGGAAGGCGTCGACAAACTGGTCTGGAGCAGGGGCGAGGCCAAGGAGATCTTTACCACGCTGGAGCGTCCGATCTGGCTGGACCGGACCTTGCTCTCCGGCCTGCTGATCGTCTGCATGTGCGCGATGATCGTCTGGTTCTGGTGATCGGCGGGGGCGGCGTCAGCGCGACAGCGCCTGCGCCACCCCGGCCCAACTGCGCCGTGCGGGTGGCCAGGCGGGCCAGAGCGTCCACATGTGGAACAGGTCGGGCTCTACCTTCAGCGTTACCCGCACTCCCGCACGCGCCGCGGCGCGTGCAAAAAGCAAGGTGTCGTCAAGCAGCACCTCGGTCGTTGTTGCCGTAAGATAAAGCGGCGGCAGTCCGGACAGGTCCGACAGCAGCGGCGACACCGCCGGATCGTCGGCGTGCCGATCGCCGAAGGCCAATGCACCAAGCGCCGCGTCATCCGCATCGCTGTTCATCAGGTCATGGGCCGAGTTGGAGTCCCGCGTCCGGCTTAGTCCGGTCCGGTCGGTGTTGGGCGAGATCAGCGCAAGGGCATCGACCCTGCCCGGTCGCGCCAGCGTCAAGGACAGAGCAAGATGGCCCCCCGCACTGTCGCCCACGACCGAGATCGGCCCGTCCCGGGCGTTGAGCACCGCACAGGCGTCGTTCAGTGGCGCGGGCCAGGGATGTTCCGGGGCCAGCCGATACTCCGGCAGGATCACGCAGTCACCGGTCAGTTCGGCAAGACAGGCAGCTGCGGCGGCGTGTGTCGTCGCATCGCCGAAGACATATCCGCCACCGTGCAGGAAAAGGATCGTCCCATCGTTCCCGGATTCCGTGCCGTGTATCACGACCGGCACACCGCCGATGCAGTCCCGTCTGCCCCATGGACCATCGGGTGCGAGCGCCCGGAACGCGGCGCGCATCTCATCGGGCGTGCCTTTGACCGGATGGGCCTCGACCCGAGCCGCGATGTCTGCGCGGTTCATACGTTGATGGACCCGACCGATCCGCCATCGACCCGCCAGTTTGCACCCGTGACGAAGGATGACAATTCGCTTGCCAGAAAGGCGATGACCGGAGCCACCTCTTCGGGTTTGCCACGGCGACCGAGCTTCAGAAACGGGCGTTCTTCTTTCAGGAAATCCTGGATTGTTTCATCGACGGATGTGCCTTCGGCCTTGGCGCGCTTTTCCATCATGCCATCCGTCATCGGCGTCTCGATAAAGGCCGGAGCCACGCAGTTGACGAGCAACCCCTTGCCGCTGTGTGCCATCGCGACGCTCTTGGCAAAGCTCAGAAGAGCGGATTTCGCGGCGTTGTAGACGGTTTCATCCGCGTAAGGCTGCGCCACGTTTTCCGATGTGACAAAGACCATCCGTCCCCAGCCGCGTTCGACCATTCTTGGCCCGAGGTGCCTGACCAGACGCACGGATGACATAAAGTCGATATCGAGAGCTTCCTGCCAGTCGTCTTCGGTCATGGTCATCGGATCGCCCTTGGCACCGGTGACGCCCGCCAGATGCACGAGACCGTCGAAGTCCGTTCCGGCCTCGGCTAACAATGCGTCGACCCCGTCTTTCGAAGAAAGGTCGCTGGCCAAGCCGGTCGCGCCGACCTTGTCCGCCGCCGAAGCCACGGCATCCGCATTCAGATCGGTGATCGTCAGCCGCACCCCGGCGTCGGCGAGAATTTTGGCGGTTTCAAAGCCGATGCCACCGGTCGCGCCGGTGATCAGGATGCGCCGGCCACTCAATCCCAGGTCCATGGTTTTCCCCTTTTGCCTATTGGCAGGTCAACGGGTGGTTCGACCGAATGTTCCTGTGCAAACTGATACGCTCGCCAGCGGCCCGAACCAACGCGTTTCGGTTCGCTTGCCTCGCGTGAGAACCCGCGCGGCGACGCGGGGCTATCGGTCGCGACCCCGTACACCATGCCAGGCGGCGCGCAGGCCTTCGCGCCAGCCGGACCGCTCCCCGACTTCCGGGATCACGTCGCGGCTAAGCGTTTCGTTATTTTGCAGATCCTGGAGCAGAGCGGTCAGTTGTTTCCTTTTCCGGCGCGACTTCACCTGCCGCGCCTCAACCTCCACCGGCATCACGTGAACGGTGCCGTTTTTATCGACCGTCTTGAACTCGAAGTTGCGGTAAGCAGCGATCAGGTCGCGCGCCTGGCTTGTCGCGGCAATGGCGATAAGCTTCAGGCACTGGGTTTCTTCAGTGACGTTGGGTTTACCCATCTTCTTGCGCGCTCGGTTGAAGAAATCCTCGAAACGCCCGATGTCCACGTAGCTGCCACTGGTGATCGGACCTACGGCAGACACGCCGCTGCTCACGTCGGACGAGGTGTCCCACAACTCGAGGCGATCCACGATGCTGACCGTCATGACCTCCTGATCCGCCTGGAATTCCGCAAGCACGTCCAAGAGGTAGGCCGGTTCCGACCCCATGTTCGACACGATGCAGCGCCCGTTCAGATCGCGGCCGCCGACACGGGTGATCAGCAGGCTGGAACGTGTCTGCCGTTTGAAACTGGCGACGAAGACGTGCAGGTAGGCGATCCAGACACCCGTGGAGAGCAGGCTGACAAGCACCTGCAGCGTCGTCACGTTATCCTTCATCCACTCCCACATTGGAGCCACCTTTCCGCTGAATCGGCGAGAAACCTCATTGCGATCGACCGCAAGACCTTGGCGCCGATGACGACCGGACTTGCCGGTTTTGGCATCGGACCGCGAAGAGGGGCACCCTTCCCGATCATCTGACGCGATAACCGTCATCGGCACGCATGCTCCAACGCAGACGGCTTGGGGTCGTCCTTGGGCACGGCATCCAATCCGGCCCGATCATGGCAAGATCAATAACCGAACGACCCCGAGCAGCGGTTGTTCCGGTCTTCCCCGACAATGCGGCGTCAGATTGCGAGCAACACGGCAGCGTATCCAACGGCGGAAAACACGAAGGGCCAGAGCCGGCTCTCGCGCTCTTCCGGCAATTCCTCTTTCAGCACGTTCAGAACGATACCCCCGGCGAGAAAGGCGAACAGGCCCCCGATCCAGAACTCGGGCAAGGTCACCCACATCCCGAGCGCCCAGCCCGCCATGACCGCCGCGGCAAGAATCCAGCGCGCATGCGTGTCGTAGCGCGCCTTGTGATCGGCCCGCAGCCCGTGGTCGGTCGTGATGAAATGCAGGATCATCGCGCAGGCATAGATCGCCAGTGACCATGCGCCGTCGCTTTCCCGGTGCAAGAGCAGGTAGCCGACGATGACGTTGTAGACGGTGAAGGATCCGATGTGCAGCCAGAATGTCCCGGCTCCGGGCACAGCGCCGCCGCGCCGCGACGTCTTGACGGTCCGTTCCAGCCCGTAGAAGACCACCAGCCCGGCCAGGGCGAGACTGTAGACCAGCGCCTCGGCGCGTTCCGCATCGGTGTCCAGCGCTTCGGCGAAAACGGTCCGGTGCAGCGCCAGTTCCGGCAGGATATGGAGGAACACGTAAGCCACCGCCACGCCCCCAGACGCCGACAGCCAGCGGCTGCGCGGTGTCACGTCGAGAAAGCGCAACACTCCGATTCCGACATGTACCGCGGCAAAGACACCGGCGATCAGGAAAGCCACAAGAGCCATTGAATGCAAACGACCCGGATCTCCGGTCGGTTCCTACTGTCCGGGTTCCGCGTCAAATATCCAGACCAGGCTTTCGAAGGGCTGCAATTCCAGTCTGTCGGGGATGTCATCGCGAGGTGCGTGCGACCAGGCAAGGCCTTTCGCCGCCCGGTTCGCAAGGTGGGACGGAAGTGCGCGGGTCTGGTCCCGGTTCGTGAAATTGGCCACCACGAGAAGCCTTTCCGCTCCCAGACGACGTTCAAAGGCAAGGATGTCGGGATCGTCTTCCCAGAGCGGCTCGGTCTGCCCGAAGGCGATCACATCGCGGTCGCGGCGCAGTGCGATCAACCGTTTGTAATGCGCAAAGATACTGTCCGGATCGGGCAGGTCCTGCTCGACATTGATGTCGGGATAGTTCGGGTTGGTCTCGATCCACGGCGTGCCCGTGGTGAAGCCGCCATTTGGCGCCGCCGACCATTGCATCGGCGTGCGCGCGTTGTCGCGGCTGTTGCGGTTGGCCCCGGCGAGAAACTCCGACGGCTCCACCCCTTCAGCGATCTGCGCGTTGAAATGGTTGAGCGTCTCGAGGTCGCGATACTGGTCGATCCGGTCGAACCGGGCGTTGGTCATGCCAATCTCTTCGCCCTGGTAGACGAAGGGCGTGCCCCGAAGCATGTGCAGAACCGTCGCCAGCGTTTTCGCCGCGGGCCGACGGTGCGCGCCGTCGTCGGCGTAGAAGGACACCTGCCGCGGCAGATCGTGGTTCGACAGGAACAGCGCGTGCCAGCCGTCGTCGCGCGTCAGCTCCTGCCACGCAAAGAGGGCACGCTTGAAGGCCACGAGGTCGAAAGGCTTGGGCGCGAACTTGCCCAGTTCGGGGTGCCATCCTTCGCGGATGTGGCTGAATTCAAACACCATATCCAGCTCTTCGCGGTCCCGGCCGCAATAACGCAGCCCGGTCTCGGTGGATACGGACCAGCTTTCGCCGATGGTCACCAGGTCTCGGCCGGCCAGAACCTCCCGATGCATCTCTTGCAGGAACCCGTGCAGGTAGGGGCCTTCCTCGTATATACGCGTATCGACGTCCTTGCCGATCAGGCTGATCACGTCCATGCGGAAGCCGCCGACACCCCGGTCCAGCCACCAGCGCATCATGTCGTAGATCTCGGCCCGCAAGGCCGGGTTTTGCCAGTTGAGGTCCGGCTGGGCGCCACTGAAGAAATGAAAGTAGTACTGCCCGACCTCCGGCACGAAGCTCCAGGCAGAGCCGCCGAAGGCCGCCTGCGCATCGTCGGGCGGACCGCCGTCCGGAGCGGGATCGCGCCAGATGTAATAGGCGTGTTCGGGGCAGTCGCGCGTCGCCGCGGCCGCCTTGAACCAGGGGTGCAGCGACGAGGAATGATTGACAACAAGGTCCATGACGATCGCGATGTCGCGTTTGCGGGCCTCGGCGATCAGTCGGTCCATGTCGTCCAGGGTTCCGAATTCCGGCGCGATGTCCCGGTAATCGGAGATGTCGTAGCCATTGTCGACCATCGGCGAGGCATAAACCGGCGACAGCCAGATGAAGCCCACGCCAAGGTCCGACAGGTGCCCGAGCTTCGAGATGATCCCGGGAATGTCGCCCATGCCGTCGCCGTCGCTGTCGGAAAAGCTGCGCGGGTAGACCTGGTAGCCCGTCGCGCGGTGCCACCAGCGTTCGTCGTGGCCTCTGGCGGATTTCGGATGCTGCAAAGGGGCTGTCATGACGGCTCCTTTCCGTGTCTGGATCGAAAGATGGATTATCCCAGCGCTGCGACAGCCAGCGGACCAAGGGTGAGGTCCCTGCCGTCGACCGCAACCTCGCCTTGCGAAAACTCGGCCTGAAGGGATGGGTTCGGCAGGGTCATGCCGGCCGGCTTCATGTCGAAATTGGCCGCGAAGACAAGCCGATTGTCCGCCTTCAGCCGCTCGAAGGCGATGGTTTTCGGCGGCGTGTCCAGGATGATCTGCTCGGGCGCGGTGCGCAGCATCGGGACCGACCGGCGCCACCGCAACAGTCTGCGGGTGAAATGAAGCACGGAGTCAGGGTCGCTCTCCTGCACGTCCACGGCGGATTCGCGATACGTCTCGGGTACTTTCAACCAAGGCCTGTCGGAGTCGGAAAAGCCGCAATTCTTCGCATCCCGTTGCCAGGGCAGCGGGCAGCGCACGCCGTCGCGACCCAGAAAATCCGGCCAAAGCGCCTTGGCCCAGGGGTCCTGAATGTCTTCGTAAGGGACATGAGGCTGCTCCAGCCCCAGTTCCTCGCCCTGAAACAGGATCGCGCCGCCCATTAACGTGCACTGCAGGAAGAGCAACAGCTTGGCCGCGGCCCGGGCCTCTCCGGCCTCGCAGGCCTTGGGCATGAGATTGGAGACAGCGCGTGGCGAGTCATGATTCGTCAGCACGTTCAGGCTGGCGCCGGGAACAAGGTAGGCGGAGCGCATTTCCAGCATCGCGCTCCATTCGTTCAACGACTCCGCACGGTTGATCAGGTCGAAGTCATAGACCGCGTGCAGACGGTCAGGACCCGCGGTGTATTTCGGTGCCAGCCGCGAACTGTCGACGTCGGCCAGTTCCCCGATGAGGACGCGGGGCGGATCGTACTCCTCCGCAACCCGGCGGAAGTGCTGCAGGAGCTGCATCGCTTCGGGCACGTCGCGGTCGAAGAGATGCACCTGCTGTTTGAACGGATTGTTTGGCCCGCCGCCCACGGACGGGTTTTCCCGTGGCCGCGCGGGCGGGTTGGAGCGAAGATCGCTGTCGTGACTGATGCACTGGATCGCATCCAGGCGGAATCCGTCCAATCCCATGTCCAGCCAGAACCGCATGTTGTCGAGCATGGCGGCCATGACCTGCTGGTTGGCGAGGTTCAATGCCGGTTGACTGTCCAGAAAAGGGCGATAGCAATACTGGGACCGTTGCGGCACCCAGCGCCAGGCCAGGCCGCCGAAGGAACTGATCCAGTTGTTCGGTGGCCCGCCATCGGCCGCAGCATCTGCCCAGACATACCAGTCAGCCTTGTCATTGTCGCGCGACCTTGCGCTTTCCTGGAACCAGGGATGCTGGTCCGACGTGTGCCCGGCGATGAAGTCGAACATGATCATCAACCCGCTCTCATGCGCGCTGTCGATCAGCTTCTGAACGTCCTCGACCCGTCCGAACCACGGGTGGACGTCGGTAAAATCGCTGACGTCGTAGCCGTTATCCTCTTGCGGCGACGGGTAGAACGGCGTCAGCCAAAGTCCGTCCACGCCCAGGTCGCGAATGTAGGGAAGTTTCTCCGTCACACCCCTGATGTCACCCAGACCGTTGCCCATCGTGTCGTTGAAGGAGTGCGTGTATACTTCGTAGAAGATCGCGCCGCGCCACCACTCCGGCGGATCGGGCGGCACCTCACGGTGCGTGAAAGCATACACCAGCTCGGCGTCTCGTTCTGTCACCGACATAAGCTTGTCCCTTCGTCACTAATGCGCCGACACCAACGACCTAGGGTGGCCTGGGTCGGCGGTGTGAGCATGTAAGTCGTTCTGGATCGTCCGTGCGTTTCCTCCACAGGCCCGAGCGCAAGTGTGCGCCATACGCTTGAAACGCCGCGGATCTCACCAGCGCCTCAATACTCGCTGACAGTGAGCCGGTTATGGACTGTCAACACGCCGGGCACTTCCGCCGCCAGCGCCGTTGCGAGAGTGCGTTGAAACTCCAGAGGCACCTTGCCTTGCAAAACCACGACGCCGTCGAATGCGGAGACCGAAACATTGTGATCCCGCAGGCTGCCCTCATGGCGCAGCGCGCGATCGACGATCTTCTCGAGCACTGGGCCGGATTTGGCGGGCGTGTGCTTTGCACGCGTATCGTCGGGCTGTATGGGTTGCCTTACGCCGTGATAGCCGCCGGGACGGCTGGGTCCGGCGAGATCAGACGGGATTTTCCTTGCGCCGCTTTCGTTTCGCTCGATTTTCTCTGCCATCTCCAAATTCCTATTCAGCAAATCTTAAGGCCAAGGCCGGATGTGATCCGCCCTGGATCGTACGTCATCAAGTCAACAGGTTGACCTCAAGTGGAGTTCCAGAGCGTAAAGTGATGTTGGACTGGTCCGAATGATGTGGAGAGCATCAATTGAGTAACCAGGAGGTGTGGACTTGCCCAGCTTTGGCGGAGAGCGTTTGGACTTGCCCGGCTTTTATGGAGAGCGTTTAGCTCACTTCGCGGGCCTTTCGCTCAAAGGCGATGGGGCTCTGGAAGCCGAGCGATGAGTGTCGCCTGACGGGGTTATAGAACCCGTCGATGTATCTGGCGATGGCGTTTTTAGCCTGCTGGCGGGATTGCCAGGCGATCGGCCAGATCAACTCGGACTTGATGGTCTCGAAGAACGTTTCCACCATCGAGTTGTCGTAGCAGTTCCCGCGCCCGCTCATCGAAATCACGATGCCGCGTTTTCGGAGCAGCGCCTGGTAGTCGACAGAGCAGTATTGGGCGGTCGCAACCGGCGGTCTTCCGGGTGATGATAACTTCTTCCGTCCCGCCCGATCCGAGCGCCGTTTCTTCGTCGTCATTGCAACCTCCTGTTTCAGAGTGTTGCGACGACCGGTTGAGACCGCCTTGCGACCCGCCATCGGAATGGTGGACCAGCCCCGGCGCAGGGTTGCGAGACCTCATAGCCCGGCGGAGCGCTTCGACGGCGAGGTCGCACTTCAGTCGGTCACTCGTCGCCCAGCCGACGACGCGCCTGGAGAAGGGGTCGAGCACGACGGAGAAGTAGAGCCAGCCCTCTGCCGTCCAGATGTAGGAGATGTCGGCCGCCCATTTCCGGTCAGGGCCATGTGCCGTGAAGTCCTGCGCCACGAGATTGGGCGCGACGGGCCAGGCGTGTTCGCTGTCCGTCGTGCGCTGGAAGCGCCGCTTCTGCCGCGCGATCAACCGTTTCTCGCGCATCAGCCGCGCCGTGCGATACCGAGATCCGCGAGCATCGCAGTCGCGGCACAGGCATTTTGAACAACGAACTCTACATAGGAAAATTGATCTGGAATCGCATGCGGTACGTGAAAGACCCAGCGACCGGCAACCGCGTCTCGCGCATGAACCCGGAGACCGACTGGATCATCAAAGACGTCCCAGAACTGCGGATTGTTGAAGGCGCTTTTTGGAAACGAGTTAAAGAGCGCCAGGAGGCGCTAGACGCGACACCAAGGGTCAAAGGTATCAAAGAGGGCCGATTTCGAAACACCCGTCACGGGCTCCATCTGCTAACTGGGAAATTGGTGTGCGGAAGTTGCGGTGGAACCGTGACTGCAGTGGGTCGCGACTATCTGGCATGTTCGAATGCGCGCAAGCTTCGTACTGTGAACAACGCCGATCCTACAAGCGTGGTGTCTTGGAAGACGCGGTTCTAAACCTGCTTCGCGAACGTCTTATGCGGCCCGACGCCGTCGCTGAATTTGTGGCCGCATATACCGAAGCCGTCAATAGCGATCGCAATGCAGAGCTAGATGTGCGCAAGGCGCGAGAGAAGGAACACGCCGGAATGGATCGTCGCCTGAAAGGCCTATACGACGCAATCGCCGACGGGTTTCGTACTGCTGGAATACTTGCGCAGCTTGAAGAGCTCGAACGGAAAAGAAGCCAAATGGATGCGGAGCTCTCAGCGCCACAGCCCTCAACTGTTCGCCTTCATCCTAGGCTATCCGAGCTATACCGGGCGAAAGTTACCGACCTCGCTATCAACCTGCAGGATCCGACAATCCGGAGTCGAGCATTGGATATTCTTCGCGGGTTGATACATCGCGTTACAGTGCGTCTTCTGGCTGACGGAAACACACCGGTGCTTGAACTGGAGGGTGAAATTGTTGCGATGATCGACGCCGCTGAGCCCAAGGCTCTGGCGGTGGTCTGCCCCCATCGAGTGGTCCGTTAAAAATGTTAGTGCATGGTCGGCCTCTGGTCTATCGGGACAATGCTTTCCGGCGCTGGTGGACGGTATCCCAGAGAGCTGTGCGGCCTGACGGTATTGTAGTGGCGGCGCCATCTTTCGATCAGAATCTGAGCCTCCCGCAGCGAGTAGAAGACCTCGCCGTTCAGCAATTCGTCCCTGAATCTTGCGTTAAAACTCTCGCAGTAACCGTTCTCCCAAGGTGATCCTGGTGCAATGAAGGCTGTCTCGGCACCGACTGCGCTGATCCATGACCGCACCTTCTTGGCGATAAATTCCGCGCCATTGTCGGACCTTATGTAGTCTGGTGGACCGCGCAGGAAGAACAGGTCGGTCAAAGCATCGACTACATCGACAGAATTGAGCTTGCGTTTGACACGGATCGCCAGCGCCTCCTTCGTGAACTCGTCTATGATGTTGAGCGT
>NZ_QPMK01000018.1 GCF_003344785.1 Thalassococcus profundi | reverse complement strand
ATGCGCAGGTGGTGCCGATGGAGGACATGAACCTGCATTTCACCGGCGATTTCCACGCCATCACCAGCGCGCACAGCCTTCTGAGCGCGATGATCGACAACCACATCTACTGGGGCAACGAGGCGCAGATCGATCAGCGCCGGGTCACTTGGCGCCGGGTCGTCGACATGAACGACCGCAGCTTGCGGCAGATCACCAGTTCCCTCGGCGGCGTCGCCAACGGCTTCCCGCGCGAGGACGGGTTCGACATCACCGTGGCCTCCGAGGTCATGGCGATCCTCTGCCTGGCGCGCGATCTCAAGGATCTCGAGCGTCGCCTGGGCGACATGATCGTCGCCTACCGCCGCGACAAGACGCCGGTCTTCTGCCGCGACATCAAGGCGGCGGGCGCGATGACGGTGCTGCTGAAGGACGCGATGCAGCCCAATCTCGTGCAGACGCTGGAAAACAACCCGGCCTTCGTGCACGGCGGTCCCTTCGCCAACATCGCGCACGGCTGCAACTCGGTCATCGCCACCACGACGGCGCTGAAGCTCGCCGATTACGTGGTGACCGAGGCGGGCTTCGGCGCCGACCTGGGCGCCGAGAAGTTCATGAACATCAAGTGCCGCAAGGCCGGGATTTCTCCGGATGCGGTGGTGATCGTGGCGACGGTGCGGGCGATGAAGATGAACGGCGGCGTCGCCAAGGCCGACCTCGGTGCCGAGAATGTGGAGGCGGTGCAGGCGGGCTGCCCGAACCTCGGACGGCACATCGCCAACGTGAAAAGCTTCGGCGTGCCGGTGATCGTGGGCATCAACCACTTCGCCGGGGACAGCGAGGCCGAGGTGCAGGCGGTGAAGGACTACGTGGCCGAGCAGGGGTCCGAGGCGGTGCTCTGCAAGCACTGGGCCGAGGGCGGCGCCGGCATCGAGGAGATGGCGCGCAAGGTGGCGGATCTCGCCGATTCGGGGGCGGCGCGGTTCCAGACGCTCTACCCGGACGAGATGCCGCTGTTCGAGAAGATCGAGGCGATCGCCAAGGGCATCTACCACGCCGACGGGGTGGATGCGGACGGCAAGATCAAGGCGCAGCTGAAGGACTGGGAAGAGCAGGGCTACGGCACGCTGCCGATCTGCGTGGCCAAGACGCAGTATTCCTTCACCACCGACCCCACCCGCCGCGGCGCGCCCACCGGCCACCGCCTGCCGGTGCGCGAGGTGCGGCTGTCGGCGGGGGCGGGGTTCATCGTGGCGATCTGCGGCGAGATCATGACCATGCCCGGCCTGCCTCGGGTCCCGGCATCCGAGAGCATCCGGCTCAACGACGAGGGGCTGATCGAAGGGCTGTTTTAAGGCGCCTTCGCGCACGAAGGCGCCGAACCGGACAGAGCGGGTTGGCAAAGCCAACCCGCGGAGTCCGGCCCGGTGGAAATGGGGCGGGGTGGAAAGACGCACCGGTCCCGCCACCCTGCGACACCCCGCCCGGCCGAGAGACCCCACGCCGAACCGCCGCGGCCCAAGGCCGCGCCGGTGCCTCCGGCGGAGGTTTTTCGAAACCGGAGAAGGGGCGGGGTCGGTCCTTTGATCCTTTCGTCCCGCGAAAGGTGGCGCGGTCGGGGGGATGCCCGGAACGGTCGCGGTCGGGGCAGCGATGGCGCTTCATGCGCGGATAGTTTGGAACCAGAGACGCCCGGCTTCGGGTGCAAGACAAGGAACGCGAGATGACAGCAACGATCATTGACGGCAAGGCCTTCGCCGCATCCGTCCGGGACAAGGTCGCGGCCCGTGTGGCCGAGATCAAGGAACAGAACGGCATCACCCCCGGCCTCGCCGTGGTGCTGGTGGGCGAGGACCCTGCGAGCCAGGTCTACGTCCGATCCAAGGGCAAGATGACCGTCGAGGTGGGCATGAATTCCTACGAGCACAAGCTCGATGCCGACACTTCGGAGGAAGACCTGCTGGCCATCGTCGAGAAGCTAAACAACGACCCGGCTGTGCATGGTATCCTGGTGCAGCTGCCGCTGCCCGATCACCTGAATTCGGACCTCATCATCAACGCCATCGATCCGGCGAAGGATGTCGACGGGTTTCATATCTCCAACGTCGGCCTGCTGGGCACGGGGCAGAAGAGCATGGTGCCCTGCACGCCTCTGGGGTCGCTGATGATGTTGCGCGATCATCACGGGTCGCTGTCGGGCATGAACGCCGTGGTGCTGGGCCGGTCGAACATCGTCGGCAAGCCGATGGCGCAGCTGCTGCTGGGCGACAGCTGCACCGTGACGATCGCGCATTCGCGCACCAAGGACCTCGCGGACGTGGTGCGTCGTGCCGATATCGTCGTGGCCGCCGTGGGCCGTCCGCAGATGGTGCCGGGCGACTGGATCAAGCCGGGGGCGACGGTGATCGACGTGGGCATCAACCGCATCGACGCGCCGGAGAAGGGCGAAGGCAAGACCCGGCTGGTGGGCGACGTGGATTACGACAGCTGCGCCGAGGTGGCGGGGGCGATCACCCCGGTGCCGGGCGGCGTCGGGCCGATGACCATCGCCTGCCTGCTGGCCAACACGCTGACCGCCTGCTGCCGGGCCAACGGGCTGGAAGAGCCCGAGGGGCTGACGGCCTGAGTCGTCGGCGCCGCCGCGACCGGGCGGCGCGCGTCCGCCCGACGTCGGGCCGCTGGACGCTGCCGCGAATATGCGGTAGGTTTATACCGCTAACTGACAGGACCCAGCCGATGCCGGACCGTGCGCGCAGCTCGACCAGCATGAGCCTCGACCGCTCCGTCCTCGACGAGGCGCGAGCGCTGGGGATCAACCTGTCCCGCGCGGCAGAGCAGGGGCTGGTCGCGGCGATCCGCGCCGAGCGCGCGCGGCGCTGGAGGGCCGAGAATGCCGCCGCCATCGACGCCTACAACGGCTTTGTCGAGGCAGGCGGCATCCCGCTCTCCGAACACCGGAAATTCTGAGATTTGGCGGCGCAGTACGACGTGTGCACCGCTCCGGGCGGCATCCGTGTCGTGGTGGTGCAAAGCGATCTGCTTGACGGGATGACGACGCGCGTGGTGATCCCGCTGTTGCCACCGGCCGCCGGTCTTGTCCCGATGATCCCGCTGAATCCGGTGCTGACATTGGGCACCGACCGGCTGGTGTTGATGCCGCAGCTTATGGCGACGCTGAGCCTGCGCGATCTGAGCCCGCCCGAGGCCTCGCTTGCGGTCTACCGGGACGAGATCACGCGGGCGCTGGACATGCTATTGTCCGGCATCTGAACGGCCTCAGCCGGTCCAGCCCAGGCCGCTGGAAATCACGTGGATCGACATCAGCAGCCCGTCGACATCCGTCGGATCAGCCTCGGCCGCGCCACCGGCCCCGCGCACCTTGTCCAGCAGGTCGATCTGCATCCGGTGCACGCCGTTCATCTGCGGGCGGATCGCCTCGGCCAAAGCGCGGAATTCGGGAAAGCGCGCGGCGAGGCTGCGTTCACCGGTGACCGACAGCAGCATGTTGCGGGTGAGGTCGTGCTCGGCCTCGATCTTGGCGAAGATCGCATCGCGATGCGCGCCGTCGCGCACGAGCCCGGCATAGGCACGGGCGATTTCCATATCCGCCTGGAACAGTACCTTTTCGGCTTCATCCACCACCAGCCGGAACAGCCGCGAGCGTTCGAACATGCGGCGCAAGAGGTCGAGCCCATCGTCGCCGCGCACCCTCGTGAAGGACGAAAGCGCCGAACCGATGCCGTACCAGCCGGTCATCATGTGTCGGTTCTGGCTCCAGGCAAAGACCCAGGGGATCGCGCGCAGGTCGCCCAGGTCGCGCGGCGCGGTGCCGAAACGCTTGGCGGGGCGCGACCCGATCTTGAGCAGGGCCAGTTCGTCGACGGGACTTGCCTCGTGGAAATAGTCGATGAAGCCGTCCGAGCCGACAAGATCGAGGTACTTGACCTGGCTGAGACCCGACAGTGCCTCGAGCGCCTCGTTGAACTCGGGCGCGTCGGAAGATTGCCGCGCTGTCGGGGATTCCAGCGTGTGGCGCAGCACGGCGGCAGCGAGGAATTCGAGGTTGCCGAGCGCGGTACCACGATTGGCGAACTTGGCCGAGACGATCTCGCCCTGTTCGGTGACGCGCAGGCGGCCGTCGACCGTGCCTTCGGGCTGGGCGGCGATCGCGCGGCCGGCGGGGGCGCCGCCGCGGCTGACCGACCCGCCGCGGCCGTGGAAGAAGCTCACCGAGATGCGGTGCTTCTGGCCGATGCGGCGCACGGCGGTCTGGGCCTTGGACAGCTCCCAGTTCGAGGTCAGGAATCCACCGTCCTTGTTGCTGTCGGAATAGCCCAGCATGATCTCCTGCACATCGCCGTTTTCGCGGATGGCGCGGCGGACGGTGCGGTTGGAAAACAGCGTTTCGAGAATGTCGGTCCCGGCGCGCAGGTCGTCGATGGTCTCGAGCAGCGGCACGACCTCGACCGGCAGGGGCGTGTCCTGGGCTGCGGCCTCGTCCGGCAGGGTCCAGCGCGCCAGCAGGTAGCAGGCCATGATGTCGGCCGCCGAGGTCGTCATCGACAGGATGAAGGCGCCGATGGCGCGGCGTTCGCGGGCGCGGGTTTCGGCCATGAGCGAAAAGAGGTCGAGCGTTTCCGCAGCCTCTGCCGGCAGCTCGCCCAGGGCGGTGCGGTCCAGCGGCGCGTCGTGCAGCAGGGCGTCGTTCAGGGCTGCGGACCATTCGGGCGTGTTTTCCTCGGGAACCGTATCGCCGCGTGCCTTGAGAACCGCGGCGACAGTGCGGTTGATGACTGTGGCGTTCTGGCGGATGTCCAGCGACACCGTGTGAAAGCCGAAGGTCTCGATCCGCCGCAGGAGCGGCCCGGTGCGGCGCGCGGCGGTCTGCATCGCGCCGACCTTTCGCAACGCTTCGTGCATGTGCGCCACCACCTGCCGGAACTCCTGCGCGTTGCGGAACGGCTGCGCCAGGGTCTTTTCGCCGCGATCCGCCGCCAGCGTCGCCTCGAGCCGCAAGAGCAGGGCCGTGGCGCACTGGCGAAACGGTTCGGCACTGTTGTGTTCGCGCGTGTGATCGGCGGCGGCAGCGCAGAGGTTCAGCTGGTTCGACACCTCGTTCAGGAAATCGTCCGGCACGTCGGCCACCGACAGGCTCAGCGACAGGTCGCGGCCCATCTCGGCCAGCGCCGTGCGATAAGAGGCGAGCGCGGCGCGGCGATACTCGGCCAGCGCGGCGCGGGTCACGTCGGCGGTGACATGCGGGTTGCCGTCGCGGTCGCCGCCGATCCAGCTCGAGAAGCGCAGGAACGGGCCAGGCGTCACGTCGGCGGGGAAGTCGCGCAGCGCGTGGGACAGCGTGTCGTGCAACGCGGGCACGGCGTTGTAGAGCACCTCGCCGAAGAAATAGAGCCCCCAGGCAACCTCTTGCGGGACGGTCGGTTTCTCCAGCCGCAATTCGCCGGTGAGCCAGAGCAGCTCGATCTCGGCGGTCAGCGCGTCGAGATAGGCCTGCTCTTCCCGCGGAGCCCAGTTGCGGCCGACGAGGTCGGTCAGCCGGCGATAGATGCGTCGGTGATTCTCCAGCACCGTGACGCGTTTGGTTTCGGTCGGGTGGGCGGTCATCGTCGGAACGACCCGCAGGCGGCGCAAAGTGTCGGAGACCTTTTCCGGATCGGCGCCGGAGCGGGCGGCCTGCGACAGCACCTCGGCGAAGGAGCCGTCGATATCGGCGGCCGATCCCGCGCGTTCGGCGGCGCGGCGGTTCTGCACGGCGTCGAATTCGCGTGCGATCGCCAGAAGCTGGTGCCATGTGCCCAGAACCTGCAGCGCGCCAAAGCGGTCTTCGGGCGCCACGCGGTCCAGCGTGCGCACCCCGTCGAGCAGTTGCACCACATCCGGGATCTGCTGCCGGGTCACCTGGATCAAACAGGATTTCAGCACCGCGCGCAGGTTCGAAAGATCGGGACGGTCGGCGATGTCGGGCAGTTGGCGTGTGACGAGCATGGAATGCGGCCTCCGGATTGGTTACCGCTATCATCCACGGGATCGCCCGAGTCCGACAGCACCGTCCGGCTAGGTTTCCTCCACCGTTCGTGGAGAATTTTCTTACCCGTTAGGGGATCGAAAGGTGGGCTGTTTCCACGACATTTCATCCCTGCCGTCGTGCCAGGCCGCTTCAGGATGCCGGTTCGGGTAAGCGCATCCCACCCCATCCGGGTCAGAAGGCGTGTAATCCGTCTTATGTAATGTGTAGCGTGTCGTGTTGCGGTCGATCCGGAACGCCTCTGCGGTGATCGGGCTGCGACACCCTGCGCCTTCATTCCGGTGCGCGCGACCTGTGCGATCCGTAACGAGGCGTTGGAGCGTCGCAGCTGAAGATCGGCTCATTACCAAGCACGCAGCCGTTCCGAAAAAGCGTTGCGCGAGCTCGCAAAGCAGGTCTGCGGGCTTCAGATCCTAGCTGTCCAGCAAATCCCGGATCGCCGCACGGTATGTCGAAAAGACGGCGTCACGTGCAACGTGCCGGCCGCCGGACACCATGTGCCGTCCGGCAGCCCAGACATCGGTCACAACGTCATCCTTGGCCGCGAAGGCGAACCCGTCGAGCAGGCTGTCACCGGACAAGGCGCAAAGCGCCGGCCTCTGGCTGTCGATGGCCACGAGGTCGGCCAGTTTGCCCGTCTCGATCAAACCGGCGTCACGGTTCAGGGCCTGTGCCCCGCCGCGCGCCGCCGTGGTGTAAAGGAACGCCCCCACGGAGCCTTGTCCGGCGGTCATCACGTTGCGGCTGGTGTCGCGCAGACGCTGAGAATATTCCAGCGTGCGCAGCTCTTCGGTCAGCGAAATGTTGATGTTCGAATCAGAGCCGATCCCGAACCGGCCCCCCGCGGCCGCATAGCCGGGGCCATTGAACGGCCCGTCGCCGAGGTTGGCTTCGGTGACGGGGCAAAGACCGGCCACCGCGCCCGACCGGGCCATGGCCTCGGTTTCCTCCGGCGTCATATGCGTCGCATGGATCAGGCACCAGCGCGTGTCGACAGGCTGGTTGTCGAGTAACCAGGCGACGGGCCGGGCGCCAAGCCAGGCCTCGATGTCGCGCACCTCCTGCGGCTGTTCTGCGATATGGATGTGGATGGGCCCCTGCCCCTGCGAGGCCACGATCCGGGCCAGGTCTTCGGGGCGTGTGGCGCGCAGGGAATGCGGCGCGATGCCGATGCGCGCGTCCGGCGGCAGGGCGCGCAGGGCCGACGCCGCAAGCTCGGTCAGGCGCGCGAAGCCGTCGACGTCATTGCCGAAGCGCCGCTGCCCGGCGGTCAAGTCGGCCTGTCCTGCCCCGCCATACGAGTAAAGCACGGGCAGATGGGTCAACCCGATCCCCGTTTGCGCGGCGGCGGCAAAGATCCGTTCCGAGAGTTCGGCGCGGTTATCGTAAGGCGCCCCGCCCGGCTGGTGATGGACGTAGTGAAATTCACCCACACTGGAAAAGCCCGCCTCCAGCATCTCGACATAGACCTGCGCGGCGATGGCTTCGATCTGGTCAGGCGTCATGCGGTCCATGAAGCGGTACATGAGGTCCCGCCAGGTCCAGAAACTGTCCCGGCCCGCCTGCCGAAATTCGGTCATGCCCGCCATGGCGCGCTGAAAGGCGTGGCTGTGCAGGTTGCCCAAAGCCGGCAGCAGCGTGTCGACGCGGCTGTCGCTCGTCTGCGGACCGGCATCCTTTTCGATGTGCATGATGGTTCCGGCGTCGACGGTCAGTCGGACATTGCCGGCCCAGCCCTCGTCCAAAAGGGCCTGCTTTGCATGTATCACGGCCTTATCTCCACGCTTATAGATTTTATGTCTAGACATATAGCCGAGCCGGCGCTAGGAGAAAAGCAGAATTTGGAGGGATGCCCGGATGCCGGACGCGATTCAGCTGATGACCAATCTGACCGCCGCCACACTGACCGGCGACACCCCCTACGGGCTGATCGAGGATGCGGCCATCGGGGTCGCGGACGGCAGGATCGCCTGGGTCGGACGGCGCGAAGACCTGCCGGAGGATTTGGCAGGCGGCACGTCTCGCGACATGGGCGGCCGCATGGTCACCCCGGGGCTGATCGACTGTCACACCCACCTTGTGCACGGCGGCAACCGCGCGGCCGAGTTCGAGATGCGACTGAACGGCGCCAGCTACGAAGAGGTGGCGCGGGCGGGCGGCGGCATCGTCTCGACCGTCCGGGCGACCCGCGAGGCCGGCGAAGAGGTGCTGCTGCGCGAGGCGCTGCGCCGCGCCGATGCGCTGATCGCCGAGGGGGTCACGACGCTGGAAATCAAGTCGGGCTATGGCCTCGACATCAAGACCGAGTTGCGGATGCTGCGCGTCGCGCGCGCGGTCATGGCGCACCGGCCGGTTCGGGTAAAGACGTCTTTCCTGGGCGCGCATGCCGTGCCGGCCGAGTACAAGGGCCGAGACGATGCCTATATCGACGAGGTTTGCATCCCCGCCCTGCGCGCCGCCCATGCCGAGGGTCTGGTCGACGCGGTCGACGGGTTTTGCGAGGGCATCGCCTTTTCCCCAGCCCAGATCGCCCGCGTCTTCGACGTGGCGCAGGAGCTGGGCCTGCCGGTCAAGCTGCACGCCGAACAGCTGTCGAACCTCGGCGGCGCGGCGATGGCGGCGGGATACGGCGCGCTCTCAGCCGATCACATCGAGCATCTCGACACCGCCGGCGTGGCCGCGATGGCCAAGGCCGGAACCGTGGCCGTGCTGCTGCCCGGCGCCTTCTACACGTTGCATGAAACGCAGATGCCGCCGGTGCAGGCACTGCGGGACCGCGGCGTGCCCATCGCCCTGGCCACCGATGCCAACCCCGGCTCCTCGCCGCTGACTTCGCTGCTGCTGACCATGAACATGGGCTGCACCCTCTTCCGCCTCACGCCCGAAGAGGCGCTGCGTGGTGTGACGGCCAACGCCGCCGGCGCTCTGGGCCTGTCCGACGTCGGCACGATTGCGGAGGGCCAGCGCGCCGAACTGGCGGTCTGGAACATCGCGCACCCGGCAGAACTGTCCTACCGCATCGGCTTCAACCCGCTGCACTCGCGCATCTTCGGAGACCTCGCATGACCGCTCTGACCCTGACCCCCGGCGCCGCCACGCTGGCCGACCTGGCCCGCGTCTATCGCGAAGAGGCGGCCGTCCGCCTCGATCCCGCCTGCCATGACGGCATCGCGCAGGCGGCGGCGCGGATAGATGCGGCGGCCAAGGGGGACACCGCCGTTTACGGGGTAAACACCGGCTTCGGCAAGCTGGCTTCGGTCAAGATCGCGGCCGCCGACACCGCGACGCTGCAGCGCAACCTCATCCTGTCCCATTGCTGCGGCGTGGGCGATCCGATCTCGCGGCGGCACGCGCGGCTGATGATGGCGCTCAAGCTGTTGTCGCTGGGGCGCGGTGCCTCGGGCGTGCGGCTGGAGCTGATCACGCTGATCGAAGAGATGCTGGCGCGCGGCGTGACGCCCGTGATCCCGGTGCAGGGATCGGTCGGGGCCTCGGGCGATCTGGCGCCGCTGGCGCATATGGCCGCGGTGATGATGGGCTATGCCGAAGCGGAATACGAGGGCGAGACGCTGCCGGGCGCAGAGGCGCTGAGCCGCGCCGGGCTGGCACCGGTGGAGCTGGGGGCAAAGGAAGGACTGGCACTGATCAACGGCACACAGTTCTCGACTGCCTTCGGGCTGGCCGGGCTGTTCGATGCCTGGTCGGCGATGCAGGCGGCGCTTGTGACCTCGGCCATGTCGACCGATGCGATCATGGGGTCGACCGCCCCGTTGCAGCCGGAAATCCACGCCCTGCGCGGCCATGCCGGGCAGATCGAAGCGGCGGCGGCCATGCGGGCTCTGCTCGATTCCAGCGAAATCCGCGAAAGCCACCGCGAAGGCGACACCCGCGTGCAGGACCCCTATTGCATCCGGTGCCAGCCGCAAGTCACCGGCGCGGCGACGGACATGCTGCGCATGGCGGGCCGCACGCTGGAGATCGAGGCCAACGCCGCCACCGACAATCCGCTGGTGCTGAGCGAGGCCGGGCTGATCGTCTCGGGCGGCAACTTCCATGCGGAGCCCGTGGGCTTTGCCGCCGACATGATCGCGCTGGCCGTGGCCGAGATCGGCGCCATTGCGCAGCGCCGTGTCGCGCTGATCGTGGACCCGACGCTGAGCTTCGACCTGCCGCCGTTCCTCACGCCCGATCCTGGGCTGAACTCGGGCCTGATGATCGCCGAGGTCACCACCGCCGCGCTGATGAGCGAGAACAAGCATCTCGCCAATCCCTGCGTGACGGATTCGACCCCCACCTCGGCCAATCAGGAGGACCATGTGAGCATGGCCGCCCACGGCGCCGTCCGGCTGGGCCGGATGGTCGCAAACCTCGAACGCATCCTCGGGGTGGAGCTGATGTGCGCCGGTCAGGGCATCGAGTTCCGCGCACCGCTGAAGACCAGCGCGCCGCTGGCCGCGGCCCTGGGCCGGCTGCGCGAGGCCGTGCCCTCGGTGGTCGAGGACCGCTACCTGGCTCCCGATCTGGAGCGCGCTGCCGCGCTCGTGAAAAGCGGCGCCCTGAACGAGGCGACTGGAGTCGACATGCCGGAGCTGAGCGCATGACCCCGGTCGAAGTAACCCAAGGCACCGGCCCCGTCGTTCTGGGCCTGCCGCACACCGGCACCTGGCTGCCCGACGAAGTCCTCGCCCAGCTTAAAGCGCGCGGGCGCGAGCTGGACGATACCGATTGGCATATCCACACGCTCTATGAGGGGCTGTTGCCCGGCGCGACCACGGTGCGCGCCGCCTTCCACCGCTATTTGATCGACGCCAACCGCGACCCTTCGGGGCAAAGCCTTTATCCCGGCCAGAACACCACGGGCCTCGTGCCGATGACCGATTTCGACGGCCATCCGATCTGGGAGAGCGAGCCGACGCCCGATGAGGTCGAGGCGCGGCGCGCCACCTACCACGCGGCCTATCACGCCGCCTTGTCAGCCGAACTGGAGCGGGTGCACGCCGCGCATGGCGTCGCGATCCTTTACGATTGCCATTCGATCCGCAGCCGTATCCCGTTTCTTTTCGATGGCGTCCTGCCGGATTTCAACATCGGCACCAACGGCGGCACGACCTGCGATCCGGCTGTAGAGGCGGCGGTGCGGGAGATCTGCGACCGGGCCGAAGGCTATACATCGGTTCTCAACGGACGCTTCAAGGGCGGCTGGACCACCCGGCACTATGGCCGACCGTCCGAGGGTTACCACGCCATCCAGATGGAGCTGGCGCAATCTGCCTACCTGACCGAGGAGGCCGCGCCGTGGGATCATGACCCGGCCAAATCCGACCGGCTGCGCCCCCACCTTTCCGACATTCTGACCACACTGGCCGATCTGGCCCCGACCCTTGGAGTCAAATGATGACCAATTCCCGCCACAACATCCGCGACGTCTATCCCGACACGGGAACCGAGATCACCGCCAAGAGCTGGCTGACTGAAGCACCGATGCGGATGCTGATGAACAACCTGCACCCGGATGTGGCCGAAAATCCGCATGAGCTTGTCGTCTACGGCGGCATCGGCCGCGCAGCGCGGACGTGGCAGGATTTCGACACCATCGTCGCCAGCCTGAAAGCGCTGGAAGACGACCAGACGCTGCTGGTCCAGTCCGGCAAGCCCGTGGGCGTCTTTCGCACCCACAAGGACGCGCCGCGCGTGCTGATCGCCAACTCCAACCTGGTACCGAACTGGGCCAATTGGAAGCATTTCAACGAGTTGGACCGCAAGGGTCTGGCCATGTACGGCCAGATGACCGCCGGGTCCTGGATCTATATCGGGTCGCAGGGGATCGTGCAGGGCACCTATGAAACCTTTGTCGAGGCCGGCCGCCAGCATTACGACGGCAGCCTCAACGGGCGCTGGATCCTGACCGGCGGGCTGGGTGGCATGGGCGGTGCGCAGCCACTGGCTGCCGTCATGTCCGGCGCTTGCTGTCTGGCGGTGGAATGCGACGAGACCCGCGCCGACTTCCGCCTGCGCACGCGCTATGTCGACGAAAAGACCCATTCCATCGACGAGGCGCTGGAGATGATCGCGCGCTGGACCAAGGCGGGCGAGGCAAAGTCGGTCGCGCTGATCGGCAACGCCGCGGACGTCTTCCCCGAATTGGTCAAGCGCGGCGTGCGCCCGGACATCGTCACCGACCAGACCTCGGCCCACGATCCGATCCACGGCTACCTGCCGCAGGGCTGGACCGTCGCGGAGTGGCGCGAGAAGCAGGAAAGCAACCCCGACGCGGTGGAAAAGGCCGCTCGCGCCTCGATGAAGGTGCATGTGGCGGCGATGGTGGATTTCTGGAACGCCGGCGTGCCGACGCTGGATTACGGCAACAACATCCGGCAGGTGGCACTGGAAGAGGGGCTGGAGAACGCCTTTGCCTTCCCCGGCTTCGTCCCCGCCTATATCCGCCCGCTGTTCTGCAAGGGGATCGGGCCGTTCCGCTGGGCCGCCCTGTCCGGGGACCCGGAAGATATCTACAAGACCGACGCCAAGGTGAAAGAACTGGTTGACGACCCGCATCTTCACAACTGGCTCGACATGGCCCGCGAGCGGATCAGCTTTCAGGGCCTGCCCGCGCGGATCTGCTGGGTCGGTCTGGGCGTGCGCCACAAGCTGGGCCTCGCCTTCAACGAGATGGTTCGAAACGGTGATCTGAAAGCCCCTGTCGTGATCGGCCGCGATCACCTCGACAGCGGCTCGGTCGCCTCGCCCAACCGCGAGACCGAGGCGATGCAGGACGGCTCGGATGCCGTGTCCGACTGGCCGCTGCTGAATGCGCTGCTGAACACCGCCTCCGGCGCGACATGGGTGTCGCTGCACCACGGCGGCGGCGTCGGCATGGGGTTCAGCCAGCATTCCGGCATGGTGATCTGCTGCGACGGAACCGAAGACGCCGACCGCCGGCTGGCCAATGTGCTGTGGAACGACCCCGCGACCGGAGTCATGCGCCACGCCGACGCGGGCTATGACATCGCAAAGGACTGCGCCAGAGAGCATGGTCTGAACCTGCCGGGCATCCTCTGACATTCGAATTGGCCTGCCGCGGCGCCCTTGCCGCGGCGGGTCAGTATTTGGTCGTCATCCTGTGGCCGCGCCGATACGTCAGCCTGACCAAGGTGATCGCCCGTTCCCTGAGCCAAGTCGTACGTTCGGTGCGGAACAGGGCATTTCCGGCAAAGCATCCCATGTGATCGGCAAGATCCTGGGTCGCCTCCACCGCCATGAAGCTGATTTCGGCATTGGAGAACGGGATCTCGGCGAGCAGCCATTCGTTCGGACCACTTGCGGAGAAGTCGGCCCTGAGCACCGACGGAACGACCTCGGGATTGATCCAACGCTCCTCATGCTGATACGGCATGCCGTCGGCCCAATGCATGCAGACCACGCGCACGACCTGTTGCCCCGGCGTCAGAGCAAGACGCCCGCGCAGCCAGTCCGGCACCTCCGCAACCGTCCTGTCGATCAGCGCATAGCGGTACTCCGCCCCCTGCGCCTCGATTTCTTCGCGCACGATCGGAATCGAAAAGCGGGCCTGCCGGATCGGTGCCTTGCGAACCCGCGTGCCCGCCTTGCGCTTGCGCTCGACGATCCCTTCGTCCGCCAGTTCGCGCATCGCCCGATTGACCGTGGCGCGGGCGCAGCCGTAGGTTTCCGCAAGGTCCATCTCGTTCGGCATCAGCGTGCCAGGAGCCATGACGCCGCGCGCGATCTGATCGAGAAGGTCCGCTTTGACATCCTTGAAGGTCACGGTCATTGGCGTTGTCCCTTTGTTTCTTCAGCCAATCTAACCAATAGACCAACCCAGCTATCCGAACTTCGGGTGTACAGGAGACTGTAGACCTCGATAATGGTATACATAATGAAATAAGAGTGGACAATAGGATCGAGCCCTTGTCGCCCATTCTCAAGATCATACTGTCCCGGCTCGGCATGGGGATCCTGACGCTGCTGATCGTCAGCGTGCTGATCTTTTCGGCCATCGAACTGCTGCCCGGCGACATCGCGACGGAAACGCTTGGACAATCGGCCACCGAGGAAACCATCGCCGCATTCAAGGAGCGTTTCAACCTGAACGGGCCGGTGCACATGCGCTACCTGGACTGGCTTGCCAACGCCGTTCAGGGCGATTTCGGCGTGTCGCTGTCCAACCAGCGACCGATCTCGGAACTGATTGCGCAACGCGCCGGGAACACCTTCTTTCTGGCCGGGTATGCCGCGCTGATCGCCGTGCCGATCGCCATCATCCTGGGGATGCTGGCGGCGCTCTACCGCAATTCGGCTTTTGACAAGACGGTCTCCGGCGCCACGCTCGCGGCGATCTCGTTCCCGGAATTCTTCGTCGCCTACATCCTGGTACTGCTGTTTTCGGTCATATTCGGCTGGTTCCCCAGCCTGGCCAGCGTCGATGCGTCGACGGGGCTCGGCGAACGGCTCTACCGCACCTTCCTGCCCGCCCTGACCCTGACCTTGATCGTGGTGGCGCATATGATGCGGATGACCCGCGCCGCGATCATCAACCTGCTGGCCCTTCCGTACATCGAGATGGCGCATCTCAAGGGCATGCGGCGCTGGCGGGTGATCTCTGTCCATGCCCTGCCGAACGCCGTCGCGCCGATCATCAACGTGGTGGCGCTGAACCTCGCCTATCTCGTCGTCGGCGTGGTGCTGGTCGAAGTGGTCTTCGTCTATCCGGGCCTCGGGCAGCTGCTGGTGGATGCGGTCTCGAACCGGGACATGCCGATCGTGCAGGCCGCCTGCCTGATCTTCGCCGCCACGTACATCCTGCTGAACATGGCCGCGGACATCCTGTCGATCATCGCCAACCCCCGCCTGCTCCACCCGAGGTAATCGCCGATGACGCTGTTCCTGAAAAAAACTCGGCGAGGCGCCGCTTTCGGCCTGGTTCGGCATCGTCATCGTGACGTTGATCGCCCTGATCGCCATCTTCGCACCGGTTCTTGCCCCCTACCCCGAATTCGAGGTGGTCGGCCCGCAGTACAGCCCCTGAGCCGCACCCTATTACCTGGGCACGGATGCGCTTGGCCGGGACGTGCTGTCGCGTATGATCTACGGTGCGCGCAATACCGTCGGGATCGCCCTGCTGACGACGGCACTCGCCTTTCTGCTGGGCGCGACCTTCGGCCTGCTGGCCGCGACCTTGGGCGGCTGGTTCGACATGATCGCCAGCCGGGCGGTCGATGTTCTGATGGCCATTCCGTCGCTGATCTTCGCGCTCCTGGTCCTGACGATCACCGGCACTTCCGTCAGTTCGCTGATCCTCGTTATTGCCGTTCTGGACAGCACCCAGGTCTTTCGCCTGTCCCGCACCGTCGCCCAGGGCATCGCCACGGCCCTGGCCACACTGGCCGTCCTCAGCATCCTGAAGTACCGCTCGCGCTACAAGGCCGCCATTCTCCTGCTCTTCGTCGCCCCCCTCTTCGTGGCCGACGTCCTGATGGGCATCTCGACGCTGATCCTGAACGGCCTGTTCCTCGACATCCCGGGCAACCTCTGGTCGGCGATCCTGGCCAATGCCGTGTGCGCCTTTACCTATGCCATGCTGATCATCGCCACCCGGCTATTTCGCTACAATTGGAAGCTCGACGACGCGGCCATGGTTTTCGGCGCGGGGCCGGTACGCACCTTCTTGGAGATCACCTTGCCCAACATCTGGCCGGCGCTGCTGGGCGCCTTCATCGTCACCTTCATCCTGTCGTTCAACAACCTGGACATCTCGTTTTACACGCTGGGCGCGGTACCCACGATGCCGTCCGTGGCCTGGGGCTCGCTGCGCTTCGGCATAAAGCCGGAACTCTACGCCATCGCTGCGCTGGTGAACGCGGGGGTTCTGTTCTGCCTCGCACTGATGTTCGCCCTGATGCGCACCGGCAAGGTCGGCTTCGGATACAAGGAGGGCCGGGACAGCTAGGTCGGAAGTGCGCCGCCATCCACATGAATGCACTGGCCGCCGGTGTTGCAGGCGCCAGGCGAACTGACAAGTACGACGAGCGCCGCCATGTCCGCGGTCTATTGCGTGCCTGGCGGCGGCCCGCATCCCTGTTCCGCCCATGGTGCGGATCACCATCGGCGTGCGTGCCCTGTCGCCGAACATGTAGCCGAACCTGGTTGCCTGGTGGTAGATCTGGTTCAGGCAGACGCCGATGAAATCGACGAACATCAGCTCGGCCACCGGATGGAGCCCGGTCAGCGCCGCTCCCGCCGCCGCACTGTTTGGCCAGCTGCCGGGTTCGTGGACACCGAGATAGGGTGTTCATGAAACTGGAGACTCTACATGACGAGAAGAACATTCAGCCGCGCGTTCAGGCAGGGAGCGGTAGGGTTGATGACGAAGCGTGGCGTCAGCACGGCGCAGGCTTCGAGGGATCTTGGAATACATGCCACTTTTCTTCTCCGTTGGGTTCGGGCATCTGAGACAGACGGGTCAGCTGCCTTCCCCGGTCACGGCAAGCTCACCCCGGAACGGGAAGAGCTCGGGAACCTGCGGCGCGAAGTGTCGAGACTGAAGGCGGAGCGGGACATTCCAAAAAAGGCCGCGGCCTACTTCGCCAGGGACCAGTTGTGATGTTTGGGTTTGTGGCGAAGCACCGAGGGGGCTGGCCGGTCAGTTGGATGTGTGACGCGCTCGGTGTGTGTCGGAGCGGTTTCCATGCCTGGCTGACGCGGGCACGCAGCGACCGGTCGATCCGCGACGAGGAGCTGTCGGCGGCGATCCGTGCGCGCTTTCTGCGATCGGACCCGACCCATGGTGCTCGACGGATCTGGCACGATCTTCTTGAAGAGGGCTATTCCTGCGGGTTGCATTGAGTCGAGCGATTGAACCCGCCCAATACACCAGCGAGCCGTTCCAAAGGCTGATGGCTGATCACGGCATCACCCGTTCAATGAGCCGATCGGGAAATGTCTGGGACAACGCCGCGATGGAGAGCTTCTTCTCTTCGCTGAAAACCGAACGGGTCAGGCGGAAAACCTACCGCACGAGGAAACAGGCACGCGCAGATGTCTTCGACTGCATTGAGCACTTCTACAATCTGCAGCGTCGGCCCTCGACCATCGGCTATCCAAGCCGCATCACGTTCGAGGAGAGAGCTGTGAAAGCTTAAACTGCCGTCCATGAAACAGGCAGCAGGCCATATCCCCCCAGGGGGGTTATCAAGTCAAGCCCGTCACGTCCGGATCAGACGCCCGTCCTGAACCTCCAGCCGGTCCGGGGCAAGCGCCTCGCGGAAGGCCGGCGAATGGCTGACCAGCAGGATGGCTTGCGGCAGGGACTGCAGGAAGTCCAGCAACCGCGCCTCGTTCTTCGTGTCCAGCGCATTTGTCGGCTCATCCAGCAGCAAGACGTCGGGAGCCATCGCCAGGACGGTGGCCAGTGTCACAAGCCGTTTTTCACCGCCCGAAAGCTTGTGCGTGATCCGATCCTTCAGGTGCAAAAGGTCCAGATCCCCCAGCACCCGGTCGACGATGGCCAAGGCCTCGTCCCGCGTCCTTCCAAGGTTCCGGGGGCCAAAGGCGATGTCCTCGGCGACGGTGGGACAAAAGAGCTGATCGTCGGGATCCTGGAAGACCAGTCCGACGCGCCGGCGCACCTCTTGGAAATCGGCCTCTGCGCGACGCGGCGCTCCGAATAGCGTCACGGTGCCCGATGTCGGACGCTGCAACCCCAGCGTGATCCGCAGCAGGGTGGACTTGCCCGATCCGTTCGGCCCGGTCAGCGCCAGCCTTTGCCCCGGCTTCAATTGCAGGTTTGCACCATTCAATACCGGCGGCTGACCCGGATAGGCGAAGCAGATGTCATGCAGAGCAATCAGCGTCATGACAGATCGAACGCCAGCAACGACAGGCAGATCGCCGACAGCCCGGCGGCAAAGACGATATCCGGCCGGGTCAGAGAATATTCCTGCAATAGAAGCATACGCCCGGTGTACCCCCGGCATTTCATCGCTCCCAGGATCCGCTCGGATCGTTCGATGGCCCTAACCAGCATCATCCCGACGAGATACCCGAAGCTGCGATAGGTGTGCCAATTGGTGCCGGGCCGAAACCCGCGCACCCTCATCGCGCCGCGCAGGCGCAGGTATTCCTCGCGCAGAACCTCGATGTAGCGCACCGTGAACATCAACAGATTTACAAGCGCTTCCGGGCAGCGCAGCCGGTGCAGCGCATGGCCCAGCGTCACCGATTCCATCGTGCCGACCAGCACCATCAGGGCAAGGATCACGGCGTTGGCCGTCAGGGCAATCTCGACCGCTTGCCAAAGCCCCTGCCAGGACGCCGCAAAGCCCCAAACGGTCAGAATGGGATCGCCCGGAATCGAGAACGGCAAGAGCACCAGCATAAGGACAATGAACCCGTCCATCATCGCCATACGCTTGAGGGTCTGGCGTGGCGGCAGGCCCGAGACCGCCATCAGGCTCAACGACACCGCCAAAGCTGCGGCCAGCGCGGCAATCGAGGACAAGGCCACGGTGACCACGCCGAACACACTGGCCATGACGATGCGCATGCGCGGATCGAGCGGAACGATCAGGCCGGATCGGCCGTCCCGCTCGGACAGCGTCTTTTCCCGGGGTCCCAGAGCGTGCGCCACCAGACGGCCAGCCTGCGCCGCGCGGCCAGATAAAAGCCCAGTCCGAACAACCCGACAATATAGCCGATCCCACCGAGGATTGTCTGGAAATCGTTGTGCTCGCGATAGGCGGCGATCTCCCGGCGGAGCGGGCGCATCTCGTCACGCACCGCTTGGGCAATGGCCTGGCGCTCCGCGTCGGTCAAGGCGGCGACAGTGATCCCGCCCTTGGCGGCGGGTTCGTCCGGGACCGGCTCGGGCGTGGCCGGGGTGGTTGAGGCGACGCCCATGATCCGCGCCACGTCCTCGGCAGGCATAAAGACCTCGGCCACGTGCCCCGCGCCCAGGTCGGCAAAGAAGGTATGCGCGACCGGCGCCGTCGGCGTGTAG
Source organism: Thalassococcus profundi (assembly GCF_003344785.1). Classification (GTDB taxonomy): domain Bacteria; phylum Pseudomonadota; class Alphaproteobacteria; order Rhodobacterales; family Rhodobacteraceae; genus Puniceibacterium; species Puniceibacterium profundi. Next base: position 79,328 of record NZ_QPMK01000018.1, on the reverse strand, counting down.
ACAAAGAAACCGTCGGCATCAGTCACCGCCCGGCCCAGTTCCGCGCCATCCGGCCCGGTGACAATCACCTACTGGTCCGTCGCCATGTCACCGTTGGAAAACCCGATCTCGCCTTCGATCGAACTCCCCGACGCGAAGACCCCGGCAATCAGCTTGTGCGCCATGGCGGGCAGCGGGGCGCAAAGAACCATCAGAATGAGGGTCAAACGTCTCATGCTGCGGTCTCCCTCGTGAAAAGCTCAGGTTTGACCTTGCGGGCCAGCAATACGGCAAAGCCGGTCAGAAAAGCCTCGATGACCATGACCGGGATATGTGCGAACAACACAAGCTTTGCGGCGGGCAGAAACTGGTCTCCGGACAAAGCCAGCGATGCACCGACCATGATCGTCGTTGCCGCGATCGCGAAGACGCCGCCAAGGCCACCCCAGACGGCACCCGCGACGGGCACTCCGCGCCCGATCATCGGACGGAAGAGCAGTCCGGCCATGACGGCCGGCAACGCGATGTTCAGGGTGTTGATCCCGAGCACCGTCAGCCCGCCGAAGCCGATGAAGACGGCCTGAAGCAGCAGCCCCACGAACAACGCCGGGAAAGCGGCCCAGCCGAGCAGAAGCCCGGCCAGACCGTTCAGAATCAGATGCACCGAAGTCGGGCCGATCGGCACATGGATCAGCGAGGCCACGAAAAAGCTGGCCGAGAGCACCCCGGCGGTCGGAATGCTCTCCAGGTCGAGCGATCTCAACCCCTTCGCAACGCCCCCGGCGGCAGCCAGCGCGCCGCCGATGACAACCGGGTTGGACAAGGCGCCGTCGACGATGTGCATGGATTATTCCATGTTCCAGGCGCGGATCCAGATCACCGCATCCTGGCTCAGCTCCTTGCCCTCATGTTCCGTCGCCGGGCCAGACCCCAAAGCCGCGAAGCCCCAGTAACCCGCCTTGGGTACGCCAAAGGTGAAGTAGCCATCGGCGTCAGACACGGCCACGACAGACCCGCCCGCCATGGGCGAAACGGTCGGCGCAGAGGATGCGGCGCTGTCCATGTCGGGCTCCGCCGCCATGTATTCGATCTCGATTTCTGCGCCGGCGACCGGTTCACCATTCGCGACCACCAGCCCGGTGAAGGTGCCACCTGCGATGACGTTGTAGGGCTTGTTGAGCGGGATGATCTCGGTCGGCAGACCAACGGAGTTCATCCAGTCGGTCGGCAGTTCGTTGCGGTTCAGGAAGGCCTTGGTGATCTGCTGGATATAGATATCCTCTGAGGCCTCGTAATAGGGGACCGGCACAGTCGCCAGCACGTAGTCGCCCGACCGCTTGACCGGAACGGACCCCTTGAAAGCCGCGCCCGAGTTTTCTCCGCCGGTGAATTCGACAGGCTCCAGAGTGCCTTTCAGATCCGTCTTTTCGCCATTATGGATCATGTAGAATTCTTCTGGCAGCTCGAGATCCATCACATGGCCATTTTCGAACGGGTGCCAGAAGATCAGCTTGACCGGAACATCGCCGGGAGCGTCGATCATCGTGTCCGTGGTGTATTCGAGCAGGAAGTGTGCCTGTGCCATCGCCGGAATGGCCAACGCGGCCGTGGCCGCCAAAAGCAGGTTTTTCATGGGTCTTCGTCCTAGTCCCGTCGTGCCAACCCCGGCACGAGTTGTCAGTTGACAACAGGACATGCGACACTAACCGACCAGTGGGACGATCAGGTCTGGCGCACACCCCGACGCCGTGGAATCACGCCATTTCCAAGGGCGCCTGTCCGGCAGGTTTCCTGAGTTGCGGGTCAAAGCGTGGGGCTGGCCTTCCCGGTTTCCCAGTGGCGTTTCAGCCTTGCTCACCGCCTACAGTTGCGGGGGCAGTTGCGGCATTGGGCCAAAAGACAGCCCGCACCGCATTCCCTATTTCTTTCGGGTCATCCCGAAACCAGACATGCGCGTTCGGTGCCAGACTTCGCGTATTGCTGTCAACGGAAACTCGAATCCGCCTCAGAAAAGCCGTCGCGCAAGCAGATCCATCGAAACCACAAGACCTGTATGACCGCCTTGCTCTCGGGATCGCGACAGGACGGTCGGAACGCGCCTGAAATCGCGACCGCCTCCGTTGCAATCGACATGGACATGGCGGCGGCTTCGATAACCGCACGCGGCGGAGCGCCCGGCCGACGCACCGCGCCCACGGGGATTTCCGCGTCGACGACAACGGCGCAGAGGGCAGCCGGCGGCTGGCCGAGCGGCCCGCGCCCGTGGGCTTGGCGGCCCTCGCAGCGGGAATCGTGACGCTCCCGCAACAGGCGGCGATCCGCGCGTGTCCGGGCATTGCATCTCCCGTATATCCGACGTTTTTTGTCAGGCGGACCCGGTTGCGCAATTGCTTTCGGACAGGACGCGCCTGAACGACCGGTCCACCCTGATCGTCGTCCCCGCCCGGAGCCGTTTCGGCCTCTGTCGAACCGACCGGACCCGCGAAGACGCTTTGCCCGGCCAAGGGCGCAAACGCCAGCCGACGTGCCAGCCAGAAAACTTCTGTTTCACTGAGAAGGAATGACATGCACAGGTCATCTCTGGCGGTTTCCGCCATCGCACTTCTGTCAGCAACCCAGGCCGCGGCCCAGGCCACCGGGCCGCTGGATATCGGCACCATCGTCCTGGGGTCTGATGCGACCACCGCCGAAGCCCTGGAGGGCGACGACCCTGCCGCCGGCGGCGCGGACATCGGCATCGACAACGAGGATCTGACGCGGATCAACCCAAGCGATCTGCAGGACGTCTTCAAGTCACAGCCGTCGATCCAGGTGGGCAGCTCGCTGCCGATCTCGCAGAAGATCTACGTGAACGGCGTCGAGGAAAACAATCTCAACGTCACCATCGACGGCGCGCGCCAGAACAACCGGATCTTCCACCACTCCGCGACCACCTATGTCGATCCGGAATTGCTCAAGGCGGTGCGGGTCGATCCGGGCGTTGCCCCCGCGGACGCGGGGCCGGGCGCGGTGGCAGGCGCCATCGCCTTCGAAACCAAGGATGTGGACGACCTGCTGCTGCCGGGCCGCGATGTCGGCGGGCGGGTGTCGAGCGAATACCAGAGCAACGGCGATACCTGGACCAACACGCTCGGTGTCTACGGCCGCAACGACGGTTTCGAATACCTGCTGTTCGGCAAGGCCGCAAACGGGGACGACCGTGAAGACGGCTCTGGCACGACCGTTCCCGGTTCGACCACGGCGCTGAGAAGTGGGCTGGCAAAGCTGGCGTATAACGGCGCTGACGGCAGCCGGATCGAATTTTCCTACGAAAGCGTTGAAGACGACGCCGACCGCAACGCCCGCGCCGACTTTGCCGGAATGCGCGGCGTCTACGACGAGCGCCGCTGGCGTTTGCGGCGCCAGAACGTCGTGCTGACCTTTACCGGCGGCAACACCTCCGAATTCTGGGATCCGACCTTTCAGCTGGCCTACAACAGGAACGAGATCGAAACCGGGCCCTGGTCGCGGGACCCCGGCACCTCGCTCGGCGAGACGACAAGCCTGACCGGCAAGGCGCAGAACCGGTTCAGCCTGGCCAATGGCACGATCACCGCCGGTCTCGATTTCTACATGGATGAAGTCAACTATGCCGAAAAGGGCAATCCGGCAGCCTATCGCGAGGAATCGGCGAACAACATCGGTCTCTTCGCCCAGGGCCGCTTTGACCTGACGGATCGCGCGCGCCTGTCGGCAGGGCTGCGGTACGATTACCAGACCTTCACCGGGACCGACGGCACGGACTATGCCAACGGCGGGTTTTCGGCGAACCTGGCCGGCGATTACGACGTGACGGATGCGGTCACGATCAGCGCCGGCGCGTCGCGCGTCTGGGGTGGGATCGCACTGGCGGAATCCTACCTGTTCTTCAGGGACTGGGATTATCCGGACAGCATCGAGCCTGTCACCTCGGACAACGCCTTCATCGCCGCGACTGCAGAGCTGGGCTCCGGTTTTTCGATCAAGGCCAAGCTCTTTGGGTCGAACATACGCAACGCGCGCACGCTGTTCGACGGTCCCGCATCCGAAAGCTTCGGGCTGGATGCCGGGGATACGTCCGACCTTGAAACGCGCGGCTTCGAGATCGGGGCAGGCTACACATGGGGCGCGGGCTTTGCCCGTATCGCCTATGCCGAAGTCGATGCCGAAATCGACGGGGTCGAGGCGGACAGCTACACAGGTCGCTACCTCACGACCCCGATCGGCAATACGATTGTCCTGGAAGCGGCGCACAGGTTCGACAATATCGGGCTGACCATCGGCGCCGACGCCCAGCACACAATGGGCCAGGAGATCGAGTATCTGGGGGCGCCGTCGGGCGAAACCGACGACTACACGGTCGTCAACGCCTTTGCGGAATGGACGCCGCGCCGGGTGGACGGCCTGACGATCCGCGCCGGTGTCACGAACCTCTTCGACGAGCAATATGCCGACAGCGCCACCTACGGGCAGGAGTTTGGAACGATCGACCCGCTTTACGAACCGGGCCGCTCCGTCACCCTTAAGGCGACATACCGGTTCTGATGACCGATGAGCGCCGCCCGATCCCCGAGGGACGGGCGGCGCGTGGACATGGTTGCGCCTGGCCCGTGTGTCGGACGGCGATCCCGGCCGCAGTCAGGTCCAAGACATGGTTGTGAAGTCTTCGCGGAACGCGAAGCGTTCCAGGTGGCTGTCGACGATGCGCTTGGCCTGGTCGAGCTCTTCGGCATCCGGCGCCATCACTTCGACCCGCAATTCGGAGGCATTGGCCCAAAGACGGCAGGGACCGGTCCCCAGGGCCACCTCGCCGCTGCGGTCATCGCAGCGCGCCTGGACCTTGTGGGCAAAGTGCTTGCAGAGTTGTTGCAGGTATTTGCTGGCATTCTCTGTCTCGAAGCGTCCGGTGGCCGCGAGTCCCGTTTGCATGATTCAATCCTTCGCGTTAAAGCTCGCAAATAGACTGACAAAAACACTCGGACATGTCCAGCCACGGTTAGCCACGGCCTGTCCCCGCATCCGGGAATGGATCATGAAAACGGCATTCGTGGCAGCTTTTCTGTCGTTTGCGCCGATTGCGGCGCTCTGTCAGACCGTGACGGTCGAGACATATGCAGGACCCGCAGAGGTGCCGCAGAGGCCCGAAACGGTGGTTGCGCTGGACCTTGCGGCCATAGACACGCTGCACGCTCTCGGCATCGCCATCGACGGCGTACCGGCCCTTGTGCCGCCGGCCTATCTGAGCGCCGCCATGGAGGGCGCGAGCCCGGTCGGCAGCCTGTTCGAGCCCGACTTCGAGGCGCTGGCGGCGATGGCGCCGGACCTGATCGTTGCGGGCGGCCGGTCGCAGCCGCAGATCGCGTCGCTGAGCCGGATCGCGCCCACCATCGACATGACGATCTGGGGCGACGACCTGATCGGTCAGGCCCGAGAGCGTGTCAGAGCCTACGGCGCGATCTTCGACCGTCGCGCCGAGGCCGACGCACTTCTGGCAAAGCTCGACGCTGCGTTGGTCCGGGCACGGGAGGCGATCGACGGCAAGGGCGACGCGCTGATCCTGCTGAGCAACGGCGGCACGGTGTCGGCCTATGGCGACGACAGCCGCTTTGGCTGGCTGCACCGGGCGCTGGACCTTCCCGAGGCGTATCCCGACATCACCGCAGAGACGCATGGCGAATCGGTGTCCTTCGAATTCATTGCCGAAACCGATCCCGATTGGCTGATCGTGATCGACCGCGGTGCCGCCATCGGCCAGGAGGGCGAGGCCGCGGCCGTAACGCTGGACAATCCGCTGGTCATGGGCACCAAGGAGGGCCGGGCCGGGCAGATCGTCTATCTCGACAGCGCGGCAATCTACCTGGCCGGCGGCGGCATCCAGTCCATGCAGATCCTGCTGGACCAGATTGCGCAGGCGTTTCAGGACGGCGCGTCGAAAGGGTGACGGTCGTGAGCGACACGCACCGGGGACTTGCCGTGCTCGTGCTGTTGTCAGCGGCGAGCCTTGCGGTCGGCGCCGCCGACCTTTGGGGCGGCGGTCTGGACACAGGACTGCTGCTCGCGGTCAGCCGGGTGCCGCGGACCTGCGCTGCGCTGTTGGCCGGCGCGGGATTGGCGCTGGCCGGCGTGGTGATCCAGCAGACGGTGCAGAACCGCCTGGTGGAGCCCGGTTTGACCGGCACGCCCGAGGCGGCGATGATCGGCCTGTTGGGCGTCACGCTCGCAGCGCCCGGGGCGGCGCTGCCGATCAAGATGGGTGCCGCGTCGGCGGCGGCGCTGGCCGGCACGGCGGGCTTTTTCCTGCTGGCGCGGCACGTCCCGCGGCGCGATCCGATGCTCCTGCCGCTGGTGGGGTTGATCTATGCCGGCATTCTGGGTGCCACCGCCTTGTGGATCGCCTGGAGCGCGGACCTGGTGCAGTTCATCGGCATCTGGCAGACGGGCGAGTTTTCGGGCGTGCTGCGCGGGCGCTACGAGTTCTTGTGGCTGATCGCGGCTCTGGCTGTGGCGCTGTACCTGCTGGCCGACCGGATCACGCTCCTCGGCCTTGGCGAGGATCGGGCGCGCAGCCTCGGGCTCGATTATCGCGGCACCGTTCTGGCGGGGCTTGCCATCGTGGCCCTGTCGGTGGCGGTAGTGGTCGTGACGGTGGGCGCGATGCCCTTTGTCGGTCTGGTTGTGCCCAATATCGTCTCGCGGTTTCGAGGCGACAACCTGCGGCGCAACCTGCCGCTGGTCGCAATGCTGGGCGGCAGCCTGGTGCTGGGCGCCGATGTGATCGGGCGGCTGGTGCGCTGGCCCTACGAAATCCCTGCGGCGACCGTCTTTTCCATCGTCGGCGCGGCGCTTTTTCTTTGGCTTCTGAATGCGAAGGGCGGGCGGTTGCGTGGCTGAACGGCGACTCATGGCGCTTGGAGGGCTGCTGGTCCTGGCAGTCGCGCTGTTCCTGCTCTGGGGGCTCAGAGCGCCGGTCGCGTTCATCCTGTCGCTGCGGTCAGAGAAACTGGCGGCGCTCGTTCTGGTGGGCGCGGCGACGGGGGCGGCAACGGTGATCTTCCAGACCATCGCCGCGAACCGGCTGCTGACCCCCGGAATCGTCGGCTTCGACGCGCTCTTCATCTTCATCCAGACGACGCTGGTGATGATCCTGGGCGGGGTGGGGTACGCTGACTTGCCGGAGACGCCGAAATTCCTCGCCGAGGCGGCCGGCCTGACGGCAGCGGCCATGGCGCTTTTCGGGGTGCTGTTCCGAAAGGGGGCGGAGGATGTGATCCGCATGATCCTGACCGGCGTGATCCTGGGCGCGCTGTTGCGCGGGCTGGCGGAATTCGTGCAGCGTCTGCTGGATCCGTCAGAATTTGCGGTCGTGCAACAGGCGAGCATCGCCAGCTTCAACAGCGTGGACGAGGGGCAGCTTGGCATCGCGGCGGTGGTGCTGGTGCTGGCGCTGCTGGCCGCGTGGCGGCTGGCACCGGCGCTTGATGTCGCGGGCCTTGGCCGGGCCAAGGCGCGGACGCTCGGGCTGCCGCATGACCGGCTGGTGCTGGCGGCCCTTGGCATCGTGGCGCTGCTGGTGTCGGTCTCGACGGCGCTGGTCGGTCCGATCACGTTCCTGGGGCTGCTTGCCGCGAGCCTCGCCCATGCCGCGCTGCGCGATTTCCGGCACACGGTCCTGATCCCTGCGGCGGCGCTGATCGGGGCGTCGATCCTGGTGGCGGGGCAGGCGGTGTTCGAGCGTGTGCTGGGGCTGCAATCGGCGCTGGCCATCGTGGTGGAGTTCGCCGGCGGGCTGCTGTTTCTGGCACTGGTTCTTGCGAGGCGAAGGACATGATCGAGGTTGAGAACCTGACCCTTGCGCGCGGCGGGGCCGCGGTGCTGCGCGACCTCACGTTCCGTATCCCCGCACGCGGGATCACGGCCGTCATCGGTCCGAACGGCGCGGGAAAATCGACCCTGCTGCACACGCTGGCAGGTCTGATGCGGCCCGATGCCGGGAGCGTAACGATCGCCGGCACGGACATCCACCGGGCGCGGGAGGACGAACGGGCCCTGATCCTGTCGCTTCTGACCCAGAGCGCGGGCACCGTCCCGCGTCTCAATGTGCGCGATCTGGTGGGTTTCGGACGCTGGCCGCATCACCGGGGCCGGCCGACGCAGGCGGACGCGCGGCTGACAGATGAGGTGCTGGAGCGGTTCGACCTGACCGACCTCGGTGGCCGAGAGGTCGAAGAGCTGTCGGGCGGGCAGAAGCAGAGGGCGTTCCTCGCCATGGCCTATGCGCAGGCGACGCCCTGGATGCTGCTGGACGAACCGCTGGCGGCGCTCGACCCGAAATACACCCGCGACATCATGGAGCGGCTGCGTGCCATCGCGTCCGACCCCGACGATCCACGCGGCGTGGTCCTGGTGCTGCACGACCTGTCGATCGCCGCAGACCATGCCGACTGGTGCGTGGCGTTGAAGGACGGTCGCCTGCATTGCGCCGGGCCCTGGCGCGACTCGATGACCTCCGACCGTTTGAGCGCGCTCTACGACACACCGCTACGGATGGTGTCGGTCGAAGGGCGGACGGTGGTCATGGATACCTGAGGGCTGCGGATGCACCGCGCGCTCGGCCGTCGGGTCATCGACGTGACACAGGTGCGGTGATGCTTTTGCACCCGTCCTGTTTCGGGCCGCAAATGGCGTCGGCAAGATCTGACAGACACGCCGTGTCGACCGCACCCGGTCTACGGCGGGCCTGTGTGCGGCGGCAGGACGGCCCACCGCTTTCCCCGACGGCGCTCTGTTGTCGACTATTTCAGTCAACAATCGTCTTGACCCCGGTGCCAGTGCTGGTAAATGCTTGGGTCGGCGCAGCCCGTCCTGGAAATGCCACGACCAGCCCCGCCTGTTTGTCCGACATCTGCAGGAGGTTCCGTTGCCCCGCCTTGCCCTTCTTCTCGCCGTGTGCGGCGGTCTCTCAATCGGCATCTCCGCCACGTCCCTTGCCGCTCAGGAAGACGCCACTGGCGCGCTCACCATCGAGCTGAACTCGGTCGAAGCGCAGGACACCGGCTGCCGGATGAGCTTTCTGGTTCTCAACGGCCACGAGAGCGATCTCAAGTCGGCGGTGTTCGAGGCGGTGCTCTTCGATGCGGCGGGCAGCGTCGACCGCCTGACGCTCTTCGATTTCGGCGCGCTGCCGGCGGGCCGTCCGCGGGTGCGGCAGTTCGTGGTGCCGCAGCTTGGCTGCGATCAACTTGGTCAGGTGCTGATCAACGGGGCGCAAAGCTGCGAGGCAGAAGAGGCCGCGCGCGATCTGTGCAGCGACGGTCTGATGCTGCGGTCGCGGATCGACGTCGAGGTGATCGGATGATCGGGACGGTATTCGACGCGCTGCGGCGCATTGCCGACCTGGGCGGGCCGGTCGTCCTTCTGCTGGTCGGGCTGTCCGTCGTCGTATCGACGGTGGCGGTCTACAAGCTTTGGCAGTTCGCCGCGGCGGGTGTCGGGCGGCACAGGGCGCTGAGCCGTGCCATCGTGGCCTGGGACGCCGGCGACCGCACCGAAGCCCGCGCAGAGCTTGACCGGTCCAAGAGCTACCTGCGCCCGGTGATCGACATGGCGATCTCGGGACAGACCGACGCCGCCCGTCTGGACGCCGAGGCCGAGACCCGCTTTGCACGGCTGGAACGCGGGTTTCGGGTGCTCGATTCGATTGCGCAGCTGGCGCCGTTGCTGGGGCTCTTCGGCACGGTTCTGGGGATGATCTCGGCGTTCCAGGCCCTGCAGGAAGCTGGCAGCCAGGTCGATCCCTCGATCCTGGCCGGGGGCATCTGGGTGGCGCTGCTGACGACGGCCGTGGGCCTGGCCGTTGCGATGCCTGCGGCACTGCTGCTGAGCTGGTTCGAAGCGCGGATGGACGCCGAGCGCGTGCTGGCCGGAAAGGCGCTGCGCACGATCCTGTCCCCGACCGGCGGCGCACGTCGCGCATCCGACGCCCGCGCGGTCGGTGGGCTGCATGCGTAAGCGCAGCCGCCGCAGACGCCTGTCGATGACATCGCTGATCGACGTCATCTTTCTGCTGCTGCTGTTCTTCATGCTGAGTTCCACCTTCACGCGCTTTGCCGAGGTCGAACTGTCGGCCGGGGGCGCGGGCGGGGCGGCTGCCCTGTCATCCGGCACGGCGCCGTTTTTCCTGCGGCTGAGCCAAGAAGGCGTGACCCTCAACGGGCGCGACGTCGCGTTGGCCGCCCTGCGCGACGGTATTGGCGACAATGATGCCCCGGTGGTGCTGGTGTCCGTGCGGCCTGCGGTCACGTCGCAGCGGCTGACCGACCTGCTGGTGGCGCTGCGGGCTGTGCCGGGTGCGCAGGTCACGGTACTGGCGCGGTCGTGATGCTGCGTGTCAGGCGGAAGTCCGAACGAGAGCCCACCACGGCGCTGATCAACATCGTGTTCCTGATGCTGATCTTCTTTCTCGTTGCCGGCACGCTGGCGGTTCCGCTGGACGGCGATCTGACCCTCGTGCGGACCGCCGAACTGGAGCGCACGGCGCCCGGAGACGCGCTGGTGGTGCATGCGGACGGACGGATGAGCTTTCGCGGGCAGGTTATCGGCGCACCCTCCGACTATCTGGCGCGGCTGGACGCAGAGAACCGCGAACGGGTGCGCATCGTGCCGGATGCGGAATTGCCGGCCATCGAGCTTGTGGCCATAGGCCGCGCGCTGCGCCGGGCCGGTGCAGAGGCCGTCGTGATCGTCACGGAAAGGGGGCTGGAATGATCGCGACATCCCGCCCGATGAAGCTTGCCGCGCTGATGATCGCCGGCAGCGCCCATGCGGCGCTGGCCCTGGCGCTGCTGTCGAGCGATCCGGTCGAGGTCGAAGGGGCTGCCGGTGGCGCCGACGTCATGCTGGGATCCTCCTTTGCGGACATGGTCGCCGGCGTGACGACAGCCGAATCGCCGCCCGACACGGCAGAGCCGGAAACGGCGACGGAAACCGCTCCCCCCGCCACCGTGGAAACCGCCCTGGACGTCCGGCCAGACCAAAGCCCCGCGCCGGAGCCAGAGATGGCAGAGCCGATCCAGGCGGACGCGACCGACCGGGCCGAAGCCGATGCGGCAGAGCGTGCCGATCCCGCAGAGCCCACCGCGCCCACGGGCATGGCCGTTCCGGCAGACCCGCAGAGCGCCGCGCCGATTGCCCCGCTTGAAAGCGCGGCCGCAGAGGCCCTCACCGCCCTGCCGGCGGCGCGTCCCGAGCCTCTGGAAGCGGCCCCGACCAGGGCCATAGCGACGAAGCCATCGCGCTCCGAAACCAGCGAACCGGATGTGGTCGCCGGGGAAGAGCCAGAGTTCGCCACGCCCGCGCGATCCTTGCGGCCCGCCGCGCGTAGTCCTGAATTCGAGGCGGCCATGCAGGCCGAGGCCGCCGCGCGCGCCGCAGAGCGGCAACGCCAGCGAGCCGCCGAGCAGCAGCGTCATCGCGCGGCCGAGCAGCAACCGCGCCCCACCCAAACGCGACAAGGCAATGCCAACCGCAACGCAAGTGCCGGCGCCGCCAGCGGGTCGCGGGCGGCCACGTCGCGGTCGAGCGGCTCGGGCGGTCGCGCGAACCAGGCCGGCAACGCCGCGGCAAGCAACTATCCGGGTGTCGTCATGGCCTGCCTGTCCCGCGCCGGACGGCCCAATGTGCGCGGCGGCGGCACGGCGCGGGTGTCCTTCAGCGTTTCCGGCAACGGGCGAATCACCGGTGTGGCGCTTGCACGGCGCTCGGGCAATGCCGCGCTCGACAATGCGGCGGTCCGTCTGATCGCCCGGGCGGGAACATGCCCGCCGCCACCGCCGGGCGCACAGCGCAGCTTTTCGATCGGGGTGCAGGCGCAGTGACGTCCGGGTCTGTGCAACGCCGCTCCATGGCGGGGCGTGGGCAAGCCTGAGCCTCCTTGCCTGTGAGGGTGATTTCGGACGTGCGGACTTGCCGTGGATGTCCGGATCATCGTCGAGACATCATTTAAGCACCTGACGACACGGACACCGCGATGCTGCCCCGAGTATGCAAGCGTATCGAGGTGCATCAACCCGCCCGACCGGCCCACGACGACGTCCCCAGCGTCGACGCGAGCGATGACCGCTATCGGACGCTTCTCCTGCCGAAAGGACGGGACAAGGCACAGGCCGATCCGCATCCCCTAAGGCGCGTAGCGTCAGGCTCGGCGAAGGCGGGTAGGTTCACGGTCGATGCGAGACCGGGCGTGTTCCGCGCCTTCGGCTTCGACGGCCATGGCTTCCAGCTCGCGCCGGGCGTGGGCGACGTGATGGTCGCGTTCATGGTCTCGGGCCGAGAACTCGTGCCGCTGGATCACGTCGGGGTCGACCGCTTTGCGGCCCATGCCGAGGCCGCTGCCGCCCACGTCTCCGGCACGGTCTGTAACCGTGTCGGACCCTTGCCGGGACAGACCCTGCCCGTCACGCCATGGCGGCGCGGACGTCCGGGTCCGCCAGCGTCTGGTCCAGTGTCAGGCGGGTCAGGTCCACGATCCGGTCGATTTCGTCGGTCGTGCAGCAGAGCGGCGGCGCATAGCCCAGCACGCCCTGCGTGAAGGCGCGGATGATGAGCCCGTTCTGCCACGCCCTGTCGAAGATCCGGGTGCCGGGCGCCGCCGCTGCGGGCAACGGCGTCTTCTTCGCCTTGTCGGTGACCAGTTCGACCGCCGCCAGCATGCCCCGGCCGCGCACCTCGCCCACCAGAGGATGATCCGCCAGGCCCTGCAGCCCCGCCATCAGCCGCGCGCCCATCGCCGCGCCATTCTCCAGCAGGCCGCCTTCGTAGAGATCGAGCGCCGCAAGCGCCACCGCCGCGCTGACCGGATGGGCGGAATAGGTCTGGCCGTGACCGACCATCGCCAGCCCGGCCCCGTCGGCGATGGTCTCGTAGACATGATCCGACAGAAAGGCCGCGGACATCGGCACATAGCCTGAGGTCAGGCCCTTGGCCGTGGTCATCATGTCGGGAACGATGCCCTCGTCTGCACAGGCGAACATCGGGCCGGTACGGCCGAAGGCGGTGATGACCTCGTCGGCGACAAAGAGGATGTCCATTTCCTTGCAGACCGCGTGCATGGCCGCGACCCAGCCCGGCGGCGGGACCAGAACGCCGCCGGAGCCCTGGATCGGTTCGAGGTAGAAGGCCGCCACGCGCTCTGCGCCGATCTCGGCAATCTTGCCGCGCAGATCCGCGACGGAAGCGGCGATGATGGCCTGGGCATCCTCCCCCACCGGATTGCGGTAGGGGTAATGCGAGGGGATCTTGTGCTGCCAGTCCAGCGGCACGCCGAAATTGGTGTGAAAGACCGGCAGCGCCGTCAGCCCGGATCCCACTGCCGAAGAACCGTGATAGCCCTGTGCCACCGAGATGAACTGGTCCCGCTCCGGCGCGCCCCTGGACTGCCAGTAGTGCCGGACGAAGCGGATCGTGCTGTCCACGGCATCCGATCCGCCGAGCCCGAAATAGACATGGTTCAGATCGCCCGGGGCGTGATCCGCCAGCCGCCCCGCCAGTCGTGCGGCGGATTCCGAGCCGAGCCCGAAATAGCCTGTCGCATAGGGCAACTCGCGCAGTTGGCGGGTGGCGGCCTCGATCAGGTGGTCCTGACCGTACCCGGCGTTCACGCACCAAAGTCCGGCAAATCCGTCCAGCAGGCAATGTCCCTCTGCGTCAATCACGGTCGCGCCCTTGGCCGACGCCAGAAAGCGCGCGCCTGCCTGTTCATGTGCGCGCCACGAAGCGAGGGGGTGGACGAGATGTCTCCGGTCGAGTTCGGCGATGGAATTGCTCAGCATGGTGTCCCTTTCTCTGTCAGCCGAAGGCCCGCATCCCGCGCAGACCGCCGCGGCCGCGCTTGGGCGCCGTTGCGGCCCGGCGGCTCTGACCCCAGCGCGCGCATTGCCGGCGGTGCAACGGCACCTCGGCCCTGCCGGGCCTCGGCGGTTCGGATATGGTCTGCCCCGGCGCGGGGTAGGATCGGGGTCATGGCAGGCCTCACGGATGATCTGCCGCCCATTTTCCCTCCTTGCGGAATTAGAAGTCGCTGGATGCGGCGGCCCAGCAGCAATCTTCGACCGTTGATGTGCCAGCCGGCGGCATGAAATAGGGCGCTGTCCTCCGCCGATCCCCGCTTGCCGATGAAATCGGGACGACGGAAAGCCTCGCCGGTCAGCCAGCCTCCCGCGTGAAGATGGAAAAGCGCGTGGTCTCAATCCTCGCCCCCGTCATCCCCGAAATCGGAGGGCCTCCCCCAACTTCCCCAGGTCGATTCAGGAAGAGAAGCCGGGGGTACGCTCTACCGCCTTCCGTCCCTTCACGCGCATCAGCCAGGGCGACAGCGGCAGTCCGGCCGCATCGGCAGGCCGGAAACCGGTGATCCGCCCCTTCGCTACGGCGGCACGACGGGACGACGGCAGCGCGACGAGCAACCGGTCATGCCCGGCTTCCCGGCCGGATCCGGTTGAAGATCCGGCCGTCGGGACACGACAGAGCTTTCGCGGTGGGCCGCGCATCAAATTCCGTCAGGTCCGGATGAAACCGCAGGGCCTGCGGCGCCGTCCCGAAGAATGGCGCCTTTGGTCTGCGCCGGGGCGGTAAGCTAAGGCCATCCCGTCCCTAAAGAGGCCATCTCAATGACGCTTATCGTTCCCCTTGAAACCAGTCCCGACTTCGAGCCGCGCAATGTATCGGCTCCCCCCGACCGCGTGCTGGCGGGTAGCCCGGTCTGCAAAGCCTGGGACCTCGACACATCGAAAGACGGCCTTGTGCGCACCGGCATCTTCACCGGGAGCGAGGGGACCAACAAGTCGATCAAGGGCGAAAAGTTCGAATTCTGCCACATCGTTGAAGGCGTCGTCGAAATCACCGAGGATGGCGGCGCGCCGACGGTGTTCCGCGCCGGCGACAGCTTTGTGATGAAACCGGGCTTCGTCGGTCAATGGCGGACAATCGAGCCCTGCAAGAAGATCTTCGTGATCGTCGAGTAAGCCCCCGGCGGCGCCCGCAGACGCCCCACCCTCTCGACCACCTTGGGCGGACGACGACGCAGATCAAGGCAACAGAGGACAGACGCATGCACGATCCGAACCCGGGCCTGGACCGGCTGACCACGCCCTGCCTGGTGCTGGACGAAGCGCGCATGACGCGCAACATCCGGCGGCTGGCAGCAAAGGCGGAGGCGCTCGGCGTCACGCTGCGCCCCCATCTCAAGACCGCGAAATCCGTCGACGTGGCGCGCCGCGTGCTGACGGGCGGGTCGGGCCCGGCGACGGTCTCCACCCTGGCCGAGGCCGAGGTCTTTGCCGCAGCCGGGGTGCAGGATATCCTCTATGCGGTGGGCATCGCGCCGCAGAAGCTGCCCCGCGTGCTGGAACTGCGCGCCCGCGGCTGCGCCCTTGTCATCCTGATCGACAGCCTTGCGCAGGCGCAGGCGGTTGCCGAAGCGGCGCAGGCCGCGGGCCAGCCGATCCCGGCACTGATCGAGATCGACAGCGATGGCCACCGCGGCGGCCTGCGGGCCGGCGATCCCGAACTGATCGAGATCGGCCGACGTCTGCACGACAGCGGCGCAGAGTTGCGCGGGGTCATGACCCATGCCGGCGAAAGCTACGGGGTCGATGGATCAGCCGCCCATGCCGTATTCGCGGGAAAGGAACGTGACGCGACCGTAGCCGCCGCCCGGGCGCTGCGCGAAGCCGGTCTGCCCTGCCCGGTCGTGAGCGTCGGATCGACGCCGACGGCCCATGCGGCCGAGGACCTTTCCGGCGTGACCGAACTGCGCGCCGGTGTCTACATGTTCTTCGATCTGGTGATGGCCGGCATCGGGGTCTGCGACACGAACGATATCGCGCTGTCGGTGCTGACCACGGTGATCGGCCATCAGCACGATCGCGGCTGGGTGCTGGTCGATGCGGGCTGGATGGCGATGTCGCGCGATCGCGGCACCGCGGCACAGACCGTCGATCAGGGCTATGGTGTGGCCTGCGATCTGGGCGGCAGGATCTACCCCGATCTGATCATGCGGCAGGCCAACCAGGAACACGGTATCCTGGCGCTGCGCCCCGGCTCGACCGAACGCCTGCCGAACCTGCCGGTCGGCACCCGGCTGCGGATCCTGCCGAACCATGCCTGCGCCACCGCCGCCCAGCACGACCGCTATCACGTCATCCCGGAAGACGGGTCGGGAGCCCTGATGGAATGGAACCGCTTTGGCGGCTGGTAGGTCATGCACCCCGACGGGGAAGGAGCTGCTCTCCTCGTCACCCGCAAACCGTCCGCCGACGCGATCCGCACAGCGCTGCGCGGCACCCATCACGACGGCGGTGGCTCGGTCTCGATGCCTTCTTCCGCCGAAGCCCGTCCATTCCTGCCAGAAAGGGTGAGGAATTCACTCGTTTATGCTGCGGACACCGAAAGCTTCCGCAAATTCGTTCTGTCGATGCCGCTAGCCTTGCAGGCAGGTCGAACGAGGAACCCCGATGGCACCCATCTCACCGATATCCATCGCGTCGACGGCTTCAGCAGCCTGACCAGCTGCGACATGTGCATCCGCAACAGGGTCCGGGTCGACCGCGGATACGAGCCGGCCAACCCTTTTTCGACGACGCCGATACGCGCCGCCTGGCCACCCTTGTCCGGCTGTAACGTCCCCATTCCGCTGCCTGTCCTCCCATCCGGTCGGCCGTGCAGCAAACGAAGGAGCCAATCATGAGCAACGCTGCCGAAATCGAAGCCGCCAAAGCGCGCTTGCATCAGTTCTACATCGACGGCGCCTGGGTCGATGCGTCGGGCGCGGAGCGGTCCGGTGTCGTCAATCCGGCGACCGAAGAGGTGATCGCAGAGGTTGCACTCGGCTCTGTCGAAGACACCGACAAGGCCGTTGCGGCGGCACGTGCGGCCTTTTCCGGATGGGCCGCGACAGCGCCCACGGAGCGCGCCGGGAAAATCGCGCGGCTGCGCGAGCTGATCCTTGAAAACACGGAAACGATCGCCCGCGCCATCACTGCCGAAATGGGGGCGGCGACGAGCTATGCGCAGGCCGCGCAGGTGCCGCTGGCCGCGGAACACCTGCGCGCCGCCTGTGAAGTCGTACGCGACTACCCATTCCTGACACGCCGGGGCCAGGCCGGCATCCTGCGCGAGCCCATCGGCGTCTGCGGCCTCATCACGCCCTGGAACTGGCCGCTCTACCAGATCACCGCCAAGGCGGGAGCGGCCCTGGCGGCGGGCTGCACGGTGGTGCTGAAGCCCAGCGAGCTTTCGCCGCTCAGCGCGGCGCTCTTCGCCGAGCTGGTCGATCGGGCGGGGTTTCCGGCGGGCGTGTTCAACCTTGTCAACGGAACCGGCCCCGTCGTGGGTGCGCGGCTGGCCGGACATCCCGATGTCGATATGGTCTCGATCACCGGATCGACCCGGGCCGGCGTCGCCGTGGCGCAGGCCGCGGCTCCCACGGTCAAGCGGGTCGCGCAGGAACTGGGGGGCAAGTCGCCCAATGTGATCCTGCCCGATGCCGACCTGTCGAAGGCGGTGCCGCCGGGCGTGGCCTCGGCGATGCGCAATGTCGGCCAGTCCTGCAGCGCGCCGACCCGGATGATCGTGCCCCGTGCCCGGCTGGCAGAGGTCGAGGCGCTGGCGGTCCGGGCGCTCGAGGACATGCGTGTCGGGGATCCGACCGATCCGGCAACCACGCACGGCCCCTCTGCGAACCGGACACAGTATGCCCGCGTCCAGACCATGATACAGACCGGCATCGACGAAGGTGCCAAGCTGCTGTCCGGCGGCCCCGGACGCCCCGAAGGTCTGATGCGCGGTTTCTTCTCCAGACCGACGATCTTTTCCGAGGTCGCCACCGATATGGCCGTCGCGCAGGAAGAGATCTTCGGCCCGGTACTGGTCATCCTGCCCTATGACGATGTCGAGGAGGCGATCGCCATCGCCAACGATACGGTCTTCGGGCTCGGGGCACAGGTCCAAGGTACGGACCTGGCACTGGTGCGCAGCACCGCGGCGCGCATCCGGGCGGGGCAGGTGCATCTGAACTACCCGGCCTGGGACCCGCATGTGCCCTTCGGCGGCTACAAGCAGTCCGGCAACGGGCGCGAATACGGCGTCGAGGGGCTGGAAGAATATCTCGAGACCAAGTCCATCCTCGGCTATTTCGACGGGGAATGACCGTATCAGCCAACGCATCGGCGCGACGTCCGCTGTTTTCGCAAGTGGGCTGATCGCGACAGGATCGCGCCGGTGGCATCTCATCGAACCATGGCCGGAACGCATCAAGCCCGTCTGACGCGCTGGCGCAGGATCAAGGCGACGCACACTGGACGTAAAGACCGAGCATCGATGGGATCGTCGTGC
Organism: Thalassococcus profundi; assembly: GCF_003344785.1. Classification (GTDB taxonomy): domain Bacteria; phylum Pseudomonadota; class Alphaproteobacteria; order Rhodobacterales; family Rhodobacteraceae; genus Puniceibacterium; species Puniceibacterium profundi. Next base: position 60,944 of record NZ_QPMK01000018.1, on the reverse strand, counting down.
GCGCCATTCCCGCAGTTTCCTGTACCGCGCGGTGGCGCCCAATGCCGATGAATCGTGCCGATGACCGATGCGCTTTCCGTTGAGGGGAACGCGCCTCTCTGCCAGCCGCGAGATCTTGGCAAACCCCGCCACCGGCGTGAATCGATGGGACGATTGTCCGCCCGGAACTCTACCGCCCCCTCCGGCAGATTCATCTACCTCCGCCCGCCGTGCGCAATCATCCACTGCGCAGACACGAAAATCGGCACGTAACGCTCCGGCACGCGCGGCAGACTGAAGTCAACAGAAGGCCCGAAAACGAGGCCCGGACCGCATTCCCGACAGGAGCCGACATGACGAACCTGATTGCCATCGACCCCAAACCCTAAGTCCCGCCCCAGGACTCTCTTCCGATGCCCGAACGCCTGATCTCGGGCAATCCGGCTTTCAGGACCTGGGCGCAGGACGACTCCCGCAACGGCACGGTGCTGACCGGGGTCTGGGAGGCGACGCCGGGCGAGACCCATTCGATCAAGGGGACGACCTTCGAGTTCTGTCACATCCTTTCCGGCTCCATCGAGATCGAGGAAACGGGCGGGGTGACCCATCGCTTCGGCGCCGGCGACAGTTTCGTGATGAAGCCGGGGTTTGTCGGCGTCTGGAGAACGCTGGACACGGTTCGGAAGATCTATGTCTGCGCCCAGGTCTGAGCGCGCCCTGGCCGGACGCGGACCGGCGACGAATGTGTCTGCTCGCCAGAACGATATGCCTGACGGGACGGCAAGTGCAGCGTTTCCTGCCGACACGTCACCGCAAAACGACACCATCTCGCCTCCGGAGCGATCAGACTTGATCCAATGGCGGCGCGTCTTTCCCGCCTCGTTCCACGCGGACTTAAGGCACGACGCAAGAGCAACGTCCCGGTCCGGCGGCACGCGCCCCGGTCCAGCCCGCAGCAGAGAGGTCCTAGAGCCCATGGTCGGAGGTCAATCCGCATCCTTATCCGATACATCCGTCGCGCTGTCCGTGCGCGGCCTGACCGTCACCCTGCCCGACGGGATGGAACGGAGCCACGCGATCGAGGATGTCTCCTTCGACCTGCATCGCGGCCAGATCCTCTGTGTGATCGGCGAATCCGGATCGGGGAAATCGGTCACCGCCAGCACCGTGATGGGCCTGCTGCCCCGGGCGATCCAGGCCACCGCCGGGTCGATCACGCTGGAGGGCCGCGAAATCATCGGCATGGGCCGCGAAGAGCTTCGCGACCTGCGTGGACGCGTCGTGTCGATGATTTTCCAGGATCCGCTTTCGGCGTTGAACCCGCTGATGACAGTGGGCGCGCAGATCGACGAGGCCATGGCGGCCCATGACGAGGGCACGCCGCAGTCGCGCCGGCAACGGGCGATCGAGCTGCTGACCGAGGTCGGCCTGCCCGACCCGGCGCTCATGTATCACCAGTATCCGTTCCGCCTGTCGGGCGGTCAGCGCCAGCGCGTGATGATCGCCATGGCGCTGGCGCTGGAACCCACCATCCTCATCGCCGACGAGCCGACGACCGCGCTCGACGTCACGACCCAGGCGCAGATCCTCGAGCTGATCCGCGACATCCAGCGCCGCAAGGGCATGAGCGTGATGTTCATCACCCACGATTTCGGCGTGGTTGCAGAGATCGCCGACAGCGTCGTCGTGATGGAAAAGGGCCATGTCGTCGAACGCGGCAGCGCCGCGCAGGTGCTGAATGCGCCGGAACATCCCTACACGAAACGGCTCATCGCCGCGGTCCCGCACCTGCGCCAGGACGACCGCGAACGCGCCGCCCACACCGACGCCTCGGGCGCCCCGGCAAAGCCGCTGCTGAAGGTGCGCAACTTGGTGAAAACCTACCGCAGCGGCAGCGCGTTCTTCCGCACGCAGCGGATCGTGCCGGCGGTGCAGGATGTCTCCTTCGATGTATTGCCCGGCCGTACTCTGGGCGTTGTCGGCGAAAGCGGATCGGGCAAGTCCTCGCTCGGGCGTCTGCTGATCCGGCTGATGGAGGCCGACTCGGGCCAGATCCTCTTTCGCGACCAGGACATTGCCGGGCTGACCGAACCCGCTTTCCGCAGCCTGCGGCCCAAGATCCAGATGATCTTTCAGGATCCCTTCGCCTCTCTCAACCCGCGCAACACCATCGGACGCAGCCTGACGGTCGGCCCGATCGCGCATGGGGTTCCGGCCGCGAAAGCGCGCGAGGACGCCAAGGCGCTGCTCGATCTCGTGGGCCTCGATGCGCGGGCGTATGGCCGCTATCCGCACGAATTTTCCGGCGGTCAGCGTCAGCGCGTCGGTATCGCGCGCGCGCTGATGTTCAAGCCGGAGTTGTTGGTCGCAGACGAGGCAGTCTCGGCGCTCGACGTGTCGATCCAGGCGCAGATCCTCGAACTGCTCGACCGGATCCAGCGCGAGACCGGCGTTGCCATGATTTTCATCACCCACGACCTGCGGGTCGCAAGCCAGATCTGCGATGAGATCGCGGTGATGCAGAAGGGCCGGATTGTCGAGTTCGGCCGCCCCTCTCGGATCTTCTTCTCGCCCGAGGCCGACTACACACGCGAGTTGGTCTCGGCGATTCCGGGGGAACAACTCGACGACAAGACCGCGGCAGCGGCCACGGGTGGCCGCCAAAGCACCCAACAGACTTTACAACAGGGAACACAGACATGACCAAAGAAAAGTCCCCGAAATCCGGTTTCACGCGCCGGGCAACGCTGCGCATGATGACGGCCGGCGGCGCGGTCGGCCTGCTGGCACCGGGCCTGCTCGGCAAGCCCGCCTTCGCCCAGACCGCCCCGGCAGAGCCGACCGGCCGCGTCGTCGTCGGGCTCTCGCAGGAGCCTACGGTCTTCAATCCGCTGATGCCGCATATCGAGGTCGACGACGGTGTTGCCTTCTCGATCTTCGACACCCTCTTCCGCATCACGCCCGACGGCGACGTGGTGCCCAACCTCGCCACGGAGGTGCCCACGGTCGAGAACGGCGGCCTGTCCGAGGACGGGCTGAACTGGCGGATCAAGCTGCGCGACGACGTGACATGGCACGACGGCGAGAAGTTCACCGCCGAGGACGTGAAGTTCACCCTCGAACTCATCACCGATCCGAACTTCCGCGCCTGGCGGACGGCGGGCCATGACCTCGTGCGCGATATCGAAGTCGTGTCCCCGACGGAAATCACCTGGCGGATGGAAGAACCCTTCGCGCCCTACGTGTCGTTCCTGTGCGAAACCTTCATCCTGCCGGAGCACATCCTGGCCACCGCCGAGGATCCCAACGAAGCGCCGTTCAACCGGGCCCCGGTCGGCACCGGCGCGTTCAAATGGGGCAGCCGTCAGGCGGGCGACAACCTGATCCTGGAAGCCAACCCCGACTACCACGGCGACGGCCCCTATATCGAGCAGCTGGTGTTCAAGTACATTCCGGACATGACGGTGCTCTATACCCAGTTCCGCAGCGGCGAGATCGACCTCGTCGGCCAGGCCTACATCACCCCGGACAACTACGAAGAGGCCAAGACCCTCGACGAACGCGTGGTGACGCTGGAGCCGCGCGGCACCCTGGAGTCGATCTACCTCAATCAGGCGCTGCCAGTGTTCCAGGACAAGGCCGTGCGCGAGGCGCTTTACCTTGCCATCGACCGCAAGTCGATCATCGACCTGCTTTACTTCGGCGTGCCCGGCGAGGCCGAGACCTTCATGCCGGAGACCTCGGCTTTCCACAATCCGGACCTGCCCGAGCACGAATTCGACCTCGAAAAGGCCGCGAGCCTGCTGGACGAGGCGGGCTGGACGCCCGGCGCGGAGGGAATCCGCGAAAAGGACGGCGTGCGGCTGAGCTTCGCCAACTCGACCACCACTGGCGCGCATCTGCGCGAACAGGCGCAGCAGTTCATCCAGCAGACCTATGCTCAGATCGGCGTCGAGATGACGATCGAGAACCTGCCGCCTGCGGTCATGTGGGGCGAATTCTGGGGCCAGTCGCAATTCGACTCCGCCATGGTCGGCATCACCTACCTGATCGGCGCCGACCCGGATGTCACCAACCGGTTCCACAGCAACGCCATCGCCGCCGAGAGCGGCAGCGGCTCGAACAACGCGCAGTATTCCAACCCCGAGGTGGACCGGCTGCTCGAGGACGGCGCGCGCACCTTCGACGTGGAGAAGCGCAAGGAAATCTACAGGGAGATCCAGGCGATCATCCGCGAGGACCTGCCGTTTCTGCCGCTGTTCCGCTACACCAACGTCTTCGGACGCAAGGCGGGGCTGGAAGGGTTCGAGGCCAACTCCAACACCCGCACAGAGTCCTCGCACGCGGCACTCTGGTACTGGGGCTGACGCCTCGACCCTGCCGCCGCCCGTCCCTCCCTGCGGGCGGCGGCACCCTGACACGACACACCCGACACGGAGCAGCGCCCTATGGCCGCCTTCCTATTCAGCCGTTTCCTTCAGAGTGCCGTTCTTCTGGTGATCGTCTCGATCATCGGGTTCCTGGTCCTTTACCTCATGCCCGGCGGACCGCTGTCGCAATATGCGCTCGATCCCGGCATGACGCAGGAAGACATCGCAAGGATCACCGAGCAGCTGGGGCTGAACCGTCCTGTCCACGTTCAATACCTCGACTGGATCTGGGGCCTTGTTCAGGGCGACTGGGGCACGTCCTTCCGCGATGGCAGCCCGGTCACCCAGGTGATCGCCCGGCACGTGCCTGCGACGCTCCTCTTGATGGGCTCTTCGACCGTGATCGCCGTCGCCATCGGGACCTGGATCGGCATCCGCGGCGCGACGCACCGCTATTCCGGCTTCGACTACATCGCCACCGTGGGTGCGATGATCGCCCTGTCGATCCCGACCTTCTGGTTCGGCCTCATCGGCATCTACGTCTTCGCGCTGCGTCTCGACTGGCTGCCCGCGGGAAACATGTACACCATCGGCGACGGGTCGGTGCTGAACTACCTGCATCACCTCATTCTGCCCTCGATCGTTCTGGCGCTGGTCCATATCGCGATCTGGAGCCGCTTCATGCGCACCGCGACGCTGGATGCGATCAGCCAGGATTTCGTCAAGACCGCCCGCGCCAAGGGCGTGTCGGAGCGGCGCGTCGTGATGAAACACGTGGTCGGCAATGCGCTGCTGCCGATGATCACCCTGGCGGGTGTGCAGGTGCCGTCCCTGCTGACCGGCGCGCTGGTGACGGAAACCGTCTTTACCTGGCCGGGCATGGGGCGTCTCTTTCTCGACAGCCTGGGTTACAGCGACTACCCGGTCGTGATGGGGCTCCTGATGTTCTCCGCCCTCCTGACGATCGTCGCAAACCTCATTGCCGACATTACCGTGGCCCTCGTCGATCCGCGCATCCGTCTGGCCTGATACCACAGGAAGGATTTTCCCATGAGCACGACCGACTTCACCGTGACGCCCCTGCCCCGCTGGTGGCAGAACCGCGTCGTGCGCAAATTCTTCGGCCATCGCCTGGCGCTCCTGGGCCTGGTGATGATCGCGCTGCTGACGCTGGCCTGCATCTTCGGGCCCTATCTGCTGCCCTATGACTCGCTCTACATCGATCTGCGCGCGCGTTTTGCGCCACCGCTGACCGGCGATCACTACTTCGGCACCGATCCCCTGGGCCGCGACATTGCCGCGCGCCTGCTCATGGCGGGCCGGATTTCGCTGTTGGTGGGCTTTTTCGCCATGCTGCTGGCGACGATCCTGGGCACGTTCATCGGAGTCGTCGCCGGGTACGGCGGCCGCGTCGTGAACGCCGTGCTGATGCGGCTGGTCGACGGGTTCCTGTCCTTTCCGACGATCTTCATGCTGCTGGCGCTCGCCGTGGCGCTGCAGCCCAGTCCGATCATGATCACGATCATCATCGCCCTGACCGGCTGGATGGAGGTCGCCCGCATCGTCGAGGCCGAGGTCCGGTCGCTGCGCGAACGCGAATTCGTGCTGGCGGGCCGTATGCTGGGTCTGAGCCAGGCGCATATCATGATCCGCGAGATCCTGCCCAACTGCATGGGCCCGATCATCGTCGCCGCGACGCTGACCGTGGCCCGGGCGATCCTGCTCGAGGCCTATATCAGCTTTCTCGGCTTCGGCATCCAGCCGCCGCTGCCCAGCTGGGGCAACATGCTGAACGGCGCCCAGCAATATTTGGGCTCCGCGCCCTGGCTGGCGATCATTCCCGGCGCGGCCATCACCATCGCGGTGACGAGCTTCAATTTCATCGGCGACGGGCTGCGCGATGCGCTCGACGTCCGCAACGACAACTTCTGAGGTCGATCATGTCCCAAGATGCGCGCGCCGCCCGGAGCGCAACGCCCTACTGGTGGGAGGCCGCGCCGCCGGCGGCCCTGCCGCAGACACCTGTCCCCGCCAAGGTCGACGTGGTCGTCGTCGGCGCGGGCTTCGCGGGCCTCTCTGCGGCGCTGGTGCTGGCACGCGCCGGCCGGTCCGTCGCGGTCTTCGACGCCATGCGCCCGGGCGAAGGCGCCTCGTCGCGCAATGGCGGTATCACCAGCGGCAACATCCGGCCCAGCTTTGCCGCGATCTCCAAGCGGTTCGGTGAGAAGGTCGCGCTTGGCATCGAGGCCGAGGGCAAGACCGCGCGGGAGTTCCTGCGCGCGTTCATCGCCGATGAGGGGCTGGAGTGCGACTATCAACCCGTCGGCAATTTCAAGGGCGCGCTCGGCTATGACCAGTACGACACCATGGCCCGCGCCGCCGAAACCCTGAGCAAGCGGCTGGGGATCGAGGCCTACGCCGTGCCCCATGCCGAACAGACGGGTTATATCGGGACGGATTTTTACCGCGGCGGCACGGTGCGAAAGGATATCGGCGGGCTGCACCCCGGCAAATTCCATGCCGAGATGCTGCGGGTTGCGCTGGCGGCGGGCGTGGACGTGCATGGCGAGACGCGGGTCAGCGGGATCAGCCGCGACGGAACCGGGTTCCGCGTCGCCACGGCGCGGGGCGAGATCGCAGCACGCCAGGTGCTGGTCTGCACCAACGGCTATACCGACCGCGCGACCCCCTACCTCCAGCGCCGACTCATTCCCGTCCGCAGCCGGATCATCGCCACCGACGATCTGCCCGCCGATGTCATGGACCGCCTGATGCCGCGCCGCATGATGATGGGCGAGAACCGGCAGTTGGGCTTTTACTACCGGCCTTCGCCCGACGGCCGGAAGATCCTGCTGGGCGGACGCGACGCCTCCCGCCGGGGCGATCCGCTGGAACCCACCCTGCGCCTGCGGGCCGGGCTGGCCCAGCTCTTTCCCGAGTTGGAGAACGTCACGCTGAGCCACAGCTGGTTCGGTAACGTGGCCATGAACCGCGACATGCTGCCCCGGCTCTTCGAACATGACGGCATTCGCTATGCCAGCGGCTTCTGCGGCTCCGGCGTGGTCTGGGCGCCCTGGGTCGGCAGCCGCGCGGCCCACCGTCTGCTTGGCGCCGAGGCAGGCCACAGCGCCTTCGCATCTCGCGCGCCCGCGGCCGTCCCGCTCTACCGTGGCGATCCGTGGTTCGTGCCTGCGATCATCAAGGGCTATGCGTTGCAGGACCACCTGGCGTTTCGCAGAGCCCGGCGATGACCGGCACGCTGCTGCTCACAAAGGAGGAGGTTCGCGGCCTCCTGCACATGCCCGACGTGATCGCCGAGGTCGAGGATGCCTATCGCGCCTACAGCGGCGGCGATGTGGACCAGCCTCCCTACATGGGCATCCACCTGTCCACCGAGGCGGCCGAGATCGACTTCAAGGCGGGCTACCATCGAAGCGGCGAACTGGTGTCGCTCAAGGCCTCTTCGGGCGGGTTCCGGGACAATCCGGGCCGCTTCGGCCTGCCCAACGGCATGGGCACCGTGCTGCTCTTCGACGGGTCAAGCGGCGCGCTGACCTGCGTGATGGACGGCAGCCTGCTGACCGGGTTCCGCACCGGCGCCTCGGGCGCGGTGTCGGTCCGGGCGCTGGCGCGGCCCGGCGCGCGCAGGCTCGCCGCAATCGGAACCGGACATCAGGCACGCATGCAGATCCGGGCGATCCGCGAGGTCATGCAGATCGACGCCATCGACGCCTGGGGCCGGTCCCCCGAGGGCGCCCGGGCTTTCGCCGCTGAGATCGAGGCCGAGTGCGGCATTCCCGTCACGGTCGCCGGGACGTCGCAGGAGGCCGTGGCAGAGGCCGATGTCGTCGTCGCCACGACCCGCGCCAGCGGCGTGGTTCTGCGGGCAGGCTGGCTCCGCCCCGGCACCCACATGGTCGCCATCGGCGCCGATCAACCCGGCAAGCAGGAGCTGGACCCGGAGCTCTTCCGCGATGCCCGTGTGGTGGTCGATGCCGCCGCGCAATGCTGCGAGAAGGGCGAGGTGCAACACGCGCTCAAGGCCGGTATCGTCACCGGCCCGCTGGACGAAATCGGCGAGGTGCTGCTGGGTCGCAAGCCGGGTCGCGAGACCGAAGACCAGATCACCATTTTCGACAGTACCGGAATGGCGATCCAGGACAACACGACCGCCGCCGCGCTGCTGTGCGAGGCCAAGGCGCGCAGGGTCGGCACATATTTCGACTTTCTGGCCCCGGCGGGATGAGGAGACCCCAAGGATGCAAGACCATCCCACGATAGAGGACATTCAGGACGCCCGCCCGCGCATCGCGCCCTATATCCGGCACACGCAGATGCTGCGCGCCGACCGGATCGAACCGGCCGTCGGATGCGAGCTCTACCTCAAACCCGAGACGTTTCAGGTCACCGGAGCGTTCAAGATCCGCGGCGCGCTCAATACCGTGCTGCAACTCTCGCCCGAACAGCTCGCGCGTGGGCTGATCTCGTCGTCTTCCGGCAACCATGCGCAGGGCCTGTCCTGGGCCGGGCGGATGCTGGGGGCGAAGGTGGTGCTGGTGCTGCCCACATCCTCTCCGCAGCAGAAAATCGACAATACCCGCGCGCTTGGCGCGGAAGTCATCCTTTACGACGGCGACACCGCCGCGCGCTGGAAACAGGTCTACCGCATCGCCGAGGAAAAGGGTTACGAGACCGTCCACGGCTTCGAAGACCCGCGCGTCATGGCCGGACAGGGCACAATCGGTTGCGAAATCCTCGAGGATCTGCCCGATGTCGACACGGTCATCGTGCCGCTCGGCGGGGGCGGTCTGATCTCGGGCGTCGCCACGGCGCTCAAGGCGCTCAAGCCTGGCGTCCGCGTCATCGGAGCCGAACCGGCGTTGACCCCCAAATATTACCAGAGCCGGATCAGGGGCGAACGCGTGTCGCTGCCGCTGCGCGACACCATCGCCGACGGGCTGCGCATCAGCGTGCCCGGCCAGAACCCCTGGCCCATCATCGAACGCCACGTCGACGAGATCGTGACCGTGGAGGATGCGCATATCGTCGCCGGCATGAAAGCGCTGGCGCGCGATGCCAAGCTCCTGGGCGAACCTTCTGCCGCCATCGGTGTGGGGGCCTTGCTGGCCGGCTCGATCAGGCTGCGTCCCGGTGAAAAGGTCTGTACAATCCTCACAGGCGGCAACTGGGGCCTGACCGACCTCGCGGCAGTCTACGCGCGGGCGGAACCGGTGGCCGGAGCAGCATGACCACCCTGCCCGATCTCCGGCACGTGTCCGGTTCGCTTCCGGACGGCTGGTTCCGGGCGGCGCTCGCGCCGCTGGGCGAACGGCCGGAACACGGCGGCCCGGACCGGCCTGCGGCCTTCCTTGCGCGGCATTACGGCATCGCGGCAGAGATCGTCCCGCTCGCCTCGGAGGTGGAGCGGACCGACGAGGTCCGCACGACAAGCGACCGGCGCCTGATCCTCAAGACCTCTTCGCGGCTTGAGGCGCGTGAAAGCTTTGCCTTTCAGGCAGGGGTGCTGGCCGGGCTCGAACCCGACGCCACGGTGATCGCGCCCCGGCTGATCCCGACGCAGGGCGGCAGCGCGATGTTCCACGACGGGGAAACCTGCGGCTACCTGCAGACCCGGCTGGACGGCACGCCGCTGCATGACGCGGCGCAGACGGCGGCCACGGTCTTCGGCACCGGGCAGTCCCTCGCCCGGCTGTCCCTTGCGCTGAGCCTATGCAACCCGCCCGGTGCACGGCGCGCGGTCCTGTGGCATGTGGGATGCTGGCCGGAGCTTTCCGCCCTCTCCCGTCATCTCGAACCGGGCCCGCTCTCCGACCTGGTGCGCCGCGCCATGGCGGACCACGCAGAGCAGGTCGCGCCGCATCTGGGCGCGCTCGACTGGCAGATCACCCACAACGACCTCAGCCCGCACAACATGCTGCTGACCGACAGCGGCACAGGTTTTATCGATTTCGGCGACGGCGGCTGGAACCCGCGTCTCCAAGACCTGGCCATCGCCGCGGGCCACATGGTCACCGATTCAGGGCAGCCGCTGGGCGGGGCGGAGGCGCTGATCGCGGGCTATGCCAGCGTCATTCCGCTCTCCGCGCTCGACCGCCGGGTTCTGGTCGGGCTGATGCGGGCCCGGCAGGCGGCGCTTGTGCTCATCAATGCCTGGCGGTCCCATCTGTTTCCGGATCAGGCCGCCTATATCAACAAGAACATCGCGCGGGCGGAACGCGGACTGGCGATCCTGTCGCGGCTTGACACGCGGGACGCACAGTCTGCAATCGAGACGGCGCTGGTCTCCCCGCTGCCCGCACCAAACCAGGAAGACGCAAGCTGATGACCACGGATCTCATGCCCAACCGCTACCGTCCCGGCGAAACCGCGCTGCCGGAGCGCGAGGCGGCGCTGATCGCCCGCCGCGACGCGGTGCTGGGCGCCTCCTACCGGCTGCAATACCGCACCCCGGTGCATGTCGTGCGCGGCGAGGGCATGTGGCTCTACGATCCCGATGGCCGGGCCTATCTGGATTTCTACAACAACGTACCCTCGCTGGGTCACTGCCACCCCGAGATCACCGCCGCCATGGCCGACCAGGCCGCGCGGATCAGCGCCAACACCCGCTACCTGGAACCCCGGCTGGTCGACTATGCCGAACGGCTCGTCGCGACCTTTCCAAAGGCGATGGACCGCGTCGTCTTTACCTGCACGGGCAGCGAATCGAACGACCTGGCGCTCAGGATCGCCCGCCATGTCAGCGGCCACGAGGGCGTCATCGTTTCGTCCTATGCCTATCACGGCACCAGTGCCGCGGTGGCGGAGGTGTCGCCGAACCTGGGTGACGCCGTCCGGCTCAGCCCCTCGGTGCGGATGATCGACCTGCCCGGACCGGCCGGCGTTCCCGCCGGGGAGGCACAGGCGCATTTCACCGCGCAGGTCACGGCGGCGATCCACGATCTGGACCGGCGCGGCATCGGTGTAGCCGCGCTGCTCTTCGACAGCATCTTTTCCAGCGACGGCGTCTGGATCGACCCGCCGGGCTTCATCGCGGGCGGCGTGGACGCCGTGCGTACGGCCGGCGGGCTGGTGATCGCGGACGAGGTGCAGCCCGGCTTTGGCCGCACCGGCGCACATATGTGGGGGTTCGAGCGGCACGGGATCGTGCCGGACCTCGCCACGCTGGGCAAACCGATGGGCAACGGCTTTCCCATCGGCGCGGTCGTGGGCCGGCGCGACCCGATGGAAAGTTTCGGACAGACGGCGCGCTATTCCAACACCTTCGCCGGCAACACGGTGGGCATCGCCGCCGCCGACGCGGTGCTCACCGTTCTGCAACGCGATGACATCCCCGGCCAAGCTACTCGGATCGGCGCGCGCCTGCGTGACGGGATCGGGGCGCTGGCGAACCGCCACGAAATGCTGAGAGCGGTCCGTCAAGCCGGGCTCTTTATCGGTGTCGATATCGGTACTTCGGACAGCCCGGCCCAGCAGCGCCGGCGCATGGCGCTCGATGTGGTCAACGGGATGCGGGACGAGGGCGTGCTGATCAGCACCACGGGGGCCAACGAGGATACCCTGAAGATCCGCCCCCCGCTCGTCTGCCAGCCGGATCACGTCGACCGGTTCATCGAGACCCTGGACAGGGTTCTCGGCCGAGTCTCGAACGAACGATGACCGAAGGCGTTCCGATATCTTTGCGGCGCGCAAGAAATGGGCATAAACTACCGAATATCAGTCGAAAATGGGTGAACCTGCTATGCGTCTGCCGTTAGGGTTCGGGAAGGTCGGCTGTTGCAGCCCGGAACGGATGCGCCGACCTTGAGCAGAACTGGCGCGCGCAACGCGCCGCGATGTATTTACCGGGTCGCAGACTCGGCCGGACCGGAGGCGGCGGATTTGAACGACACTCTTCGCATCGACGCTTACGAGGCGCAGGTGGCACGGATCGCCGCCAGGGATCGGGCACTGCTGCACGAGTTGACCGTCAGCGTTTTCTGGCCGCACCGGGACAGCGACCTGGAACTGCTGATGCAGCTTGGCGAAGGCTATATCGCCCTGGACGAAATCGGCCGCCCGCTCGGTTCTGCCATGCATTTCCCGACCGGCGAGGATTTCGCCATGCTGGGCATGATGGTCACACCGCCGCGTCTGCAGGCGCGGGGTGGTGGGCGTTTCCTGCTTCAGCGGATCATGAAGGATTGCGAGGGGCGCGACATGCGCCTGAACGCGACCCGCTCAGGCTACCGCCTGTATCTGAACGCCGGGTTCCGCCATGTGATGACCGTCTACCAGCACCAGGGCCATGTCGTTCGCGTACCGGAGGTGCCCGCGATCCCAGGGCTCGAACTCACAGAGCTTTCGCCCGAGGATCACGACACGGTCCGCGAGATGGACAGGACGGCTTACGGGCTGGACCGCAGAGCGGTAATCGACGCGCTGCTGGGGGTGTCCGCCGGTGTGGTGGCCTGGCGCGCCGGACGGCCCTGCGGATTTGCCCTGCGGCGGCGCTTTGGCAAGGGCGATCTGATCGGCCCGCTGGTGGCCGACACCGAAGAGACCGCGGTGCAGATTGTCGCCCAGCTTCTCCGGCAGGCGCGGGGCGGCTTCGTGCGGATCGACACCCCCGGAGAGAACGAGGCCCTGCGCGGGCTGGTGACCGCCGCCGGTATGCGGCAGTTCGATACGGTGACGGAAATGCACCTGGGGGCGAATCGCCGCGCGACCGAGGGGCTGGTCTATTACGGTCTCGCGGCGCATTCGCTCGGCTGAGGCCTGTCGCGCAAGACCGGCCTCACCCACGCCGCCGACGGAATCCGCAAACGCGGCCTCGGCGGTGTCGATGATGCCCCGAACCCGACCGGGCGCAACACGGTCCAGGCCCCCTCAGGACAGCCGGTCTTTCAATCCGAACCAAAGCCCTGCCAGCGGCAGGAACCACGGCTTGCCGTTGAGCGCGGGCACGGCCGGCCAGTCCAGCCCTTCAAGCGGATTGGTGTCCTTGCGCCCCATCGCCAGATCGGCCAGCACCTGCCCCAAGAGCGTCGACAGCTGCGCGCCGTGGCCGGAGTAGCCCATACCGTAGATCATGCCGTCGGCCTCACCGGCGCGGGGGAAGCGGTCGCGGGTCAGACCGACCAACCCGCCCCAGCAATAGTCGACCTCCACCTGGGCCAGATGCGGGAAGATGCCGGTCATCGCCGCGCGCAGGATCTCGCCCGAGGCGGCGTCGGATTTCTGGTCGGACCGGGCAGAAAAGCGGGCCCGCCCACCGATGATCAGGCGATTGTCGGGCGAGAGGCGGAAGTAGTTGCCGATGTTCAGCGACGTCACGCAGGTCCGGTTGCCGGGCATCGTCTGCGCCACCTCGGCATCGGTCAGCGGCCGGGTGGCAATCACGAAGGACGCGATGGGAATGATGCGCTTGCGGAAATGCTTCAGCGGCGCCCCGGGCACCCGCGCCGAATAGGCCCCGGTCGCAGCGATCACCGTGTCCGCGTGCAGGGTCCCGCGCGGCGTCTCCAGCGTCCAGCCGTTCCGCGTCCTGCCGCGCCCGGTGACCGGCGCGTTTTCCCAGATCTCTCCAGCGTGGCGCGTGACGGCAGCCGCGAGGCCGGTCACGTAGCGGCCCATGTGCATCATGGCGGATTTCTCGAACAGGATGCCGCCGTGGAATCCGGCGGAGCCGATCTCGTTCTTCAGACCGGCCCGGTCGACCCAGCGGGTGGCGGGATCGACCTCGCGCGCGACCAGGTCCTGATTGGCGCGCAGACCGGCGACGTGGCTTGGCTTCGACGCCAGCTTGAGCTTGCCCGAGCGGCGAAAGTTGCAGGAGATGCCTTCCTCCGCGATCACATCCTCGATCATCTCGATCGAGCGGTCGAACGCGCGGTACAGGCGCCGCGCCCGCTCTGCCCCGAGATGGGACTGGGCATCGGCATAGCCATGGGCGATGCCGTTGTTCAGATGCCCGCCGTTGCGGCCCGATCCCCCTGCCCCGACATGTGCGGCCTCCAGCACCGCGACGCGCAGACCCTCCCGGGCCAGCTTGCGCGCGGCATTGAGCCCGGTGAAGCCGGCACCGATGACCGCGACGTCATACCGGCCCTCGACCGGACCGGTGCGCCCGCCGTCGAAGACCGGCGCCGTGTCGTGCCAGTAGGATGCGAACTTCATCGCTCAGAGGCCCAGAACCGCGGGCAGGTGCGACACGTCCGGCACCTCGGTGTAGCCGTAATAGGGGTTCGCGGGCTCGTGACCGCGATTGACCCAGACCTTTTTGGTGATGCCCAGGTCATGCGCGGTCATCAGGTCGTAGCGGAAGCTTGAGGAGACGTGCAGCACGTCTTCCGGCCCGCAGCCCAGGGTGTCGAACATATACTCGAAGGCCTGCATGTGCGGCTTGTAGGCGCCGGCGCTTTCCGCCGTAAGCACATGGGCGATCGGCGCGCCGAGCTTGGCGATGTTATCCGGGATCTGTTCGTTCATCGAATTCGTCAACGCCACCAGCGGGAATTCTTCCGCCACGCGGGACAGGCCAGCGGGTACGTCGGGGTTGGGTCCCCAGGTGGGCACGCGGTCATAGATCTCCGCAGCGACCGCCGGATCGAAGGCCACGCCGTTGCGCTTGCAGGTGCGTTCGAGCGCGTTGTGAACAACCTCGGCGTAGGGTTTGAAATCCTGCAGGACCTCGTCCAGCCGGTAGGCCGAGAAATCGCGGATGAAGACGTCCATTTGCTCGGGCGACAGCTGCGCGCCGTAATGGTCGCGCGCCGCCCCGGCCATGTCGAAATAGATCATGGTGCCGTGGCAGTCGAAACTGATGAACTTGGGGCGGAAGGTCATGGGTATCTCCGATGTGGTGTCCTCCCTTCAGCATCGACACTCTCGGCCCAAAGAGGTGCTGGCTTCGCCCGGCCAGAGGCATGAAATTGCGTTTGCATCGTGCCTTGCAGCAGAGCGTGCCGGACGCCGCCGGAAGTCGGCTCCGCCGCCCGACCGAAATCGCGCATGGTGTCCGCGGCGATGCAACCGAGGAGAAATGGCATGACGAATGACCCCCTGAGCGTGGATGAGATGCTGGCCAGGCTGGTCGGTTTTGACAGCGTGGTCGGTCGGCCGAACGCCCCGATCGTGGAGTTCGTCCGCGACTGGCTGTCCGCGCAGGGGATCGTCGCGCATGTGCTGCCCGGTCCCGAGGGCGACAGGTCCAACCTTTTTGCCAGCATCGGGCCGGTCGACAGGCCGGGCTTCGTCCTCTCGGGCCATCTTGATGTGGTCCCGGCGATGGAACCGGGCTGGCAGGCCGATCCCTTCGTCCTGCGAGAGGACGCGGGGCGGTTGATCGGACGCGGAGCCTGCGACATGAAGGGCTTCGTCGCCGCCGCGCTTTTCATGGTGCCCGAACTAGCGGCGATGAACCTGCCGGTGCCGATCCACCTGGCGCTTTCCTATGACGAAGAGGCCGGATGCCGCGGCGTGCCGCATTTGCTGGCGGCGCTGCCCGATCTTTGCGCGCCGCCGCAGGGCGCGATCATCGGTGAGCCGACGGACCTGGTTCCGGTGCTGGCGCACAAGGGAAAGTCCGCGATCCGCGTCACCGCGTCGGGAACGGCGGGCCACTCATCCCGGTCCGATCTGGGAGAAAATGCCATTCACGCGCTGGTGCCGGTGCTCGAGGCCGCTGTCGCCCAGGCCGCCGCGCTGACACAGGGCGCGCAGGACACGCGCTTCGCGCCACCCTGGTCCAGCCTGCAGATCGGCACGCTTTCCGGCGGGCAGGCGCTCAACATCATCCCCGACACCGCGGTGGCCGAGATCGAGGCCCGCGCCATCGCCGGGGTCGATCCGATGGCGCTGCTTGCACCCGTGCGCGACGCGGCAGAGGCGGCAGGTGCCCGCTGCGACACGATTTCCACCTATCCCGCCCTGGCACTCGCGGCCTACCACCCTCTGGCGGAACGCCTTGCCGACCTCACCGGTCAGCGCCCGCTGGATGCTGTCAGCTTCGGCACCGAGGCGGGACTTTTCCAGGCGGTGGGAATCCCGTCCATCGTCTGCGGTCCGGGTGATATCTCGCGCGCCCACAAGCCGGAAGAGCACCTGCACCGCGACGAGTTGCAGGCCGCCTGCGCGCTGATCCGGCAGCTGGGGGAAAGCCTCGCCGCGTGACGGCATTTTCTGCGGCCTTGCCCGGCGCAGTCTGACCGAAACTGCCGCCGCCCGCCGCGATCAAGCCAATGATGCCACGGCCGGACCGCTACGCTTCGGGGGAACGAAGCAGGACCGCTACCATGACCAGAGGTGACACCCCCTCCCCCGCCCTCTCCGCCGTCGAGATCGTCGCATTCACGCCGGCCCATCTGGAGGCCGCGCAGGCGCTTTCCACGGCCGTGGGCTGGGCGCATCGGGTGGAGGACTGGGCGCTGAACCTGTCGGTCTCCCGCGGCGTGATCGGCCTGGCCGACGGACAAGTGGTCGCCACGGCCCTGTGTTCGCTGCATGGCCCGGTGGCAACGCTGAACATGATCATCGTCGACGATTCCATGCGCGGCCGCGGCCTGGGCCGCAAGGTGATGGAAGCGGCGATGGCGCAGGCGGAAGACCGCGAGATGCGCCTCGTCGCGACGCCGGAGGGCACGCCGCTCTACCGCAAGCTCGGCTTCGTCGAAAGTGGCGGGATCATCCAGATGGGCGGAACGGCCCGGGCGGCAACGCCCGAATGCGACGTGCAGGTCGGACCGGCCGATCCGCAGCGGCTGGCGGAGATGGATTTCGCCGCAAGCGGCATGGAGCGCGGCGCGCTGCTCGCGCGGATCGCCGAGACGGGCGAGACGCTGACCGCCGAGGGTGGCTTTGCCATGCTGCGCCAGTTCGGCCGGGGTCATGTGCTGGGTCCGGTGGTGGCTCGCGACGCGGCCGCGGCCCGGGCGCTGATGGCGGCGGCGTCCTGCCGGATGGCGGGGCAGCCCTTGCGCATCGACGTCTACGAAGATCTGGGGCTGGTGCCCTTCATCGAGGGGCTCGGCCTCGCCGTCACCGGAACCGGGACGCCCATGGTGCGCGGTGTGAAGGCGCGCACGACGTCCGAATACCGGACCCATGCGCTGGTGTCCCAGGCCCTCGGCTGAGCGGATGCGCCGCTCTGCCACCCGGCATCTTCGCGCCTGACCGGCGCGGCGAACTGCCCAATTCTCACGCCCGTCTCTCGGGCAGTGCGCAAGGAGACGCTCTGATGGCCCTGCTGTTCACCTCCACACCCGCCCGGCTGCCGGTCTGGCAATCGCTCTTTGCCGCCGAAGGGCTGCCCCTGATCCCCGGAGAAGAGGCCGTTACCGATCCGGCGCAGGTGACGGCGATCGCCTGCTGGGTGCCGCCCGCCGATCTGTCGCGCTATCCCAACCTGCGCGCCGTGATCTCCGTCGGGGCGGGTGTCGACCATCTTCCGCCCCTGCCAGACGGCGTGGCGCTGTCGCGCACCCTGGCGCCGGGGATCGAGGCGATGGTCCGCGACTGGGTGGTGATGGCCACGCTCATGCTGCACCGCGACATGCCGCGATACCTGGATCAGGGCCGGGCGGGCACCTGGCAAAGCCACCCTGTCGCTCTGGCCGGGTCGCGCCGGGTCGGCATCCTGGGCATGGGACGGATCGGAACGCTGACCGCCGGTAGCCTGCAGGCGCTCGGCTTCGATGTGGCAGGGCTTTCGCGGTCCGGCACAGACGGCGCGGTGCCGATGTTCGCGGCTTCCGACATGAAGAGGTTCCTGGCGCGGTCCGATGTGCTGATCTGCCTGCTGCCGCTGACGCCCGAGACGCGAGGCATCCTGAACGCCGAGACACTTTCGGCCCTGCCCCGGGGCGCCTGCGTCGTTCATGCGGGCCGTGGCGCGCATCTCGATACCGACGCGCTGCGCGCGGCGCTGGACGCAGGTCAGATCTCGTCCGTCATGCTGGATGTGACCAATCCCGAACCGCTGCCCTCGGACCACTGGATGTGGCTGGATCCCCGCGTGATCGTCACCCCGCATGTGGCGGCCCAGACCGATGCCACCGAAGGCGCGCGGCATGCGCTGTCGGTCATGCGGGCGCTGCGCGACGGCACACCGGTTCCGGGCCTCGTCGACCGGGCGCGCGGCTATTAGGATCAGTCGAGATCGCTGAACAGCCGGGTCAGATCGATATGCTGGCGGGCGAAGGGCGTTTTGAGCACCACGAAGCTGAAATACATGTCGACGCCCACCTCGCGGTCGATCAGACCTTCGACGATCGACTGGTAGTCGTCGATCCCGCTGGTGACGAACTTCACCAGGTAATCGTAGCCACCCGACACCAGGTGGCATTCCACGCAGCTGTCGATCTTCTCCAGCGCCTCCTGGAAGCGCGCGAAGTCGATCTGCCGATGGTTCTTCAGCGTGAATTCCGTAAAGACGGTCATGGTCGAGCCCAGGCGCGCCAGGTCGATCTGCGCCGAATAGCCAGAGATATAGCCCGCCTGCTGCAGCTTTTTCACCCGCATCAGGCAGGGCGAGGGCGAAAGGTTCACGGCATCGGCAAGCTCGACATTGGTGATGCGGCCATTGCGTTGCAGCACCGCAAGGATTTTCACGTCGATCCTGTCGAGCTTGTAGGCCGGCTTCATTGCGTTTCCTTGGGTCGGGATCAGGGAGGCGGACTGCCCGTCCGGAATGGTGTGCTACGACACCTTATTTACCACCGTGTTTCAAAAGGAAATGCCGTTTGCACGGGCGATTGCAGAAGAACGCGCTGCCGGGCCCCGGCTAGGGTCCATCCAAATGAAAGGTCTGCCCATGTCCGCGCCGCGCCTCGCCGTAACCACGTCCGACACCTTGCCGCCCGAAGCCGATTGCGTCGTGATCGGGGGCGGGATCGTCGGCGTCTGTACCGCTTACTGGCTGGCACGCGCGGGCCATAAGGTCGTCCTGCTCGAAAAGGGAGTGATCGGGGGCGAACAGTCCAGCCGCAACTGGGGCTGGTGTCGCCAGCAGAACCGGGACGCCCGCGAATTGCCGCTCTCGACCAAAAGCCTCGACCTCTGGGAACGCATGGGCGCGGAGATCGGGGACAGCCTGGGGTTCCGCCGCTGCGGATTGCTTTACCTGTCCAATGACGAGGCAGAGATCGAAGGCTGGGCCAAATGGGGCCGCTTCGCACGCGGCGAAGGCATCGACACCCGCATGCTCGGCGCCGAAGAGGCCGCGACACGCGGTGCGGCCACCGGCCGGCGCTGGAAGGGCGGTGTCTGGTCGCCCACCGACGGCACCGCCGATCCGGCGCGGGCGGCGCCGCTGATCGCACAGGCGGTCGAAAAGCTGGGCGGCCATGTGGTGCAGAGCTGCGCCGCGCGGGGCATTGAACGCAGCGGCGGCCGCGTTTCGGCGGTTGTGACCGAACGCGGCACGGTGCGCACGCCTTCCGCCGTGGTGGCGGGCGGCGCCTGGGCGGCAAGCTTTCTGCGCCAGCTTGGCATCTTCTTTCCGCAGGCTTCGGCGCGCAGCTCGATCCTGTCGGTCGCGCCGGGCGTGACGGGCCTGCCCGACGCCCTGCATACCAGGCCGGTGACGGTCACGCGCCGGGCCGATGGCGGCTATACGCTGGCCACCTCGGGGCGCGCGAACCTCGATCCGACGCCGGGCGCGATCCTGGGCATGCGACATTTCCTGCCGATGTTCGCCCGGCGCTGGCGCGTGCTGCGCCCCGGCGGCACCCAGGCCTGGGCCGCGGGTTTCGAGACGCGCAAACGCTGGGCGCTGGACCGGCCCACGCCGATGGAGCGCACGCGCATCCTCGATCCGAAACCGGATGCCACGGTCATCGCCCAGACACTTGAGCGCGCCCGCGCCCTGATGCCCGAACTGAAAAAGGCGGAGGTTCAGGCCAGCTGGGGCGGCTATATCGACAGCACCCCGGACGGCGTGCCGGTCATCGACGCCGACATCGGCATTCCCGGCCTCGTGCTGGCGGCGGGCTTGTCGGGCCATGGCTTCGGCATCGGTCCGGGCGTCGGCCATCTGGTCGCCGACATGGTGCTGGCCCGGACCCCCGTCACCGAAACAGCCCAATACCGGCTGGCCCGTTTCGGGCAAAGCCAGTGGGGCAAGGTTTCCGATTTCTGACCATTGGCGGAGCGACACATGCAAACCTACAATCTGGCCGTGATCCCCGGCGACGGGATCGGCGTGGACGTCACCGCGGCCGCGATGACGGTCATTGAAGCCACCGCCCAGCGGCACGGTTTCGCCGTCACCTCGCAGCAGTTCGACTGGTCCTGCGCGCATTACCTTGAAACCGGTGCGATGATGCCCGAGGGCGGGATCGACACGCTCCGGACCTTCGACGCGATCCTGCTGGGTGCCGTGGGCTGGCCGGAAACGGTGCCCGATGCGGTCTCTCTGCACGGGCTGCTGCTGCCGATCCGCAAGGCGTTCAACCAATATGCCAACATCCGCCCGCACCGGCTGCTGCCCGGTGTCGAGGGGCCGCTGAAGGCCAAGGATTTCGACATCCTGTGCATCCGCGAGAACACGGAAGGCGAGTATTCCGGTGCGGGCGGCCGGGTCCATCAGGGCATGGCGAACGAGGTGGCGGTGGAAACCGCGATCTTCACCCGCACCGGCGTCGAACGCATCCTGCGCTTTGCTTTCGATCAGGCCCGGGCGCGGCGCGGGCATGTCACCTCTGTCACCAAGTCCAACGCTCAGAAGCATTCGATGGTCTTCTGGGACGAGATGACCCGCCACGTCGCGCAGGATTATCCGGATGTGACCATGGCCATGATGCATGTCGATGCCATGGCCGCGCGCATGGTGATGGCGCCGGAAAGCCTCGACGTGGTGGTGGCCTCAAACCTCTTCGGCGACATCCTTACCGACCTGGGCGCCGCGATCCAGGGCGGGCTGGGCTTTGCCGCTTCGGCCAACATCTGCCCCGACCGCAGTGGCCCCTCGATGTTCGAGCCGGTGCACGGCTCGGCCCCTGATATCGCCGGACGAGGCATCGCCAACCCGATCGCGGCGATCTGGTCGGCGGCGATGATGCTGGACCATCTGGGCGAGGCCGCGGCGGCGAAAGCCATCCTGACCGCCACGGAAACCGCGACCGGACAGGGCATCGGCACACGCCCGGGCCAGCAGTCCACCGATGACATCACCACAGCGATCCTCACCGCACTGGAGACCCAAGCATGACCCTCAAAAACCCCGACCTCTTCCGCAACGCGGCGCTGATCGACGGCGACTGGCGGGCCCGCCCCGGCCTGACCGTGACCAATCCGGCAACCGGAGAGCCGCTGGGCGACCTGCCCGACTGCACCGCGGCGGACACCGAGGAAGCCATCGCGGCGGCAGAGCGCGCGATGAAGGGTTGGGCCGCGCGCACCCATGCGGAACGGGCGGACCTGCTGATGGCATGGTATCGTCTGATCCTCGACAATACCGAGGACCTGGCGCAGATCCTGACCGCGGAACAGGGCAAGCCGCTGGCCGAGGCGCGCGGAGAGGTGGCCTACGGCGCCAGCTTCGTGCGCTGGTTTGCCGAAGAGGCGCGGCGCATCAACGGCAAGATCATCCCCTCCCCCACTGAGGGCAAGAAGATCTTTGCCTTGAAAGAGCCGGTTGGCGTCTGCGCGATCATCACGCCCTGGAACTTTCCCATCGCCATGATCACCCGCAAGGTGGCACCGGGGCTGGCGGCCGGCTGCACCATGGTCATCAAGCCGTCCGACTTCACGCCCTATTCGGCACTGGCCCTTGCGGTTCTGGCCGAACGCGCCGGGATTCCGGCCGGGGTGCTCAACGTGCTGACCGGCCGGCCGGAGGCCATCGGCGGCGCGCTGACCGGCAGCCCTGTGGTGCGCAAACTGTCCTTCACCGGGTCGACACGCGTGGGTGCGCTCCTGGCGGAACAATGCGCCCCAACGCTCAAGCGGCTCAGCCTGGAGCTGGGCGGGAACGCCCCCTTCGTGGTCTTCGACGACGCCGATCTCGATGCGGCGGTCGAGGGCGCGATGCAGTCGAAGTTCCGCAATGGCGGGCAGACCTGCGTCTGCGCCAACCGGATCATGGTGCAGGCGGGCATCCACGATGCCTTTGTCGCCGCGCTCGCCGCGCGGGTCGATGCGCTGCGCGTGGGCCCCGGCACCGAGGACGGGACGGACATCGGCCCCATGATCAACCCCGCCGCAATCGAGAAGATCCGCGCCCATGTCGCCGATGCGCTGGACCGTGGCGCGGCCCGCGCTACCCGCACGCGCGACCTGGCGGGGCAGTATGCCGATCCGGTCGTTCTGTCCGGTGCGACCGACGAGATGCGCCTTGCATCGGAGGAGACATTCGGCCCCGTCGCGCCGATCTTCCGTTTCGAGACGGAGGAGGAGGCGCTGGCCAATGGCACGCCCTTTGGCCTTGCGGCCTATTTCTACACCCGCGACATGTCCCGCGCCTTCCGCTTCGGCGAAGCGCTGGAGTTCGGGATGGTGGGGCTGAACACCGGCCTGCTGAGCATTGAGGTCTCGCCTTTCGGGGGCGTCAAGGCCTCGGGACTCGGTCGCGAAGGCAGTCAGGAAGGGATCGAAGAATATCTCGAAACCAAGGCGATGCATTTCGGCGGTCTCTGACCGAATCGTGCCCTGGCCGGCGGTTCGGACAGGGCACGTTCCGCCTCTTGCGATGTTCCGGCGGTTGCCGGCGGGGCTCTTGACTTTACCGCGCCGGATCGCCGCCAATACCGTATAGCCGTGTTGCGGCGCGGCGGTCCGAGAGGCCGCACCGCGCCCAGGCCGCAGCTTGGCCCTGACACTCCGCATAGCTTGTCCGGGTTTCATGCTGCGTATGCGGCCAATCACTGCCCCAGACGACATGGCCCGGGGGCAGCAGGTTCAGCAACGCCAAGCCATGCGGGCGGATGTCGAAAGGCCGCCTGTAGGGCGCCGCGAACTTGAAGAAAAGCGCCTCGCGGTCCGCAAGACCGGCCACGGCGCGGACCAGCGGGTCCTTCGACGCATCCGGCTCTGACGGGAGCCCGAAATGATCGACCACGAGATCGACGCCCAGGTCCGTCAGCGCGGGCAGAAGCGGCGCCAGGGCCGGCCCTTCCAGATGAATCTCTAGATGCAGGCCAAGCGCGCGTAGCTTTGCGATTAACCCCTGAACCGACGGGGCTTTCAGATCCGGCACGGGCGCGCCACCGACAAGGTTCCACCGGACGCCGCGCATGCCCGCGGCGGCCAGCCTCTCCAGCTCTTCGGCATTGGCATCCAGCGCGACAACCCCGACTCCGGCGAACCGTGTCCTGTCCAGCCCGGCCAGGGCCGAGCACATCTCGGAATTGTCGGTGCCCAGGAAACTGACCTGAACGATCACGCCGCCGCCGAGGCCGCGGGTCGCTTGGTGCCCAAGCCACTCCGACAGCGGCGCGGGGTGATCCGGCACGTATCTGGCGCCGGACACAGCGCGCACCGTTTCATAGACATGAGCGTGACAGTCGAACTGAATCATGGGCGCCTCCTCAAAATCATATATATGACTAGTTGACTGGAGGGGTCAATCTGGCTTATCGCTTGGAAAGGGAGGACAACGATGATTGATGGATTCGCAGCCGGCGACATGCGGCTTCCGGCCTACATCCGGCTCCGCGACAGCTTGTCTTCGCGCATCGCGCGGGGCGAATGGACGCCTGAGACGCCGATCCCGTCCGAAGGTCGGCTCGCGCGGGAGTTCAAGGTGTCCGTCGGCACCGTGCGCAAGGCGGTGGATGGGCTGGTTGACGAAGGTCTGCTGGAACGGCGCCAGGGCTCTGGCACCTATCTGCGCGGACCGTCCTTCAACGCCACCCTGTTCCGGTTCTTCGCGATGCGCGAGAGCGACGGCTCTGCCCCCTCGATCCCCTCGAGCCAGTTGATCCTGCGCAGCGCGGTCAAGGCGCCGCAAGCCGCGGCGGCCGCGCTCGGGACCGACGAGGTCATCAAGATCGTGCGCCTGCGCAGCCTGTCCGACCAGCCCGTGCTCTTCGAGGAGATCTACATTCCGACCGCGCGCTTTGAGGGATTCGAAACGCTGCCCGAACCGGCCCTGGGGCCCCTGCTCTACCCGCTTTACTTTGAACACTTCGGCGTGCTGGTGAAGCGCGCCACCGACGAAGTGTCCTTCGGCACGGCAAACGAAACCGTCGCGCAGCAGTTGCGCATTCAGCCGGGCGACCCGCTCGCCATCATCGAACGCACCGCCTTTGACATCGAGGATACACCGATCGAATGGCGCATCGCGAGCGGCAGTGCTCTGGGCTTCCGCTATCGCAGCGAAATCAACTGACCCAATACACCTGATCATCAAGGGAGAGAGATCATGACTATCAAGGCAACCTTTGTCAGCCTCGCGGCCGCCGCAACCCTGGCGACACCCGCATTCGCCGAATATCCCGAACGCACCATCGAATTGACGATACCCGCGGGGGCCGGCGGCGGCACCGACACCAGCGCCCGGAAACTGGCGCTTCTGCTGGAAGAAAAACTCGGCACGTCCATCGCCATCCTGAATGTGGGCGGCGGCGGCGGTTCGGTGGGCGCATCGCAGTTCATGCAGGCGAAACCGGACGGCTATTCGCTGTTCGCGACCTGGAACAGCCCGCTGACCACAGTTCCGCAGGTGCAGAACGTGGCCTATTAGCTCGACAGCTTCACTCCGATCGCTTCGACTTCGGAAACCGCCTACACGCTCTGCGTCAAGACTGACTTCCCGGCGACGACGGGCGAGGAATTCCTGGCGGAGCTCAAGGCGAACCCCGGCAAGTACACCTACGGCAACGACGGCATCGGCGGCACCATGCAACTGGCCGCGGAACGCATCTTCCAGGCGCAGGACATTCAGGCCGTGGCCATCCCCTTCGGCGGCGCGGGCGAGACACTTCAGAACTTTCTCGGCGGTCATGTCGACATTTACGGCGGTTCGATCTCGACCGTGCTGCCCTACGTCGAGAACGGCGAGGCGAAATGCCCACTGGTGACTTCTGCCGCCGACGTCCCCGCCCTCTCCGGGGCTTCGGGTCTCGAGACGCTTGGCATGGCCGACAAGGAAACGCTGCTGTGGCGGGCGATCCTGGGCCCGAAGGACCTCGATCCAGAAATCGTCGCCAAGCTGGCCGCGACCATCGACGAGGCCGTGAACGATCCGAGCTATGTCGAATTCCTCGCCACGAAGGGCGAAGTCCCGAACGTAGTCAAGGGAGACGCCCTCGGCGCCCGTCTGCAGTCGGAATACGACGCGCTGGCCGAAGTCTCCAAAGCCCTCGGTCTGTAAGCAATGGAAAAGCGTCAGGATATCGTCGTCGGTCTGATCTTCTCGGGGATCGGCTTGGGCGCCGCTTGGATGGCTACCGAGTACCGCGGCGCCAGCGGGAATTATCCAATGGCCCTGGGCCTGATCCTGACGCTTCTCGGCGCGGCGGTGGTGATCAAGGTGATCCGCTCCGCCCGCAACGAACCGCGCCCGCTGGTCGACGCGCCCGCACAGATGATCATAGCCACCGTGGTTGCCGCAGTCTACGTGGCGGCTGTGGTGCCGCTGGGGTTCTACACGGCCTCCTTCCTGGTGATGCTGGCCATGCCGCTGGCCCTGGGGTTCCGCAGGATCGTCTATGCGCTGGTCGTGGCGGCGGTCTTCATCATGCTCGTGTACCTCGTGTTCTCGGTTCTTCTCGACAAACCGCTTCCACGCGAAGCGATCCTGTCCCTTCTGACGGCAGGGGGATGACATGGACTTTTACGTGAACGCCTTCACCCAGGTCATGGCCTTCGGGCCGCTGACGGCCATGCTGGGTGCCACGCTGCTTGGCGTCTTTATCGGCGCGCTGCCGGGACTCAATCCGGTCATGGCCATCGCGCTGCTGCTGCCCCTGACCTATTCCATGGATCCGCTGGTGGCGCTGGCCATGGTCGCGGGTATTTATAACGGGTCGATGTACGGCGGCGCGATCCCTGCGATCCTGCTGCGTATTCCCGGCACACCCGCCTCCATCGCCACCACTTTCGACGGTTTTCCGATGGCCGACCGGGGCGAAGCCTCCAAGGCGCTCAAGATCGCCTGCTGGTCGTCGGCCATCGGCGGCATCGCCAGCGCCATCGCGCTGATGACCATGGGGCCGATCCTGGCGCGGCTGACGCTCTTCTTCGGGCCGGCCGAATATTTCTGGATCGCGATTTTCGGCATGGCCTCGGTCGGGGTCATGGTGGGGTCGGACCCAATCAAGGGCATCATGGCCGCGGTGCTCGGCCTGCTGATCGGCACCATGGGCATCGACAATCTCTCTGGCCAGGCGCGTTTCACCTTCGGGCAAACATGGCTCTTGGGCGGGCTCGACCTGATCGTGGTGCTTGTCGGCCTCTATGCCCTGCCCCCGGTTCTGCAGTTGGCGGAAAAGCGGGACCTGATGGGCCTGTCGGCGGCGCAGCTGAAGCTGGCTGATGCGCCCTTTGCGAAAGGCGAATTGCGCGGCCTGTTCCCCACATGGCTGCGCGCCTCGGGCATCGGCGTCGGCATCTTGCCGGGCGCGGGCGGCAACATCGCCGCTTTCCTCAGCTACAACGCGGTCAAGAACGCCTCGGACGATCCCGACAGCTTTGGCAAGGGCAACCCGCAGGGCGTGCTGCTGGTGCCGGCGATCCTGATCCTGATGTGCGTGGGAGTCTACGTCATCAATGGCAGGATGGTCGACCTCTGGGTGATGCTGGGGGCCGGATTGACGGGGTATTTCCTTGAAAAGGTGAACGTGCCGTTGGCGCCGATCATCCTTGGGATGATCCTTGGCCCCATGGCCGAACAAAGTATCCGCCGCGCGCTCCTCATAAGCCGGGGCGATCCGACGGAGTTGTTCACACGTCCCCTCTCCGCCGTGCTCGCGGTCCTCACGCTTCTGATCGTCATCTGGCCGTTGATCAGGGTGCTCCGCCGCCGTCGGAGCACCGACATTCCCCCGACCACCTGAGCGGCAGCGGCTCTGAAGCCGCTGCCCGCGCTCTTGCGCATCGACGGTCAGCGGCCAGGCCTCGAGCGTCTCCGTCGCCACGTCCGTCTCTTCCGGGCACGCGTGCTTGCCGGCGCATTCCTCTTCGAGCGCTCGGTGCCCGGCAAGTTGCTTGGCATGCGCCGCGCCTTCCTCATCCGTCATCGGCGCCGGGTCTCCGCCTTGTCGGCGCAAGCCTTGGCTGGCGTCAGGACGCGAGCCGAGCGAAATCTTGGTCCATTTGCTGCCCTCCGGTGTTGTGGCTTCGGCCGCAGCCTGAAGCTTTTCGGTGACAAGAGGTCCGAATGGGGCAAGGGCCGTTGGGAAAAATTTCCGGCGCTGCTTTACGAGGAAAGTCAGGGCCTGGGATCGGCGATGGCCAGCGGGGATTTCGAACTTGACGGTCACGGGACATTCAACATCCCGAACGGGCCGGGCACTCAGGCTCTGGATCGGCCCACCCCGGGCGCCGGAGGCCACTTTCCCGATCGCACATCCCGAGGCCCTCAAAACTCACCCCTTTCCCTGCCCTCGACCACGACACAATGGCGATAGTTCACAGCTGTGAACTCCGG
This sequence comes from Thalassococcus profundi, assembly GCF_003344785.1. Classification (GTDB taxonomy): domain Bacteria; phylum Pseudomonadota; class Alphaproteobacteria; order Rhodobacterales; family Rhodobacteraceae; genus Puniceibacterium; species Puniceibacterium profundi. Next base: position 33,008 of record NZ_QPMK01000018.1, on the reverse strand, counting down.
CGCGGGATTGTCTTTACCGAGGACGTTCACAGCTGTGAACTTCATGCCGCGCTCCGTCTGCCAAAGAGCGCCATGACCATCGGTCCACAAGAGAATTCACCCGCTGCCGCCTTCGCCGATAGTGCCCGCAAGTAGCCGCCGGGCGATCTGATGTCCGCAAAGCGTTCCAGCATTGCCACTACAACGATAGATGCCTGTTCCGGCCCCATGCATCGCTGAGCCTCCTCCCAGACCGACGAGCTGATGCCCATGGCTGGCCGAATATGGCATGCCGCATCGAAGAGTTGGTGCCAGTGTCGGACCTCTCCGTCATAGAACGTCTTGAGCGAGGGGCAACTTGTGGTGACCAGATGCAGCGGGATCTTTGGCTTTGGCTGCCGATCAAGATCTTCAACGCTCGTCTCAGGCGTTCCGGTCGGGTCATCTGGAACGCCGCCTGCTTCCTTGCCTTTTTCCAAGCCGCGTTCAAATTCTAAAGATTCTTTATTTGAATTATGATGGTGATGCTCAATCCGGACATCACTGGTGATCATTTCTTCTGTTTCAGGGCCGTCGATGACGTTGCGTGCCTGGTCGAGCAGGGCTTCAAGCGCTTCTCGATACTGCTCCAGATCACCAAGCCGCAACTTGCGTCGAAGGGCGCGGGCGGTCAGGGCGGCGGTGTCGCGCAACTGATCCCACAGGCCGAGGCTCGGCTGCATCTGCTCACCGAATTCGGCCAGTGCCGCGAGGTCCCGGCGCATGAGGCTCACAACTTCCCGAAGCCGCCTGACACGGTTCTCCGCTTCGCGCACGGCTTCCGCCGCCCGCCCGATCTCTTCGGAGCGGCAATAGAGCGGGGAGAGGTCGAAACCGAAGGCCACGCGCTCGTCGCCATATTTGCGGACGTAGCGCTTTCCGTTTGGACTGTCGCGCCGCACAAGCAGACCGGCATCGATCAGCCGGCCGAGATGACGCCGCATCGTCGAGCACGGCATGCCGTTCAGCCGCTCGCAGATCGCCTTGTTGGACGGAAAGACGACCATCTCGGCATTTCCACCAAGCGCGTCGTCTGGAAAGAAGCTGAGAAGCCCCTGAAGCACCGTCAGATCGCGTTCGGAGACGCCAAAAGCGGCCTGGGCCTTGGACAGCTCCCGAAGAAGCTCCCACTTATTGATCGGCTTGCCCGGTGGCGATCCCTCGGGCGTCTCGATCACACTCAGATGGGCGTGCGAGATCGGCCGCATAAACGGCGAAATCGGTGTGTATTCCATGATTTCATTCACGAAGGCATAGAAAAACGGTTCCGCGAATCACATATGACTTGCGGTTTTTGCGCTGGCCCATTACCTTGAAAGTGCAAAGATCAAAGTCTGGGTCTCGTGGAGCGCAAGCTTTGCGGGACCTTTTCTTTAGCCTGTGTCGTGCCTCCTTTTCATTGCTGCTCTTCCTCTCCTCACGACTCGCGCTTCCAACGCGCGTGAAGCTCTTGAACGACGTCCTGCGCCTGGCTTTCGAGCCAATCTGCAAAGCCGTCGTCCACATGTGTCAGGTCCAGACGCACGCCTCGGGCTGACTTCTTGATCGTGCCTGCTGATACCCCGCCGATCATCAGCGCCTTTGCTTTAGAGCGCGATTCCCCGCCCCGCGCTTGACCGGCGGGTTTCCTGAGGCGGCGCGCTACGGCCTCGAACGCCGCCACCGATGGATCGGCTTGTGGTTCCTCGGCGTCATAAGGTTGTTCGCCGGCGGCGGCCTTGTCGCGCGCATTCAGAGCGATCTGACAAAGTTCACCCGGATCGATCCGACCGTCGGAAAGCTCTTTGGCCAGCGCCTCCCACCGCGGCCGACCGACCCCATGGGCCGGCCCAATCGCCTGAGCGAGTTCGGCACCAACTGCCTTGGCGACCGAGACCGACATCGACACCGCCGAGCGGGTCACATTCAGGACCTCCGCGATCTGCGCCTGGGAGCCAAAACCGCTGTCGAGGAGGTCGTGTGCGAAAAGCGCACGCTCGATATAACTGAGATCGCGCCGACCGGTGTTTTCCGACACCTGGGCGCGAAGGGCAGCGCTGTCATCGAGATTTGCGATAAGCGCGCGGACTTTGTGTACCTTGTCGGATCTGCGGATCGCCTCCAGCCGTCTGCGTCCGTAGACGAGAAGGTAGCGACCGCTTTCGGTGTGATGGCGCCGCACGAGGATGGGCACGGTCTGCCCGTTCTGTTCGATCGAGGTGCGAAGGTCGTGCACATCCTCGGGATCGAGCCGGTCGGCCACCCGGCCGTCTTCGATTTCGTCCGGATCTAGCTCCCAGACATGATGGGCATCGACGGCATCGCGGGCCGAGCGCAAGGCCCGGTTGGTTGACATCATGCTGCCCGGCGCAGCCGGTGTTCCCGCGGTTGCCAGACTGTCGAGCATGGACATGCGCTTTTTCTTGCTTGCCGTCATGGCCGTCCCCAAGTCTGTTGAATGAGATGAGAAATTTCGTCGTTTACCGCGTTCAGGCTTTCGATGGCCCGATCGTAGGTGCTGCGCGTGAATGCGCTGCGCTCGACTTCATAGAGGGTCTGCTTGGTCAATCCTGCGTCGGAAATCGCGGTGGATTTGAGCATGGGGGCGTTCAGAACCTTGTCGCCATACATCGTGCGCAGAAACGCCACGACGCGGTTCTGGGGCGCGTCGGTCGGCTCGTACCGCGTCAGGAGATAGCGCATCCAGTCGTGGGACATGTCGGCCCCGCTGTCCGCGATGACATCCATCAGATCGGCCGTCATCCGGAGGAACTGGCTCATCGACATGACGTCGAGCATTTCAGGGTGGATCGTCACCAAAACACCCGTCGCGGCCGACAACGCGGACATGGTCAGAAACCCGAGCTGCGGCGGGCAGTCGATCACGACGACATCGTATCGGTCATCGACCTGGGCCAGAGCTTCTTTCACGCGGAAGAAAAACAGGCCGGCGTTGCCTCGGGCGAGCGCGCGAGGCGTCTCGTGCTCGAACTCCATCAACTCGAGGTTGCCGGGGATCAGATCGAGATTCGGGATGTATGTTCTGCGGATGACGTCCGCGATCGGGACGGGGTCCTCGTAGCGGATCGCATCGTAGAGCGTGCCGCCGTCCAGCAAGTCAAATTCGGGCTGAACCCCGTGCAAGGTGGTCAGCGACGCCTGTGGATCGAGATCGATTGCAAGAACCCGGTATCCCTTGAGGGCAAGCCGCTGAGCCAGATGCGCCGACGAGGTCGTCTTTCCCGAGCCACCTTTGAAATTCATCACGCCGATGACCTGTAGGTGATCACCCGGACGGCGACCGGGAAGGTAGTCACCTGGCTTCCGCGCCGTCTTTTCCAGCAATGCTCGCAGGCTCTGAATGTCTTCTGCGGAGTAATGCCGCCGGTTTCCCGATGTAATCTCGGGCGAGGGCCCCTTGCCATCCAGGTGCAGCTTCCTGAGATAGGAATCGTTGACGCCCAACAACGCCGCAGCTTCACCAGAGGTGAATTTGCGCATAGACTTTGACGCATCGGGCGGAAACAGACTCTCGCGTTGCGAGTGCAGTTGGGCCGCGAGCAATTCGGAATGTTGTCGGATGACAGCATTCAGGTCTTCCTGTACGTCGTCTCTGCTCATCTGCCCTCTCGCGCCCGCGGCGTGTTCACGGATTTCGGCGTTTAGCCGCCCTTTTCCGTGACTATTGCCGAAGGAGTCAGATTCGTGCAAGCTTTTTCTAGGTTTAGTGCCCTTGCCCAGATCGAACACAAGTCACGGCATATCTGGTCAAGATGTTTGATTTAACCCCGGGAAGGATATACATATTAAGAAGTATATCATTTCCTTGGAGGTAAAGATGCAGGTTGCAAAATGGGGCAACTCCCTTGCTGTCCGCCTACCCGCGGACCTGGTGCGCAAGCTCGGACTGAAAGAGGGTGACCAGATCGACCTGCTGGCGGACAACGGTGCTCTGAGGGTGCAACGCCAACCCCGTGCTGACGAGGTGCTCGAAGGGCTGCGCCGGTTCCGGGGCAGGTTGCCCGCCGAAGAGCGGTTGAGCCGCGACGCCGCGCATGAGCGCTGAGTTCGTCGACACGAATATCGTCCTTTACCTGCTGGATGACGGACCCAAGGCAGATCGTGCCGAGGTGATCCTGGGACAGGGGCCGCGGATCAGCGTACAGGTCCTGAACGAAGCGATGGTGAATTGCCGACGCAAGGGGGGCCTCAGCTGGGATGAGACGGCCGCGTTCCTGGCGGGTGTCCGGGCATTATGTCAGGTCGAGGATCTGACCGTTCAGACGCACGAGGTCGGGCAAGCCTTGGCGGAACGTTATGGTTTCTCCGTTTATGACGCGATGATCGTTGCCGCGGCACTGATCGCGGGCTGCACGACGCTCTACACCGAAGACATGCATCATGGGCTTTTGGTGGAGGGGCAACTTCGGCTTGTGAATCCGTTCGCGGAAAACGCCTGACTTAGAGCAACTCGGACCTTTCGGCCCGTTCCAGCGGCATCCTGACCGATGAACGCTGCCGGCGTGTGCGTCGGCGCGACGTGGGTTCGTTCACGGTGCCCAGCAGGCGGCTTTGTGTGCAACGGTGGTGGCGGGGCAGGGGGCCATTGGCGACCGGCTCCGGGATGCGGGCAAGGACAAGCCGCGTGCGATTGCCGGCCAAGGCGTGCTCTTCGAAAATCCCGACGCATCCCGCAGAACGCAGGACCGGGGCAGGGGGCTGATCCTTGCATCAGATCCGCGCATTGCCGATCCGCCGGATAAAACCGGGAGCTGTGTTTCCGGGCCTCCGCGCAACAACGACCGTAGGCTGATGACTATAGACCGGCGGCCTTGGTCAGGTTCACCCGGAACCGGTCCCGGCGGCGTTGATAGCGGCGGGTCATCTCGGCCGAAGCGTGTCCGAGCTGCTTCTGGACATAGCGTTCGTCGACTTCCGCGGAACTGGCGAGACCGGCGCGCAGGCTGTGTCCAGAGAAGAGGGCGAGCCGGTCCTTCTCGGGCAGATCGGACCGGATGCCGGCATCGAGAACCGTGCGCTTGATCAGCCGCGCGACATGCTTGTCGTTCAGCCGGGTTTCCGTGACGCGCTTGCCATCCCGCGAGGTGCCGACGAAGACCGGGCCGAAGTCGATCTTGGCAAAGTGCAGCCATTGTTCCAGCGCGTGTACGGGACAGGTCTGTTCGGACGTGCCGCGGCCGATCTCGACCTCGCGCCAGCCTGTCTTGGCGTTCAGCGTCAGCAGGGCGCCTTTTTCGAAGATCTCGACCCATCCGCCCGAGTCCGGCGTGTCGTCCTTATGGACATCGAGGCTGACGATTTCGGACCGGCGCAGGCCTCCGGCGTAGCCGAGGAGCAGGATTGCGCGATCCCGCATCCCGCGCAGATCGTAGGGCAGGGTGGCGACCATCGCGCGGATGTCTTCCGCCAGGATCGCTTCCTTCTGAACCGGCGGTCGCGCGCGCTTTCGCTTGATTCCGGCCAGCACCGTGGCGATGTGTCGGTTCTTGCGATCAAGGGAAAGGCCGCGCTGTGCATAGTTCCAGGCGAGACCGGACAAGCGTCGGTCAATTGTCGAAACAGAGAGGGGTCGGGACGCCGACTGCGACGGGAAGGGGCCCGATCCGGAGGCCAGATCCGCGAGATAGAGCCCGATCATTTCCGGTGACGGAGGCAGCGCCTCCATGCCCTTCATCCGGCACCAGCGGGTAAAGTGCGCCCAGTCCTTCGCATAAGCTTTCAGTGTGTTGTCCGAGGCCGCGGCGCGTGCATAGTCGCGCGCCGTGTCCACCAGTCGATCGAGCGTCCCGGATCCGGCGACATGGGCGGGCAGGGCGATGTCATCGCCTTCTTCTTGATCTCTCTCGTCGATGCGAGCACCATCCGGCTCACCAGAGGGCGCTAACGTCGATTGCTCGGTCTCTGAGGGCATTTTCCAGTGACTCCGGCGGTGAAATTGAACTGTTCCGCAGTATATCCTTTGGTGTCCGATAAGGCAATGTTATTGGACATAAATAGATCCCGCAAGGCGGGGCGGTTTTTGTGCTATTTTCTGAAAGAAAGCGCCGCTGAAGCGTAGGCTTCGGGCATGACATTTGCAAAGCTGGATCACATCAGCGACCCCGGCACGTTATCCCGGATGCCTGCCTGGGTCACCTCCGCGCGTGCTGAAACCCTTGAAGATGTTGCGTTTTTGTCGGGCGCGGCGCTGAGCCACCTGCATGTTGTGGTAGGATGCGCGGACGTACCCCACGCCTTGTTGCGGGACCGCACGACCGGCGCCATCGGCCCCATGCACCTGAAACACATTCTTCGCCAGATCGGGCCCGATCGTGATAATCTCCGACATGGCCGTCCTCCTATGTGGATCGTTGCAGTCCCACCTTGGCACATCGATGCCGTCGGGGGGCTGTCACATCATCAAAGCCCCTTCGACGTCTCGTGTCCGGGTTGCAGGCTTTGGACCCGGAGCGCGAGTGTCGCCGGTCGTCCCGGGCGCCTGCGATATGCGACGGTCAAGGTTGCGAAGCGGGCTCCAGGGTCGGCAGGCGGCCTGTTCGGCTCGGTAATCTGTTGTGCGACGCTCTGGGGCAAGCTTCAACCGACAAGCAGCGCCGACACTGCAACCCATCCGACAGTCTCGGACACGCTCTGCACGGCGCCCAGGACATCTCCGGTCTGACCCTGGATGCGTTTATAGGCCAGCGATGCCAGCAGAGCCGCGGAAAGGGCCATGACCAGGAGACCGGGCAGGATGGATGGGCCCAGCATCAGCGCACAAAGCGCCGTTGCCAGCGCGCCGAAAACAAAGGCCTTCGCGGAAACACCGGATGCCGTCCGTCCAAGCCCGTCAGTGCGCGCCGGGGGCACCCAGATCAGCGTCGCCAGCATCAGCAGCCGACTGGCCAGCCCCAAAAGGACAAAGGCCGCCAGCGACGCTTGCGGGCCGAGCTGGGCCAGAGCGGCGGCCTTCATCGCGATCATCAGGACCAGCGCAACCACACCGTAGCTGCCGATACGGCTGTCGCGCATGATCTCAAGGCAATGGTCCCGGTCGCGCCCGCCGCCGATCCCGTCGGCGAAATCGGCAAACCCGTCTTCATGCAAGCCACCCGTGACCCAGGTCGCCGCCGCAAGTGCCAGCAAGGCCGCAAGAGCGGGCGCGAGCCCAAGCGCAAGACCGCCCTGCAGAGCGGCCCAGCCGACGCCGCCGGTCGCGATCCCGACGAAGGGAAACGCCCAGGCCGACGCCGCAAGCGTCGGAGCCGGGTCCGGCAGCCGCCCCATCGGCACCCGAGTGAGCATCATCATGGCCAGACGGACCTGGTGCAGGCGGTCCATGGCTATCGCCCACCCGCGCCAGAAAGCTTCGTTCCATTGGACCAGCGGCCAACGATGCACTAACAATCAAACCGGACCACCCGATGGGGGCAGACCACGGCCAGCTCATCGAACCTGACGGAGACGAGATGGTTGGCGGTGCCCTTGCCCGAGCCCGAGAACGTCACCCTGCGCGGTTATGCCTTGGCGGCGGCGATCAGGTCGTCGAGCGTCTGAAAGGGGCTGTCCGCTTTAACGACAATTGCGTCGGGCGTGTAGTGGAACATGTAGAAGTTGGTGATGTCTTCGGTTTCAAAGCCGACATTTCCCTGCTTGGGCTTCACGATGGTGTGGGGCAGGTTCACACCCATGATACCGATCCGTCGGCGGCCATGGAATTGAGTTGCGACCAGCCGACGGCACCACCGCCACCCGGCTTGTAGGATACCACGAGTTGCTCGCCGTAGAGCTTTTCGAAGAATGGCTGCTGGAAGCGCGCCGTGATGTCGGATTCGCCGCCCGGTCCGAAGGATATGATGTAATCCACCTTGCCCGGCGGAAAGTCCTGCGCCTCGACCGCGGGGGCCTGCAGGAGCCCGGCCGTCATGCCGATCATTGCGGCCAAAAGTGTCGTTTTTCTCATTGGTTTCCTCCCTGTCAATTGGGTGTGTCCGGCAGGCTCAGGCGCCTGCCATGGCCTCTATCTCCTCCATCAGGTGCCCTGGGACGGTCACGCAGTCTCCTCCACGCGATGCACGGCGTCCCTCCAGACGCCTCTGGCCAGGCAACCGGGTGCCCTTTTGTGACGAGATGGCGGCGATGAGTCCTTCTAGGCGCGCCGCGAAGTCCGGCGCGCGGCCGGTATCGAAGGCGAGGATCATCTGGCCGACACCGGGGGGGGCACCCTCGGCATCGAAAAGGATGTGGCTTCGTCGGATCGGTTGGCCCCGGTCAACGTCGCTGCAAGGATTTCGACGACCAGCGCCAGGACGGCGCCTTTCGCGTCGCCCGCGGGGACCATCGTGCCGTTCAACGCGGCGGCAGGGTCGGTCGTCGGGTTGCCGTCCGCGTCCAGTGCCCAGCCTGCGGGGATCGCTTCGCCGGCCTTGGCGGCGGCCATGATCTTGCCACGGGCGACCTTGGACAGCGACAGGTCGATGACCAGTGGCGGATGCCCGTCGCGCGGCGCGGCGAAGGCGATCGGGTTCGTGCCGAACAGGGCCGCGTTCCCGCCCCAGGGGGCCATCGCCTTGGGCGTGTTGGCGACCATGAGCGCGATGCATCCGGCTTCGGCGAGCTTTTCGACATGTGCGCCAAGCTGCCCGCAATGATGCGAACGCCGGATCGCTGCCATGGCCACGCCGTTGCCGCGTGCGAGCGCGGGAAGCGCATCGAGCGCCAGGTCGATGGCGGGAAAGGCCAGGCCGCAGCCTGCGTCGATGTCGATTCGCGCGCCTCTGATTTCGGTTGTCGGCACATGGGTGCCGGCGATCTTGCCGCTGCGCAGCTGTGCCGCGTAGGACGCCACGCGGGAGAACCCGTGCCCCTTCTGTCCGTCGATCTCGGCCGCGACCAGGGCGCGCGCCGTGCTCGCGGCGCTCTGTTCCGATGCCCCTGCCGTTTCAAAGACGCGGGCGACGATGGCCTCTGCCTCGTCTCGTGGCAGGGTCTTGTCAGGTCCGGGCATGCGCAAGCTCCTGGCGGACATTCTCGATCGTCACCGCGCTGACCCGGACATTGGCCTCTTGCGTGACGCCGGCGATATGCGGGGTCAGGACGAGATTTGGCACGCCGTCGAAGATCGCCCCGCTTTCGGCGGGCAGCGGTTCATCTTCGAACACATCCAGTGCCGCGCCGCCCAGGCGTCCGTCGCGCAGTGCGGCGGCCAGGGCCTTCTCGTCGATGATCCCTCCGCGCGCGGTATTGATCAGGATGGCCTTCGGTTTCATGCGGTCGATCGCCTCTCGGTCGATCAGGCCGCGAGTCCCTTCGGTCAGGGGTACATGCAGCGACAGGACATCTGCAGTCGTCAGCAGGTCCGGCAGCGTGCAACGCGTGACGCCCTGCCAATCGGGGTTGTCCCGGGCAAGAAAAGGATCGTAGGCGGCAATCTACATGCCAAGCGCGCGGGCCCGTTCGGCCACGGCGCGGGCGATCTCGCCAAAGCCGACCAGCCCCATGGTCCGGCCTGAGGCATCAGCGCGTTGCGGGGCGATTCTCCCGCGACCATCGCGGCGTTCGAGGTATAAGCTCCGCGCACAAGCATAAGCGTCGCGGAAATCACGTATTCCGCCACCGAAAGCGTGTTTGCTCCGGTCGCCGGTTTGACCCGCACGTTGCGGTCCTTGCAGGCGTCGAGGTCGATGTTATCGAGGCCGACCCCGAGCCGTCCCACGACACGCAGGTCAGGCGCTGCAATCAGCAGCGCCTTGTCGACCTGTGTCCGGTTTCGGACGATCAGTCCGCAGGCCCCCGCGAGCGCGCTGAAAAGCGCGTCGCGGTTGTCGACCAGCGTCGGATCGTACAGCATCTCCACGTCCGGCCCGACGCCCTGAAGCGCGGTTTCGTCCATGAATTCCGACACAACGATCTTCATGATCAGGCCGAACGGTAGAGTTTCGTCATCGAGAATTCATGGTGTCCCAGGGCCTCTGCCGCGGTGTTCCGGCCGTTGGCCGTGCGGATGATCATCTTGATCAGCGCGTCGCCCGCTTCTTCGATGGTTTGCTCGCGGGTCCGCACGCCCGTCACGTCCACGTCTATATGTTCGGACATGGTGCGCAGGGTGCGCGGGTTGCCCGAAATCTTGATCACCGGAACGATCGGGTTGCCGACCACGTTGCCCTGGCCCGTAGGGAAGGAATGGATGACATAGCCACCGGCAGCCATGAGCGTGTCGCATTCCGCCGCGGCCGACGAGCTGTCCATGAAGTAGAGCCCCGGCCCCTTCGACGGAGCTTCCGCAGGTCCCATGGCATCGATATAGCTCGAGGTCTTGCCGATCTTTTCGAGGTTGCCGAGCGACTTTTCCTCGATCGTGGTCAACCCGCCGAGGATGTTCCCCTTTGTCGGCTGACTGTCGGACAGGTCGGTCACGCGATGGTGCGCGTCAATCCACCGGTTCGACGACCGGCTTTCCGGGCGCCGAGCGGTAGACCAGCCGCGCCTCCACCGATGCGGCATGGGCATCGGCCTGCGCGACCAGCGCGCCATGATGCGGCGACTTGATGCATACCGGGTCGGTTGCCGAGGCATCGCCCACGATGGCCATGGCCTGGCACCGGCAGCCGCCGAAATCGACGGTCTTGCGCTCGCAGGATTTGCAGGGCTCCGACATCCATTCGGTGCCGCGATAGGCCTGGAACGCCGACCCCTCGTACCAGATATCGCGCAGCGGGGTATCGCGCACGTTGTCGAAGGTCAGGTGCGGGATCGACTCCGCCGCGTGGCAGGGCAGGACCTTGCCATCGGGCGCGACGTTGAGGCCGGTGGTGCCCCAGCCGCCCATGCAGCGTTTGGGATAGTCGGAATGGTAATCGGCGGGCACGTAGTCGATCACCAGCGTGCCCTTGAGCCGCGCCCGCGCCTCGGTCACGATCCGGTCGGCCTCTCGCGCCTGTTCGCGGGTGGGCATCAGCGTGTCGCGGTTCTTGAGCGCCCAGCCGTGGAACTGCACCGTCGCCACCTCGATCCGGCGGGCACCCATCTCGACCGCCATCTCGATGGCGCGGGGCAGCTGGTGCAGGTTACGCCGGTGCAGCACGGCGTTCAGCGTCAGGGGAAAGCCGATGTCGGCGATCCAGCCCGCGACCTTCATCTTGCGGTCGAACCCGCCGCGATAGCCGCCGATTTCGTCCGCCATGGCGGCATCGGTGCCCTGCAGCGACAGTTGCACGTGATCGAGCCCAGCCTCGTCCAGCGCCTTGAGACGCCGTTCGCTGAGGCCGATGCCCGAGGTGATGAGGTTGGTGTAAAGCCCGGCATCCCGCGCGGCGCCCACCAGCTCTTCGAGGTCGCGGCGCGACGCGGGTTCGCCGCCCGAGAGGTGCAGTTGCAGCACACCCAGATCGGCGGCCTGCCGGAACACGGATTTCCACGTCTCGGTGTCGATCTCGCGCTCCTGCAACGCCAGCTCGATCGGGTTCGAGCAGTAGGGGCAGGAGAGGGGGCACCGGTGCGTCAGCTCCGCCAGCATCGCGATGGGCGGGCGGATGGCAGGTGTTTCGGCGGTCATCAGCGTACCTCCAGAAAGCGTCTGTCCTTGAGCGCGCGCAGGAAGCCAGCGCTGTCCTGGGCGATCTCGTCAGGTGACGCGTTGTATTTCGCGGCAAGCGCTTCGGTGATCGCGCCGAAGCTGCGCTCGCCGTCCAGTTCGGTCAGGATTGCGTGGCCGATGGCGTCCAGCGTGATCGCCCGTTCGGGCGCCAGAAGGACCCAGGCATCGCGCACGCGGTCGCGGTGGACCCGCACGCCGCGCGGCAGGTAGGGGACGTCCTCGGGTTGCATCATGCGGCCTTTGCGCCGGCCAGACCCTCGCCCGGCTGCCAGGCGCCCGGCGGTATCCGCGCGGGCGTCACATAGGCGGAGTAAAGCGCGTCGAGCTGCGACCAGAGCACGTCGGTCTTGAACTCCAGCGCCTTGGCGGCAGCGTCCTGCTTTTCCTGCGTGTCGGCATGGTCGAGCACCCAGGCGAGGCCAAAGGCCACGTCCTTGGGGGCCTCTTTCAGGCGGTTCTGGAAGTACGACAGCGACGAGTCGTCGGCAAAATCGTAATTCTTCAGCAGTCCAGCGATACGGTCCTTGTGGATCTTCGGCGCGAATAGCTCGGTCAGCGACGCGGCGACCGCTTCGAGCAGGGACTTTTCCCGGACGAACCGCACGTAGGCATCCACGGCGAATTTCGTCGCCGGCAGCACGCCATCGGTCGAGGCGACATAGTCGCGGTCCAGCCCCACTGCCTCGGCCAGCCGCAGCCAGCGCTTGATGCCGCCCTCGTTCGTGTCGGTGCCGTCGTGATCCTCGATCCGGCTGCGCCATATCTTGCGCATCGCGGGATCCTCGAGACGCGACATGAAGGCCGCGTCCTTCATCGGGATCGAGTGCTGGTAGTAATAGCGGTTGATGACCCAGGCGCGCACCTGGTCCGGCGTGCAGTCGCCACCGTGCAGCATGTCGTGGAACGGATGCTTGTCGTGGTAGCGCTCGGCGCCGATCTGGCGCAGGCGGGCTTCGAAATCCTCGCGGGACTGGGTCATAGGGTGATCTCCATTCCATCCTGTCCGATGATCCACCCGGCGGCTTCGGCTTCGGCCCGTTCGGCCGAATCCGGGCACAGCACCGGATTGGTGTTGTTCATGTGCACATAGACACGTCGCGCTACGTCCAGATCCGCAAAGGCGGCGATGGAGCCGTCTTCGCCCGACATCGACATGTGGCCCATGCGCTTGCCGGTCTTCTGGCCCAGGCCGGCGCGGACCATTTCGTCATCCTGCCATAGCGTGCCGTCGAAGAATACGGTCGAGGCGCCGTTCAGACGGGCGCGCAGATCGTCGTTCAGCATCGCGCAGCCGGGGATGTAGTAGGCATCCTTGCCGCCCGCCTGCAGATGTACGCCCACGGTCTGGTCGCCGATCAGGTCGGTCTGCACCTCTTCGCCCTCGAGGTAGAGCGGCACCTTGCCCGGCACGGCAAAGAGCGTCGCGGTCAGCCCCGGCGCAATCTCGACCGGCTGGTCGAGGGCCACGGTCTGGCGCGGCACCACCGAGGCGTTGAGCGCGGCGAAGATCGGATTGGCGTCGAGCACCTCGTGTATTCCGGGCGTGGCAAAAACGGTGAAAGGCTGCATTTCCCGCAGCGTCAGCAGACCCGCGACGTGATCGATGTCACCATTCGTCACCAATACCGACCGCAGAGGCATCTCGCGCAGCCCGGTGGGGTGGAGTACCTCGGCATCGGCGAGCTGTTGGCGGATGTCCGGTGACGCATTCAGGATCGCCCAGTCGGTGCCATTGGCAGACACGGCGAGCGAAGATTGCGTCTGTGAGGGGATTGCGCCCGTCCGGGCCAGGTTGCAGTTGTCACAACCGCAGTTCCATTGGGGCAAGCCGCCACCAGCGGCTGCCCCAAGGATGCGCGCGCGGAATGTCATTCAACCCTCCGCGCGCAGCTTTTTAGAACAGCACGCCGTCGTCTTCGGGGCCGTACATGTTGATTTCCATGCCGCATTCGATTTCGCGGATGATGGGCTTGGTCCATGCCATGATGTAGTTCCTCCTCATAAGGGTGTCGTTTGACCTGACAAACATGGCAACGATACCGCGGAAAACCGAGTCTTATATTTTAAGAGTGGCACATACATTGGTCGCAATCCGGCCTAGACGAGCGTCGGGACCAGCCCGTCTATGACAAAGCCCTTGTTACGTATCGTCTTGATCTCGAAGCCGAATTCCTGCTCCGCGCCGATTTTCTTGCGCAGGTAGCCCAGGTAGACGTCGACCACGTTCTCGGAACTCGACCCGTCGCCGGCCCAGAGCGCATCGAAGATGGCGCCGCGTGACAGGGTCTCGTTGGCGTGATCGATCAGCAGCCGCAGCAGTGCGCATTCGCGCTCCGTGAGCTGCGCCTCGTGCGGCCCCAGCGTCAGCCGCCGTGCCTCGGCATCGAGCTGAGCGGGCCGGGGGCGCGCGGAGTCGGCGCGGCGCTCTTGCACCTTGAGACGCGCCACAAGCTCGTCGAAGGAGAAGGGTTTGACGATGTAGTCATCCGCGCCCGCCTCGAGCCCGCGAGCCCGGTCATCGACTTCGGAGAGCGCCGACAGCATCACCACCGGAAGCGTCTGACCCGCCGCCCGCAACGCGCGAACCAGGTCGATGCCGCTGTCGTTGCCGATCATGACGTCGACGATGGCGGCGGTCAGCGTCTCTTCCGATATGCGCGCCAGGGCGGCGTCGACGCGGTTCACGGTCACCGGATCGTAGCCGTGCAGCCGCAATCCGCGCGCAAGGGCCGAGGTGATCTCGGGGTCGTCGTCGACGATCAGGATGCGGGCGGCGCTGTCGGTCATGGGGTCTATCTAGTCGCGCGCCAGCGGCACCGCCACCGCGATTTTCGTCCCGGGCGCCGGTCCGACCGCCGCTTCGCGAGGCAGGGGGCTGGTGACGGATATCCGCCCGTCATGCTGGTCGATCACCCAGCGCGCCAGCGCCAGCCCGATGCCAAAGCCTTCGGATTTCGCGCTGCCGGTGCCCTGCCCGAACCTTTCGAAGATCCGGGACTGATCGGCTTCTGCGATGCCGGGGCCGTTGTCGATCACCTCGACGATGCCCATGTCGTCGTGCCGGCGGACATGCAGCGAGATCCGTCCTCCGGACCGGGCATGGCGCACCGCGTTCTGGATCAGGCCCGTCACCACCTGCCGCAGCCAGTTGCGGTCGCCATGCACTTGCAGCGGCGGGGCCTCGGCCAGCTCGAGCGTCATGCCGGCGCTGGCGATCTCGGCCGCGGCATCCTCGGCCGCGTCGCGTGCCACACCGCCCAGGTCGACGGCCCCGAACTCCAGCGCCAGTTGGCCGCTTTCCGACCGGGCGATCCGCAGCAAGTCGTCGATCCGGCGGTTCAGCCGCAGCGCCCGCGCCTCGATCGTCTGGAAACAGCCCTCTGCCGCCTCCGCACCCTTGCGGCCCAATTGCGCCTCCATGAGAATCACGGTCAGCGGCGTGCGCAACTCGTGGCTGATGTCGGCGAAGAAGCGGCGCCGGTTCTCGTCGGTCTGCGCCAGCTTGTCGTTGGCGCGCTGCAGCGCCTCGGTGCGCTCCTCGATGGTGGCGTTCAGGCGGCTCCATTCGAATTCCACTGCGTCGCGGCGCGCGGCGAGCGCCGCCGCCATGCGGTTGGTCTCTGCGAACAGCCCGCCGATTTCGTCGCGCGGCCTGTCGGGCAGGGTGACCGCGAAATCCTCCTGGCCGATCTGCCGCGCGGCATCGCGCAGAAGGTCAAGGCGCGAAACCTGCGGCCGCACGAGGCCAATATAAAACAGCCCCATCAGCAGAACCGTTGCCGCAGCGACGCCCAGAGCGGTCAGGTTCAGGGCCCGGCGCAGGTCGTCGATCCCCGCGAGGATGGCATTGCGGGCGCGGACCTCGTCGGTGATGACCCCGTTCAGGAGCGGATCGAAGCCCATGGCGAAGGTGTCGATAAAGCCCTGCAACCGCTCGCGGTCGGTTCCGGACGTCAGCATCGCGTCGCGGGTCGACACGAACAGCGCCTCCATCCGGGCGATGCCGATGCTTTGCGTGGCGCGGCGCGACTGTTCGTCGATGCCCAGCCGCTGCGCCTCGGCCACGGCCTCTTCGAGATCGCGGCGCAGCCGAGCGAAGGTGCGCGTGACGTTGGCCGCGACGCTGTCCAGGCGCTGGGTCCTTTGCTCCATCGGGATGCCTGACTGGATCGACTCCGCCGCGATGACGATGAAGGTCGAGATTTGGGTCGACAGCACGGAATACCGCTCGATCCGCGCCTCGGCCGCCAACGACGCCTCGATCCGGTCCGACACGCGCTGCATCGCCAGAACCAGCACGCCCGCCGTGACCAGCGCCGCGAGCGCCAGCACGAAGGCGCCGAGACCGAGCTTGACCTTGAGGGACGGGGCAGGGCGGAGCATGCAGCCTTTCCGTGAGATCCAGTTGAAGGCGCGGTCAATTCTTAAGCAGTTGCCGTAAAATTGCGCGCATTTTTTGATTTTTCTGCGCCGCAGCATTCTGCGCGCGCCGTATTTCGGGAACCTTTACCCTTTGTCAGATAGTTTCTGGATTACGACTAAAGCATCAGTTTATGCGAGGGAAACATGATCGAACTGCTTTTCGTGGCCTGTCTCAGCACAGCGCCGGGCACCTGCCGGGAGCGTAGCCTCCTTTACACGGACATCACTCCGATGACCTGCGCCATGGGCGCCCAGCCCGAGCTTGCCAAGTGGGTCGCGACCCATCCCAACTGGACCATCAGCCGCTGGAAGTGCCAGCAGGTGCAGACCGCCGAACGCGACGCCTGACCCGATTACGCGGCCCTTTACAGGGAGGTCCGGTCGCGTAATCGTTTTCCGACGTTCGGGCGATGCCCGGCGCTCTCCCGCCCCAACTCCATTTTATTCTCTGACCGACACGCTGCGCGACCACGATCAGAGCAATGCGCAGGCGCGACGGTCACGCAGACGTTTTTTGGAAATTCCCGCAGGCCCGCGCTACCTTTTGCGCAACGCCACGTGAGGAACGACATGACATCGCTTTTCAGGCTTTTCCTGGTACTGCTCAGCACCTGCATCCTGGCATCCCCCGCCGCCGCCGGACGGGCCGAAGTCCTGGCGCTGGCGAAAAAGGGCTGGGTCTACCAGTTGCGCACGACGATGATCGGTCGCGACATGTCGATCCCGGTGCGGATCAACGGCCGGTTCCTCGCTGGGGCCTCCATCTGCCTCGTTGGCGAACGGCCGCATCCGGAGACGCAGGAGGTTCTGGACCAGTTTCGCGCATTGCTGGCATCGGTGCACGGCAAGTCGGTGCCGATGCGCTACGCCGGACCGACGGCGCGGCTGTGCGGGGCGGGGCGCACCGTGGTCGTGCGGCTCTATTCGGGGCGTCCGCCCAACAGCGCGCTGACCGACGACCTATTCTGGCTCAGCGAATCCTATCAGCTTGGCCTGCCCCCCGACCGCGTCTACCGCGCTGCCTCTCCGGCTATGGCGCAGACCTTCTTTGGCAGGCTGGGTGCCGGAACCCACGTGATGGTCAAGCAGGCGGACCACGTCGATCTCACGCCGCTGGAACAGGCCTTCTACCGGTCGATCCTGATCGAAGAACTGTTTCAGACCTTCACCTTCGGCATGGATATCCTGCATTTCGACGCTTACGGCGCCTTCACGTCCAAGCTGCAGGAGCTGCCCTATGACCTGCGCCGCCTGCCGTGGGATTCCGAACCCTTCATGCGGCATCTCCTGCGCTCCAACCCCAGCGGGTTGTGCCAGTTCGATCTTTTCATGCTGCACGCCGTGGCCCGGGCGCCGGTGGAACGGACCAACTCCGACGCTTTCCTTGCCTATATCGACGCGCAGTACGACGACCTCGAGAGCCTGACCGCGGCGACCCTGGCGGATCCACGCTTTGCGACCCTCATCGACCCCGGCTGCGGCCGGCTGCTCGAGGCGCAGTCCGACTGATACCTTGCGCCATGTTTGACGCGCCGGTTTCCTGCAGTAGGCTTTTCGAAACGGGGCCGGAAAGCGCTTCGGAGGGAGGACATATGGACGCCACGACCGACACCGCTCTTAGCGGTCTTTCCGCGCTAGGCGCGCATCTGTCCGACGGGCTGATCGGTCACGAGACACTTGTCGAACGCCTGCTGATCGGGGTGCTGGCGGGCGGTCACCTGCTGATCGAGGGGGCGCCGGGCCTTGCCAAGACCCGCGCCGTCAAACGGTTGGCGGCGGCGATGGACGGCGGTTTCGCCCGCATCCAGTGCACCCCCGATCTCATGCCCGCGGATCTCACCGGCACCCCGGTCTTCCGCCCGCAGACCGGCGATTTCGAATTCGTGCCGGGCCCGGTCTTTCACAACCTCGTGCTGGTGGACGAGATCAACCGCGCTCCGCCCAAGGTGCAGTCGGCGCTGCTCGAGGCGATGGCAGAGGGGCAGGTGACCTCGGGCCGCGAGACCATGGCACTGCCCGATCCGTTTCTCGTGGTGGCGACGCAGAACCCGATCGAACATGACGGCACCTTTCCCCTGCCCGAGGCGCAGCTCGACCGCTTTCTTCTGCACGTGGTGCTGGGCCTGCCCGATGCGACGACCGAACGGCGGATTCTCGATCTGGTCGAAGCCGAGGGTCAGGCCCTGCCCGCCGCCCCCGCCCGGCTGGCGCTGGCGGACGTGCGCGCGGCGCGCAAGACGGCGATGGCGGTGCACCTGTCGGATCCGCTGCGCGACTATATCGTGCGGCTGGTCACCGCGACGCGCGCCGCGCCCTTTTCGAACGACATCGACCACCCGGTCAGCCCGCGCGGATCGCTGGCGCTGGCCGCGGCGGCCAAGGCGCGCGCCTACCTGCACGGCCGCGACTATGCCCTGCCGGAGGACGTGGCGGACGTCGCCCCGGACGCGCTGGCGCACCGGATCGTCATGACCTGGCGTGCGGTGGCCGAGGGCCGCACGGCGCGGCGGCTGATCGCCGATATTCTGGACCAGGTAGAGGCGCTGTGACCGCGGCGCTCGACGCTCCGGGCATTGCCCTGCGGGCCGAGGCTCTGATTGCGTTGCGCGGCCTGGTGGGGCAGCGGGCGGACCCGGCGGTGCTGTCGGCGCTCCCCGGCGGCTTCGTCACCAAGCGCCGGGGCCATGGCCAGGAGGTCGCCGACGTGCGCGAATATGTCGATGGCGACGACATCCGACACCTCGATCGCGGCAGCACCGCGCGCACCGGCAAGCTGCATGTGCGCCGCTTCCAGGAGGAACGCGACCGCGTCACCCTGCTTGTCGCCGATTTCCGTCCGTCGATGCTCTGGGGCACGCGCCGCGCCTTCCGGTCGGTCGCCGCCGCCGAGGCGCTGGCGATGGTCGGCTGGCGGGTGATCGAGGACGGGGGCCGCGTCGGGCTGCTGGCGCTTGGCGCCGGTACGCCGGTCGCGGTGCCGGTCCGGGGCCGGGCGCGCGGGATGCTGGGCGTGATCGGCGGGCTGGTGCGCGCGCATGACGCCGCGCTTCAGCTGGCGCTGGCCGGGGAACGCGCCGACCCGCCGCTCGACGCCGGGCTGGCGCGGCTGGCGCGCGTCGCGCCTGCGGGGGCGGAACTGGTGATCGCCTCGGGGTTCGACGCGCCGGGCAGCGGCTTTGCGCAGGAGCTCGGTGAACTGGCGCAGCGCCGAACCCCGCGGCTCTTGATGATCCGCGACGATCTGGCCGCCAACTTGCCGCCGGGCAGTTACCCGATCCGCGTGGGAGACGGGGGGCGCACGCAGGTCCGTATCGACGCGCGCACGGGACCCGACGCGCCGCCTGACCGCGATCTTGCCGGGTTCCCGGTGCTGGCGCTGGACGCGGGCGCGCCGCCGGCAGACACCGCGCGACTGGTGCAGGCAGCGTTCCCGGCGGACCGGGAGCCCTGAGCAATGGCCGACCGCGCCCTGACCGAAGAGGCCCTGATCGCCGGTCTGCGCGACATCCGCCTGCCGGAGCATGCGGCGGGCGGGTTACCGGCCGAACTGCTGGCCGCCGCCGCTATCGGTCTCTTGATCGCCGCGGTTCTTGGCCTTGCAGTGCGCGCGCTGAGTTTCGCCAAGGTCCCGCGCCGCGCCGCGCCCGCGGTCCCGCCCGGCGACGAACGGCTGGCGCTCTTGCGCCGCCTCAAGACGCAGGCGCCCGAGCGCTATGCGCAGCTTGCTAGGGACCTTTACCGTCCCGGCGGAGTGCCGGACCTCGACACGCTGCGGGCCGAGGTGGCGCGCCATGCTTGACCTCGCCGCCCCGCTGGCGCTGCTGCTATTGCCGCTTCCGTGGCTCGCGATGCGGCTCTTGCCGCCGCAGGCGGGGCAAGGGGCGGCGCTGGTGGTGCCGGACCGCATCGGCGCGGGCATCCTCGCTGGGGCGGGGCAGGCTGCGGGTCCGGCCTGGCGGCGGAGGCTCTTGCCCTGGGCGGTATGGGTGCTGCTGGTGGTGGCCCTGTCGGGTCCGCGCCAGCTCGAACCGATCCCGGCGCTCAAGGTCTCGGGCCGCGACCTGGCCATCGCGCTGGACCTGTCGGGGTCGATGGTGCGCGACGACTTCTTTCTCGACGGCGCACCGATCACCCGGATGGAGGCGGTGCAGCGCGCCGGCGCCGCCTTTGCCCGCCGCCGCGCAGGCGACCGCGTGGCGCTGATCGTCTTCGGGTCCGAGGCCTACTACGCCGCGCCGTTTTCCTATGACACCGAGGCCATCGCCCGCCGGATCGAGGAAGCGGTGATCGGTATTTCGGGCCGCGCCACCAACATTTCGGACGCGCTGGGTCTGGCGCTGAAGCGGCTGGACGGCAGCGAAGCGGCGAGCAAGGTGGTGATCCTGCTGTCCGACGGCATCAACAACGCCGGCGCCACGAACCCGCGCGGCGTCGCGGGGCTGGCGCGCGACATGGGCGTGCGGGTGCATACGATCGCGCTGGGGCCGAAGGACCTGACCGACTCCGCGCCGGGGGAAAATGGCGTGGTCGACGCCGCCACCCTGCGCGCGATCTCGAAACTGAGCGGCGGCACCAGCTTCCGGGTGCGCACGCTCGAGGACCTGGAGGCGGTCGCAGCGGAACTCGACCGGTTGGAGGCGACCGACAGCGACGGGCTGGCGGCAGAGGTCTTCCGCGAATTCTGGGTCTGGCCCGCGGCACTTGCGGCGCTGTTGTGCCTGGCACTGGCGTGGAGGGAGGAATGAACTGGGACGACCTGTCACTCCTCCGGCCGCTGTGGCTGGCGCTGATCCCGGCCCTGGTGGTTCTGGGATTTTTTCTCAGGCGGCGCCGCGCCGGGCTGGGCGACTGGGATCGCGTCGTCGATCCGGCCTTGATGCAGGGGTTGCGGGCCTTGGGGCGCGTCGATGAGCGTAGCGCCACTCGGCGCGGCCTCGTGGCTTTGTCGGCGGCGGCGATCATCGTGCTGGCGCTGGCGGGTCCGGCAATCGAGCGGCGCGACGCGGCGGCGTTCCGCAACCTCGACGGCGTGGTCTTCGTGCTCGACGCCTCGCCCTCGGTGGTCGAGTCGGACCGCTGGCCTGCCCTGCAGACCATGGGCCGGTTCGGCATCGCGGCGCTGGGGTCGCGGCCCGCGGGGCTGATCGTCTACGGCGGCGATGCCTACGTTGCGACCGACATGACCGGCGACACCCGGCAGCTTGGCCTGACCTTCGCGCTGATCGACGCAAGCACCGTGCCCAACCCCGGCAGCCGTCCCGAACGCGGGCTGGAACTGGCCGCGCGGATGCTGCAGGAGGCCGAGATCCTGGCCGGAGACGTGATCCTGCTGACGGACGGCGGCGGCACCGGCCCCGCGGCGCTGGACCAGGCGGCGCGGATCGCGGGGCACGGCGCGCGGCTTTCGGTCGTGGCGCCGACCCCCGGCGCCGAGCTGGAGGTGCTGGCGCAGACCGGCGGCGGGCAGGTGTTTGACCTGAACCAGACCGACGCGCTGGCGAGGTACTTGCAAGCCTCGGGCCGCGAACGGCTGGAACGGCAGGACTACCCGCTGCTCTTCTGGGCCGACTATGGCCGCTGGCTGCTGGCGCTGGCGCTGGTGCCGGTGCTGCTGCTTTTCCGTAGGAAGGGGGGCACGGCATGAGGATGCGCTGGCTTCTGTTGGCAGCGGTCGCGGCGGGCGGATTTTCCGCGTTGCTGGGTGGCACCGAACCGCTGGGCCGGGTGCTGCTGGCGGCCGGCGCGCCGAGGCTTGCGGCCGAAGTGCTGACCGATCCGGGATGGCGTGGCGCGGCGCAGTACCGAGCGGGCGATTTCGCCGGGGCCGAGATATCGTTCCGCGACGCGGGCGCACTGCTGAACCTCGGCAACGCGCGGGTGATGCAGCGCGACTACGCCGCCGCTCTCGAAGCCTACGACGCTGCGCGGCTGATCGGCGACAGCGACGCTGCGGCGAATTTCGACCTGGTGTCGGTCTATTACGCGGGCCTTGCGCTCGACCCCGAAACGCCGATCAAGTGGTCCGCCGACAAGGACGACGACGGCCCCGAAATGCTGGCGCCGGAGGCGGTGGGCAGCGCCCGGGCCGCGGGCAGCGGGGCCGAGACCACGAATGCCGGGGCGCTGGTCGGGCTGCCCGAGCTGACCAGCCGTGGCCGTCTGGGCGTGCGCAAGGTCTTCGATGACAAGTTCATGGTGGCCAATGACCGCTGGCTCGCGACCCTGTCCGACGTGCCGGGCGACTACCTTGCCGCGCGCATCAGTCACGAATTCAAACGCCGGCGCGAGCTGGGCCTGCTGCCGCCCGACCCGGAGGACCCCAGATGAGATGGTTGCTGTCTCTCGCCGCCCTGCTGCTCGCCGGACTTGCGCAGGCCCAGACGACGGAGGTCTTTCCGGGCGAGCTGAACCTGACGGTCACCGTCGCAAATGCCGATGTCGTGCCCTTTGAACAGGAAATGGTGCTCATCACCATCCACGGCAAATACCGTCGTCACATCACGCTGGAAAAACTCGAACAACCAGACCTGTCGGATTTCAACTGGATGCAGTTGGGCAACGACCAGTGGTACGACACCACCGAGAACGGCAAGAAGGTGAAGAACTTCAAGCGCCGCATGGCGCTTTACCCGGACAAGGCCGGGGAACTGACCATCGGATCCTTTACCCACCACCTGCACCTGACCGACGAAGGCGACGACTGGTTCCTGCACGACCTGAAATCCGAGCCGATCACGGTAAAGGTCAATCCCGCCCCCGCGACCGACGGCTGGTGGTTCCCTGTGCGCCAGCTCGAGGTGACGGATTCCTGGTCGAACGCGCCGGACCAGCTGACCCCGGGCGAGGGCGTGCTGCGCATCATCCGGGTCGAGGCGGTGGGCATCGGACCCGACATGATCCCGCCGATGCCCGAGCTGACCTCGCCGTCGGCGATGATCTTTCCGCATCCGGAAAAACGGCTGGTGGAACTGTCGCCCGAAGGGCCGGTGTCGGTGGCCTTCTGGCGCTGGACGATCCGGCCCACGAACGACACCTCGGCGATCATCGAGCCCATCGCCTTCGATTTCTATGACACGCGCAACCGGGTTCCGCGCAGTGTGACCATCTCGGCCCAGCGGGTCGCCTATGACGAAAGCACGCTGCCCGCCGTTCGCGCACCGGCCGCCTCCGCAGAGTTGCATCCGCTGGCGGTCTGGATCGCGGCGGGCGTGGCGGCGCTTCTGGGGCTGGCGGCGACGCTGGCCGGGCGGCGTTTTGGCGGATGGCAGGCGCTGCGGCGGTTGCCGCCCTTCGATCCGGCGCGCCGCGGACTTTGGGCCGCAGCCCGCCGGGGCGACCTGGCCGCGCTGCGCCGGGCGGCGGCGMGACTCATGCGGCGCGACGGGGCGACGCCGGGGCAGGGGGCCCTGCTGGCACAGCTCGACCGTGCGATCTTTGACCCGAAAGCGGGCGGTTTCGATGCGCGCGGCTTCGTCAAATCCTTCCTTGGCACGCGCCGGGAAACCGATACCATCGGTTAAATTGATCGCTTGCCGACCGGCAGGCACTCTTCTGACCACCAAAACACAATGAACCCGCTCGAATGGGTTCAGGGAGGGAAACTGATGGGACTGCTTTCTAGCCTGTTCGGCGGTGGGGATTCCGACTCGTCCGGCACATCCACGCCGCGCTATACCAGCGTGCGCATTCATCCGGCGGTCGACAACGGCGTGAAGCCCGGCTCGTCCAGCTTTGGCGGCGGCGAGCTGAAATGCCACTGCACCACCGACAAGGTGGTTGTCGAGGTCGGTGCACAGACAGCGCATAACCACGTTTGCGGCTGTTCGAAGTGCTGGAAACCCAAGGGCGCGCCCTTCAGCCAGGTCGCCGTGGTGTCGCGCGACAAGGTCAGCGTCAAGGAAAACGGCCGCAAGCTCGACCGTGTGGACGCCCATGCGGCGATCCAGCGCTATGCCTGCAAGGGCTGCGGGGTGCACATGTACGGCCGAATCGAGGACACCAACCACCCGTTCCACGGGCTCGACTTCGTGCATACCGAACTGTCGGGGGCGGATGGCTGGTCTGCGCCGGAATTCGCGGCCTTCGTGTCGTCGATCATCGAGCAGGGCCATGATCCCAGTAAGATGGACGCGGTGCGCGGCCGGCTGAACGAACTGGGCCTGCCGCCCTACGACTGCCTGTCGCCGGCGCTGATGGATGCCATCGCCACCCATATCGCAAAGGCCAACGGCAAGCTCTGAGCGGGGTCGCGGCCGGTGCCCTGTCCGGGCATCGGTCAAAGCTCGCCCAAGCCGGTCACAACCGCGTGGAACAGTTGCCACCCGCGCAATTTTGTTGCTACCTTCGGCGTGGGAGGAACCTGTCATGAAACACGATCCGGTGGCACAGCCGGCGGGGCGCATCAAGTCCGTGATGATCGTCGACGATCATCCGCTCTACGGCGATGCGCTGGCCTCGGCAATGCGGCATGTCTTTCAGGACTGCGCGATCGAAACCGCGCAATCGCTGCGCGAGGCGCTGGCGCTGCTCGACCGCGGCGTCGATCCCGACCTGGTGATGTTCGACCTCAAGCTGCCGGACGTCTCGGGCATCAGCGGCTTCCAGTCCTTGCGCGACCGCGTGCCCGGCACACCGATTCTGGTCATCTCGTCGCTGACTTCGGTCGATATCGTGCATGCGGTGATGGACGAAGGGGCCGCGGGGTTCCTGCCCAAGGACGCCTCGGCCCAGGTACTGCGGCAGGTGCTGACCGAGGTCAGCGCCGGGCGCAAGTATCTGCCCAAGGAATACCAGAAATCCGCCGGGCCGCGCGACGTGCCCTGTGCTCCTGGTAACCAGAAGCTCGCCGACCTGACACCGCAGCAAACCAAGATCATGAAGCTGATCTGCGCCGGCAAGCCGAACAAGCAGATCGCCTACGAACTCAATCTCGCGGAAGCGACGGTCAAGGCGCATATCACCGCGCTGCTGCGGCGTCTGGGCGTGCAGAACCGCACCCAGGCGGCGGTGCTGGTCGAAAGCGCCAATCTGGACAACGGACAGGTCATCGGAGACGCCGATGCTCGGGCGTTTCTGAGCCAGTGATCCCGTAAGGGGGCAGGCCATGCTCGACAAGCTTTCCACGCCCGCATCCGTCGGTGTCGGCGTGTCCTATGCCCGCGACACCGACGCGGCGGTGCGCGAGGCGGCGGCGCAGATCGCGCCGGCCGAAACCTGCTGCGCTCTGGTGCTGATCCCCGACGGGCTCGACCTCGGTGTTCTGGCCGGGGCACTCGACCGCGCGCTGGATGGTGTGCCGGTCTTCGGCTGCACCACGGCGGGACAGATCACACCGGCGGGATACGACACCGAGGCGCTGCAGATCATCGCGTTTCCGCGCCGGCATTTCCGCTGCGCCTCGCACCTGATCGACCCGCTCAAGCCGATGTCGATCAAGCAGATCGCCGCCGATGCCCGCCGCACCAACGTCCAGTTCCAGAAGACCGCCAACTGGAACCGGCTGGCGCTGATCTTTGCAGACGGCCTGTCCAAGCAGGAGGACATGCTGGTGATGGCGCTGGAGATGGGACTGGACGAAATGCCGGTCTTCGGCGGTTCGGCGGGCAACGGGCTGCATTTCCGCGAGACCTTCGTGCTGCACGGCGGCGCATTCCATACCAATGCGGCACTTCTGCTGCTGCTCGAGACAGATCTGGAATTTACCGGGCTGGGCTTCGACCACTTCCTGCCCACGGAAAAACAGATGGTGGTCACCGAAGCCATTCCCGAGGAACGGCTTGTGCTCGAAATCAACGGCGCCCCCGCGGCGGTGGAATACGCGCGACAGGTGGGCGTGACGCTCGACGACCTGTCACCGCGCGTCTTTGCCGAGAACCCGATCCTCGTGCGCAACAACATGAACTACCACGTCCGCGCCATCCAGGAAGCGCCGGGTGGCCATGCGCTGTCCTTCCTGTCGGCCATCGACGACGGGCTGCTGCTGACCCTGGGGCGCGGCAAGGAGATTTTGCGCACGCTCGAGGCCGGACTGGGCGTCAAGAGCGCCACCGGAGCGGCGCCCGATTTCATCCTTGGCTTCGACTGCGTGCTGCGCAAGCTCGAGATCGAGCAGAAGCAGCTGACCGACGACGTGTCCGAGATCTTTCGCCGCCACAAGGTGCTGGGTTTCAACACCTACGGCGAACAGACCTGCGGCGTGCATGTGAACCAGACCTTCGTCGGCGTGGCGTTCTTTGAACCGCGAAAGCGAGACCTGCATTGATCGACCCGACCGAACCGCTGGACGTTCAGGTGGCCCGGCAGGCCAAGATCATCGATGCGCTGGTGCGCCGGTCGAACCGCCAGCATGATGTCGGGCAAAGCGCCTATTCCGCCTTTCAATCCGCCATCGCCCTGCAGGGCCAGGTCTGGGCCAAGACCCGCGATCTGGAACGGACCAGCAACGAGCTGGAGCTGGAGCGCTACGACCGCGAACGCGCGCAGAAGAACCTGACAGATGCGCTGGCGGCGATGGACGGGGGCTTTGCGCTCTTTTCCGACGGCGAATTGATGGCTTGCAACGACCTGTTCCGTACGCTGCTGCCCGACATCAGCGACCGGATCACCCAGGGGCTCAAGATGCCGGAGTATTTCGAGCTGATGCTGGATTCCGCGCATCTGGCCGAGTCCGACACCCGGATGCGCGTCGATCTCAGAGAGGCGCGGTCAGGGCCCAAGGGCACGACGCTGCTGTCCTTCGTGATCGAACTTTCCGACGACCGCTGGTTCCAGATCAGCCAGCAGCGCACCTCGTCCGACAGCGTCATCATCCTGCAGACCGAGATCACCGATATCGTCCGGCAGAACCGGTCCGAGAAAGACAAGCTGATCGACATGCAGGCGCATTACCTGCAGGCGGCCTTCGACAACATGTCGTCGGGCATCTGCAGCTTTGGCCGAAATGGCGCGGTGATGTTCCACAACGACCGGTTCCGCGAATTGCTGGGCCTGCCGTTCACGCTGGTCAACAAGGGCACGACCTTTCCGCAGATCCTGAGCTTCGTGCAGAACAAGGGGCTGCTGATCGAACCCGATATTACCGACATCGACCGCTGGCCCTATCGGCTGCGCACCGAAGGCCGGCTGCGCAAGCGCCTGCGCCACGGCAATGGCCGGGTGCTGGACCTGCATGCCAACCTTCTGCCTGACCGGGGATTTCTTGTCGACATCAAGGACGTCACCCTGGAAAGCCGCGCCACCGAGATGCTGGAAAAGCGTGTCGAGGAGCGCACCGCCGAACTGACCCGCGCCAACAAGCAACTGACCGAGCAATACGAGGCCCAGGCCCGGGTCGAGGAAGAGCTGCGCATCGCCAAGGAAGCGGCCGAAGCGGCGGTGTCGTCCAAGACCCGGTTCCTGGCGGCGGCGAGCCATGACCTCTTGCAGCCGATCAACGCGGCCAAGCTGCTGATCTCCACCCTGACGGACATGGCCGCGGGGTCGAAGCTGATGCCGACGGTGGACCGGCTCGACGGGTCGTTCCGGTCGATCGAGTCGCTGCTGCACGCGCTCTTGGATATCTCGCGGCTGGAAAGCACCGAAAGCGCGCTGACGGTGACCGAGGTCTGCCTCGACACGCTGCTGCGCGGTATCATCGAGGACCAGGGACCGCTGGCGGAACAGAAGGGCATCCGCCTGGATGTGGTGCCCAGCTCCGCCTGGGTGCTGAGCGATCAGCGCTACCTGTTGCGGTCCTTGCAGAACCTGGTGGTGAACGCGATCCAGTACACCGAGACCGGCCGCGTTCTGGTCGGCTGCCGGCGCCGCGGCGACAAGGTGGTCGTCCAGGTCTGGGACACCGGCATGGGGATTTCCCACAAGGACCAGAAACGCATCTTCGAGGAGTTCACCCGCGCCGACAACGTGCCGCCGGGGTCGGGCATGGGGCTGGGCCTGTCCATCGTCGACCGCACCTGCCGGCACCTTGGCCACAAGGTGCATGTCCGCTCCAAGCCCGGCGTCGGGTCGACCTTCTCCATCGAGATGCAGTCCGCCCCCGACCGTGTTCGCGCACCGGTGTCGCCGCCCGAGGTGCGGGCGGTGCAGGACGGCGACATGGATCTGATCGCCATGGTGATCGAGAACGACGCCCACGTGCTCTATGCCACGA
The DNA here is from genome assembly GCF_003344785.1 of Thalassococcus profundi. Taxonomy (GTDB): domain Bacteria; phylum Pseudomonadota; class Alphaproteobacteria; order Rhodobacterales; family Rhodobacteraceae; genus Puniceibacterium; species Puniceibacterium profundi. Next base: position 4,845 of record NZ_QPMK01000018.1, on the reverse strand, counting down.
CGCAAAAGCTCGAAAGCTGGGGCGCGAGCGTGCTGGCCGCCAGCTCGACCGAGGAAAGCCTCGCGCTGGTGCGCGACATCGGCATGGCGCCGGATATCCTTCTGGTGGATTACCAGCTCGACGGCGACGACACCGGCGTCAGGGCGATCCAGGCGATCCGCGCCCAGACCGGCGTGCATGTGCCTGCCATCATGATTACCGCGGAACGCGGACCGGAACTGGTCCGCACCGGCGAAGAGCTGGACTTTGCCGTCCTGACGAAACCGGTGCAGTTGGCGCGCCTGCGCCCGCTTATCGACTGGAAAACCCGCGGCGGCGCGCTCGAAGGGCGGCCCCCCGCCGCAGACAAAAGTATCGCATGACAGCGCGGTCCTGTGGCTTCAGGCTGCGCAACGGGAGGAATATAACATGCTGAGACACATCGGAGCCGCCTGCGTCGCGGCGCTTTTGACACTCTCGCCGGCGTCTGCGGAACTGTCGGGCACACAGACCTACGATCTGCTGTTCAAGAACGGCACGCTGGACGACATTTCGAACGACGCAGCACTGGTCTACGACCGCACGGTCAGCAACGCGCTGAACCCCGACGCGGACGCCCGCGATACCGGCGAGATCCGCCTGAGCTTTGACGAGGAGCGCGGCAGCCTGCTGGCCAGCCTGCAATTCACGCAAGGCGAGAAATACCGCAACCTGGGCAGCTTTCCTGCCAGCGTCGGCAACCCGATGATCATGTATTTCGTCGAGACCGTGACCCGCGACATGGGTGAATCCGCCGGCGGAAGCGTCTTCTACATCCGCAACCGCATCAAGGAGGCGCTGGTCACTCCGACCGAGGCCGTCGCCGGAGAGGCGGAGTTCCAGGGCCGCACCATCCCCACGACGACCGTGACCCTGCGGCCGTTCCAAGGCGACCCCAACGCTCAGGCGATGCAGGGCTGGGGCGAGCTCGAGATGATCGTGACCATGTCCGATGAGGTGCCCGGATGGTACCACACGCTGGCCGCGAAGGCGCCGGTCTATTCCTCGGTCCTGCGCTTCGACGAGGTGGCGCAGCCATGATGACCCGTCTGACCGTCCTCACCGCCGCACTCACGGCCCTGGCCCTTCCCGCCACGGCGCAGACCGTGGCCGAGCAGCTCAACGACTACCCGACCGTTGCGCGGGCGGATTACGTCTTTGGCTGCATGGCCACCAATGGCCAGAGCCGCACGGCGCTCGAGCAATGCTCGTGCTCCATCGACACGATCGCGACGATCCTGCCCTACGAGAGATATGTCGAGGCCGAGACGGTTCTGTCCCTGCGCCTTGTCGGTGGCGAACGGATGTCATTCTTCCGTTCGGCGACGATGGCCAACGACATCGTCGCCGAACTGCGCCGCGCGCAGGCCGAAGCCGAGATCGTCTGCTTCTGAGCGAGGGCCGGAAACCTCGAGGTTTCCGGTCCGTTTTCCTCGAGGAAAACGCCGCGGCGGGTCACGCGCTCGAACGAAAAACCCCCGCAGACCAAGGGCTGCGGGGGTGTCTGAAAACCTCGAGGTTTTCGGGTCCGTTTTCCGCGCGGAAAACGGTGCGTGAGGTCAGGACTGCACCGACTTCGGCAGCTCGCGTTCGAACACGTTGCCCTCGGTATCGGTGGCGCGCACCCGCAAGGACGTGGAGCCGTTGTCGTTGTATTCGAACCGGAACACCGGATTCTCCGAAATCGAGATCCCACCTTCCATGGTGAAGAGCATCTCGTCGCCCTGGTAGACCTCGATCGTGTCGATGAAATGCGCCGCGATGAACAGCTGGGTGATCTGGTCGCGCTGCAGCCCCGAGTAGTTGGGATGGCGGATCATGATCTGCGCCTCGCGCCGCGGCGTCGACATCTGCGCGGTCTCGTCGCCGAAGAGCTTGAGCTTCATCTGGCCCATCGACGCCAGCGCCACCTCGGGGTCGCGGCTCGCCGGGGCCGAACAGCCGCCCGATGCCTTGACGAAGCGCCCGGTCATCAGCGTGTCGCTCTCGGTCTCCGCGATCACCCGGACGTTGGAATACTGGTTGACCCGCAAGCGCATCTCGAAATCCAGCGGCGCCATGGCGTCGCCGAAGGTGAAGACCCCCGCGACCGGCGCCGGGTTCTCGTCGATCACCACGGTGGCCTTAAGGATATTGGCCGAAGGGTCCGTCTGTTCGATCAGGATCGGCACCGTCGCCGCGTCATGGGCGCGGTAGGGCGCCTCGACCGTGAAGACACCGGCGGCATCGCCCGGCTGGGTGTCGCCCAGCACGTCGAATTGCAGGTCCTGCCAGCTCGCGCTTTCGGTCAGCGGGTTCTTCGGCGCCTCGTCGGCGGCCCAGGCGGGGCCGGCGATCAGCGCCGCTAGGGCGGCGGCGTGAAGCAGTTTCATCGAGGTCTCCTCCTCATACTTTGCGCGTGTGTATGCCACAAAATCGGGCAAAAAGACATGCTTCTTGAGTCTCGGTGCATCACCGATGCGTGTAGGCTAGGCTGGCCGCACGAACCGGAGGACATCATGTTCGAAGCCTTGGTGACCCTGTGCCTCGCGGCGGCGGATGTGCCTTGTCGCGACGTCCTTCTGCCCGGTCACGAATCGGCGGAGCAGAGCCTCTGCGAAGCCAGCTTATCTGCTTCCACCGCAGCGGATTTCCCCGATCTCGCGGCCCGGGGTCCGGCGCGCTGCGCCCCCGCCGGGCCGGCCCTTTCCGTCGAAGAAGTCGCGCCCGGCGTCTTCGTACACATGGGTGCCATCGCGGAACCGGACACGGAGAACGGTGGCGATGTCGCCAATCTCGGTTTCGTGATCGGCGCGCGGTCCGTGGCGGTCATCGACAGCGGCACCACCCGCGCGGTGGGCGAATCGCTCTGGCGCGCGATCCGTGCCCGTACCGACCTGCCCGTGCGCCACCTGATCCTCACCCACATGCACCCGGATCATGTGCTGGGCGCCAGCGTCTTTGCAGAGGCCGGGGCAGAGATTGTCGGCGCCGAGGGGCTGGCCCGCGCGCTGCTCGACCGGCAGCAGAACTACATGCAAAGCATCGCGACGCTGGTCGGGCCTGCCGCGTTCATCGGCACCAGCGCGCCACGCCCCGATCGCATGGTCACCGACTGGGCCGAGATCGACCTGGGCGGTCGGGCGCTGGTGCTGCGGACCTGGCCGCTGTCGCACACTGGAACCGACCTGACCTTGCAGGACCGCGAAACCGGCGTGTTCTTCGCGGGTGATCTGGTCTTTCACCTGCACACGCCCGCGCTCGACGGGTCCCTGCTGGGGTGGCAGGAGGTGATGGCCGACCTTGCCGCCCTTCCGATCACGCGGCTGATCCCCGGCCACGGCGGTCCGGTGCTTGACTGGCCCGAGGGCGCCGCGCCGATGCGGCGCTATCTCGATGTGCTCGAGGCCGACACCCGCGCGGCGCTCGACCGGGGCGACAGGCTGGCCGAAGCGGTGCAGGAGATCGCCGAAAGCGAACGCCCTCACTGGCAGCTTTTCGATGCCTACAACCCGCGCAACGCCACCGCCGCGTTCACCGAACTGGAATGGGAGTAGCGCCTCAGTCCCTGGCGGCCGCGTTCAGCATCTGCGCCAGGGAATAGAGTCGCTGTTCCAGCAGCACCGGCGTCTCGCAGACATAGGTCAGCGACCGCTGACGGTCGGTATAGATGCGCTCTTCCCAGTCGAGCTGTTCTTCCAGTCGGTCGACCTCGTCGAAATCGGGTTCGTCGGCGGCCATCAGCTCGTCCATCTTGATCCGCGTCTCGTCGATGCGTTCGGAGCGGGCGATCTGGCTCAGCGAAAAATCCCCTATCCCCTCGATCAGCGCCGAGCGGCGGGTGTTCAAGGTCTTGAACACTTCGGAAAAGACATAGCCCATGAGCCGGTCATCGGCTTCTTGTGCGGCGGCGAAGTCGTCAACCAGCCCCTGTGCTGTCTCCAGATCGATTCGCCGCAGGGCGAGCGTGTCCGCCAGTTCGTCGGCGGCGGCCCGGACGGCCGGGTCTAGCTGCGGATCCTCCTCGACCGGGGCGGGCCACATCAGGCCGATGGACAGGGCGCCCACCTTGCGCTGAATGCAGGGCCAGGTGGGATCGGAATAGTCGGCGGCCGTCACCGGAGCGGACACCCCGGTACATACAAGGCATAGCGCCAGGAGTCGTGCTGTTTTCATGACCTCTCTCCCTTTGTCTTGAATATGGTTGAGGGCTCTATCCATGTCCACGTCTCGCAATACCAACCATTGTCGCAATTGTTCGGTGAGGTGTCGCTCGTAAAGTGAATTCAACACGCCAGAAGAGCGACGTCGTCTTGGGAGGAGAAGGCATGCGCACCCGTGCAGCCGTGGCCGTTGAGGCCGGGAAACCGTTGGAAGTGATGGAGGTGAACCTCGAGGGTCCGAAGGCCGGCGAGGTTCTGGTGGAGATCAAGGCGACGGGCCTGTGCCACACCGACGAATTCACCCGCTCCGGCGACGATCCCGAGGGCATCTTTCCCGCCATCCTGGGCCACGAGGGCGCGGGCGTGGTGATGGAGGTGGGCGAGGGCGTGACCTCGCTGAAGCCCGGCGATCACGTCATCCCGCTCTACACGCCCGAGTGCCGCGAGTGTGAATACTGCCTTTCCGGCAAGACCAACCTCTGCCAGGCGATCCGCACGACCCAGGGCAAGGGCCTGCTGCCCGACGGCACGACGCGGTTCTCGATGCTCGACGGCACGCCGATCCATCATTACATGGGCTGCTCGACCTTCGCCAACCACACGGTGGTGCCGGAAATCGCGCTGGCCAAGGTGCGCGAGGACGCGCCCTTCGACAAGATCTGCTACATCGGCTGCGGCGTCACCA
>NZ_QPMK01000017.1 GCF_003344785.1 Thalassococcus profundi | reverse complement strand
CCGCCAACGGGACACTCGATCCGGCGCGTCTTGAACGATGGCGCAAGCTTACGGAGGAAAACCTGACCAATACCTCCACCCAGTCCGGACCCCGTGGTAACAAAATCACAAAGACCCCTGGCAAACGACACTGACGAGCTTTCGGCCCCAACCGGACCTTCGGGGTGGAAGTCAGCGCCGCAGTGCGGCCTCATTGAACCAGCCGTTCATGCAGCGCGCAGCATCTTTGCAGGTTGGATGACCGGCGTGCGGCATGAACTGGCTACTTGCACTCGCGCACCAAATACATGCTGGTGATTCAAGCTCAGCACACATGGGGCGTTCTATTCACCCCATCCCGTCACGTCACCGCAGAGCCGCCCGTTGTGCAGCTTGATGTGATCGCCATAAAGATAAGCGCTGACCTGTAGCGGTCCGGGCAAAACCCGAACATTATGCAGTGGGCCTTCATGCCGAATGCAGCATTGTTCAGCCACCTCGGCCAAACCACGGTCGGGGAAGAACTCATAGAGCACAGCGACGGCGTCCGCACGCCACCTCTTGCGCCAGTGCGCCTTGTCGCGCTCTTCGGGCTGGTTGGTGATGCCGACATATAGCAGCGCACCGTCAGCGTCGAAATATCGGTAGAGGGCGGTGGGATTGGTCGACGGACCAATCTCGTCCAACTTTTGATAGCAGTAAGCCGTAAAGTCCGGCCCTGACCCATCTTGCCAAAATCCTGCCACAGATACATGCGTGTTCACGCATGGTTCTGCTTGGACAACGAAATATACATCGCGCCTTACAGTGTTGTATTTAAAGGGTAATGATGGTGCTGTGAGAGAGGATTGAACTCTCGACCTCACCCTTACCAAGGGTGTGCTCTACCACTGAGCTACCACAGCACCGGGCACCTTGCGGTGTGGGCGGCTGATTAGACGCAAATCCGAAGCGGTGCAAGCGCAATCTGGACGGTTTTTCCTCCCTGCGTTAGAGAGGGCGCATGGAGCAGAAACCGGGTGCCCCCAAATCCCCGCGCGAGACGCGCGAAGACCGCCTGAAGGCGGCGCTCAAGGCCAATCTCGCGCGCCGCAAGGCGCAGGCGCGCGCGAAAAAGGCCGGCGCCGCGGGCAGGGACGCCGCCCGGGACGAAACCCGCTAAGGGTCAGAGCAAAGGACAGCCAGAATGGATTCGATCGTCGTCACCGGGAACGGGCCTCTTCACGGGCAGATTCCCATCGCCGGGGCCAAGAACGCCTGTCTCACCCTGATGCCGGCGACGCTGCTGAGCGAGGAGCCGCTGACGCTGACCAACGCGCCGCGGCTGTCGGACATCCGCACCATGACCAGCCTGCTGCAGTCGCTGGGTGCCGAGGTCCAGAGCCTGCAGGACGGGCAGGTGCTGGCGATGTCGAGCCACGACATCCACAACCACACCGCCGATTACGACATCGTCCGCAAGATGCGCGCCTCGATCCTGGTGCTGGGGCCGATGCTGGCGCGCGACGGCCATGCGGTGGTGTCGCTGCCCGGTGGCTGCGCCATCGGCGCGCGGCCCGTGGACCTGCACCTGCGCGCGCTCGAAGCAATGGGGGCAGAGCTCGACCTGCGCGACGGGTACGTGCACGCCAAGGCGCCCTCGGGCGGGCTGCGCGGCGGCGTGGTGGAGTTTCCGCTGGTGTCGGTCGGAGCCACCGAGAACGCGCTGATGGCGGCGACCCTGGCGCGCGGCACAACGATTCTCAAACGCGCGGCGCGCGAACCCGAGATCGTCGACCTGGCCGATTGCCTGCGCAAGATGGGCGCGCAGATCGAGGGCGACGGCACCGACACGATCACGGTACAGGGCGTCGACCGGCTGGGCGGGGCGACGCACCGCGTGGTGACCGACCGGATCGAGCTGGGCACCTACATGCTGGCCCCGGCGATCTGCGGCGGCGAGGTGGAGCTGCTGGGCGGCCGTATCGACCTGGTCGGCGCCTTCTGCGAAAAGCTCGACGCCGTGGGAATCTCGGTCGCCGAAACCGAAAACGGGCTGACCGTCGCCCGCAAGAATGGCCAAATCCGCGCCGTCGATGTCACCACCGAACCCTTCCCGGGCTTTCCCACCGATCTGCAGGCGCAGATGATGGCGCTGCTCTGCACCGCCGAAGGCACCTCGGTGCTCGAGGAAAAGATCTTCGAGAACCGCTTCATGCACGCGCCGGAGCTGATGCGCATGGGGGCCAGGATCGACGTTCACGGCGGCCATGCGACGGTCACCGGGGTCGATCGGCTCCGTGGCGCCCCGGTGATGGCGACCGACCTGCGCGCCAGCGTTTCGCTGATCTTGGCGGGCCTCGCAGCCGAAGGCGAGACGGTGGTCAACCGGGTCTACCACCTCGACCGCGGTTATGAACACGTGGTGCGCAAGCTCTCGGGCGTCGGTGCCAAGATCGAAAGGATCAAGGGCCAATGACCGAAGACGCCCGCTTCGAAGACGGTGCCGCACGGCCGCTGCACCTCGGCGCCATGGACACCGACGACCTCGCGGTGCTGTCGGCGCTGGCGCAGGATGCGGTGTTCCCGGTCACCGAAATGACCTGGCAGCGCTCGCGCCGCCGCTTTGCCCTGCTGCTGAACCGCCTGCGCCGCGAGGAAAGGGCGCCGGGCGGACCCGAGCGGGTGCAGTCGGTGCTGGTCATCGACAATGTGCTCAAGGTCGAAAGCCAGGGGGTGGACCGCGCGGAAACCGACACGATCCTGTCGCTGCTCTCGGTGGATTTCGAGCCCGGCCCCGACGCCACCGGCCACGTGCTGCTGACGCTCGCCGGCGACGGCGTGATCCGCGCCGAGGTCGAAGCGCTGGAACTGACGCTCAAGGACGTGACCCGCCCCTATCTCGCACCCTCCGGCAAGACGCCACAGCATCCGGACTGAACCGGTCCGCGCGCCCCTGCGGAAAACGTCGACTGTCCCGACGTGCCGGCGATCGCAGGAACCGCGCTGCCGGCCGTCGTCGTCCCGGCACCGGCTTGCCCGCGCCGACGCAGAACACCTACGCAAAGCGACGCGCGCCCCTTCTTCGGTTCTCAATAACCTCGGAGAGCGCGAGAGGCTGGCCTCTCGCATCGCCCGTTGCGGGCGATCCCTGCCGGTCGTCCGGCACCGTCGATCCGCGCCGCGCAGACTTGAGGCTTGGCCCACCCGCCTATATGGACGCCTCAGACCAGAAAGAGGCCCGAAACCATGCCCGTCTTCCTCGATACAACGCAGCCCGATTTCGACGCCGCCTTCACCCGTCTGCTGGGCGCCAAGCGCGAGGACAGCCCGGACGTGGACGACGCCGTGGCGGCGATCATCGCCGACGTGCGCGCCCGCGGCGATGCGGCGGTTCTCGATCTGACGGCGAAGTTCGATCGGCTCACGCTCACCGCTGAGACCATGGCCGTTTCCGCCGCCGAAATGGAGGCCGAGATCGCCAAGGTCCCGGACGCGGACCGCGCGGCACTGGAACTGGCCGCGGAACGCATCCGCGCCTACCACGCCCGCCAACTGCCCCAAGACGCCGAATGGACCGACGACACCGGCGCGACGCTGGGCTGGCGCTGGACACCGGTGGGGGCGGCGGGGCTCTACGTGCCGGGCGGGCTGGCCAGCTACCCGTCATCGGTGCTGATGAACGCGATCCCCGCCAAGGTCGCGGGCGTGCCGCGGCTCTGCATCACCGTGCCGACGCCGGACGGGGTGGTGAACCCGCTGGTCCTGCTGGCCGCCCGGATCGCCGGGGTGGACGAAATCTACCGCATCGGCGGCGCGCAGGCGATCGCGGCGCTGGCTTACGGCACCGACACCATCGCCCCGGTGGACAAGATCACCGGGCCGGGCAATGCCTATGTCGCGGCGGCCAAGCGGCGGGTCTTCGGCCGCGTCGGCATCGACATGATCGCGGGCCCGTCCGAGATTCTGGTCATCGCCGACGGCGACACCGACCCGGACTGGATCGCGCTCGACCTCATGAGCCAGGCCGAACACGACGAAAGCGCGCAATCGATCCTGATCACCACCGATGCGGCTTTCGGCCGGGCGGTGGCAAAGGCGGTGGAAACGCGGCTCGGGACGCTGCAACGCCGCGCCATCGCCGGCGCCAGCTGGCGCGACTTCGGTGCCGTCATCACCGTGCGCGACCTTGACGAGGCGGCGGCGCTGTCGAACCGTGTCGCGCCCGAACACCTCGAGCTTTGCGTCACCGACCCGCAGGCGCTGTCGCAGAAGATCACCCATGCCGGAGCGATCTTTCTCGGCCAGTGGACGCCAGAGGCCATCGGCGACTATGTCGGCGGGCCGAACCACGTGCTGCCCACGGCGCGCTCGGCGCGGTTCTCGTCCGGCCTGTCGGTGCTCGATTTCGTCAAGCGCACGACGCTGGCGCGGATGACGCCGGAAAGCCTGCGCGCCATCGGCCCCGCGGCGGAGCGTCTCGCCGCCTCCGAAAGCCTCGAGGCGCACGGATTGTCGGTGACGGCGCGGCTGCGCAAGCTCAACGGCTGAGCGCAGGGGGCAGTGGGTTGCAAATCCATCCTACGCCGCGCCGCGGGCCACCGCGCCCTTCGGGTCATTGCCGCGCGGCAGCGAAGCGGGTAGCGTCGGCGCCGGAGGATGCCAGCAGACAGAGGTCCGTCCATGAGCCGCATCGCGCATATCGAACTGGATGACGCAGGTCTTCCGCCGCCCACGCCCGAGATCGAACAGGAACGCCGCGTTGCGATGTTCGACCTGATGGAGCAGAATTCCTTCGTCCTGCCGGACCGCGAGGGCCGCGATGTGCCGCCCGGGCCCTACCGCGTCGGCCTGTCGATCCGCGACAAGCGGCTGGTCTTCGACATTGCCACCGAAGCCCATGAAAAAGCGGCGGAATTCCACCTCTCGCTGTCGCCCTTCCGGCAGGTGGTCAAGGATTACTTCCAGATCTGCAAGAGCTATTTCGACGCGGTCAAGACGCTCGCCCCGAGCCAGATCGAGACCATCGACATGGCCCGCCGCGGCATCCACAACGAAGGTGCGCGCATCCTGCAGGAACGGCTCGAAGGCAAGGCCGAGGTCGACGAGGACACCGCCCGGCGGCTCTTCACGCTGATCTGCGTGCTGCATTTCGGGGGCTGAGCGTGCCGCAGACCCTGCCGCAATCGGTTCTGTTCTGCTGCGACCACAACGCCGTGCGCTCGCCTATGGCCGAGGGCATCATGAAAAAGCTCTACGGCTTCGACACCTACGTGCAGTCGGTGGGCGTGCTTAACGATCTCGAGATCGACGGCTTCGCCATCGCCGCCTGCCAGGAGATCGGCGTGGAACTGTCGCGCCACCGGTCCCGCAATTTCGAGGATCTCGAACAGATGGGCGAGGCGCTGTCGGGCTTCGACCTGATCGTCGCCATGTCGCCGGCCTCGCAGAAACAGGCGCTGGACCAGACGCGGATGTTCCACCTCAGCGTGGAATACTGGCCGATCATGGACCCCACGGGCCTGGGCGAGACCCGCGAGGCCAAGCTCAACGCCTATCGCCAGACACGCGACCAGATATACGATCAACTCAAGGGAAAATGGGGACAGTGAATGTCTAAGGCCACGCTCACGCGCTATTTCGACGCTTTCAACCGCAAGGACACCGAGGCGATGCTCGACTGCCTGTCCGAAGATGTGGCGCATTACGTCAACGAGGGCGAGGTGCGCATGGGCCGCGAGAACTTCCGCGCCTTCTGCGCCCACATGGCGCGCTGCTACGACGAGAAACTGACCGAACTGGTGATTTTCGAGGCCGAGGACGGCAACCGGGGCGCGGCCGAATTCATGGTGAACGGCACCTATCTCGAAACCGACGAGGGCCTTCCGCCGGCACGCAGCCAGACCTATCGCCTGCCGGCGGGGTCTTTCTTTTCGCTGGCAGACGGCAAGATTACCCGGGTGGTGACCTATTACAACCTCGCCGACTGGATCAAGCAGGTGTCGTGATGCGGACTGAGGTTCTGACCGGACCCGCGCTTGACAGGGCGCTCGACGACGTGGCGCGGCTGCGGATGGCGGTGTTTGCAAAGTGGCCGTATCTCTACGACGGCGATCTCGATTACGAACGCCGCTACCTGCAAACCTACCGCGACAGCGAAAACGCCATTCTGGTCGGCGCCTTCGACGGCGACACGCTTGTCGGCGCATCGACCGGCGCGCCGCTCGAAGACCACGCCGAGGATTTCGCTGCCGCCTTCGACGGCACCGGTCTTGCGCTGAACGAAGTGTTCTACTGCGCGGAATCGGTGCTGCTGCCCGAATACCGCGGCCAGGGGGTCGGCGTGCGCTTCTTCGACCTGCGCGAGGCCCATGCCCGCACCCTGGGCCGACGCTATTCCGCCTTCTGTGGCGTCCTGCGCCCCGCCGATCATCCGCTGCGCCCCGCCGATTACGTGCCGCTCGACGCCTTCTGGCGCAAGCGCGGCTACGAGAAACTCGACGGCGCCGTAGCGCAGTTCCGCTGGAAAGACCACGATCAGCCCCAAGAAACCGACCACCCGCTGCAATTCTGGATCAAACCGCTGGGTCCGGATGCGACGTGATCTCGATTGCGATCGGCCTTGACCCGGACCGGCACCGGAATGATAGCCTTTCGCCGGCAAAAGGCTCCGATCCGCCTTCATCTTGCCAATAAACCTCCACGGGGGTCTGGGCGTGTGAAACCCCCAGGTCCGACGCAGACCACAGGACACGCCCCATGAAACTCGCCACCGCAGCCTATCCCATGGATTTCCTCGACAGTTTCGACGCCTACGCGGCAAAGCTGACCGCCTGGGTGGCCGATGGCGCAGCCAACGGGGCGGAGTTGCTGGTCTTTCCCGAATATGGCGCCATGGAACTGGCGACGCTCCGGGGCCGCGCCGTGGCGGGCGATCTCGAAGCCTCGCTGCACGCGGTGTCCGAGGCCATTCCCGCCGCCGACGCGCTGCATTCGGAGCTCGCGCAAAAATACGGCGTGCATATCCTGGGTGCCTCCGGTCCGGTCTTCGATACAGAGATCGGCAGTCGTCCGGTGAACCGCGCGCGGCTCTTCACGCCGACGGGGGCGATGGGCGTGCAGGACAAGCAGATCATGACCCGGTTCGAGCGCGAGGAGTGGAACGTCGTGCCCGGCGGGCCGCTGCGGCTCTTCGACACCAGCCTCGGGCGCATTGCGGTGCTGATCTGCTACGACAGCGAATATCCCCTGCTGGGACGGGCGCTGATGGAGGCGGACCTCGTGCTCGTGCCCTCCTGCACAGAGGCGCTGGCGGGCTACTGGCGGGTGCGCATCGGGTCGATGGCCCGGGCGCTCGAGCAGCAATGCGTGACCGTCATGGCCTCGACCGTGGGCGCCTGCGACTGGTCCTACGCGGTTGACACCAACACCGGCGCGGGTGGCGTCTTCGGCCCGCCGGACCGCGGCTTTCCCCCCACGGGCGTCATCGCCGAGGGCGTGCTGAACCAGCCCGGCTGGACCTATGCCACGGTCGACATGACGGCCGTCGCCCAGGTCCGTGCCGATGGCGTGGTGTTGAACCGGACGCACTGGGCCGATCAGGCGGGCCGCGACTCGGCCCCCGAGCCACAGCGCCTGCGCTGAATTGCACCTTGAAAAGCTTGCGCAATGGCCTCATATCCTAGCGCGATCCGCCTGTGGGCGGAATCGGTTAACAAGGAGAGACCATGGCCAAGGAAGATACGCTCGAATTTCCCGGTGTCGTGAAGGAACTCCTGCCTAACGCGACGTTCCGGGTCGAGCTTGAAAATGGCCATGAGATCATCGCGCATACGGCAGGCAAGATGCGCAAGAACCGCATCCGCGTCCTCGCAGGCGACAAGGTACAGGTCGAGATGACCCCCTACGATCTGACCAAGGGTCGGATCAACTATCGCTTTAAGTAGGCCGCGCTCCGCGCGGCCCGTGGGGCAAGCGTCTCGCTATGCGGGGCGCGGCCAACACTCGTTTCAAGTCTGGGTGCCCGAAACATGACAACCGGACCCGAACGCCACCGCCTGATCCTCGGCTCCGGTAGCCCGCGCCGCCGCGAATTGCTGGCCCAGCTGGGCATCGGCGCCGACGACATCCGCCCCCCCGACATCGACGAGACCCCGGAGAAGGCAGAATTGCCGCGCCCCTATTGCATCCGCATGGCCCGCGAAAAGGCTTGGGCGGTTCAGGCCGGTGACGACGACATCGTGCTGAGCGCCGACACCACCGTGGCGCTGGGCCGCCGCATCCTCGGCAAGCCTGCCGATGCGGGCGAGGCGGCGGCGTTTCTCACTGCACTTTCCGGCCGCCGTCACCGGGTCGTCACCGCCGTCGCGGTGCGGCGCGGCGACCGGATCTGGGAGCGCGACGTGGTCACCGCGGTGAAGATGAAGCCGCTGTCGAACGCGGAGCTGAACGCCTACCTCGCCTCCGAGGACTGGCGCGGCAAGGCCGGTGGCTACGGCATCCAGGGGCCCGCTGGTGCGTTCATTCCCTGGATCAACGGCAGTTTCACCGCCGTCGTGGGCCTGCCGCTTCTGGAGACCGCGCATCTGTTGCAAGCGGCGGGTTATCCCGTCTGGAAGGAGGCCCGATGAAAGGCCGCACCATCGCGCTCGATCACCTGAACGGGGCCGAAGCGGCCGCCCTCATGGTCGATGGGCAGTTGCAGGACCTGCTGATCGACAGCGACCTGCCGCGCCCGGGCACGATCTACCGCGCCATCGCCGAACGCCCCATGAAGGGGCAGGGCGGGGTGTTCCTGCGCAGCCCCGACGGCCCCTGCTACCTGCGCCAGATCAAGGGTGTGTCGCCGGGCCAGGCGCTGCTGGTGCAGGTCACCGGCTATGCCGAACCCGGCAAGGCGATCCCGGTGACGCCGAAGATCCTCTTCAAGAGCCGCTACGCCATCGTCACCCCCGACGCGCCCGGGCTCAACGTGTCGCGCAGCATCAAGGACGAGGCCCTGCGCGACCGGCTGCTGGAATTGGCTCACGACTCGATGACCGGGGAGGGCGGGCTGATCCTGCGCTCCTCCTGCGCCGCCGCCGAGACCGACGCCATCGCCGAGGATATCGCCGCCATGGCGGATCTCGCCGCGCAGGTCATGGCCGATGCGAGCGGCGACGCCGAAACCCTGGTCGAAGGTGACGGCCCGCATGCGCTGGCCTGGCGCGAATGGACCGATCCGGCCGAGATCGACACCGCCTCGGGCAGTTTCGAGACCCACGGTGTCCTCGATGCGCTGGAGGCGCTGCGCAGCGACACCGTGCCGCTGGGTGGCGGCGCGTCGATGCACGTGGAGCCGACCCGCGCGCTGGTCGCGGTGGATGTGAACACCGGCGGCGACACCTCGCCGGCGGCGGGGCTCAAGGCCAACATGGCCGCCCTGCGCGACCTGCCGCGACAGCTGCGCCTGCGCGGCCTTGGCGGCCAGATCACCATCGACCCGGCACCCTGCCCGAAGAAGGACCGCAAGCAGATCGAGGGCGTTCTGCGCGCCGCCCTGCGCGCCGACACGGTCGAGACGGTGCTGGTGGGCTGGACACCGATGGGCAACCTCGAACTGCAACGCAAACGCGACCGGATCGCCCTGACGCAGGTGCTGCCATGACCTGCCCGCTCTGCGCCAAGGAGACCGACCCGGCCTTCCGCCCCTTCTGTTCCAAACGCTGTGCCGATATCGATCTTGCCAAGTGGCTGAGCGGCTCCTACGCGATCCCGTCCGAAGATCCCGAGGATATTGAGGAGGCGTTGAACGCGGCGCTGAACGAGGCCGATCCGCCGAAGAAGCCGCACTGAACGCGGTGATGAGCGCGGTGGAATGCCTGCGGCATACGAGAGACGCTGTCTCTCGTGCTCTCTGGAGGTTTATCGGCAAGATGAAGCCGGGTCGGGCGGCGCGCGCGGTCCTGACTTTTCGGCCTGAGGTTCCGGGGGTGACGGTCCGGCCTGCGCGAGGGCCGGGTGTGTCCGCGCGGGCGGGCACGACGCCGGTCCCTTGGGTTTGGCGGGGTTTAAAAGCCGGAGATCGGGTCAGTAGGTTGTGGCGGCGCGGGCCGCCTGATCGTACTGGCCGGACATCAGGCGCAGAAGGGCGGCGAGGCGGGTGACCTGTTCGGCTTCGACGCCCAGCTCTCCGACCGCGCCCAACAGCAGCGAATCGCGAATCTCGCGGTAGCGCTGGCAGGCGGCGGCGCCGGCCTCGGTCGCGGCGACGGTCTTTTCCTTGCCCTGCCGGCCCTCGGCCACCAGGCCGGCGCGCGACAGTTTCTTGACCGCGTAGTTCACCAGATGCGTGTCCTCGATGTTGAGCACCAGGCACAGGTCCGACAGCCGCTTCGGCCGGTCGCGGTGGTAGACCGAATGCAGCACCAGCACCTCGAGCGCGGTGAGGCCGGGGTACCCGGCGGTGGCCATGCAGCGCACCACCCAGCGCTGGAAGGCGTTATGCGCCAGCGTCAGGCCGAATTCGAACTCCGAGATCTCGGGAAAGTTGCCCTGCGCGAGGTGCGCCGAGGACACCACCGGACCCAAATCATCCTGTTTCATAAGCATATCCTGCGCGGTTCCGATATTTTGTCAATAATTTGTTGACGAAATGCGTGAATAGCCAAGAATGAGGGCATGGAATCAGCGACCGGCAAGAGGAATGGCATGACCCGACCCCCGCATGTAGTCGTGATCGGCGCCGGGATCGTCGGGGTTTCGACCGCGATCTGGCTGCGGCGCTTCGGCGCCGAAGTCACGTTGGTCGACCGGGGCGCGCCGGGGCAGGGCACCTCCTTTGGCAACGGCGGGGTGCTTGCCGCCTGCGCGGTGTTGCCGGTGACCGGGCCGGGGCTGTTGCGGCAGGCGCCGCGGATGCTGCTCGATCCGGGCAAGCCGTTGTTCCTGCGGTGGTCGTACCTGCCGAAGCTGCTGCCCTGGCTGCTGAAATATCTGAGCCATGCCAATGACAAGGACACGCGGCGGCTGACTGCGGCGCTGGGGCCGATCGTGGCCGACAGCGTCGATCAGCACATGGCCCTGACCGAGGGGCTGGGCGCGCGGCGCTACGTGACCCCCAGCGATTACGTCTATGCGTTCCGGGATCGCAGGATATTCGAGGCCGATGCCTATGGCTGGGCCTTGCGCCGGGAGGCCGGGTTCGAGCCGCAGCTTCTGGAAGGGGCGGCGGTGCAGGAATACGAGCCGGCGTTGGGGCCGGACATCCGTTGCCTCGCGGTGCTGAAGGATCATGGCCATGTGCGCGATCCTGGGGGGTATGTCACGGCGCTGGCCGAGGATTTCACCGCCATGGGCGGGCAGATCCGGCGCGCGGAGGTGCGGGACGTGGCGCTGGAGGACGGGCGGATCACCTCGGTGCTGACCTCCGACGGCCCGCTGGCCTGCGACCGGGCGGTGATCACCGCCGGGGCCTGGTCGGGGCCGTTGCTGAAGAAGCTGGGACTGAAAGTGCCGCTGGAATCCGAACGCGGCTATCATATCCTCTACGAAAACGCGACCGGCGGGCCGCGCGTGCCGGTGATGATCGACGCCGGGAAATTCGTGGCGACGCCGATGGATGCGGGGCTGCGCTGCGCGGGAATCCTCGAATTCGGCGGTCTCGAGGCGGGGCCGACCCGCGCGCCGCTGCGGATGCTGCGCGCCAAGGTGCGCGCGGCGCTGCCCGGGTTGCAGGCGACGCGCGAGGTGGAGTGGATGGGCCATCGGCCCGCCACCTCGGACAGCCTGCCGCTGATCGGAGAGATCGGGCGCACGGGTGTCTTTGCCGGGCTGGGACACCACCACATCGGCCTCACGGCCGGGCCCAAGACGGGCCGCCTTCTGGCGGGGCTGATCACGCAGCGCCCGTCCAATACAGACCTGACCCCGTACCAACCGGGGCGCTTTTCCTGAGTTCAACCATAACTTCACCAACGGGAGATAACGACATGACGTATATCGGTAAAACCTTCGCAGGGCTCGCCTGTGCAACGGCGCTCACTACGCCGGCCCTGGCCGAGACCTGGGACATGCCCATGGCCTATTCGGCCAGCAACTTCCATTCCGCCACCGGCGCGGAATTCGCCGAATGCGTGACCACCGGCACCATGGGCGAGATCGAGATCGTCACCCATCCGGGCGGGTCGCTCTTTGCCGGTGCCGACATCAAGCGGGCGATCCAGACCGGCCAGGTGCCGATCGGCGAGCGTCTGCTGTCGGGCCATGCCAATGAAAACGCCGTCTTCGGGTTCGATTCGGTGCCGTTCCTGTCGCCCAGCTTCGATGATCACGCACGGCTTTGGGAAGCGGCGCAGCCGGAGATCGAGAAGGTGCTCGAAGAGCAGAACCTGCACCTGCT
This sequence comes from Thalassococcus profundi, assembly GCF_003344785.1. Taxonomy (GTDB): domain Bacteria; phylum Pseudomonadota; class Alphaproteobacteria; order Rhodobacterales; family Rhodobacteraceae; genus Puniceibacterium; species Puniceibacterium profundi. The sequence continues at coordinate 112,488 of NZ_QPMK01000017.1, read as the reverse complement.
CTATTCCGTGCCGTGGCCGCCGCAGGGGCTCTATTTCGACCGCGAGATCACGTCTGTCGAGGACATGGCCGGGATCAAGTTCCGGTCCTACAACAACGCCACCGCACGGCTTGCCGAGCTTACCGGCATGGCGCCGGTGACCATCGAGGCGGCGGAGCTGAGCCAGGCCTTCGCCACCGGCGTGGCGGAATCGATGATTTCCTCTGGCGCCACCGGCTACGACCAGAAGGTCTGGGAATCCCTGTCGCATTTCTACCAGGTCGATGCCTGGCTGCCGCGCAACTACATCATGGTGAATGCCGACACATGGGAGGCCACCTCGGATGCCAGCAAGGCGGTGATCGAGGGCTGCGCGGCGTTGGCGGAATATGCGGGGCTCTACCGGGCCAAGGAATACACCAACTTCACCTACGAAGGCCTGCGCGAGGGCGGCATGACCGTGACCCCGCCGTCCGAGGAACTGATGTCGGGGCTGCGCGAGGTCGGCGACACCATGACCCAGGAATGGCTGGAGCAGTCCGGCGAGGCCGGTCAGGCCATCGTCGACGCCTACAACCAGTAATGCGCGAGCGGGCGGTCCGGGGCGTCCGGGCCGCTCTACACAACGCACGGAGGCGAAAATGGCACGACTGATCCGGCGCGGGCTTGACGCGCTTTACCTGGCCGCCGGGGTCGGCGCGGCGCTCTGCCTGATCGCCATTCTGGTTCTGATCGTGGCGCAGATGCTGGCGCGCTGGACCGGCACGACCTTTCCGGGCGCCTCGGCGTATGCAGGCTATGCCATGGCGGCGGCGTCCTTCCTGGCCTTTGCCAATGCGCTCAATCGCGGCGCGCATATCCGGGTGTCGATCCTGCTCAACGCGGTGCCGGCGCGGATGCGCTGGGCGCTCGAGGTCTGGTGCTTCGGCCTGGCCGCGGCGATCGCCTGGTATTTCACCTATTACGCCTACTGGTTCACCTACTGGTCGTGGAAATTCAACGAAGTGTCGCAGTCGCAGGACGCCACACCGCTCTGGATTCCGCAGTCGGTCATGGTCATCGGTGGCGGCATCCTCGCGCTCGCGCTGAGCGATCACCTGCTGCACGTGCTGATCAAGGGCGATCACCGGATCACCCGCGACCTTGTCGACCAGAGCATGGGAGAGTGACATGACCGAGCTTTACGCCATCGTCCTCTTCCTCTTCGTGCTGTTCCTGCTTCTGGGCACCGGCGTCTGGGTGGGCCTCGCGCTCATGGGCGTGGCCTGGGTGGGGATGGAGCTTTTCACCTCGCGGCCCGTGGGTGATGCCATGGTCACGACGATCTGGGCGTCGTCCAGCAGCTGGACGCTCACCGCATTGCCGCTGTTCATCTGGATGGGCGAGATCCTGTTCCGCACGCGCCTGTCCGAGGACATGTTCCGGGGCCTGTCGCCATGGCTCGCGCGGCTTCCGGGCGGGCTGGTGCACACCAACATCGTCGGCTGCACGGTCTTTGCGGCGGTGTCGGGGTCCTCGGCGGCGACGCTCTCGACGGTGGGCAAGATGTCGATCCCGGAGCTGCGCGCGCGCAACTATCCCGAGCGGCTGATCATCGGCACGTTGGCGGGGGCGGCCACCCTGGGCCTGATGATCCCGCCCTCGCTCGCGCTCATCGTCTACGGCGTGACGGTCAACGAATCCATTACCGCGCTGTTCTTTGCGGGCGTGGTGCCCGGGCTGGTGCTGGCGCTGATGTTCATGGGCTACGTCGTGGTCTACTCGGGCGTGTCAAAAAACTGGGCGCCGGTAGTCGAGACCGGCATGAGCTTCGTGGACAAGCTGCGCAACTCGCGCTTCCTGCTGCCGGTGATCTGCCTGATCGTGGTGGTCATCGGGTCGATGTACCTTGGTTTCGCCACCGCGACCGAGGCGGCGGCCTTCGGCGTCATCGGCGCGCTGCTGCTTGCGGCGGGGCAGGGGTCGCTCAGCTGGTCGACCTTTTCCGCATCGCTCATGGGCGCCACCCGCACCAGCGCCATGATCGCGCTGATCCTCGCGGGGGCGGCCTTTCTCAAGCTGTCGATGGGCTTTACCGGCCTGCCGCGGGCGCTGGCGGATCTCATCGCGGACATGGAGCTCAGCCGCTTCCAGCTGCTGATGGCGCTTCTGGTCTTCTACATCGTGCTGGGCATGTTCCTTGATGGGATTTCGTCGGTGGTGCTGACCATGGCGGTGGTCGAACCGATGGTGCGCGAGGCCGGGATCGACCTGATCTGGTTCGGTATCTTCGTCGTGGTGGTGGTCGAGATGGCGCAGATCACGCCGCCCATCGGCTTCAACCTTTTCGTGCTTCAGGGCATGACCGATCACGAAATGGGCTACATCACCCGCGCGGCGCTGCCGATGTTCCTGATCATGATCGTCATGGTCTTCATCCTGATCTGGGTGCCGGATCTGGCGCTGTGGCTGCCCGAGACGATCCGGGACGCGCGATGACCGAAGTCACCTACCCGATCCTGCGCACCGCGGGCATCGACGGGATGCTGGTCACCTTCGGCGGCGCCCTGTCGGAGCCCGCGAACCGCGCCGCGCTGGCGTTCCGCGCGGCGGTCGATGGCGAAGGTTGGGACGGGGTGGAGGAGACCTCGACCTCGCTGGTTTCGACCTTCCTGCGTTTCGATCCGCTGCATCTGGGTCATTCGGACTTGCAAAGCCGCCTGCGGGAGCTTCTTCAAAGCCAGGAGTGGACGCAGGCCGACCTGCCCGAGGGGCGGCGGTTTTTCCGTATCCCCACGGTCTACGGCACTGATATGGCGCCGCAGCTTGACGAGGCGGCCGAGGTGGCGGGGCTCAGCCGCGCCGAGGCGATCCGCACCCTGTCGGAATCGCGCGTGCGGGCGCTGGCCATCGGATTTGCCCCCGGTCAGCCCTACCTGGGCGAACTGCCCGAAGCCTGGGACATCCCGCGCCAGCAGAACCTGACCCCTACGGTACCCAAGGGCGCGCTGGTGGTGGCGATCCGGCAGCTGGTGCTGTTTTCCGTGACCACGCCCACCGGCTGGCGGCACGTGGGCCAGACCGCGTTCCGCCTGTTCCGTCCCGACAGCGACACGCCTTTCGTGCTGCGCCCCGGCGACGAGGTGCAATTCGTCGAAACGCCGCCCGAGCAGATGGCCAACATGGAGAAGGACCCCGATGGCGGCGCGGAATGGGAGAGAATCCCGTGAGCGCCGAGCTGATCGTCCAAGAGGCGGGACCGAGCCTTACCGTGCAGGACCGGGGCCGGACCGGATATCTCGCCATGGGTCTGTCCCGCGGCGGGGCGGCGGACACGCTGGCGCTGGCCGAGGGCGCGGCGCTGTTACGGCAGTCGCCCGATCTAGCGGTCATCGAGATGGCCGGGATGGGCGGGCGGTTCGAGGCAACCGAGGACATCCGCATCGCGCTCACCGGCGCGCCCATGCGGGCCAGCATCGACGGGGCGCCGCTGCGCTGGAACGCCAGCCACCTGTTGCCGCGCGGGGCGGAGCTGAAGATCGGCGCGGTGACACGGGGCGCTTACGGCTACCTGCATCTGGGCGGCGGCGTGGACCTGCCTGAACGGCTGGCCGCGCGGGCGACGCAGATGACCGCCGGGTTGGGGGAACCGCTGGACGCCGGCACGCGGCTGCCGGTGGGCGAGGACCCGCGCGACGACACCGGCTGGCTGCTGCCGGTGGACGACCGCTGCGCCGGCGGGCGGCTGCGCGTGGTGCCCAGCCTGCAGACCGAGCTTTTTCCGAAGGACCAGCTCGACCGCTTTGAAAACGTGGAATTTTCTCGCGATGCCCGCGCCAACCGCATGGGGGTGAAGGTCACGCAGGACGGCCCGGGATTTGCGGTGGACGGGGGTCTCAGCGTGCTGTCGGAGGTGATCCTCCCCGGTGATATCCAGGTCACCGGCGACGGCGCGCCCTTCATCCTGATGGCCGAATGCCAGACCACTGGCGGCTATCCCCGCATCGGCACCGTCATCCCCGCCGATCTACCGCGCGTGGCACAGGCGCCGCAGGGCGCGCCGCTGCGGTTCAGCTTCGTCACGTTGGACGAGGCGGTGGCGGCGCAACGGGCCTATCTGAAACATTGCGCGGCGCTGGGCAAACGCCTGCAGCCGCTGGTGCGCGATCCCGCCGACATCCCCGACCTGCTGTCCTACCAGCTGATCGGCGGCGTCACGGCAGGCCGCGATCTTGACACGGAAAAGGAGAGACCATGAGCGATACCGTCGATCTGAACGCCGACATGGGCGAAAGCTTCGGCCCCTGGGTGATGGGGCAGGACGCAGAGTTGCTCGAAGTCATCACCTCGGCGAATGTCGCCTGTGGCTTTCACGCCAGCGATCCGGACGTGATGGCGCGGACGATGCGGCTGGCGGTGGACCACGGCACCGGCATCGGCGCCCATCCCGGCTTTCCCGATCTGCAGGGGTTCGGCCGCCGCCGGATGGACCTGACCCGCGACAGCCTCCGCAACCTGGTGATGTACCAGCTGGGCGCGGCCCGGGCGATGGCGGCGGCGGCGGGCGGCACGGTACGGCACCTGAAACTGCACGGCGCGCTGGCCAACATGGCCTCTGAGGATGCGGAGATGGCGCGCGCCTGCTACGAGGGCGCGCTGGCGGTCGATCCCGAGATCATCGTCATGGTCCTTGCAGCCACCGCGCAGCAAGAGGCGGTCGAGGCACTGGGCTGCCGCTGGGCCGGAGAGATCTTCGCTGACCGCGCCTATAACGACGACGCGACGCTTGTGGACCGCAGCCTGCCGGGGGCGGTGATCCACGATCCGGAGCTGGCAGGCAAGCGCATGGTCGAGATGGTAAAGGCCGGGGCGATCATCACCGAAAGCGGACAGCACATTCCCGCCGCAGTAGACACGATCTGCCTGCATGGCGACGGCAAGACCGCGCTTGAAATCGCCCGGTCCGTGCGCGATGCGCTGACCGGCGCGGGCGTGGCGCTGAAACGGTTCGCGGGCCGTCAGGGCCGGATCAGCAGCACCTGAACGTCCGCCACGTTGGTGCCGGTCGCTTCGGTCAAGAGCAGGTCGCCGGCGGCCGCGAGCGCGGCATAGCTGTCGTTGTTCTCCAGCAACGCCTGCGCATCCTGCCCGGCGGCGGCGATGCGCGCGGCGGTGCCCGCGTCGACCACACCGCCCGCCGCGTCGGTCGGCCCGTCGCGCCCGTCGGTGCCACCTGAGAGGAACAGCCAGTCCTGTGCGGTTTCGGGCGCCCCGAGCGCCACGCGCAGCGCCATTTCCTGGTTCCGTCCGCCGCGGCCCGAGCCGCGGATGGTGACCGTGGTTTCGCCCCCGAAGAGCAGTGCTGCGGGCGCGTCCACGGGGCCCAGGTTGGCCAGCACCTCTGCCGCGGCCTCGGCCACGTCCCCGACAAGCCGGTCGCTGACGATCTCGGCCGCCCAGCCCGCATCTTCGGCCGCCTTCCGCATCGCTTCGAGGCTCTGGCCGTTCGATCCGATCAGCACATTGGTGGCCTCGGGCAGGGGGGCGCCGTCGGTGGCGGTCTCAAGGTGCCGGCGCGCGGCTTCGGGCAGACGATCCCAGAGACCATGCTCGCGCAGCAGGGCGCGGGCGTCCTCGACGCTGCCGATGGGACCGACCGTGGGGCCGGAGGCGATGGCGCGCAGGTCGTCGCCGATCACGTCCGAAAGGATGAAAGCGGTCACCGGGGCGGGGGCGGCATGATGCAGGAACCCGCCGCCCTTGAGCCGCGACAGGTGCTGGCGGACGAGGTTCATCCGCGTGATATCCAGCCCGCCGGCCAGCAGCAGGCGGTTGACTTCTGCCTTGTCCTCGAGCGTCAGCCCGTCCACCGGCGCAGGCACCAGCGCCGACCCGCCACCCGAAATGAGCGCGATCACCCGGTCCTGCGGCCCGGCCTCCTGCAGCAGCGCGATCACCGCCTCTGCCGCGCGCGCGCCCGCAGCGTCGGGCACCGGGTGCCCGGCGCGCAGGACCTCGGCGCCCTCCACGTCCATCGGGTTCTCGTGATGCGTCACCGCCAGCGCGCGCACCGGCTGGGGCAGGTGGCGCAAGGCTTCGGCCAGCATCCTGGGCGCGGCCTTGCCGATGGCGATGACGTAGGTTGTGCCGCCCTCCAGCGGTGCGAGCTCCGTCATGTGCGGGCGCAGCGCCAAGGCCGGGTCGGCGGCGGCCACGGCCGCATCGAAAAGTTGCCGCGCCGTGTTGCGCAGGCTGTTGGTTTCGGTCATCCGCCCCTCCGCTGTGCGTGCGCAAAGAAGGCACCCGGAAGGGATGGTGTCAAGCAGACCTTCGGCTGTGTGGCGCCCGCACTGGCGATCTATCTGTCGTCAAGATCGCGGTCCGGGCGGGGCACGAGCCCGACGCAGGTCGTGCCCTCGGCTCCGGGACCGATGTGACCGGGATAAGCATCTGACAGAAAAGGGGAAAGTGGTGGGCGACCTAGGAATCGAACCTAGCGTGCGTCTCCGCGAGGGAGTTACAGTCCCCTGCCACACCTTGCGGCCTGTCGCCCACTGGCTGCGCGGACGTCCCGCGCGGCGTGAGGGGGTGATTACAAGCGCCCTTTTGCCTCGTCAACCGGAAAATCCCTTGAAGCGGCGGGTCTGCGCGCGCATGGATAGGCGCGTCGCAAAGAGGGGCGGGACATGGTGAAAAAACCCAAATGGGTGGTCGAGAAAGAGCAGGCGCGCCGCGCCGCCGCCGCCGAAACCGTCTGGCTTTTCGGCCTGCACGCGGTGCGCGATGCGCTGGTCAATCCGCGCCGCGAAAAGCTGCGGCTGGTGGTGACGCAGAACGCCGAGGCAAAGTTGTCGGACGCCATCGCCGCCGCCGGGATCACGCCCGAGATCAGCGACCCGCGCAAGTTCGCTGCCCCTCTCGATCCGCAATCGGTGCACCAGGGCGCGGCGCTCGAAGTCAAGCCGCTGAACTGGGGGCGGCTCGAGGATGTGGCGCTGGGCGACGGCAGCGGTGCGCCGCGCATGGTGCTGCTGGACCGGGTGACCGACCCGCACAACGTCGGCGCCATCCTGCGCTCGGCCGAGGTCTTCGGCGCGCAGGCGGTCGTCGGCACGCTGCACCACTCCGCGCCCGAGACCGGCGCGCTGGCCAAGACCGCGAGCGGCGCGCTGGAGCGCCAACCGTACCTGCGCGAACGCAACCTTGCCGACACTATGGAACGGCTGCGGGCCATGGGCTACCTGCTGCTGGGCCTCGACGGCGAGGCTGAGCAGGACATCGAGGCGGCGCTGACAGGCCGCCGCGACCGGGCGGTGGCGCTGGTTCTGGGGGCCGAGGGGCCGGGCCTGCGGCAAAAGACCAAGGAGACCTGCGACGCGCTGGTGCGCATCGACTTTGCCCGCGATTTCGGCTCGCTCAACGTCAGCAACGCCGCCGCCGTAGCGCTTTACGCCGCGCGCGGGACCTAGACCTGACCCGGCGGCCCGGGATCGGCCAGCGACGGAAAGAACCGACCCTTGACCAGCCAGGCCAGCGCAAAGGCCCAGAGCGCCAGGGTCTCGACGATGAAAGTCGGATTCCAGTCGTCGATCGCGCAAGGGCCGAGGCCCTGGCAGAGCGCGAACTTGCCGCCGATGGCGAGGATCGCGGCAAAGATCGTCACCCCGCAGCACCGGTAGATCAGGTTGCGCAGGCGCTTGCGGCGGATGCGTTCGGGATCGGCGGCGGCGCTGCCGGGGGTGTCGGCATGGTCGCGCGTCTGGTCGCGGGTGAAGACGAAAAGCGCGAAATACCCCAGCGTGGCGAACATCACCGCCGCGCCCACCGCGTGCAGGTCCAGCCCGAAGGGCACCTGCCAGCCGGTCACGGCGATGAAGTCGAAGGCGACCTGCGCCTGCTCCAGCGTCTCGATCCCGCCGTCGGTATAGAAGGGCGTGTCGCCGATCAGGAGGTAGGCGCGCATCACGTCGTTCTGCAACACGCAACCGGACCGCGCGGTGGGCACGAAGGCGATCAGGAAGGCCGCGATCCCGGCAAAGCGGGTGAGCCAGATCTCCCACCATTTGAAATTTGCGTATTCCTCGACCTGGTTCACGGCTAGTTCGCGCCCGGACCCGTCCGGCACGTTGAAGAAGAAGGCCAGCAGCACTCCGATGACGCTGAGCGTCGCGATGAACAGGCTGCCGCTGAGCGGGGCGTAGAAATAGTGGCTGATGGAATCGAGAAACCAGTTCTGTTCGCAGGTCTGCAGGAACAGCCCGGTGCCTGCCACGAGGATCGGCAGCGAAAAGGCCGCTAGGCCCACGCCCAGGTTGACGCGGCGCAGGCTGACGGTAAAGGGCAGGTCGTCCAGGCGTGGACGGTCTCTGGAAGGGCGGGGGGGCTGCGCCATGGGAAATACCTCGTGATCAAAATATCTGGCACAACCATAGCAAGAACGCGGGCGACTGCCTACGGCGGATGCCTTGCCCCTCGCCGCCGCCATGCCAATATTGCGGCAAAGGAGAGCCGATGCACCCGACCAACAAGATCGCCACCTGCTGCTATTGCGGCACCCGCGCCGCGCTGGTTCTGACCGGCGAGGTGCGGCACGAACTGGCCTGCGCCTCTTGCGGCGCGCCGCTGCACGACATGAAGATGATGCCCGGGCCCGAGGCCAGCCATGGCCGCGCCAGCCGCGCCCCCGCCCGGCAGCCGCGGCCCGAGGTCCACGCGACGCCGCTGCCGCTTTGGGAACGCGAGCGCAGCCAGAAGAAAACCCGCAAGAAGAAGAAAAAGAGCAAGAGTCTCGGTCGGAAGTTCCTGAAAGAGGCGTTCGATGTGCTCGACGACATCTTTGACTGACGGCGCGCCAAGGCCGCGCGGGACAGAGTGTCGCGCCGCTACGCGCGTCACGTTCCTCTGGTCAATCGCCGTTGCGTCCTCTATCTGGCGGCCAACAGTCCAGGAGGCTTTATGGCGGAATATGAAACCCCCGGTCCGGTCGAGGATAACTGGAAAGATGCCATCTCTTCGGTCGAAGAGATCATCGAGGACGCGCGCAACGGGCGCATGTTCATCCTGGTCGATCACGAGGACCGAGAGAACGAGGGCGACCTGGTCATCCCCGCGCAATGGGCGACACCGGACGCGGTGAATTTCATGGCCATGTACGGCCGCGGCCTGATCTGCCTCGCGATGCCCGCCAAGCGGATCGAGCAGCTGGGCCTCAGCCTGATGTCGACCAACAATTCCTCGCGCCACGAGACCGCCTTCACCATCTCGATCGAGGCGCGTGAAGGCGTGACCACGGGCATTTCCGCCGCCGACCGGGCGCGGACCATCGCCGTGGCCATCGACGCCTCCAAGGGCGCGCAGGACATCGCCACGCCGGGCCATGTCTTTCCGCTGCGCGCCCGCGAGGGCGGCGTGCTGGTGCGCGCGGGCCATACCGAGGCGGCCGTGGACGTGAGCCGTCTGGCCGGGCTGAACCCCGCCGGGGTGATCTGCGAGATCATGAACGAGGACGGCACCATGGCCCGGCTGCCGGAACTGGTGGCCTTTGCCCAGCGACACGGGCTCAAGATCGGCACGATCAGCGACCTGATTTCCTACCGCCGCCGCAACGACAACCTCGTGCGCGTGCGCAAGGAAGAGGTGGTGGAAAGCGAATTCGGCGGCGACTGGAACATGCGGATCTACACCGACGAAACGCATGGGGACGAGCATATCGTGCTGACCAAGGGCGACCTCTCGGGCGACGACCCGGTGCTGGTGCGAATGCACGCCATGGACCCGATGCTCGACGTGGTGGGGACAGGCCCGAAGGGCCGTGCGGCGGAATTTCACAACGCCATGCTCGAGGTGGCCCGCGAAGGCCGCGGCGTGGTCGTGTTGCTGCGCGACACCTCGATGAAGCTCGACGTGCATGACGAGGTCAGCCCCAAGACCCTGCGCCAATACGGCCTTGGCGCGCAGATCCTGTCGTCGCTGGGCCTGTCGAAACTGGAACTACTGACGAATTCTCCGACGCCACGGATCGTCGGACTCGATGCCTACGGGCTCGAGATCGTCGGCACCCGCAAGATACCGGAGCATGACTGATGGCTTCCAACGAGACCCATTACACGCTGCCGCGGGCGGAATTCGACCGCCCCGTGAAGCTGCTGATCGTGGTGGCGCCCTATTACCGCGACATCGCGGACCAGCTGATCGCAGGCGCCCGCGCCGAGATCGAGGCGGCGGGCGGCACGCATGAGACCGTCGAGGTGCCCGGCGCGCTCGAAGTGCCCACGGCCATCGGCATCGCCGAACGGCTGAGCAATTTCGACGGCTACGTGGCACTGGGCTGCGTGATCCGGGGCGAGACGACCCATTACGAAACGGTGTGCAACGACAGTTCGCGCGGCATCACGTTGCTGGGGTTGCAGGGGCTCTGCATCGGCAACGGCATCCTCACGGTCGAAAACATGGCCCAGGCCCAGGCGCGGGCCGAGCTGGCAGGCCAGAACAAGGGCGGCGGCGCCGCTGCGGCGGCCTTGCATCTGATCGCTTTGGCCCGTAACTGGGGCGGTTCGCGCAAGGGGGTGGGATTCCAGCCCGCACGCGACGAATACCAGATCGCCGGCGGCGGCAAGGATCCAAGCACAGCATGACCGATGCACCCAATGCCCTGTCGGGCAACCAGAAACGCAAGATGAAATCCGCCTCGCGGCTCTATGCCGTGCAGGCGCTGTTCCAGATGGAGCATTCGTCGCACTCGCTCGACCAGGTGCGGCGCGAATTCCTCGATTTCCGCTTTGGCGCGGAGGTCGAAGAGGGCGAAGAGATGATCGACGGCGACATCGACCTCTTTGCCCGGCTGCTGGAAGAGGCGGTGCGCTGGCAGGCGAAGATCGACAAGATGACCGACCGCGCGCTGGTGGCGAAATGGCCCATCGACCGGATCGACCCGACCCTGCGCGCGCTCTTCCGCGCCGCCGGGGCGGAGCTCGTGGCCTTCGACACCCCGCCGAAGGTGGTGATCGTCGAATACGTCGATATCGCCCGGGCGTTCTTTCCCGAGACGAAAGAACCGAAATTCGTCAACGCCGTGCTCGACCACATGGCGCGCGAGGCCCGGCCCGAGGCGTTCTGAGCGGCATCTTTGCCGCTTTGCCGGGAGTCTGGGCTCGGCTTGGGACGCTGGGAAAGTGGGGGGCCAGCCCCCCACACCCCCCGGAGGTTTATTGGCAAGATGAAGCTGGGACGTGGCGCGCAGCGGGTGCCGCGTTTGGCGGATTGCGGTCGGCGCGGCGCTGGTTACAGCGGCGTGATCTCTCCGAGAGCCAGCACGTCACCCGTGGGTGCGCCGGTGGGCGAACCGCCGGTCGGTTCGTCCGAGATCGCCAGCGTCAGGCTGGTCGCCGGGTAGGCCAGCAGCGGGTCGGGCACCTGCACGGAGGCGGTCGGATCTTCGGGCAGCACGCCCAGCGAGACCGGTGCGCTGCCGTCGGGCGGAATGCCCCAGAGCTGGAAGACGCGGCCCGGCGCCGGGTCGCCCGCGGTGCGGGTCAGCTGGATCACATGGGTCGAGGGAATGACCACCGCGAGCACGCGCAAGCTGTCGTCCTCGGCGGCGATCTCGCTCACGAGGCCCGGGGCCAGCGAAGGCTGCATCGCCTGGAAGCCGAGGAAGCCGGCCAGCACCAGCGAGGCGAAGCTGACGCTCTGCCACAGGCCGGCGCGCTGCCAGAAGGAGGGCTTTGAGTCGGTGCCGAACAGACGCTGCATGAGTTCGCGGCGCACTGCGGACCGCGGCTTGACCGGATCGATGTGGATATTCAGCCCGGAGAGGCGGTTGGCCCAGTAGGTCACCCGCTCGGACAGCGTCGGGTCGCCGGCGGCGCGGGCCTCGAAGGCGCGCTCTTCGTCGGCGGGCAGAAGGCGCAGCACGTATTCGGCGGCGCGGATGTCGTCTTCGGGTCCGTCGGTTGTGGCGGTCATCGTTCCATGCACTCCCTCAGGCTGATCAGGCTGCGCCGCAGCCAGGTGCGCATCGTGTTGAGCGGCACGCTGAATATCTCGGCCAGTTCGGCGTAGGTCAGGCCCTGCAGGTAGGCGCCGCGCACGGCGCCGGCCTTGTCGGTGTCAAGTTCGTCGAGGCAGGCGGTGATCCGCGACGCCTCTCCCGCGGCGATGGCCGATTGCTCGGGCGTCGGACCGGTCGAGACCAGACGGTCGGCCATGTCATCCACATCCGCCGTGCTGTCGCGGGTCGCGCGCAGCCGGTCGATGGCGCTGTTGCGCGCGATGGTGATGAGCCATGTCATGGGAGACAATCCGTTCGATGTGTAGCGGTCGGCATGGCGCCAGATCTTCATGTAACTTTCCTGCAAGACGTCTTCGGCGCTGGCCCGGTTGTTCAACACACGCAGGATCACGCCGAAGAGTTTCGCCGATGTCGCATCGTAAAGCTGCGAGAAGGCCTTGCGGTCGCCCAGGGCCACGCGCGCAATCATCTCTTCGATCTCGGAAATCTGGGCCAAATCGTACTCCTCCGGCGTTGAAAGGCGCAGGTTCAGAGGCGCCTGCCGCCAGGAACATGTCCGTTGAAGCCCTTGATAGCGTCATTTTCCGTCAGTTTGAAAACAGATTGTCGCGAGGAGGATCGCAAGGCGCGACTGTCGCCAAGGTGCCGCAGTGGGCGCGCTTTGGGTTCGGCGGCGGCGCTGTCATGCGCCGGGACGGGCCGGAAAGATATGCGGCGGGAACCACCGCAACCGTGTGGTTCTCTCATTCCCGAGGACCTGTATGTACAGGTGGGCGTCAGGTAACCGGACCACGGCCCGGACAGAGCCAACTCCCTCGGAATTGCTTAAGGCCACCGGAATGCAACCGTTCACGAGAAGGGCAGAACCCGCCTGAGCGACAGATAAGACGGAGGTGATCGCCGGGCAAGGGGAGCGGTCGAAAATTGGTGCACGCGATTCATGATCGCGTGGGCGCGCGATACGAGAGACGTCGCCCATCGGGCTTGAACCGATGGCGCCGCAACGGGCAGATCTCTCGTGCTCTCTGAGGTATTTTCAAAAACCGAAGAAGAGGCGGGCCTTGCTTTTGTTCATCTTTTGTTCATAAGATCGGAGCATGAAGGACGTGTTGCAGCCTGGACAGCTTCTGGCCCGCGGGGTGTGCCGCCACCTTGCCAGCCATGGCTTTGCGGTGGTCGAGGAAATGGTGCCGGACCGTGGCAAGCGGGTCGACGTGATGGCCCTGGGTCCCAAGGGCGAGATCTGGGTGGTGGAGTGCAAGTCGAGCCGCGCCGATTTCCTGTCGGACGGGAAGTGGCAGGGATATCTCGACTGGTGCGACCGGTTTTTCTGGGCGGTTGACCAGGAGTTTCCGACCGACCTCTTGCCCGAGGGCACGGGGTTGATCATTGCCGATGCCTATGACGCGGAAATCCTGCGCATGGCACCCGAAGACAAGCTGGCGCCTGCACGGCGTACGGCGATGCTGCGCCGCTTCGCCTTTCACGCGGCCCGAAGGCTGCAGGGTTTGCGGGATCCGGAGGGTCTGATCGGGCTGATCTGAGGCGATCCGTTTCGGCGTCGTGCCGCGCGCGCAGGTGTTCAGTGCCGCAGGAGTATTGGCGAGGCTTTCGCGAGCTGCCCTTGTGGCCGCGGTCGTGCTGGCCGAGGCGGCGCGAAGATCGCTTTTGTCTTGCGTCACGTCGATGACTGGCGGTCGGCGCGATCTGTTGCGACGGCCGCGTCTGAGAAGGTGCGCTAGATTGCGTGTCGGGCGGACGGGCAGCGGCGGTTGGACACTGGGCGTCGGGCGACCGGCAGCCTCGGGAGCGGTGGTCGAGGAAGGAGGCGAAGGCCGGCACCCTGCGCCATTGTCATGCCCGCGCCGTGCCGATGACGGCGCTGCGTCAGCGCGGTTTGACCTTGCGCGCGGCGGCGGCGGCGGCGCGGATTTCCTCGGCGATGTCGTCGGCTTCTTCGGGGTCGAAATCCATCGGGATCTCGATCTTGTCCGCCAGCACGAAGAGCCGCACCATGCCCTGGTCGGTCGGGCCGATCTGGAGGTTGGCCTCGATGTCGCGTTCGGTGTTGATGCCCATGACGTCTCTCCGGCGTGGCTGGTGGATCGCTGCGGTCTACGCAAGGGGCAGGCGCTTTGCAAGCGGGCGCCGATCTGCTTGAGTGCGGCCATGGATATCGTGCTGCGCGACTTCATCCCCGAAGATGTGCCCTGGCTGGTCGACCAGCACGGGACGCATTATGCTCAGGCCGAGGGGTTCGACGCCAGTTTCGGCGCTTTGGTGGCGGAGATCCTCGCGGCCTACCGGCGCGACCGGGACCCGTCCTGCGAGCGGGCCTTCATCGCGCAGCGCGGCGACGAACGGCTGGGCAGCATCTTTTGCGTGCGCCAGGATGCCGAAACCGCCAAGCTGCGGCTGTTCCTGCTGGTGCCCGAGGCGCGCGGGCAGGGTCTGGGGCAGCGGCTGCTTGACGCCTGTATGGATTACGCGCGCGAGACAGGTTATTCGCGCATGGTGCTCTGGACTCACGAGAGCCATAGAGCAGCCTGCGCCCTCTATGCCAAGAACGGCTGGACGCTGGAGGGTGCCAGGCCGGTGCGGTCTTTCGGGGTCGACCTGGTCGAACAGCACTGGTCCATCGGGCTGCGCTAGGCGGGGATTCGGGCTTGCAATGGCCTTCAGACGGCGTTATTTCGCGCCAACGTGCCGACTTAGCTCAGTAGGTTAGAGCGCTTGATTGTGGATCAAGAGGTCCCCCGTTCGAGCCGGGGAGTCGGTACCACCTTTCCTCACATGCCACTCCGCTCACGGCAGGATGTCGATCTCCTGCCGCAGCGCGCCGGTCGCCCGGTCGAAGATCAGGATACGGTCGTCCGTAGTCACGACCGCGTACCAATCGCGGCCTTGCGTGTAGGCGGTGGCCACCGCGCCCGAGGGCAGGGTGATGCTGTCGGGCAGCGGTGCGCTCTGGTCGCGGTAGCGGATGACAATCAGTGTCACGATGACTACAAGCCCGATGATCATCGTGGCGGTCAGGATCGTGACCAGCAGCCGCAGGAATTTCAGGTTGGCCGGTTCTTCGGGGGGTTCCGGAGACGGCGGGGGAGTGTCGGCCATGGCATCCACAGTGTTGCAGGTGACGATCGGGGCGGCACCGCCGCCGCGCCTTGATAAGGCCTTGGCGCGGGATGTGCCAGACGCGGCGGCCCTGTCGCGTACGCGACTGGCCCGGCTCATTGCCGAGGGTCACGTGCTGCGCGGGTCGGAACCGCTGACCGACCCCAAGGCGCGGGTTGCCGAGGGCGAGGTGCTGCGGATCACCGTGCCTGAGGCCGAGGACAGCCATATCGGGCCTGAGGACATCCCGCTCGAAATCGTGTTCGAGGATGCGGATCTGGTGGTGGTCAACAAGCCCGCGGGCATGGTGGTGCATCCGGCGCCGGGCAGTCCGGGGGGCACGCTGGTCAACGCGCTGCTGCATCATTTCGGCGGCGATCTCTCCGGCGTCGGCGGGGCGAAGCGGCCGGGCATCGTGCACCGGATCGACAAGGACACCAGCGGGCTGCTGGTGGTGGCGAAATCCGACCGCGCGCATCACGGCCTTGCGGCGCAGTTCGAGAAACACACCGCGGCGCGGTCCTATCGGGCGCTGTGTTACGGCGTGCCGGACACCGGCGATCCGCGGCTGCGCGGTATCCGCGGTGTGTCGGCGGAGCCGGGAGCGGTGATCTGCGTGACCACGCAGCTGGCGCGGCACAAGACGGACCGGCAGCGGCAGGCGGTGTTCTTTGGCCCCGGGCGCCACGCGGTGACGCGGGCGCGGGTATTGGAGCGCTTCGGCACGCCGCCCGCGCTGGCGCTTCTGGAGTGCCGGCTGGAAACCGGGCGCACGCACCAGATCCGGGTGCACATGGCGCATATCGGCCACGGGCTGGTGGGTGATCCGGTCTATGGCGGGCGGCGCAAGCTCGCTGCGACGGCGGTGTCGACGGATGCGGCAGAGGCCGTTCGGGGTTTCGGCCGGCAGGCGCTGCACGCGGCGGAACTCGGCTTTGCACATCCCGTCAGCGGCGACTGGATGGCTTTCGAGGCCGATCTGCCCGGGGACATGGCCGCATTGCTGGACACCCTGCGCGCTTAGGCGTTCTTGGGGCGCCCGGATGGGACGCACTGCCTCTCCATTCAGCCACGAAACCGTGCGCGCCGCATCTCCGCAGAGCACATGCGCGTGAAAGCACTGACATAGGCAAACATTTCGCCGGCTCATGCGTTAATCTCTTGAGAAGGAATTGCGTCTTATGACGCTTGCAACCCCTCGGGCCTGACACCATATGAATGTTAAGCCCCTATACATTGGAGGGAGAGGGATGGCCAATTACGCGAATCTTCCGGCCCCGACGCCGGAAGGCGGCCTGAGCCGCTACTTGCAGGAAATCCGGAAGTTTCCGCTTCTGGAGCCGGAAGAAGAATACATGCTCGCCAAGCGCTGGGTCGAGGAGCAAGACACCGAGGCGGCGCACAAGATGGTCACGAGCCATCTGCGCCTGGCTGCGAAGATCGCCATGGGCTACCGCGGCTATGGTCTGCCCCAGGCCGAGGTGATTTCCGAGGCCAATGTCGGTCTGATGCAGGCGGTCAAGCGCTTCGATCCCGAAAAGGGCTTTCGCCTGGCGACCTATGCCATGTGGTGGATCCGCGCCTCGATCCAGGAATACATCCTGCGGTCCTGGAGCCTCGTGAAACTGGGCACGACCAGCGGTCAGAAGAAGTTGTTCTTCAACCTGCGCAAGGCCAAGAGCCGCATCGGCGCGCTCGAGGACGGCGATCTGCGGCCCGAACATGTCGAGAAGATCGCCACCGATCTCGGCGTAACCGAGGACGAGGTGATCAGCATGAACCGCCGGATGTCCGGCAGCGACGCCTCTCTCAATGCCACCGTCGGCAGCGAGGGCGAGGGCACGATGCAGTGGCAGGACTGGCTCGAGGACGAGGGTGCCGACCAGGCCGGCGACTACGCCGAGCGCGACGAGCTCGAAGCGCGCCGCGCGCTGTTGGCGGAGGCCATGGACGTGCTCAACGACCGCGAGAAGGACATTTTGAGCCAGCGGCGCTTGAGCGAACAGACCGTGACGCTGGAGGATCTGAGCGCTCAATACGATGTCAGCCGTGAACGCATCCGCCAGATCGAGGTGCGGGCCTTCGAGAAGCTGCAGAAGCGGATGCGCGATCTGGCGAAGGACCAGGGAATGCTGGCCAGCGCCTGATCGGGTGGTTACGGAAAGACAGGGCGGCTCCGGTTGGAGCCGCCTTTTTTCGTGATTTTCGGCTCTGAAATGCCTGCGGCATACGAGAGACGCTGTCTCTCGTGCTCTCTGGAGTTTATCGGCAAGATGAAGGAGTGGGTCACCGCTTTTGCGCTTGGACGGATTGGGTTAGCGTCGCGGCAAAACCGAAGGAGGCACAGATGAGCGCGCATTTGAACTGGGGTATTCTGGGGGCGTCGCATTTCGCGCTGAACCAGATGGGGCCGGCGATCCACCGGGCCACGGGCGGCCGGTTGGCGGCGCTGGCGACGTCGTCGGCGAAGAAGGCAGAGCCCTTCCAGGCCTGGGCGCCCGATCTGCGGGTGCATGAGAGTTACGACGCGCTGCTGGCCGATCCGGAGGTCGACGCGGTCTATATTCCGCTGCCGAATCACCTGCACGTCGAATGGACCAGGAAGGCGGCGCGGGCGGGAAAGCACGTGCTGTGCGAAAAGCCGATCGCGCTCGAGGCGCGGGAGATCGACGAGTTGATCGCGCTGCGCGACGAGACCGGGCTGCTGATCGCCGAGGCCTTCATGATCGTGCATCATCCGCAGTGGCAGAAGGCCAGGGAGATCTACGAAAGCGGCGTGCTGGGCACGCTCAAGCGGGTCGATTGCGATTTCAGCTACAACAATCCCGATCCCGGGAATGTCCGCAACATGCGCGGTATGGGCGGCGGCGGTCTGCGCGACATCGGTGTCTACATCTTCGGGTCGACACGGTTCGTCACCGGCGAGGAGCCTCAGGAGATACTGTCGGCGGACCTCGACTGGCTGGAGGATTTCGACACCACGGCGGTGATGACCGCGCGCTTTCCGTCCTTCCGGTATTCCGGAATGGTGTCGATGCGCATGGCGCCATGGCAGGAAGTGACATTCCACGGAGAGGAGGCGGTGATGCGGCTCACCGCGCCGTTCAATGCGCAGGTCTACGGCGAGGCGCGCGTCGGGCTGTACCGTCCGGGCGGGCAGATGCAGGAGTGGCGGTTTCCCGCGGACAATCACTATGTCCTGCAGGTCGAAGCCTTCAACCGCGCGGTGCAGACCGGCGCGGCCTATGCCTGCCCGCTGGAATTCTCGCAAGGCACGCAAGCCATGATCGACATGGTCTTCGATGCGGCACGGTAAGTCGGCGCGCATAGGGTCGCGGCGCACAGACAAACGCCCCAGCAGATGGCTGCGGGGGCGTTTTTCGTGGTGCTGCAGGACGTGTCAGGCGACGTTGCTGTTGGCGGCCTTTGCCGCGGTCTTGGCGCCGGCCTTGGCTGGGTTGCCATCCGTCGCCTTGCGCGTCGCGCCGGAGTTCTGGTCGATGAAGTCGAGCACCAGCGGCCGGATGTTGTTGCGCCAGCTCTTGCCCGCGAAGATACCGTAGTGACCGGCGCCCGGCTCCACGTGGCTGGCCTTCATGCTGTCGGGCAGGCCGGTGCACAGGTCGAGCGCCGCGATGCACTGTCCGGGGGCCGAGATGTCGTCGTTGGCACCTTCGACGGTCTTGACCGCGACCTTGGTGATCTTGCCGATGTCGACGGGCTTGCCTTCGACGGTAAAGGCGTTGCGGGCGATCTCGCCGTCCTTGAAGATGCGTTCGACCGTGGAGAGGTAGAATTCCGCCGGCATGTCCATCACCGCGAGATATTCGTCGTAGAAGCGGTTATGGGCATCGTGATCCGAGGCCTGGCCCTTGCTGACCTTGAGGATCTGCTCCTGGAACGCCTTGCTGTGCCGGTCGAGGTTCATCGACACGAAGGACGCAAGTTGCAGCAGGCCGGGATAGACCATGCGCCCGACGCCGGGATACTTGAATCCGACGCGCTGGATCATCGTCTCTTCGAGCTGGCCCATGGTCACGCGGTGACCGAAATCGGTCACCTCGGTCGCGTTGGCATTGGGGTCGATCGGGCCGCCGATGAGGGTCAGCGAGCGCGGCTGCGCATCCGGATCCTCGCCGGCGAGGTAGGCGGTGGCGGCGAGCGTCAGCGGCGCGGGCTGGCAGACGGCGATGACATGGGTGTCGGGGCCCAGGTGACGCATGAAGTCGACGAGGTAGAGGGTGTAATCCTCCACGTCGAACTTGCCGGCGCTGACCGGGATGTCGCGTGCATTGTGCCAGTCGGTCACGTAGACTTCGCAGTTGACCATGAGCGACTTCACGGTCGAGCGGAGGAGCGTCGCATAGTGACCGGACATCGGGGCCACCAGCAGGATCTTGCGGGGCTGTTCCTCGCGTTCCTGCACGTTGAAGTGCAACAGGTCGCCGAACGGTTTCTCGACGACGGTGTCGATGCTGACCAGGTGATCCTTGCCGTCCTCGCAGGTCAGGGTTCGGATGCCCCAGTCGGGTTTGACCACCATGCGCTCGAAAGTGCGTTCCGTCACTTCGCCCCAGGCCGCCATCCATTGCAGGCCCGGGTTGGTCATCAGGGAAAAAGCCGGGTAGGATGCCATCGTGCGCGCGGTTGCGCCGAGCCAGGCATTGGTGTTGCGAAGGGTCTCCATCAGGTCGTAAGTGGCCATGTAGCGCATGTCGCGTCTCCTTTCGCCGGGGCGCGAACGGCGCCTCGAACCGAATGCGTCGCTTTGCCTCCCGACGGTGGCGACGGTATTCTGCACAGCAGCAAATCTAGGGGGGAATTGCCGAGATGACAACCAGGACCATCGCAGAAGGTCACGATCTGAAACAGATGGAAGCGAATCTGGAACGGGTCGAGGAACTCACGCAGCGTCTCTTGTCGGCCATGGGTCAGAAGAAGCCGATCAACAATGCGCTGCACGGCCCCGACCAGGAGCTGTATGCCGAGGCGCTGACCGGCTACTGGCAGGAATGGCTCAAGAATCCCGCCAAGATCATCGAGCACCAGATCGGATACTGGGGCAAGTCGGTGACCCATTTCGTCGAAGCCCAGCAGGCGCTGGCGCGCGGCAAGCTGGAACCGCCCGAGGACACCGGGCCCAAGGACAAGCGGTTCTCGAACCCGCTTTGGGACAGCCATCCGTATTTCAACTTCATCAAGCAGCAGTATCTGATCAACGCCGAGGCGATCCGCACCGCCGTCGAGGACGTCGAGAACATGGATCCCAAGGAAAAGCGGCGGCTGCGCTACTTTGCCCAGCAGATCGTCGACATGATGGCGCCGACGAATTTCTTCTCGACCAACCCCGACGCGCTGCAGAAGGCGGTCGAGACCGAGGGCGCGAGCCTCGTCCAGGGTTTGGAAAACCTGGTCCGCGACCTCGAGGCCAACAACGGCGAACTGGTGGTACGGCTCGCGGATGAAGAGGCGTTCCAGATCGGCGAGAACATCGCCACCGCGAAGGGCGAGGTGGTTTACCGCAACCGGATGATGGAAATCATCCAGTACCATCCCACCACCGAGAAGGTGCGCGAGACCCCCATCGTGCTCTTCCCGCCCTGGATCAACAAGTTCTACATCCTCGACCTCAAGCCCGAGAATTCGCTGATCCGCTGGATCGTGGACCAGGGCTACACCCTGTTCGTTGTGTCCTGGGTGAACCCGGACGAAAGCTACCGCGACGTGGGCCTCGATACCTATATCGAAGAGGGTTACCTGACCGCGATCCGCGAGGTGAAGGCGATCGCCGGGGTCGAGAAGATCAACGCCGTGGGCTACTGCATCGCTGGCACCACGCTGAGCCTCACCCTGTCGCTGCTCAAGCAGCAGGGCGACAAGTCGATCAAGTCGGCGACCTTCTTTACAACCCTCACGGATTTCAGCGACCAAGGCGAATTCACGCCCTTCCTGCAGAACGATTTCATCGACGGGATCGAGGAGGAAATCGGCGACCGCGGGCTGCTCAAGTCCTTCATCATGGCGCGGACGTTTTCCTTCCTGCGCTCGAACGACCTGATCTACGGCCCGGCGATCAAGAGCTACATGATGGGTGAAACCCCGCCCGCCTTCGACCTGCTCTACTGGAACGGCGACGGCGCCAACCTGCCCGGGCGCATGGCGATGCAGTACCTGCGCAAGCTCTGCCAGGACAACCGGTTCGCCGAGGACGGTGTCGAGATGCTGGATCATACGCTCAACATCCGCGACGTGGATGTGCCGCTGATCTCGATCGCCTGCGAGACCGATCACATCGCCGCCTGGAAGGACTGCTATCGCGGCGTCCAGAAGATGGGATCGAAGCAGAAGACCTTCGTCGTTTCCGAGTCCGGCCACATCGCCGGGATCGTGAACCCGCCGACGAAAAAGAAGTACGGCCATTACGTGAACGACGAATTCGGCGAGGATGCGGACCACTGGCGCGAGGCCGCGACCTTCCACGAAGGGTCATGGTGGCCGCTGTGGGAAAAGTGGTTGGCCAAGCGGTCAGGCCGCTGGATCAAGGCCCGCGAACCCGGCGATTCGGACCATCCGTCGCTGGAGCCGGCGCCCGGAAGCTATGTGAAGATCAAAGCAAATCAGGCGGATCAATGAGTTAGGAATTTTTTGCTGCACCGCAGCGAAAACCCTTGAAATGCCGCGGTGCAGCATGCATATTCCTGACAGCTGCAATGAAACGGCGGGGTGGGCCCGCCAAGCAGAAAAAAGGATGATGACAATGGCTGCTAAAGCACAAGACATGACCGCAATGATGAAAGACATGATGGGCGCATTCCCCGTCGATACCAAGGCGATGGACGACGCGTTCAAGACCACCGCGACCCTGAACGAAAAGCTGTCGGGCGTGGCTCTGGAAGCGGCCGAGAAGTCGACCGAAATCTCCGCCAAGTGGACCAAGGACACCCTGACCAAGCTGGCAGAAATGTCCAAAGCCAAGGCAGAGCCGGCCGACTACGCCAAGTCGATGACCGAATTCGCCTCCGCTCAGGCCGAAGTGACCGCCGAGAACATGGCCGCTTTCGCCGAGATCGCGAAGAAGGTCCAGATGGACACCGTCGAGCTGATGATGGCCGCAGGCAAGGACTTCTCCGAAGACGCCACGGCCGCTGTCAAGAAGGCGACCAACGACGCGACCGCCGCTGCCAAGAAAGCATCGACCGCAGCTGCGAAGTAAGCGACCGGATTACGGCAGCTCTTTCCTCCCGAAGAGCGCTGAATCCTGGGCGGGCCCTGACGGGTCCGCCCTTTTTCGTGTCTGCATGGCGGTTTGCCGGCGCGCAGATGGCCGCCCCGGATCACTCTGCGTTGCGGCGAAAGGCCGGCGCGGCCGGGCAGGGCTTGCCGCGGCTGCATCTGAAAACGGACTTTCCTTTTGATCCGCAAGGCCATAGGCTTTTCTGCACCGCTGCATTTTCCGGAGGTTCCTCGTGGCCGACAAAGACAAGCCCCTTCTGATCAAGCGCTACGCCAGCCGCAGGCTCTACAACACCGAGACCAGCGACTACGTGACGCTCGAGGATATCGCGGGCTTCATCCGTGAGGGCCGCGAGGTCAAGATCGTCGACCTCAAGTCCGGCGACGACCTGACCCGGCAATACCTGCTGCAGATCGTGGCCGAGCATGAAAGCAAGGGCGAGTCGGTCCTGCCGATCAACGTGCTGACCGATCTCGTGCGCAGCTACACCACCCAGGCGACCAGCGTTGTGCCGCAGTTCCTCGCCGCCAGTTTCGAGATGTTCCGCGACAGCCAGTCGAAATGGGTGGAATCCATGGGCCAGGTCAACCCGATGGCGAAAATGCCCGGTTTCGAGGCGATGCAGGCGCAGCAAGAGGCGTTTCTCAAGGCAATGACCGGCAACATGCCAGCCGGCATGAGCGGCCCCGCCGCCGAAGCGGAGAATGACGGCGAAGACCTCGACGCGATCAAGAAAGAGCTGGCCGCCCTTCAGGCCAAGCTGAACAAGCTCAACAAGTGATCACGTGCCATAGGCGCGCTCTAGACCCATCACCGCGTGGATGGCCCCGAGCAGCGCGTCGGCAACCAGGTCGCAGTCGGCTTCGGTCAGCCGCGCGGGCAGCCGGGTGTCGCAGGCGCGCATGAGCATCGCGCGGGTCTGCGGCAGCTCAGGCAGGTCGGGCACGAATTGCCAGTTCCAGAAGGCGCGGGCATTGTCCGCACTCATCCCGAAGACCTGAACCTTGACGCCCGCCGCCTCGGCGGCGGCGGCGAAGGTGTGTACCTCTGAATCGCTGAGCCCCACGAGATTGAACTGCAGGCTGTCGGGCGCGCGAACCTCGCCGGGCAGGGGGGGGGGCACCTCGATCCACGGCGCGGCGCCAATGGCGGCGGCGACCCGGTCGTGGTTGCGCCGCCCGTCGGCCACGCGCCGGGGAAGCTCCGGCAGTTGCGCGCGGATCAGCGCCGCCGACAGGTTCGACAGGCGCAGATTGTAAAGCGGCAGGCGGTTCTGCCAGCGCGCGCAGGCCTCTCCGATGCCGGGATGCTTGCGCCAGGCATGCTCGTAAGCGCCCGACATCAGGATCGCGCGCGCCGCAAGGTCGGTGTCGTCGGTGATCAGGATGCCGCCTTCGCCGGCGTTGAGCATCTTGTAGCTCTGGAAGCTGAAGCAGCCGATGCGCCCCAGCGTACCGATGTTGCGCCCCTGCCAGGTGGTGCCCAGCGAATGCGCCGCATCCTCGATCACCGGCACCCCGCGCGCATCGCAAAGCGCCAGGATCGCGTCCATGTCCGAGGTGTGCCCGCGCATGTGGCTGACGATCACCGCTTGTACACCGTCCAGCTTGGCCTCGAAATCCGTCATGTCGATGCGGTAATCCGCGCCGACTTCGCACAGCACCGGCAGGCAATCCGCATGCACAACGGCCGAGGGCACGGCGGCGAAGGTGAAGCCCGGGATGAGCACCCGCGCATCCCGCGGCAGGTCCAGCGCCTTGAGCGACAGGAACAGCGCCGCCGAACAGCTGCTGACCGCCAGGGCGTAGCGCGCGCCCATGAGGTCCGCGAATTCCGTCTCCAGCAGGCTTACCGGCGCGTCCTTGGCAGCGGTGTAGCGGAACAGGTCGCCGCTCTGTATCAGCCGGTCGATCTCGGCCCTGGCGGCGGCGGGGATCGGTTCGGCGTCGTGCATGTTGGGCATCTCGGTCATTTTCAAAATCCTGAATCCGGCTTTTCGAAAATGTAAAACAATCCGCCGCGCGCGCCTAGTGACAATCCGGTGACGCCCGCGCGGTGTGTCCTGTCAGATCCCCAGCCGGTCGCGCATCGCAAACCAGGTCATCGCCAATGCCAGCAGCGGCGACCGCAGCCCGGCGCCGCCCGGAAACCGCGGCGCCGGGACCGAGGCCATGAGGTCGAAGCCCTCCGCCTGTCCCTGTATCGCCTGCGCCATCAGCTTGCCCGCATGCACCGCCGTGCCGACCCCGTGGCCGGAATAGCCCGAGGCCGACAGCATGTTGGGCGCCAGCCGCGCGAGGTAGGGCATCCGCTTCATGGTAATCGCCAGCGTGCCGCCCCAGGCATAGTCGAGCGGCACGTCCCGCAGGTGCGGAAACACCCGCAGCATCGGTTTCGAGACCACCGCCCGGATGTCGTCCGGGAAGCGGTAGCCGTAGCTTTCGCCGCCGCCGAAGAGCAGCCGCTTGTCGTGGCTGAGGCGGAAGTAGTTGACCACGAACCGGCCGTCCGCCACCGCCACGTCGCGGGTCAGCACCTCCGCCGCGCGATCGCCCAGCGGCTCGGTCGCGACGATGAAATTGTTGATCGGCATGACGCGGGACGCCACGCCGCCGTCCAGCCCGCCGAGGTAGCCGTTCGCGGCCAGGATCACGTGATCGGCCCGCACCCGCCCCGCGTCGGTCTGCACCACCGCCGGAGCGCCCCGTTCGAT
The DNA here is from genome assembly GCF_003344785.1 of Thalassococcus profundi. Classification (GTDB taxonomy): domain Bacteria; phylum Pseudomonadota; class Alphaproteobacteria; order Rhodobacterales; family Rhodobacteraceae; genus Puniceibacterium; species Puniceibacterium profundi. Next base: position 87,456 of record NZ_QPMK01000017.1, on the reverse strand, counting down.
GTGATGCACATGGCTGGTCTCAAAAATCCGCGCCCCGGCCTTCTGCGCCGCCTGCGCCAGCCCCAGGGCAAAGCGCAGCGGATGCAGGTGACCCGCCCCCATGTCGAGCATTCCGCCCTTGTAGTCCGGCGAGGGGCAGAGCGCGTGGCAGGCCGCCGCATCCAGCGTTTCGATCTCGTCATAGCCGTAGCGGTCCGACAGATGCGCCGCGTAACGGTGCAACTCGTCGACCTCGCCGCGGCTCGATCCGGTCCAGGCCACGCCCGGTTTCAGATGGCAGTCGATGCCGTGCCGCGCCACCAGGTCACGCACCAGCGCCTTGGCCTCCTCGGCGAGGTCCCAGAGCTGTCGGGCGGTATCGTCGCCCATGAGCTTTTCCAGCCCGACCTGGTCCATGCGCTGGCCCGACCCCAGCTGCCCGCCGTTGCGCCCCGAGGCGCCGAAGCCCACGCGATGCGCCTCGAGCAGCACCACGTCCAGACCGGCCTCGGCAAGATGCAGCGCCGCCGACAGCCCCGTGTAGCCGCCGCCCACGACGCAGACATCCGCCCGCGTCTCGCCTTTGAGCGGCGCGAAGGGCGGCAGGGGATCGCAGGTCGCCGCGTACCAGCTCTCCGGATAAACCCCGCGTTTGTCGTTCGAGAACAGCAGGTCCATCGCAGATCCCCAGCTTCATCTTGCAAATTAAATCTCCGGGGTCCGGGGCAGAGCCCCGGTCCGGCATAAGCCCAACCGCGAGAACGTCGATCCACAAGTCGTCAACCTTCGCGGAGGGCGTCCCGCTCAGACGTTGAGCAGCAGGTGCTCGCGCTCCCAGGGCGAAATCACCTGCAGGAACTCCTCGTATTCAGTAGCCTTGACGATCGAATAGACCCGCGCGAATTCCGGCCCCAGCACCTCGTGCAGCTCGGTCGCCGCGTCGAACATGTCCAGCGCCTGGCCCAGGGTGCGGGGAATATCGCCGTCGCCTTCATAGGCATCGCCCTTGAACTGCTTGGTTGGCCGCAGCTCCTTCATCAGCCCGAGGTAGCCGCAGGCCAGCGACGCCGCGATGCCGAGGTAGGGGTTGCAGTCCATACCCGCCAGACGGTTCTCCACCCGCCGCGCCTCGGGTCCCGACAGGGGAATGCGGATGCCGGTGGTGCGGTTGTCGCGGCCCCATTCGAGGTTGATGGGCGCGGCATGGTCCTTGACGTAGCGCCGGTAGCTGTTGACGTAGGGCGCCAGCACCGCGATCGCCGCCGGCATGTGCTGCTGCAGCCCGCCGATGAAGTTGAAGAAGGCGTCGGTCTCACCGCCCGCAGGACCGGTGAAGATGTTCTTGCCGGTCTCCAGGTCCAGCACCGAATGGTGCACGTGCATGGCGCTGCCCGGCTCGTCGGCGATGGGCTTGGCCATGAAGGTGGCGAAGCAGTCGTGGCGCAGCGCCGCCTCGCGAATGAGCCGCTTGAAGTAGAACACCTCGTCGGCGAGCTTGATCGGGTCGCCGTGGCGCAGGTTGATCTCGAGTTGGCCCGCGCCGCCTTCCTGGGTGATGCCGTCGATCTCGAAGCCCTGGGCCTCGGCGAAATCGTAGATGTCGTCGATCACCGGGCCGAATTCGTCCACGGCGGTCATCGAATAGGCCTGCCGCGCGGCGGCGGGGCGACCCGAGCGGCCCATCATCGGCTCGATGTTCTTGGCCGGGTCGATGTTGCGCGCGACGAGGAAAAATTCCATCTCCGGCGCCACCACCGGTTTCCAGCCCTGCTTGCGATACAGCTCACAGACCCGCCGCAGGACATTGCGCGGGGCGTAAGGCACGGGTCGGTCCTTGCGGTCGAAGGCGTCGTGGATCACCTGCAGCGTCCAGTCGCCGGTCCAGGGCGCGGCGGTGGCGGTGGCCATGTCCGGGCGCAGGATCATGTCACGCTCGATGAAGCCTTCGCGCTCGTCCGCGGCTTCGCCCCAGTCGCCGGTGATGGTCTGGAAAAAGATCGAGTCGGGCAGGTGGAAATACTGCTGGCGGGCGAATTTCGAGGCGGGCACCGCCTTGCCGCGGGCGATGCCGGGCAGGTCCGAGATGATGCATTCGACCTCGTCGAGGCGGCGGTTCTCGAGAAACGCGCGGGCGGCCTCGGGCAGGCTGTCTGTCCAGTCGGTCATGCGAGTTCTTTCGTCTTGAAGAAATGGGCGAATTGCGCGGCCATGGCAGCGCGGTCGAGCGGCGTGCCAAGCGCGCCGGTCGCAGCGTTCAGCTGTTCGTCGGGCACGACGCCGCGGCCGCGAAAGTCGATCAGCCCCTTGATGAAGCCGTCGTCATATTCGGGATGCGGCTGCACGCTGATCGCGCGGCCGGGGTAATGCAGCGCGGCGAAGGGGCAGAAATCGCTGTGGCCGATGACCTTGGCGCCGGGCGGCAGTTCGGTCACCTGGTCCTGGTGCCAGGCATTGAGTGTCACGGTGTCGGTGCCGAACGTGTAGTGCGTCGGCCCCACGGACCAGCCGCCCTTGAACTTCTCGACCTTCCCGCCCAGGGCCTGCGCCATGATCTGGTGGCCGAAACAGACCCCGACCAGCGGGCGTTCCTGGGCGACGATGCCGCGGATCAGCTCTTCGAGCGGGGCGATCCACGGCAGATCGTCATAGGCGCCGTGGCGCGATCCGGTGATGAGCCAGCCGTCGGCGGCTTCGGGTCCGGAGGGAAAGTCGCCGTTGACCACGGCCCAGGAGGCAAAGTCGAAGCCGTGGCCCTTGAGCAGGTCCGCGAACATTTCAGGGTATTCACCGCTCTGCGCCGCAAGCTCTGCGGGCGCGAGGCCGGTTTGCAGGATACCGATTTTCATGGAGCACCGTTTTCGGGTTGTCTGGTCGCAAGGTAGAGGTCGGGGAGAGGGGCGGCAAGAGGCCGCCCCGTCAGACCGTGTCGAGGTAGATCTCGACCTGTTCGTTGGGGCTGAGCTCGGCCATGTAGTGCCGCTCCTGCTTCTTGGTCAGCAGCAGGTTGCGGATCATCTCAGGCGCGAAGATGCGCGGGATGACCTTGCTTTGCTCGAAGGCGTCGATGGCGTCGCCCCAGGTGTTCGGGACATGCGCGAGGTCGAGCGCATAGGCGTTTCCGGTGATCGGATCGGGGGGCAGGCGCTTGTCCTCGATGCCGTTGAGCGCGGCGCCCAGAATGGCCGCAAGCATGAGGTAGGGATTCACGTCGCCGCCCGCCAGCCGATGCTCGATCCGCCGCGCCGCCGGGTTGCCCGAGGGGATGCGGATCGCCGCCGTGCGGTTCTCGTAGGCCCAGCAAAGACCGGTAGGCGCATGCGCACCCGGCACCATCCGGTCGTAGGAATTGAGGTGCGGCGCGAAGATCAGCGTGGAGTCGTGCATCGCCTCGAGGCATCCCGCCACCGCGTGCAGCATCGCTTCGGTGCCGCGCGGGCCGCCGTCGTCGAAGATGTTGGTGCCGTTGCTGTCGAGCACCGAGAAATGCGTGTGCAGGCCGGACCCCGCGTAATCCTCGTAGGGCTTTGCCATGAAGCTCGCGGCAAAGCCGTGCCGCCGCGCCAGACCCTTGACCAGCATCTTGAAGAGCCAGGCATCGTCGGCGGCGCGCAGGGCGTCGTCGCCATGCATGAGGTTGATCTCGAACTGACCGAGGCCCGCTTCGGAGATGGCGGTGTCTGCGGGAATGTCCATCGCCTCGCAGGCGTCGTAGAGATCGGTGAAGAACTGGTCGAACTGGTCGAGCGCCCGGACCGACATGGTCTCGGCCGCCTTGCGGCGCTTGCCCGAGCGCGGCGACAGCGGCACCTGCAGGTTGCGGCCCGAATCGTCGATCAGGAAGAATTCGAGCTCGACCGCGACCACCGGGGTCAGGCCCTGCTTGCGGTAGCGGTCGACCACGGCGCGCAGCGCATGGCGCGGGTCGCCGTCATAGGGCCGCCCGTCTTCTCGGAACATCCAGATCGGCAGCAGGGCGGTGGGTGCCTCGAGCCAGGGCATCGGCATGAAGCCGCGTTCGGTGGGTTTGAGCACGCCGTCCGCGTCGCCGCTTTCGAAGACCAGCGGGCTGTCGTCGATATCCTCGCCCCAGATATCCAGGTTCAGGACCGAGAGCGGAAACCGCGTGCCGTCCTCGACCACCTTGTCGGCAAAGCGCGACGGCACGCGCTTGCCGCGCATCTGGCCGTTGAGATCGGCGGCGGCGACACGGATCGTGCGCACCTCGGGATGTTTGCGAAGGTAATTCTTCATCGCGGAAGACGACATGGGACACCGGCAGCAATAATTTGATCAAATTACCGATAGCCGCCCGGACGGGGGTTTGGCAAGGGCAAAGGCGGGTCGGCGGGTGCAGCGGCGTTTTCCTCGAGGAAAACGGCCCGGATTTCTGGAGAAATCCGGGTGCGGGCGGAAAGATTGGCGGGTCAGGTGCCGTTTTTCTCGAGAAAAACGGACTGGAATTCTCGAGATTTCCAGACTGGCCTAGCGCAGCAGGTTGGGCCGGAATTTCATCCGCGCGCGCTGTTCCTGCGGCAGGTGACGGTTCAGCCGGCGGTTGACCAGTCCGAAAAGGGCGAGGATTCCCAGCGTCACGAGGATGAAATAGATCGCGAGGATCGGGTAGGGCACGAAGGGGTTGAAGGTCTTGTCGGCGAAGTAGCTCGCGTAATAAAGCGCGTCGCCGCGCTGTTGCAGCGCCGGAAAGCCAGAGAAATAGACCAGCGTCGTGGCATGGAACAGAAAGATCGCCTCGTTCGTGTAGGCGGGCCAGGCCAGCCGCAGCATCGTGGGCCAGGTGATCCGCCGGAACCGCGCCCAGCCGGCGAGCCCGTAGGCATCCGCCGCTTCCATGTCGCCCTTGGGCACCGATTGCAGCGCGCCATAGAAGATCTCTCCGGAATAGGCGGCGGTGTTGAGAAACAGCACGATCAGCGCGCCGAGCCAGGCCGCCGAAAAGGCATCGAAAACCGGCGACACGCCCTTGAGCGCGACGAAGAGGAAATAGGCAAAGAAGAACTGGATGAAGAGCGGCGAACCGCGGAAGACAAAGATAAAGCCGTTGGAAAGCCGCTGCAGCACAGGGTTGGTCGACGCCTTGCCGACGGCCGCCGCGGTGGCCAGGAAAAATCCGCTCAAGAGCGCCAGCACGCCGAAGTAGATGTTCCAGATCATGCCCGATCCGATCAGCACCACCTGCTGGCAGAGCGTGAAATCCGAGCGCGGCAGCAGCCGTTCGCCGTAGCCCAGCGAACGCAGCCCGTAATCGGCGAGGGTTTCCCAGCAGCTCATGCGGCTTTCCTCGCCGCTTCGCCCGCGACCGTGGCCTGGCCGTGGGTCAGACGTGCCATCACCCGGGCGAGCACGCGCTCCGACACCCAGGTCAGGAACAGGTAAAAGACCAGCAGCGCGAGGAAATACCACATGCGCCAGTCGCCGTGCGGGTAATCGGTAAAGCGCGGCGTCTTGGCGCCCCCCAGTTCGCGCGCCCAGTAGACGATGTCCTCGACCCCCAGCAGGAACAGCAGCGGCGTGGCCTTGACCAGCACCATCCACAGGTTCGACAGGCCCGGCAGGGCAAAGACCCACATCTGCGGCACCAGGATGCGCCAGAAGCACTGGCGCCGGGTCAGGCCGTAGGCCTCGGCGGTTTCCATCTGCGCGCGCGGCACCGCCCGCATCGCGCCGTAAAGCACGTTCGCGGCAAAGGCGCCGAAGACCAAAGCGAAGGTCAGCACGGCGAGGAAGAAGCCGTAGGTTTCGTGCATCCATTGCGGCGCGTTGCCCAGCGGCAGCTTGGCCGCCGCGCAGACGACGAAATCGTTGCCCTGGCGGATCGGCTGATCCCAGTCGGGGCATTTGACCTTGTGCCGGACGTATTCAAAGGCCTGATCCAGCGCGATCACGAAGAAAAGGAAATAGGCGATGTCGGGAACGCCGCGGACCAGCGCGATATAGGTCTTGCCGAACCAGCGCAGCGGAGCGACCGACGACCGCGCCGCCGCCGCGCCGCCAAAGCCGAAGGCCAGCGACACCGGCGCCGTGATCGCCAGCAACAACAGCACCGTGCCCACCGACCAGTAGAGCGCCATGTGCTTGCCGGTGGTCAGGTAGCAGGCCATCCAGGCCGCGTCGCCCAGGGTGCCGGGGTCTGTGCAAAAGCTGAAAATGGCGGTGGTCCCGATTGAGGCATCCGTCGCGCGCGCGGCGCGATACAAGCGGGAGGACGCGCTGCGCCCTCCCGCCGATGTGCGATCAGAAGGTGGCCGAAGCGGGCAGCCACTTCTCGATCAGGGCGTTCAGCGACCCGTCTGCCTTCATCTCGTCGATGGCGGCCGAGAACTTCTCTTTCAGCTCGGTGTCGCTTTCGCGCACGCCCATGCCGATGCCGCCGCCCAGGAGCACGTCTTCCCCGACCAGCGCCAGGTCGGCGGAATCGGCGGCGATGGGTTCGAGGAAGGCCTTGTCGGCCAGCACCGCGTCGGCCTCGCCGCCGCGCACCGCCGCGATGGTTTCGTCGGGCGTTGCGAATTCCAGCAGCGTGGCGCCCGAAGAGGCGATGTGGCTGGCCTGGATCGTCCCGGCCTGGGCCGCGATCACGCCGCCTTCAAAGTCGACCTCGGCGCCGTCCATGGCCAGATAGGCCGACGGATCGGGCTGGGTGTAGGCCGAGGTGAAGTCGATCACCTCGTCGCGCTCGTCTGTGATCGACATGCCGGCGATGATGACGTCGTAGTTGCCCGACACGAGGTTGGGAATGATGCTGTCCCACTCGTTGGTGACCCATTCGCAGGTCAGTTCCGCGCGGGCGCAAAGCTCGTCGCCCAGTTCGCGTTCAAAGCCGTCGACCTCGCCCGCGTCGTTGATGAAGTTGTACGGAGGATAGGCGCCTTCGGTGCCCAGCCGCACGACCGAGCCCTGCGCGAGGGCCATGCTGGCGGACATCGCGAGTGCCGCGGTGCCGAGAAGGATCTTTTTCATTGTCGTCTCCCTGAGTGGTTCTTGAGTGGTTGTCGAATTATCCGTGCGTGGATTTCAGGAACCCGCGCAAGCGTTCGGATTTCGGAGCGCCGAAAAGCGTTTCTGGCGGGCCTTCCTCTTCGATCAGGCCCTGGTGCAGGAACACGACATGGCTGCTGACGTCATGTGCCATCTTCATGTCGTGGGTCACGATCAGCATGGTGCGGCCCTCGGCGGCGAGGTCCTTGATCACCTTGACCACTTCCTGCTCGAGCTCGGGATCGAGCGCCGAGGTCGGTTCGTCGAAGAGGATCGCCTCGGGTTCCATGCAGAGCGCCCGGGCGATGGCGGCGCGCTGCTGCTGGCCGCCCGACAGCTGCGCGGGGAAATTGTCGGCCTTGTCGCCGATTCCGACCTTTTCGAGGTAGCCGCGCGCGGCCTCCTCGACCGATTTCGGATCGCGTCCCAGCACCGTCACCGGCGCCTCCATCACGTTCTGCAGGATGGTGAGGTGGGACCAGAGGTTGAACTGTTGGAAAACCATGCTGAGGTTGGTGCGGATGCGCAGTACCTGCTTGGCATCGCCGGGGCGGCGGGCCATGCCGCTGCCCTTCCAGGCCACCGGTTCGCCCTTGAACAGGATCTCGCCCTGCTGGCTGTCCTCCAGCAGGTTGGCGCAGCGCAGCAGCGTCGACTTGCCCGACCCCGATGATCCGATCAGCGACACCACCGACCCGCGTGCGGCGGTGATGTCGACGCCTTTCAGCACCTCGAGGGCACCGTATTGCTTGTGCAGATTGCGGATGGCGATGACGGGCGGTGTGTCAGTCACGAGAGCCTGGCGCGGTTGAAATCGGTCATGCCGCCTAGCATGGAGCGAAAGAATTCCGATTTGCAACGCTCAAATCGCCGTCGTGGCGTCGGAACCGTGCCGGGTGACGAAAGGTCAATCGCTTTCGGCCGGTTCCGGCGGCAGCGGCAGCGCGGTGTACCGCTCTGCGGACAGGGCGACGATGCCGCGCAGGTCTAGCGTCGCGCGATGCTCGGGCGCCAGTGCCGCGAAGGCGGCGGCGGGGTCGGGGCGGTGTCCGGAATGCCGGCCCGCGGCGGTGATGTAGGGCAGGCCGGGGGTGGGTTCGGTATGCTCCGCCTCGCGCAGGCCCGCAGTCCAATCGTCCCAGCGGCGCATCATCCGCCACGTCTGCGCATCGAGTGCCGCGATATCGGCGGCGCCGTCCAGCACCGCCCGGGCCGAGGCACGATGCGCGCCGGTGACGTGATGTGTGCAGAAATGCACGCCCCTGGCCTGCGCATGGGCAAAGGGCGCGGCCCAGCCGGATTGACTGTCGAAACCGTTCAGCGCCAGCGTCATTACCGGCCAGTCGTCGGGACCGCGCGGATCGTCCCGGCGCATCACCAGTACCGAATTGTAATGACCGGGCGGGCATCCCGGCAGCCCGAAATCGGGCGTGCCGCAGAGCACGACCTGCGGATGCAGATACTTGCGGAAGGGCAGGCCGCAGGTCTGCGAAAAGATCAGCGCGGGGTCGCGCCAATGCGCCATCGCGTCTGTCGGGACCCGCAGGCGGTCGGGCAGCGCATCCAGGCCGGGGGCGCGTATTGCGAGGTCCGACCGGATCGCCCGCCAGAAGGCCGCGTTGGCTTCTCGCGTCTCGGGCCGATCGTACATCGGCAGGCTGACGGTCACCCGGCGGGGTCCACCCGCTGCCGGGCCATCGCGGAATCCCGGTCGGTGATGCCCAGCAGGTTGGCCACCAGCCGCAGCAGCGAATCCTCTTCGGCCTCGCGCCGCCCGTCGGCCAGCACGACCTGCCACAGCGCCTCGATCACCGCGATGCGGTCCTCGTAGGCCACCGCGTCCTTGATGGCGCGGGTAAAGCGCACGGTGTCCGGCGCCTGCGCCTCGAGCTCTTCGGCGTCGCTGCGCAGGGCGGTTGCGTCGTCCGGGCTGAGGCCGTAGCGTGTCTCGGCGATGCGCGCGATGCGCTGGCGTTCGGTCAGATCGTAGCTGCCATCGGACCGCGCGACACGGACCAGAAGCGCCGTCAGGGCCAGACGCGCATCGGAATCGGGCAGTTGCTCGGGCTCGGGCGCCGTCAGCTTCTTAAGGAAATCAGCAAACATGGGTCGGATATAGTCCGTTTTGGGGCCAGCGCAATTCGCGCGCGTCAGCGTTTCGCTTCGGCCGCGCGGCGGGCGGCATCGGAATCGGCGCGGCTGACACCGAGGCGGGTTTCGATCAGGTGAATCATCTCGGCCTCGCGGTCGTCGGTCATGTGATCCGACAGCGCGACGGACCACAGCGCCGCGACCGCGTCCAGCCGGTGCGCGTAATCGACGCTGTCATGCACGATCTGCGCCAGGTCCACGTCCTTGGGCAGTCGCCGCGCGGTATCTTCGCAGCGGGCGCGCATCTTGGCCGCCTCGAGCGGGCGCAGGTCGAAGGCGCGGGCCAAAACGCGGTCGATCTCTTCGACCTCTTCGAACAGGTAGGCGCGGTCGACCATCGCCAGCCGGACCAGCAGAATTCCCAGCGCCATGCGCGCGTCCGGCGTCGCCAGAGGCTCTTTCGGCGGCGTGTCGCGGTGGAGGCGGGCCATCAGGCGTTCGAACATGGCTGGGTCCGGGTCGGTCACGGGGCGGGATCGGCGCGGCGTCAGGCGCCCAGAAGCGCCTCCAGCGCGAACCGAAGGTTGTCCATGCCTATACCCTCGGGATCGGCGTTTTCAAGCAGAATGCCCGCGATATCCGCCTGTTGTCCCTGCCGCAGGAAGCTGACTTGGGCCTCGCCCAGGCCGTTGATCTCGATGCCGTGCAGAAGCGCGCCGTCGCGGGTGTAAAAGCGGATCGTGGCCGTTCCGCCCTCACCGCCGCGGATGTCGAGCGCCAGCGCCGCCTGACCTTCGTCGAAGAGCACGGCGATGCTGCCCTCGCCGATGGCCTCTGTCCGCGGGAACAGCGCCGGGCCGTGGCCGTGCAGGATGGTCGTGCCATAAAGCAGCATGGTCCCGAGGTTGCCGCGGTCGGGGCCGGGAACAATGCGCAGCGGGGCGTCGGGCGGGCCGGTGAAGCGGTCGTAGCTGCCGCTCTCGCCCCGGATCATGCCTGCGAAATGTTCTCCGAACCGGGCGCCGTCGGCGGTGACGATGCCGCTCAGGTCGCGGCCGATGCCCATGCTGGTGGGCAGCGTGTCGAAGGTGATCACCCGCGACAGGCTCAGGCTGTCGTTCGGCACGAGGCAGACCGGCGCCTCGCAGGCGAGGGCGGGACATGCAGTGACAAGCAGGGGGAGGCACCAGCGCATGCGGCGCAGGATACACCGCTTTGCCCCGCTGCGCGCGGGATTTTACGCGCGCCGGTCGAAGAGTTGCGCGATCCGTTTGGCCTCCGTTTCGAGGCCATAGGGCGGATTGACCACGAAAAGCCCTGATCCGATCATCCGGTGTCCCGGCCTGATCGGCGCGAACCGCACCTCGTGGCGCAGCGCGTCCGGAAAGGTGTCGGCCAGCCGGTCCAGCATCCCGGCATGGCTCTGGGACGTGAGGATCGGATACCAGAGCACAAGGACGCCGACGTTCCACTTGGCGTGAAGCTGCGCCAGCACCTTGGGCAGGACGTCGTAATCGGCCTTGATCTCGTAGCTGGGGTCGATCAGCAGCAGCCCCCGGCGCGGCGTCGGCGGGCAGAGGCTCTGCGCCAGCGCCAGCCCGTCCTGCCGGTGGACATGCGCGCCGCTGTGCTGCATCGCCTGCGACAGGGCGGCGTGCTCGCCGGGGTGCAGTTCGGCCAGGTGCAGGCTGTCTGCGGGCCGCAGCAAGGTCTGCGCGATCAGCGGAGAGCCGGGGTAGGCGTCGGGCCCGTGGTCCTTCGTGATCTGGTGCAGGGCGGTGATGTAGGGGTGATCTGCGGCAAAGGCCGCCCGTAATGTCGCGATCCCCGCCGCTGCCTCTCCGGTCTTCTGCGCCTCGGCGGCGGAGAGATCATAGAGCCCGCGCCCGGCATGGGTCTCGATATAGCTGAGCGGTTTGTCCTTCTGCGTGAGATAGGCCAGCATCCACGCCAGCAGGCTGTGCTTGTGCACATCCGCGAGGTTTCCGGCGTGGTAGAGATGTTGGTAGGACAGCATGGAGCGGGCAATAACGTTGCCGATCAGAACACGCAACGCTGATGCAAGGCCCCGCGCGGGTTCAAGGCCGCCTGCCGCCGGCGCGCGAGCGGTCGTTCATGGGAACGCCATTGCTCCGAGTGACAATGGACGGCGTTGCCCCTTCGCACCCAAGGTGCGCCGAGGAGTCTTGGCTCGCCTGTGGCGAGACAGTTGGCGCTTGTTTGCTGCAGGAAACGGTCGAGCGTTGAACCCCGCGCGGAAACAAGGCCGCTTGCGGCCGCCGCGCGAGCGCCTGCCCGCCCCACCGGGCTGGCGCTTTGGCGGGGCTTGGTGCGCAGCCGGGGCGGCGTGCGGATGTGGCGGGGATAAAGTGTTGTAGCGGAGAGGGTGATGCGCCATCCCGCGGGCAGGCTATTATGCAAAAGAAGAAATTTTCATAAATGCTTAAATCGCTCTAGGTATTCAGTCCCGGCATCTGGTGGATCGGGTTGACGATCTTTTCTTCGATTTGCTGCGCAAGTGAGTCCGGGAAGCCCCGCAACTCGTATGCTCTATCCTTCCAAGCAGTCTGTGCTGGATAAACTCGCTTCGGAACAACTTTTTTTAAGGTATTGAAAATTCAAATAAATTGCCATCCAATCCACACCAAGATCGCAAGTAAAATTGTGGAATATAGTGATGCTTGCGCGGTGGGTTTTTCTTAGACAAGTCTACTAACTTCCTTCGCCGCCCGCACGAAATCCTTGAACAGCGGATGCGGATCGAACGGTTTCGACTTCAGCTCCGGGTGGAACTGCACGCCGATGAACCACGGGTGGTCCTTCCATTCGACGATCTCGGGCAGCTTGCCGTCCGGCGACATGCCGGTGAAACAGAGACCCGCCTTTTCCAGCGCGTCGCGGTACTGGATGTCGACCTCGTAGCGGTGGCGGTGGCGTTCGTCGATGGCCGTCGCGCCGTAGACCTCCGCGACCTTCGACCCCGCGGTCAGCACCGCATCATAGGCGCCCAGCCGCATCGTGCCGCCCTTGTCGTCGGCCACCGAGCGGTTGACCTTCTCGTTGCCCTGCACCCATTCCTTGAGGTGATAAACCACCGGCTCGAACCGTTTTTTCCCGGCCTCGTGATCGAATTCCTCGGACCCGGCGGTCTTGACCCCGGCGACGTTGCGCGCCGCCTCGATCACCGCCATCTGCATGCCGAGGCAGATGCCGAGGTAGGGCACCTTGTGTTCGCGGGCGTATTGCGCGGCCTTGATCTTGCCTTCCGTCCCGCGCTCTCCGAACCCGCCGGGCACGAGGATCGCGTGGAAGCCCTGAAGGTAGGGGGCGGGGTCCTCGGCATCGAAGATCTCGGCATCGACCCACTGGATATTGACCTTGACGCGGTTGGCCATGCCGCCGTGGGTCAGCGCCTCGGCGATGGACTTGTAGGCGTCTTCCAGCTGCGTGTACTTGCCGACGATGGCGACGTTGACCTCGCCCTCGGGGTTGTAGATGCGGTCGGCCACGTCTTCCCAGCGGTCGAGCACGGGGCGCGGGGCAGGCGTGATCTGGAAGGCGTCGAGCACGGCCTGGTCCAGCCCCTCGCGGTGATAGGCCAGCGGCGCCTCGTAAATCGACTTGAGGTCCTGCGCGGCGATCACCGCGTCGGGGCGCACGTTGCAGAAGAGCGCCAGCTTCTCGCGCTCCTTGGCCGGGATCGGCCCTTCGGACCGGCAGACGAGGATATCGGGCGCGATGCCGATGCTGCGCAACTCCTTGACCGAGTGCTGCGTCGGCTTGGTCTTGAGCTCGCCACTGGCCTTGATCCAGGGCAGCAGCGTCAGGTGCATGAAGATGCACTGGCCGCGTGGCTTGTCCTGCGAAAACTGGCGGATCGCCTCGAAGAAGGGCAGGCCCTCGATATCGCCCACGGTGCCGCCGATCTCACACAGCATGAAATCGACCTCGTCCTCGCCGATAGCGATGAAATCCTTGATCTCGTTGGTGACGTGGGGAATGACCTGGATCGTCTTGCCGAGGTAGTCGCCGCGGCGCTCCTTTTCCAGCACGTTGGAATAGATGCGGCCCGAGGAGATCGAGTCGGTCTTGCGCGCGCTGACGCCGGTGAAGCGTTCGTAATGCCCGAGGTCGAGGTCGGTCTCGGCGCCGTCATCGGTGACGAAGACCTCGCCATGCTCGAAGGGGCTCATCGTGCCGGGATCGACGTTGAGATAGGGGTCGAGCTTTCGCAGCCGGACGGAAAAGCCGCGTGCCTGCAGCAGGGCGCCCAGGGCGGCCGAGGCCAAGCCCTTGCCAAGCGAAGAGACCACACCGCCGGTGATGAAGATGAAACGTGCCATGTGGCGGAATCCCCGTGCCTGAAGGTCTGTCAGAAGCTGTCACCCGCGGCATGAAAACCGCAGCATCACGGGATTTAAGGTATAGAGGATTCGCACGTGTCTGTCCAGCCGACCGCAAGATGCTGTTGCGGATGCGACGCGCGCCTCAAGCTATGGTGGTGTCTGCGCGGCCCGGGGAAGCTGGCCCGGGAGCGCGCAAGGTCGAAGGCGCCTGCGTCAGTCGGCGCGTGGCACCAGCGGCGCGTCGGCATCGCCCGAGCCCGAGCCCGAGGGCGGCGGCAGCAGCCCGTCCGCCGGCAGTCCTGGCACGGCCGGATCGGCGCTGTCCTCGACCGGGGCGGAGCCGCCGAGACGGTCCATGATCGAGCTGCCCGAAGCATTGGCCGCGGCAAAGATCGTCAGGGTCAGAGAGGTGCAGATGAAGGCGATGGCCAGCACCCAGGTCAGCTTGCCCAGCGGCGTCGCCGCGGAGCGGCCCGCCATGGCGCCGCTCCCGCCCCCGCCCATGCCGAGCCCGCCGCCCTCGGAGCGCTGCAGCAGCACGACGCCGATCAGGGACAGCGCGAGAAGAAGGTGGATGATAAGGACGACGTTTTCCATGGACGGGATGACCTGCGCTCTTGTTCGCGGGGTATCTATGCAAATCCGGTGCGTCCCGCAACCCGCCTTCTGCACTGCGGGATGGGTACGCAGGTGACGCGCGCCAGCCGTCGCCCCCGCCTCTACGCCCCTTTGTCGGGCGCGGGCGGCGGGTTGCCGATCCGCCAGGTACCGGGCGTGCGGCGCCAGAGCAAGAGGTTCGCCGCGATCCAAAGCGCCAGCGGGGCAAGGCAGGCGACGAAAAGTTCCGGATACAGGATGTAGAAGAGGTTCGTCAGGTCGCCTTTATACTGCAGCGTGATCCGCACGAAACCATAGGCTTCTTTCAGCGCATCAAAGAGCGGGATCGCCAGCGCCAGACCGGCCACGACGCGCAAGGTCAGCGACAGGTCCCGCCGCCAGCCCGGGGCGGCCCGCTGCCGTGGTCGGGTCAAAAGCGCCGCCCCGAGTAGCCCGAAAAACAGCCCCAGAACCAGCAGGCTGCGCCACTTAAAGAGTGTGATGCCAACGGCCCAGCCGAAGCCGTTGACGTCATTCCAGAACGTCGCGTAGTTGGCCAGGAAGCGCTGCGCGAATATGACCAGGAAGGCCGTCCCTAGGCCGCTCAGGCCCCATCCAGCAAGTCTGTTCATAGCGCAAGCTCCGTCTCGTGTCGGCTTGTTCGAAGGATAGGTCGGCAAATTGCGTCAAATGCGGCGCTGGCAGGGAAAGGTTGTGGACAGCGTCATTCGTCCACGTCGTCCACATCCGCCTGGCCGGACAGCTTGCGGCGGATGATGCTCCAGCTCAGGCCGATGCCCAGCACCAGCGACAGCGCGACGATGCCGATCCATTGCGTCAGCGCGCGATTCGTCAGATCCAGCAGGCCGTAGTCGATCAGCACCCAGATCAGCGCCGCCACCACGGCGAGGATCAGGACCATCCCCAGCGCCCCGATCGACCGCAGCGTCGCACGCAGGTAAATGATGTAGCCGATCGCCAGCAGCAGCCCCAGCAGCACCATCAGCGGCAGCTGGTCCGGGTAGGTCTGGCGCACCCAGCGCACATAGTTCAGATCGGTCGGGTTGTAGGTCGCCGTCACCAGAACCAGCGCGCAGACCCAGCGCAGCAGAAATCCCATGCCGCTCTCCTTTGTCCTCTGTCGCGCCAAATGACCCGAGCCGGGCCGCGCTGTCCAGTGCCGGCGCAAATTCGTGGTTTCACTGGCCGCGCCGCTCCGATAAGCAATGCACGGTTTGAAACCGGAATGCGAAAAGGTCGGATGACATGGCAAACGTGGTGGTCGTGGGCGCGCAATGGGGCGACGAGGGCAAGGGCAAGATCGTCGACTGGCTCAGCGAGCGGGCGGATGTGATCGCGCGCTTCCAGGGCGGGCACAATGCCGGCCACACGCTGGTGATCGACGGCAAGGTCTACAAGCTCAACGCGCTGCCCTCGGGCGTGGTGCGCGGCGGCAAGCTCAGCGTCATCGGCAATGGCGTGGTGCTGGACCCCTGGCACCTGGTCAAGGAGATTGCGCAGATCCGCGAGCAGGGGGTCGAGATCACCCCCGACACGCTGATGGTCGCCGAAAACACGCCGCTGATCCTGCCGATCCACGGCGAGCTCGACCGCGCCCGCGAAGAGGCCGCGAGCAAGGGGACCAAGATCGGCACGACGGGGCGCGGCATCGGCCCGGCCTACGAGGACAAGGTCGGCCGCCGGTCGGTGCGGGTGGCGGACCTTGCCGATGCCGCCACGCTCGAGGCGCGGGTGGACCGCGCGCTGCAGCACCACGACCCGCTGCGCCGCGGGCTGGGCATCGATCCGGTCGACCGCGACGCGCTGATCGCCGCCCTGACCGAGATCGCGCCGCAGGTCCTGCCCTTCGCGGCGCCGGTCTGGAAGGTGCTGAACGAACAGCGCAAGGCCGGGAGGCGCATCCTCTTCGAAGGCGCGCAAGGGGCGCTGCTGGACATCGACTTCGGCACCTATCCCTTCGTTACCTCTTCCAACGTGATCGCCGGGCAGGCGGCAACCGGTGTCGGCCTCGGCCCCGGCGCGATCGACTACGTGCTGGGCATCGTCAAGGCCTACACCACCCGCGTCGGCGAAGGCCCGTTCCCGAGCGAACTGCACGATGACGACGGCCAGCGGCTGGGCGAACGCGGTCGCGAATTCGGCACCGTGACCGGGCGCAAGCGCCGCTGCGGCTGGTTCGATGCCGCCCTGGTGCGCCAGACCTGCGCCACATCGGGCGTGAACGGCATTGCGCTGACGAAACTCGACGTGCTCGACGGCTTCGAGACGCTGAAGATCTGCGTCGGCTACGACCTCGACGGCACCCGCATGGACTACCTGCCCACCGCCGCCGACCAGCAGGCGCGTTGCACGCCGATCTACGAAGAGATGCCGGGCTGGGCGCAATCGACCGAAAGCGCGCGCAGCTGGGCCGACCTGCCAGCGGAGGCGATCAAATATGTGCGCCGGGTCGAGGAGTTGATCGGCTGCCCGGTGGCGCTACTCTCCACCTCACCCGAGCGCGAAGACACGATCCTGGTGACCGACCCCTTCGCCGACTGAAGACCGGAGACCGCATGGCCCTGCGCTACAGAACCCGCCGCCGCCTCGCGGCCCTGATCCTGCTTGTGGGGCTGCCGCTCTACATCGTCGTGGCGGTGTCGGTGGTGGCGCTCTTCGACCGCCCGCCGCTCCTGCTCGAACTGGCGGTCTACGTCGTGCTGGGCGTGCTCTGGGCGCTGCCGTTCAAATACATCTTCCTCGGCGTCGGTCAGTCGAAGCCCGAGGACGAGGCCTGACCGCGGCATCATTCCGGCGAGCCTTTCCGACAAGCACCATCGCCGGTGCGACCTATCGGCTTTTACGGCAAAGGCCGGTCCGAAGCACATGGTCCGTAAGCCAACCCGCCGCGCCAGCCGGCAAATCTGACGGCAGATCCGCAGGGCAAGGCCCGCCCGCGGCTTCATCTTGCCGATAAACCTCCAGAGAGCACGAGAGACAGCGTCTCTCGTTTGCCGCAGGCAACCGGAACCGCCCGGACAAGAAAAAACGGCGGACCCGGAGGCCCGCCGCTTTGCGTCTTCCGATCGCCTGTCTCAGCCCGCGGCGCGTTTGCCGGGCTTGAAGCTGATCCGGTCGGAGGCGGTGAAGCGCCCGCCGTGGGTCTTCTCGATCTTGCCCTCGCGCAGCAGCTGGCCGAAGCTGCGCAGCCGGTCCTCGCGGCTCGATTCCGACAGTTCCGCCTGCCGCACCTTGGTCATCAGCTGCGGGCGCGAGAACTGGTCGCGGCCCTCGACAAAGGACATGTAGGCGGCGGCGGCTTCCAGCAATTCGGGCAGCTCTGTTGCCCCCATGCTTTCGGCGAATTCGACGAAACCGGCGTCCGGCTCGCCCTTGGCGCCGGCCTCCGGCTCTTCGCTGCGGATCACGCGGCGCGGGCGCACCGGGGCGGGGGCAGCCTGCTGGACGGCCTCGGCGGCATCGACACGCTGCTCGGCCACCAGCTTGAGCGGCGCCGGCTTGACCTGCGGCCGTTCCGACCGGGGCTCTGCCTCGGCCGCGTCGGGGCGGCGCGGACGCACCGCGTTGGCCAGATCGGCGCGGTAGGGCTCGGTCTCCTTCTCGGGGTCCTTGCGGCGGCTCAGGATCCGGTCGGCGCGCGTGGCGGCGACGGCGGCACGCAGATGCGCGATGGCCGAGCGGCGGCGGTTGCCTTCGGGTTCCTCGAGCTGGGTATTGGTCTCGTCGAGGATGCGCGACACCGACGTGTCGTCCTCTTCGATCCGGTTCTCGGTCAGCATGACGCGGGCCGGGCTGGACATCTTGACCGCCTTGCGCGCGCCCTCGCGGGCCATGGCCTCGATCGCCTCGTCGACGTCGTCGCGCTCGTGCGAGCCGGAGGCCTCGTCGTCCTCGTCCTCGTCGTCGAAGGCCCGGTCGAGATCGTCCTCGTCGTCCCAGTCCTCGTCCGTAAGGTTGTCCTGCGACGCCGCGTCGCGGGCCGCGGTCAGGATCGACGCCTCGTCCCGGACGTCTTCGACATCCTCCTCGAGATCGTCTTCGGGCTGGGTCAGCACGGGTGCCGGGGCGCGGCGCAGCGGTTCGGTCACCGGCGGCGCGTCGCGGCGCAGGCGCAGACCAGTGTTGCTGCGCGGGGCGGGGGCCGTTTCGGCGGCGGGCGCATCCTCGAATTCGGCGCCGGCGGCCTCTTCGGCGTCGTCCGCGTCGTCCCAGTCGTCCTCGTCGTCCCAGGCGTCGTCCAGTTCGGCTTCGACTTCGGCCAGTTCCCGGGCCAGGTCCGCCTCTTCCTCGTCCGACAGGCTGGAGCGCGGCGCGACCTCGTCCTCTGCCACCTCTTCGAGCCGGCCGGAGGCCACCGCGGCCTCGAAATCGGCGCGCTTGACCTTGAGCACGCGGGCCCGCGGGCCGGCAGCCGGCGTTGCGGCCTGCATGTCCTCGGCCTCGTCGTCTTCGGCGGCCGCGTCACGCGCCTCTTCGGCGCTCTCGTCTTCCGCTTCGGACATCACGTCCTCCGCGTCGTCTTCAGCCTCCGCATCGGAGAGCGCGTCGTCGAACGCCTCTGCGCTGTTGTCCTCTGCGATTTGCTCACCATCCGACAGGACCGGCGCGGGGGTGTCGTCCTCCGTCTCGGCAGGGGTGTCGTCCTGCGACGCCACGAAGGCAGAGATCGTGTCGGCAAAGAGGTTGTCCTCGAGCGCCGCCTCGGCGATCGCGTCATCGGCGAAGGGTTCCTCGGACACCGGCGCGTCAAAGACCGTCTCTTCGGGGTCGGCCTCGTCGGAAACGGGTGCCGCGGCAGGGAGTCCTGTCGGCGCAGCATCGGCGCTGTCCGTTTCGGACAGGAAGAAATCGGCGTGCTGGTCTTCGGAATAGGCCGCGGCGGGGGTGCCGCTGGCCGATACCACGTCGCGGATGCGCTGCAGCTTTGCCGCCACGCTGTTGGGGTCGGAGGCGGGCGCGACGGGCGCGCTTTGCGCCGGGTCGATAACCTCGGGAAGGTCGTCTTCGAAATCCTCCCAGGCTTCCGCTTCGACGCTGTTGTCCTCCGCGTCGGCCAATCTGGCTTCGGCTTCCGCGGCTTCGGCCATGGCGCGCTGTGCGGCGAGGGCGAGCGCCATCGGGTCGGCGCGGGTTTCGGATGCCGCCCCTTCGGCGGCGGCGACTGCGGCTTGCACGGGAACACGCGACTCAGCGGGTGCCTCGGCTTGTGCAGGGGCGTCGGTTTTCGCGGGCGATTCGGCCTTCGCGGGGGCGTCCGTTTCGGCGGCGGTCGGCGCCGTCATGGCCTGCGGCGTCTCGGTCTCCGCGTCGTCCTGCGGCGCGGGGACTGCGGCGGAGGCAGGTTGCGGGGCCGGTGCGACCTCTGCGGCGGGGGCCTTGCTTTGAGCCGGTGCAGGCGCGGGGGCCGCTGCCGGGACCGGCGCAGACTGGTCGGCCGCGGCTCGGTCGGGCGCGGTCTGGGCGGCGGCAGGGCCGCTCAGTGACGGACGCAGCACGTACTGGCCGTTCTCCATACGGGCTTCGACCCGGCGCGCGATCTCGCGTTCGGCGATGCGGGCCAGCATCTCTGCATCCGGGGTCGGCGGTTCCGCCCCGAAGTACCGGTCGTCCTGCGCCAGATCGCGGAAATATTCTGCGATCGCCTTCATGGTATCGAAGGACTCGTCGAATCCCTCCAGGGTGCAGGAGAAGGTCCCGTATGATACCGTGAGAATCTTGCTCGAACTCACCATGTGCTGCTCACTTTCACATATTTTGCAACAGTGTGTTTAGCCGTGGCCCCTGACGAAAGCTGACCGAATCTGTGCCGTTAAGCGTATCATTTCATGACCAGATTGTGTCGGGTTTCCCGATGGGCCATTAATCCCGCATGGAAATTCCGATTGTGCACAGTTCAGGTCCAATACTGCTGGTTGGCGGGGCATTGGACAAGCCCGAGGCGATTTTGCCCTGGCTTGGCATGGTTAATGCCATCGTCGCGGCCGACGGGGGCGCCGATGCGGTAGTGGCAGCCGGGGTGCAGCCCGACGCGGTGATCGGCGACATGGATTCGGTGTCGGCGGTGGCGCGGTCGGTGATTCCCGATGCAAGGATGCATCCAATCACCGAGCAGGACAGCACCGATTTCGACAAGGCGCTGCGCCATGTCTCGGCCCCGCTGGTGATCGGGCTCGGGTTTCTGGGGGCGCGGGTCGATCACGAGCTGGCGGCGATGACGGTGCTCGCGCGACACGCGGACCGGCGCTGCATCCTGCTGGGATCGGAAGATCTGGTGATGCTCTGCCCGCCAAGGCTGGCGCTGAACCTGCCCGCAGGGACGCGGGTGTCGCTGTTTCCGCTGGGGCCGGTGACCGGGCGCTCGACGGGGCTGCGCTGGCCGCTGGACGGGCTGGAGTTCGCCCCGGCGCTGCGCGGCGGCACCTCGAACGAAGCGGTCGGCGGGCCGGTCGAGATCGCGACGGATCAGCCGCTGATGCTGCTTATTCTGCCGCTGTCTTGCCTGGGACCGGTGCGATCGGCGCTGGCGTCGCAGCCCGCATCATGGCCCGCTCGCGCATGACGATGTAAAGCCCGGCCGCCAGCGTCACGCAGATGCCCGCCATGGCCAGGCCGTTCGGCAGATCGCCGAACACCACCAGCCCGATGACCGTGGCGATGGGGATCTCGAGATACTGCATCGGCGCCAGGGTGGCGCCCGGTGCAAAGCGCAGTGACCAGGTCATCAGCAGGTGCGCCAGCGTGCCCAGAAGCCCGATGGACAGAAGCAGGGTCCAGGTGGTGCCGTTCGGCGCGATCCAGGTCAGCGCGCCGGTGCCGAGATCCGGCACGAAGAGCAGCAGCGGTGCGATGATCGCCACGGCCATTACGCCGCTCACCGCCTGCAGGCCGATGGGATCGGTGTCCCGGGCGATCTGGCGCGTGACCAGCATGAACATGGAAAAGTTCACCGCCACACCGAGCGGCAGCAGGGCCGGCCAGCCGACCTCCTGAAAGGCAGGCTGCACGACCATCAGCGTCCCGGCAAAGCCGACGGCACAAGCCAGCATGCGGCGCATCCCCACTTCTTCGCCCAGCACGAAATGCCCCAGCAGGAGCATCAGGAACGGCATGATGAAGGCGATGGCGATGGCATCGGCCAGCGGCAGGTACCGCAGGGCGGAGAACATCATGCCGATGCCGAGGATATGCAGGAGCGTGCGCAGCAGCGTGAGCCACAGGACCCGGCCGTGCATACGCCAGATCCGCCCGGTCAGGGCGACGATCGGAAGCAGCACCAGCGCCTGCACGCCGAAGCGCACGAACAAAAGCTGTCCGATGGGCACCCTGTCCCCCAGCAGCTTGGCCACCGCGTCACCCATGGGGGCCACGACACAGAAGCCCAACATCAGGAGGACGCCGAGAAGGGGATTGTCCTTGTGCATGGCGCTGACGCTAGTCAGAAGCGGCTGTCAAGGCAAGCGTGGCCCGCGGCCTATGCGTTTGTCGGCCGGGGGCACAGCCAGGGTCGGGGTCCGGCGGCCGTCGCGGGCGCCCCGGTTTCCTCGAGGAAACCGGTCCGGAATTCTCGAGAATTCCGGTTTGCACCCGTGGTATGGTGCGTCCGGGCCGCCGGCTTGCACAGCGGCAGCGCGCCCGCCGGAGACACGGACGAGCGGCGCCCGCTCAGCAGTTGGGAATATTGACGGCAAGCCCGCCCAGCGAGGTTTCCTTGTATTTTTCGGACATGTCCGATCCGGTCTGGCGCATGGTCTCGATGCAGGCATCGAGCGGCACCAGGTGCACCCCGTCGCCGCGCAGCGCGAGGCTGGCCGCCGACACCGCCTTGATCGCGCCCAGCCCGTTGCGCTCGATGCAGGGCACCTGCACCAGCCCGCGCACCGGGTCGCAGGTCATGCCCAGGTGATGCTCCAGCGCGATCTCGGCGGCGTTTTCGATCTGCGCGGTGGTCCCGCCCAGCACGGCGCACAGCCCGGCGGCGGCCATGGCGGCGGCGCTGCCGACCTCGGCCTGGCACCCGGCTTCGGCGCCGGAGATGGAGGCGTTGTACTTCACCAGCCCGCCGATCGCCGCGGCGGTGAGCAGGAACTCCGGCACCCGCGACCGGCTGGCCCCCGGCACGTGGTCCAGGTAGTAGCGGATCGTCGCGGGCACCACGCCGGCCGCACCGTTGGTGGGCGCCGTGACGACCTGGCCGCCGGCGGCGTTCTCCTCGTTGACGGCCATGGCATAGACCGACATCCAGTCGTTGATCGTGTGCGGCGCGCTCTGGTTGCGGCCGCGTTCGGCCTGCAGCGCGTCGTGGATCGCCTTGGCTCGGCGCCGCACCCTGAGTCCTCCGGGCAGGGTGCCATCTGTGGCCAGCCCCGCCTCGATACAGCCGTTCATCACGTCCCAAAGCCGCGCCAGCCCGCGGTCGAGCCGGTCCGCCCCGCCGCGCGAGATCTCGTTGGCGCGTTTCATCTCGGCCACGGTCAGACCGGTCGCGGCGGACATCTCGACCATCTCGGCGGCGGATTTGAACGGATGCGGCACCGGCGGTCCGTCGTCGGTGTCCTTGCCCGCGGCCAGCTCCGCCTCGGTCAGGACGAAGCCGCCGCCGACGGAGTAATAGGTCTCTTGCAGCAATACGTCGCCCTGCGCGTCGGTGGCCATCAGGATCATGCCGTTGGCATGGCCGGGCAGCTTGCGCTCGTAATCGAAAACAAGGTCGGCCTCGGGATCGAAGCGCAACTCGGGCAGGTCGTCTGGGCGCAGGCGCTTTTCCTCGCGCAGCCGCGCCAGTTCCGCGTCGGCCTCACCCCTGTCGTAGGTTTCGGGCACGAAGCCGGCGAGGCCGAGGATCGTGGCGCGGTCGGTGGCATGGCCGACACCGGTGAAGGCCAGGCTGCCGTGCAGCGACGCACGCACGCCGCCGGGCTTGAAGGGGGCGGCGCGCATCGCGTCAAGGAACCGCGCGGCGGCGACCATCGGCCCCATCGTGTGCGACGACGACGGGCCGACGCCCACCTTGAACATCTCGAAAACCGACAGAAACATCTAGAGCGCACTTCCTTCCGGAGGGTTTGCAGGTTGCGGGGCGGAAAAGGGCCGGGGGCCCAGCCCTTCGGCGGCGGCGGCGATCCGGGCACTGTCGCGCGCCTCGGTGCGGATCGCAAGAGCGCGCAGGCCGGGGAAATCGCCCAGGCGGAACCAGCCTGTGCCACCTTGGGGATAAAGCGCACACCAGCGCAGCATGGCGCAGAGGTAGAGGTCGAGCGGCGACGGGACGTCGCCGCCCAGCCACGGCGCGGCTTGCGCGACCTGCGCGTCGAGCAGGTTCAGGGACCGGGTGACCTGCGGTGCCAGGCTTGCGCGCAGGCCCGCGGCATCGGCGGTGTAGCGCTCGGCATAGAACATCAGCCGCAGATCGGCGTGCAGCGTGTTCGACAGGAAGAACAGCCACGACAGCGCCGCCCCGCGATCCGGCGCGTCCGGCGCGGGCAGCAGCCCGCCGAAGCGATCCGACAGCCAGAGCAGGATCGCCGCGGTCTCGAAGATCGGTCCGTCATTGGTCTCGAGAGCCGGGATGCGGCCGGCAGGGTTGATCCTGCGGTAGGTCTCGCTGTCCTGCGCGCGGCTGGTCCGGTCGACCAGAACCGTTTCGAACGGCAGACCGCGTTCGAGCAACGCCAGACGGATCACCAGGGAGGCGTTGTCGGGAGCGTAATGCAGGCGCAGGTCGCGGGACATGGGTCGGGTGATAGCGGATTCGGGGGCGCCGCGGTGTCGGAAAGCGACAGGTTTCGCGCGGAAAGGGAAGCGGTGCCGCCCCGACCGGGGTTCACGGAATCTTAGCACTCCCGGCGCAGGCTGTCCTCAGACGTTCTCAACCGCGAAAGGAACCGACATGGCGCTCTTGATCGACCGAATGGCTTTGGCGGCCGCCGGGGCGCTGGTCTTGTGGTGGATGCTGGGCATCGCGTGATCGGACCCGCGCGGTCCGCCCCGCCCGGACCTGCCGGACGGGGCGCTTTCGGCGACGGCCAGCTGGCGCGCCGCCACGGGTGTCAGCCCGCGGGGCCGAAATGGGCCGAGACGATGTTGGAATCGCCCTGGCTGCCGTTCGGTTCGAACGGCGTCAGCCTGACCCGGCCATAGACCTCGTCCTTGTTGCCGATGACCCAGCCGAAGATGATTGTGTCGGGGTCCTCGTCCAGTGTGCTGTTCGACACGATGCGCGTCAGTTCGCGGTCGATACAGCCGTTCTGGGCGCGGATGCACCCGTTGCGCAGGGTGATCAGGTGATCGTCCCAGACCGGATCGTCGCCGCGCAGGGTGACGTTCTCGATAAAGGTCGATCCCGCCATCGCCTCGCAATGGGAAAAGCAGATACGGTAGGTCAGGGTGACGCGGCTGCGGTTGCGGCCCGCGTCCTCGATGCGCAGGGTGATACGGCTCACGGTTGCCATGAGAAAGTCCTTTCTGAAAAATTATTTGCTTCGAAATGAAACGTGTGCCGCTGGCCGAAAAACGATGAACCAGCGCGAAGAGACTTAACCCGAATACAACTTAAGAGGTAGTGAGGTTTTCCTTACTGTCGCATTTATGCAATATTCCGCCGCGGCGGAGCCCGCCGGGCAGCCGACCTGTGCCGCGTCCAGGCGGACCCTTGCGCCCCGGCACGTGGCGATTGCCCGGACCTTGCGCCCGATTGGCCCTCGCGGTACGGCGCAGGCCGTCCTATAAGACCGGAATACCTGACGGAGACAGACGCCATGGCCGGAGAGCTTTCGCCCATCGACAAAGCCAAGTTCGTGGCCGCCAAGCGCGCGGCGGAATTCGTGGAGGACGGCATGCGTGTCGGGCTGGGTACCGGATCGACCGCCGCCTGGCTGGTGCGCTGCCTCGGCGAGATGGTGCGCGAGGAGGGGCTGAAGTTCCGCGGCGTGCCGACCTCGACCCGGACCGCCGAGCTGGCCCGCGAGGTCGGTATCGAGGTGGTGAGCCTCGACGAGGCGCGCTGGCTCGACCTCACCATAGACGGCGCCGACGAATTCGACGCCGAACTCAACCTCATCAAGGGCGGCGGCGGCGCGCTGCTGCAGGAAAAGATCGTGGCGACCGCGTCGGACCAGCTGCTGGTGATCGCCGATGCCGCGAAAGAGGTCGAACACCTGGGCGCCTTCCCGCTGCCAGTGGAGGTCATCCCCTTCGGCTGGCCCACCACCCAGGCGCTGATCGAGGAAACGCTGGTGGCGATGGATGTCATGGGCCGCGGCGCCACGCTGCGCATGACCGGCGACCGGCCCTTCATAACAGACGAGGGCAACCACATCCTCGACCTGCATCTGGGGCGCATCGGCAATGCGCGGCAGCTTGCCATGGTACTGAACCAGATCCCCGGCGTGGTGGAGAACGGGCTCTTCATCGACATCTGCGACATCGTGGTGATCGGCTATGGCGACGGCCGGATCGAGATGCGGGACATCAATTCCGGCACGGTCGAGAACGACCGGCTGGACTTCGTCGAGACCGACAATCTCTTCAGCGATCTGGGCGACTGATCGGGCATTGGCGCGTTTGACTCGCGCCGCAGTGACGGGCCAGCCCGCATGCGTCCCGGCGATCTTCCCGCAAGTTCCGCAGCGCAAAACGCGCGGTGCAAGATGAAGCCGGGGGCGCGGCGCCCTTGCTTCATCTTGCCGGTAAACTCCCGCCGGAGGCTTTGACCCGGCAGGGGCAGCGGACCCGCAGGTCGGCGCGGCTTTTTGACCGCCCGCTCTGGCCAAGGGGCGGGTCCTATGGGATACCTCTGCGCCGAGACGTCTGGAGGGCAGGCCATGAGCGATTTTGATTACGACCTTTTCGTCATCGGTGGCGGATCCGGCGGCGTGCGCGCGGCCCGGGTGGCCGCGGGCGAGGCCGGCGCCCGGGTCGGGCTGGCCGAGGAAAGCCGGTACGGCGGCACCTGCGTGATCCGCGGCTGCGTGCCGAAAAAGCTCATGGTCTTTGCCAGCGAATATGCCGAGACGGTCGCGGATGCGGGCGCATACGGCTGGGATCTGAAGGAAGGCGCGTTCGACTGGCCGACGTTCTCGAAGCGTCTGAACGGCGAACTCGACCGGCTCGAAGGCGTCTACCGCAAGCTGCTGCAGGGATCGGGGGTCGAGACATTCGACTGCCGCGCCACGATCAAGGACCCGCACACCGTGTCGCTGTCCAACGGCGCGGAAAAGACCGCAAAGCACATCCTCGTGGCTGCGGGCGGGCATCCGGTCCGGCCCGACATGGCCAATGCCGACCTGGGGATCGTGTCGGACGACATCTTTCACATGGACGCCTTGCCCAAATCGATCCTGATCGTCGGCGGCGGCTACATCGCCTGCGAATTCGCCTGCATCCTGCACGGGCTCGGGGTCGAGGTGACGCAGTATTATCGCGGCGCGCAGATCCTGCGCGGGTTCGACGAAGAGGCGCGCGGCCTCATTGCCGAAGAAATGAAGCAGCGCGGCATCGACCTGCACACCGGCACCAATATCGTCGACATGCGCTGCGCCGAAAAGGGTGAAGAGCCCGAAGGCATGGGCGTCTCGGTTCAGCAGGTGGGCGAGGTCGTCGGCGACAGCGCGATGATGGGCCAGGAGGACCACGGAGGCGGCACCCGGAAAGGGCCGATCTGGGTCAAGGCCACCAACGGCAATTCCCGCGTCTTCGACCGGGTGCTCTTTGCCACCGGGCGCAAGCCCAACACCGAGGGGCTGGGGCTGGAAGAGGTCGGGGTCAAGCTTGGCCGCAATGGCCAGATCGAGGTTGACGACTACAGCCAGACCGCGGTGCCCAGCATCTACGCGATCGGCGACGTCACCGACCGCGTGAACCTCACCCCCGTGGCGATCCGCGAGGGCATGGCCTTTGTCGAGACGGTGTTCAAGGGCAACCCAACGCCGGTCGACCATGACCTCATCCCCTCGGCGGTCTTCACCCAGCCCGAACTGGGCACAGTGGGCCTTACCGAGGAGGCGGCGCGCGACCAGGAAGAGATCGATGTCTATTGCACCAGCTTCCGGCCGATGCAGACCGCCTTCATCGGCCGGGCCGACCGGGTGCTGATGAAGCTGATCGTGTCCAAGGCCAGCCGCCGCGTGCTGGGGTGTCATATCGTAGCACCCAATGCCGGCGAGATGATCCAGATGGCCGGCATCGCGATCAAGATGGGCGCAACAAAAGAGGATTTCGACCGGACCGTGGCGGTGCATCCGACCATGTCCGAGGAGATCGTCACCATGCGCAATCCGGTGCGGAGCGCTTGAATTCGACGTCGAACTGCACAGGTATGAGGCAGTCCGAGACTTCCACGAGATATTGAGATTGACCGAGAGGGAACACTTTATGGCAGGCAACAGCGGCGGCCCCTGGGGCGGCGGAGGCGGTGGAGGCCAGAACGGCGGCGGACGCGGACCCGGAAACGACCGGGATCCTCGCGGCGGCGGCCGTCGGCCCGAGGACAACCAGCCTCAGATCCCCGAGATCGACGAGCTGATGAAAAAGGGTCAGGAACGCCTGCGGGTCCTGATGGGGGGGCGCGGCGGCGGCACCGGCGGCCCGTCGGGCGGATCCGGCGGCGACGGTCCCAAGATGACCCGCGGCACCGTGGGCATCGCGGCTCTGGTGGCCATCGGAGTCTGGGCCTTTGCCAGCTTCTACACCGTGAAACCCGAAGAACAGTCGGTCGAGCTGTTTCTGGGCGAATACTCCAGCACCGGCAACCCGGGTCTGAATTTTGCGCCTTGGCCGCTGGTCACCTACGAGGTCGTCAACGTCACCTCGGAACGGACCGAGAATATCGGTGCGCGCCGCGGCAACAACGGCGACGGGCTGATGCTGACCACGGATGCCAACATCGTCGATATCGAATTCCAGGTGGTCTGGAACATCAACGACCCCGCCAAGCTGCTGTTCAATATCCGCGACCCGCAGCTGACCGTGGGGGCGGTGTCGGAATCGGTCATGCGCGAGATCATCGCGGCCAGCAACCTGGCACCGATTCTCAACCGTGACCGGGGCCTGATCGCCGATACGGCGATGCAGAACATCCAGAACACGCTCGACGAATACGAAAGCGGCATCAACATCGTCCGGGTCAACCTCGACACCGCCGATCCGCCCGCTGAAGTGATCGACGCCTTCCGCGAGGTGCAGGCGGCCGAACAGGAACGCGACCGGCTGCAGCGTCAGGCCGATGCCTATGCCAATCGCGTCCTGGCCGAGGCGCGCGGTGCCGCGGCGCAGGTGCGCGAGGAGGCCGAGGGCTACCGCGCCCGCGAGGTCAACGGCGCGATCGGTGAGGCGAGCCGCTTCACCTCGGTTCTCGAGGAATACTCCAAGGCGCAGGACGTGACCCGCAAGCGTCTCTACATCGAGACGATGGAGCGCGTGCTGGGCAATGTGGACAAGATGATCCTGGACGAGTCGGTGACCGGCAGCGACGGACAGGGAGGCGGCATCGTGCCGTATCTTCCGCTGAACGAGCTGAACCGCAACCGCACGACCGGGGAGGGGAACTAAGCCATGCGCAAGACAACCTTTCTTTTGCCGATCCTGGTGATCGCCGTCATCGGCATCCTGTCGTCGATCTTTGTGGTGGACGAGCGTGAAAAGGCGCTGGTGCTGCAGTTCGGCCAGATCAAGTCCGTCAAGGAAGAGCCGGGACTGTCCTTCAAGATCCCGCTGATCCAGGAAGTCGTGCGCTACGACGACCGGATTCTCAGCCTCGACACCGAGACCATCGAGGTCACGCCATCGGACGACCGACGCCTCGTCGTCGACGCCTTCGCCCGGTACCGCATCGCGGATGTGGTGCAGTTTCGGCAGGCGGTCGGCGTCGGCGGTCTGCGGGCGGCCGAGGACCGGCTGAGCTCGGTTCTGAACGCCCAGATCCGCGAGGTGCTGGGTGCCGATCAGGTGACCTCGGACACGATCCTGTCCGAGGATCGCCGCGACCTGATGATCCGCATCCGCGACCAGGCGCGGCTCTCGGCCCGCGGGCTGGGGCTGGATGTCGTGGACGTGCGGCTCAAGCAGACCAACCTGCCGGCGCAGAACCTCGAGGCGACCTTTGCTCGTATGCGGGCGGAGCGGGAACGCGAGGCGGCGGACGAGATCGCCCGCGGTAACGAAGCCGCGCAGCGGGTGCGCGCGCTGGCCGACCGGACGGTGACCGAAACCCTGTCCGAGGCCGAGCGCGAGGCGCAGATCATCCGCGGTGAGGCCGATGCCGAACGCAACCGGATCTTTGCCGAAGCCTTTGGCGCGGACGAGGAGTTCTTTGCCTTCTACCGGTCGCTGCAGGCCTATGAGAACGCGCTTTCGGGCAACAACTCGCGGATGGTCATGACGCCGGACAGCCAGTTCTTCGAGTATTTCAAGAACGACAACACCTTTGCCCGCAGAACGACCGGCAACGGCGGCTCTTCCGCGGCGCCGGAGGCATCGGGGGCGGAGGCCGCGCCGGAACAGCAAGGCTCTGCCGCACCGGACGAAGGGTCCCCGACCGCGTCCGACGAGCAGGCCTCTGCCACGCCCGACGTGCCTGCCACTTCGGAGGCCGAGGTCTCTGCGGAGGATACGACGCTGACCGAGGGGCAGTGATGCAGGATCTCTTGACCGCCATCGGGTTGGTTCTGGTGATAGAGGGGCTGGTGTACGCACTGGCCCCTTCGCTTGTGGAGCAGCTGCTGGAAGCGCTGCGGCTGATGCCCGAAGAAACCCGCCGCATGGTCGGTCTTGCGGCGCTTGCCCTTGGGCTGTCGCTGGTCTGGCTGGCGAAGGCGGTGCTCTAGACCCGTCATCGCGGGCGTCCGGTTCGCCGCACGCGGTTTGCATGCAGAGTAGGGCGCAGGCCAAAACGCCGCTCGCTCCGATACGGTGCCGGGCGGACCGTGCTGCTACAGGGCCGAGGCTGCGCAAGGTGGCGTCAGGACCGTGGGCGTGTTGATTTGCGTTGGAAATTGTCCCGGGCAGGCCTTGTCTGCGGGCCCGGAGGACACGGCCAGAAGGGCGGAAAGCGGGTCGAACCCTATTGCGCCGCGCGCATCGGGATTTTTTCGTAAGCAGCGGGCGCCATCGCCGGTACGACTTCGGTGGCCACACCGGTCGCGTCGGCGATGTGAAAGGCGCCGACGTGCTGGATCAGCTGATTGCCGTATTCCGTCAGCGTCTGGCTTGCGGCGGTCGTCTGTTCGACCATCGCGGCATTCTGCTGGGTCATCAAGTCCAGCTGTGACACCCCGGTGTTGATCTCGACCAACGTCAGAGACTGTTCGGACACGCTTTGCGCGATGCCGCGGATGTTGTCGTAGATCAGGCTGACGCTGGGAACGATCTTTTCCAGTTCTTCCCCGGCGCGGGTGACAAGCGCCACCCCGGCGCCGACATGTTCGGAACTTTCCAGGATCAGATCCTTGATCTCGGACGCGGCATCGGAGGACCGCACGGCGAGGTTGCGCACTTCGGAGGCGACAACGGCGAAGCCGCGGCCGCTTTCCCCGGCGCGGGCGGCCTCGACCCCGGCATTGAGCGCCAGAAGGTTGGTTTGAAAGGCGATATCGTCGATCACGGTGATGATGTTCGAGATCCGGTCGGAGGATTTGGAGATCTTCGTCATGGCGGCGATGGCATCCTCGACCACCTCGCCGCCGTTGCCGGCGATCGACTTTGCCTGGCTGGCGGAGTGTTCCACCTCCCTGGCGCTTTCGGCAGAGGATTTCGCGGTCGAGGTCAGTTCCTCGATCGCGGCGGCGGTCTCTTCCAGCGTCGCGGCCTGGGTTTCGGTGCGTTTGGACAGGTCGGCGGAGGAATGGCCGACCTCGTTCGAGGTCTGGCGCACGGTTTCCGCCACCTCTTTGACCAGGCGGACGACATCGGCCAGTTGCGAGGCCGCGGTGTTGTACGCCTGTCTCAGCAACTCGATATCCGCCAGGCTGCATTCGGCCACGCGATGCGCGAGGTTGCCCTTGCTCAGCTCTGACAGCCCCTCGGCGACCCGGCCGAGTTCCTTGCGCCGTTGGGTGATGTCGGTTGCGATCTTGATGACCGTGTCGACCTCGCCCTGGCTGTTCAGGCAGGCCGCATAGGTCGCCTGAATCCACACCGTCGACCCGTCCTTGGTGATGCGCGGGAACTGATCGGTGAAGGACTCTCCGGCCTGGAGGCTGCGCCAGAAGTCCCGATACGCGTCACTTTCGACAAACTGCGCATCTACGAAGACCGAATGGTGCTGTCCCACCACCTCGTTCAGCGTGTAGCCCATGAGGTCCAGGAAATTCTTGTTGGCGGTCAGAACCTCTCCATCCGGCGTGAACTGGATGGTGGCCTGGGTCCGGTCGATCGTCTGCAGAAAGGCGTTTTGCGACCGATCGTCCTGTGCGGGCGTGCCGGCGCGGAGCTTGGCGAACATGGCGGGTTTCTTTCGATTGGGGCGTAACGGACGGACATTCGCAAACCCGGATATCGCCTTGCCCTTAAAAAAGAGTGTCTGCGGGCATTATGCCCGTGCCCCCGCCAGCCGCAGGGTCGTTTTCGGGGGCCGGGTCGAACAGCCGTGCCCGCCGCGGCATCCGATCCGAACGACGTCACGGGCGGCGGATCCCTGGCTTGCGCGGAATGGCCCCGGGCATCGCGGGATGCCACGCAGGCGCCTTGCGACCGGCGCTGGGCACCATCACGCGTGCGTGACTCTTCACAAGAGGCTTTGAGTGTCGTGCATCCGCGCCTATGTTCATGCACAAGCGTTCAACGCAGCGCCCGTGCAGCGCCGCACGGCCCTGTCACAGAGCGATGAAGACCCGAACCGACGAGGAGTTCCCATTGAGACCGCAATCCCACGCCCGCACGTTCGACACGGCGACGCCGCTGCGCCTTTTCTGGCTCGGCACCCTGTCGATGATGCTGATCCTGTCGCAAACGCTGATGGCCGGCGCGCAGGGCGCGCCCCGGAGCTTTGCCGAACTGGCCGAACGCATCAGCCCGTCGGTCGTGAACATCACCACCTCGACCACCGTGGCAGGCCGCACCGGGCCGCAGGGGATCGTGCCCGAAGGCTCGCCCTTCGAGGATTTCTTCCGTGAATTCCAGGACCGCAACGGCGGCGGCGACCGGCCGCGCCAGTCCTCGGCGCTGGGCTCGGGCTTCGTGATCTCGGAAGACGGTTACGTGGTCACCAACAACCACGTGATCGACGGCGCCGACGAGATCCAGGTGGAATTCTTCGAAGGGTTCGAACTGCCGGCCGAGCTGGTGGGCACCGATCCCAACACCGACATCGCGCTTCTGAAGGTCGAGGCGGATACGCCGCTCAAGTTCGTTAACTTCGGCGACAGCGACACCGCGCGCGTGGGCGACTGGGTCATGGCCATGGGCAACCCGCTGGGGCAGGGCTTCTCGGTCTCCGCGGGCATCGTCTCGGCGCGCAACCGGGCGCTGTCGGGCACCTATGACGATTACATCCAGACCGACGCCGCCATCAACCGCGGCAACTCGGGCGGGCCGCTGTTCAACATGAGTGGCGACGTGATCGGCGTGAACACGGCGATCCTGTCGCCCAACGGCGGCTCCATCGGCATCGGCTTCTCGATGGCCTCGAACGTGGTGACGCGCGTGGTCGCGCAGCTTCAGGAATACGGCGAAACGCGTCGTGGCTGGCTGGGCGTGCGCATCCAGGACGTGACCGAGGACGTGGCCGAGGCGATGGGCCTCGAGACCGCGCGCGGCGCGCTTGTGACCGATGTGCCGGACGGTCCCGCCAAGGACGCGGGCATGCTGTCCGGTGACGTGATCACCAGCTTCGACGGCCGCGAGGTCGAGGACACCCGCGCGCTGGTGCGGCAGGTCGGCAATACCGAGGTCGGCAAGACCGTGCGCGTCGTGGTCATGCGCGAAGGCAGCAACGAGACGCTGCGCGTGACGCTGGGCCGCCGCGAAGAGGCCGAGGGCATCATGCCCACCGCCGAAGATGCACCGGACACGCCTGACGAGCCCGAGGAGATGGACGTGCTTGGCCTGACGCTGGCACCGGTTACCGATGCGCTGCGCGACGAACTGGGCATCGACCCGTCGGTCGAGGGCCTTGTGGTGCGCTCGGTGGACGAAACCTCCGAGGCCTTCGAGAAGGGCCTGCGCGAAGGCGACGTGATCACCGAAGCCGGGCAGAGCGCCGTCACCAGCCTGGGCGATCTCAACGACCGCATAGACGATGCCCGCGAATCCGGCCGCAGGTCGCTGCTACTGCTGGTGCGCCGCGGCGGCGATCCGCGCTTTGTCGCGCTGGGTCTGGAAGAGGACTGACGCCTCTGTTCATGCCGCAATCGAAAGCGCCCCGGAGACGGGGCGCTTTTTACATGAATGCGAGATAATTTTTTTCAGGTTCCTTTACCGATGATTAAGTAAACGCCTCCAGATTTGATCCGGATGGCGAGAGGTGGCTTGAGACCATGAAGACAATGCGGCGGCGATTTCCGGAGGTGCACCTGACAGGGCGGATCGTGACGCACGTCCCGCGCCGCGGCGCAACCGGCGGGACCCATGGCCGGACGCGGGTCATCGGGCGATGATGCGGGCGTTCAACGCCGACCATTCCGGGGTCCGGACCGGGATTGCCCTCGCGCTCGAAGCGGCGGCGGAGCCCTGCATCCTCGCCGATCCGGAAGGTCGCGTGCTCTGGATGAACCGGCTGGCACGGGCGCAGTTCGGCCCCGACCTGCCCATCTCCATGGAGGAGCTTGACGGCGCAGAACGGGTGCCGCTGGCGCAGCCCGTCGTGCAGGCGCTGAACCGCCCGGCGCCGGTCTGCACGCGCCTGTGCCGGAGCGACGGGCCGGCAGGCGGCGTGTTCATTGCCCGGTGCCTCGCGCTGCCGGGCGGCCCTGACGACCGTCTGGTGCTGTTCCAGGGCGACCGGTCCGTGCCGCCGGTGCCGGTCCCCGCCCCGCCGAAGCCGGTGGAGGCGGAAACCCGCGACTTGCTGCGCCGCAGCCTTGCCGAAAGGGAAAGCCTGCGCCGCGAGGCGGCCCGGCTGCGGGTGCTGGCGATGACCGATCCTTTGACCGGGTTGCTGAACGTCACGGCGTTTTCGCAAGCGGTGGCCCGGTCGATCGAGGCGGCGGCGGCGGGGCAAGGGGCTGTGCTGTATCTCGATCTCGACAATTTCAAACCGGTCAACGACCGCTTTGGCCATGCCACGGGGGACGCGGTCCTGAAAACCGTGGCGGCGCGTCTGCGATCGCAACTGCGCCCCGAGGATCACGTCAGCCGCCTGGGCGGCGATGAGTTTGCCATCTGCCTGGTCGGGCCGGGTCCGGAGGTGACGCAGCGCATCGTGCGGCGCCTCAAGGCCGCTGTTTCGGCACCGTTGCGGCCCGCGGGTCTGAGCCATCCGATCGACACCCTGTCGGTCGCGGTGGGCGCGGCCTACTGGCCGGCCGAAGGCATTGCACCCGCGGCCCTGCTGCGTCTCGCCGATCAGCGGATGTACGACGACAAGTTCACCCGGCGCCCCGCGCCGGACCGCGCGCGATCCAGGGCCGCTGCGCCGGAGCCACGCAGCGCGTGACGCCGCAGCCACCGCACCGGAGCCGCGACGCCGACCTGCACGGCCCGGACGCCCGCGGGACTGCAACGCAGGGGGCGGGACCGGGCCGGTGCCGGGTGGATGCCGGCGCTTTCTTCGTGCAGCATCGAGGCTGGACCGGCGCAGGCTCGACGACCGCGGGGGCTCTGCGATGCCGGGGCCGGGCCGGTGCCGTTTGGATGCCCGCAGGCCTGCAACGCCGCGTGAGAGGCCCGAACGGCGCCGGTCGGGGTCATTTCGCCTTGGTCGCGGTGCCGGCATGCCGCCGCCGGGCACTCTGGGTCAGGCGTCGCTTTCCGGCAGGTCGATCGCGATCAGGCCAAGCTCCTGTGCGGTGTCGAGCGCCAGGTGACCGCTCGGCAGTCCGCGTTCGGACTGGTAGCGGCGCACCGCCTCGACGGTGGCGGCATCCATGCGGCGGGTGATGATGCCGCGGTAATAGCCGCGCGCCAGCAGGGCGCGCTGCACGGTGCCGATGAATTCGGGAGTCATCTCTTCGGGGCAGGGCACCTGGAAACGGATCTCGCGGCGCGGGGTGACGACCCGTGGCACGGTGGCGTTGCGATAGATCGGCGGGCGGATCACCGTGCCGTCGGGCGCAAGCTCGGCCTGTACGACCTGCACCTGGCCGGGCACCTGTTCATAGATTGCGGGGGTGATCTCGCGCGCCCTGCAGGTGCCGTCGGCCTCACGCGTGGCGGCGACGGCGTCGGTCTCGGCCCGGGTCGCCCGGTCGCCGGGGCCGCCCGGTGCGCAGGCGGCCGCCCAGAGGCACAGGGCCAGGGGGGCAAGGGATCGGATCATCGCTGCTCGGCCTCTGATGCGGGCGTTTGGCGCAAGATAGCCGAGCGGTCGCGCAGGTGCCAACCCCGCGATGCGCAACCCGCCGTGTTTCGGCGGTTTTTCGGCACGGGGCGGCATGCCGGAAGGACCCGAGCGCTGCCGTCCGGACCGGGCCTGCGTTTTTCTCGAGAAAAACGGCCCGGAATTCTCGAGAATTCCGGGGGCGCCGGGTGTCGGCCTGTCACTCTGCGGGTACGGCCAGCAGGCTGTCGAGAAGGGCCGAAATATCTTCGATCTGCTCTGCGATCACATGGGTCACGCCATGGGCGCGCTGCAGCCGTCCGGTCACCCGCAGCATCCGCCCGGCGATCACCGCGCGGCGGAAGCGTTCGTAGATGCCGCGCCAGACGATCACGTTGACCACGCCGGTCTCGTCCTCGAGCGTGACGAAGATCACCCCCTTGGCGGTGCCGGGCCGCTGGCGCAGGATCACCAGCCCCGCCACCGCCACCCGCGCGCCTTCGGGCGGCGCCTCGAGCCGGTCGGCGGGCAGGCAGGCGGGCGGACGCGGCCAGGCGGCGGCAGAGGGGGCGGTCAGGACTCGCATGGGAACGAATATAGAACATCCGGGCTTTCACGCAACTCTGCAAGGCCACCGCCGCAAAAGGGACTGGTCGCGGTCCGCGCGCATGACTAGGTAGGGCCGGAACATCGAATTCTGAGGAGAATGGCATGGCGAAGATCACCTATGTCGAACACAACGGCACCGAGCACGAGGTCGAGGTCGCCAACGGTCTGACCGTGATGGAAGGCGCGCGGGACAACGGCATCCCGGGCATCGAGGCGGATTGCGGCGGCGCCTGCGCCTGCTCGACCTGCCACGTCTACGTGGACCCCGCCTGGGTCGACAAGCTGCCGCCCCGGGAAGACATGGAAGAGGACATGCTCGACTTCGCCTACGAGCCCGATCCGGAGCGGTCCCGCCTCACCTGCCAGCTCAAGGTGTCGGACGCGCTGGACGGACTGCGCGTGCAGATGCCGGAAAAGCAGATCTGATGACCCGCCGGGCGCCGCGTCTTCGGTGGCGCCTGTGGTACGGCTCCGCCCGCGGCGCGGGTCTGGCGCTGTTCCTGTGGCTGGCGCCGGTCGGCGGCGCCGCGGCACAGACGATCACCGCCGCGTCCTATGCCGAGCCGACCACGCGCTACGCCCACGGCGTGCTGGGCGATGCGGTGGAATGGGGCGCCCTTGTCCTGACCTTGGCCCCCTGCGCAGGGTGCGCGGCGCGACAGGTGACGCTGCGCCTGCCAGAGACGCGCGTCTTCGAGGACCTGGCGCCACGGCTCATGACCACCGAGACCGGCGACGTGCTGGCGATGGTCGTGGAAAGCGACCTCGGGAAGGGCGCGCGGCTGGCCCTATACGACACCAGCGGCGTGGTCGCGGCGACACCGTTCATCGGCCGGCCCAACCGCTGGCTGGCGCCGGTGGGCGCGGGCGATCTGGACGGCGACGGTCGGATCGAACTGGCCTATGTGGACCGTCCGCATCTGGCGAAGGTGCTGCGAATCTGGCGGCTCGAGGGGCGGCGGCTGGTGCCGGTGGCGGAGATGGCCGGATTCACCAACCATCTCATCGGCTGGGATGTCATTCCGGGCGGTCTGCGCGACTGCGGCGGTGGACCCGAGTTGATCCTTGCCGATGGCGACTGGCAGACGGTGCAGGCGGTGCGGCTCGGGCCGGACGGTTTGCGGGCCCGCAGCATTGGACGCTACGACAGGCCGGAGGACCTGGATCGAGCGCTGCGCTGCTGAAAACGGGACGCCCCTGGCGGGGATGTTTCCATCTCCGCGGCCGCTTCGCGCTCAGAGCGCGCGCCATCCGATGTCGGGGCGGTAGAAGCCGCCGGGCCAGTCGATCTGCTCGAGAAGCGCATAGGCGGCGTCGCGCGCCTCCTGCAGGCTGGCGCCGCGGGCAGTGGCGTTGAGCACGCGGCCCCCGGCGGCGGCAAAGCCGGTGTCGGTCGCGGTGGTGCCGGCGTGGAACATCATCCGGAAGCTGTCCTCGGGCAGGGCCTTGAGCCCGTTGATCGGCGTGCCTTTTTCGTAATCGCCGGGATAGCCCTTGGCGGCCATCACCACCGTCATGGCGTGGTCCTCGGCCCAGTTCACCCGCGTCTCGGCCAGACGGCCCTCGGCGCAGGCATGCATGAGGTCCAGCGCCTGCGCGCCCAGCCGCAGCATCAGCACCTGGCATTCGGGATCGCCGAAACGGACGTTGTATTCCACCAGCCGCGGCTGGCCGCCCTCGATCATCAGCCCGGCATAGAGCACGCCGTGATAGGGCGTGCCGCGGCGGGTCATTTCGGCCATGGTCGGGCGGATGATCTCGTCCAGCGCCTTTTGCGCCACCGCATCGGACAGCACCGGCGCGGGCGAATAGGCGCCCATGCCGCCGGTATTGGGGCCGGTGTCGCCCGCGCCCACGCGTTTGTGGTCCTGCGCCGTGCCGATGGGCAGCACCGTGCTGCCGTCGCAAAGCACGAAGAACGACGCCTCCTCGCCCCGCATGAATTCCTCGATCACCACCTCGGCACCGGCGCCGCCGAAGACGCCGCCGAACATGTCGTCGATGGCGGCGTCGGCCTCCTCCAGTGTCTCGGCGATGATCACGCCCTTGCCCGCGGCGAGCCCGTCCGCCTTGACCACGATGGGAAGGCTCTGGGTGCGCAGGTAGTCCCTGGCGTCCTCGGCATGGGTGAAATGGCCATAGGCGGCGGTGGGCGCGTTGGCGGCGTCGCAGATCTCCTTGGTGAAGCTTTTCGATGCCTCGAGCCGGGCGGCAGCGGCAGAGGGTCCGAAGACCAGGAGCCCCGCGTCGCGCAGCCGGTCGGCGACGCCCGCCGCCAGAGGCGCTTCGGGGCCGATGATGACGAAGTCGATGTTGTTCTCGCCGGCGAATTCCGCCACCGCGCCGCCGTCGGTGATGTCGAGGCTGGCGCATTCGGCGATCATCGCGATGCCGGCGTTGCCCGGGGCCACGATCAGCTTGTCGCATTTCGGGTTCTGCAGCGCGGCCCAGGCCAGGGCATGTTCGCGCCCGCCGCTGCCGAGGATGAGGATGTTCATGGCGTGGCCCTTCGATGGCTGACCGGGTTTCGGGGGCGCTGCCCCCGGACCCCCGAGGTATTTGTGAACCAGAGAAGCGGGGGCGCTTTCACGGGGTTTCGTCGTCGTTTAAGGTGACCGGTAGGCAAGGGCAAGCGACAGGGCAGGGCAGGCCATGGATTTGATCGACGAGGGCGAGAGCGGCAACACGCCGGAATTCACCGTCTCGGAGCTGTCGGGCGCGGTGAAGCGTGTGATCGAGGGCGAGTTCGGCTTCGTTCGGGTCAAGGGCGAGGTCGGGCGCGTGTCGCGGCCGCGCTCGGGGCATGTCTACCTCGACCTCAAGGACGACCGGGCGGTGATCTCGGGCGTCATGTGGAAGGGGGTGGCGTCGAAACTGCAGACCCAGCCCGAAGAGGGCATGGAAGTGGTGGCGCGCGGGCGGCTCACGACCTTTCCCGGCCAGTCGAAATACCAGATCGTGATCGAGGACATCCGGCCCGCGGGCATGGGCGCGCTGATGGCGATGCTGGAAAAGCGCAAGGCGGCGTTGCAGGCCGAGGGGCTTTTCGCGGCAGAGCGCAAGCGGCCCTTGCCCTATCTGCCCGAGGTGATCGGGGTGGTGACCTCGCCCTCGGGGGCGGTGATCCGCGACATCCTGCACCGCCTGCGCGAGCGGTTTCCGCGCAAGGTGCTGATCTGGCCGGTGGCGGTGCAGGGCGCGGCCTGCGCGCCCGAGGTGGCGCGCGCCATCGCCGGTTTCAACGCGCTGACGCCCGGTGGCGCGCTGCCGCGGCCCGATCTGCTGATCGTGGCGCGGGGCGGCGGGTCGATCGAGGATCTCTGGGGCTTCAACGAAGAGATCGTGGCGCGGGCGGCGGCGGCGTCCGAGATCCCTTTGATCTCGGCCGTGGGGCACGAGACCGATACGACGCTGATCGACTTCGTCTCGGACAAGCGCGCGCCCACGCCCACCGCGGCGGCGGAGCTGGCGGTGCCGGTGCGGCGCGAGCTGTTGGGATGGCTTGGCGACCAAGAGGCGCGGCTGACGCGCGCGCTGGTGCAGCGGCTCGAACAGCGCGGCCAGCGGCTGCGGGATCTGGCGCGTGCGCTGCCGCGGATCGAGACACTGGTCGAACAGCCGCGCCAGCGGCTCGACGTGCTGGGCGACCGGTTGCCGCAGGCGCTGATCCGGGGCGTGCAGGTCCGGCGCGTGCACCTGTCGGAGACCGCCGGAAGCCTGCGCCCGCAGGCGCTCTTGCGCACGGTGGCCGAGGCGCGGCGGCGGTCCGAAGACCGGGCCGAGCGGCTGGCCCCTGCCTTGATGCGGCTGGTGACGGCGCGGCGCGAGGCGCTGGGGCGGCGGGCGGACCGGCTGAGCCTGCGGCCCCTCACCCGTGACATCACGCAGAAGCGCGAGCGGCTGGCGGGTGTGTCGCGGCGCTTCGAAGATGTGTCGCAGGCGCAGCTTGCCGGTCTGCGCCAGCGTCTCGAGGCGCTGGACCGCCTGCGCGAGACGCTGGGCTACAAGGCGACGCTGGAGCGCGGCTATGCGGTGGTGCGCGGCGACGGGGCGGTGGTGACGCGCAAGGCGGAGGCTGCGGCGGCGTCGGGTCTGGAGATCGAGTTCGCCGACGGGCGCTTCAGGATCGGCGGCACGGCGCCCAAGCCCAAGGGCAAGGCCAAGCCGCCAGAGCAGGGATCGCTGTTCTGAGGCGGCTCAGCCCTTGTCCTCGACCGCGTATTTCTTGAAGAGCCCCGTCTGGGTCATGAAGAAGACGAAGATCGCCGCCGTGAGGCCGAATGTCTTGAAATAGACCCAGGCCTCGGTGCTCATGGTGCGCCAGATCACCTCGTTCAGCACCGCGAGGCCGAAGAAGAAGGCGGCGAGGCGCTTTGTCAGCAGCATCCAGCCTTCGTCCTGCAACGGCATCAGCCCGGACATGACCGTGCGCAGGTAGCTTTGCCCGCGCAAGAGCCCGGCGCCGAGGATCGCGGCGAAGAGCAGGTAGATCATCGTCGGCTTCATCTTGAAGAACCGTTCGTCGTTGAGCCAGACCGACAGCCCGCCGAAAACCGTGACCAGAACCACGGTCAACACCTGCATCCGGTTCAGCGTGCCGGTCAGCCACCAGAGCACTCCGGTTGCCGCGATCATCAGCGGCACGAAGCCGGCGGTCACCAGGATGAACCCGTCGTACTCGGTGCCACCGATGGTGAAGGTGTCGTCCTTGAGCCAGAGATAGGCCACGAAGAAGGCGATCACCGGCCCAAGCTCGAGCGCGGTCTTGAGGGTCGGGTTGATGGTCTTTTCGGTCATGGGGCCTCGCATTTCTCAGCGGATATAGGGGGATTTGCCTTCCACCTCAATGTGCATACGGTCATCCGCCCAAAAGTGTGAGCGCCCCGATGAGAACGGTCGCCAGAACGAAACCGAGAAGCTTCTGGATGTGAAAAAAGCTATCGATCCAGACGTTCGGATGACTTATCGAACGGTGGTCTCCGGACAACTGGATGACGGGCATCGCGTTTTCCATGGAATACCACAGCGAGTCTACCCTCGGTCTGTTCCGGAATGCGTTCGACCTACGTGCGACCAGAGCGCCGACCAAGACCAACGCGGCGAACCACCAGAGTATGCGAAAGGGCCGATAGCCGTACCCGGTAAGAGCCGACCAGAACCTTTCGGCGGTCCAGGCCCAATAGTTACCCTGTTCGGCATGCCAATCAGTGCGTCTGTCGTTCCGCGCCAAGGCAATGCTATCCGCTGCACGATCAGCGCCCATGTCCCGAAGGACCGACTCCAACTGCATGTAGGGTTGCGGTACAAAATCGTTGTTCTGGGCTTTGACAAGCGGTCCTTGCAGCAACGTTTCGACAAAGCCGTCGCCGATCGCTGACAGGTCGTAGCCTTCGCTCGATCCTAGACCGCCCAGCCGTGTATAGACAAAGCCTACCGGGTCCATTACCAGAGGGCGTCGGTCGCTGCGCAGCCAGCTGTCGGGCATCCGGAATTGCAGGCTATCAGATCGGGCGTTGCKAAGGATCAGACGCGCCTCCGGGCCCCAAATCGGTACCTGCTCCGGAATACCGGACCTGTTGGGCCGCCAGAGCATGATCGAGCCGCTTTTGGTTTCGGTAAGATCGACATCGCCAAGGAATGTTGAGCCCTGAAGCTGAATATGGCCTTCGACGGTAGCGCCCGCAATAATCATATTCTTCGCGAACGTCGATCCGTTCCTGAAGATGACATGTCGACCAACCTGCATGCCTTCGCCGGAAAATGTTTCATCGAAGAGCGAATTGGATGCGTAGATCGATCCGCCGATTACCGTTCCGATAAGGTTAATGCTCTTAAATCTGGCCTTGCCGCTCAAGTATAAGTCATTTTTTACTGATAAGCTATTGGCGCTCAATGGGCCGGAAAAGCTAGAGCTGTCTGCTTCGAGGCTTCCGCCGATATGAGCGCCAGTCAGATTCACTTTCTCGAACTGTGATCCGTTTCGCATGAACAAACTGTTACCGACTTCAAGATTATACGCTTCAAATAGTCCAGAGATACGGGATTTATCGATTTCGAAATTGCCCTCTATAAATGCGCCTTTAAGTTCGACGTTCTCAAATTTTGCATTGTCGCGCATAAAAATATTGTTTACAGATACATCATCGGCATCAAAAACGCCGCTGAATTGTGACGTGTCGGTATTGAGGTTTCCAGAAATTCTTGCGCCGCTTAGGTAARCATCCCTGAATCTACTTTCACTTGCCATTGAGATAAAGCCATTTACAAAAATTCCTGCCGCATTTAGATAGGATTCGACATGGGTTTGATCCATATAAAGATTCCCCCCAATCCTTGCATTTTTTAGCTCTACTTCCTTGAACTTTGATTGTTTTCCCATAAACACACTGCCTCCAGTAGATAGGCCGAATGCATAAAAATTTTCTTTGAAAACTGCTCCTCTGACGTCGAGGCTACTGGAGATGGTCGCGCTAGTTAGGTCAACGTCCTTGAATTTAGCTCCGCCACGCATAAAAATGCTGCCGCCAACTTTTGTTCTGTTTAAGTTCAGGAGACTCAGAAATTCGGAATCATCCATTTCGAAATTTCCGCGCACATTGAGGCCGATTGCATTGATTTCATGAAAAATACCATTTCGCATAAAGATAGCTCCTCCAATTTGCGATCCCYAGAATTCAACTTCTGACAGTACCGCGCTTCGATCTAATGAGAGGTTTGAATCGAAACGTGCCGCGGCGAACGAGGCTCCTTTCAGAAACACGCTGTCATTCAAAATTAGCGAATTTGGAACATGCGCATAGGTAAGATCAAGGTGGCCATCAATGATAGCGCACGAAATCGATACTTTGTTTCGTTTCGGTACTTTTAAGTAAGGCTCTTTTGTAGTGATAAGTTCGATAAACTTCGGGCTAATGTGGCGACTAGTTGGCCAATACTCTACTGTTTTTTCTATTCTTTCCGTGTAGGGGCCTATTGGGGGCGTGATCGTAAGCGCACGTTTGGAAATCTGACCATCAACGATCTCGGAGTCTACCGCTCCTGATGGTAGGCTGTCAGATAAGGGCGGGGCGACGGCCTGAGGTTGTACGACCTTGAAATAGCTGACCGCGGAACAGCCTGCTCCATCATCTTCTCCGGTCACCATTGACATGTTGGCCGTCTGGCCTTCGCAAATACGATTCCAAGCGTAGCGTTCGGAGAGGGAGGCCCATTCCGGCAGCTCGACGAAACAGGAATTGTCCGGGTTGATCTGGAAATCCTGCTGAGCTTTGTTGCTTGATGGGAAAAATAGTAGAAGAAGAAAAAATGTCAGAAAGATGCGCATCGTGGACTCCCAATCGATCCCTGCGATCTTACCCACCAATTTCCACAATCACAGCCCCAACAGCGATCAACGTCATCAGGACGATGCGGCGCGGCCCCACGGTTTCCTTGAGCGCGA
The DNA here is from genome assembly GCF_003344785.1 of Thalassococcus profundi. GTDB lineage: Bacteria > Pseudomonadota > Alphaproteobacteria > Rhodobacterales > Rhodobacteraceae > Puniceibacterium > Puniceibacterium profundi. The sequence goes on along the minus strand of NZ_QPMK01000017.1, from coordinate 43,970 downwards.
GCCAGCCGATGAGGGCGGCAAAGACGGTGGAGGTTTCGCGCAGCACCGCCGCTTCGCCGACCTTGTCGAGCCTTGTGGCCAGCATCACGCAGCCGAAACTACCGAAGGCGATGAACGCCCCGGCGAGGCCGCGTTTCAGGAGCGGGCGCAGGGCGACGCCGTGCAGGCGGTGGCGTTGCGAGGGCAGGGCCATGAGCAGCGGGAAGTCGAAGGCCGAGAGGAAGAAGAACCAGGCGAGGAAGGTGAAGGGATCCTGCGTGGCGCGGATGCCATAGGCGTCGTAGGTGGTGTAGAGCGCCACGAAGAGCCCGGTGACGAAGGCATAGGCCAGCGCCGGGGCCAAGGTCTCGCGAGCGGTTTCGAGATAGGCGAAGTTGTAGAGCGCGAGGCCGAAGATGCCCGCAAGCAGCACCGCAAGGCCGATCCATTGTGCGCCGGTGAAGGTCTCTCCGAAGAGCAGATAGGCGCCGATCACGGTGAAAAGCGGGCCGGTGCCGCGCACCACCGGATAGACGACCGTATACGCACCGCGGGTATAGGCCATGGCCTGCATGACCTTGTAGACGAAGTGGATGACAACCATACCGGCGAAGATCGGCCACATGTGCGGCTCGGGGAAGGGCACCAGCAGGATCAGCGGCACCGACAGGACCAGCAGCCAGAGGTCGATGGCCCAGCGGCTGACCCAGGGGTCGTAGCGGCCCTTCTGCAGGGCGCCGAAGATCGCGTGCAGCAGCGCCGCCGAGAGGGCCAGCAGCATCGCCAGCCGGTGCCCGGCCTCGGTCCCGTCGAGCGCGATGATCGCGTCGCTCAGCACCGTGCGGCATCCCCCGCTGCGGAACCGCGGGCGCGGCGGGGCATTGTGTTGGCAACGCGAACGCACTGAGAGGCCGTATGATCGACCAGATCTTCAAGGAATTCACTGGCACCTTTTCCACCATCCCGGCACCGGTGGCCTTTGCCCGATTGATGATCGCGATCCTGCTGGCTGGTATCGTGGGATTCGAGCGCGAAATGCGCGACAAGCCCGCGGGGCTTCGGACGCATATCCTCGTGTCGGTGGCGGCCTGTCTCTTTGTCATCCTGGGCCGTGAACTGGCGGCGATGGATTTCGGCGCGGGCGAACAGCGCAACGATCCCCTGCGCATGATCGAGGCGGTGACCGCCGGGGTGGCCTTTTTGGCCGCAGGGGTGATCTTCACCTCGGGTGGCAAGGTGCAGAACGTCACCACGGGCGCATCGCTCTGGCTTGCCGGGGCCATCGGGCTCGGCTGTGGCGCGGGTCAGATGCCATTGGCGGCGATGACCACAGCCATCGTGATCTTCGTGCTGTTCCTTGTCCGGAAATTCGGACGGGCAATCGGCACCCATTGAGGGCTCAGGCCTCGAGACCGGTCAGGGCGGCGGCGAATTCCTCGGGGTCGAAGGGGGCGAGGTCGTCGATCTGCTCGCCCACGCCGATGGCGTGGATCGGCAGGCCAAACTTGTCGGCGAGCGCCACCAGCACGCCGCCCTTGGCGGTGCCGTCGAGCTTGGTCATCACCAGGCCCGAGACATCGGCGAGCTTCTGGAATTCCTCGACCTGACGCAGGGCGTTCTGGCCGGTGGTGGCATCAAGCACCAGCAGGGTGTTGTGCGGCGCGTCCGGGTCCTTCTTGCGGATGACGCGGACGATCTTGGCCAGTTCCTCCATCAGGTCGGCGCGGTTCTGCAAGCGGCCGGCGGTGTCGATCATCAGCAGATCGGCGCCGTCGGCCTGCGCCTTGGTCATGGCGTCGAAGGCAAGGCTCGCGGGGTCCGAGCCCTCGGGCGCGGTGAGCACCGGCACCCCGGCGCGGTCGCCCCAGACCTGCAGCTGTTCCACGGCGGCGGCGCGGAAGGTGTCGCCGGCGGCGATGACCACGGTCTTGCCGGCGGCGCGGAACTGGCTGGCCAGCTTGCCGATGGTCGTGGTCTTGCCGGACCCGTTGACCCCCACCACCAGCACCACCTGCGGCTTCGTCGGGTAGAGCGGCATGGGCTTCGCCACCGTCTCCATGATCCGCGTGACCTCTGCCGCCAGAAGCGCCTTGATCTCGGCGGTGGAGAGTTTGCGGCCATAGCGTCCCTCGGCCATGTTGGCGGTGACCCTCAGCGCAGTGTCGACGCCCATGTCGGCGGCGATCAGCAGCTCTTCGAGCTGTTCGAGCATGTCGTCGTCGAGCGTGCGGCGCATCACCGGCGCGTCGGGCTTGCGGCCCATGAGCCGCCCGAAGAGACCGCCCGAGGGCTGCGGCGGCACCTGCGTCGGGATTTCCTGCGGCGGCGCGGTCGGTGTCGGGTCCGGCTGCGCCGGAATTTCCTGCGGCGGCGGTGCGGGCTGCGCGGGCGGGGTCGGCGTCGGGTCGGCGGGCGGTGTCACGTCCGGGCCGGGGCCGGGAGGTGTCTCTTCGGGCGCCGGGACGGGATCGCTGGTCTGCGGGGCTTCCTGCGGCGGCGCAGGCGGGGTTTCGGGCACGCGGTCGGGCGTCGGATCGGAGGGCGGTGTCACGTCCGGAGCGTCGGGTTCGGGCGTCGTGGGCGGCTCCGGGTCGGGCAGGTCGGGGCGCGGATCGGGATCGGCGCTGCCGCCATCCTCGACGATGGCATCGAGCCCTTCCTCGAGCCGCGAGGAAGATTTGAAGAGCTTGTTCTTGAGCTTGCCGAAAAAGGACATCTGGCGCCTGCGCTGTTACCGACCCTTCTGACCTAATGCCTGCCGCGTCTGAGTGAAAGTCCGAGTTGACCTTTCGCCCGCGACACGGCCTAGTCGGGGCATGAGGTGGTGGGTGAACTTGGCGTGTCTGTGGCTGGCGTCGGCGCTGTGGCCGGGGTTTGCGCGCGCCGAGCCGGGCACCATGTGCAGCACCGGCAAATGGGGCCACGTGCAGTGCATCCGCCCATCGCATTTCGTGCACGACGCCTGCCAGGCCATCGACATCTTCGCCCGCGCCAACGGCCTGCCTCCGGGGTTCTTCGCGCGGCTGATCTGGCAGGAAAGCCGGTTCGACCCCAATGCGCTGAGCCATGCGGACGCGCGCGGCATCGCGCAGTTCATCGACTCGACCGCCGCCCTGCGGGGCCTGTCGGACAGTTACAACCCCGCCGAGGCGCTGGAACATTCCGCGGACTACCTGGGCGAGCTGTCGCAGCGTTACGGCAACCCCGGCCTCGCGGCGGTGGCCTACAACGGCGGCGAGCGGCGCGCGGACGGGCTGGTGGCCAAGACCGGCGGGCTGGCGCGCGAGACGGTGAACTACGTGCAGATCATCACCGGGCTCACCGCAGAGACCTGGCGCGACGACCCGCCCGAAGGGCACGATTTCCGCCTGCAGGGCGACGTGCCGTTCCGCGCCGCCTGCCATGACCTCGCGCGCAACCGGCGGCTCACGGCCTATCCGGAGCCGGAACCGGCGGTCAAGCCCTGGGGGGTGCAACTGGCCTTCGGCACCTCGGTCGACGCGGCACGGCGCAAGTATTCCGAGAAAACGCGCAGTTGCGCCGCCTTGGTGAAGGGCGAGACGGTGGATTACGTCTACGAGAAAAGCCGTGCCAGCCCGCGTGGCGGCTATTACATGGCCCGCATCGGCCGCGACGACCGCGACGCGGCCTGGCGCTATTGCAGCCAATTGAAAAACCGCGGCTGCATTTGCGCGGTTTACGCGAACGGCTAGGGGCCGCGACGCTTGGCGCCAGATGGCCTGGCCCAATCCTTTTCCGCCGAGCGCGCGGTGCTTTCGTGATAGCTAAGCGCGCGACGGACCGAGGTTTGGCGTTCCGGCGTGGATGATGGGCGATTTATCCGCGCAGATACGGACGAAGGCTCAGCCTCGTGCGTGCTCCACCGCATTGCCTGACTGGGGGGCGGTCCTGCGATCGCGCGGCGGACCCAGGCGGCTTTGAGTCCGCGCGGTGTCGCGACGGCACAAAGGGCGGGTTGAAAACCCACCCTACGCGCTCACACCTCGTTGGGAAAATGCTTCATCGTCAGGCGGATCGGGTTCGGCGCCGCCTGTCCCAGCCCGCAGATCGAGGCGTCGGCCATGGCCTGGCAGACCTCTTCCAACAGCGGCTGGTCCCACTTGGGCGCCTGCATCAGCTTCACCGCCTTTTCGCAGCCCACACGGCAGGGCGTGCACTGCCCGCAGCTTTCGTCCTCGAAGAAGCGCAGCATGTTGATCGCCGCGTCTCGCGCCGAATCCTTGTCCGACAGCACCACCACCGCCGCCGAGCCGATGAACGACCCGTGCGGTTGCAATGTGTCGAAATCGAGCGGGATGTCGTCCATCGACGCGGGCAGCAGGCCCGAGGACGGGCCGCCGGGCTGGTAGGCCTTTAGCGTATGGCCGTCGAGCATCCCGCCCGCGGCCTCCACCACGTCGCGGATGGTCGATCCGGCGGGCAACAGGTGCACGCCGGGGTTTTTCACCCGGCCCGAGACCGAGTAGGAGCGCAGCCCGGTGCGGCCGTTCTTCTCGACACCCGAGAGGATCTCGCCGCCCTCGCGGCAGACACGGGCGACCCAGTGCAGCGTTTCGATGTTGTGTACGAGCGTCGGTTTGTCGAAGACGCCGACCTGCGCCACGTAAGGCGGGCGGTGGCGCGGGATGCCGCGCTTGCCTTCGATCGATTCGATCATCGCGCTTTCTTCACCGCAGATATAGGCCCCGGCGCCGCGGCGCAGGTCGATATATCCGGCCTCGACCACGCCCGCATCCTCGAGTGCCGCGATCTCGCGGCGCAGGATTTCCAGCACCGCCGGGTATTCGTCGCGCATGTAGATGAAGCAGGTCTGCGCCTCTACCGCCCAGGCGGCGATCAGCATGCCCTCGAGGAAAAGGTGCGGCGTGCGTTCGAGGTAGTAGCGGTCCTTGAAGGTGCCGGGCTCGCCCTCGTCGCCGTTGACGGCGAGGTAACGTGTGCCCTTGTTGGCGCGCACGAATCCCCATTTCTTGCCCGACGGGAAGCCTGCGCCACCCAGGCCGCGCAGACCGGAGTCGAGCACCTTTTGCTGCACCGCTTCCCAGTCTCCATTCTCACGCAGGTCCTTCAGCGTCTCGTAACCGCCGTTGGCCGCATAGGCGGCGTAGTCCTCGTAGTCCGGGATATGGGCATGGGTGTCGCCGGCCTTGATCGCCGCGTGCACCTTTTCGGGCGTGGCGTGATCGATATGCGCATGGCCCAGTTCCAGCACCGGGGCGGTGTCGCAGCGGCCCATGCAGGGCGCGCGGACAACGCGCACCTCGGCCGGGTCCAGCCCCGCTTCGAGCGCCTGTTGCAACGCCTCGGCGCCCGCCAGTTCGCAGGACAGCGAATCGCAGACCCGGATGGTCAGCGCGGGCGGCGGCGTCTCGCCTTCCTTCACCACGTCGAAATGCGCGTAGAAGGTCGCGACCTCGTAGACCTCGGCCATCGACAGGCGCATCTCTTCGGCCAGGGCGCGCAGGTGCGCCGCCGAAAGGTGGCCGTACTGGTCCTGGATCAGGTGCAGGAATTCGATCAGCAGGTCGCGCCGCCGCGGACGGTCGCCCAACAGCCCCTGCACCTCGGCCCAGGCCTGGTCCTCGAGCGGGCGGCCCTTGGTGTGATGCCGGCCCTTGCCCTTGCCGCGTTTCCACACGCCCTTGCGTTCGTCGAGTGCCATCTGGGTCATTCTCCTGCGATTTGCGGCACCCTAGCCGAGGCGCGTTTCGATGCGAGACCAAAAACGACGCAACGCCCGTGCGAAACGGCCCGGATTCGCCGCGATCTCGTCCCATGGGTGACGGAATTTTCCGATAGGGGTAACATGGGGACGGACCCGGCTTAAGGCCGCCAAAAGGATAGGGGCACGGACGGACACATGGCGCGCTTCGCCATCATCACGCTGAGCATGGTCGCCCTGCTGGCGCTGGCGCTTTTGCAGGGCGGGATCTGGCCGGCGCTGGCGCTGGGCTACATGACCGCGCTGGCCTATTTCCTCGACAAGCTGGCCGCGCTTTGCGCCCCTGATGCGCCCGAGGGGCAGGAGTTTCCCGCCGGCCGCGGGCTGTCGCTGTTGCTGGGCGCGCTGCATTTCCCGCTGCTCTACGGCGGCGTCGCGACGCTGAGTGCCAGCATGGCGCCGCTGCAGGCGGTGTTGTGCTTCGCGGCGTTGGGCCTCTATCTCGGGCAGGTGAGCAATTCCAACGCCCATGAACTCATCCACCAACCCGACCGCGGCGCGCGGCGGCTGGGGATGCTGGTCTATGCCTCGGTGCTCTTCGGGCACCACGCCTCGGCGCACATGCGGGTGCACCACATCCATGCCGCCACCGACCGAGACCCCAATTCGGCGCGGCTGGGCGAAGGCTTCTACCGCTTCGCCCTGCGCGCCTGGATCGGTTCCTTCGTCGAGGGCTACCGGGCCGAACGCGCCCGGCTGGCAAAACGCGGGCAGGGCGGCGTACATCCTTACGCGATCTACGGCGCCGGCTCTGCCGCATCGATGGCCGTGGCGCTGCTGATCGGCGGCGGCACGGGGCTGCTCTGGCTGCTGGGGCTTTCGGCCTATGCCCAGGCGCAGCTCCTGCTCTCGGATTACGTCCAGCATTACGGTCTGCGCCGCGCAGAAGTCGCGCCCGGCAAATGGGCGCCCGTCGGCCCCGCGCACAGCTGGAACGCGCCGCAGGGGTTCACCAGCGCGCTCATGCTCAACGCGCCGCGCCATTCCGATCACCACGCGCGGCCCGCACGCGCCTATCCGGGGCTGGAGCTGGACCGCACCGCGATGCCGGTGCTGCCGCACTCGCTGCCTGTGATGGCCACCCTGGCCCTGCTGCCGCCGGTCTGGCGCCGGATCATGGACCGCCGCGCCCGGCGCTGGTCCGCGGATTTCAATCACGTTTGAACGATCTCTGTTGCGCCCGCCGCCCCGCCTGTCCAGACTGCCGCGCATGAAACAGCTGATGGCCCTCTCGACCGCTTTGTTCCTCGCGCTCCCGGCGCTGGCGCAGGCCGCCATGTCCGGCGCCGAATTCGAAGCCTACGTGACCGGAAAGACGCTCTATTTCGGGCAGAACGGTCAGGCTTACGGGGTCGAACGCTACCTGCCGGACCGCCGCGTGCGTTGGTCCTTCCTCGACGGCCAGTGCAAGGACGGCTACTGGTACGAGGAGGCCGAGCAGATCTGTTTCGTCTACGAGGACAACCCGGTGCCGCAGTGCTGGACCTTCTTCCGCGAAGGGTCGGGCCTGCGCGCGGTGTTCGAGAATGATCCCGCCTCCACCGCGCTTTACGAGGCCCGGCAGGACGAGGAACCGATGATGTGCCTCGGTCCGGACGTGGGCGTCTAGCCGCCGCCCACCGCCGCCGGCGTCACGCGCTGCGGTCGATCTTGGTGCTGAGGTGCACGAGGCTCTCGGACGACCGCACCCCCTTGGCCTCGCCGATCCGGTCCAGCGTCTCGTCCAGCGCTTCGGTCGAGGGCGCGCGCAGCGTCACGATCAGGTCCACCCGTCCGGATGTCGTGTGTACCGTCTCGACCCCCGGCAGCGACTTCAGCCGCGCCAGCACCGCAGCACCCGACCGCGGCTCGATCGACACCAGCGCCGTGGCCCGGATCGGCGCGCGATGCGCCGCCCCCAGCCGCAGCGTGAACCCCGCGATCACCCCGCGCGCCAGCAGCCGGTCGATCCGAGCCTGCACCGTGGTGCGCGCCAGCCCCAGCCGCCGCGCGAGGTCTGCCACCGGGGCGCGGGCATCTTCTGACAACGCCGCGATCAGCGCCCGGTCGGTTTCGTCGATCTGCATGTCTGTTCCGGCGTAATGACGAAAGAATGAGTCAGAACCTACCATCTGACGCTGCCATCCGGCAAGACAGGCGCGCAGACTGATCCTGCAAGACCCACCAAGACCCATGAAGAGGCAGAGCAGATGGTGAAACAGGACCCCTTCGGCGCCGACCCCGGCGCCTGGCTACGGCGCAATACCCCCGATGCGCCGGTTTTCTTCTTCCGGCCCGCGACCCTGCAGGCCACGGCGCAGCGGTTTCTGCGCGGCTTTCCCGGCGCCGTGACCTACGCGGTCAAGGCCAACCCGGCTCCTTGCGTGCTGGACAACCTCGTGGCCGCGGGCCTGCGCACCTTCGACGTGGCCTCGGTGCCGGAAATGCAGGCGGTGCGCGCGGCCTGCCCGGACGCCGCCCTGCATTTCCACAACCCTGTGCGCAGCCGCGCCGAGATTGCCGAGGGGCTGCGCCTGGGTGTGCAATCATGGTCCGTCGACCGCCTGTCCGAACTCGACAAACTCGCCGCCCTGCCGCCCGGCAGCGAAATTGCCGTGCGGCTGAAACTGCCCGTACCCGGCGCTGCCTATGACTTCGGCGCGAAATTCGGCGCGGAGCCCGAGGCCGCGGCGGCGCTGCTGCAAGCGGTGGCAAGACGCGGCCTGACCCCGTCGATGACCTTCCACCCCGGCACCCAGTGCGACGCGCCCGCGGTCTGGGAGCGCTACATCGCCGCCTGTGCGGGCATCGCCGCCCGCGCCGGGGTCACCCTGCGACGGCTCAACGTCGGCGGCGGCTTCGCGGCGCATCGCGGCGCCGGACCCGCGCCGGATCTGGAGAGGGTCTTCGCCCGCATCGACGCTTCCGCCAAAGCCGCCTTCACCGGCCCGCCGCCGCCGCTGGTCTGCGAACCCGGCCGCGCCATGGTCGCGGAGGCCTTTTGCCTGGCGCTGCGCGTCAAGGCGGCAGAGCCCGGGCGGATCACCCTCAACGACGGCCTCTACGGCGCCCTGGGCGAATGGCGCGACCTGCCCGCAGGCGGACGCATCGCGGTGCTCGATCCCGCTGGCAAAACCCGCACCGGGCCGGCGCATCCGGTGCGCGTCTTCGGCCCGACCTGCGATTCGCTCGACCAGCTGCCGGCATCGCTGCCGCTGCCCGCCGACCTTGCGGAAGAAGACTGGCTGCTGATCGACGGCATGGGCGCCTATTCCGGCGCGCTGGTCACCGATTTCAACGGCTTCGGCGCCCGTCGCATCGTCACCCTCTAGCCTCGCGCCTTCATCTTGCCGACAAACTCCAGAGAGCACGAGAGACAGCGTCTCTCGTTTGCCGCAGGCAACCCGCAGCCGGACGGACAGCCGCTCTGGACACCCGGGCCTCAGGGGCTAATGTCGCGCCAAGCCAGCAAGGAGGGCACGGCATGGACAAGTTCGGCAAGAGCCAACCGGTGAAGCGCATCGAAGACAGCAGATTCCTGACCGGACGGGGCCGCTACGTGGACGACATCGCGCCGGCGGACGCACTGCACGGCTTCGTCTTCCGCTCGCCCGTGGCCCATGCCGAGATCGCCGGGCTCGACGTCACCGTCGCGCGCGAGGCTGAGGGCGTGGCGCTGGTGCTGACCGCGCAGGATCTGCTCGAGGCGGGCGTCGAGATCGGCATCCCTGCGACGCTGGTCAAGAACCGCGACGGCAGCATGGGCGCCAGCCCCGAACGGCCGCTGCTGGCACGGGACCGCGTGCGCTTTGTCGGCGAGGCGGTGGCGATGGTCTTTGCCGAGACGCTGGACCAGGCCCGCGACGCGGCCGAACTGATCGAGGTCGATCTCAAGGACCTGCCGGTGCACACGGCGCTGGCGACCGGCGGGCCGCAAATCCACCCCGAAGCCCCGGACAACCGGGCCTACGACTGGGCGATGGGCGACGAGGCGGCGACCGCGGCGGCTTTTGACAGCGCCGCCCACACCGTGACGCTGAAGGTCGACGACAACCGCATCATCTGCAACGCCATGGAGCCGCGCGGCTGCTACGCGGAGTGGGACGGCGAGCGCCTGCACCTTGCCTTCAACGGTCAGGGCGTCTGGGGCATGAAGGGCGAGCTGGTGCGTGCGCTGGGTCTCGATGCGGAGCAGGTGCGGGTCACCAACCCCGATGTCGGCGGCGGCTTCGGCATGAAAGGCATGCCGTATCCCGAATATCACGTCTGTGCCTTCGCCGCCCGCGCATTGGGTCGTCCGGTGCGCTGGATGTCCGAGCGCGGCGAGGCGATGCTCACCGACAATGCCGGGCGCGATCTGACCTCGACGCTGGAGCTGGCCTTCGACGCGGATCACCGGATCACCGGCTTTCGGACCGAAACCATCTCGAATCTCGGGGCCTACAATTCCAACTTCGCCCAGCTGATCCAGAGCCAGCTTTATTCCCGCGTCCTCACGGGCGTCTATCACATGCCGGCGATCTGGCTGCATGTGCAGGGCGTCTATACCAACACCACCCAGGTCGATGCTTATCGCGGCGCCGGGCGGCCGGAGGCGATCTATGCGCTGGAACGAATCATGGACCGCGCCGCCCGCGAGCTGAGCGTCGATCCCTGGGACCTGCGCCGCCGCAACTTCATCAAGCCCGACCAATTTCCCTACAAGACGCTGGTGGGTGAAACTTACGACGTGGGCGATTTCGCCCGAGTGCTGGACCATGCCGCCCGCCGCGCCGACCGCGACGGCTTTGCCGCGCGCCGCGCCAAGTCCGAGGCGGTGGGGCTGCTGCGCGGGCAGGGGCTCTGTTACTATATCGAAAGCATTCTGGGTGCACCTTCGGAGGACGTGAAAGTCGAATTCACCGAAGAGGGCGGCGCGCTGATCTACGTGGGCACGCAAAGCAACGGGCAGGGGCACGAGACGGTGTTCGCGCAGTTCCTGTCGGACCAGACCGGTATCCCGACGGACCGGATCGCAGTCGTGCAGGGCGATTCGGACCGGATCGCGCGGGGCGGCGGCACCGGCGGATCGCGGTCGGTCACGGTGCAGACGAACGTGACGCTGACGGCGGTGGCGGAGATCGTCGAGAAATTCAGCGCCGTCGTCGCCGAGGAGGCGGGGGTCGCGGCGAGCGCCGTCAGCTTCGACGATGAACGGTTCCGCGCCGAGGGCACGAACCTCACGCCGACGATGCTCGAAGTGGCCGAGATGGCCCGCGCCAAGGGACGGAACGACCTGCTGGTGCACGAGGCGACGGCGCAGCTACCGGCGCGCAGTTTCCCGAACGGCGCCCATGTGGCCGAGGTCGAGATCGACCCCGAAACCGGCGTGGTGCGCGTCGACCGCTACACGGTCGTCGACGATTTCGGCAATCTCATCAACCCGATGCTGGCCGAGGGCCAGGTGCATGGCGGGGTGGTGCAGGGCATCGGTCAGGCGCTGACCGAACGGGTGGTCTATGACGAGGAAGGGCAGCTCTTGTCCGCCAGCTTCATGGATTACGCCATGCCGCGTGCGACGGATGTGCCGATGATCGGCTTCGACACCGAACCGGTGCCATCGACCGCCAACCCGATGGGCATGAAGGGCTGCGGCGAGGCCGGGACCGTGGGCGCCCTGGCGGCGGTGGCCAACGCGGTGCAGGATGCGCTCTGGGCGCGCGGGGTGCGGCAGGCGGACATGCCCTTCACGCCGCAAAGAGTGTGGAGCATGTTGCAGGATGAACGGCCTCTCGCGGCTGAGTGAGCGCTGGCTTGGCTGGCTGACGCGGCGCTTTGCACCGCGCCGAGAAACCGTTACGCCGTCCCGCGGCTGCCGCGATCATGTCATCATCCTCGACGGCACCCTGTCGTCGCTTGCGCCGGGAGCCGAGACCAACGCCGGTCTGACCTACAAGCTCTTGCGCGAGGGCGGCGGGGCGCTGTCGCTTTACTACGAGGCGGGTCTGCAATGGCCCGACTGGCGCGCTACGCCCGATGTGATGCTGGGGCGCGGCATCAACCGGCAGATCCGGCGGGCCTACGGCGTGCTCGCGTCGCGCTACCGGCCCGGCGACCGCATCTACCTGCTGGGCTATTCCCGCGGCGCCTTTGCGGTGCGGTCGCTGGCGGGGATCATCGACCGGCTGGGGCTCTTGCGCGCCGAGGCCGCGACCGAGCGCAACCTGCGGCAGCTTTACCGCCATTATCAGGGCGACCCGGACAGCGCCGCGGCCAAGGCGTTCTCGAAGGCTTATTGCCAGGACGATATCGCCATCGACATGATCGGCGTCTGGGACACGGTGAAGGCGCTGGGGTTCCGGGTGCCGGTGCTCTGGCGCTTCACCGAGGAAAAGCACGGCTTTCACAACCATGAACTCGGGCCCGCCACGCGCCGCGGCTTCCACGCGCTGGCGCTGGACGAAACCCGGCGGGCCTATGCGCCGGTGCTCTGGACCTGTCCGCCGCACCGCGCCGGGCAGGTGGAACAGGTCTGGTTTCCCGGCAGTCACGGCGATGTCGGCGGACAGCTGGGCGGGTTCGACGCGGCGCGGCCGGTGTCGAACATCGCGCTGGTCTGGATGCTGGAGCGGCTGGAACTGTGCGGCCTGACCCTGCCCGAGGGCTGGCGCGCGCGGTTTCCCTGCGACCCGGCGGCGCCCAAGGTCGGCACCTGGCGGGGATTCGGCAAATTCTTCCTGCTGCGGCAGCGCCGTGTGGTGGGGCGGGACCCCTCCGAACGCCTGCATGAAACGGTGCCCGCCTCAGACCGCGCGGGCCATGCCGCGCCGCTGGAAGCGTCGTTTTGATCACAGATGCTTGACCGGGCTTTAAAATCGGAAAGTGGTGCATATTTGCCTGTCATGGCCGCGGGTTCGGAACTCCCGCGCGCCCTTCACTGTCCCTCGTTCCGTACTGGCGCCCAAGCTTCGCTTGGGCGCTTTTTTCTTCGCGGGACTGCGTATAGCGTGGCGCCATGAGCTATTCCGACGCCCTCCTCAAGGATATCCTGACCCGCACCCGGCGCATCGCCGTGGTCGGCGTGTCGGCCAACCCGGTGCGGCCCAGCTATTACGTTGCGCGCTACCTTGCGCTCAAACGGTTCGACGTGGTGCCGGTCAACCCGGGCCTTGCGGGGCAGATGCTGTTTGGCAAAAAGGTCTGCGGCAGCCTTTCCGAGATCGAGGGACCGGTCGACATGGTCGACATCTTCCGCCGGTCCGAAGCGGTGCCGGAGATCGTCGACGAGGCGCTGGAGACCTGCGAAGGGTTGCGCACGATCTGGATGCAGATCGGCGTGGAACATGCCGAGGCGGCGGCGAAGGCCGAGGCGCGCGGCATCGACGTGGTGATGAACCGCTGCCCGAAGATCGAATACCAACGGCTCTTCGGTGAGCTGCGGATGGGCGGGTTTGCGACCGGGGTGATTTCCTCGAAACTCTGAGGCTGCCGGGACGGCGCGCTTTCGGCGGGGCCGAAAGACGCCCCGCCCGCCATCCCCGGCGACAGGGTGGGGACATGGTCCTGTGGCATTGTGGCCCCGGAAAACGCCGCCTGATCGCAGGAAAACTGGGGGCCGGAGCGCCGGACTACTGGGGGGSCAGCCCCCCMGACCCCCCGGRGGKTTACTGGCAAGATGAAGGGGGAACGGCGCGAGTCGGTCACGGGGTGGGACCCCGTGTCGAGACGGCTTTGGCGGCAAGCGACCCGTCAGGTGGGGTGCCGGCATCTCGGAGGCGCATCGAAAAGCTCTCGCGTTTCGATTCGCGGGTCGTCGGATGGAAAGACGGACCAAGGGCGATCAGTCGCCGCGGGCGGCCTTTTCGGCGAGGCCGGAGGTGCCCTGGCGGCGGGCGAGTTCGGACATGACGTCCGCGAGCGGCACGTCTCGGGCCTGCAGCATCACCAGCAGGTGAAAGAGCACGTCGGCGGCCTCGGCGGTGAGGGCGGCGCGGTCGCCCTTGATAGCCTCGATGATGGCCTCGATGGCTTCCTCGCCGAATTTCTCGGCGCATTTCTCGGGCCCTTTCGCCAAAAGCTTCGCGGTCCAGCTGCTGTCGGGATCGGCCGTGGCTCGGTCCGAGATGACGCGCGCAAGGTCGTCGAGCGTCATGACATCCTCATGGCGATGCCGTTGGCGGCCATATGCGCCTTGGCCTCGTGGATGGTGAAATCGCCGAAGTGGAAGATCGACGCGGCCAGCACCGCCGAGGCGCCGCCTTCTGTCACGCCTTCGACCAGGTGATCGAGCGTGCCGACGCCGCCCGAAGCGATGACCGGAACGTGCACCGCGTCCGAGATCGCCCGCGTGAGCGCAATGTTGAAGCCCTCGCGCGTGCCGTCGCGGTCCATTGAGGTGAGCAGGATCTCTCCGGCGCCCTTGGCGGCCATTTCCATGGCGAAATCCACCGCGTTGATGCCGGTGGCGCGGCGGCCGCCGTGGGTGAAGATCTCCCACCGGCCGGGCGAGACGGTCTTGGCGTCGATGGCCACGACGATGCATTGGCTGCCGAACTGGTCGGCGGCGGCGGTTACCACGTCCGGGTCGGCCACCGCGGCGGAGTTGAAGCTGACCTTGTCCGCACCCGCCAGCAGCAGCGACCGGACATCGGCCACGGTCCGTACGCCGCCGCCTACGGTGAGCGGGATGAAGCATTGCTCGGCGGTGCGGGTCACCACGTCGAACATCGTGCCGCGGTTTTCCTCGGTCGCCATGATGTCGAGAAAGCATATCTCGTCGGCGCCCGCGGCGTCGTAGGCGCGGGCGGCTTCGACCGGATCGCCCGCGTCGACGAGGTCGACGAAGTTCACGCCTTTGACGACGCGGCCATCGGCGACGTCGAGACAGGGAATGATGCGGGTCTTGAGCATGGTTGCGCCTTTGTTACCGGGTGTGAGGACCTTTTATGCGGGATGGCGGTTACCTTCCAGAGGGCGGGGCGGTTTTCTTGGACCCTGCCGCCGGGCGAATGAGGGAGACCTATGAGATGAAACAGATACTTGCCGCCGCCGCGATGGTGCTGGTGCCGGGCGCGGCCCTGGCCGATGACGAGATCGTCACGCGCGGGTCGGAGTTTACCGTGGCGCAGACCGTCGACAAGCTCACCGCCGCCATCGAGGAAGCCGGGGCCACGGTCTTCGCGGTCGTGGATCATGGCGCGGGTGCCGAGTCGGTGGGCGAGGATATCGGCGCGTCGCAGCTGGTGGTCTTCGGCAATCCGGCGATCGGCACGCCGGCGATCCTCGACAACCGGCAGGCGGGGCTGTTTCTGCCGCTCAAGGTCTTGGTCTACCAGAACGAGGGCGGGCAGGTGATGGTCGCCTACGAGGATCCCGAAGAAATGTTCGACGATCTGGGCAACATCGACGACGATGCGGAGTACATCGCCAAGATGTCCGGGGCGTTGGAGAATTTCGTCACCGCCGCATCGGAGTGATTTCAGGCCAGCGCGTCCAGAGCGGTGCGCAGATCGAGCGCCCCGTCGTAGAGCGCGCGGCCCGAGATCGCGCCCGAGATGACTCCGGTGTCGCGCAGGGCGATCAGGTCGTCGAGCGACGACACCCCGCCCGAGGCGATGACCGGGATCGACACCGCCCGCGCCAGCGCTTCGGTCGCGGCCACGTTGGGGCCGCCCATGGCGCCGTCGCGGTCGATATCGGTATAAATGATCGCGGCGACCCCTGCGTCCTCGAAGCTTCGGGCGAGGTCGTCGGCCATCACGTCGGTCTCTTCCGCCCAGCCCTTGGTGGCGACACGGCCCTTGCGGGCGTCGATGCCGACCGCGACCTGTCCCGGAAACGCCTTGGCCGCCGCGCGCACCAGCGCCGGGTTCTCCACCGCCACGGTGCCCAGGATCACCCGCTGCAGGCCCTTGTCGAGCCAGGCCTCGATGGTGGCCATGTCGCGGATGCCGCCGCCCAGCTGCGCCGGCACGCCGGGGCAGGCGGCGAGGATCGCCTCGACCGCCGCGCCGTTCACCGGCTGCCCGGCGAAGGCGCCGTTGAGGTCCACGAGGTGCAGCCACTGGCAGCCTGCATCGACGAAAGCGCGAGCCTGGTCGGCGGGGCTGTCGTTGAAGACGGTGGATTTCTCCATGTCGCCGCGCAGCAGCCGCACGGCCTGGCCGTCCTTGAGGTCGATGGCGGGGTAGAGGATCATGGCGGCACTCCGGTCTGGTCGTTCCGGCTTTTATATGACGGAACGGCAGATGCAACGCGACCTCACGTCAGTCTTGATTTGATCCCGGTGCTCGGCTCAGGCTTTGGCAGCCACTCAATGGGAGGAGAGGACGAGATGAAGAAACTGAGCATGATGCTGGCGGCGCTGGTGCTGAGCGCGGGGCCCGCGGCGGCCGATCCGGTCGAGGGCGTCTGGAAGACCGAGGTGGACGACGGCGCCTACGCCTACATCACCATGCGCCCCTGCGGCGGCGACATCTGCGGCGTGATCAGCCGCACCTTCAATGCCAGCGGCGAGTTCAAGTCCGAAAACATCGGCAAGCCGCTGGTCTGGGACATGACGCCGGCGGGCGGCGGGTCCTATTCGGACGGCAAGATCTGGCAGCCGTCCACCGGCAAGGTCTACAAGTCCAAGATGGCGCTGTCGGGCAACACGCTGAACGTGTCGGGCTGCGTCGGCCCGTTCTGCAAACAGCAGACCTGGAGCCGGGTGCAGTAATCTCGTTGCAAGTTTCGGGATGAGAGAGGGCCGGGTTTGCCCGGCCCTCTGCGTTTCCTGTGCAATGGCTGCAAATGAATTTCGGTCGGATCACGGCCTGTCCCCGGTTTTCAAGGGGATGCTTGGATGCCGGGTCTGCGGACAAAGTTGGCTTTCGCTGCAGTCCCACGAATGTCTTCTCTCATTAGCGCGTGATAAGAAAACCACGCCAATCGCGCCTTAGTGATTGACCACCAATGTCTCTATGCATCATCAAAGTCAGGAAGTCCGAAATTTGCCTCAATGTCATGAAGATAAGAAAATGGATTGCCTGCCCGTGCCTTTTGCCCCGCCAAATACCCCCGAACCCCGATGTCTGCCGCTGCAAGGGCGGCCCCAGCCCCAAGGAGCGCCGGGCCAGTCAAACCAGTAAAATACGCAAGGGCCCCCGCAGAAGGCACAGAAATCGTGATCGCCCTGTAGGCACCTGCCCATACAGTCGAAATTGACTGATTGCTTAGTTCGCGCTTCAGTGCCCGCAAGCTGGGTTCAATATCCCTATCATATGCCTTCTGTGCCCTTTCAAATAACTCTGCACCCTCGACCTCTCCGGCATCCGAAAGCTTTTCAGATAATTCCGAAATCTTGCCTGCAAAGTCTAAATACTGATCTTTTCGTGACTGTCGAAACTTTAGCAACGTCTCCACGGGCACAGATGCGTCAACGCGCAACCCGCGCATTACCACACCGACCATAGCCCCGGAAGCGCTATCACGTGAGGCGTCCACCACATCATCAAACATAAACCGAAATGACATGCCTTGAGCACGCTCGTAAGACGTCAGTGGCGACATCGCCAATTGCTTCGAAAGTTGCGCTGCAAGTGCTGACATATATGCGTCGGCAAATCGACTATCAACAAGAAGCCATTCCTCATCATGAGGGCCATTGGAGTGCCCCCTATCAAAAATGTCCCGCATTACACGCGGCATCTTTTCCGGGTGCATTTGCGCCATTTCTAGTTTCCGAAATATCCGCTGTACACTTCGCGGAACTTTTCCGCGATGCATTTTGCTCAACCCGAATTGAAAAGCCAGCTCTCGAATTTCGGGTGTCATCTTTCCTGGATGCATCCCTACTTCATGAAATGCCGCTTCCAGCTCCCAAGTAATTTCATCAGCCTGGTGAACGGATTGAAAGACAGGGTTACCAATCCGTCTTGCTCGCCACCAATTGTCGTTCTCACAATCCCCAAGGCGCAATATCTTTCGCCCCAAATCTTCGATCACATGCGGATGCAGGTCACATCTCAGTGGGCGTAGATAGCCCTCTGCTTGACAAGTCCTCGTATCCATATTCAGATATGGATCTTCAATTGCACTAGGTGCAATTGTTTGAATTTCGTCCCAAAATAAAATTGCCGAGCGAAGCCAAGCCGGATCGTGAATATCAATGTGTGGAAAATACAGTGCTGAACCGAGCATGAGCCACCCAAGTAATTAAAGTGTTACTGCGAACACTGTTACGAGAATCGGTGAAAAACTCAATCCTTACTGGTGGGCACTGGTCGATAGTAGAAGTAGCTACTTCGATCCCAAAGCTGCCGTTGGCACCTGTTGCAGCATCCGTCAAAGTGGGCTCGAAGCGGACATTGATCTTCCAGCAATTGAAACAATGATTTGCTGCGAAACAGGCACGCCGTTCTCACGCATGGTATGGCCTGGGGTCGCGGGGCGCCGCCGGAACGCACCGCCTCTCCCCGCGTTTCTGATGTGACACGAGACAAGAGGAGAGTTTCATGCCCTATGTGACCGCAGCCGACGGCACGGAGATTTACGTCAAGGACTGGGGCTCCGGCCGTCCGGTCGTGCTGATCCACGGCTGGCCGCTCAATGCCGACAGCTGGGAGCACCAGGCGCTTGCGCTGGCCGAGGCGGGCTACCGCGTGGTGGCCTATGACCGGCGCGGCTTTGGCCGGTCGGCGCAGCCGTTTCACGGGTATGATTACGACACGCTGTCGGATGATCTCGGCAAGGTGATGCAGGCGCTCGACCTGCGCGACGCGGCGGTCGCCGGGTTCTCCATGGGCGGCGGCGAGGTGGCGCGCTACATGTCGCGCCACGGCGGCGACCGGGTGAGCCAGGCAATGCTGATCTCGTCCATCGCGCCTTTCATGAAGCAGACCGACGACAATCCCGACGGCGTGCCCGGCGATGTCTTCGAGGAGATGAAATCCGGCGTGCGCACCGACCGGCAGGCCTTTCTCGAGGGGTTCTTCAATGACTTCTACGGCGAAGGCAGCGAGGGCGGCGGGGTCAGCGACGCGGTGCGGCACTGGACCTGGAGCATGGCGATGATGGGCAGCGTCAAGGCGACGCTCGGGTGCATCGACGCCTTCGGCCAGACCGACCTGCGCCCGGACATGGCGGCGTTCAAGGTGCCGACGCTGGTGCTGCATGGCACAAACGACCAGATCGTGCCGATCGCGCCGTCGGGACGCCAGGCGGCCAAGATGATCGACGGCGCCGAGCTGCGCGAGATCGACGGCGCGCCGCATGGCATGACCGCGACGCATGCCAGCCGGGTGACCGAAGCGATGTTGTCCTTTCTGAAGAGCTGAGGCCGCGGTTCGGAATCGCCCGGGGAGAACCCGGGCGATACGAGAGACGCCGTCCGATGCGCTGGCGCATCGGCGCAGCAGTATCGCCCTTCGGGCGATACGAGAGACCAGTCTCTCGTGCTCTCTGAGGGTTATTGTGAACCGAAGAAGGGGGCACGCGGCGTGTGAGAGCGGTGGCGCAAGAGAGGGGAGGTTTCGCGGTTCCAGCGCGCGGCGCGGGGATCAGATATCGGACAGGAGCACGTCCGCATAGGCGAAGCCGTCTCGCATCACCGTTTCGCCGCGCGCGTGCGGGATCGGGGCGGCGAATTCCGGGCTGTCGGTGACGACGGTGTGGAATTCGCCGTTTTCACCGCAGGGGTCGACACCGGCGGGCAGGTCGTCGAGAAGCGCCCGGTCCCAGGTGCGGCCTGCGAAGGCGGGATCGAGTTTCTCGGGGTTGCAGGTGACGATGCGGGCGCGCAGGCCCGAGGCCATCATCTCCTGCGCCAGCCGCGGCGTGTCCGCCGGCGTGCCGAAGAGCGGAAACAGCGGGGTCAGGCCGGAGCCCGCGAGCTTTTCCTCGCGGTAGGCGCGAATGTCTTCAAGGAATAGATCGCCGAAGACGATGTGCGTGAGGCCGCGCGCGGCGATGTCCGCGGTGGCGCGGGCCATGCGGGATTCGTATTCAGCATTGCTGCAGGGCCAGGGCAGGGAGACGGCGATCAGCGGCAGGCCCAAGGCCGCGGCCTGTGCATCGAGCAGCGCGCGGCGGGTGCCGTGCATGGCGACGCGGCCCGCCTCTTCGTTGACGGTGGTGAGCAGGGCGCGGACATCGGCGATGCCCTCGCGGCGGCAGACGTGCAGCGCATGGGCGCAGTCCTTGCCAGACGACCAGGACAGCACCGCAGCGGGCGCGGTCACGGCGTCCACTTGAGGAAGTTGGCGATCATCCGCAGGCCGATGTCGGCGCTTTTCTCGGGGTGGAACTGCAGGCCCAGCATGTTGTCGCGCCCGACGATGGCTGTGGTTTCCTCGTCGTAATCCACATGCGCGATACGCTGCGTGAGATCGGCCATGCGCATCTGGTAGGAATGCACGAAATAGGCGTGGTCGCCGGTCGTCACGCCCTCGAGCACCGGGTGCGGCATGTCGAGGATGAGGTCGTTCCAGCCCATGTGCGGCACCTTGTAGGCCGGGTCCTTGGGGGCGATGTGCATGACCTCGCCGTCGATCCAGCCCAGCCCGTCGGTTTCCTCGTATTCGTGGCCCTTGCGGGCCATGAGCTGCATGCCGACGCAGATGCCGAGGAAAGGACGGCCACGCTTTTCGACGGCTTCGACCATCGCCTCGTAGAGGCCGGACTTGGTGCGGAGCGCCGCGGCGCAGGCGGGGTAGGCGCCGTCGCCGGGTAGCACGATGCGGTCGGCGCGGGCGACGCTGTCGGCATCCGAGGTCACGATGACGGTCCCCGCGCCGACTTCGCGGGCCATCTTGCGGAACGCCTTGTCGGCGGAGTGCAGGTTGCCGGATTCGTAGTCGATGATCGCTGTCAGCATCGGGTCGCCTGTTGTTGCTCCGGCGTCGGAGTGCCGGTTTCCTGAGCGGGGGTCAAGGGCGGAGGGTCAGAGCGCGCCCTTGGTGGACGGGATCGCCTCGGCCATGCGCGGATCGGTCTCGAGCGCCTCGCGCAAGGCGCGCGCCACGGATTTGAAGGTGGCCTCGGCGATGTGGTGGCTGTTGAAGCCGTTCAGCGCCTCGACGTGCAGGGTGATGCCGCCATGCACCGACAGGGCCTGGAAGAATTCGCGTACCAGTTCGGTGTCGAAGGTGCCGATCTTGTCCGTGGGCATCGCCATGTCCCAGACGAGGTAGGGCCGGCCGGAGAGGTCCAGCGCGCAGCGCACCAGCGCATCGTCCATGGGCAGCAGGCAGGCGCCGTAGCGGCGGATGCCGGTCTTGTCGCCAAGGGCTTCGGTGAGGGCCTGTCCGATGGTGATGCCGGTGTCCTCGACCGTGTGGTGGTCGTCGATATGGAGGTCGCCGGTGGCGCGCACGGTCAGGTCGATCAGCGCATGGCGCGCCAGCTGGTCCAGCATGTGGTCGAAGAACCCGACGCCGGTCCGGTTGTCGTACCGGCCGGTGCCGTCGAGGTCGAGCGTCACGGTGATCTCGGTCTCGGCGGTCTTGCGGGTGACGGTGGCGGTGCGCATGGGCGTCTCCTGAAGCTCTTGAGCGGGCTTATAGGGGGGCAGGGCGCCCGCGCCAAGGGGGCGGATTTCGACATTGTGGCCCGCGGTGCGGATGTGCCAGATTGCGGGGCGACTCCTGAGAGGAATGCCATGACCACCTGCGTCTTCGTCCAGATCCGCTGCACGCCCGGGACCACCTATGCGGTGGCCGAGGAGATCGCGCTGCGGGAGATTCATTCCGAACTCTACTCGACCAGCGGCGAGTACGACCTGCTGCTCAAGCTCTACGTGCCGGAGGACCAGGACGTGGGGCATTTCATCAACGAGAACCTGAGCCGGATCGAGGGTCTGGAACGCACGCTGACGACGCTGACCTTCAAGGCGTTCTGAGCGGCGCGCGTTTTCCTCGAGGAAAACGGGCCGGAATTCTCGAGAATGCCGGTGTCGCGGTCGATCGGACCCTGTCTGGGCTCGGGCGGACTGGAGACGTGTTTCTCGAGAAACACGGGACGGACATGTCGAGATGTCCGGCGGCGCGCATCATGTCTCTGGAAAGGTGTCCGGCTGGAGCGGGCGAGGCGATTCGAACGCCCGACCCTAACCTTGGCAAGGTTATGCTCTACCCCTGAGCTACGCCCGCGCTTCAGCCGTTTGACCCAATGGAGCGGGCGAGGCGATTCGAACGCCCGACCCTAACCTTGGCAAGGTTATGCTCTACCCCTGAGCTACGCCCGCACCTTTGGGTGAGGGGGATTTAAGGCCATGCGCGTTTGGCTGCAAGGGGAAATTTGGGCTTTGCGGTCCGATTGTGCGACGCGTCGCCGCCGCACTGCCGTTCCGGCGTACGCGAGGTCGTCCACTGGAGGCGCGATTGGTTCAAGTCCAATGGACGCCGCCTCTCGCGCTCTGAGAGGTATTTGCAATCCGAAGACGCAGGGCGTGGTCGGCTAGAAGAGCCGGTGCAGAAGCAGGCCAAGGGCGGCAAGGCCGATCATCGTGAAGGTCAGAATCATGCCGCCGACACGCGAGGCCAGTGGTTGCGGGTGTTGCGACAGCGCCGAGGCATGCAGGGTGCGCCCCGCGAGCAGCATCAGCCCGAGCACGTGCAGCGCTACGGGCGGGGCCGATTGCAGTTCGGCCAGCAGCAGGAGCAGCAGGCCGATGGGCGCGTATTCGGCGCAGTTGCCCTGGGCGCGGATGCTGGCGGTGAGGGCCGGGTCTCCGGCATCGCCGAGCGAGACCTGTTTCGCCCGGCGATAGGCGACCACGCGCATGCTGAGGCCTAGGAAAAGCAGCGCGATGAGGCTGGCGTAGAGGGTCGTGACGGGGGCCATGGGCCGGTCCTTTCAGGAATGCGAGGAGTGCGCGACGGGGCGGGCGGGGGCGACGTCCTCGGCGTGCAGGATCATGGTGTCCGGGGTCAGCAGGGCGATGCCATAGCCGCCGGGGTCGTCCGTGGAATGGCCCGAACCCTCGGCGCCCAGGAGCATCGGCATCTGGTGGCAGGGACTCTTGAGGATGCTCCAGGCGAGGCCCGCGCGGTTGCCGGAAATGGCGCGGTGCACATGCCCGCAGACCAGCTGGCGTACCTGCGGGTGATCGTTCAAGAGCGCCATAAGCGCCGTATCGTTGACCAGCCGGATGCGGTCCATGCCGTCGAATCCGGTGCGTACCGGGGGATGGTGCATGGCGACCAGGGTCGGACGGTCGGGCGCTTCGGCCAGGCGGGCGGAAAGCCAGTCGAGCCGCGTGTCGCAGAGATAACCGGCGTGAAGGGGATGCGCGCCGCTTTCGTCCAGGGTGTCGAGAAGCAGCACCCGGCAGGGTCCGATGTCGAGCGCGGCCTGGGCAAAGCCGTCGCCGTCCTGTGCGGCCTCGGGGAAGGCCGCGAAATAGGCAGCGCGGTTGTCGTGGTTGCCCAGGGTCGCCGTGACCGGCAGCGGACAATCCGCCAGCAGGGTGCGCAGACGGGCATATTCCTCCGGGTGCCCGGTGTGGGTGAGGTCGCCGAGGATCAGCAGGTGTCTGGCCTCGGGATGGGTGGTCAGGGCCTGGTCCAGTGCGCCAGCAAAGCGGTCTGCGGGATCGAGCCCGATGATGGTCTCGCCGGGGGCGGTGATGTGCAGATCGGAGAAGAGAAGGCACGTGTGCATGGCGCGGCTCCGGGCGTGGCTGGCGCGGAGCAAACCGTGTTTCGGCGGGTTTGGCAACCGCGGGGGATGCCCGTGCCGGGCATACGAGAGACGCTGTCTCTCGTGCTCTCTGAGGGTTATTCTGAACCGAAGAAGGGGGGGCGTGGCACGGGGGGCCGCGCAGGGCATCCGCCGCGGTGCAGGGGACAGGCGCGGGGCGCGTCTTTCCGGCACCGCCCGCGGCAGGGCGGCGCCGGGAACGGGTCATTCCAGTTCGATCAGCAGGTCCTTGGCGTCGATCTGCGCGCCGGCGCTGACGTGCACCGCCTTGATCTTTGCGTCACGTTCGGCGTGCAGGCCGGTTTCCATCTTCATCGCCTCGATGGTGAGCAGCAGGTCGCCTTCCTTGACCTCCTTGCCCTCGGTGGCCGCGACCGAGGCGACGACGCCCGGCATCGGCGCGCCGATGTGGTTCGGGTTCGACACCTCGGCCTTGGGGCGCGCGGTCGAGCTGGCCTTGGCCTTGCGGTTGGGCACGCGCACGGTGCGGGGCTGGCCGTTCAATTCGAAGAACACCCGCGCCTCGCCGTCCTCGTGGGTTTCGCCGATGGTGATCAGGCGGATTTCGAGCGTCTTGCCGGGGTCGATCTCGGCGGTGATCTCTTCGCCGGGTTCCATGCCGTAGAAGAAGGTGCGGGTCGGCAGCACGCGCACCGGACCGTAGATGCGGTGGCGGCCCATGTAGTCGAGGAAGACCTTGGGATACATCATGTAGCCCATCAGATCCTCGTCATCGACCTCCTTGCCCTCCATTTCCTTGGAGACCTCGGCGCGAGTCTTTTCGAGGTCCGCAGGCGGCACGCCCTTGCCGGGGCGGTCGGTGTTCGGTTTCTCGCCCTTCAGCACCTTCTTCACGATCTTCTCGGGGAAGCCGCCCGGCGGCTGGCCCAAATTGCCCTTCATCATGTCGATGACCGAATCGGGGAAGCTCACATCGGTCTTGGGGTCCTCGACCTGGGCGCGGGTGAGGCCCTGGCTCACCATCATCAGGGCCATGTCGCCCACCACCTTGGAGGACGGTGTGACCTTGGTGATGTCGCCGAACATCTGGTTCACGTCGGCATAGGTCTTGGCGATCTCGGGCCATTTTTCCTCGAGACCCAGCGACCGGGCCTGGGCGCGCAGATTGGTGAACTGGCCGCCCGGCATCTCGTGCAGGTAGACCTCGGAGGCGGGCGACTGCATGGCCGACTCAAAAGCGGCATATTGCATCCGCACCTGTTCCCAGTAGGTCGACATCTCGCGGATCGCCGCCATGTCGAGCTTGGTGTCGCGGTCGGTGAAGCGCAGCGCCTCGACCACGGAGCCGAGCGTTGGCTGCGAGGTGTTGCCCGACAGCGCGTCCATCGCCACGTCGACCGCGTCGACACCGGCCTGCGCCGCGGCGAGGATCGAGCCGATGCCCGCGCCCGAGGTGTCGTGGGTGTGGAAATGGATGGGCAGGCCGACCTCTTCCTTCAGGGCCTTGACCAGCGGGCCGGCGGCCGAGGGCTTCAGCAGCCCCGCCATGTCCTTGAGGCCGAGGATATGGGCGCCTGCGGCCTTCAGCTCCTTGCCCATGGCGACGTAGTAGTTCAGCGAATACTTGGCGCGGTCCGGATCGAGGATGTCGCCGGTGTAGCAGATCGAGCCTTCGCAGACCTTGCCGCTCTCGATCACCGCATCCATGGCGAGGCGCATGTTCTCGACCCAGTTGAGCGAATCGAAGACGCGGAAGACGTCGACGCCCGAAAGCGCCGCCCGTTCCACGAAGGCCTTGACCACGTTGTCGGGATAGTTGGTGTAGCCCACGCCGTTGGCCCCGCGCAGCAGCATCTGCGTCATGATGTTGGGCATCTTCTCGCGGATGTCGCGCAGGCGCTGCCAGGGGCATTCCTGCAGGAACCGGTAGGCCACGTCGAAGGTGGCGCCGCCCCAGCATTCCACCGAGAAGAGCCCGGGCAGATTGTGGGCATAGGCGGGGGCCGCCTTGATCATGTCGATCGAGCGCATCCGCGTCGCCAGCAGCGACTGGTGCCCGTCGCGCATGGTGGTGTCGGTGAGCAGCAGCTGTTTCTGCGCCGCCATCCAGTCCGCCACCGCCTGCGGACCCTTCTCGTCCAGCAGGCTGCGGGTGCCTTTCGGCATCTCGTCGCCGCGCGGCTGCGGGGCCTTGGGGTTCTTGAGGTCCACGCGCGGCTCGGGCCGGCCCTCGACCTCGGGATGGCCGTTGACGGTGATGTCGGCGATATAGGTCAGCACCTTGGTGCCGCGGTCGCGGCGCTTCTTGAAGTTGAAGAGCTCGGGCGTCTCGTCGATGAACTTGGTCGTGTACTGGTTCGACAGGAAGGTCGGGTGCTTGAGCAGGTTGATCACGAAGTCGATGTTGGTGGTCACGCCGCGGATGCGGAATTCGCGCAGGGCGCGGTCCATGCGCGAGATCGCCTTTTCCGGGGTCGGCGCCTTGGCGGTCACCTTGACCAGCAGCGAGTCGTAATAGCGGGTGATCACGCCACCCGCATAGGCCGTACCCCCATCGAGCCGGATGCCCATGCCCGTGGCAGAGCGGTAGGCGGTGATGCGGCCGTAATCGGGGATGAAGTTGTTCTGCGGATCCTCGGTGGTGATCCGGGTCTGCAGCGCATGGCCGGTGAGGCGGATGTCGTACTGGCTGGCCTTGCCGGTGGCCTCGGACAGGTTCTTGCCTTCCGCGATCAGGATCTGCGCCTGCACGATGTCGATGCCGGTCACTTCCTCCGTGACCGTGTGTTCGACCTGAACGCGCGGGTTCACCTCGATGAAGTAGAACTGGCCGGTGTCCATATCCATCAGGAATTCGACAGTGCCTGCGCA
Organism: Thalassococcus profundi; assembly: GCF_003344785.1. Classification (GTDB taxonomy): domain Bacteria; phylum Pseudomonadota; class Alphaproteobacteria; order Rhodobacterales; family Rhodobacteraceae; genus Puniceibacterium; species Puniceibacterium profundi. The sequence goes on along the minus strand of NZ_QPMK01000017.1, from coordinate 17,779 downwards.
TTCGTAGTTCACATGGGCGCAGATCTTGCGGCCAAGTTCACAGAGCTCCTCGCGCTGTGCCTCGCTGAGGTAGGGGGCAGGGGCCCGCTCCACGACCTTCTGGTTGCGGCGCTGGACCGAGCAGTCGCGTTCGTAGAGGTGGTAGATGTTGCCCTGCTTGTCGCCGAGGATCTGCACCTCGACGTGGCGGGCGCGCAGGATCATCTTTTCCAGGTAGCCTTCGCCGTTGCCGAAGGCCGCCTCGGCCTCGCGCCGGCCTTCCTTGACCTTTTCCTCGAGCTCCTTGGCGGACATGATCGGGCGCATCCCGCGGCCGCCGCCGCCCCAGCTGGCCTTGAGCATCAGCGGATAGCCAACCTCTTCGGCCTCCTTGCGGATGGCGTCCATGTCCTCGCCCAGCACCTCGGTGGCGGGGATGACCGGCACGCCCGCCTCGATCGCCACGCGTCGGGCGCTGGCCTTGTCGCCGAGCGCGCGCATGGTTTCGGCGCGCGGTCCGATGAAGGTGATGCCGGCCTTGTCGCAGGCATCGACCAATTCGGGGTTTTCCGAAAGCAGGCCATAGCCGGGATGGATCGCGTCGGCGCCGGATTCCTTTGCCACGCGGATGATCTCGGGGATGCTGAGGTAGGCGGCGACCGGGCCCAGCCCCTCGCCGATGCGGTAGGCCTCGTCGGCCTTGAACCGGTGCAGGCCCAACTTGTCCTCTTCGGCGAAGACGGCGACGGTCCTTTTGCCCATTTCATTGGCGGCGCGCATGATGCGAATTGCGATTTCGCCGCGGTTGGCGATCAGGATTTTCTGGAAATCGGGCATGGGGTCTTCCTGAGCAAGAGGATTTATCAATGAATACGGGGTCGGGTGCGGGTTCACAACTCGTGAAAACGGGTAGGCGCGGGCTGCCCGATCGGATGCCTCATTATGAGGCGCCTCCCGCGGTGGACGAAGGTCTAGCCGATCTGCCGGCGTAGCCAGGTGGGGCGCGTGATGCCCAGCTGGCCCATGTTGGCGATCATGTCGCGGGTCAGGATGTCGATCAGATGCGCCGGACCGTCGCGCCCCAGCGCCGCCAGCGCGTAATGCCACGGCCGGCCCATCATCACGAAATCCGCCCCCAGCGCGATGGCCCGCAGGATGTCGAGCCCGCTTTCGACGCCGCTGTCGAAGATCAGCGGCAGCCGCGTGGCGGCGCGGATCTGCGGCAGCGCGGTGATGCTGGCGGGAGCGGCGTCGAACTGGCGCCCGGCGTGGTTCGACACCCAGATCGCATCGACGCCCGCCTCTTGCAGACGTGGGGCGTCGGCGGGGTTGAGCACGCCCTTGACCACCAGCTTGCCCTGCCAGTGCTCGCGCAGCCAGGTCAGGTAGTCCCAGTCCGGCGAGGTGCGCAGCAGGTAACCGACATGTGCGGTCGAATCCCGGGCAGAGGTGTCGCTGCTGTAGGCGTCGAGCGTGCGCATGTGCGGCATGCCGTGGCTCCAGGTCTCGAAGGCCCAGGCCGGGCGCAGTGCCACCTGCGCCAGCAGGCGTGGCGTCAGCCGCGGCGGCTGCGTGAGGCCCGAGCGCAGCTGCCGTTCGCGCCGGCTGGCCACCGGCACGTCGACGGTCAGCACCAGGGTCGAGAAGCCCGACTCGTGCGCGCGGCGCAGCATGTCGAGACGGATCTCGGGGTCGCGCGGCGGGTAAAGCTGGAACCAGCCGCGCCCGTCGGTGAGCGGACCGACGGTTTCGGGCGTCTGCGTCGCGACGGTCGAGAGGCAGTAGGGCAGGCCCGCGCGGGTCGCGGCCCGTGCCAGAGTGCGTTCGGCATCCGGCCATACCAGTCCGGACATGCCCACGGGTGCCACGCCGAACGGGGCGGGGTACGTTTCGCCCATCAGCGTCGTGGTCAGGTTCGGCGTGATCTCTCCGTGCAGGATGGACGGGGTGAAGCCTATGGCGTCCAGGGCCGCGCGGTTGCGCGCCTTGGTGGCCTCGTTGCCGGTGGCGCTGTCGAGGTATTCCCAGACGAATTTCGGGATGCGGCGTTCGGCGCGGGCGCGCAGGTCGGAAATGGCGGGATAACGGGCATCGATCGACATGCGCGCAGCGATAGCAAGACCGGCAGGGGCCGGAAAGCGAAAACGGCGTCTGGGCCGGATACGGCCGAGGTGCCGGTGCGCCGAACGCCGAAAGAAAATCCGCCATCCGGCTGGGGATGGCGGAGTCGATTCTCGGGAAAGCGTGTCCCAAGCGTCGGGCGCGCGCGTTACAGGCTGCGCGCTTCTTCGACGGCTTCCATGCAGGCGGCTTCGTCGCCGGCGTCGAGAGCGGCCTGCGCCGTGGCAATGGCGTCCTCGAATTCCTGCGAGGTGTCGCCCGAGGAACCGTCCTGTTGCTCGGAGGCATCCTGGCCGGAGGTCGCGATCGTGTCGGTGTCGGCTTCCAGAGGCGCGGTATCGCCATCCTTCACGATCTGGTTGTCGCCGTCGCCGGTGTCCGACCCGCTGGCGGCTGTCTCGGTCGAGCTGCTCTCGGACATGTCGCTGGAGCCGCCGCCAGCCATGTCGCCCGAGCTGCCGTCGGCCATGTCGGTCGAACCGCTGCCAGAGGTATCGGCGGCGGCGCCATCGGCGTTTTCAAGCGGTGCGAGGCTGCCGTCCTTGGCGATCTGGTCGTCGCTGCCGCTCGAGCCGGAGCCGCTGCCCGCCATGTCGCCCGAGCCGCTTTCGGTCATGGTGTCCGATCCGCTGCTGTCGGCGCCTTCGAGCGGCGCCATGCTGCCGTCCTTGGCGATGCCGCCGCCGCTGTCCATCCCGGTCCCGCCGGTCAGTTCGGCCAGTTCCGCTTGGCAATCGGCCATGGCGGGACCGGCCAGACCGAGGCCGGTACAGATCGCGATCACGCTTGTCATCTTCCGTTTCATGGGGGTCTCCTCCTCTATGATAACCTGGGATCACAACCGCGAGAGAGGCGGGTTCGTTCCGCCCGCGGCGCCGCGCCGACCGCTTCGTGCCCGGGGTCCAGGGCCTGCAAACCGGCGCAGGCGGCTGAAAGGGCAGGGAATTTCCGGCGGCGCTTTTCCGCCTGTCACCGGGCGGCGCGGGGTGGCCGTTGTCGCGGACCGGAGGCGGGCGTTCGGCACATGCGTCGTTTGAAAATCCCTGCGAACACAGCATGAACATGCGCTTTCCCTCGGGGGCCGGCCGGGTTATCATCGGGTCATGAGCAGTTTCGACGAAATGGACGCCTTCGAGGGCGCTTCGCTGTCCGCGCGTGCCATGGCCGCCCGGCCCAGCCCCTACCTGGACTCGCTGAACCCCGCGCAGCGCGAGGCGGTCGAGCGTCTGGATGGCCCCGTGCTGATGCTGGCGGGGGCGGGCACCGGCAAGACCAAGGCGCTCACCGCGCGAATCGTGCACCTGCTGAACACCGGGCGGGCGCGGCCGAACGAGATCCTCGCCGTGACCTTCACCAACAAGGCCGCGCGCGAGATGAAGACCCGCGTGGGCCAGATGCTGGGCGAAACGGTGGAGGGCATGCCCTGGCTCGGCACGTTCCACGCCATCTGCGTCAAGCTGCTACGCCGCCATGCGGAACTGGTGGAGCTGAAGTCGAACTTCACTATCCTCGACACGGACGACCAGCTGCGCTTGCTGAAACAGCTGGTGGCGGCGGAGGGGATCGACGACAAGCGTTGGCCGGCGCGGATGCTGTCGGGCATCATCGACGACTGGAAGAACCGCGCGCTGACGCCCGAGAAGGTACCCGCCGCCGATGCGGGGGCCTACAACCACAAGGGGCCGAAGCTCTATGCCGCCTACCAGGCGCGGCTGCGCGAGCTGAACGCGGTGGATTTCGGCGACCTGTTGTTGCACATGGTGACGATCTTCCAGACCCACGGCGACGTGCTGGAGCAGTACCAGCGCTGGTTCCGCTACATCCTCGTGGACGAGTACCAGGACACCAACGTGGCGCAATACCTGTGGCTGCGGCTCCTGGCGGCGGGGCATCGCAACATCTGCTGCGTCGGCGACGACGACCAGTCGATCTATGGATGGCGCGGCGCCGAGGTGGGCAACATCCTCCGGTTCGAAAAGGATTTTCCCGGCGCCCATGTGGTGCGGCTGGAGCAGAATTACCGCTCCACCCCGCATATCCTTGCCGCCGCGAGCGGCGTCATCAAGGGCAACCAGGGGCGGCTGGGCAAGGAGCTGTGGACCGAGGCCGAGGACGGCCAGAAGGTGCGCCTGATCGGCCACTGGGACGGCGACGAAGAGGCCCGCTGGGTCGGCGAGGAGATCGAGGCGCTGCAGCGCGGGACACGCGGGCAGGACCCGGTGAGCCTCGACGCGATGGCGATCCTCGTGCGCGCCTCCCACCAGATGCGCGCCTTCGAGGACCGGTTTCTGACCATCGGTCTGCCCTATCGCGTGATCGGCGGGCCGCGCTTCTACGAGCGGATGGAGATTCGCGACGCCATGGCCTACTTCCGGCTGGTCGTCAGCCCCGACGACGATCTGGCCTTCGAGCGCATCGTCAACACGCCCAAACGCGGCCTGGGCGACAAGGCGCAGCAGACGATCCAGGTGGCGGCCCGGGCCAACGGCGTGAGCCTGCTCGACGGCGCGCGCATCGCCGTGGACAAGGGGCTGATCAAGGGCAAGGGCGGGGCGGCCCTGCGCGAACTGGCCGAGGGGCTGGCGCGCTGGTCGGGCAAGCTGCGCGGCCCGCTGCGCGAATCGGGCGTGGACGCCGACCGGGTCATCGACGACGAGGATCGCGCGGTGCGCATGGAGCACGGTCCCGCCGAGATCACGCACATGGAACTGGCCGAGATCATCCTCGATGAAAGCGGCTACACCGCCATGTGGCAGAACGACAAGACGCCCGAGGCGCCGGGACGGCTGGAGAACCTCAAGGAACTGGTGAAGGCGCTGGAAGGCTTCGAGAACCTGCAGGGGTTCCTCGAGCATGTCAGCCTCATCATGGACAACTCCACCGAGGATGCGGGGGAGAAGGTCAGCATCATGACTTTGCACGCTGCCAAGGGTCTGGAATTTCCCGCCGTGTTCCTGCCGGGCTGGGAGGACGGGCTGTTCCCGTCGCAGCGCTCGATGGACGAGAGCGGCGTCAAGGGGCTCGAGGAGGAACGGCGGCTGGCCTATGTGGGCATCACACGGGCGGAGGAACTCTGCACGATTTCCTTTGCGGCCAACCGCCGGGTGTTTGGCCAGTGGCAGTCGTCGCTGCCGTCGCGGTTCATCGACGAACTGCCCGAGGATCACGTCGAGGTGTTGACGCCGCCGGGGCTCTACGGCGGCGGCTACGGCGCGGCGGGACTGGGCGGCGCGTCGAGCGGGCTGGAGGCGCGGGCGGCGGAGGCGAATGTCTACAATTCGCCGGGCTGGCGGCGGCTGCAAGCTCGGGCGGCGGAGCGGCCGGTGAGCCAACCGAAGGAGAGCCGCACCACGGTGATCGACCTCGAGGCGGTGTCGGCCTACACGGTGGGAGAGCGGGTGTTTCACCAGAAGTTCGGCTATGGCGCTGTCGTGGGGATCGAGGGCGACAAGCTGGAGATCGATTTCGAGAAGGCCGGGGTGAAGAAGGTCGTGGCGCGATTCATCATGGCGGCGGACGACGTGCCGTTCTGATCGGCTCCTCCGCCCTGGCGGGCGTCCTCGCGGGGTCCGGTCCGGCTTCAGGGCTCACCAGAACAAGGCCCTTGTTCCGAAACCACCCCGCGCCCGATCCCTGTCTGACAGGGGCCCGACGCCGCGCCAAGCGGAATGGCCGTCTCCCCGCGAGGCGGGGCCCCTCGGCAATTCCGCTTGTCCCGCCGCCCGTCCCCTGTCTGCCGGGTCTCAGGCGAGGGGCGGCTCCGGAACAAGGTCAGCGTTTTGCGGTGGGGTCGCGGCGATGTTCGGCATGCAGGGCGCGGCCTTTTTGCACCGCGGGCCGGGCGCTCACGGTGTCGAGCCAGCGTTTCATGTGCGGCTTGTCGTCCAGCGTCTGCTGCTGGCCTTCCCAGAGCGAGCACCAGCCCCAGAGCGCCATGTCGGCGATGCTGTAGTCGGCGCCCGCGACGTATTCGTTTTTTGACAATTGCGTGTCGAGCACCTTGTAAAGCCGCCCGACCTCGGTGCGGTAGCGGTCCTTGGCATAGGGCAGGTCTTCGGGGGCGAATTTCAGGAAGTGATGCGCCTGGCCCGCCATCGGGCCGACGCCGCCCATCTGCCACATCAGCCACTGGTCGACCGCGATGCGGTCGCGTTCGGACTTGCCGCAGAAGAGACCGGTCTTGCGCGCGAGGTATTGCAGGATCGCGCCGGATTCGAAGATGTGGATCGGCGCGCCGTCCGGCCCGTCGGGATCGGTGATCGCGGGGATCTTGTTGTTGGGCGACACCTTGAGGAAATCGGGATCGAACTGCCCCTTGTTGTAGAGGTCCACCAGGTGCGTGGTGTAGGGCAGCGCCATTTCCTCGAGCGCGATGGAGATCTTCCAGCCGTTGGGCGTGGGCCAGAAATAGAGGTCGATGGGGGCGGTCATGGCTGTCTCCGGTCGGGTCCGGGCCATCATGCCTGACGGAGCGCTGAGGGCAAGCGGCTCAGCAGTTTCGCACAGGGCGGCGCCGGGTGTGATTGATCCATGCGGTTTCGCAATGCCGGACCTCGCCGCGAAAGAGGGCGCAATAAAGATCGATCACCCGGACGATCCCGCTCCAGACAAGCCGCAACCGCGCGTCCTGCGCGGCCAGGTGGCTGCGCGCCGAAAAGGTCATGTCGGACGCGCCGCCGGTCAGCCGGTTGAGCCGGATCGACAGCAGGAACAGCAGCGCCTCGGTGAATTCCTCCTCGTGGGCGCCGTCGGGCAGGGCGGCGTGCACGGCCTCGCCCAGGCGCTGGCGCATCATCGACAGGGGTCTCGGAAAGAGACGCGGCCCAAGGTCGTTGTCCGAAAACGCCATGCTGTGCTCCCACCAGATATTGTGGCTACTGCGTAGCGGACGGATATAACGGCGGTATGAAACGCGGGTTACAGCACCGTGACGGTCTTGACCGGTGCGTCGCGCGGGCGTAAGCCGATGCCGTGGCGATTTGTTACCGGATTGCGGGCCACTCGGGACGGGCAGGAATGTCCGGGACCCGGAAAACATGCCGCTAAAGAGGTCAGACGACGAGGGAGCCCCCTTTCGCTTGACCGCGACGGGGGTTTTTTTGTGGGCGATGGCCCGGGAGACGAGACGATGAAGAAGCGCACGGCCTTGGTGCATGGCGGCACGCGCCGCAGTCAGTATGGCGAGCTGTCCGAGGCGATGTTCCTGACACAGGGCTTTGTCTATGACAGCGCCGAACAGGCCGAGGGCCGGTTCATCGAGGCGGGGGCGGACGAGTATATCTACGCCCGCTATGGCAACCCGACGGTGCGGATGTTCGAAGAGCGCATCGCGCTGCTCGAAGGCACCGAGGACGGCTTCGCCACGGCAAGCGGCATGGCGGCGGTCAACGGTGCGCTGGTGTCGATGCTGAAGGCGGGCGATCACGTGGTCTCGGCTCGGGCGCTGTTCGGCTCCTGCCTTTACATCCTCGAGACGATCCTGCCGCGCTTCGGCGTCGAGGTGACTTTCGTGGACGGTGACGATTTGAGCCAATGGGAGGCGGCGATCCGCCCCGACACCAAGGCGGTGTTCTTCGAATCCATGGCCAATCCAACGCTGGAGCTTGTGGATATCGAGGGCGTGGCGAAGCTCGCCCATGCCAAGGGCGCCTTCGTGCTGGTCGACAACGTCTTCTCCACGCCGGTCTATTCAAAGGCCGTGGAGCAGGGCGCCGATGCGGTGATCTATTCCGCCACCAAGCATATCGACGGGCAGGGCCGCGTCCTGGGCGGCGTTATCCTCGGCAGCCGGGACTTCATCCGCAAGACGGTCGAACCCTACATGAAGCATACCGGCGGGTCGATGAGCCCGTTCACCGCCTGGGTCCTGTTGAAGGGGCTGGAGACGATCGACCTGCGGGTACGGGCTCAGACCGCGAGCGCGCAGGCCATCGCGGAGGCCATCGAGGGGCACGAGAAGCTTGCCGGGATCTCCTATCCGGGCCTCGCCAGCCATCCGCAGCATGCGCTGATGCAGCGGCAACTGGGCTCGGGCGGGACGATGATCGCGCTGGATATCAAGGGCGGCAAACCGGCGGCCTTCGCGTTCCTCAACGCGCTGGAGGTGGTGCTGATCTCGAACAACCTCGGGGACGCGAAATCCATTGCGACGCATCCGGCCACCACCACGCACCAGCGCCTCAGCCCGGAGCAGCGGAATGCCCTGGGAATCACCGAGGGTCTGGTCCGGCTGTCGGTGGGGCTCGAGGATCCGGAAGACCTGGTGGCAGATGTGCTGCGCGGCCTCTCCGTGACGTGATGGCGCAAGTCGCGATCGACGGAATCCTTTGATCCGGCGTCGCGTTTCGCACGTAGACCCTTTGACGAGTTGGATATTCGCCGACAGGCGACCTATCTATAGGGACGAAGCTGGGCGGAGGGCCTGACATGAACGTGCACACACCGGAAATCGACCGAAAGCCGAGCCGCGAAGAGGCCGAGGCGGCGCTTGCGCTCTTGCGGCAATGGGCGAACAAGGCGCCGGATGCCGAGATCGAGGCGCTTGATCCCGCCGTCGCGCGGCTGCTGGACGATGCCGCGTTCGAGTATCCCGACCTGTCGCGGATTTTCCCGCACAAGTTCGAGGTGGATGCCGCCTATAAATCCAGCCTGCCGGACCTGCAGAACGGGCCGTCCTCCCTGATCAAGGGTGCGAACCGGTCGATCCAGCATGTGGGCATCTCGAATTTCCGCCTGCCGCTGCGGTTCCACACCCGCGACAACGGTGACCTCACGCTGGAAGCCAGCGTGACCGGGACCGTGAGCCTCGATGCCGACAAGAAGGGCATCAACATGTCGCGGATCATGCGGTCCTTCTACAGGCATGCCGAGGCGACCTTCAGCTTCGGGGTGATCGAGGCGGCGCTTGACGACTACAAGTCCGACCTCGACTCCTTCGACGCGCGGATCAACATGGCGTTCCGCTTCCCGGTGAAGGTGCAGAGCCTGCGGTCGGGGCTCGAGGGCTACCAGTATTACGACATCTCGCTGGAACTGGTGGAAACCGACGGGCAGCGCCGCAAGATCATGCATCTCGATTATGTCTATTCCTCGACCTGCCCCTGTTCGCTGGAACTGAGCGAACATGCCCGCCGGACCCGCGGTCAGCTGGCGACGCCGCATTCTCAGCGGTCTGTGGCGCGGCTGTCGGTCGAGGTGCAGGACGGCGCCTGCCTGTGGTTCGAGGACCTGATCGACCTGTGCCGCCGCGCCGTGCCGACCGAGACGCAGGTGATGGTCAAACGCGAGGACGAGCAGGCCTTTGCCGAGCTCAACGCCGCCAATCCGATCTTCGTCGAGGATGCGGCGCGTCTGTTTGCGCAAGGCTTGCAGAAGGATGCCCGGGTGGGGGATTTCCGTGTGTTGGCCAGCCATCAGGAAAGCCTGCACAGCCATGACGCGGTGTCGGTGCTGACGGAGGGCGATCTTTTCGCCGCTGGCAGCCTCGATCCGAAGCTGTTCTCGACCCTGTTCCACGTCGGCTGACGAAGCGGGACGCGCGTGCCGGGGCGCTGCCCCGACGGCGCGCAAGCGCGCCTCCCCCGAGGTATTTTTGAACCGAAGAAGCAGGGGCGTGTGGATCGGGGCGTCTGCCGGAGGGGCGTCTGGCCGCGTCGGTTTATGCTGCGTGACGCGGGGGTGCCGCTCGGTGAAGGTGCTGTCCCCGCGGGAAATGCGTCGTGATCCCAGACGAATTCATGAACCGGAGAGGCGCGCTCGGTGTGCGAACCGACGCTGCGGAAACGGCATCGAACAGGATTGGCTGCGTATGGCGTGAAGACGTGCCGGCAGGCCGATGTCTCGCCGCGACTATGTGTCGGTCTGAAGGTTCTTCCGAACCGCGGATGCGCGGGGCGGCGCGGCTGCTTGACACCGCGCGAGCGGCGGGCCAACGCTGCGCGTTATGTTTGATCTGCGTCCCGTTGCCCATGTCATCGGCATCCTGGTGGCCATCCTTGGCCTGACCATGCTCTTGCCGATGATCGTCGATATCGTCGAGGGGCGGGACGAATGGCATGTCTTTGCCCAGAGCAGCGTGATCACCGTGCTGACCGGGGGGCTGATTTCCCTTGCCACCTCCAACGCCACGACCGAGCGGCTGTCGATCCAGCAGATCTTTCTGCTGACCACCGGGGTCTGGGTGGCGCTGCCGGTCTTCGGCGCGATTCCCTTCGTGATCGGCGCCACCGAGGCGCGGGTGGTCGACGCGGTCTTCGAGGCCATGTCGGGGCTGACCACCACCGGATCGACAGTGTTCACCGGGCTTGAGACGCTGCCCAAGGGGCTGCTTCTGTGGCGCGGACTGCTGCAGTGGCTGGGGGGCATTGGCATCATCGTCGTCGCCATGGTGTTCCTGCCCGAACTGCGGGTCGGCGGCATGCAGATCTTCCGCTCCGAAGCTTTTGACACGATGGGAAAGATCCTGCCGCGGGCGACGCAGATCTCGTCCTCGATCTCGACCATCTACGTGAGCCTGACGCTGGCCTGCACGGTCTGTTACATGATCACCGGCATGAACACTTTCGATGCCACGGTGCACGCGCTCACCACCGTGTCGACGGGCGGATTCTCGAATTATGACGCCTCCTTCGGCACCTTCTCGGGTTCGGCGGAATACGTGGCGAGCGTGTTCATGGTGCTCGCGGCGCTGCCCTTCGTGCGCTACGTGCAGATGATCAACGGCAACCAGATCGCCATCTTCCACGACAGCCAGGTACGCACCTTCCTCGCGATCATCGGCGTGCTGGTGGTGGTGACAGTCAGCGTGCTGCTCAGCGTCTTTCCGCACCATCCCGAACAGGCGCTGCGCGAAGCGCTGTTCAACATCACCTCGATCATGACCGGCACCGGCTATGCCTCGGTCGACTACATGCTCTGGGGCCCGTTCCTGGTCGTGCTGTTCTTCTTCATCGGGCTGATCGGCGGTTGCGCCGGGTCCACCGCCTGTTCGATCAAGGTGTTCCGCTACCAGCTGCTGTTCGCGTCGATCAAGGTGCAGCTGCGCAAGATCCGGGCGCCGCACGGGGTATTCACGCCGCGCTACGACGGGCGGGTGGTAAGCGACGACGTTCTGTCGTCGGTGATCTCGTTCTTCGTCTTCTTCGTGGTCACGCTGGGGGTGATGTCGGTGGCGCTGGGCATGACCGGACTCGATTTCATCACCTCGGTGTCGGGGGCGGCCACGTCCATCGCCAACGTCGGGCCGGGGCTGGGGCCGATCATCGGACCCGCCGGCAATTTCCAACCGCTGAACGACACCGCCAAATGGATCCTGACCTTTTCGATGCTGATCGGGCGGCTGGAGCTGATGGCGGTCTACGCGATCCTGACCGTGCGGTTCTGGCGGGCCTGACGCGGCCCGCCGCCGTTATCCGATTTCGGCCAGGCGGGCGAGCGCGGCCTTGAGCGTGGCCTCTTCCTCTTCGCGGGCCGCGAGGTTCTCGCGGGCTTCCTCGACCACCTCTTCGGGGGCGCTTTGTGCGAAGTTGGGGTTGTTCAGCCGGCCCTTGAGGCCGCCGATCTCCTTGGCCAGTTTGCCCAGGGTCTTCTCGAGCCGCGCCTTTTCCTCCTCGATGTCGATCAGCCCTTCGAGCGGCATGCCGAAGGTGCCGCCCTCGACCGGGATCGTCACGCATCCCCTGGGGAAGGCATCGGTCTTTTGCAGCGAGTCGATCCGCGCCAGCCGCATGATGATGTCGGCGTTCCGGTCCCAGGCGGCCTGGCCCGCGTCGTCCAGATCGGTGACCAGCATCGGCACCTTGAGGCCGGCGGGGACGTGCATCTGCGCGCGCGCAGAGCGTGTGCCCTCGATCAGGGAAATCACCCAGGACATTTCGCGGTCCGAGGCGCTGTCCACGAGGTCGGCCGCGGTGTAGCTGGGCCAGTCGGCGTGGATCAGCATTTCGGAGCGCTCGGCCATGGTGGCCCAAAGCTCTTCGGTGATGAAGGGCATGATCGGGTGCAGCAGGATCAGACACTGGTCCAGCACCCAGGCCATGGTGGCGCGGGTTTCCGCAATCACCGCCGCGTCTTCGGAGGCGAAGAGCGGTTTGGAGAATTCCACGTACCAGTCGCAGACCTTGCCCCAGACAAAGGCATAGAGCGCGCCCGCGGCATCGTTGAAGCGGTAGTTTTCCAGCGCCGTGTCGACCTCTTCGCGGACCTTGGCGGTCTCGCCGAGGATCCAGCGGTTTGCGGTCTGGGTGGGCTGCGGCAGGCCGCTGCGCGCACCCTCGAAAACGCCGTTCATCTCGGCGAAGCGGCAGGCGTTCCAGAGCTTGGTGCCGAAGTTGCGGTAACCGGCGATGCGGTCCTTGCTGAGCTTCAGGTCGCGGCCCATGGCGGCCATGGCGGTGAGGGTGAACCGCACAGCATCGGCGCCGTATTCGTCGATCAGGTCCAGCGGGTCGAGCACGTTGCCCAGCGACTTGGACATCTTCTTGCCCTTCTCGTCGCGCACAAGCGCGTGGACATAGACATCCGAGAAGGGTTTTTCGCCCACGACCGCGTATTGCATCATCATCATCCGGGCGACCCAGAAGAAGATGATGTCGAAGCCGGTGATGAGGGTGGAGGTCGGGAAGTAGCGCGCCAGTTCCGGTGTCTTTTCCGGCCAGCCCAGCGTGCCGATGGGCCAGAGGCCCGAGGAAAACCAGGTGTCGAGCACGTCGGGGTCGCGGAACACCGGGATCGTCGCGGGCGCCTCGCGCTGCTGGATGCGGCCCTCGGTGCGCCAGTTGCCGACCAGATCGCCCAGCAGGTCGATGGCGGCGCGTTCGTCCTCGACGACGCGGAAATCGGCATCCTCACCCCAGAGCACGCGCAGTTTTTCCAGCGCCTCGGCCTCGGTCGCGGCGCAGACATGGTGCCAGTCGTCGCCGCCGGTGGGCGCAGGCGCGTACCACACCGGGATCTGATGCCCCCACCAGAGCTGGCGCGAGATGCACCAGGGCTCGATGTTCTCGAGCCAGTGGAAATACACCTTCTTGTCGCGTTCGGGCAGGATGCGGGTGTCGCCATTCCGTACCGCGTCGAGCGCCGGGCCGACGATCTTCGACGTCTCGACGAACCACTGGTCCGTCAGCATCGGTTCGATAACGACCTTGGAGCGGTCGCCGTAAGGCTGGGTGATGGTCTTGGCCTCGACCAGCGGCACGAGGTCGTCCTCGCGCGCCTCGCCGCCCTCTTCGGGCGCGACGGGTTTCTGCGCCTTCTTGCCCAGCCGCGGATCGCTGGCCTGGGTCATCACGGCCAGACCCTCTTCGGTGATCTCTTCGACCACGCGGCGGCGCGCTTCGAACCGGTCGAGCCCGCGCAGATGGTCGGGGACGAGGTTCACGGCATCCGCCTCGGCCTCGGTCAGGGTCTGTTCACCGCGCGCCACGGCCAAAGCCAGCGCCGCGGCTTCGGCATAGGGTGCGCCGTCGGAGCGCATCGCGGCGCGGGTGTCCATCAGGCGGTAGCAGGGGATATCTCCGCGCTTGGCCACGCCGTAGTCGTTGAAATCATGCGCGCCGGTGATCTTGACCGCACCCGAGCCGAAGGTCGGATCGGGATAGTCGTCGGTGATGATCGGGATGAGCCGCCGATGCTCTTTCGGCCCAACCGGGATTTCGCAGAGCTGCCCGACGATGGGCGCATAGCGCTCGTCCGACGGATGCACCGCTACCGCGCCGTCGCCCAGCATGGTTTCGGGCCGGGTGGTGGCGATGGAGATGTAATCGCGCGTCTCGGTGAAGAGGACGTTCCCGTCCTCGTCCTTCTCGACATATTCATAGGTGGCCCCGCCCGCGAGCGGGTACTTGAAGTGCCACATGTGCCCCGCGGTGTCGATATTCTCGACCTCGAGATCGGAAATCGCGGTTTCGAAATGCGGGTCCCAGTTCACCAGCCGCTTGCCGCGGTAGATCAGGCCCTTGTCGTACATGTCGACGAAGACCTTGATGACGGCGTCGTGGAAATTGCCGTCCTCGCCCTCGGGCGCATTGGGCGCGCCGGACATGGTGAAGGCCTCGCGCGACCAGTCGCAGGAGGCGCCGAGGCTCTTGAGCTGGCCGATGATCGTGCCGCGCGACGTGATCTTCTGCTGCCAGACGCGGGAGAGGAAAGCATCGCGGCCCATCTCGCGCCGGGTCGGTTCACCGTTGGCGGCCATCTCGCGCTCGGTCACCATCTGCGTGGCGATGCCCGCGTGGTCGGTGCCGGGCTGCCAGAGCGTGTCGAACCCCTGCATGCGTTTCCAGCGCACCAGGATGTCCTGCAGCGTGTTGTTGAAGGCATGGCCCATATGCAGCGAGCCGGTGACGTTGGGTGGCGGGATCATGATCGAAAAGGGCGGCTTGCCGGGCTTGGCATTGGCCCCCGCGGCGAAGGCGCCGGCCTCTTCCCAGGCTTTGTAAAGGCGCGCTTCGGCGGCCTTTGCATCGAATGTCTTGTCCATCGCCATGGGTGGTGCCCCCGTCCGTTCCGTTTCCCGATCCTCTACGACAGCAAGGGCGGAAGGGAAAGAGGCGCAAAGCCCGTCAAAGCGTCGGTTTGGGGCTAGGCGACTCGGGCGCGGCGCGGTTAGCGTGAAGCTCTCAGGGTGCCGCAGCGATGCGGAGAATTGGGAAGCCGGTGCAAGACCGGCACTGCCCCCGCAACGGTGAGGGCGGGATATTCGGCGCATTTGCCACTGGAGCCGCATGGCTCCGGGAAGGCGCGCCGGAGCCGGGCCACGTGGCCCGCCCGCCTCAGTCCGGAAACCAGCCTTGGGACAACGTCGATCCGCGGTGGGCGGTCAGGGCGCAAGGCCGTACCGCTTTGCCGTTCCGATCTCGTCTGCCGACCCAACGCCACGGGGCGTGGCCATACAGAGGTACGAGATGGAAACGCATGTCCAGCGGGGGCGCCGATGAGCGCCCGGGCGATTTTCGACAGCTTGCAGACACTCAGCGCGGCGGCGCCCGAGGACGCGGCGCGGGCCGGATTCCTGGAATGGGCTTTCGGCCTGCCCGAGGACAGCGTGCCGCGCGCCGAGGCCTGCGCCGCGCTGCGCCGCATCGGCGGGCTCAACGCGCATTCCGCCGCGGCGCGGGCCTTTGTCGGACTGTTGGAGGAGGCAGCGCTCTGGCCCGCGGCGCGGCCGGCACGGCGCGGCGGCCGGGCCGGGCGCAAGCGGTCCTTGCACTGATTGCAATCTGGTCGCGACCATAAAAAAACGGCGACGCCGGGAGGAGGTGGCGCCGCCGTTCTAGGTCACGGCAGTCTCAGGGAGGAGGAGAGAGACCGCCGATGCCGGTGAGGCTTGCGCCTCGGAAGAAGGATGCGGCGACGCCAGGGAGGAGGAGAGGTGCCGCCGCGTTATCGACCGACCCAGGGAGGAGGAGAGGGCCGCCGAACTGGTGTGGGAGTGGGCCGTAGAGGCCGATCCCRGTGTAAGGTGCGGCGACGCCAGGGAGGAGGAGAGGCGCCGCCGCGTTATCGACCGACCCAGGGAGGAGGAGAGGGCCGCCGAACTGGTGTGGGAGTGGGCCGTAGAGGCCGATCCCGGTGTAAGGTGCGGCGACGCCAGGGAGGAGGAGAGGCGCCGCCGCAGTATCGACCGACCCAGGGAGGAGGAGAGGGCCGCCGAAGACGTCGGACGGTCAGACCGTCCGTTTTGTGGCAATGGCACTGGGAGGAGAAGATGTGCCGTTGCCGAAGATCGCGGGTCTAGGGAGGAGGAGAAAAACCCGACGATCCAAACTTAATTCTCGTACGCTGCCTGATAGGCGATGCGCGGGATTTCGGACCGGTGAATTCCCAGGTCCGCCAGGTCGCGATTGCTCAGCGAGGCGAGCTCGTCGCGGGTCTGGGCGTAGATGCGACGACGCTCCATGCGGACCTTCAGCCCGTCGATGAAAGCAGAAAATCGCGTGGTGCCAGCGGTCTGGCCGGTGATGTTCAAGTTCGATGCAAATGCCATCTCGGGTTGCCTCATTCGATTTGCCGCGGATGCCAATTAGTGGTTTGCTCCGCTTCGTTGACCTCAAGATGGGTCGAATGCTGCAGTTGCACAATGGTAAAAAGGTACAATGCTGCTATGCAGAAACTGCATATGAATTTTTGACCTAATTCGAAGCGGTTGACTGAATTGTTAGCGCTGTGAAAACGCTGGGGCGCCGGAGGACGGCGAATTGCGAACATAACACGGGAGATCGGCCATGAGCGACGTTCGGGACAGGGTTCTTGAGGCGCTGGCGCGGCTGGCGCTGCCCGATGGCGGCGATCTTGTCGCGCGCGACATGATTCGCGCCTTGCAGGTCGAGGACGGCAAGGTGCGCTTTGTCATCGAGGCGCCATCGCCCGAGATCGCCCGCCAGATGGAGCCCTTGCGCCGCGCCGCCGAGGCCATCGTGGCCGAGGTTCCGGGCGTGACCGGCGTGCAGGCGGCTCTGACGGCGCACGGCCCGGCACAACCCGCGCCGCAGCTCAAGATCGGCGGCCACCCCAAGCCGCAGGCGGGTCCAGCGAAGCCCGCGGGCGTGGCGCGCATTCTTGCGGTGGGGTCGGGCAAGGGCGGAGTGGGCAAGTCCACTGTGTCGGCGAACCTCGCGGTGGCGCTGGCGCGGCAGGGGCGGCGCGTGGGATTGCTGGACGCCGATATATACGGTCCCAGCATTCCGCGGATGATGGGCGCCAGCGGCAAGCCCGCCAGCCCCGACGGCAAGATCATCGAGCCGCTGCGCGCCCATGGCGTCACGCTCATGTCCATCGGCTTCATGCTGCCCCAGGAAAAGGCCGTGGTCTGGCGCGGGCCGATGCTCATGGGCGCTTTGCAGCAGATGTTGGGGCAGGTGAACTGGGGCACGCTGGATGTGCTGATCGTCGACCTGCCGCCCGGAACGGGCGACGTGGCGATGACCCTGTGCCAGAAATCCGAGGTATCGGGCGCCATCGTCGTGTCGACCCCGCAGGACGTGGCGCTTCTGGATGCGCGCAAGGCGCTGGACATGTTCACCACGCTCAAGACGCCGGTGCTGGGGCTGATCGAGAACATGTCGGTCTTCGTCTGCCCCCATTGCGGCGGCGAAAGCCACATTTTCGGACACGGCGGCGTGGCGTCCGAGGCGGAGAAGCTGGGGTTGCCATTGCTGGCGGCGCTGCCGCTCGATCTCGACACGCGGCTCTCGGGCGATGGCGGCACGCCGGTGGCGGCAGGGGAAGGACCGATGGCCGAGGCCTATGCGCGGCTGGCGCAGGGGCTCATCGGCGGCGGCATGGCCTGAGCCTAGCGCCGGGCGAATTGCAACGGCAGGTTGAAGCTGTAGCTGGCCGCGGTCAGGACATTCGGCGCGCGCGGCAAGCGGGCGTTGCGCGCGGCGCTGACGGCGGCGCGGTCGAGCGCGGCATCGCCCGAGGATCCGGTGACGCTGACCCCGCGCAGGCTTCCCGACGGCGAGACCGTGATCTGCAGCGTGACGATGCCCCGCGCCCGCGTGCCGCCCGGATAGCGCTGCGCGCGGGCGACGCTTTGCCGGATCTGCCCGCCCCACTGCGCCTGCGCCTGCCGGAGCGTCGCGGCGGAGGGTCCGGGGGCAGGCTTTGGTCTCTGGCGGGCCGGCGCGGCTGCCGGCGGCTCGGTTCCGGATCCCTGCGCGCGCTGCGCCGGGGCGGGCGC
>NZ_QPMK01000016.1 GCF_003344785.1 Thalassococcus profundi | reverse complement strand
TCGAGCAATGGCGCATCCACTACAACACCGTCAGGCCGCACAGCGCATTAGGCTATCGCCCACCCGCGCCAGAAAGCTTCGTTCCATTGGACCAGCGGCCAACGATGCACTAACAATCAAA
Source organism: Thalassococcus profundi (assembly GCF_003344785.1). Classification (GTDB taxonomy): domain Bacteria; phylum Pseudomonadota; class Alphaproteobacteria; order Rhodobacterales; family Rhodobacteraceae; genus Puniceibacterium; species Puniceibacterium profundi. The sequence continues at coordinate 125,753 of NZ_QPMK01000016.1, read as the reverse complement.
CCGGACCACCCGATGGGGGCAGACCACTGGCAGTTCTTACACCAAACCATCAATCCTTGGGATCAAACACCAACATGCATCAAGATGCGTTATTCACAGCTCGAGTATTCATTCATGGCTCGAATGTTCGATTCTCCGCCGTACTCTCTTTTGTAAGCGCGCCATCACCCATGGAAGAAACAGGGATAGGATAAGCAGGACGAACAGCCCGAGTGTGATCGGGCGCGACCAGACATAGTCGAAGTTTCCGCCGCTGATCTGGAAGGATCGCAGCAATTCTCCCTCGGCCATGTTCCCGAGGAGCAGTCCGATCACGGCGGCAGCCACGGAGTATTCGTATTTTCGCAGTAGCCATCCGAATAGCGCGAAGACCAGCAGCGTGATCGGACCCGCCATCGTGCCCGTCAGGCCGAAGGCACCAAAAGTCGCCAGGACGAGTACCGAGGGGATCAGGATCCGGAGCGGCACCTTCACCACCGAACTCATCAGGTGCATCAGGAAAATGCCCACGAAGAGAAGCAGCAGCGCCTGGACGATGTTGGCCAGGATCACGGCGTAGACGATGTCGGTCTGCTCGCTCAGAAACCTTGGGCCGCCGGTGATGTTGTGCATCGAGAAGGCCGCCAGCAGCACGGCGGTCCCTGCCCCGCCCGGAATGCCGAGCGCGAAAAGCGCGACCATGCCGCCACCTTCGGAACTACTGTTCGCAGATTCTGAAGCGGCGATGCCGCGCGGGTCGCCCTTGCCGAAACTGTCCGGGCTGCCAGCGCGGCGATGTGCGTCACCATAGGAGACCAAGTTGGCCACCGACGAACCTACTCCCGGGATCGCACCGATCAAGACGCCGTAGACGCTGCCGCGCAAAAGTGTCACTGGCATGCGAAGCGCCTCGCCGATCCCCGACAGGATACGCTTGAGGCTGATGCTGTTCTTGTCCTTCGAATCGACGAGGTAGCCACCGCCGGCGATGCTGAAGAGCTCAGAGGCCGCGAACATCCCGATCATGGCCGGGATGACCGGCACCCCATCGAGGAGAAACGGAGACCCCATCGTGCCACGGATGACGGCGTTCGGGCTCATGCCGATCGTCCCGATCAGCAGGCCCATCGTCCCGGCAAGGATGCTGCGCGCCATGAACTTCCCGCGCAGCGCCGCGATCAGGGTCAGGCCCCAGAGAATGACGACGAACATTTCCGTCGGGCCGAGTTTCAGCACGACGGAGGTCAGCGGCTCGATCAGCAGCAGGAGGGTCATGTACCCGAAGGCGGTTCCGACGGTCGATGCGCCCAAAGCGATGCCCAATGCCTCGCTCGGTCTTCCGCTGCGCGCCATCGGGAAGCCGTCGAATGTCGTGGCGACCGCGGAGGATGTGCCGGGAATGTTCATCAGGATCGCCGAAACCCCGCCTCCGAACATGCCGCCCGTGAAGATCGCCGTAAGGAACAGAAGCGCCGAGAGGAAATCCATTCCGAGCGTGGCGGGAAGGAACACCGCCATCGCCATGCTCGTCTGCAGGCCCGGTACGGATCCGAACAGCAGGCCGATGATCAGGCCGGGTACGACCACCATCCAGGGTTGAAAAGAGCTGAACAGAAGGCTGAACGCATCACCCAGCGCACCGAGATCAATCATTGTATCCTCACAGGAAGAGCGTTGTCATCGGATAGGGCAGAAGCCAGCGAAACAGCAGCGTGCAGAAGGCCGCGAGAACGACGGGGTACAGGAACAGGAAAATCGGTCGGCGCTCGCCGTCGACGATCAGGGCGACGAACACGAAAAGCGCGGACCCGACATCGAAGCCGGTGACCGATAGCGTCAGGATGTATAGGGCGAAGATCGCCATCAGGATCAGCGGATAGAACCTGTCGCGATACCCGACCGGCGCGGTGTCCGCTTCCTCGGCTTCGGGCTCTGCCTTGCCCAACGCGGGGCGCAGGATGACGCCCAGAGCGATCCCCGCCGCGAGAAGCAGCGCCAGGATGCTCGCCGGCAGCACGAGGATGAGGTTCTTGACGCGCGACGACGCCGACCATGCGTCGTGCAGGTACCAGACAGTGATGCCGGCTAGAACGACCAGAAGGGCAAGATGCCCCCAGTCTATGCTGCGTTTCGCGTCTTGGACGGTCATTCAGGGCCTCGATTGACAAGGATTGGGCGTCGGAATGCGGGGCAGCGCCCCACATTCCAAAGATCGCGTCACTGTACGAGGGCGCCGTATTGCTTGAGAATCTCGAAGTTCGACTTGACCCGTTTGGTCGTCCGCTCCGGCCCGAGCCAGTCGGTGCCGATCTCGTTTTCCTCGAGGTGCGCGATGAACTCGGGATCCTGCATCGTGCGTTCGTAGGCCGAGACGATCTTTTCCCAGCGGTCGGGATACTGCTCGGGGAGCTCCGCCGACGCCGCGAGGCCGCGAATGGAGCCGCTGACCACCGGCATCTCGAGATCGACCTCTGCCAGGGCATCGTTCACCACGGGAACGCCGTCCCAGGCCGCGAGCGGCTCTTCGGCGATCACGGCCAGCGGCGTGATCATGTCGCGGATCGCGTCACTGCCTTCGGCGCCCAGAATGGTGAAGTCGACCTGCCCGCCGGCCGCGGCAGCCCGTGCCGCCCCGCCGCTTTCGTAGGTCACGACGTTCAGATTCTCGGCGGGAATGCCCGCCGTGTCCAGGAGGATGTAGGTGGACAGCTCGCCGGCCGATCCGGTCACGACGCTGACGCTGTGTTCGCCGGGATTGTCCCGGATCGCGTTGATCATGCCCGCCACCGAGTCGATCCCGGATTCCGTGCTCGCCGCGATCAGGTCGTTGTCCGACCACTGCCCGTTGATGAAGGCGAAATCGTCCAGCGTGTAATCGGCGCCGGTGTTCAGGATGGAATTCGCAAGGTAGGGCGAGATCGCCGTGGCCAGGAGCGTATAGCCGTCGGCGGGCTGGGCCAGGACATAGGTCGCGGCAAGCTGGCCGCCTGCGCCTTCGCGGTTCACCACGGTGATTGGCTGGCCGATCTCTTCAGTCATGTACTGCGCCAAGGCGCGCGCCGTTCGGTCCGCGCTGCCACCGACACCGAAGCCCACCACGAAGGTTATGGGGCGCTCGGGCCAGGCATCGTCTTGCGCCGCGACCTGCGATGGCAAAACCACGGCCGCCGACAGCAAGAGCGCCATGCCCGCGCGGCGTGACACGTCCAGATTCCTGTTGGTCATCGAATTCTCCTCCTCTGCTGTATTGACCCGCTTTCGCGTATTAATGTCAACATTATTGATGTTCGACCGACCGAGGCAGAAATGTCAACAGTCAATTTTCCATTATTTTACATAGGCGTAACAACGGTATTGACGAATCTTTTTCCGGGGCGCTAGGCTTGAAGCGTGTGAAATGTTGACATTGTGAGGCTCATGTCGATCGTTGACCCCGCCCTGGCCAAAACCGGAACGCTCGCTGACCAGGCCTATGAGGCGCTTGCCAGTTCCATCATCAGTGGCGAATTGCCTCCTGGCATGCGCATGCTCGAGGTCGAGCTGGCCGAGCGTTTCGGTATGAGCCGCGGCCCGCTGCGCGAGGCGATGCGCCGCCTTGAAGAACGCCGCCTGGTCGAGAGAATCTCTCAGCGGGGGGTGCGGGTCGTGCGACTGACCGGCCCGAAACTGCGGGGAATCTACCAGGTCCGCGAGTCGCTCGAAGGCATGGCCTGCCGTCTGGCGGCGCAGAACATGACCGACACGGAGCTTGCCGAGCTGCGGCAGATGCTCGAGGCGCACGAGGCCTACGTGCGCGACAGCGACGACTACAGCCAGAACCGCCGGGACTGGGATTTCCACGACCGGATCGCACGTGGGTCGAAGAACGAGATGATCGTGTCGCTGCTGTGCGACGACCTTTACCAGCTTCTCAAGCTCTACCGGAACCAGCACAAGTCCAAGCCCGGGCGCGCGCGCCGCGCCCTGCAGGAACACTGGCGCATCTTCGGGGCGCTCGAGGATCGCGACGGCGAACTGGCGGAAATGCTGATGCGCCGGCACATCGGCGCGGCGCTCACCGTCTTCGAACCCGACTGGGCGTGCGACGAGGACGAAGGGACCGTACCGACCGATCTCGTCCCGGGCGGACTGCAGGCACGAACATGAAGAACGAAGGGAGACCCACAATGAAAGCATCAACACGGTTGCGCCAGTTGATGGCCGAAGGTGGCCCGGTGGTGGCGCCGGGTGGCTATGACGGCATCTCGGCCCGGATGATCGAGCGCGCGGGCTTTCCTGCGGTCTATGCCAGCGGCGGCGCGATCTCGCGCAGTACCGGCATTCCCGACCTCGGCCTGATGAGCATGTCCGAGATTACCGAGCGGCTGGCCACCATGGTCGATGCGGTCGATATACCGGTGATTGCCGATGCAGACACCGGCTATGGCAACGCCCTCAACGCACAGCACATGGTGCGGGCGTTCGAACGCGCAGGCGTTGCGGGCTTTCATCTCGAGGACCAGCAGTTCCCGAAACGCTGCGGACATTACGACGACAAGTCGATTGTCCCAACCCGCGAAATGACCCAGAAAATCCGCGCGGTTAAGGATGCCGCTACCGATACCGACCTGGTTCTGATCGCGCGCACGGACGGGCTTGCCGTCGAAGGCTTCGACGCCACCATCGACCGCGCGCATGCCTACATGGAGGCCGGAGCGGACGTCATCTTTGTCGAGGCGCCGACCAGTGTCGAGCAGATCGAACGCATCGCGGAGCTGCTGCCCTATCCCAAGCTGGTCAACATGTTCGCAGGCGGGAAGACCCCGCTGATGCCGTCGGACCGGCTGGGCGAACTGGGTTACAACCTGGTCATCATCCCCAGCGATCTGCAGCGCGCGGCGCTGTTCGCGATGGAGCAGACGCTGGCGGCGATCAAGCGCGAAGGCTCTTCCGAGGCCTACCAGGACTACATGGTCTCCTTTTCCGACCGGGAAGAAATCATCGGCACCAAGACCTGGCTCGACCGGGACAAGGCCTATGCCGTCTGATCACGTTGACCGATGGCTGTCGCCCGTGCCCCCTGCCCTGCGCCGCAGACGACTGCGGGAGGCGCTCGCCGCGCAGGGGATCGTGGTGGCACCGGGTGCGGACAATGGCATGACCGCGCGTCTGGTGGAGGAGGCCGGATTTCCCGCCGTCTACATGACGGGCTCCGGTGTCGCCAACAGCCTGACGGGAAAGCCGGATGTCGGCCTGCTGACCCTGACCGAAACCGCCATGATGGCCCGCTTCTTGGTCGAGGCGACCGGGCTGCCGGTAATATTCGACGCTGACGATGGCTACGGGAACGCGATCAACGTAATCCGCACCGTCCGCGAATTCGACGCCGCCGGCGCATCCGCGATGCAGATCGAGGACCAGGTCAGCCCCAAGCGGTGCGGTTCCATTGCCGGCAAGGAGGTCATTCCGGCCCAGGACATGGTGGGCAAGATCCAGGCCGCTCTCGACGCGCGCAGCACCGGACCGCAGGAAGAGCGGATGCTGGTGATCGCCAGAACCGACGCGCGGGGACCCCACGGGCTGGATGAGGCCATCCGGCGCGGGCGGCTCTACGCGGCCGCCGGGGCGGACATGATCTTTCCCGACGCGCTTCTGTCGGCCGAGGAATACGCACGCTTCGCCGCCGAGGTGCCGGGACCGAAGATGTTCAACATGGGCGGCTATGCCAGGGCGCGGACGACCCCCAAGCTGCCGATAGAAGACGTGCAGGCGATGGGCTACGCGCTGGTGATCTTTCCGCTGGCATCGATCCGGGCCGGTGTGCGCGCCCAGATCGATTTCCTCGCAGGGCTGCGCAATCGGGGCACGCAATACGAGATCGAGCACATCGCCGCGCTCGAAGGCCACCCGGTCGAGAATTGGTACGACTTCTCGGGCATCGGCACCGTCCGCGCCCTCGAAGCCCGCTACCTCGATCCCGACCGGATCGCCAAACGCTATGAAACGGGCGCTGGATATCGGCCGGTCCTATTGCCGGAGTGACCACGCGATGGCCCGAGGGTCAGACAAGGGAGACACCATGGGACGCAGCCTCGACAGTCTCGACACGAGCCGGACGATGGACGTGGGCGGGCAACCGATTGCCTATTTCAGCCTGAAGGCGGCGGAGGAAGCCGGTGCCGGCGCGGTCACCCGCATGCCTCGGTCCTTGAAGGTCCTGTACGAGAACCTCCTGCGCCACGAGGACGGCAACGCGGTGAGCAAGGACCATCTTCTGCGGTTCGCCGACGCCGCCGCGGCGCCGGACCGCGAGATGGAGATCTTCTTTCACCCGACACGCATCCTGATGAACGACTCCGCGGGTATTCCGCTGATGGCCGATCTCGCCGCGCTGAGGGCGGCCGCCGCGCGCAACGGCGCGGACCCGGCGCTGGTCAACCCGCAGATCCCCGCCGACATGGTGGTCGACCATTCGGTCATGGTCGATGCCTACGGCTCCAAGGGCGCCTTCGACGCAAATCTGGACATCGAATTCGAGCGCAACGAAGAGCGCTATCTGTTCCTGCGTTGGGCGCAGGAGGCATTCGACAACTTTCGCGTGGTACCGCCGGGCACCGGCATCTGCCACCAGGTCAACCTGGAATACCTGTCCCGCGGGGTCTGGACGACAACCGACGGCAACACGGTCATCGCCCATCCCGAGACGCTTCTGGGCACGGACAGCCATACCCCGATGATCAACGGCATTGGCGTGCTGGGCTGGGGCGTCGGCGGCGTGGAGGGCGGCACCGCCCTGCTGGGCCAGCCCGTCACCATGATGGTGCCCCGAGTCGTCGGCTGTCACCTGACGGGACGCCTGCCGACCGGCACGACCGCCACCGACCTCGTCCTGACGATCACCGAACGGCTGCGCGCGCATGGCGTCGTCGGCAGCTTCGTCGAATTCTACGGAGACGGCCTGCGGTCCCTGTCGCTTTCCGACCGCGCCACGCTCGCCAACATGGCGCCCGAGTACGGCGCGACCATGGGCTTCTTCCCGATCGACGAGGAAACGCTGAGATATCTCGATGCCACCGCCCGCGGCGGCGAGCATCTGGAGCTGGTGGAAACCTATTGCCGCACGCAAGGTCTGTGGCACGATCCCGACGAGGTCCAGCCGGACTATGCGGAAACGGTGAAGGTCGATCTCGGGGGCATCGAACCCAGCATTGCAGGGCCGCGGCGACCGCAGGACCGGGTTCTTCTGGCCGACGCGGCGGCAAGCTTCGCAGATCTTGCCAAGGGCTATGACGCCTTGCCCCACGGCGCCGCCCCGGTCACAGGGCAGGATTGGACGCTGGATCACGGCGACGTGGTGATCGCCAGCATCACCAGCTGCACCAACACGTCCAACCCGTCCGTGATGCTCGCCGCCGGAATGCTGGCGCGCAACGCGGTCGCGCGCGGCCTTTCGGTCAAGCCCTGGGTCAAGACGTCGCTTGCGCCCGGCTCGCGGGTCGTGGCCGATTACCTCGCGAAGATGGGCCTGCAGGACCCGCTGGATGAACTGGGGTTTCACCTCGTCGGGTTCGGCTGCATGACCTGCATGGGTAATTCCGGTCCCCTCGATCCGGCCATTGCCGAGGCCATTGAAAATCATGGTGTCGCCGCCAGCGCGGTGCTGTCAGGCAATCGCAATTTCGAGGGTCGCATCCACCCGCACGTGCGGTCGAACTACATCTGCTCCCCGCCCCTCGTGGTGGCCTATGCGCTCGCGGGCAGCCTGCGCACGGACCTCACGCGCGTCCCGCTGGGCACCGGTCGCGACGGGCAGGACGTCTACCTCAGGGATATCTGGCCAACCGCCGAAGAATTGGCAGAGGCGGTGGACAGGGCGCTGGACCCCGAGACCTTCCGGGAGCGTTACGGCGACGTCTTCGCAGGCGAGGCGCGGTGGAAAGCTGTCAAGGCGCCCGCCAGCGGCACATTCGAATGGAACGAGGACAGCTTCTACATGAAGGAGCCGCCCTTTTTCCGGAACATCGGCCCGACCCTCACGGACATGCAGGACATCGAGGGCGCGCGCGTTCTGGCGCTGCTGGGCGACAGCATCACCACCGATCACATCTCGCCAGTGGGGACGATCACCGCCAGTTCGGCCGCCGGCCAATACCTGCAAGAGCTTGGCATCGAACCGAAGGACTTCAATTCCTTCGCGGCGCGCCGGGTCAACCACGAGGTGATGATCCGAGGCGCCTTTGCCAATATCCGCATCCGCAACGAAATGGCCGACGGGCGCGAAGGCGGCTGGACGCGCGATCCCGACAGCGAAGAGATCGTGCCGATCCATGTCGCCGCCGAACGCCAGAGGGAAAAGGGCGTGCCGCTCGTGGTTGTCGCGGGCAAGGACTACGGCGTCGGCTCGTCGCGGGACTGGGCCGCCAAAGGGACGACCCTGCTCGGCGTGCGCGCGATCATCGCGGAAGGCTTCGAACGGATTCACCGCTCGAATCTGATCGGGTTCGGCGTGATGCCGCTCCAGTTCACCGATGGTGTCACATGGCAGACGCTTGGTCTCGACGGATCCGAGACATTCGACATCGGCGGGATCGCAGAAGGACTGGAGCCGCGACGCCTTCTGCCCTGCCGGATCACGCGGGCCGACGGCAGCGTCACCGAGACCGATCTTGTCTGCAGGCTCGATACGGCGGTGGAACTCGACTATTACCGAAACGGCGGCAGCCTGCATTACGTGCTCCGCAACGCGATGGGGCACGCATGACCATGACCAGGCACACCGTCCGCCAGTTGCGCATCCCGGCCGTCTTCATGCGCGGCGGCACCAGCAAGGCGATCATCCTCCACGCCCGCGATCTGCCCGAGGATGAGGCCGAACGGCACCGGATCTTCCTGCGCGCCATCGGCAGCCCGGATTCCGGGCGCCGCCAGCTCGACGGCCTGGGCGGCGGTGTCTCGTCGCTGTCGAAGATCTGCGTGATTGGACCACCGACCCGGCCGGATGCTGACGTGGACTACACCTTTATCCAGATCCCCGTGACCGGCGACGTTCCGGACTACAGTGCGAATTGCGGGAACATGTCCTCGGCCATCGGTCCCTTTTGCGTCGAAGAGGGCCTTGTTTCGACGGACGATGGCGAAACGGTCATCAGGATCCACAACACCAACACATCCAAGATCATCGAGAGCCGGTTCCAGGTGCAGGATGGCCTGCCGCTGGTCGAGGGCGACTTCGTGAATCCCGGCGTCGCCGGATCAGGGGCTCCGATCCAGCTCGATTTTCTCGATCCCGGAGGCGCCGGAACCGGTCGGCTCCTGCCGACCGGCACTGTGCTCGACACCCTCGACGATCCGATCCTGGACGGCCCCGTGACGGCGTCGTTGGTGGATGCCACAAATGCGGTGGTCTTCGTTCACGCCGAAACGATGGGCCTGACCGGCTACGAGACACCGGACGACATCGAGGCGCGCGGCGACGTCATGGCACGACTAGAGGCCATCCGTTGCGTTGCCAGCGTGAGAGTGGGGCTGGCGCCCGACACCAACGCGGCGCGTACCCTTGCCGGCAGCCCCAAGATCGCGATGGTCGCGGCACCGCGGGCCTATGTAAGCACCGCCGGGGAGGAGATCGCCGCAGACGACTTCGACATCGCCGTGCGGATGATTTCCATGGGCCAGGCGCATCGCGCGGTGACACTCACGGGCGCCATGTGCACGGGCGTCGCCGCGGGCATCGCTGGCAGCTGTGTTGCCGACACCGCTGGCTCCGAGCTAGGAGATCTGGTCAGGATCGGCCATTCCTCAGGTGTGATGCCGGTGAAGGCTCAGGTTCTGAAAGACGATACCGGATGGCAGGTCGAGCGCGCCACGGTATTCCGGACATCGCGGCGCTTGATGGAAGGCAGTGTGCTTGTTCCTCCGCCACCAAGTAAAGACGCGTGACCTTGAGCCAAACGCGCAAAGCCTTGCAGCCAAAAATACTGAGATACTTCTTGATTTCCTCGTAGAATATTGGACCGTCCCGATGCCCGTTGTTGCGCAAGGTTCATGAAGCCGGACCACTCCTGTCCACCGGCGCACTTATCCGATAGGCCTTGTGATAGGTATTTTGAGCGCGGCGAAGCCGTTTAGGACAGCGGAGCGGATATGGGAGTCGGAGGCTTGGCGATCTAAGATCAGGATGCATTGATTTCCAACGTGCTGCGTGCTTCACGGCTTGGAAAACGGAACGATGAGATGATCAACCTATATTCGCTGGCCTACGAGCAAGTGGCACGTCTGCAACTCTCCGTTCCGAGAATGTAATGGAACGCCAAAGGTCGGTGACAAAAGGAACTGCGTGTTGGGGGTATGCCGTTCAAACAATGAGGTCTCTTGGCTGGTTGAGCAGTCTGGTTCTAGATCAATGGCTTATACGAGAGAACGTTGGACTCCGGTCCCATCCCCTCCGCCACTTGCTCTTGCGAAAGCGTTCTCTTTTTCGGGCCGCGGCCGGAATTTCTTTTGTTTTCAAAGGGGTTTGTGGGTCAGGCTGAGCACCGCGTTGTCGGCTGACGGCCCAAAATTCGTTCTCTCAGCCGAATATTCTCCGGACCTGATGACTGCTCGCGTTTGGTGAATTTTTTGCAACCCACTGTGAGTAATGGATTTTCCGGTAGGCCAACCGAAACACTTCGACCGGAGTTCCGTTCGCCGAGATGGAACAGAAATCGAACATTCGCCGGTGCGTATGTCTCGCGCAATTCACTGCTTGCTGCGGTGCGGCAAACGTTGCGCTACTCCCCATCGCCTGGACAGTTTCCGGGATGATTTAAGCTATTCTCTGCCCCTGCTGGACGGTTTTGATCTGGTTGAAGTAGACCACGGCGGGCGGCTGTCCGCCATGGGCGGCGTTAGGCCGCTGGTGATTGTAGAGGGTGATCCACCGCGCCACTGTTGATTGACACTCATTCTTACAGTGATGACGGAACAGCCTATGTGACCCGGGAAGTGCCCGGATCGGCCAGTAAAACAAGGCTTTCCAGAGTGTGGGCCAAGCGCGGTCATCGACGAGTGCATTGACATTGCAGAGCTGCCCATATGCCCCATTATGCGCCTTTTCGGCCCGAACCTGGCGCTCCGGGGCTGTCGGCGGCCCTATCCGGCTAAGCCCTGTTCAATACACGTTAAATGACCGTTGTACCGTATCAGAATGGACCGATCAGGAGCCCCTGTGAGCTTGCGGAACTGGGAAGTTGGCTTCCCAGTTAGGTCGGCACTTCCCAGAACGGCATTTTCTCATAAAAATCAGTCTGTTGACGAAATTCGCATCGCATAAGCTCGGAAATTTTCTGGGAAGCGATTTTTTCTAGCGTGTTCGATCTGCGGTACCAATATTGCCGCCGGACCGTTTCTCTTAGAACACACGATCGCATCTGCCCCGACCAACCTTGCGCTATTCTATAAACCGTTCAACTGTGCTTAACTGTCGCCCATTGGACTTCGGCCTGGCGGACCGGCACCTCCGTAACTCCAAAGTGAGAACGCCGAAAACGTGCCTAGCCAGACCTTGGTAAGGGCTTCTCGCCGTGCTATCGACCTCCTGCGACGATGGAGAATGATCGTGAGCGGCATAGGTCGAGATGCATACAAGAGGCCGCGGACGATATCTGCGGTTTCTCCTTTCCGCTATCCAGGCGGTAAGGGGTTTTTGGCCCCGTTCCTTGCACAACACATGGCAGAAATCGGAGTGCCGATGACTGTCTTTGCGGAGCCGTTTGCGGGCGGGGCCGGGTCAGCTCTGAGGCTTCTGAAGGATGGCCTGGTAGAGAGCTTGATCTTAAATGACCTTGACATTCGAGTCTACTCAGCCTGGCGAGCGATGCTCCGTGAGAACGAACGCTTTCAAGAGAGACTTTCCACTATAGAACCGGATCTTGCGACTTGGAATGCCTGCCGTGAGACCGTTGAGAGAGCCAGCAGCGAGTATAGCTTCGAACTCGGCTTCGCGACCTTTTTCATAAATCGCACCAGCAGGGCTGGGATCATTGTAGGCTCCGGCCCGATTGGAGGGTACAATCAAGATGGCAAATGGCGTCTGGATGCACGGTTCTACAAGGACACGATGTTAAAAAGAATCGACTGGCTAGGAAAAAACTCCAGCCGAATCGAGATAACCCACCGAAATGCATTGGAATTTTTGGAGTGGTCCGTTAAACACTATTCGGTTAACAGTACTTTCTATTTCATTGACCCGCCCTACGTTGCAGCGGGTTCCCGACTATACTTCAATTCTATGGAAGAGGCTGATCACCGTGCATTGGCAAGTCGCCTTCACTCAGGAGACGTCAAGCATTGGCTTTTGACCTATGACAGGAGCGATTTAGTCGCTGATCTGTACGAAAACTCAGATTTATATCAGCTTGAGGTTCCGTATAGCCTTGGCACAAGCAGGAACGAAAGAGAGTTTTTGGTAGCGTCAAACGCGATCGGAATTTGAGCCTACCACAAGTAAGACCGGACCATAGCCCCCTTCGTATCTAAAATCGCAAAGCTCGCGAAGCTTCTCCGCAGCGGCAGACTTCGCCCGTAGAAACTGCCGGGCTTCGGCTCTTGAGCCTATTGGTGACGCGTCAAGGTGGTCCAACAAGCGTTCTCTCCAAAAATATTGGCAATTTGCCTCGTGACAGTTGTTCTCAGCCGCGTCGCCTCTTGGTTCGCAGTGCGCGAAAACGCCAGCCCAAGTGACTGCCGTCCCGTCGATCAAAAAATTGCGAAATCTCATAATTCGATCTCCTGACATCATCTTAGTGTCAAGGTTTGCCATTTGCCGAGTTGCACCAACGATGCGCGCTGCAGGAGGGGTGTCGTAAAGATCAATGACGAGAGCATCGACACCGCCATCGTTGGCGTTCTTTTGTTTATCGTTGAGGTCCTCATACCGCTTGCTGCGGATTTTAGGTAGTAAACCTCCTATCCGGTCGATGGCTGGAAGTAGCCCTTCCTTGGCTGAACGCGCATCACCGATCAAAAAGGGGATCGAGTTATGGTATTGGGCAACAGAGATCGCTGAGACAACCTCGAAAACACTATCGAAATGCTTATAAAAGCTGGACCTACCATCTTTTACTCCGTTAGGCGTTTCCTTCCAAACATCGACGAGTTCATGCCGAAGAAGTTGCTGAAATTGCATCGCAAGGTATGCAAGTGCTTCGATGTTTTGATCGATGTCAGGTGTCAGAAGTAAAAGCAGCCCAGTATTCTGGCCGATAACGAATGGGTACTCAAACCCATGATCTAAAGCTGAAATCGCAGCCCCTTTTATTTCATCTTCGAACAGTTCCTTCAGTCGTTCAAAAGCTATCTGCGGCTCCTCTAAAAGTTCGTGCAGTTCGGAGAACCGTTCGTCTTCTGTTGCTGTCCCTAGCAGCGCGTCTCGGTCAAGTTTAAGATCAGAAACTTTCACCGCCTCAATGCCAAGTGCCGCAATTTCTGCCCATGCTAACATGACATGGGCCGGGTATGGTCTGTCGATGGGCCTAAGCTCGAACCAAATCACTCGATGTCTGCTCCCACATCGAGCTTTTGCAACGCCGAGAATAGATATCGCCGTGCCTTTTCGATCTGCTTTCTTGCGTCCTCGATCTCACCTTTCTCGAGATGCTCTACAACTTCGAACACGCCCTCATCCAGCAAGCGGGAATTGTGTAGTGCTGCAGAAAGCCGCTGTTTCCAGTCGCCCGCGTCAAGCCCAGCCGCTTTGTATGCGTAATCTAAGTCCTTTGTTTCTCTTAGCGCCGCGAGACCGTTCTCTGTTGCAATCACTTTTTGCAGTCTTGGCCGATCAGTTCCTTGCCTCGCAATCACCGATTTCTCGCCGAACAGCCAATCCCAAAGTTCTTTCAGTCTCGGCACTGCATCTGGCGGCACGGGATTGTCGCGAACATCGTCAGCAGATAGGGGGCCAGGCGAAAAGCCTAGGAAACTCCGTGTGGGCGGATGGTTCAGCATAGTATAGAGGTGTGAAAATTCGATCGGCTTGTCGCCTTCCACAGGCGCATCAGCAATACCTTCGGCAATAGCCTGTTGATAGACCTTATAGCCTACAAAGGTACGAAGCAGCACTGACGGGCCATCTCCGAGTTTGTCGGAGAGATCCTGCATTTTCTCCTTTCGAGATACTGCGGAAATTTCCGCCTCCAAGAGACGAACGCCGAAGCGGGCCTTGGCGATCGACGACCAAGTCGCAGGACCGTTGACATGCTTGAAACCAATGAAGGCGTCAGCTTCTGCGCGGTCACGAACTACCACTACTGGAAGAGTGTCTATAGAGGCTCTTTGGGAGGGACCTAGTTCCGGCAAGGCTCTCATAGCCGAACGTCCTAGCTCACTAGGATTGATTAACGTTTTGCAGGCGGCGAGCCGTCGGTTACCCTCAATAACGATGAAACGACCTTCTGACGCTCCAGGGATAGCAATCAATGGCTCGAAGCGCTCGAAGCCAACTTGGGCAATGGAGCGCCAAAGTTCTTTCAAGTCAGCGCTTTCGTAAAGAATGCGTAAGGCCTCGTTCTGATCCTCCGCTGCAAGCAAACCAAACCTGGGATTCTGTAGGTCTAGATCAAGCTGCTCCAGAGGGATCTCTTGCTGGCGATCGTTCTGCATGTGCATCCCTAGTGACGTGAGGTGGACTATCGAAGGCCTTGGTCAGAGAGTCAAAGCGAGTCTGCTTCTTGACGAATTGACTATAGCCCTCAAGTGGGGCCACGTTACCGCCCTCAAAAAGAGGAACGATGAAGGAAAGATGATCTAGTCAGTTCTCTTCAGCACCGATCCGTCGCGATAGCAGGCCACGGACCACTTGTTCGCGAACTCGTCGATCATCATCTGGCGGGTTTGCGGGGTCTGCATTCGGGGCTGGGCGTAGGCGTCTAGGATCATCTCGCGCAGGCCAGGCTCGGATCCCAGTCGTTCCATCATCTCATCGATGCCCCAACCACCAAGCTGGCGATGGCCCATAACTGTAGATGCAATGACGCCCTCTGCAGCGCAAACAGATGAGCTCTCGGCCGCCGCATTAGTGGCTGAAAGAATTAAAATCCCTACTCCAACGAAACGGTTTCTCATTTCACATGTCCGCATATAATCACACCTTATTTATAAGAGCCTTCGCTCTGTTCAATAGATCAAGCCTTTCGTGGTTGCTGATCCAAGGTCGCGGCAGATCATCAAAGCGCGCAACGACTTGACCGATATACTGGAAATCCGAAAATTGAGGTCCTTTTGCGACAACCGGTAGCGTATATCGGCCTTCAAAAAAAACAACCGCACTATTCTTTGAAGGCGCTAACGCCCAACCTACTCCTATTGCGCTATTGAAACGGAATACTGACAGCTCAGCATCTGGCGACAACTCTTTGGAGGCATCGACAAGCAAAAGATCGCCAGAACCCAGAGTTGGGGCCATATCATCGTTCGGCGTCGATACCAGGTAAGTATCGTCGGGCCGCAGCCCTTGTTCGATCAACCAAGACCTCGCCAGTGCAATCGGACCCACGCCGCGATGTCCTTTGTCCTGTTGATGGAAAGGTATCGGCAAGAAGCCCATGCGGAGCGCTTCGGGACTGCCGTCCACCGAGGGGTCGATCCGTGCGACCGCATCTTCAGAGAAGTCGGACGCCTTTTGCATCGGCCTAGGGGGCCCGATGTAGAACTCCAGGCCCATCGCTTCGCAGATTTCCTTGGCCCTCTCAATGTTGGGTACGGTTCGCTTTTCGTCTTTACGGACGATAGTGCGGAGAAACCCCTGCCGCCATCCATTCTTCGCCTCGAAGCTGTTCACGTTCTCACCAAGCTCGGCGAGACGGTCTTCGACCAGTTGACGAAAATCCATTGGTGCTCCTGCGACTGCAGTTGGGAAAATGCCCTACAAAAAATGATCTTGCAATTTGGCATATCCCTAACATACAGTTGGGCAAATGCCAAACAGGAGTTTAGGCGATGTCCACAGACCAGCTACTGCAGCTTGCGAGGGAGTTCGGCCGCCATAAGGGGTTAAAGCTTTCCACGGTCGGTGCTTACACGGCGAACGACGGGAAGTTCTTTCTGAGGATCGCGGGGGGGGCTGGCTGCACTCTCAACACCGCCATGCGGATCTGTCAGTGGTTTAGCGACAATTGGCCTCCCGACCTGGAATGGCCTTCTGACATTCCCAGACCCGCCCCCGTCAAATCCACTCAGGAGGCTTCGTCATGCTGACGCGCGCCTCCCTCACCCGGCGCGCCGACGAGATCGCCGCGCCACTGACCGATCACGAGCGCATCGCGCTTGGCGTCACCCTGATCCACACGGCGCGCCATCCGTCCAGCTGGGCCGCGGTCAAACATGCCGCCCAGCTGGTCGGTCATTATGGCGAGGGGCTGATGATGGACGAATTGCGCGCCAACGAAGGCGCGCTGGATCTCACACCGACGGTCGCCACCACCACTCACGAGCAGAACGGCGATCGTTGTTCCGGCGGGTCCGACCGCGCCGGACAGACCAGGCCCCGCGTTTCCTCCTCCCTCCGCGGGGCCTGGCGCGTGTTTCAGCGCGCAGAGGGACGGTTTTCCGACAGCCTAGCGGGCGATGTCCTGGGCGGTGTGTGCGTCTTCGTCGCCGGGATCGGCCTGATCATTTTCGCGGGAGCTCTGCAATGACCGGCACTCCGACATACGAGGTCCGCCGGGTCGGCCAGAGCTATGCCGTCTTCAATGGCAACGGCCTGCGGGTCAGCGGATTTTACCACTCGGAAGACCGGGCGACGACGCGCCTGGAGAAGCTGGTCCAGAATGCCGCTGGGGACGTGCGCCCGTGCATCACCTGTCGGGTGAAGTTCAAGAGCCAGGGCGCACACAACCGCATGTGCGATCCCTGCCGGAAGCGGTCCATGGACCTGCCACCCGAGGCGCTGTTCCCGTCGTTTGCCCAGGGCGGCGCGCGATGAACAACGCCTCGATCAAATCCGCGCGGCTGGAGCGTGTCCGGAAAGTCCTTTCGGACGGAAAACCGCATTCGACCTGGGAGATCATGCGCCGTGGCAAGGTCGCGGCCGTCAGCGCCTGTGTCGCCGAACTGCGCTGCCTAGGCGCCCGGATCGATTGTCAGCTGCGGATAGAAGGGCCGGAGCGTCGGCGAATTTTCTACTACACGATGACGAAAGGTCCGCGCCAAGATGGGTGACATTCTGACGACCATCACCGATTTGCCTGTCACTGATATCGTCATGCGACACCGGCTGAGGCTAGTGTCGCGCGCAGGCGTCGACGCAATCAAAGCGTCAATCACCGAGCTCGGCGCGATGAAGGATCGCATTCACGTCCGCAAGATGCGCGATGGCACCTTTGTCTTGTTGGCAGGCGCGCATCGGCTGACCGCCGCCTTGGAGCTTGGCTGGGACAGTGTTCCGGTGGTCTGCTGGAAGTGCACCGATGACTTCGCCCAATTGATGGAGATCGACGACAACCTGGCTTGCGCCGAGTTGACCCCTCTCGACACAGCCGTGTTCTTGTCAGCTCGAAAGCGGATTTACGAGAAGCTACATCCGGAAACCAAGCGCGGCGTTGCGGGCGCGAAAGCCAGACACGGTGCAACGGACACGATGTCCGTTGCAAGTTTCTCGGCCTCAACAGCAGAAAAACTTGGCGTCAGCGACCGCCATGTGCGGCGCATGATCATGGCAGGCGCCGCACTGGGACCGGACGAGGTCGGCAAGCTGCGCGCCGCGCCAAGGCCAGTCGCGCTCAACGATCTGATGCAGATCGCCCAGATCACCAATTCGGCCGAGCGATACCATGTCGTCGACAGCCTGGCGGAGGGCAAGGTCAAGAACGCCGCGACGGCACGGAAGGTCTGGAAGGCGGAACATTCCGGTCTGCCCCGACCTGAAAAAGACCGTGTTGAGGAGGCATTTCTCAACCTCATGGACCGATGGGAGCGCGCGCCAGAGGCGGCGCAGCGCCGGTTCGTCGCTGAGCACCGGGACAGCCTTCTGGCCCTGATGGAGGACCTCGATGACTGAGGTTCGCGAGCCCGACCAGATTTGGTGGACGGCGCAAGAAATCGCCACGGCGAAACTTGCCGACCTGCCGACCACCAAGCGCGGCGTCCAGATGCAGGCGGAACGCTTCAATTGGCGCGGAATGCCGAACTGCGCACGCCGGCGGAAAGGCAAGGGCGGCGGCTGGGAATATCATTGGACGCTGTTCCCGACCCGTGCGCAACAGGCTCTGTTGGCCTCCGCAACGCCGGTGGCGCCTGCGCCCGAGCGCGAGGATGCCTGGCAGGACTTCGAGCAGCTGAGCGACCGCGCCCGCGCAGCAGCGCGAAAGCGGCTGGACGTGATCCAGAGGGTCGAAGCCTTGTTGATGGGCGGGATGATCAAGAACACGGCCGTCAATCAGATGGCCCGGACGCACGGCGTGTCGGCGAAAACGATCTGGAACTGGTTTTCCCTGATCGACGGGGTGCGCATCGAGGATCGCCTGGTCTATTTGGCTCCGCGTCACGGGACGTCCGAGCGCAAATCGAAGGAAGCGGATTACAGCGACGCATTCCGCGACTACATCTTCTCCGACTACCTGCGCCCCGAAGGTCCAAGCTTTGCCGCCGTCTACCGCCGCGCGGTGCGGATCGCCAAGACCGAGGGCTGGAAAATCGCGCCCGAACGGCGGATGCGGCGCCACCTCGAGGCCGAGTTCTCGCAGCTGACCATCACGCTCTGCCGAAAGGGCGTGGACGCTCTGAAACGGCTCTACCCGGCGCAAACCCGGGACCGCCTCAGCCTGCATGCCATGGAGGCGGTGAACGCCGATTACCATCGGTTCGACGTCTTCGTGCGCTGGCCGGCCCTGCCCGGGTCCAACTCTGGCGAAGGGGAGATCGTGCGCCCGCAGCTGGTGGCGTTCCAGGACATCTATTCGGGCCGCATCCTCAGCTGGCGGATCGACCGGACGCCCAACAAGGTCGGGGTCAGCCTGGCCCTCGGGGACATGATCGAGCGCTTCGGCATTCCCGAGCATATCGTCCTGGATAACGGCCGGGAGTTCGCCAACAAGTTCCTGACCGGCGGGACGCCCACGCGGTTCCGTTTCAAGGTGAAGGAAGACGACATCCCCGGCATCCTGACGACGCTGGGCGTCAAGGTGCATTGGGCCACGCCCTACAGCGGCCAGTCGAAGCCGATCGAGCGCGCCTTCCGCGACTTCTGCGACGACATCTCCAAAGATCCGCGCTTTGCCGGCGCCTATACCGGCAACCGACCCGATGCCAAGCCCGAGAACTACCAGTCCGCTGCGATCCCTCTGGAGCGCTTCATCGAGGTCATCGCCGAAGGCATTGAGGAACACAACGCCCGCGCCGGGCGTCGCGGGCAGACCACCATGGGTCGCAGCATCCTCGAGACATTCGAGCAGAGCTATGTCCAGGCGCCGATCCGCAAGGCCACCGAGCAGCAGCGCCGCCTGTGGCTGATGGGTGCGGAAGGCCTGCGCCCCGACGCCCGCACCGCCCAGGTCCGGTTCATGGGCAACGACTATTTCAGCGAGTGGATGCACGACATCGCCGGCCAGAAAGTGGTGGCACGGTTCGATCCGGCGGACCTGCGCGCGGGCCTGCATCTCTATTCTCTGGGCGGCAAGTACCTGGGCCATGCCGAGTGCCGCGTCGCCGCCGGGTTCTTCGACGTCGAAGAGGCCCGCAACCATGCCAAGGCGCGCCGCGACTGGATCAAGGCCGAGAAGATCGCTGCCGACAAGGCGCGCCGCTTCAATGCCGCGGAGCTGGGCACTTTCCTGGACGGCGCGGCGGCCGAGAACCCGCCCGAGGCGCCAGACGTCGCCGCCAAGGTGGTCAAGCTGGCAACGCCCCTGCCCCGCGCGCCCCGGCCGCAACCCAGCGCGGCAGAGCTGAGCCCCGATGAGCGCGCCGAGCGCGCGGCCTTCGTGGCCGACTTCGGCGCAGCCAAGGCCGCGGCCGATGCCCGCGCCCCGAAAGACGACGCCCGCGCAAGGTTCGCGCAGGCAATGGAGATGGAAGCGCGCCTGGCGGACGGAGAGCCGCTGAAGCGTGACCAGGAGCGGTGGCTGGAAGGCTATCGCCAGACCCCGGAATACGCCGCCCACAAGGCCGTCATGGACGATCTGGGCAAGGGGTTTTCGGGGTGAGGTTGGCGCGGCGGGTGGCCCCCCGACCGCGCCGTTGACAGAGCAACGAGGAAAAGATGACACAGAGCAGTCCGGTGAACAACACCCTAGCCCCACTCAGGAACGTGCTGGCCTTCAAGACGATGGTGCAGCGCCTCGACGACCGCACCGCCGGATTGCCTGGCATGGGCTGTTTCTACGGCCCGTCCGGTTTCGGCAAGACCATGGCGAGCATTTACTGCGCCAACGCCCACGGCGCCTGCCTCGTCCAGGTCAAGAGCGTCTGGACCCAGCGCGCACTCTGCGAGGCGATCCTTGCCGAGCTCGGCGTAAAGCCCGAGCGCCTGGTCTGGCGCATGGTCGCGCAGATCGGCGACGCGCTGGCCCAGGCCAATGTGCCGCTGATCATCGATGAGGCCGATTTCCTGGTCCAGAAGAAGATGATCGAGATCGTGCGGGACATCTACGAGGGCAGCTTTGTCCCGGTGATCCTGATCGGCGAAGAGGCCCTGCCGTCGAAGCTGCGGCAATGGGAGCGGATCAACAGCCGCATGCTCGAGCGGGTGCAGGCGGAGCCGATCGACGAAGAGGATTTCGGCCACCTGGTCAAGATCCGCTGCCCCGGCCTGACGCTCGACGCGCGGCTCGGCGCTGCGATCCGCACCGCCAGCGCCGGGTCCGCCCGGCTGATCGTCAACAACCTCGACACGGTGCGTCTGCGCGCCCGAACGCTGGGCATCCAGCAGGTGTCGCTCAAGGACATGGGCAGTGTGACCCTGCACGACGGCAAGGCGCCGCAGATGCGGAGGTTCGGATGATGGCACGACACACCCGGAAACTCGCCCTGCGTGATCACGTCTGGTCGGTTGCCAAGGCGCACCGGCAATTCACGGCCCGCGAACTGGCGGGCGCCACGAACCGCAGCGACGAATACATTCTTAAGGCTCTCAAGGACTGGACCGAGTTCGGCTATGTCGAGCGGATCGGACATCGTGGGCGCCGCGTCCTGTTCCAGGTCACCGGCAAGGCTGGCAACCCGGTCACCCGCGACGACGACGGTGAGGTGATCCGCGAGACCACGGCCGAGGGCAACATGTGGCGGGCGATGCGCAAGGCTGGCGGCACGTTCAGCTATGTCGACATCGCCATGTGGTCGAACACCGCCGCCACGCCGGTCACCGAGGCCGATGCCCAGCGGTACTGCCAGGCGCTGGCTGCGGCGGGCTACCTGCGGGCCGACGTCAAGGCCAATGGGCGCGGTCAACTGGCGCTCTACCGGCTGATCCGCGACACCGGCGCCTTTGCGCCGCGGGAGCGCAGCGTCAAGGCAATCTGGGACGCCAACCTGGGCGATTTCACCCTGCTTTCGAGGGCGCGCGCATGACCCTTGAAACCCCCATTGAAAAGGCCCGCCGCTGCTGGGGCGAGGATCTGCCGGATTGGGTCGCCGGTCTGGCGCAGCACTGCATGGCCCGCAGCCAGAACCAGGTGGCCAAACAGATGGGCTATTCCGCCTCGCTGGTCAGTGCGGTGATCGCCGCGCGCTATCCCGGCGATCTGTCGCGGGTCGAGGACATCTATCGCGGCGTCTTCGAGGCCAAGACCGTCGACTGCCCGGTGCTCGGCACCCTCTCGACCGAGCGCTGCCGCCATTGGCGCGCGCGGTCGGGCCGGCTGATCCCCACAAATTCCCTCAACGTGAGCATGTTCCGCGCCTGCCGGGCCTGTCCGCTCAACGCAACAGGAGGTCAGGATGACTAGGAAACACGCCAATCCCATGACCGAGACGGAGATCCTCGCCCATTGCGGGCGGGCGATCGTCAAGATCGACACCCGCGGCCCGCGCGGGGTCGAAATGGTCACCCACGACGAAATCACCGCCATGGCGCTGCTGATCGATCTGACCGGCGCCGGGCATCTTTGCCGCCACACGGCCGAGGCCGTGGACCGGCTCAACACCACCGAGCAGAAGGAAATCACGTCATGACTGACATGACCCCGACGGATGGCCGCAAGGTCATCGACGGCCAGGAATATATCGGCGACGGCAAGGGCGGCTGGCAGCCCGTCGACCTGGTCAAGCCGCAGCACCTGCTCGAAGACGAGACGGTGCGCAAGATCATCGGCCATGCTGTTGACCTTTCGGCGCAGGTGTCCCGGTTCAAGGACCACACCTTCGACGACATCGGCAGTTTCGAGGCGCTGCTGGCGCAGGAGTACGATGCGACCATCGGCGGCAAGAAGGGGAACAAGACCCTCATGAGCGTGGACGGGCTGCTCAAGGTTACCGTCCAGGTCGCCGATCATATCGACTTCGGCCCGGAGCTGCAGATCGCCAAGGACCTGGTCGATGAGTGCCTGACCGAATGGGCGTCGGACGCGCGCGCCGAGATCCGCACGATCGTCACCCGCGCCTTCAACACCGACAAGGCCGGCCAGATCAACCGCGCCGAGATCTTCATGCTGCTGCGTCTCGACATTGACGATCCGCGCTGGGTGAAGGCGATGCAGGCGATCCGCGATGCCATGCGGGTGATCGGCTCGAAGGTCTATGTGCGCTGCCACCGCCGCGACACCTTCGATGCGCCCTGGCAAGCGATCACCATCGACCTCGCGAAGGCATAGGCAATGACCCGCGAGATCCAGAAGCTGATCCACGTCGGGTGCCGCGAATTGGGCATCGACAGCGATGCCCGGCGCGATCTGCAGCTGGTCACCACCGGCCAGGAAAGCATGGCGAACATGACCGAGGATCAGCTGAAGGCGGTCCTCGAGGCGTTGAAGGCCAAGGGCTTCAAGGTTCGGCCCGGCAAGACCCGGCACAAGCGCGCGCCGCGGGCCGATCTTCGGATGATCCACGTCCTCTGGCGAAAGCTGGGCGATGCGGGCGCACTGCGCGACCCGAGCCGCCGCGGCCTCAACGCTTTCATCCGCAGCCGGTTCGAACGCAGCTGGGGATCCGTCCCGGCCGACGTCGACATGATGCGCGACTGGACCCAGATCGACGCGGTGATCCAAGCACTGCGCGCCTGGGGCGACCGGGCCGAGATCGACTTCGACTGGTCGGAGCATGCCCGATGAAAAAGCCGCTGCACCCCGTGACCGATCATGCCGTCCTGCGGTTCCTCGAACGGGTGCGCGGCGAGGATATTGAGGCCGTGCGATCGGAGATCGGCCGCACGGTGGCGCTCGGCCTGGAACACGGCGCCAGCGCCGTCGTGTCGGGCGGCTTCATCTACGAGCTCAGCCGCTCGGGCCGGGTCATTACCGTGAAGCTGGCCAATCAGGCACCCCAACACATCGGCTCCTACAAGCGCCGCCGCGAGATCGACGATGGCTGATTATCCCCGCGCCCCGGCCCATGTCCAGGTCTTCATCGACGCGCTGGGGCCTGAGCTTACCGTGAAATTCCTGCTCGAGTTCGGTGGCGCGCGCCTGTACCTCGCCAGCGATCCAGCCGGGCGCAGCGAAGTCGAAGCTCTGCTTGGCCGCAAGCGGCTCGAGGCGCTCTGCGCCCTGCGTCCCGGCGAGACGATCCGGGTGCCGACCGCCCGGCGCTGGCTGGCGCATGTGCTGGTCCGCGTTGAGGGCTTGTCGAAGAACCGAATTGCGCGCACTCTGCACGTCAGCAGCTCGGCGGTGTGGAAATACCTGCGCGAACCGTCCGACGGATCGTCCGGCGCAGTTGGCGCCCCCAAAGACACCCGACAGCTCAAGCTCTTCTGATCAACTTGTTGACAATGCCCGGCGCGCAGCGCTTTCGGCATTCTGCACCGGACTGGCGCCGCAATCGGCGCGCGACAACCTCCGGGGGCAGCATGAGAACATCCGACAAGGGCATCGCCTTTCTGGAACGCCACGAAGGCGTCGTCCTGAAAGCGTATCGCGATCCGGTGGGGATCTGGACCATCGGCGCCGGGCTGACCGCCGCCTCGGGCGTGGTGACGCCGCGATCGCAGATGAAGATCACCAAGGCCGAAGCCGGCCGCCTGCTGGGTCTCGCCCTGGGCCGGAACTACGAGCCCGCCGTCGCTCGAACGATGCCCGGCGCGAACCAACACGAATTCGACGGCGCGGTCAGCTTTCATTTCAACACTGGCGCCATCGCCAAGGCCAGCTGGGTCCGCGCCTGGGCCGAGCGCAACTGGAGCGAAGTCGAGCGGCGCATCAAGCTCTGGAAAAAAGGCGGCGGGCGCGTGTTGCCCGGTCTCGTGCGCCGCAGGCAGGAAGAGTTCAACCTTATCCGCCTGGGCGATTACGGCGCCGGCGTGGCCGGCCAGAGCCCGACCTCCGAGCGCGCGCGGTTCGTGGTTTCGGTGACGCCCGCCGAGATCCAGGCCATGCGCGTCGGCTTTGCCAAGCTCGGCTACAAGGTTGGCGAGGATCCCGGCGGCATCCGCAAGGCCGCGGTGATGCAGTTCCAGCGCGATCACGATCTGACCATCGACGGGCTGATCGGCCGGGCCACGCTCAGCACCCTTCAACGTATGCTCGATGCGCGGGCGAAGGCGGGCCAGGACGGCGCCGTCGGCGGCACCGCCGCTGCCGGCACGGCCGGGGCCGAAGCTTTCAACATCGCCGCCCTGCCCGACTGGCTGATCTGGGCCGGCCTCGGTCTGGCCGTGGTCTGGGTCGGGTATCGCGCCTGGCAGTACCGCGATGCCGTCGCCGCCAAGATCCAGACCGCCGCCCCTGCCACCGCCCGTTTCCTGAGGAGGTTCTGACATGAGCTCAGCCCTGATCGCCCTTGCCGCCGAGATCGGCGCGCCGCTGGTCCGAAAGGTGCTGACGCGGCAGATCGGCTCGGAGAGCGCCGAGATCGTGACCGACGTGTTGTCGGCCATCGCGGAACGCGCGGGCATTCCCGTTCGGGACCTGGACGACGCGGCGCGGACGCAGCCGGACGTGGTCCAGGAAGCCATTCGCCAGACCGAGGAGAACCTGCCCGAACGGCTGGCGCTCTATGCCCAGGCCCTCGAGTATCAGCGTGACCAGCTGATGTCCGAGCGGGGTGATCCCAACTGGATGCGGGCCTGGCGCCCCTTGGGCATGTACCTGGTTGGGTTCCTCTGGCTCTGGACCTTCGTGATCCTGCACGTCGCCAACGCGATCTGGAAAATCGCGCTGCCACCGCCGGACCTGTCTGTCCTGCTGCAGCTCACCGGCCTCTACATGGCGCTCTACATGGGCGGGCACACCGTCAAGGACGTGGCCAGCAAGTTCTTCAGCCGGAAAGGCGGTGCCGCATGATCCGGTTAGTGGCCATGCTTTTCTTGGTGCTCATGGCGGCGCCACTGATGGCCCAGGTGCCGTCGACCTGCGCCCCGCGCGACCACGTCGCCGGCCGCCTGTCCGAAAAATACCAGGAGCGCGTCCAGGCGATGGGCCTCGACGCACAAGGCAACCTCATGGAGCTCTGGGCATCCGAGGGCGGCACCTGGACCATCATCGTTTCACTGCCAAACGGCCTCTCCTGCCTTGTCGGCAGCGGCCAGGCGTTCGGGACGTTTGCACCTTCTCACGACGCCTTCGAGGAACCTGCATGACCTTCACGATTGCCCAAGCTTGGCTTCTTTTCCTTCAGGTCCTGCCGATCGCGGCAATGGTCTACACCTTCGTCGCCACGCGCCGGAAGGATTACGATCGCCGGTTCAAGGAAGGCTCGGACCGGATGGACCGCATGGACCAGCGGATCTCGAAGCTGGAACATTCGGTCGGCGGGCTGCCATCGCGCGAGGACATCCACTCGATCCAGATCAACATCGAACGGCTCGGCGGGACCATGTCCCGCATGGAGGCCGTGATGGAAGGCAACACCAAGATCATGTCCCGGCTCGAGCAGATCGTGTCCCGGCATGAGGATCACCTGCTGAAAGGGAACTGACCCGTGAGCTACGCCGAAGAGCTGCGCGAACACGCCCGCATCGCCATCCTGCGCATGCTGGCGGATGCGCCGAGCTACACCTCCAACGTGTCGATGATGACCGACCTGCTGCGCCGGTTCGGCATCGGCTACACCCGCGACCAGGTCGTGGGCGAGATCCGCTGGCTTGAGGAGCAAGGGCTGCTCAATGCCGAGGACCACCACGGGTTCGTCATCGCCACGGCAACCGTTCGCGGGGTCGAGGTTGCCCAGGGCATCGTGACCTATCCCGGCGTCCAGCGCCCCCGTCCGGGCAACTGAGCGATGCCGGCCCCTGCCAAGCTCGACCTGATCCCGCCGGAACTGCGCGACTGGCTGCGCGAGGAACTGGCGGCGCGCGGCTTCGCCGATATCGTCGACGTCACCGAGGCGCTGAATTTCCGGCTCCAGGAACAGGGGCTGGAGCTGACCGTCGGCAAGACGGCCGTCGGCAAGTTCTCGAAAGCCCTGAAGGATCAGCGCGAGGCCTTCAGCATCGCCGAGACGCTGCTGTCCGACATGGACATCGAAGCCGAAGGCGAGCTGCACAAGGTGCTGATGCAGATGATCGCCACCAGCGCCGTCCACATGATCCATGCCGTGCGCGAGGAAGACGGGCACCTCGAACCCAAGGACCTCATGTCACTCGGTCGGATGCTCAAGGATCTCATGTCGAGCTCCGGCATGCGGGAGAAACTGCTGGCGGATGAACGTGCGCGGATCACGCGGCAAGCGCAGGAGGCGGCGAAAGCCGAAGCGCTCGACCGCCTCGACGACGGCGTCGCCAGCGGCGCGATCGACGCCGCCGCCGCGCAGGCCGCCCGCGAAGTCATGGGGTTCGGATCATGATCATGAACCGCCGCCCTGGCGTCGTCGAAGACGCGATCCTGCTGGTCGGCGACTGGCGCTGGCGCAAAGGCCCGCGTTGGAAGGCGGCACTCGCCTGGCTCTTCGGCCGGCGCGAGGTCCTGGTCACGCACCTTGGCGATGTCGCGCATCTCAGCTGGTGGCGCGGCGAACCTTACCTGATCCACCTTTCGGAGGACGCAAGATGATCCGGGCCGTACATTTCAGCGACATCCGCGACTTCCGCGAAAAGCGCATGGCGGGATCGGTTCACTTCACCGCGCCGGGCGACCAGGGCGAAGGACACCTGTGGTTCTTCTGCCCGTGCGGCTGCGGGCTGCAGCAGCGGATCCTCGTCGGCAACGGGTTCAAGCCGGCCGCCATCGTCTCGTCCTGGTGCTGGGACGGAAAGTCCGACAGCGCCACGCTGACACCTTCGGTCAACATCGAGGGCCACTGGCATGGCTGGCTGCGCGGCGGATACTGGGAGAGCTGCTGATGGCGACCCCGGCCCAGATCGCGAACGACATGGCAGCGCAAGCCGCTTACTGGCATGGCCGCGACCGGCGTCTTGGCGTGGCTGTCGCTTGCAGTGACGCCGCGCGGCAGATCAGAGCGCATCTCGCCGGAGAGCGCGTTGACGGGCGCACCTGGGGCGGTCTGCATCGCCGGCTGCTCAATCTCGAAAACCATACTTTCTGCCGCAGCCACCACATTGACCAGAACCTCACACGCGCCCGGCTCGCTCTGGAAGAGCTGCGTCGCCAGGCGGACCGGAGATGACCGATCCCGTCATCACCTTCCTGCCCTACCAGAAGCGCTGGCTGCAGGACCAGGCGCGCTTCAAGATCGGGATGTTCACCCGGCGCGGCGGCAAGACCTTCGGCGCCTGCGGCGAGATCGCCGACGACTGCTTTCAGGCAGAGATCGCCGGGCGCAAGGCGCGCTGGACCATCCTGTCGCGGTCGGAGGCGACGGCAAAGGAAGCGATGGAGGATGCGCTCAAGCCCATCGTCCGGGGCTTCTGGGCCGCCTACAACCAGATCGCGCGAGGGGCCGCGCCGGAATTCGACGAGGGCGAGTTCTACAGCCCCGAGCTGGACGCCACCTACAAGACGCACGAGGTCCGGTTTCCGGGCGGATCGCGGATCACCGCGCTCAGCGCTTCACCCGATGCCGCGCGCGGTTTCGGCGGCAACCTGCTGCTGGACGAATTCGCCTTCCATCGCGACAGCCGCCGGATCTGGGGATCTGCCTTTCCGGTCGCGGCGCGGGGCGGGCACAAGATCCGCGTGATCTCGACCCCGAACGGCAAGGGCAACAAGTTCTACGAGCTGATGACCGCCGACGACAACGGCTGGTCCCGCCATCACGTCGACATTTACCAGGCCGTTGAACAGGGTTTGAACGTCGATATCGACGAGCTGCGCTCCGGCATGGCGGACGAGGATGCCTGGGCGCAGGAGTTCGAGCTGCAATGGCTCGACGCCGCCAGCAGCTGGCTGGATTACGATCTGATCGCCAGCGTAGAGAAGCCGATCGCCGGATACCCCGAGCATTACGGCGGCAAGGGCGTCTACGTCGGGGTGGACATCGCCGCGCGCAACGACCTCTTCGTGATCTGGGTGGTCGAGGATACCGGCGCCCAGCTGATCACCCGCGAGGTGATCGCCGAAAAGCGCATCGCCTTCGCCGAACAGGATCGGCTTCTGGACGAGGTTTTCGATCGATACAACGTACTGCGCGTGGCGATCGACCAGACCGGCATGGGCGAAAAGCCGGTGGAGGATGCGATCCGCCGATACGGATCCAGTCGTGTCGACGGGGTGCTCTTCACCAGCACGCGCAAGCTCGAGCTGGCCACCGTCCTCAAGGAAGCGATGCAGGACCGCACCGTGGCGATCCCCGCCGGCGACCCGGTTCTGCGTGCCGATCTGCATGCGATCCGGTCCCGCGTCGGACCCACCGGCATCCGTCGCCTCGTGGCCGATGGCGAGACCGATGGCCACGCCGACCGGTTCTGGGCGCTGGCGCTGGCCGTCGCCGCCGCCCAGGCCGCCCCGGTCGAATACGAGTATCGCGGCGTCACGCCGCCGCGGCAGGACGGCGGGTTCCGCGATGAGCCCGACGAAGACGACGGCATCAACCGGGACTGGTGGCGCGCGCCGCTGGGTGCCGGAATGAGAGGAGGCTTGTGATGGCCAGAACACCGCAACTGCTCGATGCCCGCGGCCAGCCGGTGCGCAAGGCGCAGCTCACGCAGGAGATCGCGGCGCCGACCTTCGGCGGCGTGCGCTCGCCGATCAGCGGGTCGCCGGCGGACGGGCTGGACCCGCGCCGCTTGGCTGGCATCCTGCGCGAGGCGGACATGGGCGATCCGATCCGGTACCTCGAGCTGGCCGAGATCATCGAAGAGCGCGACCCGCACTACGCCGGTGTCCTGGGCACCCGCAAACGATCGGTCAGCCAGATCGACATCACCATCGAAGACGCCAGCGAAGACAGCCACGACACGCGGATGGCCCAGACGGTCCGCGACTGGCTGACACGGGACGAACTGGCCGACGAGCTCTTCGACATCCTGGATGCCGTCGGCAAGGGCTTCAGCCATACCGAGATCATCTGGGACACCTCCGAAGGTCAATGGCGGCCGGAGCGGCTGGAATACCGCGATCCGCGCTGGTTCCGCTTTGCCAATCACGACCTCACCACGCCCCTGATGATCAGCGAGACCGGCCAGGAAGAGCCGTATCCGGCGTACAAGTTCATTTACGCCCGGATGCGCGCGAAGAGCGGACTGCCGCTGCGATCGGGTCTCGCGCGCCTTGCGGTCTGGAACTGGCTCTTCAAGGCGTACACCCAGCGCGACTGGGCGATCTTCACCCAGACCTACGGCCAGCCGATCCGGGTGGGCAAATACGGCCCCGGCGCAGACGAGAAGGACCGCAACACGCTGTTCCGGGCCGTGGCCAACATCGGCGGCGACTGCGCTGCGATCATCCCCGAGAGCATGATGATCGAATTCGTCGAGGCCAAGAGCATCGGCTCGTCGACCGATCACTACGAGCGCCGGTCGGACTGGCTCGACAAGCAGATCTCCAAGGCGGTGCTGGGACAGACCGCGACCACCGACGCGGAAACCGGCGGGCTGGGATCCGGCAAGGAACACCGCGAGGTCCAGGAGGTGATCGAGCGCGCCGACTGCAAGGCCCTGGCGGCGATCCTCAACCGCGACCTGATCCGGCCCTGGATCGATCTCGAGTTCGGGCCGCAGGCGAAATATCCCCGGCTGAAGATCGAACGGCCGGAGGAGGAAGACCTCAAGCACTTCGCCGAAGCAGTCGGCCCGCTGATCGACCGGGGCCTCCAGGTGTCGAAGCCCGCCGTCATGCGCAAGTTCGGCCTGCCCGAACCCAAGAAAGGGGAGGAAATCCTCACCCCGCTGGCCAAAACCGCGGCGCCAGGCGCACCTTCGGCGCCGGGTTCCGGCGCAATGCCCCCGGAGAGCGCCGTTGAATACCCATTGAATACCCATCTCGGTCTTTCGCGGGTCACCGCCCCACTTCAGAGATTGAGCGCCTCAGCGGGCCGCTCTGCGGTTCTTGCCGATGCCGAAGATCGCCTCGCGCGGGAGGCCGCACCCGAGATGGGCCAAATGCTGGGACAGATCGAGGCAATGCTCGAGGTGGCGGGATCGCTCGAGGAGTTCCGCGCAACCCTTCTCAGCGCCTACCCGACGCTCGACAGCGCCGGCCTCGCCGACGTGATGGCCCTCGCGCTGATGGGCGCTGAAGCCGGCGGCCGGGCGACGGTGGAGGATGAGGCCGATGTCTGAAACCGACGCAGCGCACGATCGTGCGTTTCAGATCGCGCTCAGTGCATCCGCCCGCGATCTTCGAGAGCTTGGCGCCTGCGTTGAGACAGCGATATCAGCGCGTCTGACCTATTCAGAATTTCGGCGACGAGCTTCTCGTTTAGCCGTGTCGAGGATGAACCGGAAATCCAGTCCTGCGGTACCGGAGATGGATCGCCCTGTTCGATCGACTGCCGAATGACGAATATCCAGCAAATCAGCAGCTCTCTCAAAGCGGTCTTGGCCGGGATCGGCCACGTCATCGCCGACTGCGCTTTCAAGGTGCGATTTTCGGAAAGCTTCGCCAGTGCCGCCTCGAAGTCCGGAGTGGTGCTCGATACAGGTTCGCCGGAGAACATCGCTTGCGCAAATCCGAACAGTATCGCTTCGAGATCCTCACCCATGGAGACATGGTAGATGGCACCTCCTGATTCGCCCATTGCCATTACCTTCCGTCGCCCGTTTGCCGAACAGGTCGCGGCCTTCCGTGCGCGCCTGGGTGATCTTGTTCCGACCAGCCGCTGGGACGACATCAAGCGCAGCGCGCACGACCGCGCCTTCATGGTGGCAGGTGCCACGAAGGCCGATCTGCTGGCCGACCTGGCCACCGCCGTCGACAAGGTGATCGCGAACGGCACGAGCCTCGAGGAGTTCCGCCGCGATTTCCGCGAGATCGTCGAGCGCCGCGGCTGGCACGGCTGGACCGGTGAAGGCACGAAAGCCGGCGAAGCCTGGCGGACGCGGGTGATCTACCGGACCAACATGCGCACGAGCTACATGGCCGGGCGCTATGCTCAGCTGACCGAGGGCAATTACGCCTTCTGGGTCTACTTCCACGGCGGATCGGTGGAGCCGCGTCTCGACCATCTGTCCTGGAACGGCATCGCCCTGCCGCCGGACCATCCGTTCTGGGCCGCGCATTTCCCTCCCAATGGCTGGGGCTGCAGCTGCTCGGTCTCGGGCGCGCGGACCCCTGCCGGCGTTCGGCGCCTGGGCGGTGATCCGGACAAGGAGCTGCCCGACGGCTGGCAGTCGATCGACCCGCGCACCGGCGCGCCCCGCGGGATCGGCAAGGGCTGGGACTATGCGCCCGGCGCCACGGTCAGCGATACGGTTCTGGCATTGCGAGACCGGCTGGACCGCCTGCCGGACCAGCCGTCGGTCGATCTGATCCAGGACTGGTTACGCGAAGGCTTCGAGGCGTGGTTGAAGGATCCGCGCGGGAACTGGCCTATGGTGCGCCTCTCGGCCGAGGATGCCGCCTCCCTGGGTGCGCAGCGGCGCGTCGCCGATATGAGCGAGGAGACCGCAAGGAAGCAGCTGCGCGAACATCCGGAGCTGACGCCGGCCGAATACGCCATGGCGCAGCTGGCGGTCGACGAAGCAACGCACCGCGTCCGCGACACGCCGCGCAGCATGGTCTTCATCCGCGATGCCGATGACGGCCACCTCGTTGTCGTCAAAGCGACCAGCTCCGGCCAGGGCCTGTTCCTGACAAGCTTCCGGCGGATGAGCGGTGACCCATTCCTGCGCGCTCAGGTCATTCGGCGGTTGCTGAAAAGAGGATGATGCAGGCGGTGGGGCCCCGCTTCCAGCTTTCGCCGGCTACCCCACATAGCGCTCCGATCCGAAGATCGTGCTACGGCCGCGAGAATATTACCGTGTCACGCCTGCAAAGAGGGATATACGCATGATCCGCCACGAACTCAAGGAAGACGAGATCACCGAAGGGCTGACGCGGCTCGCGGCGGCGCTGACGGACATGACGCCGCTGATGCAGGACCTGGGCGAGCTGATGGTCCGAAGCACGGAACAGAACTTCGCCACCGGCACCGATCCCGAGGGCAACGCCTGGGCGCCGCGCAAGCCCTCGACCCTGGCGGCCTACGCCAAACGCGGCGACACGCCCGGCCCGCGCCCCCTGATCGGTCCCAGCAAGAGCCTCTCGACCACGATCAGCCACGCCGCCACCGCCACGTCGGTCGAATGGGGATCGAACATGATCTACGCCGCCGTGATGCAGCTGGGTGCTGCCCAAGGGGAATTCGGCGCGCGGATCGGCAAGGACAAGAACGGCCGGGATTTCTTCATGACCATCCCCTGGGGCGACATCCCGGCCCGGCCCTTCCTCGGCGTCGGCCCGACCGACCGCGAGAACATCCTCGAGACGATCACCGAATACCTGGGCACTGCCGCCGGGGATTGACGCAGGCGGCACCGCGGATCAGGGTAGCGTGAGTACGGCACTTGTCGTCCGGTCAACCTGTTGACAATGTTTCGGGTGCGGTCCGCGCGGCAAAGATCGCCGCATGGACAAGACACCCATCGCCCTCTCCGTCATCGAACTGCCCGCGCCCAGCGGCGAAGCATCGGTGCCCGAATGGGTCCACCTGATCCCCAAAGGCGAATTCCGCGCCGTCGATGGCCGCGGTCCCTGGCGCTATGAAGACGCGGCCGAAGTGATCCGCCTCAGCTTTGCCAGCCACAAGCGCCTGCATATCGACCTCAACCATTCGACCGAGACCGCCGGCAAGCTGGGGCTAGATGCTCCGGCCGTCGGCTACATCGTCGAGATGGAAGAGCGCGAGGATGGCATCTGGGGGCGCGTGGACTGGACACGTCGCGGCACCGAGCTGCTGTCGGATCGGGCCTATTGGGGCATCTCTCCCGTCATCCTGCCCGACGCCAAGGGCAAGCTGACCGCCATCGCCCGTGCGGCGCTGACCAACGATCCCGCCGTGCGGGACCTCACCCCTCTCAGCAGGAAGGACCAAGATTCCATGCTCCAGAAACTGGCCAAGATGCTCGGCCTGGCGGAGGACGCCACCGAAGAGCAAGTCATGGCGGCGCTCGAAGCCAAGCTCGCAGCCGACAAGCCCGACAGCGAGGCGCTGAGTGCCGCCCTGTCGCCCATTGCCGTGGCCCTGGGCGTCGAAGGCGATGCCACACCCGAGGCGCTCGTCGCCACTGCCAAGGGCCTCAAGGCCGGCGCCGGCGAGCAGGCCGAAACCCTGACGGCGCTGCAGGCCCGGCTCGACAAGCTCGAAACCGGCGGCAAACAGGCCGCTGCCGAAGCCTTCATCGACAAGGCCATCGCCGGCAAGCGTGTCGGCGTGAAAGGCGCGCGCGCCGAATACGTCGCGCTGCACGTCCAGAACCCCGAGCAGGCGGAGAAGATCATCAACTCCCTGCCGCAGCTGGGCGCCACCCACACCACCCTCGTCGCCCCGGCAGCGAAGGATGGCGCCATCGCGCTGAGCGCCGAACAGACCCAAGCAGCGAAGCTGCTGGGCATCCCGGCCGATGAATATCTCAAGACGCTCAAGTCCGAGCGTGATGCACAGGAGACGCTCTGATGCCCGCCCTGACCCAGGACCGCAACACCGCCCGCCTTCAGGGCGACAAACGCACCGGCCTTGTCGCCGCGGCCACCACGCTCTTCGCCGGGGCGATCGTGATGCGCAACGCCGCCGGCTACCTGGTCGAAGGCCAGACCGCCACCGGCCTCGTCGGCGTCGGTCGGTCCGAGGCGCGGGTCGACAACAGCGCCGGCGCCAATGGTGATCTTCGCGCGGAGTATCTGCCGGGCGTGTTTCACTTCGCCAACTCGGCCGCCGCGGACGCGATCGCCATCGGCGACATCGGCGCGGTGTGTTTCGCCGTCGATGACCAGACCGTCGCCAAGACGAACGGGTCCTCCACCCGCTCCCCTGCCGGCATCGTCGAGGATGTGGACGCCACCGGCGTCTGGGTCCGCTTCGACGAAGCCCTGACCAACGCCTCCTAAGGAGATCAGACCATGCTGGTGAATGCCGCAAACCTCGACACGCTGCGTGTCGGCTTCAAGACCAACTTCCAGAACGGCCTGGGCCAGGCGCCCAGCATGTGGTCGCGCGTCGCGACCGAAGTCCCGTCGATGACCAAGGAGCAGAAGTACGGCTGGCTCGGCAAGATGCCCAACGTCCGCGAATGGATCGGCGCCCGCGCGGTGCAGAACCTGTCGCAGCACGATTATGCCATCGCCGAAAAGGCCTGGGAACTGACCATCGGCGTCGATCGCGACGATATCGAGA
Organism: Thalassococcus profundi; assembly: GCF_003344785.1. Taxonomy (GTDB): domain Bacteria; phylum Pseudomonadota; class Alphaproteobacteria; order Rhodobacterales; family Rhodobacteraceae; genus Puniceibacterium; species Puniceibacterium profundi. The sequence goes on along the minus strand of NZ_QPMK01000016.1, from coordinate 90,965 downwards.
CCGATAACCTCGGGATTTACGCCCCGATGTTCACCGAGATGGGCATGTCCACAGGCTCCAAGAAAGATACGCTGGTTTTCGCGGACACGCTGAAGCTCGGTTTCAGCCAGCCCTGCTACGACGGCCAGAACTTCTTCGACACCGACCATCCGGTGCTGGACGAAAAGGGACAGGTGATCTCGGTCGCCAACACCGACGGTGGTTCCGGCGCACCTTGGTTCCTGATCGACGACAGTCGTGCGCTGAAGCCGATCATCCTGCAGAAGCGCCGCGACTTCGAGTTCGTCGCCAAGGACAAGCTCACGGATGACGCGGTGTTCAACAACAAGGAGTTCCAGTACGGGGCCGACGCGCGCTTCAATACTGGCTTCGGCTTCTGGCAATTCGCGTGGGGCTCCAAACAGACGCTGAACGCGGCCAACTACGCCACCGCACGCGCCGCGCTGCAGGGCATGAAGGGCGATTACGGCCGCCCGCTGGGCATCATGCCCAAACTGCTGGTCGTGCCGCCCGCGCTGGAAAGCGCCGGCCGCAAGATCCTCAACTCCGAATACGCCGCCGGCGGCGAGACCAACGAGTGGAAAGGCACTGCCGAACTGCTCGTGGTGCCGTGGCTGGCGTAAGGGAGGGTCTTGCGATGACCGAGAAGACCGCAGAGCGCGAGGCGCTGGAGGCCAAGGCCAACGAGCTGGGCGTCAAGTTCGCCGCCAACATCGGCGACGATACCCTGGCCGCACGCGTGGCTGAGGCAGAGGCAGCGCGGGGGGCTGCCGCCGGATCGGACGCGTCCGAGACGGCGCCGGCGGGGGCTGAGGGCGCCCCCGCCGGGACCGCTGCGGACCTGGCGAAGGACCAGGGCGCGGAAGTGGCGGCGATGGTTTCCCAGGCGAAAGAGCTCGGCTTGGGCATCGCCGACATGATCGAGGTGATCGGACCGCGCCAGGGCCGCCGCCGCGCCGGCCGTGCCTTCGGGCCGGAACCGGTTCTGATCCCGATGGACGAGCTGACCGAGGCCGATCTTCAGGCGCTCGAGGACGATCCGCTGCTGATCGTCGCCTGGCATCCTGCCATCGCCGCGGCGGACTGACCGCCGCATCAAGGCGACACCTTGCCCGGCGGCGATGGCATATGCCGCCGGGCCTTTCCTGACCGAGGACACGAGACGTGGCTTACACTTCGCTTGCAGACCTGATCGACCGGCACGGTGAGCGCCAGCTCATCGGTCTCACCGATCGCGGCGACGTGGCCACCGACATGATCGACACCGACGTGGTCGATGCGGCGCTGGCCGATACCGATGCCCTCATCAACGGGCACCTGGCGGCGAAATACCAGCTGCCGCTCAGCACGGTCGACCCGCTGATCCGCGACCTGGCCAAGGCCATCGCGATCTACAAGCTGCATGTCTATGAGCCCAACGGCAAGATCGTCCAGGATTACAAGGACGCCCTGGTCACGTTGCGCGACATCGCCCGCGGCGTGGTCCAGCTGCGCGCCGACGGCGTCGCGCCGGCGACCACCGGCGGCGGCGGCGCGCAGGTCACCGACCGCGAACGCCCGATGACCGAAGACAGTCTCAAGGGGTTCATCTGATGATCGACGACGTCATCGCCCGCCTCGAGGCGCAGGTCGCAGAGCTGCAGAGCCGCACCTTCGGCGCGGCCGAGTTCACGACGCTGATGCAGCGCAAGAGCCTGCCCGCCTTTCCCGTCGCGGCCTACGTCCTGCCGCTGGGATTGCAGGGCAGCGCCGCGACCGCTGCCGCCGGTCGGTTCATCCAGCCGATCCGCGAGAGCATCGCGGTAGTGCTGATCGTGAATTCGCTGGACCAGCTGGGTGCCAGGGCGCTGCAGAGGCTGCACCCGATGCTGCGAGAGATCATCGAGGCCGTCGCCGGCTGGGCGCCGGGCGACCAAGCCGGCGTCTTCGAGCTGACGCGCGCCAACATCATCGATCCGGGCGTCGGGCGCCTCGCCTACCAGATCGAATTCTCCATCTCCGACCAGCTGAGGATCTTCTGATGCCCAAGACGAAAAAGCCCGCTCTGCCCCAGTCCGGCGGCAGCTATCTGCGCGACGACAAGGGCCAGCCGCGCCCCACCGCCAATCCGAAGAGCAAGCCTGCCCCGGAAGGCAGGGCGTCCCAGACATCCGAGGAGGCATAAATGTCGCTGTTCTTCCGCAAGAAGACCTTCCTGGCAAAGATCGAGACCACCTACGGCACCGATGCTGTGCCGACGGGTGCTGCCAACGCGATCCTCGCCACGGAAATCGCAATCCGCCCGATGGAAGGCTCCGACCAGGACCGCAACCACGACACGGTCTATCTCGGTGCGTCCGGCACGATCCCCTACGATCTGCACATGGTCATGACCTTCAAGGTCGAACTGGCCGGATCGGGCACCGCCGGGACCGCGCCCGCCTGGGGACCGCTGATCCGAGCCTGCGGCGTGGCGGAAACCGTCGATGCCGGCACGGATGTCACCTACAACCCGATCTCCGGCACCTTCGAAAGCGCCACCTTCTATCTCAACATCGACGGAACGCTCTACACACTGCTGGGCGCACGCGGTAATTGCGAGATCACCGTCAACGCCTCTGGCATCCCCTATCTCGAGTTCACCTTCACCGGGCTCTGGACCAAGCCGTCGGCGCAGGTGTTGCCCACCGTGAACCTCGACGGTTTCCTCAAGCCGCTGATGGCCTCCAAGGCCAACACGCCCGGCTTCTCGATCAATGCGGCAAACCACGTGTTGCGCAGTTTCAAGCTGGGCTTCGGCAACGAGGTCGAGCCGCGCTTCCTGATCGGCGCCGAAGAGATCGCCATCGTCGATCGGTCGGACATGATCGAGATGCAGATCGAGGCGACGCCGCTCGCGACGCTCGACCCCTTCGCCCTGGCGCGGGACCAGGCGACGGTCGAGATCGACCTCGTGCATGGCACTGCCGCCGGAAACATCTGCGCGCTCAACATCCCCACCGCGCAGATGCAGCGCCCGCAGGGCGTGACCGAGGCGCAGAAGATTAAGGAATGGCCGCTCCGGCTGAAGCCGCTTCCAGGCGCCGGCAACGACCAGTGGACCCTCACCCTCACCTGACCCTGCAAGGACCCCGCCCATGTTCAAGATCGCCAAGACACCCCGCTTCACCCATGTCGTGCCGATCAAGGTGCCGGTCGACGGCGGCTTCGACGAACAGACGATCCGCGCCACCTTCGAGGTGATCACCGACGACGAGTTCGCCAGCTTCGACACCATGACGGCCGAGGGGCTGAAGGACCTGGTCCGGAAAATCCTCGTGCGCCTCGACGACATGGTCGACGAGCAGGACAAGCCGCTGCCCTATTCCGAGGATTTGCGCGACCAGCTGCTGGAGCTGCCCTATATGCGCCTCGGTCTGCTGCGTGGCTACCAGTCGGCGATGATCGGCGCCAAGGCGGGAAACTGAGGTGGGCCGGGCGCGCCTGGGCGCTCGGCGAGCTCGAGGATGATACCCGTGCCGACGAGGAACTGGCGAAAGACGCCGCCTTCTTCGGTATCCCTCTCGAGTTGCTCACCGCGGACCGCCGGGACGATGACGGCGTCTGGCCCGATCACGTTGCCGCCCTGCGCGCCTTCCTCGCGGTCCAGAGCCAGTGGCGCGTCACGCTCGGCCCGCGCGGCTGCGTTCACCACGGCCTGGACTACGCCGGCGCGGAGGCCGGGCTGCGCCTTGCCGGGATCGATCCGGACCCGGATCTCTGGACGCAGGTGCGGATCATCGAAAGCGGTGCTGAAGCCGCATTGAACGAGGCTTGAAATGACGTTCCGGTACGCAGTTTCGCTGGTCGCGGATGGCAAGCAGGCCAAGGCCGAGATGCAGTCCGTCGCCCGCGAGGCGCGGGACGTCACAAAGGCGTTCGACGCGATCTCTTCGAAGGGACGCGGTGCCGCCACCGCGCTCGATGCCATGGGCGACGAGGCGCTGCAGACCGCCGGCGGGCTGGACGCGGTCGCCGCCGCAGGTGACCGCGCCGCCCAGGGCGCCCGTGGCGTCACGGAAAGCCATATCGTTGCTGCAGGGTCCGTCGGCAACCTCACAGCACAGTTCAACGACATCGGCGTGATGCTGGCCGCCGGCCAGAACCCGCTTCAGCTCGCGATCCAGCAGGGCACCCAGATCGGCCAGGTGTTCCAGCAGTCAGGCGCCACGGGCCGCGACGCATTCAAAATGCTACTGAGCGGCGCGACGGCGATGCTGAGCCCGATCAACCTGATTACCATTGGTTCGATCGCGGCCGGTGCGGCGATGTACCAATGGCTGAGTTCGTCTGGAGAAGAAGCCGAGAGCCTGGAAGACATCCTCGAACGGCTGGGCGGTCGGGTCGATGATTTTCGGGACCGCGCCACGCGGTCGGCGTCGGATATCCGGGAAGAATTCGGCAACATCTCCCCCGAGATCGCCAGGATGATCCAGGACTTGCAGGACATCGGACGGGAGGGCATCGAGGCAGACGCAAAAAACGCCGCCGAAGCTCTCGTGCAGAATATTGGGCAATCGGCACTGGCGTTCGCACGGGAATTGAGCCGAGCTGGCAACGATGGTGCATCGGACGCAATTCGGTCGTCTCTGAGCGATTTGTTCTCGGCAGAAGAGATTTCCGGCCAGATTGCAGGCATCGAAAAGCTGTTGGCTACGGTTGATGCCTCTGCACGGGCCGCGGGTGGTCTGAAAGAGGAATACCGTGCTTTTCGAAACGAGGTTGTTCAAACCGAAGAAGATCTGCGCGCGGCGGAGCAAAGCCTGATCTCGTCCGGTCTTTATGCCGCAGAGGTTGGCGCGAACCTGGTGCAATCCGCGCGCGAGTATTTGAACACGCGGCTGGAACAGTGGTCGGCTGCGCAAGACATTCTGGCTGGGCTCCGCGAAGAGAACGAGATCCAACGCCTGTCTCTTCAACACGGAGCCGAAAGCGTCGAGGTCGCCGAAGCGCGCGCGACTGCCGCCCGGCGCGCATTTGAAGCGGAAATTGAAGCACTGGGCGTCACCGGCGATCTTGCAGACGAGATGCGGCGCGCATTCGAGCACAAACAGGCGCTCTCACTCCTAGACATCACGAGCGGTATTTCGTCGGCAGCATCCGAAGCAGAGCGTCTCGCGAATTGGCTCGGAATTGCCGTGTCGCGGGCTCTGGCGATTTCGACAACAACACCTGCGATGGCCGATGAAGACGCGGTCATGGGGCAGCAGGTTATCCCCGACGCCAGTGTCCGGGCGCGCCAGCGCCAAGCGGTTGCGAACTTTGACAGGATCACCACTCCTAGAGGGAGCAGCGGGTCCCGCGGCGGCGGCGGCGGCGAGCGCGACAAGGCCGCGAAGGAGCTCGAGCGCCAGCGGGAGGCCGTCGAGCGGCTCATCGAAAGCGAACAGCGCCAGCTCGACATTCTGCGCGAGACCGACCCGGTCCAGAAGGAGATGCTGCGCAACCGCGAGACGCTTGCGGCCGCAACCGAGGCCGAGCGCGCCCAGATCGAAGAGATCATCGCCACCCGCCAGCGCGAGGAACAGGCGATTGCCCGGACGCAGGAGCGCGCGGAGTTTTTCCAGCAGACCAGTTATGACGCGCTGCGCGGGCTGATCCGCGGCGGCGACGAGGCCGCATCCGCCATCGACCGTATGGCCGCGGCGCTCGAGGACGCGGCGCTCCAGGCGCTCTTGCTGGGCGAAGGTCCGCTCGCCGGGCTGCTTGGCGGCGGCAGCGGCGGTGGGCTCATCGGCGTGATCGGCTCCGCCCTCGGTCTGGAAAGCGTGCCGCAGAACGCCGACGGCGGCATGCAGTACGCCCGTGGCGACAGCCGGTCGGACGGCGGTTTGAGCTGGATCTCGTCGGGGGAGTTCATCGTCAACGCCCGCGCCACCTCGCAGAACCGAGCGCTGCTCGAGGCGATCAACAGCGGATCGCTGAGCATCGGGAGCAGCTTGCCCGCCTTTGCCGCCGGCGGCGCCTTCGGCGGTGGTGCGGCGATGCCTGCCGACGGCGGCCGTCCGGTGATCCAGCTGATCGACCAGACCGGGCGGGGCGTGAACGTGACCGCCGAAGAAGACACGCTGCCCTCGGGCCAGCGCCGCACCCGCTTCGTCCTGGCGGATGCGGTGGGCGATGCGCTGACCATGCCGGGCGGCCGGGCGCGCCGCGCGCTAGGCTCGGCCTACGGGCTGAAAACCACGGGGCCGAAGCGATGACCGTGCTCGACTGGCCTGCGACCTTGCCCCGTCCGCTGCGCAGCGGCTACCAGGGGCAGCTCGTTGACCCCCGGCTGGCGAAGAACGCCGAGGTCGGCCCTCCGGGATATCGTCGACGCTATTCCAGCGTCCCGCGCACGGTTGCCATGTCGGTGGTCGTCTCGCGCAGCCAGAAGGCCGAGTTCGAGCAGTTCCACGTCGAAACCCTGCGCCACGGCACCTTGCCGTTCTGGATGCCCGATCCCACCACCGACGGCTGGGCGCTGCTGACCGATACCGGTGCCCCGCTGCTGACCTCGGCCGGCGCGCCTGTATCGCTTGCGGCGCGCTGGCTCTGCCTCTTCGGCACGCCGCCGAGCGAGACGTTGCGCGGGCAAAGCTTCACCCTGTCGTTCAACATCTCGGTGATGCCATGAGACGGATTTCGCTCAACGCCCGCCGAGGCTTCGACGCCGCGAACACCGCGGAAGTCGATATCGCGCTGTTCCAGTTCGAGCATCCCGCGCTCGAGGCGCCGATCCGTCTCTCGACCGATCCGACCGAGAGGTTGTCCGTCGAGCCGCTGCTCTACGGCACCCGATCGACCTGGCTGGACCCGAGCCCCTCGGCCGAGCCGTTCCTCTTCGCCCTGGTCTCGGCCGAGCTGCCGGGCGACCAGGAAGACGCGCCGGCCTCCGGTGCCCTCGTGCTGGAGAACGTCGACAACCGCATTGCCGAGGTTCTGCGCAGTTTCACCGACCGCGCGACGGTCCACATGGCGGTGGTCCGGTCGACCGATCCGGACCTGGTCGAATACCAGTACCTGGGCCTGAAGCTCATGCAGGCGGGCGGAGATGCCGGCGAGGTGACGCTGACGCTGTCGCGGGCACCGATCGAGGACGAGCTGGCGCCGATGGACCGCTTCACCAAGGACCGCTTTCCGGGGCTGTTCCGATGAGCTGGTCTGACCGCTACATCGGGATCCCTGCCAAGGACCTCGGGCGCGACTGGGACGGCGTCGATTGTTGGGGGTTGGTGCGCCTGTGCCTCTGGGAAGAGAAGCACATCTCCCTGCCGTCATACGTCGGCGACTACACCTGTACCGAAGAGCGCCGCGAGATCAGCCGCCTGATCAACGCGGCCGAAGCGCGCGGGCCGTGGCTGCCTCAAACCGTGATCCGGTCCTTCGACGTGCTGGTCTTCCGCCAGGGCCGGCTGCGCAGCCACGTCGCGATCGCCGCCACAGCCCGGCACATGCTGCACGTTCACGGCGAGGACCAGTCTAAGCTCGCGGACATCCGTGATCCGTATTGGTCCGCGCGCCTGGTCGGCGCTTTCCGCCACGAGGCCCTGACATGACCCGCGCGGGGCAAAAGGTGCTTCTGGCGCCCTTCGCCGATCCGGGCGAGGCGCGGACGGCAATAACCATGCCCGAGGGCCTGACCGTCGGCGAGATCGTTGCCGCAGCGCTTCCGGGTGCAACGGCCGGGGATCTCGGCGAGCTGCGAGTCGTGCTGGTCTCGACCGAGGCGTCACGTCCTGTACCGCAGCACCTCTGGTCGCACGTTCGACCGAAAACCGGCATCCAGGTGGTGCTGCGCATGGTGCCGCGCAAGGACGGGTTGCGGTCGATCCTGCTGGCCGTGGTTTCCATCGCCGCCATTGCCCTGGCACCGACCGTCGCCGGCGCGCTGTTCGGCACCGGCTACACCGCCGCCCAGCTCAGCCTCACGGGCCTCGGGCTGCAGCTGGCCGGTCGGTTGCTAGTCAACAGCCTTGTCCCGCCGACCCCGCCGCCTGACAATCGCACGGATCGTCCCGCCTCCACCTATGCGCTGACCGGCTGGTCCAACCAGGTGCGCCGCAACGAGGCGATCCCCTACCTGCTGGGTCAGCACCGCATGGCGCCGCCCTTCGCCGCCACCTCCTACACCGAGATCGTGGGCGACGATCAGTATGTGCGCGCGCTCTTCACCTTCGGCTACGGCCCGGTGCAGATCGAGGACCTGCGCCTGGGCGACACGTCGATCGACGACTTCGACGACATCGAGGTCGAGATCCGCGAGGGCCGGCCGAACGACGATCCAGTGACCCTCTACCCGCAACAGGTGCTCGAGGAGCCCTTGGGCGTCGAGCTCGTCCGGCCTTTCCCGCGCGACGACGCCGGTGAGATCGCGACGGGCGATCCCATCGAGACGCCGGTGGTGCGCACCACGGCCGACGACACCGACATCGTGAGCCTGATCTTCGGCTTTCCGAGTGGTCTGTTCTACGTCAAGGACAATGGCGATTTGCGTTCGCGCCCCGTCGACATCCGCATCCGCCAGCGCCTTCCCGGCGGTGAATGGAGCGAGGTCGAGACCCTGAGCATCGTCGCACAGAAGCGCGAGGGGTTCTTTCGGCAATACACCTGGCAGCTGCCCAGCCGGGGCCGGTGGGAGATCGAGGTCACGCGCATGACGCAAGAGCGGCCCGACACGCAGACCTCGGACCGCAGCATCCTCTCGGCCATGCAGTCGGTCCGCCCGGAATATCCCATCGCCTTCGACAAGCCTCTGGCCCTCGTCGCGATGCGCATCCGCGCGACGTTCCAGCTGAGCGGGCAGCTCGACGACGTCAACGCTGTTGTGCGCCGCTGTGCGCCGGACTGGACCGGAAGCACCTGGGCCGAGGGTCTGCCGCGCAATCCGGCGGCGGCGTTCCGCGCCGCCCTGACCGGTCCGGCCAATCCCTATCCGGCGGATATCTCGGAGCTGGACCTCGATGCGCTGGCGGACTGGCACGACTTCTGCACCGCGCGCGGCTTCAAATACGACCGGGTGCACGAGGCCGACGAGACGCTTGGGATGATGCTGCGGATGATCGCCCGCGCGGGCCGCGCCACCCCGCGCCACGACGGACAGAAATGGACCGTGGTGATCGATCGGCCCGACCAACCGGTGATCGATCACGTCAGCGATCGCAACGCCCGCGCCTTTGCCTGGGAGCGCAGCTACCAGGAGCCGCCCGACGCGATCAGGGTGCAGTTTGCGGATGAGACGAACGGGTACCAGCCGGCCGAACGGATCGTGCGCTGGCCGGGACATACCGGCCCGATCGACCTGACCGAAGACCTGCCCCTTCCCGGCAAAACCGATCCCGTCGAGATCTGGCGCGAGGCGCGCCGCGCACAATACGAGGTCATTCATCGCCCCGATGTCTTCACCTGCATGCAGGACGGTGCCGCGCGGGTCGCGACCCGCGGCGACCTGGTGATGGGATCGTTCCAGACGCTGGACCGGACGCTGGTCGCGGCGCGGGTGGTGCGCGTCGAAGGCAGCGTGATCGAACTGGACGAGCGGATCGAGATGGACCCGGCTGAGGTTTACGGCCTGCGCTTCCGGGTCCATGCGGACGAGGACGACAGCATCGGCACCTCCCTGGTGCGCGAGATCGCGAACACCGGAACCGAGACCGCGCTTCTGCGGCTGATCGTGAGTGATGCGATGCCGGCGCCCGGCGACGTGGTGCATGTCGGGCCGCTTGCGACCGAAAGCCTGCCGATGAAGATCCTCGAGATAGAACCGGCCGAGGATTTTTCGGCGCGGCTGTCGCTGATCGCCGCCGCACCCATCATCGACGCGCTGGCCGATGCCGAGGTGCCGCCCGCCTGGTCGCCGCGCGTCGGCGCTCCGATCGCGCTGCCCGCCTCGGCCCTGCCCGCCCCGCGCATCACCCGCATCGCGAGCGAGCCGGTCTACGCATTCCCGCTTCCAGGCGCTGGCGACCCGGAAGCACAAGAAGCGCCGATCACCGTTCTGCTGGCGCCAGGTGTGTCCGGAGCGGTGTTGCTCAGCTCCTACCGGATCGAGCACCGGCTGCAAGGCGCGCCAGCCTTCGACAGCGTGACCCTGCCCACCACCAACGGCGGCGCACAGATCGACGGCTACATGAGCGGCCAGGTGGTCGAGCTGCGCGCGATCTCCATCGCGGCCAATGGCGCGGAAAGTCCGGCGAGCCCGGCCATCCTGCACACCGTCGGATCGGGCGCGGCGCCCTTGCCCGCGCCGCTGGATCCGGGAACGGTCACCGCCCAGGGCGGGCCGGGCTTCGCGGCGATCACCGTTCTGCTGCCCATCGGATCGGCGACGACTGCCGTCTCGGTCTTTCGGACGGCGCCGGGTGTAGCGCCCGATCTCGACACCGACCGGATCGGCAGTCCGGCCGCGATAACGCCCGGCACGGCGCTCACGCTCTACGACGGCGATGCGACCCGCACCAACGCGGTGAGTGGTGGCGATTTCGCGACCGGCGACGACTGGACGGCCGCCGGCGGCTGGACCATCGCGGGCGGCAAGGCCACGCATACGCCGGGCAGCCTGGGCACGCTCGATCAGCCGCTGAGCCTCACCGCCGGCACCACCTACCGCTGGTCGATGACCGTGTCCGACCGCACCGCCAGCTCGGTCTATCTGCGCATCGAGGGCGACACCGATGTCGAGACGGCGTCGGTTGCCGACAACGGCTTTGCCTCCGGCACCTTCGTGGCGCCGGCGAACGTCACCGGGGTCACCGTCGTCGGCCGCAACTCCTTCGACGGGTCGGTCGACGACATCGCGATCTACGCGCCTACGCCGACCAGCGCCGCGCAGGGCGCCGTCGACTACTACGTCTCCCCGCAAAACGTTGACGATGTTCTGGGCGCGCTCGCCGGACCATTTTCAACCGTGATTTCATGAGGGTTCAACATGGCTGAAAGCGGCGTCAAATCGACCAGCGTCGGCATCAAGACGACACTTGATGAGGTTCTGGGCAATTCCGGCGGATCGACCGGCCGCCAAGCTGTGACCGACCTTGGGACCCAGCTCCTGGGGACGACCGCCATGTCCGTTGCCTTCGCCGCCAAGGCCGACGCCGAGCCGACGAATGCACGGCTCGACACGCTCGAGGAGCAGGCCTTCACCAATGCGCCGGTCTATCCCGACACAGCGGCCGGGCTGGCGGCGACCGTGGAGGGGGCGCAGTTCAACGTCGCCAACGCCGACCCGGACATCTCTTACGACACATATCGTCATGACGCGGGGCCGGTAGCCACGCTGATCACCACCGTGCCGTCGCCCGCGGCGCTGGTCGCGCGGCTTGCGACGGCGGCGAACCTGGGCGACGTGCTGGACCCCGCCGCTGCGCGGGGCAACATCGGCGCGGCCTCGGCCGAAGCGGTGACGGCCGTCGCTGAAAAGGTGCCGGAGGTGCCGCGCATGGTGTTGGTGGCGGACGATGTGGCCGGGCTGCGCGACGGCGACAGCGTGGTCACAGACGCGGATGGCGGCGTGGTGCGCCTCGACGCGCTGGCGCAGGTGACGCGCACCAACGACGCGGTGGATGCGCTGGCGCGGGACCAGGGGCGCTGGGTGCTGACGGTCGATCCGCTGCTGAAGGCGGCGGGCGCCGCAGTGACCGACGCGGCCGGCAAGGTCGTGAGCCTGAGCCAGCCAGCCGTTCTCGGTACTCCGCGCTACGTCTTGACTGCCGATCCGGCGCTGGCCGGCATGGGCGTGGTGCAGACCGACACCGCCGGCAAGGTCATCCAGGCCAGTCCAGAGCTGCCCGCCTACGCCGCCCGCGCCGATGCCGAGGTTCCGCCGCTGTCGTCGGAACTGCTGGCCGCGGCCGGGATCGGCCTTGCCGACGAGGCCGCGGCCTGGCGCGCCGATCTCGAGTTGAACGGCCCGCCCGACGAAGACCCGCTCAACACCCCCGGCGGCCCGGTCACGGTGATCACCGACCCGGCCGCGATCAACGCCTACCTGCCGATGGTCAACCGGATGGACCCGGTGGGGACGCACACCTATCGCAGCGGCCGGCTCTGGCGCGGCTACTACGGCAACAACGGCCCGCTCGGCACCAATCCCGAACACACCGGCTACGACATGTTCATGCTGATCGAGATGTGCGACGACGATCTCACCGGCACGCCGCCCGCGACCGATGGCGCGACCGACGATTTGAATTGGCACCCGGTCGCAATCGTCCACTACGCGGGCGATCCGAACGCGCTCGTGCAGGATTGCCAGTTCTTCTACACCCACCAAGGCTACCTGGTCTTCAGCATCGCGTTCAAGCTGGGCAGCGCTCTGCACACCAACCGCGCTTGGGTGATCCAGAACCCGGACACCGGGACGCCGCCTGATTTGGACCTCGAGACGCCCGGCACCTTCGTCATCGGGCCGCAGACGTTCTTCGGCTATGGCTTCGCCTTCCAGTCGCATTACGAGGGGTCGGAACATCGGTTCTTCGTGTCGGGGTTCCCTGATTCCTCCGAACCGCGCAACAAGGACCGTATCCCGCGCTATTGCCGCCTGCGCCTGCACGAGACCAAGGTGCAGGGCGTCGTCACGGAGGTCCGGGCCCATGCCGAGGTGATCAGCGAGCTGCCCGCGCTGCTCGACCGGGGCATCGAGGACTTCCCCGAACCCTGTGCCGTGCCGGTTGGCGGCGACGAGCTCTGGCTGATCCAGCGCACCGATCTAGGCACCTACGAGCGGCGGTCCTACGACGGCGGCAAGCACTGGTCGGACGAGGCGCCGTCCTATGCCGAGCGCGAGCTTGCCAGCGCCAGTTCCAAGTCGACCATCGCGCGCAGCCCCTCTGGGCGGCTGGTCTGGGGCTTCAACAACAACAATGGCCGGTTCGACATGTCGGTCATGCTGAGCCTAAAGGGCAGTGACGGGCGCGACGCGTTGTGGCTGCCGCCGCTGCTGCTGGACGGCCGGGCGCGGCCCAAGGTCACCTATCCCAGCATCGTCTTCCTGCGCGACAGGCTGGGCCGCTACACCGGGCGCTTTGTGGTGATGTACGACCGCGGCCGGTCCGAAACCTACGTGGGCCAGAGCGGCGGCACCGTCGCCGCCGGCACGCCAGGCAGCACCACCTGGAACGAGCTGATCACCGCGCTGGTGATCGAAGACCTGGCCGCGGCAAACGCGCCGGATGCCTTTTACCGCTACACCACCAACCCCGGCGTCGCCCTGCCGGCCTAAAGGAGCAACACCATGCCCGCGAAATACGTCCTCGAACAGAAAGTCACCAACGGGTCGGTCATCGCGCCGGCCGGGGCCGCGCAGCTCTACACGCCCGCCGAGGGCGCGCTGCTCGACCTGCTGGGCCAGCCCGCCTGGCGCGAGAAACCCAAGAGCTGGTTCGGCGGGCTTTACGCCGATGACGAGACCGGCTCCGACGGCTTCATCGTCAACGTGCCGGGGCATGTGATGGGCCTCGACGGCCTGCCGCAATACCTGATCCGACACCCCGAGGACACCACCAGCGCGCAGCGGGTGCCGCGCAACGCCGGGACGGACGGCCGGTTCAACATGGGCCAGGCGTCGCCCGCCACAACGCCGGTGGCCATGGGGACTTTGCTGTCCTCGGCCAACGCGGTCCTGCCCGAGGTCAGCACCGATGGCGTAAACCGGATGACCGTGGCGCTACTGATGCAGCAGCCCGCGGGCAGCGGCGGCTTCGCGATCTCGGGCGACACGCTGGGGGACGGCAGCAACATCATGGCCATCGGCTTCGGCGGTGCGGGCGAGATCAACGCCTACACCCGCCGCAACGGCCCGACCCAGCTGACCGCCACCGTGACCGGCGCCAATGGCGGCGGCCTGATGGCGCTGGTGGTCGAGTTCACCGGCCTCGCCACCGCCAATATCTACGTCAACGGCGTCTTGCAGGCGGTCAGCGGCACCCCCAACTGCGGCCCCGTCGCCGCCGGCCAGCGCTTCCGCATCGGCTCGATCCGGACGGACGTGGGCAACAGCTTCTCCACGCCCCTGGACGGTTTCATCGAGGAATTCCTGGTCTTCCCCTCGACCGGCGCCGAGATCCGCACCGCGGTCCGCAACCTGTTCCTCGAGCGGCATCCTGGGATGACGATCGCGGCGTAATCGGCGGCGTGTCGCTCGGGAGAGGTTGCGCTTGCGGCCGGGCCAACTGGAGAGATCAACGAGACCGAATTTAACCGGACTTCAAGATGATGGGCCTATGCCGATAATCGACGGCATATGCTGGTTGCACCGTTACCATGAACCTTGGCGAAATTTAAATGGTGCTATTTTTGCTTGGAGAATGGCGTCCACTTTGCGGAGTATCTTTGCGCGCATGTCGCGCCACCCTGGGGGGTGGAGATCGAAATGAAGAACGCGTTTTATTTTGGCGATAATCTGCACATCTTGCGGGAATACATCCCCGACGAGAGCGTCGATCTGATCTATCTGGACCCACCGTTTAATTCGAACGCGAACTACAACCTTCTTTTCAAAAGTCCAGACAAGAGCAAATGGGCGGACTCCCAGATCGCGACATTCGACGATACCTGGTCATGGGGAGATGCGGCAGAGGAGACTTTTGAGGATGTGCTGGCGATGCCTGGCAAGGCAGCGGACGTTCTGAGCTCGCTGCGTCTCATTTTGGGCACGAACGACATGCTCGCATATCTAACCATGATGATCGCACGATTGTTGGAACTGCACAGAGCTTTAAAACCTAGCGGAAGCCTGTACCTTCACTGTGACCCGACCGCGAGCCATTACCTGAAAATTGTTCTGGATTCGATATTTGGACCGGGTCAGTTCGGCTCAGAGATTTGCTGGAAGCGCTCCTCTGCGCATAACGATACTGCACAAGGTCTGAAAAACTTCGGGCACGTGCATGACACCCTTCTCTACTACAGAAAATCACGCAAATGGGTTTGGAACGCTCAATTTACACCTTATTCCGAAGAGTACACGGGGCGGGATTACAAGCTTATCGATGAAACCGGCCGCCGCTTCAGAAGAGGTGATTTGACTGCGGCCAAAGACGGTGGAGACGTTTCCTACGATTGGCGTGTGAAGAAGCCGGTCGCCGCTCGTGTCCGTTGGACCGCCGACACCGACGATGAATGGCTCAATCCAAAAAGAGGCTGGGAGTACAAAGCGGTTCAACCGTACTCTGGCCGATTTTGGGCTTATTCGCTGACGAACATGAAGATCATGGCTCATGAGGGCCGGATCAGGCATACCTACGACGGCATGCCGGAATACAAGCGCTTTCTTGACGAGATGCCAGGCGTGCCGCTGCAGGATCTGTGGTCCGACATTTCATTCCAAAAGGGAGATAAGCGTCTTGGATATCCTACACAGAAACCAATCACTCTGTTGCAGAGGATACTCGAAACATCTTCAAATCCTGGCGACGTCGTACTTGATCCGTTCTGCGGCTGTGGCACCACTCTACACGCAGCTGAGGAGCTGGGCCGCAAATGGATCGGGATCGACGTGGCGGTTCAATCGATGCATGTCGTTCAAGACCGCTTGAAACACCATTTTCCGAACGTAAAATACGACGTTTTCGGCATCCCGAAGAGCGCCGACGGTGCAATGTGGCTGGCCGAAAACCACCCTTTCAAGTTCGAGGAATGGGCGGTTACAGCTTTGGGTGCAATGCACTCTGGCAAGTTCCGGGGAGATGGCGGGATCGACGGAACATTCTACTATCTAACAGCCAGCGATGATCGTAGCCGAGGGATCGTCTCTGTAAAGGGTGGGCGCAGTCTCAACCCAGGGATGGTTCGAGATCTTGGCGGGACGGTTCAGACCCAGCGCCGATTGACCAAAGACGACAAGGCCATAGGCGTATTGGTTTGCGCGCACGAACCGACAAAGGGCATGCGCGATGCTGCGCGGGAATTCGGCAAGGTCGATACCCTCTTCGGTCCGATCCCGGCCGTTCAGATTATCACCATCGCCGAGATGTTCGCGGGAGCGGTGATCAACGTGCCGGCGATGCTGGATACAGTGACGGCGGCGGCGATCGGACGAAAGAAATCGGCCAGAGCCGCCTTCAAAAACCCCCGCGACCTCGCTCAGCGAGAAATGCTCTTGGCGATCGCCGGTGGCAAGGCTCAGGAGCTTACCGCAGAGCTTCCGGAGGACGTGCCAGTCATGCCATCCTTCAGAGAGCGACGGGCAGCAGGTTGAAAATGCGGTTTGAGGGCTTCTTCACAACTTCTTCAAACGGCTCCGCCTGAAAAATCGTCTGCTGCAATTTTGCGTGTCAAACTCTGTAAAACCTGATGTCACGCTACAGCCACACCGGCCTTCGCCTGCAAGCCCGTCTCCCACGCGCCCCCCTGCGACACAGGTTCGTGCAACTGAACATGCCGCTATTTAGGCATCACCCCCGCTTCATCCACAACTTATCGTCTTATCCCCAAAAATATAGCTTTACAGACGCTACCCGACACAGGCACCATATCTGGTAAGGGACGTGGGAACAGCCCCCGTTCCTAGAGCAGGCACCTAGCGATTGGGACACTGCCGAACCCGGTCGCTACACAACAACAGAGGTGGCGCCATGGCCCTGTCCGAGCAGTACCTGGAAGAGGATATTCACCCGATCGACATCGTCGAGCATCTGGCCGAACACCATGACTGGGATTTCGAGCGCATCGCCGATGACCAGATCGCCATGGCGGTCGAAGGCCAGTGGCGCACCTATTCGATCACCCTGGCCTGGTCGGGCTACGACGAGACCCTGCGGCTGATCTGCACCTTCGAGATGGAGCCGCCTGCGAACAAGTTGCCGCAGCTTTACGAAGGGCTCAACTCGGTCAACGACCAGTGCTGGGCCGGGGCGTTCAGCTACTGGGCCGAACAGCAGCTGATGGTCTACCGCTACGGCCTGGTCCTGGCGGGCGGCAACGTCGCGAGCCCCGAGCAGATCGACACGCTGATCACCGCCGCCGTGCTGAGCGCGGAACGTTACTACCCGGCGTTCCAATTGATGGTCTACAGCGACAAGACCCCCCGCGAGGCCCTGCAGGTGGCCATTGCGGAGGCGTACGGGCGCGCGTAACTCTCCTCCCTGACGCGCGTTGAAAAGGGCCGGGCGACCGGTCCTTTTCTTGTCGGACGTACGAAAACGAGGATCAGGACATGACGATCACCAAAGCCGAAGAGCTTGACGGGCTCAAGGTCATCGGGCGCATCGTCGCCAACACCCTGCAGGCCATGGCCCGTGCCATGGAACCCGGCATGACCACGCGGGACCTCGACGACATCGGGCGACGGTTGCTGGAGCGCGACGGCGCGATTCCGGCGCCGGAGGACACCTACGGCTTTCCCGGTGCCAGCTGCATCAGCGTGAACGAGGAAATCGCCCACGGCATCCCCGGCGACCGTGTGCTGCGGGCTGGCGACCTGGTGAATATCGACGTTTCGGCCTCCAAGGATGGGTACTTTGCCGACACCGGCGCCTCGTTTCGCATGGCGCCGGTCAAGCCGTCGGTCGACCGGTTGTGCCGCGATGGCCGGCGGGCCATGCAGATCGGCATCGCGCAGGTGGGCAGCGACCGGCCGCTGGCCGGGATCGGACGCGCCATCGGACGTTTCGCCGAGGCGCGGGGTTACACTCTGATCCGAAACCTCGCCAGCCACGGTGTCGGCCGCGCCCTGCACGAGGCGCCGGGCGAGATCCCGACATGGCCGGTCCTGGGCGACCGCCGGCGGATCAACCACGGGCTGGTGCTCACGGTCGAGCCGTTCCTGTCCCGAGGCGGCCTCTGGGCGACCGAGGGCGAAGACGACTGGACCCTTTACAGCGCCCCGCCGGCGCCGGTAGTCCAGTACGAGCACACGGTCGTCGCGACGGACCGAGGTGCGATCATCGTGACGCAGCCGGGCTGAACGGGGCGTCGGAACACGCCACGCAGCCAGCGGGACGCGCAGGAGAGCATCATGAAGGATACGCAAATTGCGAAGCGCGGGCTCGTGCTTCTGGGCTGCGGCAAGATGGGGTCGGCCATGCTCGAAGGCTGGCTGGACCGGGGCCTGCCCGCCGGATCGGTCTGGGTCATCGACCCCAACCCGTCGGACTGGCTGCAGGGCACGGGCGTGACGCTAAACGACGGGCTACCCGACGACCCGGCGCTGGTTCTTGTGGCGGTGAAACCGCAGATGATGGGTGATGCGCTGCCGTCGCTTCAGGCCCTGGGCAATGGCACGACGCTCTTCGTCTCGGTCGCCGCGGGCATTCCCATCGCCACATTCGAGCGGCTGCTGGGGTCCGAGACGCCGGTCGTCCGCGCCATGCCCAACACCCCCGCCGCCGTCGGCCGCGGCATCACCGCGATCATCGGCAACGCCCACGCGGACGATCTGCACCTCGACCAGGCGGACCTGCTGCTGAGCGCCGTGGGCGAGGTGGTGCGGCTCGAGGACGAGAGGCAGATGGACGCCGTGACAGGCGTCAGCGGCTCGGGTCCGGCTTATGTCTTTCACATGATCGAATGCCTGGCCGCCGCCGGAGAGGCCGAGGGGCTGGCGCCGGACCTTGCGCTGCAACTGGCGCGGGCCACGGTTGCCGGGGCCGGACAGCTTGCCATGTCGGGCGAGGATCCGGGCCAACTGCGCCGCAACGTGACCAGCCCCAACGGCACGACCCAGGCGGGTCTGGAGGTGCTGATGGACGAGGACAAGGGCCTGCCGCCGCTGATGCGCGCCACCGTCGCCGCCGCCGCCCGCCGGTCCAGGGAATTGGCCGATGGCTGAGATCAGCTACGACGATTTCGCCGCAGTCGACATCCGCGCCGGGCGCGTGACCCGGGCAGAGCCGTTTCCCGAGGCGCGTAAACCGGCGATCAAGATGTGGATCGATTTCGGCCCCGAGATCGGTGAGAAGAAGACCAGCGCCCAGATCACGGTGCATTACACGCCCGAGGCGCTTGTCGGGCGGCAGGTCATGGCGGTGGTGAACTTCCCGCCGCGCCAGATCGGGCCGTTCATGTCCGAAGTGCTGGTGCTGGGCGTCTCGGACGCGGATGGCGCCATCGTGCTTCTGGCGCCTGATCGCGACGTGCCTTTGGGCGGCAGGATGCACTGAAACGCCGAACGGCGCGCCCGGTTCAGGAGCGCGCCGCCGGGAGTCGGGGGCCACAAGGCGCCGCCCCCTGAACCGTGATCAGCCGAACATGTCGGAGGTGATGCCCGCGTACCAGCCGATGCTTTCCTCGTAGGTCGCCTCGCGCAGGGCCGCATCCTCGCCGGTGTCGCTGATGAACCCTCCAGTGCTGGCGATCTTTTCCTCGGTCGCCTCGTAGGACGCGCCGACCTTGACGCCGTTGTTCTCGGAAATGAGCGACCAGCAGGTGTTGGAGAAGCGCGCCGGGAAGACCTGCGAGTCGGTGAGCGCGCCGCGCACCGCCATGGCGCAGACCTTGGCCTGGCTGTTGGCCGAAAAGCCCGATTTCGGCATGTCGCCCTGCGCCGCCGCATCGCCGAGGATATGGATGTTCTCGTCCATCCGGCTTTGCATGGTTTCCGGCACCACGGGCGCCCAGTTGCCATCCGTCAGACCTGCGCTCTCGCAGATCAGACCGGCCTTCTGCGCCGGGATGACGTT
Organism: Thalassococcus profundi; assembly: GCF_003344785.1. Taxonomy (GTDB): domain Bacteria; phylum Pseudomonadota; class Alphaproteobacteria; order Rhodobacterales; family Rhodobacteraceae; genus Puniceibacterium; species Puniceibacterium profundi. The sequence goes on along the minus strand of NZ_QPMK01000016.1, from coordinate 71,349 downwards.
GACCACAGCGGCGTTCACCACCTCGCCGTCGATGTCGACGGTCATGTCGGTGGGGTTCACCGACGTGTTCTCGGCCCCGAAATCCGGCCCGATCCGGGTGATCATGCCCGAGTAGTGCTGGTTCCAGCCTTCCTCGAACAGCGCCTGTTTCGAAAAGCTCTCCTTGGGATCCGAGATGATGATCTTGGCCGTGGGATTGTTGGCCTTGAGGTAGCTCGCCACCATCGACACGCGCTCGTACGGCCCGGGCGGGCAGCGGTAGGGGTTGGGCGGCGCGACCATGACGAAGGTGCCGCCTTCGGGCATGTCTTCAAGCTGGGCCTTCAGAAGCTCGGTCTGCGATCCGCCCTTGTAGGCGTGGGGCATGGCGTTCTGCGCGGCCAGCGACCAGCCCTCGACGGACCCGTCGACGAAGTCGATGCCGGGGCTCAGGATCAGCCGGTCGTAAGGCACCGATCCGCCGCCCGCCAGCGCCACGGTCTTGGCGTCGCGGTCCACGCCGGTCGCCCAGTCGTGCACGACGTTGATGCCATACTCCGACGCCAGCGTCCCGTAGGAATGCGCGAGGCTTTCCAGCGTGCGGAAGCCGCCCAGGTAGAGGTTCGAGAAAAAGCAGGTGTAGTAGCTTCGCGACGGTTCGATCAGCGTGACGTCGATGGCGCCTGCGCTGTCCTTGGCGATGTAGCGCGCCGCCGTGGCGCCGCCCGCGCCGCCGCCCAGGACGACCACGCGCGGTTTGCCCTGTGCGCGGACCATCGGGGCCGCCAGGCTCAGCGCAGCCGCGCCGGTGCCCAGAAATCCTCTTCTGTTCAATAACATGGTAACTCCTCCCTAAATCGGTCCGGTTAGTCGGACTCGTTGAAATACGCAGCCAGGGCTGCGATCTCTTCATCCGACAGCCGCCCGGCCACCTGCTGCATCGCCGGATTGGCGCGCAGCTTCTGACGGTATTCGAGCATCGCCAGGATGAAGTGTTCCCGATCCAGCCCGTGCAGAGGCGGAATCCCGTCGTAGGCGTCAAGCTGGTGGCACCCGGCGCATTCGCCGCCGAGATAGGCGCCGTAGGCCGGATCTCCGTCGAGATCCATGATCCCGTCCGGCACGACCAGTTCTTCAGCCAGGGCGGCAAGCGGCGCCAGCGTCGCCGCTAGCGCCAGTGTCGCGAAATCAGTTCGCATTGGCAGAGGCGTCCTTGAGATAGGCGATGACCGCGGCGACGTCGTCCTCCTTCTTCAGACCCGCAAAAGCCATTTTGGTGCCCTTAAAGGTGCCGCGCGGGTCGGCGAGGAAGGCCGCAAGCGTCGCCTCGTCCCAGACACCGCCGTGATCGGCCATGGTGCCGGAATAGCGGAACCCGTCGACACCGCCGATGTCACGCCCGACGATGCCGTTCAATTGCGGACCGGCGCGGTTCTTGGCGCCCTCGCCCACCTGGTGGCAGGCCGAGCATTTGCGGAACACCTTTTCGCCCGCCGCCGCCAGTTCGGGGTCGACGGCCGCCGTTTCCTCGACGGCCGCTTCAGGCGCAGGCTCCGCCGCCGCCTCCTCAGCCGCTGGCGCCGCCTCCTCGGCGGTTTCCTCGGGCGTCACGTCCAGAACCGTGGCGCGCATGGTGATTTCCACCGAGTCCTTGCAGTTCTGCATGCAGGGTTCGCCCGACCAGATCGGGTACTCGGTTTCGGCGCGATCATCGACGAAGAAGCCGTCGGCATTGGGCATCTCGACCTCGGTGAAATTGTCGTTCGACAGGACGAAATCATCCTCCACGATGAAGTTCGAGTAAAGGATATAAGCGGTGATCGCATAGACCTCGTCGGCGGTCAGGCTTTGCGCATTGCCGAAGGGCATGGAGCGGTGGACGTAGTCGAAGGTGGTGGACAGGTACGGCCAGTAACTGCCCACCGTCTTGACAGGGTCTTCGTTGGCCAGCGTGCCGTCACCGCCCGCGAGCTTGGGCCAGTTGCCCACGCCTTCCGCAAAGACGCCGTGGCAGGCGCCGCAGGCCTCGGCAAAGATCGCCTCGCCATCCTCGACCGAGCCCGAGCCGGGCGGAAGGCCGGTGCCGTCGGGGCTGACGTCCAGGTCCCAGGCGGCGATCTCTTCGGGCAGCGCCTCGCGTCCCAGGCCGTAGCTCTCCGCAAAGGCCGGAGCGGCCATGACGATCAGCACGCCGGCGGTTGCAAGATTAAGAAACTTCGACATTTTCCGCCTCTCCGTTTTCCTTCACGTGCCAGGTCTGGATGCAGTTGTTGTGATAGACCGAGTTCAGCCCGCGCACCTCGCGCAGCTGCGCCTTGGTGGGCTGCACATAGCCGGTTTCATCCATGGCGCGGCTTTGCAGCAGCATCTCGGAGCCGTCCCATTCGGTGTCGAGGTAGAAGCGCGTCAGCGCCTTGTTCTCCCCCTCGCGCGCCAGGCGCGCGGTTTCCCAAGTCATCCCGCCGTCCTTGCTGACGTCGACGCGGGTGATCCTGCCGTGGCCGGACCAGGCCAGGCCGGTGATGACCAGCGGGCCGGCGCCGTGGGTGATCGGCGACTGCGGGCTGGGGCTGGTGACGACCGATTTCGCATCCATCACCCAGGTCCATTTCCGCGCCGAGCCGTCTTCCATCACGTCGGTGTACTTGCTAGTTTCCTCGCGGCTTTCCACGGGGCCGTCCATGACCTCGATCCGGCGCAGCCACTTGACCCACATGTTGCCTTCCCAACCTGGCACGACGAGGCGCACCGGGTACCCGTGCTCCTTGCGCAAAGCCTCGCCGTTGGCCTTGAACGCAACGAGCACGTCGTCCAGGGCCTTCTCCATCGGGATCGAGCGGCCGTTCGAGGACGCGTCGGCGCCTTCGACATAGACCCACTTGTCGCCGGAAAGGTCCGCGCCCGCCTCTTCCAGCAGGGTGCGCAGCGACACGCCGGTGTATTCCATGTTGTGGATCATGCCATGAGTGAACTGCGCGCCATTGAGCTGCGCGCCCGCCCATTCCATGCCGGTGTTCGCGGCGCATTCGCAGAAATAGACGTGGTTTTCCCGAGGGAAGCGTTCGAGATCGGCATAGGTGAAGACCAGCGGTTTTTCGACAAGGCCGTTGACCATCAGCCGGTAGTCGGGCTTCGCGAGTTCGATGGCGCCGGAATGGTGCCGCTCGAAGGCGCAGCCCTGCGGGGTGATCGTGCCGTCGAGCGCGTGGATCGGGGTGAAGTTGATCGAGCTGATCGGATCGGCCGTGAGCCAGGGCACGTTGCGGCGGATCACGTCGGATTCGAATTCGATAGGCAGGCCGTAAGGCGTCGCGTCGACTCCGTCGCCCAGGCCCTGCGCCCAGGGCTGCACCTCGGTGATCAGCGGATCCGGCCCCGCGGCCCGGGCCATGCCGGCACCGGCGACGGCCGTCCCGGCCGCCAGCGTGCCCCGCAGGAACGCCCGGCGCGAGGTGCCGCTCTTGCTGTCTTGCGTCATCTTTGACTCCTCTCGCATCATCACATTCGCCTATGTGAATGATTTTTGCAGAAAAATCGGCGGGCACCCGCGGCACCCGCCGTGCAACCTTTCAGGCGCCGACAACCTCGACGCTGGTGTTCTCGCCAACTTCGACCGTGCCGAGCTTGGCGATATGCGCCTCGACCACCTCCCAGATCGGCGGGCCCTCGGTGCCTTCGTTGACGCTGGCCCAACCCGCCACGACGTAGTTGCGCGCGGGGTCGATGGGCTCGCCGGTCGCCAGCATCGTCATCTCGGAAATCCGCTCGCCCGCCGGCTTCGTCACGTCGATGCGGTAACCCATGCCGCCGACGCGCACCATGTCACCGCCCTGCTGGTAGTAGGGATCGGGATTGAAGAGGTTGTCGGCCACGTCCTCGAGCACGATCTTGAGAAATTCGCCGGTCATTTCGGTGCGGTAGGCATTGGGATAGGTCATCGAGGTGACGTTCCAGATGTCCTCGCGGGTGATGTCCTGCCCGGGCAGAAGGCTCGGCCCCCAGCGCACGCCGGGGCTCATGGCGATCTCTGCCTCGCGCTCGGACAAGAGCGCATCGCAGATCACGTCGTCCCAAGTGCCGTTGAAGTTGCCGCGCCGGTAGAGCAGCCCGCCGGACTGGCCGATCACCTCGGACATGGCGGATTCGAAGGGCGCGCGCTGTTCGTCGATGAGCGCGGTCATCGCCGGATCGGGCGCGATCACGTCCGACAGGATCGGGATCAGCTTGTGGCGGAAGCCCATCATCCGGCCGTCCTGGATATTGAGGTCGACGCGGCTCACGAACTTGCCGTTGGAGCCGGAGGCCACCACGATCGTCTCGCCCACCAGCACCGGCTCGGGCAGCGCATCATGGGTGTGGCCCGACAGGATCACGTCGATGCCGGTCACCTGCGCGGCCATCTTCTTGTCGACGTCAAAGCCGTTGTGGCTCAGAAGCACGACGCATTCCGCGCCCTGCCCGCGCACCTCGTCGACCATTTCCTGCATGCGCTCGTCGCGGATGCCGAAACTGTATTCCGGGAACATCCAGCCCGGGTTGGCGATGGGCATGTAGGGGAAGGCCTGGCCGATCACCGCGACCTTGACACCACCGCGTTCGAAAAACTGGTAGGGTTTGAACAGCTCCGCCGGTTCGTCCCATTCGGCGTCAAAGATGTTCTGGCCCAGCGCGCCGAAGGGCAGCCCCTCAACCAGCTCGCGCACGCGGTCCGACCCGAGCGTGAATTCCCAGTGGAAGGTCATCGCATCGGGCTTGAGCGCGTTCATCACGTTGACCATGTCCTGCCCCTGCGTGTGATAGCAGGTGTAGGAGCCGTGCCAGGTGTCGCCGCCATCCAGCAGGATCGCGTCCGGCCGCTCGGCGCGGATCGAATTGATCACCGTGGCCACGCGGTCGAGCCCGCCGACCCGGCCGTATTCCTGCGCCAGCGCGGAAAAGTCATTGTATGTCAGCGCGTAATGCGACGGGCTGCCGTCCTCGATGCCGTAAAGCTTGCGGAAATCGGCGCCGGTGATATGCGGCACCTCGCCCCGGTTCGGGCCGACGCCGATATTGACCTCGGGTTCGCGGAAATAGATCGGCTTCAGCTGTGCGTGGATGTCGGTCACGTGGATCAGCGTCAGGTTGCCGAAACTGTCAAATTGCAACAGCTGGTCCTGCGTCAGTGCCTGCTGCGCGGCCAGCCGGGACCAGTTGCCGAAACCGCTGGCGCCCACCAGCGCGGTGGTGGCCATCGAGACTTGCAGGAAATCGCGTCTGGAGATCATCGGGAGGGTCTTTCCGTTTGCAGCCCACACATTCGCATGTGTGCATATTTCGCGAGCGAAAAACCCCGCGCAGCTCGAGGCGCGCGGGGTCATGGGTCAGTTGCGAACCGACGGCCCTTCGACCGAAAGACCGTTGCCGCGCGAGGCGACGTAAAGCTCCAGCGCCACGAATTCCGGGCTGCCGGTGCTGAAGGTCTCGGCACGGGTGTCGCGCACGCAGCCGCGGAACCGGCTGTGCACGCCGTTGAGCTTGGCGTTCTTCAGGCGGTAGGTCGGAAAGCCGTTGACTTGGCCCTGGCTCAGGTGGTCGGCGCGGATATAGTTGCCGTAATTTTCCTCGTGGCAGGACGCGCAGGCCAGTTCGAGCTGACCGTAGCGGGTGTAGTAGATCTCCTTGCCCATTTCCCAGGCCTCGGCGGCGGGTCCGTCGATGGCCACATCCACGGGCATGCCGCGTGACACGGAGCTCATCAACGCCTCCATCTCGATGGCGGGCTGGGCGTCGTAGCCCCAGGCCTCAGCCTGCATCCGTTCGGTCCGGCAGGCGTTCATCTGCATCTGCAGGGTGCGCACCTCGCCGGCGGAGTCGACGTACTTGGGATAGACCGGCTTCACGCCGGCCATGTCCTCGGGCGTGCCATGGCAGGAGGCGCAGGATTCGCCCGCCTCGCCCTCGACCGTGTCCCAGGCGTCCCGGGCGTTGTCGACGAAGATCATGCCCTGGTTCTCGAAATCGTCGAGCTGCTGGCTCTGGGTCTCGTCCTCGCGGAAGTGCCAGCCCGAGATGATCGTGTCGATGCCGGTGCCTTCCATGTGCGCAGGCGCCTCGGTCTTGGTGGTCATCTCGATCTCGCCGTTGATGACCATGGTGTCATCGTCCGGGCCGCCGGCCATCAGCGCCGGCGCCGTGGCGATCAGCGCGGCCGCAACGGCGGTCATTGCCTTGAAATTCATGTCTGTCCCTCCCTGGAATCGGCCCTGTCCCGCGGTTCGGGGACAGGGCCGCGCACCGGTTTCAGCCGATGGCGATTTCTTTTGCGTCTTCGTAGACCGACCCGTCGTCGTCGTACCAGGTGAACTTGAATTCACCGGCTTCGGGCACCGTCGCGGTGAACTCGAAATACGGGTTGGTGGAAATCGCCGGCTCCATCTTCACGTCGACGACGTTCTCGCCGTTGAAGTCGCAGGTGAAGCGGTTGATGATCGAGCGCGGGATGGTGTTGCCGTCGCTGTCCTTGCGCTGGCCGGATTCCATCGGGTGGCTGATCAGCGTCTTGATGGTGATCTCCTCGCCAGCCGCAGCCGACTTGGGGACCTTGACGCGGGGTTTGACTCCAGATGCCATTTTCTCGTCTCCTTGTGTCTCTGCTGTGTCTGACTTAGCCGCCGCAGCCGCCGATGGTGACCTTCACCATCTTCGAAGAGCGGGCAAAGCTGCCGTCCTCGAGCTTGGCGATGGCGATCACCTCCTGCGTACCGGCAAGGCGGATCCGCGTGCTTGCGGCCTGGCTTGCGGCCAGCGGGCCGAAGTTGAACGTGGCGACCGGCGGGGTCGGGTTGCCCGCGGCAAGCACCATGATGGCGCTGGCGCCGGGGGCCGCGACCTCGATCGGCACGGTGTTGCCGTTTTCGGCGATCTCGGGTGCCGTCAGTTCGACACCGGAATCGGCGATGTCGGCACCGCCGGTGAACTCCGCGATCATGTCATCGACCGCTGCGTTGGCGCGGAACGGCAGGACCGTCATCAGCGCTGCACCGGCGGTCATCGCCAGTGTCTCGCGTCTCGTGAAATCCATGAGTTATCTCCTTAATCTCGTGCAGTCTCGGGCAGGCCGCGGGGCCTGCTCAGTCCTTGAGCGTCATCAGGTAGGCGACCACGTCTTCTATCTGTTGTGCCGTCAGCAGCGGTTCAAGGTCCTCTTCTGCAGCCCCCTTGCCAGTGTAACCGTCTCCGGGGCGGATGAAGCCGCTGGTCTTGTAGAAGGCCGGCATCACCGTGCCTTCGAAAGTCATCTTGGCGTTGGCCACGATACCGCGCAGTTCCGCTTCGCTGCGATACCCGCCGACACCGTTGAGCGGCGGGCCGACTTCGCCCTGGAACGCCGCGTCGAGCGCGTCGACCTTGTGGCAGGCCACGCAGTTGCCCAGGCCGCGGGTGGTCATCACCTTGGCGCCGGCCTCGGCGTCGCCGGGCGCGCCGCTGAGCGATGTTTCGATTTCGCCGTATTCGGTGTAGGTCACGTCGCCCGGCGCGACCGCGTCGGCCAGGGCCGCCCCCGCCACCAGGCTCGCGGCCATCGTGATTGCTGTCAGCCTCATGTTCCCTCCCTAGGCTTGTCTCTTCCGCTCTGACGGCGGATCGTTCCGGTATACCGTAGGCCACCGGCCCACACACACGCAACAACAAATTCACAGAAGTGAATAAATACCGCTCAACGCACGGCCGGTCAGTCGGTCTTGCCGTTGTCGCGTTCCTGAATCATCCGCGCGTGGTATCGCTGAAAATCCTCACCGTTATCAAGCAGGTATCGCTTTTCATTGACCCAGGTGAACATGTCGAGCGTGGTGCCCTTTCCGAAGGCGCCCGGCATCACCGCAACCGCGGCCTCGGCGGCCGACGTGTCCTCGGGCACCTCTTCGGGCAGGAACATGATGGTCGGCGTGAACATCACCCGCCACTTCCGCGCCATCTCCTTCTCGGACAGCGATTCTCCGTCGAGGTCGGTCACCTCGATGTCGCCATGCAGGTTCAGTTGCACGACAAAGTAGTTCTCCTCGATGTAGTTCGAGATCGTGGGATCGGGAAACACCTCTTCATGCATCTGCGTGCAGTAGATGCAGCCGCGCTGCTCGAAGAAGAGCACCAGCCGCTTGCCCTCGTCATTGGCCTCGGCCAGGTCGTCGCGCAGGTCCTTGAAGGTGTCGCGCATCCAGTCGGTCTTGTGCAGGCCGTCGTCGCCCAGCTCAGCCGCCCAGACCGGCAGGGCGATCAGCGTTGCCGCAAGTCCCGTCATCCAGTGTTTCATATGTTTCGCCCTCCCAAGCGTCAGCTCAGCGACACCCATCCGGGAAACCACCGGATCATGGCATCGGCAATCAGGTTTACCGTATCGGTCGCGATCAGGATCGCAAAGAGGATGAGCATCCCGCCCATCACTTTCTCGACATGCGCGAGCTTGTCCCGGTGCCGCGCGGTCCAGCGCAGGAACGGCCCGGAAAACAGCGCCGCGACCACGAAGGGCGCCGTCATCGCCAGCCCGTAGACCAGCAGCAGTAGCCCCCCCTGGGTAATGTCGCCCATGCCGCTGGCGATCATCAGGATCGACGCCAGCGCCGGGCCGACGCAGGGCGTCCAGCCGAACCCGAAGGCCAGCCCCATGACGTAGGCGCCCAGCACAGTCGTCGGCTCCGCGCTGCTGTCAACCCGCGCCTCGCGGTAGAGGATCGGCACGCGGATGATCCCGAGGAAATGCAGCCCGAAGACCAGCAAGAGCGCCGCGGCGCCGTATTTCAGCACGTCCATCCAGTCGGCAAAGGCCCGGCCCACCGCCGTCGCCCCCATACCCAGTAGGACGAAGATCGTCGTCACTCCCAGCGCAAAGAACACCGACGACAGCACAAGACGCTTTTGCGCGCCCGGCGGGATGCCGGCGTCGCTGCGCAGTTCCGCCATCGACAGACCTGCCATGTAACACAGGTAGAAGGGCACCATCGGCAGGATGCAGGGAGTGAAGAAGCTCAGCAGCCCCGCAAGTGCTGCACCGGCGAACGAGATATCGAGCACGGGCGACGGGCTCCTTGTTTAATTCACATATTCATATTACGTTGTGCAACCGAAGAAGGTCAAACAGAAGTCCGATGCTGCGCACATTCGCCCTGCCCGTCCTTGTCCTCTGGGCATTCGCTCCGGTCACTGCCCTGGCAGAGCCGCGGCTCGTCATGGTCGAACAGCCCGGCTGTGTCTACTGCGAGCGCTGGGACGAAGAGATCGCCGAGGCCTACCCCAAGACCCGCGAAGGCCGGCACGCGCCGCTTCTGCGCGCCGATCTGCGCGACGGCCCACCCGAGGGAATCACCTATGACCGCAAGGTGAATTTCACCCCGACCTTCATCCTGGTCGAGGACGGCACCGAACAGGCCCGCATCGAAGGCTACCCGGGCGCGGATTTCTTCTGGGGCCTGCTGTCGATGATGCTGGCCGAACACGCGGGTTTCGAACCTGATGTCTCTGCCGCGACCCCCGTGACCGACTCTGAGGGATGATGCCATGACCGCCCTGCCCGTTCTGCGCGACGACATGAGCGAAGAGGAATTCGACAGGATCCTCGAAAAGGCCACCGCAGCCTCGGCCTTTCTCAAGGCGATCAGCCACGAGGGGCGGCTGATGATCCTTTGCCACTTGGTGTCGGGCGAGAAATCCGTGACCGAGCTCGAGGACCTGCTGTCGGCCCGCCAGGCCGCAGTCAGCCAGCAATTGTCGCGCCTGCGGCTCGAGGGGCTGGTGGTGCCGCGCCGCGACGGCAAGGCGATCTACTACCGCCTCGCCGACGACAAGCCGCGCAAGATGCTCGAATGCGTCTACGAGCTCTTCTGCAACGACGACTGACACCACGCATACGGGGCGCGCGGGAACCGCGCCGGACTGTCTGGGCAGAGGGAGGGCCCCGGCATGATCGACCTGATCGGAGAATACGGCGCTTCGGCGCTGGTCGGCGTCGTGGGCGGCATCCTGCTGGGCCTCGCGGCGCGGCTGGGCCGCTTCTGCACCCTGGGCGCCATCGAGGACAGACTCTACGGCGGGTCGGACCTGCGGCTGCGCATGTGGGGCATCGCCATCGGCGTCGCGATCGTCGGCACCTTCGCGCTGATCGCGACCGGGGCGCTTCCTGCGGCTGACACACTCTACCTCGGGCTGCACTGGAACCCGCTCGGGTCGGTCCTGGGCGGGTTGGCCTTCGGCTACGGCATGGCGCTGGCGGGCAACTGCGGCTACGGCGCGCTGGCCCGGCTGGGCGGCGGCGATCTGCGCAGCTTCGTCATCGTGCTGGTCATGGGCGTCGCCGCCTATGCCACAGTCAGCGGGCCCCTCGCACCGCTGCGCGCCGCGCTCTTTCCCATCGACGCGGTGACCGACGACCGGCTGCCCGGCATTGCGCACGGGCTGGCCCGCCTGACCGGCCTGGGCGCCCCGGCGATCGGGATCGCCCTTGGACTGGCACTGCTGGCGGCGTCGCTGGCCTCGAAAGCGCTCTGGCAAACGCCCGGCACGGTCTTCTGGGCCGCAATCGTCGGCGCCGCGATCCTGACCGGATGGGCCGGGACGAGCTATATCCGCGCCCACGGCTTCGAGCCGATCGCGCCGGTGTCGCACAGCTTTTCCGCGCCGCTGGGCGAGGCGATCCTGTGGTGGATGACCGGCTCGGTCCGGCCGGTGAGCTTTGCCGTGGGCTCCGTCGCCGGGGTCTGGATCGGCGCTTTCGCCGGGTCGCTGATCAAGGGCCACTTCCGCTGGGAGGCCTGCGAGGACCCGCGCGAGCTGCGCCGGCAGATCGTCGGCGCGGCGCTGATGGGCGTGGGCGCGGTCGTGGCGCTCGGCTGCACCATCGGACAGGGGCTGTCGGCCTTTTCGGTGCTGGCTTGGTCCGCGCCGGTGACCTTCGCCGCGATCTTTGCCGGCGCCGCGTTCGGATTGCGCCAGCTGATCGAAGGGTTCCAGCCGGCCGAGTGACGCCGGCACCGCTGGGGGCTCTGCCCCCGTCCGCCAGGGCGGACTCCCCCGAGGGTTATTGAAAACCGGAGAAGCACAGGCGCGCGCTCTGGCGGGCCGCGCCGCGCTGTGGCATCAGGACGCCATGACCCGGCCCGCCGACCCTGCCCTGACCGTCGTCGTGCTCTGGCTCGCGGGCCTTGGGGCCGCCGGGCAGTTCGCCAAGATCGCCGTCGCCTTCCCGGCGCTGCAGGCGCTTTACCCGCAGGCCGGGACGAGCCTGGGCCTGGCCGTGTCGCTGATTTCCCTGCTCGGCGCGCTCCTGGGTGTCGTCGCCGGCATGATCGTGGCCCGGCTGGGTCTGCGGCGGATGCTGCTCTGGGGGCTTTGGCTCGGCGCGGCGCTGTCGCTGGCGCAAGCGATCCTGCCGGGGCTCGGGGCGCTGCTGGCGACGCGGCTGGTCGAAGGGCTGTCCCACCTGGTGATCGTCGTCGCGGCGCCGACGCTGATCTCCGAGACGGTCGCGGACCGCTGGCGCGGCGCGGCGCTGACGCTCTGGTCCACCTTCTTCGGTGTCGCCTTCGCGCTCTTCGCCTGGGCCGGCCTGCCGCTGGTCGACAGCCACGGCCCCGGCGCGCTCTTCGCGCTGCACGGCGCCTGGATGGCCGCCATGGCGCTCTGGCTCTCGGTCCTGTTGCCGACCGCCCGCCTCGTGCGGGTCACCGACCCCCTGACCTGGCGCGCGGTCCTGGCACGCCACGCGGCGATCTACCGCTCGCCGGCGCTCAGCGCCCCGGCCCTCGGCTGGCTCTGCTACACGCTGACCTTCGTGTCGCTGCTGACGCTGCTTCCGGCGGTCATGGAGCCGTCCTCGCCCGGCTGGCTGCTGGGCGCGCTGCCGCTGACCTCGATCGCGGTGGCGCTGACGCTGGGGGTGGCCCTGCTGCGCAAGCTGAGTGCGGTGCAGGTGATCCTGCTGGGCTTCGCCGCCTCCGCCATCGCGGTCGCCGCGCTTCTGGCCCTGCCGGGCCCCCTCTGGCCGGTCTTCGCGCTCTTTGCCGCGCTGGCGTTGGTGCAATCGGCCAGCTTCGCGGCGGTGCCCGAACTGGCTTCCGACCCCGCCGACCGGGCCCTGGCCAACGGCGCGCTCGCGCAGATGGGAAATGTCGGCAACCTGCTGGGCATGCCGCTGCTGCTCGCGATCCTCGGACTGGGCGGCGCCACCGCGGGGCTGCTGGCGGTGATGACCGCCTATCTCGCAGGTCTCGGCCTGCACCTCGCGCTGGCCCGCGCGCGCCGCGCCCGAGCCTGATCCGCCTTCATCTTGCCGATAAACCTCCAGAGAGCACGAGAGACAGCGTCTCTCGTATCGCCCGAAGGGCGATTCCGTTGCCCCGATCCGCAAAAAGCGCAGCGGACGGCGCCTCTCCGCCCCCACGATGAACGGCTCCACCGCCGTCAGGACATCTCCGCCAGCCGCGCCACGTAGCGCGCCAGAGTGTCGATTTCGAGGTTGACCATGTCGCCTTCCTGCACGTCGCCCCAGGTCGTCGCCACCTTGGTGTGCGGGATGAAGTTGATGCCGAAGTCGCGGCCCTCGACCTCGTTCACCGTGAGCGAGGTGCCGTTCAGCGCCACCGACCCCTTGGGCGCGATGAACCGCGCCAGCGCCTCGGGGGCACGCAGGGTGACGCGGGTGCTGTCGCCCTCCTCGGCCACCCGGATCACCTCGGCCTGCCCGTCCACGTGCCCGGACACGATATGCCCGCCCAGTTCGTCGCCCACCCTGAGCGCGCGCTCAAGGTTCACCCGGTAGCCCACCGACCAGGCGCCGATGTTGGTCTTGCTCACCGTCTCGGCGCTGATCTGCACGTCGAACCAGTCGCTGCCCAGGGCCACGACCGTCAGGCACACGCCGTTGCACGCGATGGAGGCACCGATCTCGATCCCGGCGGTGTCGTATTGCGTGGCGATCCGCGCGCCCAGGTCGCCGCGCTGCTCCAGCGACCGGACCTCGCCGATGTCGGTGATGATGCCGGTAAACATGGCTCTGCCCCTTTCGGGCCCTCCCGCCGCAAGGCAATGGGGCCTTATTTTCGCCGCCTTCAGGCGCTACACCTGATCCGAGCGGAGGGATAGCCTGTCGATATGAGCAACGCAACCGGACAGAAACGGGTCTTCTTGTTCCTGCAGGGGCCGCACGGGCCGTTCTTTTCAAAGCTGGGCAAGATGCTGCGCAAGACCGGCGCCGAGGTCTGGCGCGTCGGGTTCAACGCCGGCGACCGCGCCTTCTGGTTCCACTCCGCAAGCTACCTGCCCTACCGCGGCACGACCGAGGACTGGCCCGCCCATATCGGCGCCCTGCTGACCGAGCGCCGCGTCACCGACATCGTGCTCTACGGCGACACGCGCTCGATCCACGCCGAGGCCGTCGCCGCCGCCCACGCCCGCGGCGTCACCGTGCATGTCTTCGAGGAAGGCTACATGCGCCCCTACTGGGTGACCTACGAACGGGGCGGATCGAACGGCCATTCGCGGCTGACAGAGATGTCCATCGCGCAGATGCAGGACGCCCTGCGCCAGTCCGACATGGAGGCGCCGCTGCCGCCCGCGCATTGGGGCGACATGCGCCACCACATCTTCTACGGCGCGCTCTACCACTGGTTCGTGATGTTCCGGAACGGCGATTACCGCAACTTCCGCCCGCACCGCAGCCTCGCCGTGGCGCAGGAGTTCCGGCTCTACGTCAAACGCCTGCTGACCCTGCCGCTGACGGCGCTCGACCGGATCGTCGCCACCCAGCGCATCCGGCTGGGCGGCTTCCCCTATCACCTGGCACTGCTGCAACTGGAACACGACAGCTCGTTCCAGATGCATTCGCCCTTCTCCACCATGACCGATTTCCTCGGACTGGTGATCGAGGGCTTCGCCAAGGGCGCGCCGGGGCATCATCACCTGGTCTTCAAGGCGCATCCGCTCGAGGACGGCCGTGTGCCGGTGCGCCGCGCGATCCGCGACTTCGCCAAGGCGCATGGCGTCTCGGACCGGGTGCACTTCGTGCGCGGCGGCAAGCTGGCGCAGCTTCTGAACGACGCGCGCACCGCCGTGACGGTGAATTCCACCGCCGCCCAGCAGGTGCTCTGGCGCGGGATTCCGCTCAAGGTCTTCGGCGACGCGGTCTATGCCAAGCCGGAGTTCGTCTCGGACCAGCCGCTGGCCGAATTCTTCGCCACTCCCGCCCGTCCGGACAACCGCGCCTACAAGGATTACCGCCGTTACCTGCTGGAAACATCGCAGCTTCCCGGCGGCTTCTACTCGGCGCGCGGGCGCCGGCAACTGCTGCGGCATGTGGTCGATATGATGCTGGCAGAGGACGATCCCTACGACGCGCTGCTGCTCGGAACCGCGGCTCCAAGGCAACAGTTGCGCGTCGTCCGTTAGGGCGCCGAATACCTGCGACTGGCTTTTTGGGCAGGAGTCCCGTAGGTTAAAAGAAAAACCTGAGGCAGAACAATAACAGGTCGAGGAGACCGAGCAGTGAATACCTCCCCCACCCGTCGGGCGAGAGCGATCGCCCTGCTGGCCGCGGTGTCGATTCTGGCATCCTGCGGCCTGCCGCGCGTTGGCCCCACAAAACGCGAAATCTTTGCCGGATCGGTACAACGCCAGGGCGACGCCTTCGTCGTGTCGGTCAACGACCGCGTGACCCGCGCCACCGCCGTGGTGCCGGCGCTCGGCTTCAGCGAGACCTTCCAGAGTGCCGGCGTGGTCGGATCGGACGTGATCAACCCCGGCGACACCCTGGGCCTGACGATCTGGGAAAACGTCGATGACGGGCTGCTGTCCGGCGAGGCGTCGAACTCCACCATCCTCGAAGAGGTGCAGGTCGACGGATCGGGTTTCATCTTCGTGCCCTACGCTGGCCGCATCAAGGCATCGGGCAATTCGCCCGAAGCGATCCGCCGGATCATCACCTCCAAGCTCGAGGAACAGACCCCCGATCCGCAGGTGCAGGTGCGCCGCATCGCCGGGGACGGCTCGACCGTGAGCCTTGCCGGCGCTGTCGGCGGCCAGGGCGTCTATGCCATCGAACGTCCGACCCGCACCCTGTCGTCGATGCTGGCACGGGCGGGCGGCGTGACCATCCGGCCCGAGATCGCACAGGTCACCGTCCAGCGTGGCGGTCAGACCGGCAAGATCTGGTTCCAGGATCTCTACGAGAACCCGGCCATGGACATCGCCCTGCGCGGCGGCGACAAGATCCTGGTCGAGGAAGACACCCGCGCCTTCACGGCGCTTGGCGCCACCGGCACCCAGGCCCGCGTGCCGTTCGAGACGCAGACCCTGTCGGCGGTCGAGGCGATTGCCCAGGTCGGCGGTCTGCTGACCGCTTCGGCCGATCCCACCGGCGTCTTCATCTTCCGCAACGAACCCGCCGAGATCGCCAACCAGGTGATGGGCCGCACCGACCTCATCGGCGCGCAGCGGCTGGTCTATGTTCTGGACCTGACCGAACCCAACGGCATGTTCATGGCCCGCGATTTCGTCGTCCGCGACGGCGACACGCTCTACGTGACCGAAGCGCCGTTCACCCAGTGGGACAAGACGATTTCCGCCCTGACAGGATCGCTCAGCGCGGTTGGCACGGTCGCCACGGCCTCCACCGCCCTCGAAGGCATCTGATCCCATGCTGCCCGCACGCGGGCAGGACGACGCGAACGCCGGGGACCGCACTCCCCGGCGTTTGTGCGTCTACAACGGCGGTTTCCTGACCCAGCCGCGCCTGCGCCGGATCCTGTCGCTGTCCGGCTACCGCGTGGCACTGGGCCTGCCCCGTGACGGTGATGCTGTGGCCGTCTGGGGCCAGTCGCCCATCGCCCACCGCGGCGAGGCCATCGCCGCCCGCCACGGCGCGCCGCTGATCCGGATCGAGGATGCCTTCCTGCGCTCGCTGCATCCCGGACGTGACGGAGAGCCGCCGATAGGCCTGCTGATCGACCGCGCCGGCGTGCATTTCGACCCCGCCACGCCGTCCGAGCTGGAAACGCTGCTCGCGACCCATCCGCTCGACGATTCCGCGCTGATGGCCCGCGCCCGCGCCGCCCTGCACTGGCTGCGCCGCGCGCATCTGACCAAGTATTCCGCCGTCTATCCAGACGCGCCTCTGCCCGAACCGGGCTACGTGCTGGTCATCGACCAGACCCGCGGCGATGCCTCGGTCCGCGCCAGCGCCGCCGATCGCGGGCGGTTCCGCGAGATGCTTGTCTTTGCGCAAGAGGAACACCCCGGCGCCCGCGTCGTCATAAAGACACATCCCGAAACCGCCGCAGGCCACCGCGCCGGGCATTTCATCGACGCCGACTGCAACGACCGGATCAGCCTTCTGGACCGGCCGGTGTCGCCCTGGGCGCTGTTCGACGGCGCGGTGGGGGTCTACACGGTGTCCTCGCAACTGGGCTTCGAGGCGATCCTCGCCGGTCACAAGCCCCGCGTCTTCGGCCAGCCCTTCTACGCCGGCTGGGGGCTCACCGACGACGACCGCCCGGTGCCGCGGCGCGAACGCCAGCTGACCCGCGCGCAGCTTTTCGCCGCCGCGATGATCCTCTACCCCGCCTGGTATGACCCCTATCGCGACCGCCTGTGCGAGATCGAAGACGTGCTGGCCGGTCTCGAGGCCCGCGCCACCGCCTGGCGGCAGGACCGCCGCGGCTGGGTCGCGAGCGGCATGCGCCTGTGGAAACGCGAGCCCCTACAGCGCTTCTTCGGCGCCGAAAAGCGCCTGATCTTCGAAGACGACCCTGCGAAGGCCCGCGCCAGGGCCGATGCACTCGACCGCCCGTGCATGGTCTGGGCGGGCAAGGCCGCGCCGGGCGAGGTTATCACCCGCGTAGAGGACGGATTCCTCCGCTCGCGCGGGCTTGGCGCCGAACTGGTGCCCCCGCTGTCGCTGGTCTGCGACGACCTGGGCATCTACTACGATCCGACCCGCGCGTCGCGGCTGGAACAGCTGATCGCCGCCTCGGTCGACCTGCCCGCCGATCAGCTCGACCGCGCTGCCGCCCTCATCCGCCGCATCGCCCGGGGAGGGCTGTCGAAATACAACCTCGGCGGTGCGGTGCCGCCGCTGCCGCCCGGTCATCGCATCCTCGTGCCCGGACAGGTCGAGGACGACGCCTCGATCCTGCTGGGCAGCCCCGACATACGCCGCAACGCCGACCTGCTGGAACGCGCACGGGCCGCGAACCCCGGGGCGGTGATCCTGTGGAAGCCGCATCCGGACGTCGAGGCCGGCTTGCGCACCGGAGCGATCGATCATCCCGAAACGCACGCCGACATGACCCTGCGCGGGGTCGATGCGGGCGCATTGCTGTCCTGCGTCGACGAAGTCTGGACCATGACCTCGCTCATGGGGTTCGAGGCGCTCTTGCGCGGCTGCCGCGTGGTGACACTTGGCGCGCCTTTCTACGCAGGTTGGGGCCTCACGCGCGACGTTGGCCCGGTGCCCGCCCGCCGCGCCGGCCCTCGGCCCAGCCTTGAGGGGCTGGTGCACGCGACGCTCATCGCCTATCCGCGCTACCGTGATCCGGTCACGGGCCTGCCCTGCCCGGTCGAGGTCATCGCAGACCGGCTGGAACAGGGCGACGTCCCCTCTCCGGGGCCATTCAATCGAAGCCTCTCGAAACTTCAGGGGCTGTTTGCCAGCCAGGCGCATCTCTGGCGCCGGTAGCCGCATGTGCGGCGCGGTTTTGATCTTGCCATATCGCCCGAAACCCACTATCGCGCGGGCTTCACGCGAAGCTACAGCCTTGGAGGAGCTTCGCTTAACCTTAGGAGAATACACATGGCTGGAGAGATTCCTGATCTTCACGCTTCGGAACGGACGGGGACAGGCAAGGGCGCCGCTCGTCAGGCACGCCGCGACGGCATGGTTCCGGGCATCGTCTTCGGCGGCGAAAACGCGCCGCTGCCGATCAACCTGCCCTACAACGCACTGGTGGCCCGCCTGAAGAAGGGCCGGTTCAAGTCCACGCTCTTCAACCTCAAGGTCGATGGCCACGAGGATGTCCGCGTGATCTGCCGCGACGTACAGCGCGATGTCGTAAAGGACCTGCCGACGCATGTCGACTTCATGCGCCTGCGCCGGCATTCGAAGATCAACCTCTTCATTCCGGTTGAAGTGCTCAACGAAGACACCGCCCCCGGCCTCAAGAAGGGCGGCGTGCTGACCATGGTGCGTCCCGAGGTCGAACTGGTGGTGACCGCGGGTGACATCCCCGAGAAGATCACCATCGACCTCGCCGGTCTCGAGATCGGCGACACGGTGACGATTTCGGATGTGACCCTGCCGCAGGGCACCAAGCCGACCATCGACCGCGACTTCGTGATCGCCAACATCTCTGCCCCGTCCGGCCTGCGCGCCGCCGAGGAAGAGGACGAGGGCGAAGGCGAAGTGGCCGCCGATGAGGTCGAAGCCACCGAACAAGGCGAAAAGGGCGACGAGGAATAAACCTCGGCCTTTTCCGATCCGACATACGGCCCCGCCCCACCGGCGGGGCCGTTTTCGTTGCAGCCCTGCCGCGCGCGGCCTATGTCTGTGCCCGACACCAGGCAAAAGGCAGGCAACGCCATGCAAATTTTCGTGGGCCTCGGCAATCCCGGCGCGAAATACGCGGGCAACAGGCACAACATCGGATTCATGGCTCTGGACCGCATCGCCGAGGAGCATGGTTTCGGCCCGTGGAAAGCGCGCTTTCAGGGCCAGGCGGCCGAAGGACGGCTGGGCGGCGGCAAGGTGCTGATGCTCAAGCCCGAAACCTTCATGAACCTGTCGGGACAGTCCGTGGGCGAGGCGATGCGCTTCTTCAAGCTGGAACCGGGCGATGTGACGGTCTTTCACGACGAACTCGATCTCGCGCCGGGCAAGCTCAAGGTCAAGACCGGCGGCGGCCATGCGGGCCACAACGGGCTGCGCTCGATCCATGCCCACCTCGGCCCGGAATACCGGCGCGTGCGGCTGGGCATCGGCCATCCGGGGCGCAAGGAATTGGTGGCGGCCTACGTGCTGCACGACTTCGCCAAGGCCGATGGCGACTGGCTGGACGACCTGCTGCGCGGCATTGCGGACGGCGCGCCCGATCTCGCCGACGGCGACGCGGGCCGGTTCCAGAACGCGGTGGCGCTGCGCGTGAACCCGCCGCGCAGTTCCGGCGGGCAGCGGCCCGACGCGGCCCCGCCGCCGCCCGATAGGGCGGAGGAGGCCGCCCGGCCCGCCGAGCCCGAGCCCCAGGACACCCGATCCGCCCTGCAAAAGCTGGCGGACCGCTTCCGCTGATCCGCGTTCCGGTTGCCTCGGACGGTTGCCGATGATCAGATGGCGGCAAAGGAGACCGTCATGCGCCTTCTCGTCCGCCGCGTCCTGCCCGTTGTCGCGGTCCTGCTGCTGATCCTCGCCGCCCTCGCGGCGTGGAACCGCGAGGCGCTGGTCCGGCTCAACGCCGTGAACACGCTTTTTGCTGAAGACCGGATCGTGTGGAATTTCAGCCATATGGACACGCTTTTTCACACCGTCACCGTGCCACGCGGCGACGGGCCGGTGAGCGAATTGCCCGAGGGCGACCCGCAGATCATGCCCGCCGATTTCGACGAGTGGCTGTCCCGCCGCGCAGTCACCTCGCTGGTGATGCTGCGCGACGGTGCAGTGGTGCACGAAAGTTATCACCTGGGCACCGGGACAAGCGACAAGCGCATTTCCTGGTCGGTGGCCAAGTCGTATTTGTCATTGCTTTTCGGCGTTCTGCTGGACGAAGGTCATGTCGAGAGCCTTGACGACCCGGTGACCAAATACGCCCCGGAGCTTGCGGGCAGCGCCTATGACGGTGCCAGCATCCGAAACGTGCTGAACATGGCCTCGGGCGTCACCTTCGACGAGGACTATCTGGATTTCTGGAGCGACATCAACAAGATGGGCCGCGTTCTTGCGCTTGGCGGGTCGATGGACGACTTTGCCGCCGGCCTGGACGAGACCTTTGTCGCGCCGGGCACGCAGTGGCAATACGTCTCGATCGACACCCATGTGCTGAGCATGGTGCTGCGCGGCGCCACCGGGCGCAGCATTCCCGATCTGCTCTCCGAAAAGATTATCGCGCCCATGGGATTGGAGGCAGAACCCTATTATATTACAGATGGTTATGGCGTGGCTTTTGTGCTGGGCGGGCTGAACCTCACCACCCGCGACTATGCCCGCATGGGACAGATGGTATTGCAGGGCGGTGCCTATGACGGCCGCCAGATCGTGCCCGCCGACTGGATCACGCAAAGCACAGACCCCTCGGCCCCGACGGCGCCCGGCGCAATCCAGTACGGATATCAATGGTGGATCCCCGCCGATGCACGCCCCGGCGAGGTGCTGGCCCGCGGGGTCTATGGCCAATATGTCTACATCGACCGCGCGGCCGGCGTGGTCATCGCCACAACCGGCGCCGACCGGGCCTTTCGCGAGGCCGGCGCCTTCGACGACAGCCTGGACATGCTTCGCAGGCTCGCAGCCGCAGACACAGGAGGATGATTTGGAAAAAGACCCCGAAACCAACGTACTGGGCGGCGCTCTTGAACTCTGTTCGAACGATCCGGTGACCGGCTTCTTCCGCGATGGCCACTGCAACACCTGCGCCGCGGACACCGGCAGCCACACCGTCTGCGCGGTGATGACCGCGGAATTCCTGGCGCTGTCGAAATACCTCGGCAACGACCTGAGCACTCCGCGTCCCGAATTCGACTTCGCCGGCCTGCAACCCGGCGACCGCTGGTGCCTCTGCGCCGCGCGTTTCCTGCAGGCCCATGACGAAGGCTGCGCGCCGCGCGTGAATCTCGCCGCCACCCATGCCCGCGCGCTCGACATCGTGCCGCTGGAGGTTCTGGAGGCCTACAAACTCTGATGTTTCCGCAACGCTTCGGGCGCCCGGCGTCCGGGTTCTTGCCCATACAGGATCAATCCCCCAAATGATCCACAGGCGGCAGCCGCCAGAAAAAAGCGCCGCGCGACATCCTCGCGCGGCGCTTTCTCCGTCTGGGTGTCCTGCGTTCCTACATCTCGAAGCCGAGATGCTTTGCGACGGTGAAGATGTCCTTGTCGCCGCGCCCGCACATGTTCATGCAGATGATGTGATCCTTGGGCAGGTCGGGCGCGATCTTCATCACGTGGGCCAGCGCGTGGCTGGGTTCAAGTGCCGGGATGATGCCCTCTTTCTCGCAGCAGAGGGTGAAGGCTTCCAGCGCCTCTTTATCGGTGATGGCGACGTATTCGGCACGGCCGATATCGTGGAGCCAGGCGTGTTCCGGTCCGATCCCGGGATAGTCGAGCCCGGCGGAGATCGAGAAGCCCTCCAGGATCTGCCCGTCGTCGTCCTGCAGCAGATATGTCCGGTTGCCGTGCAACACCCCGGGCCGCCCGCCCGTCAGGGACGCGCAATGCTCCATCTTGTCGTTGACGCCCTTGCCGCCGGCCTCGACCCCGATGATCGACACCTCCTTGTCATCAAGGAAGGGGTAAAACAGGCCCATGGCGTTCGAGCCGCCGCCGATGGCGGCGATGATCGTGTCGGGCAGACGGCCTTCGGCGGCCATCATCTGCTCTTTCGCTTCCTTGCCGATGATCGACTGGAAATCGCGGACCATCGCCGGATACGGATGCGGCCCGGCGACCGTGCCGATGCAATAGAACGTGTCGCGGACGTTGGTCACCCAGTCGCGCAGCGCGTCGTTCATCGCATCCTTGAGCGTGCCGCGACCGCTCGTCACCGGCACCACCTCGGCGCCCAGCAGCTTCATGCGGAAGACGTTGGGCGCCTGCCGCTCCACGTCATGCGCGCCCATGTAGACCACGCATTTCAGCCCGAACTTGGCGCAGACGGTCGCGGTCGCCACGCCGTGCTGACCGGCGCCGGTTTCGGCGATGATGCGGCTCTTGCCCATGCGGCGTGCGAGGATGATCTGGCCCAACACGTTGTTGATCTTGTGCGCACCGGTGTGGTTCAGCTCGTCGCGCTTGAGGTAGATCTTCGCCCCGCCCAGATGCTCGGTCAGGCGCTCGGCGAAATAGAGCGGGCTGGGCCGGCCGACATAATGGGTCCAGAGATCGTGCATCTCGTCCCAGAAACTCTGGTCGTTCTTGGAGTGCTGGTATTGCTCGTCGAGTTCGAGGATCAGCGGCATCAGCGTTTCGGAGACGAAGCGCCCGCCGAAATCGCCGAAGCGGCCCTTTTCGTCTGGCCCGGTCATGAAGCTGTTGAAGAGGTCGTTCATCGCGCATCTCCCTAGGGGGTCAGGGGCCGGTTGTAGGCGCGTGTGCTACGGATTTCCAGTGCCATTCTGACGCGCGGCAGACCCGCGGGGGCGCGTTTTTCTCGAGAAAAACGACCCGGAAAATTCAAATTTTCCGGGCCCTCAGGCGGCGGCCCGTTCAAGCGCGGGATAGCGCAGTGCCAGCGTCACCCCGCGGGCCACGAAGGAGATCAGCAGCGCCGCCCAGAGCCCGTGGTTGCCGATCCATGGCACCAGGACCAGCACAGCGGCGACGTAGACCAGTGCCGAGACGACCATCATGTTGCGCATGTCCGCCGTCCGCGTGGCGCCGATAAAGACCCCGTCGAGCATCCAGGCCGCCAGCCCCACCAGCGGCGCCGCGA
Organism: Thalassococcus profundi; assembly: GCF_003344785.1. Lineage (GTDB taxonomy): Bacteria > Pseudomonadota > Alphaproteobacteria > Rhodobacterales > Rhodobacteraceae > Puniceibacterium > Puniceibacterium profundi. The sequence goes on along the minus strand of NZ_QPMK01000016.1, from coordinate 48,712 downwards.
TCATCCACGGCAGGTAATCGCGGGCGGCGGCCTGTACTGGCGGCACATCGGCCATGAGATCGATGAGCGCCGGCCCCGCGACCCAGAACGCGAGCGACATGACCGCGCAGGACAGCAGCCCCCAGACCGAGGTCAGGATCGCGCTGCGGCGCAGGGTCTGCACGGCGCGGGCGCCCATCGCCTGGCCCACCATCGCCTCGGCGGCAAAGGCGAACCCGTCGAGCGCGTAGGCGGTGATCTGCAGGAACTGCAGCAGCACCTGATTGGCCGCCAGCACCACGTCGCCGAAATCCGCGGCGAGGAACAGGAAGGACATGAAAATCGCCTGCAACAGCAGCGAGCGGATCAGGATGTCCGAGTTCACGCGGGTCATGTTGGTCAGCTTGGCGCGGTCGAAGACCCGCGCCCAGTCGCGCCAGGCGGGCACCCGGAACGCTGCGCGACAGAGCCAGAGGCCGACCGCCAGCCCCGACCATTCGGCGAGGAAGGTGGCGAAGGCCACGCCGTCGACCCCCCAGCCCAACCCGAGCACGAACCACAGGTCCAGCACGATGTTCAGCAGGTTCATCCAGACCTGCATGACAAGCAGCGCCCGCGTGCGCTCGAGCGCGATGAGCCAGCCCGAGATCCCGTAGATGGCGATGGCCGCGGGGGCCGACCAGATGCGGATCTGCATGTAGCTGCGGGCAAGGCGTTCGACCTCGTCGCTGGCCGGCGCGACCTCGAAGGCGGCCCAGAACAGCGCCGCCTGGAAGACGATCATCAGCGCCCCCGCGCCCAGCCCGATCATCAGCACCCGGGTCAGCAGGGCCGCAACCTCGGCGCGGTTGCCCTGCCCCGCCGCCTGCGCGGCGAGGCCGGTGGTGCCCATGCGCAGGAAGCCGAAGATCCAGTAGATGCCCGACAGGATGATCGCGCCGATGCCGACCGCGCCGATGGGGGCCGCGAGGCCGATCTGGCCGACCACGCCGGTGTCGACCGCCCCCAGGATCGGTACGGTGGCATTGGCGATGACGATGGGAATGGCGATCTTCAGCACCCGGCCATGCGTCACCTCGCGCGGCGGATCGGCCAGGGTGTCGGTCATCGGCAAATGCGTCCTTTGAGGGGATTACTGTCCGCGCCAGACCTCGGCCCCATCGTTGCGGGGGCTCTGCCCCCGTCCGCGCCGGGGCGCGGACTCCCCCGAGGTATTTTAGAACCGGAGAAACGGGGGGCGTGGCGCATCGTCTCAAGCCTCGGGCGCGGGCATCAGGAAATGCGCGGTACCTTGCGCGAAGGGGCGGCTGCGGTTGTCCTGCCAGGCCTCGGCATGGACGCTGGCGTAGCGGCGGCCCGAACGCGTGACCTTGGCCCGGGCGTAGGCGTCGCGCGGCAGGCCCGAGCGCAGGTAGTCGACGGTGAAGTCGATGGTCTTGGGCAGGCGCGGCAGGTCTCCGGCCTCGAGCGCGTCGGGGCTGAGCGCGCCGCTTTCGATGTCCTCCCAGAGCCAGGCCCAGCTGAGCGAGATCAGCGCCGTGACCTCGAGAAAGGCCGCCGTCACGCCGCCGTGGATCGCCGGCAGCATCGGGTTGCCGATCAGCATCTCGTCGAAGGGCAGCAGCGCCGTCAGTTCGTCGCCGCGGCGATCGAAGCGGATGTTCAGGAACTGGATGTAGGGCACGCCGCCTGCGAGCGCATGAAGGGCGGCATCGCGGCGCTGCTTGACCACCTGGACCGGTTCGGGACGCGGGCGCGGCATGGCTCAGCCCCCTTCCACGGTGAAGGCGCCGGTGGCCGCGGCAACAGGCCGGTCGGCGTCGTCGTCCCAGGCGCTGGCGCGGACGAAGGCCACCGAGCGGGTGATGTGGTAGCATTCGGCCCGGGCGGTGATCGGCTGGCCGGGCGTGGCGGCGCGCATGTAGTCGATGCGCAGGTCGATCGTCGCGGTGCCGGCAGGGGCAGACGGGTGGGACATCACCGCCGCCCCGCTGCAGGTGTCCATCAGCGCCGAGACCGCGCCGCCGTGAATGACACCGGTCTTCGGGTCGCCCACCAGCCGCGCATCGTAGGGCATGGTGATCGTCGCGGCGCCATCGGCGATGTCGGTGATCTGCATCGACAGCGCCCGCGCGTGCGGGATGGTCTCGATGAACTGGCGGGCGATGCGGGCCTTGTCTGCGGTCATGGCGGTCTCCTTGCCTTTACTGACCACGCGGGCGAGACCGGCGCAAGCGGCTCGGCGCGCAGGATATTGCCCTCGGCCTCAGGACAGCTATGCTTTCGGCAAGGGAGAGACGCGCGAATGCCAGACCGCCTCAGCTTCAAGGAAATGTGCGCCCGTTTCGACGTGACGCCCCGCACGCTGCGATACTACGAATATATCGAGCTCTTGCAGCCCGAACGCGAGGGCCGCGCCCGCTGGTACGGGCCCAAGGAATGCGCGCGCATGACGCTGATCCTGCGCGGGCGCAAGTTCGGCTTCCAGCTCGAGGACATCCGCCAGTGGCTGCTGATCTACGAAAAGGAAGGCACCGAAGCGCAGATGCGGACCTGGATCAAGATGGCCGACGGGCAGCTTGAAGAGCTGGCGGAGCAGCGCCGGCAGATGGACGAGGCCATGGCCGAGCTCAAGCGCCTGCGCGACGAAACCGCCGATTCGCTGAAAAAGTGACCGCTTTGCAGGGCGGATTTCCGCGACGTTCCAGCCGTTTTGACCGGCTGAAAAATTTTTTACCAAATAATAAAATTTCATTTCGACCCCGTTGACGCGACGTGATGTTACGTCAACGCGAAAGTGACGTGGCGTCTGAGTTACGTCACCCAAAATTCCCATTGTATGAAGAGGGCACGCCACGCATCTCGTCCGGCAGAAAGCCACGGCGACAAAGGCACGGGATATGACAACTGACCAGACGATGACCATCCGCGAGATGTGCGACAGCTTCGATGTGACGCCGCGCACCTTGCGATTCTACGAAGCCAAGGAACTGCTGTTTCCGGTCCGGCAGGGCCAGAAGCGGCTGTTCACACGGCGCGACCGCGCGCGGCTCAAGCTGATCCTGCGCGGGAAGCGGTTCGGCTTCTCGCTCGAGGAGATCCGGCAGCTCCTGGACCTCTACGACATGGGCGACCAGCAGCAGACCCAGCTGCACAAGACCTACGAGATCGCCCAGGCCCGCCTGCGCGACATGGTCAAGCAGCGCGACGAGCTGAACGCGGCGATCGCCGAGCTCGAGGAACAACTGACCTGGGGCGAAAAGATGATCGCCTCGATGAACCAGCACAAGCGGGCGGCCGAGTAACCGCCGCCCCGCCGACACAAGCTACCGACGGAGGACCGCAATGCCGATCTATCACGCCCCCACCAAAGACATGCAGTTCATCATGCATGACGTTCTCAAGGCGTCCGAGCAGGATATTCCCGGCTACGACGAGCTGGACCGCGACTTCACCGCCGCGGTGCTCGAGGAATCGGGCAAGCTGGCCACCGAGGTGCTGACCCCGCTGAACACCGTGGGCGATACCGAGGGCTGCAAACTCGAGAACGGTGTCGTGCGCACCCCCACCGGATTCAAGGAAGCCTTCGACCAGATGCGCGACGGCGGCTGGACGGCGCTCGACTGCGATCCGGACTACGGCGGACAGGGCCTGCCATACCTCATGCACACCGCGGCGCAGGAACCCTTCGTGTCGGCCAACATGGCCTTCAACATGTACCAGGGACTGACCCACGGCGCCTATACGGCAATCCACATCCACGGGTCCGAGCAGCAGAAAAAGACCTACCTGCCCAAGATGACCACCTGCGAATGGACCGGCACCATGAACCTGACGGAGCCGCATTGCGGCACCGATCTGGGGCTCATGCGCACCAAGGCCGTGCCGCAGGACGACGGCACCTACAAGGTGACGGGCCAGAAGATCTTCATCTCCGCCGGCGACCATGACCTGGCCGAGAACATCATCCACCTGGTGCTGGCCAAGATCCCCGGCGGCCCTGACGGCATCAAGGGCGTGTCGCTTTTCATCGTGCCGAAGTTCCTCGTCAACGAGGACGGCAGCCTGGGAGAGCGCAACGGCGTCTCGGTCGGCAAGATCGAGGAAAAGATGGGCATCCACGGCAACTCGACCTGCGTGATGAACTACGACGACGCAACCGGCTACCTCGTCGGCGAGGCGCACAAGGGCATGCGGGCGATGTTCACCATGATGAACGAGGCGCGGCTGGGCGTCGGCCTGCAGGGCTACGCCCAGGCCGAAGCGGCCTATCAGAACGCCGTGGCCTATGCCAACGACCGGCTGCAGGGCCGCGACGTGACCGGGGTCAAGGCGCCCGAGAAATCGGCCGACCCGATCATCGTGCACCCGGACATCCGCCGCAACCTGATGGATCAGAAGAGCTTTGTCGAAGGCGCCCGCGCCTTCACCTACTGGGGCGCCTACCTGATCGACCGCGCGCACAAGAACGACGACGCCGCGGCCGAGGGGCTCATTTCGCTGATGACTCCGGTCATCAAGGGCTTCCTGACCGACAAGGGCTTCGAGATGGCGGTGAATGCCCAGCAGGTCTACGGCGGCCACGGCTACATCGAGGAATGGGGCATGTCCCAGTTCGCCCGCGACGCCCGGATCGCGATGATCTACGAAGGCGCCAACGGCATTCAGGCGCTCGACCTCGTGGGCCGCAAGCTGGCGCAGGAAGGCGGCAAGCACGTCATGGCCTATTTCGACATGATTAAGACCTTCATCAAGGACAACGCCGGCCAGGACGAGGCCTTTGACAAGGAGTTCCTCGAACCGCTCAAGGCGGCGTCGAAGGACCTGCAGGCGGCGGGGATGTATTTCATGCAGAACGGCATGAAGAACCCCCACAACGCGCTGTCGGGGTCTTACGACTTCATGCACATGTTCGGGCATGTCTGCCTGGGTTACATGTGGGCGCGCATGGGGGTTGCTGCGCGCGACGCACTTGCGAACGGTGCCTCGGACACCCAGTTCTACGAGACCAAGCTGGCCACCGGGCGCTACTACATGACCCGCCAGTTGCCCGCCACGTCGATGCACCTGGCGCGCATCCAGACCGGTGCGGACACCGTCATGGCGCTGGACGCGGCGAACTTTTGAGACGACGGTGGGGGCCCACCCCCCACCAGACACTCGGACGCCGGAGACCGCCATGCCGAAACGCTTTCGCCTGACCCGCCGCTTCCCGGTCGCGATGACCGAAGACGGCTACCGCGGCCTGAAGAAATTCGCCGCAGAGGCCGGTCTGGACGAAGGCGAGGCGCTGTCTTTCCTGTTCGAGAACTTCGGCAGCATCACCGACGAAGAGGCGCTGGGACACCGCCTGCGCCTCTTCAACGCGGAGCTCGACGCCCGCAAGCGATAGACACCGCCGACCGGCAGGGGAGACCGGAATGCGATCCACTTGGATGACAGACGAGCACGCGATACTGGCGGAGATGACGCGAAAGTTCATCACCTCCGAATGGGCGCCGCTGTTCGGCCAATGGCGCGACCAGGGCCAGATGGACCCCGCCACCTGGCGCGAGGCCGGCGCACTGGGGCTGCTCTGCCCATCGGTGCCCGTATCATATGGCGGCGCCGGCGGCGATTTCGGCCACGAGGCGGTGATCCTGATCGAAGCCTCGCGCGCCAACCTCGCCTCCTGGGGCCATGGCATCCATTCGGGCATCGTGGCACACTACATCCTCGCCTATGGCACCGAGGACCAGAAATCCCGCTGGCTGCCGCGCATGGTATCGGGCGATCTGGTGGGGGCGCTGGCGATGACCGAGCCCGGCACCGGCTCAGACGTCCAGGCGATCAAGACTCGCGCCCCGCGCGACGGCAATGCCTACCGGCTTTCGGGGCAGAAGACCTTCATCACCAACGGCCAGCACGCCAACCTGATCTTGGTCGCGGCCAAGACCGACCCGGCCGAAGGCGCCAGGGGCGTGAGCCTCGTCGTGGTCGAGACCGACGGTGCGACGGGCTTTGCCCGCGGCCGCAACCTGCGCAAGATCGGCCTGCACGCCGCCGACACGTCCGAGCTCTTCTTCGACAACGTGGAAATCCCGCCCGAGAACATCCTGGGCCAGGAGGAGGGTCAGGGGTTCTACCAGATGATGCAGCAGCTGCCGCAGGAACGGCTGATCATCGGCTGTGGTGCGGTGGGCGCGATGGAGGGCGCAGTCGACCGGACCATCGCCTATTGCCAGGAACGAGAGGCCTTCGGCGGCCCGCTGACCCAGTTCCAGAACACCCGCTTCCAGCTGGCCGAATGCCGGACGAAGACGGCGGTGGCCCGCGCCTTCCTGGATCAGTGCATGACAGAGCACCTCGCGGGCGCGCTGACTGTCGAGCGGGCCGCGATGGCAAAATACTGGCTGACCGACACGCAAGGTGAGGTGCTGGACGCCTGTCTGCAACTGCACGGCGGCTACGGCTACATGCAGGACACGGCCGTGGGCGAGATGTGGGCCGATGCCCGCGTTCAGCGGATTTACGGCGGCACCAACGAGATCATGAAAGAACTGATCGCGAGGGCGCTGTGATGACAAACCGCACCGCAGCCGGCCAGCGTCGGATGTGGGGGTTTCACACCCCCACACCCCCGTGGAGGTTTATTGGCAAGATGAAGACGGGACCGCGCATCGAACCCAGTGCCGTGCGACGGGCGGCAGTCGGTCCACGCCGCCATCCGGTCACACGGTCTTGGGGATCCGTGACGGGACGGCGGCGCTTCACCTTGCACGCCGGGTCGCTCTCCAGCTGTCGGCGCAGGGCGAGCATAGGCGCGTTAACGTTAAGCAAGGGTAAATCCGATCCAAGCTTCATCTTGCCGATAAACCTCCACGGGGGTCCGGGGGTGTGAAACCCCCGGTCCCGCCGCCGCCACGGGCGCAACGAAAGGACGCAAAGACGATGACCATCCAGCTGCACTGCTTCGGCGAATCCGGCAATGCCTACAAGGCGGCGCTCGCACTCGAGCTGTCGGGCCTCGACTGGGCGCCGGTCTTCGTGGATTTCTTCAACGGCGCCACCCGCGGCGCCGATTATCGCCGGGACGTCAATGTCATGGGCGAGGCGCCGGTCATGGTCGACGGCGATCTGAAGATCACCCAGTCTGGGGTGATCCAGATGTATGTCACCGAGAAGACCGGGAAATTTGGCGGTAGTACGCCTGAAGAGGCGCGCGAGGTCATGCGCTGGATGTTCTGGGACAACCACAAGCTTTCCAGCCAGGCCGGCATGACCCGGTTCCTGATGAACTTCCTGCCCGAGGACAAGCGCCCGGCTGAGGTCATCGGCTTCATGCAGGGCCGGCTCAAGGCCGCCTACCAGGTACTGGACAACCATCTCGACGGGCGCGACTGGATCGTGGGCGCGGGTCTTACCAACGCCGACCTGAGCTGCTGCGGCTATCTCTACTATCCCGAGCCCTTCGGCTTCGACCGCGCCCAATGGCCCAACATCGACCGCTGGCTCGACCGGCTGAGCGCCACGCCCGGCTGGAAAGCCCCCTATGACCTGATGCCCGGCTCCCCCGCGGACCGCGCCTGAGAACACCGCGCCCGCAAAGGGTGCCAGATCAAGGCCCACACCACCGGGCCGGAAGGAGACCAGAATGACCGATGCTTATATCTACGACACCGTGCGCACGCCCCGCGGCAAGGGCCGCAAGGACGGCGCGCTGCACGAGGTGACCTCGGTGCGGCTGTCCGCGCTCGTGCTGAACGCTCTGAAGGAGCGCAACGACCTTTCGGGCCATGCGGTCGAGGACGTGATCTGGGGCAACGTCACCCAGGTCGGCGAACAGGGTGGCTGCCTCGCGCGCACCGCGGTGCTGGCCTCGGACCTCGATGAATCCATCCCGGGCCTTGCCATCAACCGCTTCTGCGCCTCGGGCATGGAGGCGGTGAACCTGGCCGCCAACCAGGTGCGCGGCGGCGCGGGCGAGGCCTATATCGCCGGCGGGGTCGAGATGATGGGCCGGGTCGCCATGGGCAGCGACGGGGCGGCCATTGCCGTCGATCCGAGCGTTGCCATGGACAGCTACTTCGTGCCGCAGGGCATCAGCGCCGACATCATCGCCACCGAATACGGCTTCACCCGCGACCAGGCCGATGCGCTGGCCGTGGAGTCGCAGAAACGTGCCAAGGCCGCCTGGGACGACAAGCGGTTTTCGAAGTCGATCATCACCGTGAAGGATCAGAACGGCCTTCCGATCCTCGATCATGACGAATACATGCGTCCCGGCACAGACATGCAGAGCCTCGGATCGCTCAACCCCAGCTTCCAGGCCATGGGCGAAGTCATGCCCGGCTTCGACAAGATCGCGCTGATGAAGTACCCGCATCTCCAGCGGATCAACCACATCCACCACGCCGGCAATTCCAGCGGTATCGTCGATGGCGCTGCGGGCGTGCTGATCGGCAGCAAGGAATTCGGCGAAAAGCACGGGCTGAAACCGCGCGCCCGGATCAAGGCCACCGCCAAGATCGGCACCGATCCGACCATAATGCTGACCGGCCCGGTTCCGGTGACCGAGAAGATCCTCAAGGACAACGGCATGGAGATCGGCGACATCGACCTTTTCGAGGTGAACGAGGCCTTCGCGAGCGTGGTTCTGCGCTTCATGCAGGCCTTCGACGTCGATCAGGACAAGGTCAACGTGAACGGCGGCTCCATCGCCATGGGGCATCCGCTGGGGGCCACGGGCGCGATCATCATCGGCACCCTTCTCGACGAGATGGAGCGCACGGGCAAAGGCACCGGGCTTGCGACGCTCTGCATCGCCAGCGGCATGGGTGCGGCCACCATCATCGAGCGCCTCTGAGCCATGGCCTCTGCCCGCGACATCTACCAGGCCAATCTCACGGCTGTGTCGCGCGCCCTTTGGGCGCGCGACCTTGCGGCGATGCTCGATCATATCGCGCTGCCGAACATGATGTTGACGGTGGATGCGCAGGTGGTGTTGAGCACGCCGCAGGAGATGTCCGAGGCGATGCTGCGTTTTCGGGACCACCTGCAGGACATCGGCGCCGAGGCCTATCACCGCACCTGCCAAGATGCGAAGTTTCTCGACGCCGACCGCCGGACCATCGTCGGCTGGCACACTACCTACATCCTGCGCGGGGGCACCTGCCTGGTGGCGCCGTTCACCAATCAGATGACCCTGTTGCGGATCGACGCGGCCTGGAAAGGGGTTCGGATCGAGACCGCGACGCGGATCACCGAATGTCCGACGGTCAACCCGGACATGGCGGCGCGGCACTTGGCTGAAATGGCGCGGCACAGCCCGATGGGAGGCGCGCAATGACTGCGGCTCCGTTCTCTCAGATCTTCCAGGATTGGCTCGATGCGGTCGGGGACGCGATGCTGAAAGGGGATTATGCGCGGTTTGCCAGTCACATTGCGCTGCCACTGAAGATCCGCACCAAAACCACCGAAATGCAGATCGGCAGCGATGCCGACCTGCGCATGGGGTTCGATGCCTGGGACGCGATGCTGAAGGCGCAGAACGCCACCGACATGAATCGCCGGGCACATGACGCGCAGATGACCGGGGACGGTCTGCTGATCGGGCTCTACAGCACACGCATCCTGCGCGGCACCGTCCCCGTGGTGCCGGTGTTCGAGTCGACCGCGGCCCTGCGCCGCGTCGGCACGGAGTGGCGGGCAATTGCGTTGGAGTCTGGCGTGCAGAACCGGCAATGGCCTTTCGATCTGCCGCGCATCGCGGAGCCCGCCGACACCGGCATCCGCGATGCGTCGCTCCCGGATGAGGCCGAATGAGCCATGCGCGGGGTCACACATATCGCAACGGATGCCCGCCTGCGGCGGGTCGCGTCCTGCGCCGCGGGTCCGGGCCTTTGGCCCGCGGTCCCGCCCCTGCCCTCACCGGCAGCCCTCTTGTACCGCGGCGAAAGCAGCGGACGGCGGGCGCCGCACACAAACACGCCGGCCCTGCATACCGGACCGGCATCCCTTTCCACCTGAGCGGAGACAAGACATGACCGATTTCACCATGATCAAGGGCGACGACGGCGTCGCCATCATCACCTGGGACGTGCCCGGCAAGAGCATGAACGTGCTGTCGATGCAGGGCCTGCGCGACCTCGACGCGCTGATGGACGAGGCGCTGGCCGACGACGCGGTCAAGGGCATCGTCATCACCTCCGGCAAGGACAGCTTTGCCGGCGGCATGGACCTCAACGTCATCGCCAAGATGAAGTCCGACGCCGGCGACGAACCCGAGCGGGGGCTCTTCGAGGGCATCATGCAGATGCACGCCGCGCTTCGGAAAATCGAGCTGGCGGGCATGGACCCAAAGACGCTCAAGGGTGGCAAGCCGGTTGCCGCCGCCCTACCAGGCACGGCGCTTGGGATCGGGCTGGAAATTCCGCTGGCCACGCACCGGATCTTTTGTTCGGTCAATCCCAAGGCCAAGATCGGCCTGCCGGAAATCATGGTCGGCATCTTCCCGGGCGCCGGCGGCACCACCCGCATGGTCCGCAAGCTGGGCGCCATGGCGGCCTCGCCCTTCCTGCTCGAAGGCAAGCTTTCCGATCCGATGAAGGCGAAATCCGCCGGCATCATCGACGAGGTTGTCGCCGACCCGCTTGAAGCGGCGAAGGAATGGGTCCTGAACGCCAAGGATGCGGACCTGGTGAAACCCTGGGACGCCAAGGGCTACAAGATGCCCGGCGGCGCGCCGTATCACCCCGCAGGCTTCATGACCTTCGTCGGCGCGAGCGCCATGGTCCACGGCAAGACCCAGGGCGTCTACCCGGCGGCCAAGGCGCTGCTGTCCGCGGTCTACGAAGGCGCGCTGGTGCCCTTCGACACGGCTCTGAAGATCGAGGCGCGCTGGTTCACCAACGTGCTGATGAACCCCTCGTCGGGCGCGATGATCCGGTCGCTCTTCATCAACAAGGAGGCGCTTGAGAAAGGTGCGGTGCGGCCCGCCGACGTGGCCGACCAGCGCGTGCGCAAGGTCGGCGTGCTGGGTGCCGGCATGATGGGCGCGGGCATCGCGCTGGTCAGCGCGCAAGCCGGTATCGACGTGGTGCTGCTGGACCAGAAGCAGGAGGCCGCCGACAAGGGCAAGGCCTATTCCGCCAGCTACATGGACAAGGGCATCCAGCGCAAGAAGGCCACCGAGGAAAGCAAGGAGGCGCTGCTTGGCCGGATCCACGCGACGACCGACTATGCCGCGCTGCGGGATTGCGACCTGATCGTCGAGGCGGTCTTCGAGGACCCGCGGATCAAGGCCGAGGTGACGCAGAACGTCGAGAAGGTGATCCCCGAGGACTGCATCTTTGCCACCAACACCTCGACCCTGCCGATCACCGACCTGGCCGGTGCCTCGTCGCGGCCCGAGCAGTTCATCGGCATCCACTTCTTCTCGCCGGTCGAGAAGATGATGCTGGTCGAGATCATCAAGGGCAAGGAAACAGGTGACCGCGCCGTTGCCAAGGCACTGGATTTCGTCCGCCAGATCCGCAAGACGCCGATCGTCGTGAACGACGCGCGGTTCTTCTACGCCAACCGCTGCATCATCCCCTATATCAACGAGGGCATGCGCATGGTGGCCGAAGGCGTGGCCCCCGCGCTGGTCGAGAATGCCGCGCGCATGGTCGGCATGCCGCTGGGCCCGCTGCAACTGGTGGACGAGACCTCGATCGACCTCGGCGCCAAGATCGCCCGCGCCACCAAGGCCGCGATGGGCGACGCCTACCCCGACGGCGCGGTCGACGAGGTTATCTTCTGGATGGAAGGTCAGGAGCGTCTGGGCCGCAAGTCGAACGCCGGCTTCTACAGCTACGACGACAAGGGCAAACGTCAGGGCCTTTGGTCGGGCCTCGGCGAGAAATACGCGCCTCTGGACGATCAGCCGGACCTCATCGAAGTGCAGCATCGCCTGCTCTTCGCGCAGGTGCTCGAGGCCGTGCGCGCGCTCGAGGAAGGCGTGCTCATGGACATCCGCGAAGGCGACGTCGGCGCGATCCTGGGCTGGGGCTTTGCGCCCTGGTCGGGCGGTCCGTTCTCCTGGCTCGATATCATCGGCGCGCCCTATGCCGCCGAACGCTGCGACCAGCTGACCGAAAAGTTCGGCGACCGCTTCGCCTGCCCGGCGCTGCTGCGCGAGATGGCCGACAAGGGCCAGAGCTTCTACGGCCGCTTCGGCCAGGACGCCGACAAGGCCGCCTGAGCCTGCACACCACCGCGGGGCCGGCGCACACGCCCGGCCCCGTGCCCGGAATTCTCGGGAATTCCGGGCACGGGGCCTCAGCCGTCGAAGCGATATCCGAACCGCGCGATATCCTCGGCGCAGATCGCGCCCAAGACCTCGGCCAGATCGTCCGGGTAATACCGCCTGTAATCGGTCGACCGATCCGACCGGTTGTCATGCGGCACCTCGGGCACGAACCCCAGGTGCTCCGCCAGTGGCGCCATGTCCTCGGCCAGATGCTCCAGCCGCAGCCAGGCAGAGACACGCTCCACCCCGTCGGCGCAGCGCATGTAGCTGCCGTAGGGGCTGCCGCCGATGCTGGCGGAGGTCTGCGGATGCCGCAGGAACCCGGCAAAATCCAGCTCCTTGGCCAGATGCACCGCGGGATGATCGAAGCCCTGTGTCTGCAGCCAGTGGTAATAGCTCACCAGCCGGTCCCACGGGTTGCGCACCAGGGCAAAGGTGAACATCCCGGCGATCTCCTCGGAGCTCACGACCCCGTCGATATCCGCCAGCGTGCTGTGTTTCCAGAGCCTGCCGCGCGCCGCCAGGCCCTTCAGCCGCCCGCGCCGCTTGCGGGCTTTCGGCGTGTCTCCGATCAGGATGTCGTCGGCCATCGCCCGCGCCTCCAGCGCCCGCGCCATGGAGGTGCCGCCGGTCTTGGGGATATGCACGAAGATATAGCCGCGGCCGCGCGAGAGGATCATGGCGCCACCCTAGCGCCGCGCGCGCGTGCAGGGAATCCCCCACCGAAGGCGGGCTTTTCAGACGCCGCAAACCTGCGCATACTCCGGGAAAGATCACCCAGGGAGGACCGGCATGGGCTGGCTGAAAGACGAAACCGGGCTGGACAAGACCCCGGCCAATTACACCCCGCTGACGCCGCTGTCGTTTCTCAGCCGCGCCCGCGACGTCTTTGCCGACCACACCGCCGTGGTCTACGGCCCGCACCGCAAGACCTATGCCGAGTACGCCGAACGCTGCACCCGCCTGGCCTCCGGCCTCGTGGCCCGTGGCATCGCCCCGGGCGACGTCGTAGCCACCCTGCTGCCCAACCTGCCCGCCCACGCCGAGGCGCATTTCGGCGTGCCCGCCTGCGGCGCGGTGCTCAACACCATCAACACCCGGCTCGATCCGGGCACCGTGGCCTATATCCTCGACCACGGCGAAGCGAAGCTGCTGCTCGTCGACCCGCAGTTCCTCGCGCTGGCGGAAGAGGCCATCGCCGCGCAGGAGGGCCCGAAACCGGCGATCGTCGAGGTGGCGGACGACCACGCGGGCTTCCCCGCCAGCGGCCGCCACATGACATACGAGGACCTGCTGGCCCAGGGCGACCCCGATTTCGCCTGGCTGATGCCCGAGGACGAATGGGAGAGCCTGTCGCTCAACTACACCTCCGGCACCACCGGCAAGCCCAAGGGCGTGGTCTACCACCACCGCGGCGCGTATCTCAACGCCATGGGCCAGGTGCTCAGCTGGCGCATGGTGCTGAACCCGGTCTACCTCACCATCGTGCCGCTTTTTCACTGCAACGGCTGGTGCCACACCTGGATGATGCCCGCGGTCGGCGGCACGCTGGTCTGCTGTCGCGACATCACCGCGCCCGCGATCTTCAAGGCCATCGCCGACGAGAAGGTCACCCATTTCGGCGGCGCGCCCATTGTTCTGAACACGCTGATCAACGCCAGGCCAGAAGAGCGCCGCGACTTCGACCACGTGGTCGAGGTCTTCACCGCCGGCGCCCCGCCCGCGCCCTCGACATTGGCCAAGATCGAACCGATGGGCTTCAACGTCACCCATGTCTACGGCCTCACCGAAACCTACGGGCCGGCCACCGAATGCACCTGGCAGGCCAAGTGGGACCCGCTGCAGGGCGACGACCGCGCCGCCCAGAAATCCCGCCAGGGCGTGGCGATGCCCTTCATGGAGCATGTGACCGTCACCGACGAGACCCTCGCCGAAACCCCGCGCGACGCCGAAACCAAGGGCGAGATCATGTTCCGCGGCAACGGCGTGATGAAAGGCTACCTCAAGAACCCCGAGGCCACGCGCGAAGCCTTCGCCGGCGGCTACTATCATTCCGGCGATATCGCGGTCATGCATCCCGACGGCTATCTCAAGATCGCCGACCGCGCCAAGGACATCATCATCTCCGGCGGCGAGAACATCTCCTCGGTCGAGGTCGAAAGCACGCTGATGGGCCATGACGCCGTGTCGCTCTGCGCCGTGGTGGCCAAGCCGGACGAGAAATGGGGCGAGGTGCCCTGCGCTTTCGTCGAGCTCAAGGAGGGCGCCGAGGTCACGGAGGACGAACTCATCGCCTTCGTCCGCAGCAGGCTCGCCGGCTTCAAGACGCCGAAAAAGGTGATCTTCCAGGAGCTGCCCAAGACCTCCACCGGCAAGATCCAGAAATTCGAGCTGCGCACGGTCGCCAGGGACGCCTGACCCGGTGGCGTCCCGCACCGGATCCACCCCCCTGATCCTGTTCTTCCTCGGGCTCGCGCTGCTGGTCGTCGGCGCCAAGTTCGGCGCCGGCTGGATCATGGGCCCCACCGCGCTCGAACGCTGCCTCGCCGCCGGTCACCAATGGGACGCCCCGGCACAGCGCTGCGCCGCGCCGCTGCCCTGACCCGCAACGGCCCCTTGCGGCCAAACTCCTCAGAGCACCAGAGACCGAGAGGTCCGCGCCGGCGCGACAGACGGTCCCTTTCATCTGCCGCGGGTCTCGTCCATCGTTCCTTGCGTGCCCGGTTGTCCAGATACCGCCACACCCCGTCACGCGAGAGGCACACCCTTCCCATCGCTGCACCGCGCTCCTGCGCTGACCCGCCCCTTCATCTTGCCAATAAACCTCCAGAGAGCACGAGAGACAGCGTCTCTCGTATGCCGCAGGCATTCCCCGCAACCGCTGGCGGATCCGGCGCGCCTGCCGCATTGCCGTCTCCGATGCGCCCATGCTAACCTCACCCATCAAGAGAGGCAGAGCAGCCCGCGATGACAGCGCTGAACCAATACCAAAGGCTCGAAGCCACCGGCCTCTGGCGGCCCGATCCGCAGGCACAGCGGCGCGAGGTGGTGGTGTCGATGGGCGATGCCACGCTGACCATCACCGATCTGCAGGACCGGGTCCTGGCGCATTGGTCGCTCGCCGCGGTGGCCCGCGGCGCCCGCACCGACGACCGCGTGACCTACCATCCCGACGGCGATCCCGGCGAGACGCTGGAACTCGACACCGACGCCACCGAGATGATCGCGGCCATCGAGAAGGTGCGCCAGGCCATCGACCGCGGCCGCCCCCACCCCGGCAAGCTGCGCTGGGTGCTGAGCATCGGCGCGGGCCTCGTCATCGCAGCGCTTGCGGTCTTCTGGCTGCCCGACGCGCTGCTGCGGCACACGGTGCAGGTGGTGCCGATGGTCAAGCGCGTGGAGATCGGGGAAAACCTGCTGGCGCGCATCACCCGGGTCTCGGGCGCGCCCTGTTCCGCGCCCGAAGCGCGCGAACCGCTGCGGCACCTGGCGCTGCGCATTCTCGGCGAAACCCGCCGCGACGCGCTGGTGGTGCTGCCCGACGGGGTCCAGACCACGGAACATCTGCCTGGCGGCCGCATTCTGCTCAACCGCGCCCTGGTCGAGGATCCCGAAGATCCGGACGTCACCGCCGGCTACATCCTGACCGAAGCGGTGCGCGCCGCCCGCGCCGATCCGCTCGAGGCGCTGCTGCGCCATGCCGGGCTGATGGCAAGCCTGCAACTGCTCACCACCGGATCGCTCTCGGACGAGGTGCTGGACGATTATGCCGAAACGCTGCTGACCACGCCGCAGGCGCCGGTGCCCCGCGACGTGCTGCTGCGCGCCTTCGAGAATGCCCAGCTGCGCACCACGCCCTATGCCTACGCGCTGGACGTGACCGGCGAAGACAGCCTGCCGCTGATCGAGGCCGATCCGCTGGCAGGCAGCAGCAGCGCCCTGGTTCTGAGCGATGCGGACTGGGTCCGACTTCAGGGCATCTGCGGCGGCTGACGCAAGGCAAGGCCGCCGCCCGCTTCCCCCGCGAAGCGAGGCTCGGCTGATCGGCGCAGGGCCGTCCCTCTTCGCCCGGGGCCACTCCCCGCGGCGCAGACATGAAACGGCCTCCGCCGATCCGGCAGAGGCCTGACGTTATTAGCCGAACGCCTGTCGCGTCAGCGCACGAAGGCATCTCCGAAACCGGCCCGCCGCGCCGAGGACAGCGCGCTGTTCAACGCGGACTGGCTCGAAAACGGCCCGGCCATGACGACGCGCAGGTTCTGACCGCCGCGGCTGTAGGCGCTGAACCGCACCGGAAGGCCCATGGCCTGCAGCCGACGTGCGGTTCGCTCGGCATTCGCCGGCACGCCGAAGGTGCCGACCTGGACGAACCGTCCCCCGGCCGCCTGTGCGGGCTGGCGCGGCGCGGACACGGCGCTGGTCGCCGTCCGTGGCTGCGGCGCCACGGCCCGCACCTGACCCTGCGTCGACATCGCGGCGTTCTGCGTGGCCATATCGGTGTAGGGATAGACCAGCTTGGGATAGCGCGCGGTCACGTCGCGGCCCGAACTGCGGTCGATCAGCCGGCGCGGCACCGTATTGGTCCACACAAGTTGCGTCGCCATGTAGCCGTCTATCGACTGGTTCGCCCGCTTGCGGTTCAGCCGGTCGTCGTCAAAGGCGGGCCGGTAGTCGCGCGGCGTCACCACCACCTGATCGTCGCGGCTTTCGTAGACGTGGCGCGGCACAATCCGCGTGCTGCCCGGCAGTTGCGACGCCTGGGAGGCCTGGGCGGTCTGCATCGACGCGCCAGGCAGACGGTAAACGTTCTTGCCCGGCCCCGGCGCTTCGCCCCTGCGCACGATGGTGACGTGCGACACCTCCTGCGCGGTGCGGCGCGCCTGCGGCGCGGCGATGGCAACCGGCGCCGGTGCGGGGGCCGCAGCCACCTGCGGCGCCGGCGCCTCTGAAGCGCAGCGCGCGGTATAGCGGCGGCCTTCGTAGGTGTATTGCGTCCGGGCGCTTGCCGACTGGTCGCAGGCCGCGCGCGCCGCCTGCTGCAGGGTCAGGCGCGGCGCGGGCGGGGCCGTCACAGACTGCGGCCTGGGCGCAGAAACGACACGCTGCGGTGCCGCGGCGCGCGGCTGCGGTGCGCGGGTCGTGACCACGCGCCGCTCCGGCGCGGGCGTGTCCGCCACCGGCGCCGATACTGGTTCATCGAGGGTGATCTGCACGACGTCCGGCGCAGGCTCTGCCGCCCGGCGCGCGGTCTGGGCCGGCGCACCCTGGGCAAAGGTCGGCTGCGCCCCGCACAGGTGAGACCGCGCACGGGTCACCCGCGGCACCCAGTCGACGGTTCCGTCGATCCCGGCGCGCACATAGACACAGCCGCGGCTGTCAACATACTGCCGCCCGGAATACGAGGCGGGCGGAAATTCCGCCGGCACTTCGGTCGACATGCGCCCCTGCGCCGCCACCGGTGCGGATTGAAACCCAAGCGCCCCGACCACCACGGCCAGAGCGAAAAACGTACCATGTCTCATGTCTTCCCCCACAGATGACCATGCAAGGATGCATGATCGCAGGGGGCAAGTAAAGCGTTGAAAACCCTTATTTAGTGCCGAACATCCGGTCGCCCGCATCCCCTAGCCCCGGCACGATGTAGCCCTTCTCGTTGAGCCGCTCATCGAGCGCCGCAGTGACGATGGGCACGTCGGGATGCGCCTCCTTCATCCGCGCCACACCTTCCGGGGCCGC
Source organism: Thalassococcus profundi (assembly GCF_003344785.1). GTDB lineage: Bacteria > Pseudomonadota > Alphaproteobacteria > Rhodobacterales > Rhodobacteraceae > Puniceibacterium > Puniceibacterium profundi. The sequence goes on along the minus strand of NZ_QPMK01000016.1, from coordinate 30,726 downwards.
CAAAAGGCATAGAAACCGGATGTTTGTGGCCCCGGCCTTTTTCAACAGGTCGATGGCCGCCGCCGAGGAATTGCCGGTGGCCAGCATCGGGTCGACGGCGATCACCAGCCGGTCCTCGAGGCTTTCGGGCACCTTGAAATAGTACTGCACCGGCTTCAGCGTCTCCTCGTCGCGGTAGAGCCCGACAAAACCGACCCGGGCCGAGGGAATCAGTTCCAGCACCCCGTCGAGCAGCCCGTTGCCCGCCCGCAGGATCGAGATCAGCGCCAGCTTCTTGCCGTCGAGGACCGGCGCGTCCATCGCCTGCATCGGCGTCTCGATCGGCCGGGTGGTCATTGGCAGGTTGCGGGTGATCTCGTAGGCCAGCAGTTGGCTGATCTCGCGCAGAAGCTGGCGGAACACCGCGGTCGAGGTCGCAGCCTCGCGCATCAGCGTCAGCTTGTGCTGCACCAGCGGATGATCGACGATGGTCAGGTGATCGGTCATGGTCTCTCCAGAAGTTTGAGCAGGCGCGCGCGGGTGGCGTCGTCGCAAAAGGCCGCGCGGGCCGCGTCTTGCGCGATCTGCACGAAGTCCTCTTCGCGCCAGTCGAAAGTGCGCGCAAGATTGCGGTATTCGTCGCGCATGGTGGTGTGAAAGAACGGCGGATCGTCGGTCGACACGGTCACGGTCACGCCGCGGTCGCGCAGCGCCCGGATCGGGTGGTCCGAAAGCTTCGGGTAGACCCCCAGCGACACGTTCGACCCCGGACAGACCTCGAGCACGATGCCGTCCTCGGCCAGCCGGTCGACCAGGCCGAGGTCCTCGATGGCGCGCACGCCGTGGCCGATCCGTTCGACCCGCAGGTCGTCCAGCGCCGCCCGCACCTCTTTCGGGCCGCGCCATTCGCCCGCATGGGTGGTCAGCCGCAGCCCCGCCTCGCGCGCCATGTCGAAGCTGTAGGCGAAATCGCCCTGCTGTCCGCGGGTCTCGTCCCCGCCCATGCCGAAGCCCACCAGCCAGTCGTCCGCGGTCTCGGCCGCGCAGCGCGCCGCGGCCTTCGCCTTGTCCGGCCCGAAATGGCGCACACAGGTGACGATGCCGCGCAGGGTCACGCCCATCCGCGCCTCGGCCGCATCCGCTGCCTCGCGGATCGCCTGCAGGTATTCGCGCCAGGCGCCCAGGTCGCCGCCGCCGCAGAAATCCGGGCTGAGGAAGGTTTCGGCATAGATCACGCCGTTCTCGGCGCATTGCTCCAGAACCGCGGTGGTCAGGCGGGCGTAATCCTCGGGGCCGCGCAGCACGGTCGTCGCGGCCTCGTAGACCTCGAGAAACCGCGCGAAATCGCGAAAGTCGTAGCTTCCGTCGGCGCGGAACACGCCCGACAGGTTCACCGATTTCTCCTTTGCCAGACCGCGGATGAAAGCCGGCGGTGCCGCGCCCTCGATATGCAGGTGCAGCTCGACCTTGGGCAGGCGCAGGATGCCGTCCAGTTCCTCTTCGCTCAGCGGCGCTCGCTCCGTATCTCGGTCCCTCATAGAAAGCTCTTTCCAATTCCCTGCGCGGGCACGCCCAGATGCGCCGCGATGCTGGCCGCCACGTCGGCAAAGGCCACCTGCCCCAACTCCCCGGTACCGCGCCCGGCGATCAGCACGGGCACCCGTTCGCGGGTGTGATCGGTGCCGGCCCAGGTCGGATCGTTGCCGTGATCGGCCGTCAGGCACAAGAGATCGCCGTCCTGCAACCTTGGCAAGAGCGCCCCGATCCGCGCATCGGACCATTCGAGCGCCCGCGCATAGCCCGCGACGTCCCGGCGATGACCGTAAAGACTGTCGAACTCGACGAAATTGGCGAAGGTCAGGCTACCCTCCGGCGCCCCTGCGACCTGCGCGTCGAGGTGATCCATCAGCTGCGCATCACTGCCCTTCAGCACCTGATCGATGCCCTGCATGGAAAAGATGTCGCCGATCTTGCCGATCGCGGTGACCTGTCGGCCCGCATCCTGAACCCAGTTGGTCAGTACCGGCGCGGGCGGGGCGATGGCATAGTCGCGCCGGTTCCCCGTGCGCCGGAAATCGCCCTCCGTGCCGACGAAGGGCCGCGCGATCACCCGCCCCACCTTCATCTCGTGCAGCCTCGGCGCCAGCTTCGCACAAAGGTCCTGCAGCCGATCCAGCCCGAACGCCTCTTCATGCGCGGCGATCTGGAAGACGCTGTCGGCCGAGGTGTAGCAGATCGGTTTGCCGCTGCGCAGGTGCTCGGCGCCGAACCGCTCGATCATAACCGTCCCCGACCCGTGGCAATTGCCGAGGATGTCGTCGACCCCGGCGATGTCGCAGACCGCCCGGGTCACATCCTCCGGAAAAGCCGGCCTGCGGTCGGGAAAGTAATGCCAGTCCCAGGGCACCGGCAGCCCGGCCAGTTCCCAATGCCCCGAGGGCGTGTCCTTGCCGCGCGAGGCTTCCGTCGCAGCGCCCCAGAGCCCCTCGGGCCGCGCCTCCAGCCCCGGCGCCTCCGTACCCGAAGCCAGCCGAACCGCGGCCCCCAGTCCCAGCCGGTCGAGATGCGGCAGGCGCAATGGCCCGCTGCGCCCCTCTTCGGCCAACCCCTCCGCGCAGGCCCGGGCGATATGCGCGACCGTATTGGCCCCGGTATCGGGCAGATCGCCGTTGAAGAAGGCCTGCGCATCCGGCGCGCCGCCGATCCCCACCGAATCCATCACCACCAGAAACGCCCGCATCTCAGACCTCCAACGCCCCGGAACCGGGCCGTTCCATTTGCGGCCAGCGGCCGATCCCCCGCGCGCCCGGCCCGCGCGACAAGGCCAAGGCGATCGGCGCCGCGGTCGCGGCGCGCGCTTCGATCCCAGCCCAGACAACGGGCAGAAAGCGGCTGCAAGCGGCATCCGCATCCGGCGCGCCGCAGATCCGCGCCAAAGCCTTCACCCCCCGAAACGCCCGCATGTCAGATCCCAAACGCCCTTGTCTTCTTCGGTTTTCAATAACCCTCGGAGAGCACGAGAGGCAGCGCCTCTCGTCGCCGCGGCACGCGGCGTGCGTCCCGTCCAGTCGGCACACGGCTCCCCCGCATCCCGTCGCAGATACCCGAGACATCACCCGGACACCACTCGGTCCCGCACCAGCGGCCCGACGCGCGGAGACTCGCCGAGCCGCACCGCCGCGCGCACCGCCGCCGCCGCCGCATCGGCCTCGTGCTCGCGCGCCGCGTGGATGCGCGCCAGCGGCTGGCCGCGGCGGACGGATGTGCCCAGCCGCACCAGGTCCGACAGGCCCACCGCCGGGTTCACGCGGTCGCTTTCCACCTGCCGCCCGCCGCCCAGCCGCACCACGGCAAGGCCCAGCGCCTCGCCGTCGATGGCAGCGACGGTGCCGTCCCGCTCCGCCGCGACCTCGCGGATCACCGGCGCCTCGGGCAGGAAGCGGCGCCAGTCCTCGACAAAGGCTCGCGGGCCGCCCTGCCCCGCGACCATGCGCCCGAAGCGCTCCGCCGCCGCCCCCGACGCCAGCGCTTCGGCGATGCGCGCCGCCCCGGCCTCGGCGCTTTCGGCCTCTCCGGCGCTCGCCAGAAGCGCCCCGCCAAGGGCCGCGCTCAACTCCGTCAGCCGGGCCGAGCCGCCGCCCGCCAGCACCGCCATCGCCGCATCGACCTCGAGCGCGTTGCCCAGCGCCGGGGCCAGCGGCTGGTCCATGTCGGTGATCAGCGCCGTCGTCGGGCAGCCCGCCGCCTGAGCCGTTCCGACCAGCGCCCGCGCCAGCGCCCGGGCGTCCTCCTCGGTCTTCATGAAGGCGCCGGCGCCCACCTTGACGTCGAGCACCAGCCCGTCCAGCCCGGCGGCGAGCTTCTTGGACAGGATCGACGCGGTGATGAGGTCCAGACTCTCGACAGTCCCGGTCACGTCGCGCACCGCGTAGAGCCGCCGGTCGGCGGGCGCGATCCGCGGCGAGGCGGCGACGATGGCGCAGCCCGCCTCGGCCACCACGGCGCGAAACCGCGCGGTGTCGAGATCGCAGGCAAAGCCCGGGATCGACTCGAGCTTGTCGAGCGTGCCGCCGGTATGGCCCAGCCCGCGCCCCGATATCATCGGAACGTAGACCCCGCAGGCGGCCAGCGCCGGGGCCAGAACCAGGCTCACGCAGTCGCCGACGCCGCCGGTGGAATGCTTGTCGAGCACCGGCGCGCCCAAGTCCCAACGCAGCACCTCGCCCGAGTCGCGCATCGCCTGCGTGAGCGCCACCCGGCCCGCGTCGCCGAGGCCGCGCAGGCAGACCGCCATGGCGAAAGCCCCCGCCTGCGCATCGCTCACCGCGCCATCGGCGAGGCCTCGCGCGAACCAGCGCAGTGCCGACGCATCGGGCACGTCGCCGCGACGCAAACCTGCGATGATGGCGCGGGCGTCCATCAGGCGGTGTCCATGTGGCCCTTGCCGAAAGCGCCGGGCAGCAGCTCGGCCACGGTCATGCGCAGGGTCGCCCCGTCGGTGGTGGCCAGCGTCACCGGCACGTCGCCGCGGGCGAATTCCGCCAGCTTCTGCCGACAGCCGCCGCAGGGCGGCACCGGCGCGGGGCTGGCTGCGATGACCGCGACCTCCGCGATCTCGGTCTCGCCCGCCGCCACCATCGCGGCGATGGCGCCCGCCTCGGCGCAGGTGCCCTCGGGATAGGCGACATTCTCTACATTGCAGCCGCGGTAGACCGCGCCGGAGGCGCTGCGGATCGCGGCGCCGACCTTGAAGTTCGAATAGGGCGCATGGGCATTTTCGCGCACTTGGCGGGCCTCGTCGATCAGCGGCATCGGGTCTCTCCGGTTTTGCTCCAGACTGGGTGCAGGCGGGGGCGGATGCAAGCGGGGCGTTGCGGCAGGTGCCGCGCGGGTCGATGGGGCGGAATGCGAGGGGCGCTGCCCCTCGCGCTCCCCGGAGGTTTATTGGCAAGATGAAGCGGGATCAGGGACGCGCGAGGAACACGGCGCTGCGCACCCGCGGCGGCTCAACGGCCTTCCCCTGCGACACGCAACGTGATTAAAACGGCGGCAAAACCAGAACCGAGGGATCCCATGGCCGACACGCCCGACAAGACGCTGCGCGACGCGGCGCTCGAGTATCACCGCTTTCCGAAACCCGGCAAGCTGGAGATTCGCGCCACCAAGCCGCTGGCCAACGGCCGCGACCTCGCGCGCGCCTATTCGCCCGGCGTGGCCGAAGCCTGTCTGGAGATCAAGGCCGATCCCGACACCGCCCGCGACTACACCGCGCGCGGCAACCTTGTCGCCGTGGTCAGCAACGGCACCGCGGTGCTGGGGCTCGGCAACATCGGCGCGCTGGCCTCGAAGCCGGTGATGGAAGGCAAGGCGGTGCTCTTCAAGAAATTCGCCGGCATCGACTGCTTCGACATCGAGGTGAACGAAAGCGATCCCGAGAAACTGGCCGAGATCGTCTGCGCGCTGGAGCCGACCTTCGGCGCGATCAACCTCGAGGACATCAAGGCGCCCGACTGCTTCATCGTCGAAAAGCTCTGCCGCGAGCGGATGAACATCCCGGTGTTCCACGACGATCAGCACGGCACCGCCATCGTCGTGGGGGCCGCGGCCACCAACGCGCTGCGCATCGCCGGCAAGTCCTTCGAGGAGATCAAGATCGTCTCCACCGGCGGCGGGGCGGCGGGCATCGCCTGCCTCAACATGCTGGTCAAGCTGGGCGTGAAGCGCGAGAACATCTGGCTCTGCGACATTCACGGCCTGGTCTACGAGGGCCGGACCGAGGACATGAACGACCAGAAGGCGGCCTTTGCCCAGCCGACCGACCTGCGGACGCTGGACGAGGCGATCGACGGCGCCGATCTGTTTTTGGGGCTTTCCGGTCCCAACGTGCTGAAACCCGAGATGGTCAAGAAGATGGCGGCGCGCCCGATCATCTTTGCCCTCGCCAACCCCAACCCCGAGATCACGCCGGAGCTGGCCCGCGCCGCCAGCCCGGATGCCCTGATCGCCACCGGGCGCAGCGATTTTCCCAACCAGGTCAACAACGTCCTGTGCTTTCCCTTCATCTTCCGCGGGGCGCTGGACGTCGGCGCGACAGAGATCAACGACGAGATGGAGATCGCCTGCGTCGAGGGCATCGCTGCCATGGCCCGCGCCACCACCAGCGCCGAGACGGCCGCCGTCTACAAGGGCGAGCAGCTGACCTTCGGGCCGGAATACCTGATCCCCAAACCCTTCGACCCGCGCCTGTCGAGCGTCGTGAGTTCCGCCGTGGCCAAGGCCGCGATGGAGACCGGCGTGGCCACCCGCCCGATTGCCGACATGAACGCCTACAAGGCGCATCTGAACGCGTCGGTGTTCAAATCCGCCCTGCTCATGCGCCCGGTCTTCGAAGCGGCTGCCACCGCCTCGCGCCGCATCGTCTTTGCGGAAGGAGAGGACGAACGCGTGCTGCGCGCCGCCCAGGCGATCCTGCAGGAAACCACCGAACAACCGATCCTGATCGGCCGTCCCGAGGTGATCGAGCAGCGCTGCGAGCGCATGGGGTTGGAAATCCGGCCCGACCGCGACTTCACCATCGTGAACCCCGAGAACGATCCGCGCTACCGCGATTACTGGGAAAGCTATCACCACCTGATGTGCCGCCGTGGCGTCACCCCGGACCTGGCCCGGGCGATCATGCGCACCAACACCACCGCCATCGCCGCGGTCATGGTGCACCGCAACGAGGCCGACACGATGATCTGCGGCACCTTCGGGGAGTTTCGCTGGCACCTCAACTACATCAACCAGGTGCTGTCGGCGGACGCGCTGCACCCGGTCGGCGCGCTGTCGATGATGATCCTCGAGGACGGGCCGCTGTTCATCGCGGACACCCATGTGCATGTCTACCCCACGCCCGAGCAGTTGGCCGAGACCGCGGTCGCCGCCGCGCGACACGTGCGCCGCTTCGGCCTAGTGCCCAACATCGCCATGTGTTCGCAGTCGCAGTTCGGCAACCAGGGCGACGGCTCCGGCAACCGGATGCGCGCGGCGCTGGCGCTGCTGGACGCCGAGGCACGCGACTTCTGCTACGAAGGCGAAATGAACGTGGACGCCGCGCTCGACCCCGCGCTGCGCGAACGCCTGCTGCCCGACAACCGCATGAAGGGCGCAGCCAACGTGCTGGTCTTCGGCCATGCGGATGCGGCCAGCGGCGTGCGCAACATCCTCAAGATGAAGGGCGGCGGACTCGAGGTCGGGCCGATCCTGATGGGCATGGGCAACCGCGCCCACATCGTGACGCCGTCGATCACCGCCCGCGGACTGCTCAATATGGCGGCCATCGCCGGCACGCCGGTGTCGCATTACGGCTGATCAAAGGTGACGTAGGGGAAATTTTCATCGTGACTCGCGGGTGACCTCGCGTTAAGGTTGAGTCATTGTTCCAAGCAAGGGTTTTACTCAACTCCGCATGGCCCATTTTGCCATATTCCCCACCGGTCAAGCCTGACGTCCCCAAACCCGCGTGCGCGTTTGGCCGGTGGAAAAAGCTGACCGGGGCGGCGTGTGTCCGTCCCCTCGCGACCGCTCCGGCAGCCTCTTTCCGCGGACGAAACCAGCCGAATCGCCTCTTTGCGGTTGACAGTTTGCAGCTTTGCAAAACCTGCCCTGCACCCAAGACTTCCCCATATTTCGCGCCGGTTTGCAAAGATTTGCAGGACAGAGATGTGCCTCATCGCAAATATTCCCGCCGCTTCCGTCGCTAACAGGCGGCAAGCCCCTTGCCGCTGCGGAAGTGCCTTCGTATCGCTGAGTGCAGTGGATGGAGGAGACGATCATGGGCTATTCCGAGGTATATCAAAGCTGGCAGAACGATCCCGAGGGCTACTGGATGCAGCTGGCCGAGGCGATCGACTGGGACCAGAAGCCGTCAAGGGCGCTGTTCGAGACCGGCGAGCACCTGTACGAGTGGTTCTCGGACGGGCGGCTCAACGGTTGCTGGAACGCCGTCGACCGGCACGTGGCGGCGGGCCGCGGCGACCAGGTGGCGATCATCCACGACAGCCCTATCACCGGCACCCAGTCCAGGATCACCTATGCCGAGTTGCAGACCCGCGTGGCGCGGCTGGCCGGAGCCTTGCGCGCGCGCGGCGTCGAAAAGGGCGACCGCGTGATCATCTACATGCCCATGGTGCCCGAAGCGCTCGAGGCGATGCTGGCCTGCGCCCGGCTGGGGGCGGTGCATTCGGTGGTGTTCGGCGGCTTTGCCGCGCATGAACTTGCGGTGCGGATCGACGACGCCAAGCCGCGCGCCATCCTCGCCGCCTCCTGCGGGATCGAACCGGGCCGCATCGTGGCCTACAAGCCCCTGGTCGACGGTGCCATCGAGCAGGCCGCGCACAAGCCCGAGTTCACCGTCTTCCTGCAGCGCGACCAGGCCCCCTGCGAGCTGGAAGACGGCTACGACCTCGACTGGCATGCCTTCCAGGAAGGCGCGGAACCGGCCGACTGCGTGCCGGTCGAGGGCAACCATCCCGCCTATATCCTCTACACCTCCGGCACCACCGGTGCGCCCAAGGGCGTCGTGCGCCCCACCGCCGGGCATCTGGTGGCGCTCCACTGGTCGATGAAGAACATCTACAACGTCGATCCCGGAGAGGTCTTCTGGGCGGCGTCGGACGTGGGCTGGGTCGTGGGCCACAGCTACATCTGCTATGCGCCGCTGGTGCATGGCAACACCACCATCGTGTTCGAGGGCAAGCCGGTCGGCACCCCCGACGCCGGCACCTTCTGGCGGGTGATCGCGGAACATGACGTGAAGAGCTTCTTCACCGCGCCCACCGCCTTCCGCGCGGTGAAGCGCGAGGACCCGAAGGGCGAATTCCTCAAGAAATACGATCTCAGCGGGTTGCGTGCGATCTACCTTGCCGGGGAACGCGCCGATCCCGACACCATCGAATGGACGCAGAACCTGACCGGCAAACCGGTTTACGACCACTGGTGGCAGACCGAAACCGGCTGGACCATCGCCGGCAACCCGGTGGGGATCGAACCGCTGCCGGTGAAGATCGGCTCGCCCACCGTGCCGATGCCGGGGTATGACATTCACATCCTCGACGAGGCGGGCCGCGAGGTCGCGGACGGAGAGCTCGGTGCCATCGCCATCAAGCTGCCGCTGCCGCCGGGGACCCTGCCGACGCTCTGGAACGCCGAGGACCGGTTCCGCAAGAGCTATCTGTCGCATTTCCCCGGATATTACGAGACTGGCGACGCGGGCATGAAGGACGCCGACGGCTATGTCTGGATCATGGCGCGCACCGACGACGTCATCAACGTGGCCGGGCACCGGCTGTCCACGGGCGGCATGGAAGAGGTGCTGGCCGGCCACCCGGACGTGGCCGAATGCGCGGTGATCGGGGTGGCGGACGAGCTCAAGGGCCAATTGCCCATGGGGTTCGTCTGCCTGACCAAGGGCGTGAACCGGCCGCATGACGAGATCACGGCGGAATGCGTGAAACGGGTGCGCGACCAGATCGGGCCGGTCGCGGCCTTCAAGCTGTGCGCCGTGGTGGACCGGTTGCCCAAGACGCGGTCGGGCAAGATCCTGCGGCGGACGATGATCCAGATCGCCGACGGGGCCGAGGTCAAGGTACCGGCCACCATCGACGATCCGGCGATCATCGACGAGATTCGCGAGTCGCTGAAAGAGCTGGGCTATCCCAAGGGCTGAGACGTCGCCGAGGGGCGCGTTTTCCTCGAGGAAAACGGCCCGAAATTCTCGAGAATTTCGGCGGCGGCCCCGGGCATCGCACAACGGGTCGAAACCTGCCCCGCGGATGCTAGGTCACAGGCCATGATTGATCGATTCACCCGCCGCGGCGCCTTGGCACTTCTGATCGCCCTGCCCGCGGCCTTGCAGGCGCGCGACATGACCATCGACGATTTCACCGGCGACGCCGCCGCGCGCTGGCGTTTCTTCACCGACCAGGTGATGGGCGGCGTGTCGACCGGCACCTTGACCTTCGGCACGCTCGACGGCGAAGCGGCGATGCAGATCACAGGCGACGTCTCGACCGAGAATCGCGGCGGCTTCGTGCAGGCGCGGCACGATCTTCCGGGTGGCTTGCCAAGCGACACCTCCGCCCTGCGCATCCGCGCCCTGGGCAACGGGCAGCGGTATTTCCTGCACCTCCGCACCAGCGGCATGATGCTGCCGGGGCAATACTGGCAGGCGGGCTTTGACGCTGGGCCAGACTGGTCCGAAGTCACCCTCCCGTTATCGGCGTTCAAGCCTTCGGGAAACCTGGTGCGCCGTCCGCCCAGCGGCGACACCATCCGAAGCGTGGCGCTGGTGGCCTACGGCCGCGACCACCAGGCCGAGGTCGCCCTGTCCCGGATCGACGCACTCTGAGGTCAGGACCGCGCGGCGTGGCCCTTGTGCCCGCCGTGGTCATGCCCCTCGCCGTGATCGGTCATGCGCGGATCCATCATGCCTTCCTTGACGCCCCAGCGGATCAGCAGGACGTTGACCGGATAGGCCACGATCAGCCCCGCGCTCAGCGATACGATCAGCGACGACCAGAAAGCCGCCTCCCCCATGCCGGCGCCCTGCGCGAGCCAGAGCGACACGCCGATGGCGGTGACCTCCATGACGGTGATGCTTGGCGTTTCCGCCAGGAACGCATCCCAGAGCGCCGTGCGCAGCGGCGTGCCCCCCTGCACCAGCGGCCCCACGGTCAGCGCGAAACCGGCGATATAGGCGAAGGCAAAGGTGACAAGAGCGACGTAATGCGACGCCAGCGACAGGATGCCGGCGGCGAGGATCACGCCCGCGATCTCGCCCATGCCGCAGCCGGAGTAGCAATGCGCCACTGACCGGAAGGACCGCCGCCAGAGCGTGTCGGCGGCGATCTCCTTGCGGCCGGTGGCCCGGTAGATCAGCAGACCGAGCGGGCCGGAGTAGAGCACCGTGAGCGTCCAGACCAACTTCATCAGCGGCATCAGGTGCGCGTTCTTTGTCGCAAGGTCGCGGATCGTCCAGACCAGGCAGGGGATCATCAGCACCGCCCAGCCGATCAGGAACGCCGGGCTGTCGATGGTGTCGTGTAGCGATTGAAGCAAGGACATAAAGAGGCAACGATATCGCGGACCCCCGGTTCCGGCCCGCGGCAATGGCGCGCTTTGACGGATCGGACGGTTTGGGTCATTAGTAGGCGGTGTCCGCACGCTCTACGAAAAGGTCCGCCCCATGCCGGTGATCACCAATATCGACGACCTGAAACGCCTGCACCGCCGCCGCGCGCCGAAGATGTTCTTCGACTACGCCGAAAGTGGCTCCTGGACCGAACAGACCTTCCGCGAGAACACGTCGGATTTCGACAAGATCCGCCTGCGCCAGCGCATCGCCACGGACATGACCAACCGCAGCACGCGCAGCACCATGATCGGCGAAGAGGTCGCCATGCCGGTGGCGCTTGCGCCCGTGGGCATGACCGGCATGCAGAATGCCGACGGCGAGATCAAGGCGGCCAGGGCGGCAGAGAAATTCGGCGTGCCCTTCACGCTCTCCACGATGTCGATCTGCTCCATCGAGGACGTGCGCGGCGCCACCAAGGCGCCGTTCTGGTTCCAGCTTTACGTCATGCGCGACGAGGAGTTCGTCGACAACATCATCGCCCGGGCCAAGAACGCGGGCTGCTCCGCGCTGGTTCTGACGGTCGACCTGCAGATCCTCGGCCAGCGGCACAAGGACCTCAAGAACGGGCTGTCGGCCCCGCCCAAGCTGACCCCGCGCACAATCGCCAACCTTGCGACCAAGTGGGCCTGGGGGCTGGAAATGCTGGGTACCCACCGCCGCACCTTCCGCAACATCGTCGGGCACGCCAAATCCGTAGGCGACATGAGTTCGCTCAGCTCCTGGACGGCCGAGCAGTTCGACCCGGCGCTGAACTGGGACACGGTGGCACGGCTCAAGGAAAAGTGGGGCGGCAAGCTGATCCTCAAGGGCATTCTGGATGTGGAGGATGCGCGGCAAGCGGTGAACGTCGGCTGCGACGCCATCGTGGTGTCGAACCACGGCGGGCGGCAGCTTGACGGCGCGCTGTCGTCGATCCGCATGCTGCCGTCGATCGTGCGCGCCGTGGGCGACGAGGTCGAGGTGCATTTCGACAGCGGCATCCGGTCCGGGCAGGACGTGCTCAAGGCGCTGGCGCTGGGGGCCAGGGGCGTGATGATCGGGCGGTCCTACATCTACGGGCTGGGCGCGATGGGCCAGGCGGGCGTCACCAAGGCGCTCGAGATCATTCACAAGGAACTCGATACGACCATGGCGCTCTGCGGCCGGCGGGACGTCACCACGCTCGACCGCGATGTGCTGCTGGTGCCCGAGGATTTCGAGGGCCGCTGGGCCTGAGGCGCGTATCCCGCGCATTCGGCAGGTGCCTGACCGGAGCGGTCGGGCTTTGCCACCCTTACCCCGAGGCCGTGGCACCGGCGCAGGCATTGACCACCCGTTTGCCCAGCTCCGCAGGCGGCCGAGGCACAGGCAGCACGGTGCCTGCTCCGTCCGATCTTTTCGGCTGTCAGCGAGACCCTTCGAGCGCCTCTGCGATGCGCTTGCGTTCCGATGTGACCGATGGCCCGGCTTACTGCCCCGTCACGCCTGGTGCCGCGCCTTCATCGCCGCCTCGCGCATTTGCGTGAGCGTCACCTTCGGGGTCAGCGATTCTGGCGACACCACCAGGTCGAGCACCGCGCCGGTGGGCGAGCCACAGGCCCGGGCAAAGGCCGCCGGGAAATCCGCCGTGCTCTCCACCCGCTCGGCGTGAAACCCGTAGGCCCGGGCGAGCGCCGCGAAATCGGGGTTGCCGGCCATCGCGGTGCCGCTGACACGCGCCGGGTAGTGCCGTTCCTGGTGCGCGCGGATGGTGCCGTAGATGCCGTTGTTGACGATCAGGACCACCGGCTTCGCCCCGACCTGCGCGGCGGTGGCCAGTTCCTGCCCGTTCATCTGGAAATCGCCGTCCCCGGCGAGGCAGATCACCTGCCGGTCGGGTTCGGCGATGCAGGCGGCCACCGCCGCCGGCACGCCATAGCCCATGGCCCCTGATTGCGGCGCCAGCAGCCGTGCCTTCGCCCCGAACTTGAAGAACCGGTTCGACCAGACCGCGAAATTCCCCGCGCCGTTGGTCAGGATCGCGTCCTCGGGCAGCACCTCCTGCAGATGCGCGATGACCTGCCCCATGTCCACCGGGCCGGGCTGCGGGCCGAGCTTTTGCCCCGCCTCCCAGTCCGCCCGCGCCGCCGCGCGCCAATCGGCCCAGGGTCCGCTGACCGGCTGGTCGGCCATGGCCTGGACAAAGGCGCTGGGGCCGCAGTGGATGCCGATCTCGGGCTGGTAGATCTTGCCCAACTCGGCGTCCGACCCGTGCACATGGATCAACCGCTGCCGCGGCCTCGGCACGTTTAGCAGCGTCCAGGCGGCGGTGGAATTCTCGCCGAAACGGTTGTTGAGCCCAAGGATCACGTCCGCCTCGCGGATCAGTTTCTGCACCGCGGGCGTCATGCCCACCCCGGCATCGCCGCAGAAGCAGGGCGAGAAATTGTCGAACTGGTCCTGGTAGCGGAAAACCGCGACCACGGGTATGTCCGACGCCTCGGCAAAGCGCTGCAGCGCCGTGCGGCCCGCATCGGTCCAGTTGCAGCCACCGTAAAGGATCAGGGGGCGTTTCGCCTCGGCCAGGATGTCGCGGGCGCGCTCCAGCGCCGCCGCCGAGGGGGCGGGTTCGGGATAGTCCGCCGGACCGGTCAGCGCGGGGACGTCCGTGGCCGCGCTCAGCATGTCCTCGGGCAAGGCGATGACCACCGGGCCGGGCCGGCCCGTCAGCGCCGTCTTCCACGCCCGCGCCAGGATCTCGGGCAGTCGGGCGGCCTCGTCGACCTCGACCGCCCATTTCGCCATGGTGCCGAAGACCGCCTTGTAGTCGACCTCCTGAAACGCCTCGCGGCCGCGCATCTGCGTGCCGATCTGCCCCACCAGAAGGATCATCGGGCTGCTGTCCTGCATCGCCGTATGCACGCCGATGGACGCATTGGTGGCCCCCGGCCCCCGCGTCACCATGCAGATGCCAGGCTGCCCGGTGAGCTTACCCCAGGCGGCGGCCATGAAGGCGGCACCGCCCTCGTGCCGGCAGTTGACGAAATCGAGCCGACCGCCGGTGTCGTGCAGCGCGTCGAGCACCGCCAGATAGCTTTCCCCCGGCACGCCGAAGGCCTGCCGCGCGCCCAGCGCCACAAGGCATTCGACCAAGAGTTGTCCGCCATGTCGTGTCATGCGAAATGTCCCGTTCCGTCTCTTCAACGCGACTCCGGCCATCGCGGGCGGCGCCGTGCGGCGCACCAAGCACGATCCCCGGCGCGGTGCAAGCAGGCCGGAGAATAGAAGCCGACCGCGCGCTGCGCTGGCGACCGCCTGTCAAAGGTCGGCCGGGACCGCGGCCCCGGCCGCCGGTCTCAGAAGGTTTTCGTCAGCGAGACCTTGAAGGTCCGCCCCGGCGCTTTCCGGGTAGCGGATGACAGGTGCCCCACGTAATCGGCGTCCAGCACGTTTTCGACGCCGAAGCGCATCTCGCTGCCTTCGAGCCAGCCTTGCGTGTCGGGCTTCCAGGTCGCACGCAGGTTGTGCATCGTGCTGTCGGGCAGATCGTCGCCAAGCGCGTCACGCCGATCGACCGCGTGGACCATTTCCCAGCTCAAATCGAGCCGGTCGCCGAATTTCCGGCCCAGGGTCAGCTGCGCCCGATCCGCCGGGCTGTTGCGCCAGGTCGTGTCGCTGCCGTCGGGGTTGTATTCCGTCGCCTCGCCCAGATGCCCGGCGACATCCAGATAAAGCCCGTTCGCCATCCCGTAGGACGCTTCGAGTTCGAAGCCCCTCGACTCCACGCGCTCGAGATCCTGCGTCGTCGAGCCCGGCACGGTGTAGCTGGTGATGTCCCAGAGTTTCGTCTGGTACAGGTTGCCGCGGATCGAGAACGTATCGCCATCGGCGAAGACATCGACGCCGGTGTATTCGGCGCCCAGTTCCAGCGTGCGGGATTTCTCGGACATGTCGAGGCGCCGGACCGAATTGGCCCCGGTGCCCAGATCGTCGATGATCGGCAGGCCCTCGGTATAGGCCGCCGAGCCGAAGACCGACAGGCCGTTGCCGAAATCATAGGCCAGCGCCAATCCGCCCATCAGCGCGTCGTCCTCGTAGCTGTCGGGCACGCCGGCCAAGGATTCCGAGCTTTCCAGCCGGGATGTTTCGTAGCGCAGCGCCGGCGTGACCGTGACTTGTCCAAGGGTCATTTCATCGACGACGAACATCGCAAAGCGGTCGTTCGTTCCGCCCGGCGCACCGGCCGCGGTATTGTCGGCACGGACGCGCCGCTGCGCCTCCACCCCGGCCAGCATGTCGTGCCCCACCGCGCCGGTGTCGAACAGGGAGCGGTTGGTCAGCGTCAGCTTGGTGGTCTCGTAGCGCTGATCGGCGTTCACCGTGCTCAGCAGGAACGGAAAGGTCGGCGTGCCTTCAAGGCTCGACGAGCCGGGGATGTAGTCATATTCGATCAGCTGGTCGGCGTAAGAGAGATTTGCGCGCAGATCGATCAGGTCGCTGGCCGGGTTGAACCGGTATTCCAGAACGGTCTGCGCCGTCTCGGTCAGACGGTCGACATTGCCGAACGACCCGCCGGTCGTGTCGAACTGGTCATAGGGCACGTCCTTGTCGTCTGCCACGGTGCTGGAATGGCTGAAGGTCAGCGAATGGGCATCGTCCTGTCCGAAGATGAACCGGCCCTTGGCCAGGTAGGACGGCGTGCGGAAGGCGCTGTTGCCGATGGTCGACCCGTCGCCCGCTGTCAGGTTGTCCTGGTCCCGCAAGGAGTAGTTGAGCAGGAATTCGGCGCCTTCGGCAGGCATCCAGGCAAGGTTCGTGGAACTGACCCAGCCGTCGCCGTTCGAACTGTATTCGAAGGTCTGGGACCCGCCGAAGCCGGGCAGGCCACCGGTGAAATCCGACGCGTCCTTGGTCTCCAGCTTCACCACGCCGCCGACGATGCCCGAGCCATAGGCAAAGCTGCCGATGGTGCCGCGCAGCACCTCGACCTCGCGGTAGAGCAGCGGGTCGGTGAAGAGTTGCGTTCCGATGCGGTACAACTCTTCCGAGCCGACAGAGGCGCCGTCGATCTGCACCGCGATCTTCTGGTCCGTGCCGAAGGTCGTGTTGGCGCCGAAGCCGCGGATGTTGATGCCCGAGCCCTGCGGCGTCGTGCCGTTCACCAGCGTAACGCCGGGCACCGAGTCGATAAGCTGTGCCACGGTGCTGGCCTGCCGGTCCTGGATCTCCTCTTCGCCGACCACGGTGCGCGACAGCGCCGTGCCGAAGCTGAGGTCGCGTTTGCCGCCGGTCAGAACCAGCGTGCCGAGGAACCCGGGATCGGTGTCCTGTGCCGCGGCCGGCAAAGCCAGCGACAGGCAGACGAGCGCGGTCGTGCCGCGCAGGGTGGAGGTAAGCATGTGCGCCATCCTTGATGCATGTCTTGCCGTAGCTCGCGAAGGCT
Source organism: Thalassococcus profundi (assembly GCF_003344785.1). Taxonomy (GTDB): domain Bacteria; phylum Pseudomonadota; class Alphaproteobacteria; order Rhodobacterales; family Rhodobacteraceae; genus Puniceibacterium; species Puniceibacterium profundi. The sequence continues at coordinate 14,170 of NZ_QPMK01000016.1, read as the reverse complement.
GGCGCGGCGGATTTCGGTGATTTTTCGTTGCGAGGGATCGCAATGGGTTGCAGCGTTAACTGTATCAGACTAATTTAGTCAAGTAATAAGAGACAGCCACGCACCGCTTCCCTCCGGGCGCAGCCATCGGACAACAGACCACACTCCGAGGATGCCCATGATGCTGCAGAGCGCTGTCCCCCCTTCCGAGATCCGTGCCTTTCTGGCCGAAAACCCGAAACGGCGCGCCCGCGATGCGGCCGACGCCCTGGGCATCGCCGAGGCGCAGCTGGTGGCCGCCGGGATCGGTCACGGCACGACCCGAATCGCCGCCCATCCCGACGGAATCATTCCCGCCGCCGAGCGACTGGGCGAGGTCATGGCGCTGACCCGCGTCGACGCTTGCGTGCATGAAAAGGTGGGGACCTACAGCGATTACCACCCGGGCGAACATGCCGCGATGACGCTGGCCGAGAACATCGACCTGCGTATCTTCCCGTCGCACTGGGTGCACGCCTTCGCGGTGGAAACCGAACAGGGCCCGCGCCGGTCTTTGCAGATCTTCGATGCCGCGGGCGACGCGGTGCACAAGATCCACCTGCGGGACGGGTCGACCCATGATGCCTGGGGAACGATCGTCGCGGATCTGGCCGTCGCGGACCAAGGCGACACCCAGCCCGTCGAGGCCCGCAAGCCCGTCGAAGGCGCGAAATCCCGGACCGACAAGGCCGATGCGCTGCGCGACGAATGGGCGCGGCTCACCGATACGCATCAGTTCCTGCGGCTCTGCGCCCGTCTCAAGATGAACCGGCTCGGTGCCTACCGGATCGCCGGCGCGCCCTGGGTGCGTCCTCTGACGCCCGACGCCGCCGATGCGATGCTTCAGGCGGTGCAGCGCGCCGGGATCGAGGTGATGGTCTTCGTCGGCAACCGGGGCTGCATCCAGATCCACACCGGTCCGGTCCAGACCTTGAAACCCATGGGACCGTGGCAGAACGTGATGGACCCCGGCTTCAACCTGCACCTGCGGCTCGACAAGGTCGCCGAGGTCTGGGCGGTGGAAAAACCCACGCAACGCGGCCCCGCCGTGTCGGTCGAAGCCTTCGATGCGGAAGGCGGCCTGATCTTCCAGGTCTTCGGCGTCGGCAAGGAAGGCCGCGATTCGCGCGCGGACTGGACCCGGGTCGTCGAGGCTCTGCCCACGCGCGAGGAGGTTGCAGCATGAGGCTCTGCACCCGCACGTCCGGCCAGCTTGCCGCACTCTTGACGGCGATGTTCGGCGCCTTCGTCGCCCTGACCGTCAGCGCGCAGCAGAACGCCGCGCCGGTCAGCCCCCACGCCGACGTGCTGTCCCTAGGCGGATCGGTGACCGAGATCGTCGCAGCCCTGGGACAGCAGCACCGGCTGAAGGCGCGCGACAGCACCTCCAGCTACCCGCCCGGCGTCACCGACCTGCCCGACGTGGGCTATGTCCGGTCGCTGTCGCCCGAAGGCGTGCTGTCGGTCGGCCCGTCGCTGATCCTGTCCGAAGAAGGCGCCGGTCCGCCCGAGGCGCTCGACGTGATCCGCGCCGCCGACGTGGACTTTGTCGAGGTGCCGGATGCGCTGACCACCGAAGGCATCCTGCGCAAGATCGAGGTCATCGGCGACGCTTTGGGTGTCGCCGACCGGGCAGACGGGCTGGCCGCCGAGGTCGAAACCGCTCTGTCCGCGGCGATGGCCGATGCGGAGCGGCCCGAGGCCGACAAGAAACGCGTGCTCTTCGTCCTCTCGACCCAGGGCGGCAGGATCAACGCCTCGGGCGCGGGCACCGCCGCCGACGCGCTGATCCGCATGGCCGGGGGCGTGAACGCGGTGTCGGAGTTCGAAGGCTACAAGCAGATCACCGACGAGGCGGTCGGGCTGGCGGCACCTGACATGATCCTGATGATGGACCGGGGCGGCGATCATGGGCTGGCGGATGACGAGTTGTTCGATATGCCGTCGATCCGCATGACACCCGCGGCGCAGACGCGGTCGGTCGTGCGGATGGACGGATTGCTGATGCTGGGATTCGGCCCCCGCACCGCCGACGCCGTGCGCCAGCTGAACGATGCGCTCTACGGTCAGGGAGCCTGATCCTTGGCCGCCCTTTCGGAAATCGAGACCGCCCCGCGCGACCGGCTGTCCCGCGCCCGGGCCTTGCACTGGGGTCTGGCCGGGGCGTTCGGGCTGGCCTGCATCGTCAGCCTCCAGGTCGGCGCGACGAATGTGACCCTTCTGGCAATGCTGGCCAAGCTCGCCCAGGGCGAGGCGCTGAGCCAGATGGAGCGCGTGGTGCTCTTCGACATCCGCCTGCCGCGTCTTGCCATGGGGATGCTGGTGGGCGCCGCGCTGGCGGTGTCGGGGGCGGCGATGCAGGGGCTTTTCCGCAATCCGCTGGCCGATCCGGGCATCGTCGGGGTCGGCGCCGGGGCGGGCCTTGGTGCGATCCTCGCCATCGTGCTGGGCGGACTGCTGCCCGCCGCGATGATCGACCTCATCGGCAACCAGCTTGTACCCGTCGCGGCCTTCCTCGGCGGCTGGGGCTCGACGCTGCTGCTTTACCGCGTCTCGACCCGTCACGGCAGCACGTCCGTCGCGACCATGCTGCTCGCCGGCATCGCGCTCGGTGCCCTGGCCGGAGCGTTGTCGGGCATCCTCGTCTACATGGCCGACGACCGGCAACTGCGCGACTTGACCTTCTGGGGCCTCGGGTCGCTGGCCGGGGCCAGCTGGGCCAAGGTGATCTCTGCCGGGCCGCTGATCGGGCTGTCCATTGGCGCCGCCCTGATGCTCGGCCGCGGCCTCAACGGGCTGGCCCTGGGCGAGGCGACCGCGGCGCATATCGGCATCGACGTGCAGCGGATGAAGTCCATCGCCATCCTCGCCGTCGCGGGCGCCACAGGCGCCGCCGTCGCGGTCTCGGGCGGGATCGGCTTCATCGGCATCGTCGTGCCGCACCTGCTGCGCCTCGCCTCCGGTCCGGATCATCGCACGCTGCTGCTCAATTCGGCGCTGCTGGGCGCGATCCTGCTGGTCCTCGCCGACGTGATCGCCCGCGTGGTCATCGCGCCCGCGGAACTGCCCATCGGGATCGTGACCGCCGTGCTTGGCGCGCCGGTCTTCCTGTGGATCCTCCTGAAACGCCGGGGGCTGGTCGAGAAATGAGCCTGATCGCCGAAGACATCCGCGTCTCCTACGGCCGGCGCACCGCGCTGCGCGGCGTCAGCCTGACCGCCCGGCCTGGCGAGGTCACCGCCATCGTCGGCCCCAACGGATCGGGCAAATCGACCCTGCTCGGGGCGATCACGGCCTCCCTGCCCTTCGACGGCGCGGTGACCCTGAACGGGCGGGACATCGGCGCCATGAAACCCTGGGAACTCGCCGCGCAACGCGCAGTGCTGCCGCAGGCGTCGCGGCTGGCCTTTCCCTTTACCGTGATCGAGGTGGTCCGGCTGGGCCTGCAATCGGGCACCGCCGGAGACAGCCCCGATGTGCCGATGCGGGCGCTGGCCCGCGTCGGGCTGGCCCATTACGCCGACCGGATCTTCCAGGAGTTGTCCGGGGGCGAGGCGCAGCGGGTCATGCTGGCCCGGGTCCTCGCGCAGGTCTGGACGCCGGTCGCGGACGGCCAGCCGCGCTGGCTGCTGCTGGACGAACCGGTGTCCAGCCTCGATATCGCGCATCAGTTGCAGGTCATGGACATCGCCCGGAGCTTTGCCCGCGCCGGCGGCGGCGTCATCGCTGTCATGCATGACCTCAACCTGACCGCGCTGTTCGCCGACCGCGTCGCGGTGCTGGCCGAGGGACAGTGTCTTGCCTTCGGTACACCGGGCGAGGTGCTGACCGACGACATCCTGTCGCGCGCCTATGGCTGCGCCTTGCGCGTCTCCGCGCCGCCGCCCGCGGACATCCCTTATATCCTGCCGCACGCGGCAACTGCGTGAGAGGCGCGCCGTGCCATGGCAGGAGCCAGCCGCCGCGCATCCGCGACCCGGACCCGCGGTCAATGCGCTCGCGATGCCGATACCGGAAATCTGGATGCTGCTCTCGGTTTTGTTCAAGCAGACACTTATGTTCTGTTCGACGAGCTTCGCACCGTCCCGGTTTGGAAATGGGACGATCCCTGCCACTCCCTGACACCCAATTGAGGAGACAAAGATGTACCTTGCGATGAACCGCTTCACCGTGCCGCTGGAAAACGCCGCCGACTTCGAAGAGCTGTGGCTGTCGCGCGAAAGCCGGCTGCAGGACATGGACGGGTTCGTGTCCTTCCACATGCTGAAAGGCCCCGAGACCGACGGGCGCATCCTCTATGCCTCGCACACGGTCTGGCAGTCCGAGCAGCATTTCCGCGCCTGGACGACCAGCGACGCTTTCCGCGCCTCTCATGCCCGCGCCGGCGAGACGCGCAAGCTGCACGAGGGCGCGCCGCAATTCGAAGGCTTCACCGCGATCCAGCATATCGACGCGCTGCAGAACGCATGACACCCGAGGTCACCCGGTCGGCGCCGGTCTTCCGCAGCTTCGATGAAGCCAAGGCGCGGGAATTCTACGTGGACTGGCTGGGATTCGACTGGACCGGAGAGCACCGGTTTCACCCCGGCGCGCCCCTCTACGCCTTTCTCAGGCTGGGGGCGTTTCACCTGCACCTGAGCGAACATCACGGCGATGCCACGCCCGGCTCGACCGCCATCGTTTTCGTCACCGGCCTGCGCGATTGGCACGCCGCGTTGCCGCCCTACCCGAACATGCGCCCCGGCGTCGAAACCCAGCCCTGGGGCGCAGAGATGGTGGTCTGGGACCCGTTCGGAAACCGGCTGCGGTTCCTCGACCAATCCGGGGAGGCGTGATCGCCCAGATCACCGGTGCGTCGCACCGCCTCCATTCTTGACAAAAAATATCGGAATAATCTAAGCAGGGGTAAATCCCGACTCGTTTAGTCGGAAAATTTCGTGCATCCACGCGATGCGATCCCAGCCACCGTGACAGGCAGCCCGGACGTCAACACAAAGGAGCAGAACGTGATGACACCCGAGGCCCAGACACAGACACGCGCCCCCGCGATGGCCAGCAACACCTGGCGCGAACTGCTTGTATCCGGCGAGCCCGCCCATATCGACGGCTTCGCGCTCGAACACCTGATCGACCTGCAAAGGGACCGCCTGCGCTCGGCCGGAGAAGGACGATGAGCCTGATGCAGAACCTGCCGACCCCCGCCTCCGTGGACCGGTCCGACGACACCGCGACCTTCGACGCGCGCGAGCTGATCCGCAACGGCGTCAAGGCCGAGATCGTGCTGGACGGCCAGACCTATACCCTGCGCATCACCCGCGCCGGCAAGCTGATTCTGACCAAATGACGGCTGTTGCGCAGACCGTTGGCGCCAGCGTCGTCGGGCGGCTGACCGATATCGCGCCCTGGGAAGCCGAGCTGATCCTGTCGATGCGGTTCTGGATGGACGGCCCGGAGGGTCAGGCAGCGGTCTGGAACGGCTTTGCCCGGACGCTCGGCGCCACCGAGGGACGCGTCGCACTGCGCGGCTTCGAGAGGCTGCTGTCCGACCTTTGCACTTTCGCACGCCGCCCGCTTGTCCGCCATGGCCCCGGCTGCACCTGCATCGGGTCCGACGAGGCGCTGTTGCAGACCCTGGTCCGCGAGGCGGCGCGCGGCGACCATGCGGAGGCGGTGATGATCGCAAGCCTGCTTGTCCCGGCGCGCCACGCGGAACCGATCGCGGTGCTCGCGGCCCGCGTCGGCAAGGCAATGCGGCAGGTGGCGCAAAGGGCACCGCGTCTGCAACAGGACAGCCCGCCGCCCGAGCCCCGCACCCTTCATTGACCGACGCCCCCAGCCAGACCGGGACCTGAGCCCGAAACGCCAGCGAGGATGCCATGCCAAAAGTTCCCAGCCCCTGTATCAGCGTCTGCAAGTTCAAACGCGAAGGACACTGCATCGGGTGCTCCATGACCAAGGCGCAGAAATCCACGTTCAAGGCGCTGAAGAAGGACAAGCACCGCGAAGCCTTCGTGGAGCTTGTCGTCGCCCAGCAGTCCGCGATGGGCCGCTACACCCACTGGAAGCTGGCCTACGAAAAGCGGTGCCGGAAGAAGAAAGTCGCCCTGACGGTGCTGGACGGCGGCAAGGCCGCCTGATCGCGATGCCCATCGACCACCCCACGACCAAGGACAGGACCAGATGACCGCAGCCGTACGCCCGATCGGATTCGAAGACGCGCCCGCGCGCGCCGCCACCACATCGGGGCACGCCTTGATCGACCACCTGCGCGATGCCGCCCGCACCAGCCGGTGCAAGGAATACATCGACCTTTTCGGCGCCTGCGCGTCGCTGTCCGGCAACCGCGACGTCGCCCGCCAGGCTGCCTCCGAAGTGCTGGTCCGGTGCCTGTCGCAGGCCCTGGGCCGCCGCCCGGTCCTCTACCGGGTCGGCGAGGCGGCAACTTCGTTCGATGAAAAGTGGCTGATCGCCCTGGCGCGCAGCCTCAAGACCGGGGACGAGGCCAGCGCCACCTTCCTGCTGCACTCACGCGTCGCAACCCACGCACGGCGGAACCTGGTGTTCCTTCTGCGCGGCGTGGCTGACTGTTTCTCTCGGATTTAGAAAAGTTCTAAAGTGGCTTGCCGCGTCGACAACAGCGGCCTATTTAGAAATGGCAAGCCAGCCAGATGCCAGCCAGCGCCAGATTTTCCGTGTTGCAGGAGGCTCCCTTGACCCAGACCGCCCAGACCCTTTCCACCGACGCCACCGCCCAGATCGCCGAGGCGCTCAACCAGTGCGTCGCAGAAACCGCCGTGACCACCATGCTGGCCCAGAATTTTCACTGGAACGTGACGGGCATGGCCTTCGGTCCGCTGCACGACCTGTTCCAGAAGATCTACGAAGACCATTTTGTGGCTCAGGACGATCTCGCCGAACGGATCAAGGCGCTCGACGCCCATGCCGAAGGCACCCTCGCGGGGATGCTCAAGCGGTCCAAGGTCGCCGAAGTGACGGGCGTGCCCACGGCCGAAGAGATGATCCGCCTGATGAAGGACGCGCAGGAAACGCTGGCCGAAACCATCGCCGGCGCCGGTGAACTTGCCGCAGGCCATGGCGACACGCTGACCGAGGATCTGTGCATCGCGCGCGGTCAGACCCACGAAAAATTCGCCTGGATGCTGCGCGCGCATCTCGCGTGAGTCCGCGCCGTCGTCCGCGTTGCCGCTTGGCGGCCTGATGTCGGATCGATGTCCACCCGATCATGAAGGCGGTCCGTCTGGATGGTATCGAACTGACGTCCGGCCGGGGGCCGCTTTTCGAGCCGGAGAGCCCGTCGGGGACATCGCAGGCTGACGGCGAGTTCAATGCCATCGCATTGCCCCAGCGCCAATAACCGTGCCGCCCGTTTGCCACGCGGCCCCGTCATCGCGCGCGACGATCAAGGCGCATGCGTCCATCGAAATGAACGCGGCGGATCAGGTCGACGACGCCTGCCGGGGCGCGGCGCAGCGTTTCGAACCGGTTCCAGGGAACCTTGCACCGGCCTCCGCCAACTGTCCGGCGTGGTCTACGATCACGCGCCGGACACACCACGAGTCGAGAGATTTTCGCTCCGCGGCTCCATGCGCTGCGTCTTTCGGAGAGCGCAGGGGCAGACCATCATGTCTTTAAATTCCGCTACCGAGGCCGGCCGGCCCGACCCGCGAAAGGCGACTTTCGGGACAAAAGCGCTTTCGGAAGGCGAGCTTGGCACAGGGAAAATTTCCCTGTTTTGCCCGGCAAACGTGCAAAAATGCGGATGCTTGTACTGATCTGACAGCGAATTTGACGCATTTGCAGGTTGGCATTGACTTCAAATAGCCATCCCGAAACGCTGGGACAGAGCCGCGAGGACATTCCGCAGTCGCGGCACGCATCGGTCTTCGCCGCGGCCTGCGCTGTAGCGAAGCGTCAAAATCAAGGAGCATCACATGTCTTACACAAAACTCGCGGCCACCGGCGTTCTGGCGCTGTTGATGAGTTCGGGCGCGGTCATGGCAGACACATGGCGCTACGCGTTCGAAGAGGCACTGGAAGAGGTCCAGGGCAAGTTCGCGCAGAAATTCAAGGAAGAGGTCGAGGCCAATTCCGATCACTCGGTCCAGCTTTTCCCGTTCGGCACGCTGGGCGAATCCGACTCGATCCTCGAACAGACGCAATCCGGCATCCTCCAGTTCGTCGACCAGTCGCCCGGCTTTACCGGGGCGCTGATCCCCGAGGCGCAGGTGTTCTTTGTGCCCTACCTGCTGCCGCAGGACGAAGAGACTCTGGCGACATTCTTCGAGGAATCGAAGGCCATAAACGAGATGTTCCCGCCGCTTTATGCCGAGCAGGGTCTGGAACTGCTGACCATGTTCCCCGAGGGCGAAGTGATGATGACCACGACCGAACCGGTCGAGGGGCCGGCGGACCTCAACGAGGTCAAGTTCCGCGTGATGACCAACCCGCTGCTTGTGGAAAGCTACCAGGCCTTCGGCGCCACGCCGACGCCGCTGCCCTGGGGCGAGGTCTACGGCGCGCTGCAGACCGGCATCATCCAGGGACAGGAGAACCCCGCCTTCTTCATCGAGTCGACCAAGATGTACGAGGTGACCGATCACATCACCCGCGCGGGCCACAACAACTTCACCACCGCTGTCATGGCCAACAAGGAGTTCTATGACGGGCTGTCCGACGAGGACAGGACGGTGGTCGACAATGCCATCGACGTGGCCTTCGACTACATCATCGACTACCAGGACGGGCTGACCGAAGAGTCCCTTGAAAAGATCAAGGAAGCCAAGCCGTCGATGACGATCACCACCCTGACCGAAGAGCAACGCCAGCCGTTCATGGACACGGCGGACTCGGTCGAGCAGGAGTTCCTCGAGATCGGCGGCGACCAGGCGCAGGCGATCCTCGACCAGCTCAAGGCCGACCTCGAAGCGGTTTCGTCGCAATAACCACCGGTTTGCACACCTGCGGTACACCGTTTTCGGCCGCCGCAGGTGATGACCCACCCTGAACGCGGGCCGCTTTGGCATGGCCCGCGTACACCGCCAGCCCAAGAAGATCACAAGGAGAATGGCGATGCGATCGGAACAGCAAGACCACGAGAAGGTCGATCCCGACGTACTGGCCCGCGCCCAGGCCCCGGCCCTCGACGAAGACGACATCGACGATTCCAAGTATGTCTCGGGCCTTCCCGGCGTGCTGGGCGTGGTGGACGTGGCCATCGCCCGGATCGAGGCGATCCTGCTGGCGGTGGGCGTGCTTGCCATGGCGGTCAACACCATGGCCAACGTCGTCGGACGCTTCATGCTGGGCCAGAGCCTGTTCTTTTCCGAGGAAGTGAACCGCGCGCTGATCATTCTGATCACCTTCGCGGGCATCTCCTACGCCGCACGGCATGGCCGGCACATCCGCATGTCGGCCTTCTTCGACATCATGCCGCCGCCGATGCGCAAGTTGCTGATGATCGTCATCGCGCTGGTCACCGCCGCGGCGATGTTCCTGCTGACCTGGTACTCGGTCGATTACGTGCTGGCCCAGGCGTCGCGCGGGCGGCTCTTGCCGGCGCTGCAGGTGCCAGTCTGGTGGATCATCGTCTGGGCGCCGCTGGGCTTCTTCCTCACCGGGCTGCAATACGCGCTGACAGCAATCAAGAACATGATCCACAAGGATATCTGGCTCTCGACAAGCACGCTCGAGGGGTATGACGACACCCCGGCAGAGGAGGTCTGACCCATGGCCCTCGCAATCTTTTCCGTGATGATCGTCCTGCTGCTTCTGGGCTTTCCGATGATGGTGCCGTTGATCGCGGGATCGCTGATCGGCTTCGTGTCGCTCTTCGGCGGGGTCGGCCAGCTCGATACGATGGTGCAGCAGATCCTGGGAGGCATCCAGCCCGCGAGCCTGATCGCCGTGCCGATGTTCATCTTCGCCGCCGACATCATGACCCGCGGTCAGTCCGCAAACCGGCTGATCGACCTGGTGATGGCCTTCGTCGGGCATCTCAAAGGCGGGCTTGCGGTGTCGACCGCCACTGCCTGCACACTCTTCGGCGCCGTCTCGGGCTCGACCCAGGCGACAGTCGTCGCCGTCGGCGGGCCGCTCCGCCCGCGCATGCTCAAGGCGGGATACAAGGACAGTTTCGTGCTGGCGCTCGTCGTCAACTCCTCCGACATCGCCTTCCTGATCCCGCCCTCCATCGGCATGATCATCTACGGCGTGGTGTCCGGCACGTCGATTTCCGAACTGTTCATCGCCGGCATCGGGCCCGGCCTGCTGATCCTTGTGATGTTCTCGATCTACTCCTACATCTACGCGATCCGGCACAACGTGCCGACCGAACCGAAGACCTCCTGGCGCGACCGCGCCGGCGCCATCCAGCGCGCGCTCTGGCCGCTGGGGTTTCCGGTGATCATCGTCGGCGGCATTTACGGCGGTGTCTTTTCGCCCACTGAAGCCGCGGCCGCCTGCGTGCTGTACGCACTGCTGCTCGAGATGGTGGTGTTCCGCGAAATGAGCCTGAAAGAGCTGTATTCGACCGCCAAATCGACAGGGCTCATCACCGCGGTCGTGTTCATCCTCGTGGGCGCGGGGGCGGCATTTTCCTACGTCATCAGCTTTGCCCAGATCCCGCAGCAGATCCTCGGCGGCATCGGCATCGACGACATGGGGCAGTACGGCGTGCTGTTCACGATCTCGATCGCCTTCTTCGTCGGCTGCATGTTCGTCGACCCGATCGTGGTGATCCTGATCCTTGTGCCGATCTTCGCGCCGGTGGTGGATTCGGTGGGCCTCGACCCGGTGCTGGTCGGCACGATCATCACGCTGCAAGTGGCCATCGGCAGCGCCACACCGCCCTTCGGCTGCGATATCTTCACCGCCATCGCGGTGTTCAAACGCCCTTATACCGAGGTCGTGCGCGGCACGCCGCCGTTCATCCTCATGCTGCTGACCGTGGCGGTGCTGCTGATCTTCTTCCCGCAGATCGCGCTGTTCCTGCGCGACCTGGCATTCGACAAGTGAGGAGGCGATGCGATGTTCAACAAGATCCTGCTGGCCTACGACGGCTCCAGGGGGGCGGATGCGGCGCTGACCAAGGCGGCGGATCTCTGCAAGCTGACCGGCGGCACGCTGACCGTACTGACGGTCTATCGGCACCACTCCATGCTCGAAGCGTCCCTGTCGATGGTGCGCGGATCGACCGACCGGGGCGGGAGCCTCGACGACGCCCTGCGCGAGGCGTCGCGCGAGGCGGCGGAATACGCCAAGACCCGGTGCATCGACCTGGGCGTTCCCGAGGTGCATGCCTTCATCAAGGGCGGGCAGACCTCGCGCACGATCGTGTCCTTTGCCGACGACCAGGCCTCCGACCTGATCGTGCTCGGGTCGCGCGGTCTGGGGGCGTCGGAAAGCTACATGCTGGGGTCGGTGAGCCACAAGGTCACCAGCCTGACGGACGTTCCGGTACTGGTGGTCTGACAGTCCAGTCCGGCGCCGATTGCCGACGCCTCAGATATTGTCCGGCCGGAACCCCAGCGCCTTCTGCTGCCGGCGCGCGCGGCGCACCGTGTCGGCGCGGCGCTTGCGGCCCCGCCGTTCGGAGCGTGCCTGCGCCACATTGCGTAAAAGTTCTGCCAGTGGCCCCGGCAGGCGTCCGGGCCAGCGCAGGCTGATCCGTTCCAGAAGGCGCACAAGGCCGGGTGCCATGTCCTGGAACACTGCATCCTCGAGCGACACATAGGCCGCGGCGCTGCCGCGCTGGCCCTGCCGCCCGGTGCGGCCGATAAGCTGCCGGTCGATGCGCGACGAGCCGTGGAACTCGGTCACGATGACATGCAGACCGCCCTTGCGCTCGACCTCTGCCGGCACCGGGATATCGGTGCCACGCCCGGCCATGTTGGTGGCCACCGTGATCCGCCCGGGCTGCCCGGCTTCGGCGACGACAGTGGCCTCGTCCGCATCCTGGCGGGCATTGAGCACCACCGGCGACTCTCCGGCGGCGCGAAGCCGGGCGGCGATGTCTTCCGAGGCGGCGACCGACCGCGTGCCGATAAGCACCGGCCGTCCCCGCGCCGCCATGCGCGCGGCATCCCGCGCCACAGCGGCCCACCGCCGCTCCGACGCGCCATAAAGCCGGGTGCGCGCCAGACGCCGCCGCACCCGCCGGTGGGTCGGTAGGCGCAGCACCGCGCGCCCGTGGCTCAGTCGCAACTCCCGCGCCACCTCTGCCGCCGTGCCGGTCATGCCCGCGAACCAGAGGTAACGCGCAAAGAAGGTCTGGTAGGTGATCTGCGCCAGCGTCTCGCGGGTGGCCGACCGCTCCACCCGTTCCTTGGCCTCGACCATCTGGTGCAGCCCGCTCTGCCACTGGCGGTCGGCCATCACCCGCCCGGTGAATTCATCCACCAGCGCCAGGCCATCCTCGGTGAGGATGTAGTGTTCGTCGGGCTGGTAGAGATGGATCGCCGACAGCGCCTGCACCATCGCCTCGCGCCGGGCCACCTCGGGGATCAGCGCCGGGATCGGCGGCACCAGCCCCGCGAGGATGTCGTCGACGGGCGGCAGCAGGCGCACCGACCGTGCCTTGCGGTCGAGCCGGTAGTGCCGCCCCTCTTCCAGCGTCGCGGCCAGCGCCAGCATCGCCTCGTCCGCGGCCCGCGCCGCATCCCCGCCCGGACGTTCGGCGGTGATGATCAGCGGCGTCTGCGCCTCGTCGATCAGGATGCTGTCGACCTCGTCGATCACCGCAAAGCCCAGGCCCCGCGTGACGATCCGCGCCGCATCGCGCCCGCCGCCGGCGCCCAGCGTCCGCCGCGCGATGCTTGCCAGGGCCGAGCGTTCGCGCCCCATCGCCAGCCGGTCGCGCAGGTAGTCGAAGGCGACGTCGGAATTGGTCGAGAACACGATGTCGCTGTCGTAGATGCCCGGGCGCAAGTGGTGTTCGGTCGCCTCGGTGATCACCCCGTGGCTTAGCCCCAGCGCGTCGAGCACCGGCGCCAGGGTTTCGGCGTCGCGCGTAGCAAGGTAGCTGTTGACGGTGATCACATGCACCGGCGTGCCGGTCAGCGCCACCAGCACCGCCGGGATCAGCGTGGTGATGGTCTTGCCCTCGCCGGTGGCCATCTCGACGATCCGCCCGCGTGCCAGGGCCAGCCCGCCGGCGACCTGCACCGGATGGTGGCGCATCCTCAGCTTGCGAAAGGTCATCTCGCGCACGCCCGCCGCCGCCAGCCGCAGCGGGTGGCCCCGCAGGCCCCGCGCCAGCAGCGCCGGGGCCTGGTCGCGGACGGTCCGGACCAGCGCGTCGTCGTCCAGCATCGCCAGGCATCTGCCCAGCCGCAGCACCTCGCGGGTCTCGAGCCAGGTCAGCGGACCGGGCCGCGTGCTGGCGCGGCGCAGGTAGGACAGCGCCGTTCGCACCACCTCGTCCGACCGGCGCGGCTCCGACGGCCGGCGCTCGGGTTCCGCGGTGTCGGCCCGGTCCGGCGCGGTCCAGGGACGCGCCGTGTCAGACATCGAAGGCCCTCAGGAACAGTGCCCGTATCTCGCGCCCGATCCGCACCGCCAGCGGCTTCGGCGCAAAGGCAAAGCGCACATGCGCGCGCATGCCGTAGGCCGGGCGCGGCGCGTCCACCGGCAGCCGCAGATCGAGCTGGAAAAGCTGCGTCACGGCGCGCAGCGGGCCCTCGCCCCCCGGCAGCGTGGCAAAGGGGCCGCCGCCGTCCAGAGCCAGCACCGGCGACGGCAGCACGTCACCCCCCGCGGGCACAACGCGCAGGATCTCGGCGGGCAGCTCACGGTCGGGGGCGGCAGCGAACCGCAGGGCAATGTCGCGGGTCTCCCGTGTCACCAGCGCCGCCAGCGTCTGCGGCACCGCAAGTCGCACCACCGGGACGCCCTCGGGCAGGACGTGGCCGATGATGTCGCCGCGGGCGAAGAACCTGCCCTCGAGCGCGGTCGTGTCCGGCAGGTCGAGCCGTCCGGGCAAAGCCGCGCGCATCTCGAGCTGCGCCAGCCGCGTCTGCACATCGGCGACGGCGGTCTGCGCCTCGGCGACGCGGCTGCGGACCTGTGCGGCGTCGGCCTGCCCTTCGGCGCGGGCGGCGGCATATTGCGCCTCGGCCCGCGCCAGCCGCGCGGC
>NZ_QPMK01000015.1 GCF_003344785.1 Thalassococcus profundi | reverse complement strand
TCCGGCTCGGGCTGCGGGGTCGGCGCGGGTTCCGGCGCCGGCGGCTCAGGCGCGGGCTCCGCCTCGGCGTCGGGCGCCGGTGGGGCCGCGACGTCGCTGGTGCTTTCGGGCGGCTGCGACCGCGCCGTGAGGGCGGCGAATTCCGCTTCGGACAACACCGCCACATCGGCCACCTGCGGCGGCTCAGGCTCGGGCTCGAACAGCCCGCCGAACAGCAGCCACAGGATCAGAATCCCGTGTCCCGCCCCCGAGATGTAATGCCCGGTGTGCATCATGGCACCTTTAGTTCCCGGTCCCGTCGAGCGCCGGTCCGCCGATATCCGTCACCAGGCCGATGGAGGAAAAGCCGCCAGCGTTGAGCGCGCCCATGACCTCGGCCACCTCGGCGTAGCTCGCCGCCCCGTCGGCGCGCAGAAAGACCCGGTCGTCGGAGCGTTCGACGGCAATCGCCCGCAGCCGGTTCACCAGGTCGCCGCGGTCCACCTCGGTGTTCTGGATCATCACCACGCCGTCCGCCGTCAGCGTGACGGTCAACGGCTCTTCGGTCTCGGAGGGCAGCGCGCTGGCGGCGGTCTTGGGCAGTTCCACCGGGACACCCACGGTCAGGAGCGGGGCCGCGACCATGAAGATGATCAGCAGCACCAGCATGACGTCCACGAAGGGCGTGACGTTGATTTCGGACATCGGCTGCGCGCCGCCGCGGCGGCCGCGCCTGCGGCGTCCGCTGCCGCCACCGCCGGATTTCATGACACCCGCACCCATGGCTCAGCTGTCCAGCTGGCGGCTGAGGATGGTCGAGAATTCGTCGGCAAAGGCCTCGTAGCCCGCGACGATGCGGTCGCTGTCGGCGCTCAGCTTGTTGTAGAAGACGACCGCCGGGATGGCGGCGATGAGGCCAAGCCCGGTGGCCAGCAGCGCCTCGGCGATGCCGGGGGCCACGACGGCAAGGTTGGTGTTCTGCTGCTGCGCGATCTCGATGAAGGCGTGCATGATGCCCCAGACCGTGCCGAAGAGCCCGACGAAAGGCGCGGTAGACCCCACCGTGGCCAGCACCGGCAGACCCTTCTGAAGTTCCTCGGCCTCTTTCAGGATCGCCACGTCCATACTGCGGTCGATACGCGCCTGGGCGCCGGCGATCAGCCCGCCGTCCTCGCGGTGAGAGCGGCGCCATTCCATCATGCCGCTGGCAAAGACCCGTTCCGACCGGCCCTTGGGATCGACGCCGATCTGGTCAAAGAGTTCGTCAAGCGGTTCCCCGGACCAGAAGGCCTGGTCGAAGCGCGCAGCCTCGCGCCGGGCGGCGCGGTAGAGGATGATTTTCTGGATGATGATCGACCAGGACCAGAAGGAGGCGATGATGAGCATGAGCATCACCAGTTTCACGGTCAGGGTGGCACGTGCAAAAAGCGCCCACATGGAGAAATCAATCTCCTGCGCCAGCGCGACGGTTTCGAGTTCCATGAGCCTGCTCTTTTCGGGTTGGCCTCTGCGATGAGGCTCTGATTGCCTTCGAGATACCCGATTTGCCAGCCAAAGGCCAACACAATGCCGTGTCAAGCCGCTTTGCGCGTGCGATCAGCGGACTTGGCGGCGGATATTCGCCGGTAGGCGCGCCGGATGGCCCGCGTCATTGACGCAGACCACCGTCACCTCGGCCCGGAACAGAAGATCGGCCCCGCGCCTCACCTCCTGATGCATGACCAGCCGCACGCCGGTGACGGCCCGGGTCGAGGTCAGCACCGTGAGCTGGTCGTCGAAATGTGCGGGCATGAGGTAATCCGCTTCGACCCGCCGCACGACGAAAACCACGCCGTTGGCCCGCATCGCGTTCTGGTCCACGCCGAGGGCGCGCACCCAGTCGCTGCGCGCCCGTTCGATGTAGCGCAGGTAGTTGGCGTAATAGACGATCCCCGCCATGTCGGTGTCTTCGTAATAGACCCGGACCGGAAACTCATGCGTCATCCCTGAACTCCTCGCGTCGCAAGGGGGCGCTGCCCCCGTCGCGGCAGGCCGCGACTCCCCCGAAGTATTTTAGGGCAGATGAAACGACCTGCCCGGTCACGACATGCCGCCCACCCGCGCGGCGAGCCGCAAGGCATGCGATGCATCGCCGGTCGCAGCCGGCATCACCGGATCGTAGGCCGCCCGGATCAACGCGCCGATCTCGGGACGCAGCACCACGCGCCCGTCCTCCAGCTGACCCAGCGGCGAACGGTCGGCAAAGGCCGTATCGGACCAGAGCAGCATCGACTGCACCGCCTGGCTCAGCGCCAGCGTGTCCGCGGGCACCGCGCTCAGCTGGTCGTCCATGCGCAGGAAGATGAAACAGGCCCGGATCGCCCCGGCCTCGTCGAAACGGAAGATGCGATACTGGTTGGCCTCCGCCGCGTCCAGCTTGGCCACCAGCGGCCCAAGGTCGGGCACAAGGCGGTCGAGGTTCGGCACCCCGACAAGCTCGGACCAGTCGCGGCAGAAGAACATCATCGTGTTGGCGCCCAGTTCCGGATCGAGTTCGGTGGTCTCGTGCCCGGCCAAGTGGCAAACCGCCTCGAAGGCGCCCTTGATCGTGGCCAGAGTGGTCTCTTCGACGCCGAAGACAACCGGCGCCAGCGCCCGCCCCCAACGCGCGAAGGCATAGCTGCCGTCCGAGCGGGTAAAGAGCGCTTCGATCTCGTCTGGTTCCATGGCCCCTGCCCCAGCTTTGTCTTGCCGCCCGCAAGTTTTGCTTCGCAAAACTTGGCGTAAAACGCCCGCCGGGGTCTCCGGCGGCGATCCCGGGCGCAGACCTGCCCAATTCGGCGCGATTAGTCAAACAGGCTGGACTGCCCCGGCGGCTTCGGCGCGACGAGGCCAAGGTGATCCCAGGCGCGCTGCGCCAGCATCCGGCCGCGCGGCGTGCGCTGGATCAGGCCCTGCTGCAAGAGGTAGGGCTCGATCACCTCTTCCAGCGCATCGCGGGATTCGCTCAGCGCCGCCGACAGCGTCTCGATCCCCACCGGTCCGCCCTGATAGCTTTCCGCGATCAGCCGCAGGTAGCGCCGGTCGGCGCTGTCGAGCCCCAGCCCGTCCACGCCGAGCCGCGTCAGCGCATTGTCGGCAAGGTCTCGGCTGACCACGCCGCCGCCCTCGACCACGGCGAAATCCACCACCCGGCGCAGCAGCCGCCCGGCGATCCGCGGCGTGCCGCGGGCGCGGCGGGCGATCTCGCGCGCGCCTTCGCCCTGCACCTGCACACCCAGCTTTTCCGCGTTGCGGGTGACGATCAGGTTCAACTCGTCCTCTGTGTAGAATTCGAGCCGCGTCGGGATGCCGAACCGGTCGCGCAGCGGCGTGGTCAGCAGACCCAGCCGCGTCGTCGCACCCACGAGCGTGAAGGGCTGCAATTCGATCCGCACGGTGCGCGCCGCCGGCCCTTCGCCGATCACGAGGTCGAGCTCGTAATCCTCGAGCGCCGGGTACAGCACTTCTTCCACCGCCGGGTTCAGCCGGTGGATCTCGTCGATGAAGAGCACGTCGCTGCGTTCGAGGTTGGTGAGGATCGCCGCCAGGTCGCCGGCCTTGGCCAGCACCGGGCCCGAGGTCATGCGGAAGCCCACACCGAGCTCGCGCGCCATGATCTGCGCCAGCGTCGTCTTGCCCAGGCCGGGGGGGCCGTGGAACAGCGTGTGGTCCATGGTCTCGCCGCGCGACCGGGCGGACTGGATGAAGATGCGCAGGTTGGCCTTGGCCGCCGCCTGCCCCACGAAATCGTCGAGCATCTGCGGCCGCAGCGCGCGGTCGCGGTCGTCGGGCAGCGCCTCGGGCTGGACCTGCGGGTCGCGGTCCTTCATACCGCTGTCCCGCTACGAAGACGCCCGACCGGGCGGATAAGCTGCGCCATGTCCCTACCCCTTCGGTGCCAAGAGCCGCAGCGCCGCGCGGATCAGCGTCGCGGTATCGGCCTCGGGCGCCGCCCCGGCGGCTTCGGCCACCGCGCCCGCCGCCTCGCCCGGACCGTAGCCCAGATTGCCCAACGCCGACAACGCCTCGGCCTGGGCGGAGGCATTGGCGCGTGGCGCGGGGGCCGCGGCCACCGGCTCCAGGACCTCCGTCGCCGTGTCCGACACATCCGCCGGGCGCGGCTCCACGGCGGCGCCCATGGCCATCACTGCGGGCGCCTTGTCCTTGAGCTCGTTGACGACCCGCTGCGCCGTCTTGGGTCCGATGCCGCGCGCCGCCTTGATCGCATTCCAGTCCCCCAGAGCGATGGCGCGGCTCACCCCGTCCGGCCCCAGCGTGCCGAGGATCGCCAGCGACGCCTTGGCGCCCACCCCCTGCACCGTCATCAAGAGGCGGAACCATTCCTTTTCCACCAGCGACGGAAAGCCGAAGAGCTGCAGGAGATCCTCGCGCACCAGCAGATCGGTGAACAGCGCCACTGCCTCCCCCGGCCCCGGCAGACCCGCCAGCACGCGGTCCGCGCAATAGACCACGTAGCCCACGCCGCGCACATCGATCAGCACGTGATCCTCGCCCTTGTATTCGACCCGCCCGGCAATGCGCCCGATCATGCCCGCACCTTCAGCGCCGCAGTGCCCAGGTGACGGGCGTGGCAGATGGCGATGGCCAGGGCATCGGCGGCATCCGGTCCGGCGATCTCGGCCCCGGGGAGCTGCATCTTCACCATGTGCATCACCTGCCGCTTGTCCGCGTGGCCGACGCCCACCACGGTCTTCTTGATTGAGTTGGGCGCGTATTCCCCGACCGCCAGCCCGAATTGCGCAGGCACCAGCATGGCGATGCCGCGGGCCTGTCCCAGCTTCAGCGTCCCGGCGCCGTCCTTGTTCACGAAGGTCTGCTCGACCGCGGCCATCTGCGGCGCGTACCGGCGCAGCACGTCGGTGAGCTGTTCGTGGAGTGACAGGAGCCGCTCGGACAGCACGTCGCCGACAGAGGTGCAGATGCCGTTGGCCACGTGCCTGAGTCGGCTTCCCTCGGCGTCGATCACGCCCCATCCCAGGGCCCGCAACCCCGGATCAATGCCCAAAACACGCATGCTCGTTGCCTTTTGTTGTTTTGCCGCAACGGATAGCACGAAACGCGAACACGCGCCAAGCCCCAAGGCGCCCGGCCGGAAAACGACGCTGCCGGTCCAGAGCCGACACGCACCAGTTATCCACAGCCTGAAACCGGCCTTCGCAGGGCGAAAAACGACCTTTACACGATCCGGATTTTGCCATCTATTACCGTACGTTAACCGTGATTTCCGCCATGCGGAAAATGCATGTGTCCCATGCAATTTTCGCGGCTTGTGCGTTTTCATCCCGCCTCCTAATTGGGCATCAGAAAAACCGCACATCCCGCTGAAAGGAACACGGACATGGTTGCCCTCGTCAATGCACGCCACTCCACCGCGACCGCCGAAGTGGCGGGCCGGATCGGAAAAGTCTTCGCCGTCGTCATCACCGCCATTCTCGACTGGAACGATGCACGCATCACCCGCAAGAGCCTGAACCGGCTGACCGACCGCGAGCTGGACGATATCGGTCTGCTGCGCGGCGACATCGACGTGGTGGCGCGCCAGCGCTGATCGGACGGTGCCGCCGCGGCGGCCCATCGGCTCGGACAAAAACACTCTCCCACGCCACGCGCGGGAGGGTGTTTTGTTGTCAGCTCCTGCAAAAAAGCCGCCACGCCGGTCAGGGTGTGGCGGCAGCACTCGTCAAGACGCGGCGTGTCAGCCCAGCAGCGGTGCGATATTTGTCGAGATCCAGACCGTCGCCGGGTCGATCTGCATGATGAACGCGCCGGTGCGTTCGATTACCGTGCCCTGCGCGAGGGCGTCGATCCGCGACTGGTAATCCGCCTCTCCCAGAGAGACGAAGAGAAAGCTCTTGAAGGCCAGCAGTCCGGCGATCAGCATCAGGATTGCGTTCAAGGACAGTCCCGGAAGCTGGCGCCGCGGCTGATGCTGGATGACACCGTTGCGGCCCAGCTTTGTGACGTAACCCCGCGCCAATTGGCGATGGCGCTTGGTCACGGCTTTGTGCCGCTTCTCGAACTTGCGAATTGCGTCGTCCATGACAGTCTTCCGTTACCGCGGCCCCCACCGGGTACGTCTTGGATAGTCCCGAAATGCGGCAGGAATACGGCAAATAAGGCTGTTTTTAACCAATTTGGGCGAAAACCGTCATGCTTTTTGAAGCGTTAGCGTCGTCCATTCACCAATCTCCTGACGCTTGGTCAGATTGATCTCGTTTCGTTCATAAACCGCGATCACCTCGTCGGCCTGTTCGTTCAGAATCCCCGAAAGAATCGCATATCCGCCGGTGCAGAGGTGCCGCGCCATATCCGGCGCAAGGGCAATCAGCGGCGCCATCAGGATGTTCGCGAACACCAGGTCGAAGGGCGCCGCGGCGGACAGGTCCGGGTGCTCGAATCCCGCCGCTTCGACACATTTCACCCGTCCGGCAAGATCGTTGGCCGCCACATTTGCCCGCGCCACATCCACCGCCACCTCGTCGATATCGCTGGCCAGGATCGTGCCGGGCCAGATCCGCGCCGCGCCCATCGCCAGCACCGCGGTGCCGCAGCCGACGTCGGTGACGCTCTGGCCCGTAAAGCCCTCCGTCGCCAGCGCGTCCAGCGCCCTGAGGCATCCCAGCGTCGTGCCGTGGTGCCCGGTGCCGAAGGCCATCGCCGCCTCGATCAGCAGCGGCTCGGAACCTTGGGGCACCTTGTCCGCATCGTGGCTGCCGTAGACAAAGAACCGCCCCGCCTCGACCGGCACCAATTCGCGGCGGACCTTGGCGACCCAGTCGGTGTCCGGCACTTCGGAGATGACAAAGGGCCTGGCCCCGAACGCCGCGGCCAGAAGCGCCAGTTCGGTGTCGTCGGGCTGATCCTCGAAATAACCGCCCACTTCCCAAAGGCCCGATCCGTCCTCCATCTCGAAGACGCCGACGCCCGTGGGTTCGGGCCAGAGCGCCTCCATCGCCTCGCCCAGGGCTTCGGCCTGGTCCTTGCCGGACAGGGTGGTGAGCGCAGTGTAGGTGGTCATGGCGGGCCTCGTCTGTGGATCAGACGGCTCTGTGGCACGCCCGGCGGACCCGCGCAAGCCGGTCGCGCAGGGGCCGGCGACGGCGGATCCACGTAACGGGCCGGGCGCAAAACCGGGGGGCGCTGCCCCCGGTCGCCGCATGCGGCGACTCCCCCGAGGTATTTGGAAACCGGAGAAGCTCAGGCCTGGGTCTGCGATCGCGGATGCGGCACTGGGGGGCTGAACACGGTGTTTGAACGCCTTGCACCAGAGGCGCGGGACCGACGGCGACCATGCCGCTGCCCCGCCGTCCCGAGCCGTCACGCCCGCGCCTTTCAGGCCGAGCAGTTCACGCTGACATGATGCGGGCGCTTCTATCGCAGAGCGTGTCGATGTTGCACTGATGGCGTCTTCAAGTTGCGCAAATCAGCGCATTCTCGGAACATTATGTCGCAGGAACCGTTTTCCCGACACTGCGCTTACGGGGAGAGATACATGGAACAGGGCACGCAGGAGGCCGTTGCCAACGCGATCACATCACTCGATATCGGGGTCCTGATCGGCTATTTCGTCGTCGTCATCCTGATCGGCATCTGGGTCACCCGAAGTACCAAAAGCGGTGACGACCTGTTCCTCGCCGGGCGGTCCCTGACCTGGGGCATCATCGGCGTCTCGCTCTTTGCCTCCAACATCTCCTCGACCACGCTCATCGGCCTCACGGGGGCCGCCTATTCCACCGGCATCGCCACCTCGGCCTACGAATGGATGGCCGGCATTCCGCTCATCCTGCTGGCCTTCATCTTTGCGCCGCTCTTTTTCAGGTCCCGTGTCACGACCATTCCCGAATGGCTTGAACGGCGCTTCGACCGCCGCTCACGGCTCTACTTCTCGGGCGTGACCATCGTTCTCACGGTGATCGTCGACACCGCCGGCGGGCTTTATGCCGGCGCGGTGGTGGTGCAGACCTTCTTTCCCGACATCCCGATCTGGCAGACCTGCGTGGCCATCGGCCTTTTCGCCGGCATCTATACCGCGTCGGGCGGGCTCAAGGCAGTGGTCTACACGGACGTTCTGCAGGCCGTCGTGCTGATCTTCGGCACCGCGACGATGACCTATATCCTGTTCTCCGACCTCGGGTTTTCCTGGCAGGCGGTCAAGGACGCGGTGCCGGACGAAAATCACCTGTCGCTGATCCAGCCGCGCAGCGACGACATCCTGCCCTGGCCGGGCCTGATCTTCGGCGTGCCGCTGCTGGGCTTCTGGTACTGGGTCACCAACCAGTACATCGTGCAGCGCGTACTCGGCGCCCGCGACCTGCGCGAGGCGCAGCGCGGCGCGATCCTGGGCGGTTTCCTCAAGATCATCCCGATGTTCATCATGGTGCTGCCCGGCGCCATGGCACTGGCGGTGATCCCGGACCTGGAAAATCCCGACCAGGTGTTTCCGACGATCACCAGCACGCTCTTGCCCGCGGGCCTGAGCGGCCTGGTGCTGGCAGGCCTCGTCGCGGCGATCATGTCCAGCGTCGATTCGACGCTCAACTCGTCCTCGACGCTGATCAGCCACGATTTCCTCGACGTCGAGAACAAGAGCCCCGAGGAACAGCGCCGCATCGGCCGCATCACGACGCTGGTGCTGATGGGCGTGGCGATCCTCTGGGCGCCGTTCATCGACGACATGGGCGGGCTCTGGGCCTACCTGCAGCAGGCCTTCTCGATCCTCGTGCCGCCGGTAGTCGCGATCTTCATCCTGGGCGCGCTGTGGAAAAAGGGCACCGGCGACGCGGCCTTCCTGACGCTCTGCTGCGGCCACGCGGTGAGCCTCGGGTTCTTCGTCGCCACGCAGACCGGGTTCTGGCCGCTGCACTACACCACCAACGTGGGCCTGATGACGGCGATCAGCTGCGGCATCTTCTTCCTCGTCAGCCGCGCCGGCACCGCGCGCCCCGACGACCAGCTGGCCGACGTGGTCTGGACCCCGGACATGGCGACCGACGCGCTGTCGGACGACGCACCCTTCTACCAGAACGTCAAGCTCTGGGCGGTCCTGCTCGCGCTGTCGATGACCGCGATCCTGGTGATCTTCTGGTAAGCCTATTCCGCGGGCGCGGGCAGCACAGCGGCGAACACCGTCTCGTTGCCCGGCTCGGGGTGGCGCGGGATCATCAGCGCCAGCATCAGCGACACTCCGGCCATGCCCGCAGCCAAAAGGAAGACCGCCGTGGGAGACACGAGCCACAGGTAGCCCAGCAGCGCTGGCAGGAAGACCGCCGCGATATGGTTGATGGTAAAGGCCACAGCCGCCGTGGGCGCGATGTCCCCAGGGTCGGCGATCTTCTGGAAATAGGTCTTGAGTGCCAAGGCTAGGGCGAAAAAGATGTGGTCGATGACATAAAGGACCGCGGCCACCAGCACCCCCCAGCCGAACCAGTAGATGCCGCCGTAGGCGAGGAAGACGCAGATCAGCCCGATGTATTCGAACGCCAGCGTCCGGCGTTCTCCGAACCGGAACACGGCGCGGCCCATGAGCGGGGCAAAGATCATGTTGGCCACGAGGTTGATGAGGTAGAGCGCCGTGATCTCGTGCACTTCGAAGCCGAAGCGTTCGACCATCATGAACCCGGCGAAGACGACGAAGATCTGCCGCCGCGCGCCCGACATGAACTGCAGCGCGTAATAGAGCCAGTAGCGCCGCCGCAGCAACATTTTCTTGATCTGCGGGTTGGGCGCCTCGAAGCGTGGAAAAGCAAAGACGCACCAGGCGACGATCGCCAGGGTCAGCCCGCCGCTCGCCATGTAGACGAAATTGTAGCTCAGATCGAAGGCTTCCCAGGTCATGACGATGGCGACATAGGCCACCAGCGTCGCACCCGAGGCCGCCGCAAGCAAAAGCCCCAGCATCTGCGGGGCGCGGTCCTTCGGCAGCCATTGCAGCTGCAGCGACTGGTTCACCGTCTCGTAGTAGTGAAAGCCGATGGAGCTGAGCATGGTGATCGTCAGGATGCCGCCCAGTTCCGGAAACTGCGCCGTCAGCGCCGTGGCCACCCCCAGCAGCGTCAGCGATACCAGCGCCAGCGTCTGTTCGTGCACGAAGATGATGATGGCGATGACGCCGATGGCCAGAAAGCCGGGAATTTCCCGCACGGTGTGCAGCCAGCCGATGTCGGAGCCATCGAAATCCGCCACCTCTATGACGAAGTTGTTCAGAAGCGCCGACCAGGTCGCGAAGGACAGCGGCATGGCGATCGCCATCAGGAACAGCAGCGTCACCGGCCGCCGCCACCAGGCCAGCCCCCGCGCCTCTGCCAATCGCACCGTGCCCTTCATTCGCGTCCCCGATCCAGCTTCATCTTGCCACCCGCCCGTTTTGCCTTGCAAAACGCGCGGTAAAACTCCCGCCGGAGGCTCCCTCGGCCTGCCAAAGGCGCCGACGCCCGATCAGTTGCGGATCCGCCAGCCGGTCCTGAAGATCCACCAGATCACGCCGATGCACGCCATGGTGAAGCCGAAGATCGCCAGAAGGCTCAGCCCCACCGGCACATCCGCCATGCCGAAGAAGGCCCAGCGGAAGCCCGAGATCAGGTAGACCACCGGGTTGAACAGCGTGATCGTCTGCCAGACCGGCGGCAGCATGGAAATCGAATAGAACGATCCCCCAAGGAACACCAGCGGCGTCACCACCAAAAGCGGCACCAGCTGCAACTGTTCGAAATTCCCGGCCCAGATGCCGATGATGAAGCCCAGCAGCGCGAAGCTGAGACAGGTCAGCACCATGAAGGCGATCATCGCCACCGGGTGCTGGATCGAAAGATCGACGAAAAACGCCGCCGTGGCGAGGATCACCAGGCCGATGAACAGCGCCTTGGTCGCCGCGGCGCCCACGTAGCCCAGCACGATCTCGAGAAAGTTGATCGGCGCCGACAAGAGCTCGTAGATCGTGCCGATGAACTTCGGGAAGTAGATCCCGAAAGAGGCGTTCGAGATCGCCTGGGTGATGACACTGAGCATGATCAGCCCCGGCACGATGAAGGCCCCGTAGCTGATGCCCTCGACCTCCTGGATGCGGCTGCCGATGGCGGCGCCGAAAACCACGAAGTACAGCGAGGTCGAGATCACCGGCGACACGAAACTCTGCGTCAGGGTGCGAAAGAACCGCGCCATCTCGAAAAAGTAGATCGCCTTGACCGCCTGCCAGTTCATGCCGCGTCCTCCCCCGTATGCACGAGGCCGACGAAGATGTCCTCGAGCGAATTCTGGCTGGTCTGGATGTCGCGCAGCACCAGCCCCGCGCGGCTCATCTCGGTCATCAAGGTGGCGATGCCGGTGCGCTCGGCGTTGGTGTCATAGGCATAGACCAGCGCGCCGCCGTCTTCGGTCAGCGTCAGGTCGTAATCGGACAGCGCCGCCGGGATTTCCGAAATCGGTTCCTGCAGGTCGATGCGCAGCCGTTTCTGGCCCATCCGCGCCATCAGCGCGTCCTTGCGTTCGACCAGCAGCAACCGACCCTTGTTGATGACGCCGACCCGGTCGGCGATGGCCTCGGCCTCCTCGATGTAATGGGTGGTGAGAATGATGGTGACGCCGTCCTCCTTGAGGCCCGCGACGATCTCCCACATGTCGCGGCGCAGCTCCACGTCGACGCCCGCGGTAGGTTCGTCAAGGAACAGCACCCGCGGCGCATGGCTCAGCGCCTTGGCGATCAGCACCCGCCGCTTCATGCCGCCGGAAAGCTCGCGAATCGCTGCATCCCGCTTGTCCCAGAGCGACAGCCGCCGCAGGATCTGCTCGATATAGGCGTCGTCCGCCGGTTTGCCGAAGAGCCCGCGCGAGAATTTCACCGTGTTGCGCACCTTCTCGAAGGGCTCGAGGTTGACCTCCTGCGGCACCAGCCCGATGAGCCCGCGCGCGGCACGGTAGTCGGTCACGACGTCATGCCCGCCCACGCGAATCGCGCCGGAACTGGCCAAGGTGATGCCGCAGATCGTCGAAATCAGCGTCGTCTTGCCCGCCCCGTTCGGCCCCAGGAGCGCCAGGATCTCGCCCTCCTCGATGTCCAGAGTGACCCCGGACAAGGCTTCGAACCCGCCGTCATAGACCTTGCGGATATCCTCGATCTCGACCATCGCGGCCATGGCTCGCTCCTTGCTGCTTTGGCGGCAATCTAAACTTGCCCGTTCAGAACGCAACTGCGATGTCGTTTTCGGCATGGCACAGGCCCTGTGCGCAGGCTAAGGCTCGGCAATGACATCCTCCGACCGCCCCGCCCTGGGCATCCTGCTGATCTGCCTCGGCGTCACCGCCATTTCCGTCAACGACATGCTGATCAAGCTCCTGTCGGGCGGCTATCCGCTGCACCAGATCGTCTTTGTCCGCTCCGCGGTCGGGCTGATCTTCTCTTTCGCGCTCCTGCGCTACGAAGGCGGGCTGCGCCTGCTGCGCACCTCCACGCCGCTGCTGCACCTGTTGCGCGGGCTGCTGGTGGTCGGCGCCAACATGACCTTCTACGCAGCCGTGGCGGTGATGCCGCTGGCACAGGCGACGGCGCTCTTCTTTGTGGCGCCGCTCTTCATCACCCTGCTGGCGATCCCGCTGCTGGGCGAAAAGGTCGGACCCCTGCGGCTGGGCGCGGTTCTGGTCGGCTTCGCCGGCGTCGCGGTGATGCAGCGCCCCTGGGAAGGCGGCGACGCCGGTCTCGGGCCGGTGCTTCTGCTGCCGGTGGCAGCGGCGCTGCTCTACGCCTCGATGCAGGTGCTGACGCGCCGGCTGGGCGTGACCACCCGCGCCTCGGCGTTGGCGGTCTACATCCAGATGACCTTCCTGCTGGTGTCACTGGGCTTCTTCCTTGTCGCCGGAGACGGCCGCTTTGCCCCCGGACCGGAAAACGAGAGCCTGAATTTCCTGCTGCGCGCCTGGATCCTGCCGCCGGTGTCGGACTGGCCGGTCTTCGCCGCCATCGGCCTTGCCGCCGGGGGCATCGGTTACTGTCTTTCGGCCGCCTACCGCCTCGCCGATGCCGCGACCATCGCGCCCTTCGAATACATCGGCCTGCCGCTGGCGATCTTCTGGGGCTGGGCGATCTTCGGCGAATGGCCGGACCCGGTGGTCTGGCTGGGCTGCGCGCTCATCGTCGGCGCGGGGCTTTTCGTGTTCCTGCGCGAACAGCAGAAGGGCCGCCCCCTGCCCGGCCGCCGCAACCGGCCGTTCCGTCGGTAAAAACTTTCTTGCCTCCGGCGGGAGTTTACCCGGCAAGATGAAGCATGATGCGCGGCGCCCCGGCTTCATCTTGCCAATAAATCTCCGGGGGGTCTGGGGGGCTGGCCCCCCAGTGCACGGATCACGATCCGCGGATCGTGTCGATCATGAGTTGCACGTTCTCCGGATCCGCATCCGGCGTAATCCCGTGACCCAGGTTGAAGATGTGCGGCCCCCCGGACAGCGCATCGACAACTTTCCGCGTCTCCGTCACCAGCGCGTCGCCGCCCGTGACCATGTGCGACGAGGCCAGGTTGCCCTGAACGCAGCCGTCCTTCTGCACATGCTCCGCCACCCAATCCGGGCTGACCGAATCGTCCACCGCGACGCAATCCGCACCGGTGGCGGCGTGAAAGCCGATATAGCCGTCGCCCGCCTGGCGCGGGAAGGCGATCACGGGAATACCCGGATGCCGGCGCTTGAGCGCCTCGGTGATGATCCGCGCCGGTTCCTTCGCGTAGCGGTCGAAGTCGGCGCCCTTCAGCGACCCGGCCCAGCTGTCGAAGATCTTGACCACCTCGGCCCCGGCCTCGATCTGCCGCGACAGGTATTCGATCGTGCCTTCGGTGATCTTGCCCAAAAGCTGTTCGAAGAGCGCCCGGTTCCCGTCCTTGAGCGCATGCGCCGGCCCCTGGTCCGGCGTGCCGCGCCCCGCGATCATGTAGGTGGCCACCGTCCAGGGCGCGCCGGCAAAACCGATCAGCGTCGTCTCCTCGGGCAACTCCCGGCGCAGGATGCGGATCGTCTCGTAGACCGGCGACAGAGTGTCGTCGATGGCATGCACCGGCTTCAGCTTGCCGAAATCCTCTTCGCTGGTGATCGTCGACAGCCGCGGCCCCTCGCCGGTCACGAACCACAGGTCCGCCCCAAGCGCCTGCGGCAGCAAAAGGATATCGGCAAACAGGATCGCCGCGTCGAAGCCGTAGCGCCGGATCGGCTGCAAGGTCACTTCGGCGGCCAGTTCCGGGTTGTAGCACAGCGACAGGAAGTCGCCCGCCTGCGCCCGCGTCGCCTTGTACTCCGGCAGGTAGCGGCCCGCCTGGCGCATCATCCAGATGGGCGGCGTGGGAAGGGTTTCGCCCGCCAGCGCGCGCAGGATCGTCTTGGTCATTCAGCTCTGTCCTCTCAGGTTTACACATGGGTCGGATGCCTGCGCCCGTATGTCAAGCCGCGAGCATGGTTGTCAGGCCCGGGGGACAGGGCTAAGCAGTGTGCATGACATCTGATTTGCCCACCCCCGACGCGCCCCTCAAGATCGGCACCCGCGGCTCGCCCCTGGCGCTGGCCCAGGCGAACGAGACCCGCGACCGCCTGGCCCAGGCCTTCGACCTGCCGCATGAGGCCTTCACCATCGTGGTGATCAAGACCACCGGCGACCGGATCATCGACCGGCCGCTGAAGGAAATCGGCGGCAAGGGCCTCTTCACCCGCGAGATCGAGGAAGAGCTGCTGTCGGGCGGCATCGACATCGCCGTGCATTCGATGAAGGACATGCCGGTGCTGCAGCCCGACGGGCTGATGCTCGACACCTACCTGCCGCGCGAGGATGTGCGCGACGCCTTCATCTCGCCGCACCATACCGGCATCGCCGAACTGGCCAGCGGCGCGGTGGTCGGCACCTCGAGCCTGCGCCGCCGCGCCCAGCTGCTGCACCGCCGCCCCGACCTCACGGTGGTGGAATTCCGCGGCAACATGCAGACCCGCCTCAAGAAACTCGAGGACGGCGTGGCCAGCTGCACCTTCCTCGCCATGGCCGGGCTCAACCGCATGAAGATGGACGAGGTGCCGAAGACCGCCATCGCGCCCGAAGACATGTTGCCGGCGGTCGCGCAAGGCGCCATCGGCATCGAGCGGCGCGCCGACGACGACCGCACGGCCCAGATGCTGGCGGCGATCCACGACGGCCCCACCGGCCAGCGCCTCGCCGCCGAACGGGCCTTTCTCGCCACACTTGACGGCTCCTGCGAAACACCCATCGCGGGCCTTGCGGAGCTCGACGGCGACAGCCTGCACCTGCGCGGCGAGGTGCTGCGCCCGGACGGCTCCACCGCCCATTCCGGCCACCGCTCCGGCCCGATCTCAGATGGCGCGGCGATGGGCAGCGACCTCGCGCAGGAATTGCTCACCCGCGCCGGTCCCGGCTTCTTCGACTGGCACAGCGGCGCCGACAAGGTCTGACCCGCCCCTTCATCTTGCCGATAAACTCCGGAGAGCACGAGAGGCAGCGCCTCTCGTATCCGGCGCAGCCGGATCGCACCGCTTCAGCCTGGAAACACCTTGCCCGGATTCAGGATCCCCTTGGGATCAAGCGCCGCCTTCACCGCGCGCATGGCCTCCAGCGCGACCCGGTCCTTGCGCCGCGCCATGCTCGGGCGCTTGGTGAGGCCGATGCCATGCTCTGCCGAGAACGACCCGCCGAGCGCCAGCACCTCGTCTTCGACCGCCTCCATGATCGCATCGGCCAGCGCGGCGTCGTCGCACGTGGGCCAGACCGCGTAATGCACGTTGCCGTCGCCGAGATGCGCCACCACCACCGGCACCGCACCGGGATCGAGCCGCGCCAGCCGCGCACCCGCCCGATCCAGAAAAACCGATACCTTGTCGAGCGGCACCGCCACGTCGTTGTTGACCATCGGCTGCCGGGTCAGGCAGACCTCGCCAGCAGCCTCGCGCCTTGCCCACATCTCCGCGCGCTGCCCGTCGTTCTGCGCCACGATCGCGTCCAGCACCGCGCCCGCCTCCAGCCGTTCGGCCAACACCTGCTCCAGATGCACGGCCACGGGCACGCGGCCCTCGGCGTCGGGCGCGGCGTCGCGCGGCGCGGTGGCCCCGACTTCGACCAGCACAGTCGTCTCGTAATCGGTGTCAAACGGCGGCCGGGTGTCGGGAAAGCGCGCGCGGTAGGCGTCGAGATAGGTGCGCGGCATGTACTCGAAGGCCTCCACCGCGCCGCCGGTGGCCCGTTGCAGGTCATTGAGCAGGCCCAGCGCGGCGTCGAGCGACGGCACCGCGACCATCGCTGTGGCGTAGGCCGCGGGCTTCGGCACCAGTTTCAGCACCGCAGCGGTGATCACCCCCAGCGTGCCTTCGGCGCCGATCACCAGATGCCGAAGGTTCAAGCCGGAGTTGTCCTTGTGCAGCTCAGACATCAGGTTCATCACCCGTCCATCCGCCAGCACCACCTCGACTCCCAGCACGAGGTCACGGGTATTGCCGTAGCGCAGCACGTTCGACCCACCGGCATTGGTGCCGAGAAAGCCGCCGACCATGGCAGAACCGCGCGCGCCGAAGGTCAGCGGGAACATCAGCCCCTGCGCCTCTGCCGCGTCGTGCAGGGACGACAGGATCACCCCGGCTTCGACCACCGCAAGCCGCGCCTCGGCCCGGACCTCGCGGATGCGGTTCATCCGGCCCATCGACAGCATCACGGCGCCCGCGCCCGACGTGCCGCCGCTGAGCCCGGTGTTGCCCGACACCGGCACCACCGGCTGGCCCGCGGCGTGACAGAGCCGCAGCACCTCCGACACCTCTGCCGTGCTACGGGGACGCACGACGCAGAGCGGCGTCCAGCGATACTGCCCGGTCCAGTCGCGCGACCAGGGGGCGGCGTCGTCGCCGGTCAGCACTCCGCCTTCGCCCAGCCCGTCGCGCAGGGCCGCGATCAGCTTGGTCATTGCACCGGCGCGCGGAAGGTCAGAGAGGCCCAGAGCGATTCCCAGGCCGGGCCGTCCTCTGCCCCCGGGTCGAGCGGGTTCATCACCACCGAATCCACTAGGTATTCATGGCCCGCCGCAACCGGCAGCGTGACCCGGCCTTCGGCATCGGTGCGGTGCAGGCTCGACGTGGCCTCCTTCGCGCCGGGCGCCTTTTCGAACAGCTCCACCTGCGTGTCCGTCCGCGGCGCGCCTTCGTAGAGCACCCGCACGGTGAACCCGTCCGACAGGTCGTCGGTGTAGGGGTTGGTCTCGGCCACGATCTCGGTCCGCAGGCCGACCTCTGCATCCGACCCCTCGGCGGCCCCGACCCCGATCAGGCTCTTGCCGTAGCGGGTGTAGCGTTCACGCACCTTGTCGCGGGGCAACCCGCGGTCGATGTGGTCCTGCTGCGCCCAGGTGACATCCTTGTGCTCGGTGAATTCCACGAAGGTGTCCCAGTCCTTGTAGGTGAGCGTATAGTCCTTGGTTTCGTGCACGACCACCGCCAGCCCCTCGGCCTCGGGGCTGCGCATGTTCAGCGCGGGACGGTCGCCCGCGCGGCCCGGCACCTCGAAGGTCTCGCCGTTCATGCGGACCTCGAACCGGCGGAAATTCGGCGGGATATAGGCGCTGGCCGACCCGACCATGCGCTCGCCCACGCGGATATCCGCGATCAGCTGCGAATCCGACGGCACCTCGTAGATCAGCGGTGCGATCCAGAATTCATGCGCCGCAGCAGGCAGGGCCAGCGTCATGCAGGCCGTGGCGGCGGCCAGCGATTGTAAAAGTGTCATCGTTACTCCGATCTCACGACCGTCTGACGCTGCACGCCCAGCCCGGCCACGCTCAATTCCATCACATCCCCGATCTTGAGAAAGACCCGGGGGTTCAGCCCCATCCCTACACCGGGCGGGGTGCCGGTAGCGATCACATCCCCGGGATGCAGCGTCATGAATTCCGACAGATGCGCGACGATGGTGGCGACGCCGAAATGCATCGTTTTCGTCGATCCGTCCTGGTAGCGATGGCCGTTGACCTCTGTGTACATGGCCAGGTTCTGCGGGTCCGGCACCTCGTCGCGGGTCACCAGCCAGGGGCCGATGGGGCCGAAGCCGTCATGCGACTTGCCCTTGGTCCACTGGCCCGAGCGCTTGGCCTGGAAAGCGCGTTCGCTGACGTCGTTGACGACGCAATAGCCCGCCACGTGGTTCAGTGCCTCGGCCTCCGAGACATTCTTGGCTCGGGTGCCGATGATGACGCCCAGTTCAACTTCCCAATCGAGTTTATCCGAGGTCTTGGGCATCTGCACGTCGTCGTTCGGCCCGACGATGCACGAGGTCGCCTTGGCAAAGACGATCGGCTCTTCGGGCAGGTCCATGCCCGTCTCGGCGGCGTGATCGGCGTAGTTGAGCCCGATGCCGAGGAACTTGCCGACACCCGCCACGCAGGGCCCAAGGCGCGGATCGCCGTCGACCCGTGGCAGGCTTTCGGGGTCGATCCCGCGCAACCTGTCGAGCCCCGCATCGCTCAGCACCTCGCCCGCGATATCCTCGACCACGCCAGACAGATCCCGGATCGCGCCGTGTGCGTCCAGAATCCCGGGACGTTCCTGACCGGGCGCGCCAAATCGTAGCAGTTTCATGGTCTTCTCCTCCGTGACAGTTTTTCGGCACCTTACGCCGTCCCGCCCCGGAGTCCACCGATTGAGGGCGCTCTCAGGCCTGCCGCAACCGGTCCTCGAGATCCTTGGCGTAATCGGCGGCGCGGACGCGGAATTTTTTGGTGATGTTGCCCTTGGCCAGCTTCAGAGACTGCACCAGCAGCCGCGCCGAGAGGGTCTTGGGCTGCAATTCCAGCACCATGCTGATCCGCGTGCGGCTGCGCGACAGCGCCACGCAGTCCAGCACCGTATGGGTTTCGAGCCCGCCGGACCGGGTCTGGAATTCCATCGCATTGGGCGGGTCGTAGCGGGTCATGGTGACGGTCGCGTCGCGCATCTTGCCGCGAAAGCGAAAGCGCGCCTCCCAGGTCATGCCCTCGCCCGGCGTGTCCAGCGTGTCGGTGCGCCGCACTTCGACGCCGCGGCGGATGACCGAGCGTTCGATCGCGTCGAAATCACTGAGCGCGGCAAAGACCTGGTCCACCGGCGCTTCGATATCTTCCTTGGTCGAGAATTCCATCTGCCCTGCCCTTTTGTTGCGCGCTCTGTGCGTCTTGATTGCGCGCAGTTTTCACGACTTGGGGATTTTCCGCAAGCATTCTGCGGAACGGCGAGCGGAAAATGCGTCCGGATGGACGGCGCGAAAGTCAGCGTCAAGGCAGCGACCCGGCACAGCCGGCGAACCGCTGGCACCGTCGCGCGGCATGCCAGACGAAAAGGGCGCGGCTTTCGCCCCGCCCTCTGTCCATCGCTCTGGCCGGGGTGTCAGCCCGCGGTCGCCGCCTCTTTCTTCTGGTCTGCGTAGATCATCAGCGGCTTGGCCTCGGTGTTCACCGATTCCTCGTTCACCACGACCTCGGTCACCTCGTCCATGCCCGGCAGTTCGAACATCGTCTCGAGCAGGATCGCCTCGAGGATCGAGCGCAGGCCGCGGGCGCCGGTCTTGCGGGCGATGGCCCGCTTGGCGATGGCCGACAGCGCGTCGTCGGTGAAGGTGAGCGTCGTATCCTCCATCTCGAAGAGCCGCTGGTACTGCTTGACCAGCGCGTTCTTGGGCTGGGTCAGGATGGTGACAAGCGCCTCCTCATCCAAATCCTCGAGCGTGGCGAGCACAGGCAGACGGCCGACGAATTCCGGGATGAGGCCGAACTTCAGCAGATCCTCGGGTTCGAGATCCTTGAAGACCTCTCCGACATTGCGCTCGTCGATGTCACGCACGTCCGCGCCAAAGCCCATGGCCGACCCCTTGCCGCGCTGGCTTATGATCCGGTCGAGGCCGGCGAAGGCGCCACCGCAGATGAAGAGGATGTTGGTCGTGTCCACCTGCAGGAATTCCTGCTGCGGATGCTTGCGCCCGCCCTGCGGCGGCACCGAGGCCACGGTGCCTTCCATCAGTTTCAGGAGCGCCTGCTGCACGCCTTCGCCCGACACGTCGCGGGTGATCGAGGGGTTTTCCGACTTGCGGGTGATCTTGTCGACCTCGTCGATGTAGACGATGCCGCGCTGCGCCCGCTCGACATTGTATTCCGAGCTTTGCAGCAGCTTGAGGATGATGTTCTCGACGTCCTCGCCCACGTAACCCGCTTCGGTCAGCGTGGTGGCATCGGCCATGGTGAAGGGCACGTCGAGGATGCGCGCCAAGGTCTGCGCCAGCAGCGTCTTGCCGCAGCCCGTTGGGCCGATCAGCAGGATGTTGGACTTCGACAATTCGATGTCGTTGGTCTTCTGGCTGTGGTTCAGGCGCTTGTAGTGGTTGTGCACGGCTACGGACAGCACCCGTTTGGCGGTCATCTGGCCGATCACGTAATCGTCCAGTACCTGGCAGATTTCGCGGGGCGTCGGCACGCCTTCGGCGGATTTGAGGCCCGAGCCCTTGGTCTCTTCGCGGATGATGTCCATGCAGAGTTCGACGCATTCGTCGCATATGAACACCGTCGGCCCCGCGATCAGTTTGCGCACCTCGTGCTGGCTTTTCCCGCAAAAGCTACAGTACAGGGTGTTCTTGCTGTCTCCGCCAGAATTCGTCGCCATATCGCACCTTTCTCGGCCTTTTCGCGGTCCACTCGGGGCGGTCCGGCCCCGGGTTCGCGTCACCGGCCCCCACGTTCCCGCCAGCTTAGGACAGGCATTTCCGGTCTACAATCGCAAATTTGCCCGGCGCGGAAGGCCCGCGCCGGGCGTTGGGCGGCTTAGCTGTCGTCGCCGTCGGGCTTCGGACGGCTTTCCACGATCTCGTCGATCAGGCCCCATTCCTTGGCCTCTTCGGGCGACATGAAGTTGTCGCGCTCAAGCGCGGCTTCGACCTTTTTCAGGGTCTGGCCGGTGTGCTTGACGTAGATTTCGTTCAGCCGCGTCTTGAGCTTTTGCGTCTCCTGCGCGTGGATCATGATGTCCGTCGCCTGGCCCTGGTAGCCGCCAGAGGGCTGGTGCACCATGACGCGGCTGTTGGGCAGCGAGAAGCGCATCCCGGCCTCACCCGCCGTCAGCAGCAGCGATCCCATCGACGCCGCCTGGCCGATCACCAGCGTGCTGACCTTGGGCTTGATGTACTGCATCGTGTCGTAGATCGAGAGACCGCTCGTCACCACGCCGCCGGGGCTGTTGATGTACATGCTGATCTCCTTCGACGGGTTCTCCGCCTCGAGGTGCAGCAGCTGCGCCACGATCAGGCTCGACATGCCATCGTGCACCGGGCCCGACAGAAAGATGATCCGTTCCTTCAGCAGACGCGAAAAGATGTCGTAGGCGCGTTCGCCGCGGCTCGTCTGTTCGACGACCATCGGGACGAGCGTGTTCATGTAAGTATCATAAGGGTCGTTCATATCCGCCTGCCTGCTCTTTGGGGAAAATGTCTACTCGGTCGAGGTTACGTAAATCTTAGTGGTCGGCCAGAGGGGCTGCAAGGGCTGCCGGGCAAATTGCACCTTGCGCCGGGGCTCGACCTTGCGCTGCCTTGAAGCCGATCCGGCGCCGCCTAATTGCGCTGCATGACCGCGACCGACATCTTTCCCCCGAACCGGACCGAGGCGCTGTCCCGCCTGCAGCGTTTCCTGCCGCATGCGGGGCGCGACTATGCGGCGCAGCGCAACTACGACCGCGGCGCGGGGCAGCACACCGGCGTATCCACCCTGTCGCCCTACCTGCGCCACCGGCTGTTGACCGAGGAGGAGGTGTTGCGCGCCGTGCTGGGCCGCCATTCCCGCAGCGCGGCAGAGAAGTTCGTGCAGGAGGTGTTCTGGCGCACCTACTGGAAGGGCTGGCTGGAAATGCGCCCGGCGGTCTGGGGCGGTTACCGCGCGGGACTCGACCAGGCCTGGGACCGGGTGCAGACCCAGTCCGGGCTGC
Source organism: Thalassococcus profundi (assembly GCF_003344785.1). Taxonomy (GTDB): domain Bacteria; phylum Pseudomonadota; class Alphaproteobacteria; order Rhodobacterales; family Rhodobacteraceae; genus Puniceibacterium; species Puniceibacterium profundi. The sequence goes on along the minus strand of NZ_QPMK01000015.1, from coordinate 108,478 downwards.
GCGCCGAATGGGAAGCGGCCTGCCTGGGCCGGACCGGCATCGACTGTTTCGACGTCTGGGCGCGGGAGCTGGCCGAGACCGGATACCTGCACAACCACACCCGGATGTGGTTCGCCTCGATCTGGGTCTTCACCCTGCGCCTGCCGTGGGAGCTGGGCGCGGATTTCTTTCTGCGCCACCTGCTCGACGGCGATCCCGCCTCCAACACGCTGAGCTGGCGCTGGGTCGCCGGGCTGCAGACCAGGGGCAAGACCTACCTCGCGCGCGCCTCGAACATCCGCAAGTACACCGAGGGCCGGTTCGACCCGAAAGGGCTGGCCTCGGAGGCCCCGGCGCTCGACGGCCCGCCGCATCCGCCGCGGATGGCGCCGCCCGCCGGCGACAGCTTCGATCCCGCGCGGCCAAGCGTGCTGCTGCTGCACGAGGACGACCTGAGCCCGGCCTGGCTTTTCGACCGCGGGCTCAGGCCGCTGGCCACCGCGACGCTGGACGCCACCGACGGCTTCAGCCCGCTTCATCCGGCGCCGCACCTGGGCGCCTTCAAGCGCGGCGCTTTCGCGGACGTGACGCAGCGCTGGTCCGACCGGCTGGGGCCGGTGACAGAAGGACTGCGGACGCCCGAAGATATCGGCACCTGGGCCAGGGATGCGGGCGCGGAGCAGATCGTCACCGTTTATGCGCCCGTGGGTCCCACGGCGGACATACTGAATCGGATCGACGCTCTGCCTCTGCGCCGCCTCCTGCGGCCCTTCGATGCAGAGGCCTGGCCCTACGCCACGGCAGGCTTCTTCAAGTTCAAGGACAAGATCCCGACATTGCTGGGCGCGATGGCGGGCATCCGCGCCGCGTGATGCCGGCGGGAATCGGAATTCTCGAGAATTCCGATCCGTTTTTCCCGAGAAAAACGGCGCCCGGTTCAGACGCTGCGCGTGGCTGCCGCGCCGACCGTCGCGACACCGGACGCGCAGGCGTGACGGGCGCATTCCATCTCGAGCGTCAGATGCGCGATGTCGAACCCGTCCAGCAGGCGCGCCTTGACCGCCGCCTTGATCGCATCGGCCTCGTGCCACGCCCCTTCGGTCACCGTCACATGCGCCAGAAGCCCGGCGCGATGTTCGTCCATCTGCCACAGGTGCAGGTTATGCACGTCCTCGACGCCGCGCACCCCGCGCATCGCGTCCAGCACCGCCTCGACCGACACGCCCGGCGGCGCGCCCAGCATCAGGATGCGGATCACCCCCGGCAGCTCGGACACGGCCATCCAGAGGATGTAGCCCGCGATCATCAGCGTCACCACCGGATCGACCCAGATCCATCCGAAGAGCAGGATCAGCACGCCGGCCGCGATCACGCCCAGCGACCCCAGCGCATCGGCCACGTTGTGCAGAAAGGCGGCTCGGATGTTCACGCTGGTCTTCGACAAGGCGTAGGTCAATGCAGCGGTGCCGAGGTCGACGACCAGCGCCACGCCCGCGATGATCACCACCATCCAGCCCGCAACGGGCTGCGGGTCGATCAGGCGGAAGACACCCTCGTAGACAAGGTAGAGCCCGATCACCACCAGCGTCGTGTAATTGATCAGCGCCGCCACCACCTCGGCCCGGCCATAGCCGAAGGTCATCTCTGCATCCGCCGGGCGCCGCGCGATCCGGCGCGCGCCGTAGGCGATGACCAGCGACACCGCGTCGGACAGGTTGTGGATCGCATCGGCGATCATTGCGAGGCTGCCCGACAGCAGCCCGCCCGCGATCTGCGCCACCGTCAGCGCGACATTGATCCCGACCGCCGCGGCGACCCTGCGGTCGCCGGCTTCGGGATCGACGTGGTGATGATGATGTCCGTGTCCCATGTCTCGACCCAACACCCGCTGCGCCGCAAAGGCAAGGCACCGCGCCCGGTGCCACGTCGGGCTTGACCCCGGCGGGCGGCTGGGGTGTGGTCACCGCAATCGAGGAGACCCCCATGTTTCAACCCGCCATCACCGGAAGCGGCGTGTTCACGCCGCAGGAGATCATCACCAACGACGAGCTGGTCGCCGCCTTCAACGCCTACGCAGACCGGTACAACGCGGCCCATGCCGACGCCATCGCCGCGGGCGAGGTCGAGGCAATGGGACCGTCGAGCGCCGAGTTCATCACCAACGCCAGCGGCATCGAGCAGCGCTACGTGATGGACAAGTCCGGCGTGCTGGACCCGGACCGGATGTATCCGCGGCTGCGCCAGCGCAGTGACGACGAGCCGGGGATCATGGCCGAAATCGCTCTTTCGGCCTGCGGCGATGCGCTGGCGGCGGCGGGGCGCAGCGGGTCCGAGGTGGACCTTGTGATCTGCGCCGCGTCGAACCACGAACGCCCCTACCCGGCCATCGCGGTCGAGATCCAGCAGCTGCTGAGCGCCGGCGGTTTCGCCTTCGACATGAACGTCGCCTGTTCCTCGGCCACCTTCGGCATCCAGGCGGCGGCGGACATGGTGCGCGCGGGATCGGTCCGCTGCGCCCTCGTCGTCAGCCCCGAGATCACCTCGGGCCACCTGGAATGGCGCGACCGCGACTGCCACTTCATCTTCGGCGATGTCTGCACCGCGGTGGTGATCGAACGCGCCGACGACGCCAGGGGCGCACATTTCCTCGTGCATTCAACGCGTTGCGCCACGCAGTTCTCCAACAACATCCGCAACAACAACGGCTTCCTGCGCCGTACCCGGCCCGACGGCGTGACCGACCGCCGCGACATGCAGTTCATGCAGAACGGCCGCAAGGTCTTCAAGGAGGTGCTGCCGATGGTCTCGGCCCATATCGGCGCCCATCTCGAGGCGCAGGGGTGGACGGCGGACGACCTCAAGCGGCTGTGGCTGCACCAGGCCAACAAGACCATGAATGACTTCATTGGCCGCAAGGTGCTGGGCCGCGTGCCCGAGGCGGGCGAACAGCCCAACATCCTGCAGGACTACGCCAACACCTCCTCCGCCGGGTCGATCATCGCCTTCGCCAAACACTCCGACGACCTCGCCCCCGGCGACAAGGGGGTGATCTGCTCTTTCGGCGCGGGGTATTCTGTCGGATCGGTGCTGGTGGAGCGGGCGTGAGCCGGGACGTGGCGCGCGGGACGTGAACCAACGATGGAAGCGATAGAGCTTTCGCGACAACCGGTTCTTTGGATACACCCGCCAGAGTTCCAGCGAGCGGCGGCTCAGTGTCCCTGCCGAACGGTGCCCCTGGTCTCCGAGCACGGAATCGAGGCCGCCTCAGGCGGCGGCCGTGCCAGCGCCGGACCGGCCCCATGGGCCGGCGCTTTGTTTGCCCTCGGCACCCAGCTCATCTGGACAACGGTCTTGGCGACCATAAAGCGCATCAGCTCAGCCGCCAGATGCGCCGTCCCCCGGTCCGGCGCTGGCACGACTGGGCAACGTCCGCTTCGTCCGCCCACAAGACATCGGCCCGCTGCCAAGAACGTCCACTCCCCGTCCCTCGGCCGCCGCACAGGCGTCGGTACCTCTCCTGCCCTCACCCCTCGCCCATCGTCGCGCGCCAGTGGCGGCGGCAGAGGCTGACGTAGGTCTCGTTTCCGCCGATCTGCACCTGCGCTCCGTCGTGAAGCGCGCGGCCTTCGGCGTCCTGCCGGACCACCATCGTCGCCTTGCGCCCGCAATGGCAGATCGTGCGCACCTCGCGCAGCGTGTCCGCGAGCGCCAGCAGCGTGGCGGAGCCGGGAAAAAGCTGGCCGCGGAAATCCACGCGCAGCCCGTAGCACATCACCGGAACGTGCAGGTCGTCGGCGACCCGTGCCAGTTGCCAGACCTGGTCCGGCGTCAGGAACTGCGCCTCGTCGACGAAGGCGCAGGCCACCGGGCCGTTGTGGCGCAGCGCCTCGATCCAGGCGAAGAGATCGGTTTCGCCGTCGAAGGTCGCAGCGTCGCGCCCCAGCCCGATGCGCGACCCGATCCGGCCCTTGCCCGCGCGCTGGTCCACCGCAGCGGTCATCAGCGCCACTGTCATGCCGCGCTCTTCGTAGTTGTGGGCCGCCTGCAAGAGCAGCGTCGATTTGCCCGCGTTCATCGTGGAGTAGTGGAAGTAGAGCTTGGCCATGGCGTGTTCATGCCCGACGCCCGGCCCTGAGCGCAAGAGTTGCCGAAGCGGTCTGTGACCCGCCCGCACCTGCATCGCATATAAAGCACCGGACAAGGCGGCGCGGCGGGGGACGGCGGGCGCAAGCCGCCCGGGGGATTCCGGCCCCGCCGCCGCGCCAGTTGGAAACGGGACCGACCCGGCATCGCGCTTGCACGCAACTCTGCCCCCGCAACAGCCCGGATCGGCCTTACACAAAATCCGGCGATGGGGAGCCGCCCGATCACTCGTATGCCCGTAGCTTCGGACTTGGTTTTAAATGACATTGGTTTGCAAAATGATTAATGGGAAAAGGGAGGGTCAGTTCCCAGAAGGACAGTCTGAAAGGGTCGTTATGTCGAGTGTTGCGCGGTACCTGAAGAAGCATACCGAGGCTCTGGTCAAGGATGTCGGGATCGAGGCCGCCTGCAAACTTACCGGAAAATCCAAGGCGACGCTGGGCCGCTACTACTCCGACTATCCCGAACACGCGGAACGGTTCATGCCCGTTGACGCCGTGGCCGCGCTCGAGGAAGCGGCCTCCTACCCGCATGTCACCGCCGCCCTGTCAGAACTCAACGGCACCTCGCTGTCCTTCGACGACCGGCGCCGGAACGACCGCTCCGGCGGGGTCAATTCCGACGTCATCGCGCTGAGCCAGCGCTTTGCCATGCTGATGGGCGAATACCATACCTCGATCGAGGACGGCGTGATCTCGGCCAACGAGGCCCGGCGCCTGCTCAAGGAAACGGTCGAGCTGCAGCGCGTGCTGGTCGAAATGAAACTGCACCTGGAGGAAGAAACTGCTTGATCCGCCCCCCAGCGAACGGCGCCCGCTGGTCGAAGCGGAACGCTACACACCCGAGCTGCTTCAGGCCTTCCTGCTCGAGCTCGAAGACACCCCCCGTTCGGTCGATGTCTGGAAACTGATCGTCGCGCTGGGACAACGGATACAGCTTCCTTACGTCGATTTCATCTCTGCGAGCTCTTTCCAGGACTGGAAGAAAACCCTTTTCATACGAACCTCTTACGACAGCAACTGGCTGCAGGCGATCAACGAGAACACGGAGTTGCAGCGCTGGAGCTACTTTCGCAACCACGCGATGCATTACCTCACACCGCTGATGGTCGGGATCGAATTCGTCGATGAATACCGCCACATTCCCGAAGCCCGTGTCGAGGTCCTGCGCATCGCCGCCCGGCACGGCATACGCGCCGGGTTTTCCATTCCGCTACGGGTGAATTCGCCGCCGCAATCGGCGATAATGACCTTTTCCGGCGACCATTCGCGGCGCCAGATGCAGGCCATCGTGCGCGCCCATGGCTGGACGCTGAACGTGGCCGCTTTGATGGGCCACCAGCGCTACCTGATGCTCTTCGCACAGGAATTTCCCGAGCGTAACCAGATCACCGAAAAGCAGCTCGAGCTGCTCAAGATGATCGGTGCGGGCCACCAGGACAAGACCATCGCGGCAGAGCTCGGGATCTCGATCTCGGCGGTGCGGCAGCGGCTGAACGCGCTGATCCAGAATACGGGGATCACTTCGCGCGCGGAGCTTGCGGCGCTGGCCATGTCTCTCGGGGTTCTGCCCGATCCGTTCAACCGTCCCGGTCAGTACCCCGCGGATACGCTGGTCGAGATGGACAATGCCGGCACCCGGATCCTGAGGTCGTCCCAGAACAGTCCACCCTGACCGGCCCGGTCAACTGCAATGAAAAAAGGTGCCCTCGATCGAGGGCACCTTCGCCTTATCAAATTTCGTCGCAATAGGAGTTGACCCGTTACCCGGGTGAGAAGATGGGCTCCTGACAGAAGAAAGCGCGCTTATTAGGGTTAAAAGCGTCCTGTCATCTGACAAGTTGCTGGTATGTCTTGGGCTCCCCCCTCAATCAAACCGACCCAACACCGACATGTTAGCGCAGGATGAGGCCTTATGGGCATGCCGCAGCGTCAACCTGTGCCTCGAACGCCTGTCAATTTTAACAGGAATTGCGCAAAAACCTGTCGATTATGACAGGTAGAAGCTGCGCATTTGCCGAAAGTTTTACTGGAAGGTCAAATTGAGTCGCTTGAATGCGAACCGCACGGTTCAGGGCCAGGCGATCTGGTCGAAGATCAGATCCGCCTGCGCGTCGCTGGGCTGCGTGTAAAGCGGCAGCTTCTGCATCTGCGAGCCGACGATCAGGCTTTTCAGCGACGCGTCGCTCATGCTGCCGAAGCGCCGTTTCCAGTGCCGGACCATCAGCTGCTTGTAGGACGGCATCTTGGGCACCCGGTCCCAGCGGGCGGCGGCTTCGGGACGGCGGGACAACATGTCGGCAAAAAGGTAATGCGGCCAGAAATACGGGTAGACCGCTCGCGCGGCACCGCCGTCCCGGTCCACCGACCAGCCACGGCGGCGCGGTTCCATCACCTTCTTGGCGCGCGCGCCATCGTCGAAAAGACGCCATTTCAGGTTCGCCCAGCGATGTGCCAGCGCGCCGCCCGCGCCGGGGTCGAGCTCTGTACGGGCGATCTGCGGGCGGCGCGGCTGTTGCCAGTAGTCGAGCATCGCCTCGATCCAGGCCTCCGAGATCGGATGGTGGGGGTCGGAATAGAGAAACCAGTTCTCGACCTCGCGCTTGCGATAGGGATCGTGGAAGGCAAAGAATCCCTCGCCCGCCCAGTCCGGCAGCCAGTCCGACAGCGGCTGGATCGGCACCGTCGCCGCGTCCACGTAAACGCCGCCCGACCGCGCCAGGTGCGCCACGCGGAAGATGTCCGCCTGGCCCTGCATGGTCCGCGGCACATGCGCGAGGCCGATCTCTTCGAAGAGCGTTGCCGCATCGGTTTCGTCATAGACGGTCAGCGTCCAGTCGGGATTGAGCGCCGCCCAGGCATCCCAGCAGCGGCGCACCAGGTCAGGTGCTGCGTCCCGTCCCTGCGCCCAGAAACAGCAGATCGAACGGCTTTGCATGGCGATGGCCTTCCCGGTCGGCAGGCCCGTGCGGCCCGTTGCAGTTCTGTGGCAAATCGCGATAGTGCGCAAGGGGCGGGCCCGGACCGCATTCTTGCAAAGGACACGCTCTTGGACCTCGGTCGCCTCAAGCTCCAGACTGCCCGCCGGTACCGCAAGTTCACCCGGACCCGGAAAAAGATGCTTGGCCAGCTCAATGCCTGGCTGGAACCGATGTCCAACGATTTCGACCGCGCCCCGATGGCGCGCGCCCAGCTCGAGCAGATGGTCTCGAAAACGGCGCTCTATCCGGAGGTTACCAGCGACACGGCGGTCTATTCGACCTACTGCGGCACCTTGAAATCGTTCACTTTCGATCTGTCCAACACAGCGCGGCGGTTTCCACACTACTTCGTGTCGAACAATCCCCATGCGCTGGACGCGGCAGAGGCCCTGGGCTGGCATCCGATCCCGCTCGACCTGCCGGTCAGCGGCAATCCGATCCTGTCGGCCCAACAGGCCAAGATCGCCAAGGCCATGCCGCATCTCTTTCCCGATCTGAACCGGCACCGGCACCTGGCCTATATCGACGACAAGAAGGCGGTGCCCTTCGACGATATCGACCGCGGCATCGCCGTCCTGCAGACCACAGGCGCGGCCATGGCCACGCGGCTGAGCCCGCATGTGTCGGGCAATATCCTGCGCGAATTCACCGACGCCATGTTCCAGGAACGCTACCGCCTGCAGGCCCACCAGATCACCGAATTCATGCTGGCGCAGATCGAGGCCGGCAAGACGCTGGAGACGGATCGGCTCTTTACCACGAATTTCTCTTTGCGCGACACGGCACACCCGCGCATCCGGGCACTGAACGACGCCTGGTACGACGATATCCTCGCCTGCGGGATCGAATGCCAGATCGCCTTTGCCTTCCTCGCGCAGGGCAATGCCGACATCGCCGACCTGCCCGCTCCGCCCCGCAAGAAATACCTCGGCAAGAAGATCGAGGACGCCTAGGCCAGCCGGCCCCAAAGGTCGTATTCGCCGGCCTCGTCCACGGTCACCGTGACCATGTCGCCGGGTTTCAGCGCCTCGAACCCTTCGTCGATGAAGAGGTTGCCGTCGATCTCGGGCGCGTCGGCGGTGGTGCGGCAGGTGGCGGCGTCCTCGTCCACATCGTCGACGATGACCCGAAGCGTCCGGCCCACCTTGGCCGCCAGCTTCGCCTCCGAGATGGCCTGCGCCTTCTGCATGAAGCGATCCCAGCGGTCCTGCTTGACCTCATCGGGCACGTGATCCGGCAGAGCGTTGGACCGCGCTCCGGCGACATTCTCGTACTGGAAGCAGCCGACGCGGTCGAGTTGCGCCTCGTCCATCCAGTCCAGCAGGGTCTGGAACTCATCCTCGGTCTCGCCGGGATAGCCGACGATGAAGGTCGACCGCAGGGTGATGTCCGGGCAGATGTCGCGCCAGGCGGCGATTTCGTCCAGGGTGCGGGCAGCGGCGGCCGGACGCGCCATGCGCTTGAGCGTATCCGGATGGGCGTGCTGGAACGGAATGTCGAGATAGGGCAGTACGCCACCTTCCGCCATCAGCGGGATCAGCTCGCGCACGTGCGGATACGGGTAGACGTAATGCATCCGCACCCAGGCGCCGAGACTGCCAAGATCCCGCGCAAGATCGAGGATCGGCGCCTTGGCGTCGCGGTCCTTCCAGTCGGTGCCATAAGCCGAGGTGTCCTGGCTGATCACCAGCAACTCGCGGACACCGCTTTCGACCAGCTTTTCCGCCTCGCGCATCACCGCCCGATGCGGGCGCGACTGTAGTCTGCCGCGCATGTCGGGGATAATGCAGAACTTGCACTTGTGGTTACAACCCTCTGAAATCTTGAGGTAACTGTAATGCCGCGGCGTGAGCTTGACGCCCGCAGCGGGCATCAGGTCGATGAATGGATCGGGATCCGGCGGCACCGCGGCATGCACCGCGTCGAGCACCTGTTCGTACTGGTGCGGCCCGGTCACCGCGAGCACCTTGGGATGCGCGCCGGTGATGTACTCGGGCTCGGCACCCAGGCATCCGGTGACGATGACGCGACCGTTCTCGCTCAGCGCCTCGCCGATGGCGTCGAGGCTTTCGGCCTTGGCGCTGTCGAGGAAGCCGCATGTGTTGACGATCACCGCATCGGCGCCGCTGTAGTCCGGGCTGATGCCATAGCCTTCGGCCCGCAAGCGGGTCAGGATGCGCTCTGAATCCACCAGCGCCTTGGGACAGCCCAAAGACACCATGCCGATGGTCGGCTGGCCGGCGCGGCGGTCGGATGCCAGCGTCGGCTTCGGAGCAAGATCGGGACGCAGATTCGGAGGGTTCTGGGACATTGGCTGCCTATAACGAAAGCTGTCACCTACGGAAAGACCCCCGCGTAGACCACCGGACCCCACGCGGCCTGACCGACGCGAGACAGCTGTGCCCGGATCTTCGATGGCGGTGCAGGGTCCCCAGCGACAGGCACGTCTCGGATCCAGGGTCCCGGCACGGTTCGGGCAGAGCCCAGCCCGGCGCCGGGATCAGCGGCGGCGGTCGCGGCGCGAGGACATCGGCTGGAACGCCACGCCCACATGCGCTTCGCAATAGGGTTTTCCCTGCTGCACCGGCAGGCCGCAGAACCAGAAATGCTCGGTCGCGGGGTCGCCGACGGGCCATTTGCAGGTCCGTTCGGTCAGTTCCATCAGGCTGAGCTTCTTCGCCTTCTTTTCGATCTCGTTCACCTTTGCCAGGGCTTCGGGGCTGATTTCGTTGGCCGAGGGCTGCGGCGGCAGCGGCTGGCCAGCGGGGATGATCGCGCGGCGCGCCGGTGGCTGCGCCGACTTGGTCTCGAGCACCGGCTCCTCGGATTCCTGTGGGCGGGCGCTTTCGGTCCTGGGCTGCGGTTTCGTCTCGGCCTTGGGCTTGGGCTTTTCCGCCGGCTTGGCCTCTGCCTTCGGCGCGGCGGCGGGCGCTGCCGCCGGAGCAGCGCCCGCGCGGTTCGACAGTCCGAGACGATGCACCTTGCCGATCACGGCATTGCGCGTCACGCCGCCCAGTTCCTTGGCGATCTGGCTCGCGGACTGGCCTTCGCCCCACATGCGCTTGAGTGTCTCGACGCGTTCATCGGTCCAGGACATGGATATTCCCCAGTGAAAAAGCGGCCGCGAGGGCGGGCCGCCTGAAAATTCTGTGCACGGCCCTATTCTAATCACTCCACCCCGAGTTACAAGCGGGGCAACGCGAAAACGGAGCCTTCCCCCATGTCAAATTCCGCCCCTTTCCCACCCGAGCAGCGCCGCTTCGGCCGCGTCAACTGGCTGGGGCTGTTCACGCTCGCCGAACGCGAGGTGCTGCGCTTTGCCAATGTCTGGACGCAGACGCTGCTGGCACCGCTGGTGACGGCAGGGCTGTTCCTGGTGATCTTCACCATCGCCATCGGCCCGCAGCGGGGCGAGGTGATGGGCGTGGCCTTCACCACCTTCATCGCGCCGGGCATCCTGACCATGACGGTGATCCAGAACGCATTCGCCAACACCTCGTCCTCGATCGTGATCTCCAAGGTGCAGGGCAACATCGTCGACACTCTGATGCCGCCGCTGTCGGGCGCCGAGATGGTTCTGGGCTACCTCGCGGGCGGGGTGGCGCGCGGGCTTTTCGTCGGGGTGACCATCGCGCTGGCGCTTCTGGTCTTCCTCGGGATCGTGCCGGCGCATCCGTTGCTGGCGCTCGGCTTCATCGTCATCGGCGGCGCCTTTATGTCCGGCCTCGGCATGATCGCGGGGATCTACGCCAACAAGTTCGACCAGATGGCGGCGATCACCAATTTCATCGTCACGCCGCTGGCGTTCCTGTCGGGCACCTTCTACTCGGTCGAGGCGCTGCCCGCGGGGCTGCGCGAGATCACTCATGCCAACCCGGTCTTTTACATCATCGACGGGGTGCGTTTCGGCATCATCGGCGTCAGCGACAGCCCGCCGCTGCGGTCCTTCCTTGTGTCCGGCGGCGCCACCGTGCTTGTGCTGGTCGTCGCCTGGCTGATGTTCCGCCGCGGCTACCGCCTCAAGGCGTGAAAACGGGCGGAACGCAGGCAAGACCGGGGGCCAGCCCCCGGACCCCCGGAGGTTTATGGGCAAGATGAAGGCAAGGCGCCGCGCCCGCTGCTTCATCTTGCCTTTAAACCTCCCGCCGGAGGCTCCGGCGCCTGCGAAAGTCGGTGCGGCCCGATCAGGCGCGCGGCGGCACGATCTGCTGCACGATGCCGACAGCGACAAGGTAGAGCGACGTCACGACCAGCCCCCAATGCGCCCAGCTTTGCGGATGGAAATCGACCCAGGCGGCCCAGCCGGCAAAAAAGGTCCAGGCCAGGGCGATGGGCAGCGACAGCCCGCGCCAGCGCTCGGTGCGCACCGGGTGGATGAACTTGAGCGGCAGGAACATCGCCACGGCAAGCACCGCGACAAGGCCGAGGATCACCCAGAAATTCGGCTCGAGCGCGAACATCACCAGCACCATCATGTTCCAGCAGCCGGGAAAGCCCTGGAACGAATTGTCCGTCGTCTTCATCCGGCTGTCGCAGAAATACATGGCCGAGGCGAAGGTGATGACGATGATCGCCACCCAGCCGGTCCAGCCCGGCAGCAGCCCCGACTGAAACAGAGCGAAGGCCGGGATGAAGACGTAGGTGAGGTAGTCGATGATCAGGTCCAGGAGCACCCCGTCAAAGCGCGGCGCATTGGTCTTCACGTCGTATTTGCGCGCCAGCGGCCCGTCGATGCCGTCGACCGCAAAGGCGACCACGAGCCAGAGGAACATGATCGACCATTCCTCCTGCGCCGCGGCCAGCAGGGCCAGCATTGCAAAGACCGCCCCGGTGGCGGTCAGAAGATGGACGAAAAGGGCCTTGCCGTGATCTGTCATTGATCCGTCATGGCGAATTTTCCCCGCCGTTGCAAACCGGAACAGAGCGACACGCAAGGCCCGGGCGTCGATTGTGGGGATTTTGCAAAGACCGGCCGGGCGGGGTCCGCCCCGGGCCGTCCGGCGGCGAATCACGCCAGCAGGGTCTGATCCGCGGTCCCGGCGATCCGTGCCGTCACGATGTCGCCTTCGGGCTGCGACCGGGCGAAGCGGACCTCGGTGAACTGCTCGGTCCGGCCCATGTCGGGCGCTTCCATCAGGATGCGGTGGGTGCGCCCGACCTGCGCGGCGAGGTGCCGTGTGACCTGCGCCTCTCCGGCCGCGCGCAGCCGGGCAGCGCGCGCCTTGATGGTGCCGCCGTCGACCTTGTTGGGGATTCTCGCGGCGGGCGTGCCGGGGCGTGCGCTGTAGGGAAAGACGTGCAGCCAGGTGAGGTCGCACGCCTCGACCAGCGCCAGGGAGTTCTCGAACTGCGCTTCGGTCTCGGTCGGGAAACCGGCGATGATGTCGGCGCCGAAGGTCATGTCGGGGCGCAGCCTGCGCGCCTCTTCGGCAAAGCGGATGGCGTCGTCGCGCAGGTGGCGGCGTTTCATGCGCTTGAGGATCAGGTCGTCGCCGTGCTGCAGGCTCAGGTGCAGATGCGGCATCAGGCGCGGTTCGGTGGCGATGGCGGCCATCAGGTTTTCGTCCACCTCGATGCTGTCGATCGACGAGATCCGCAGCCGCGGCAGGTCCGGCACCAGCCGCAGGATGCGCATCACCAGGTCACCCAGTCTCGGCGCCGCCGGCAGGTCGGCGCCCCAGCTCGTCAGGTCCACCCCGGTCAGCACCACCTCGTTGAAGCCGCGGTCCACCAGCCGCCTGATCTGGTCCACCACCACGCCCGCGGGCACCGAGCGCGAATTGCCGCGGCCATAGGGGATGATGCAGAAGGTGCAGCGGTGGTCGCAGCCGTTCTGCACCTGCACGTAAGCGCGGCTGCGGGTGCCGAAGCCGTCGATCAGGTGACCGGCCGTCTCGGTCACAGACATGATGTCGTCGACCATCAGCTTTTCCGTCTCGCCGATGAAATCCGCCGCCATGGTTGCCCAGGTCCCGGGCATCATCTTTTCGGTGTTGCCGATGACCGCGTCGACCTCGGTCATGGCGGTGAAGGTCTCGGGCTCGGTCTGGGCCGCGCAGCCGGTGACGATGAGCCGCGCCCCGGGGTTTTCCCGGCGCAGGCGGCGGATTTCCTGCCGTGCCTTGCGCACCGCCTCGGCGGTCACAGCGCAGGTGTTGACGACGACGGCATTGGACAGCCCCGCCTGCCCGGCAAGGTCCTGCATGGCTTGCGTCTCGTAGGCGTTCAGCCGGCAGCCCAGGGTGGTGAACTTGGGCGCGGTCATAGCTGTGCCAGCCAGTCGGCAGTGAGCGTGCCGCTGGCCACATGCATCGTCGGCCCGGTCATCCAGACACCGTCCTCGCGCCAGTCCACCGTCAGCGTGCCGCCGTCGAGGTCGATCCGCACCGACCGCCCGGTGAGGCCCCGGCGCGCCGCGGCCACGGCTGTGGCGCAGGAGCTGGAACCGGACGCCAGAGTGACGCCGACGCCACGCTCCCAGACCCGCATGCGCAGGTGATCGGAACCGATCAGGGACGCGACCTGCACATTGGTGCGCTGCGGATAGAGCGGGTGGTTTTCGTAGCGCGGACCGAACTGTTCGAGCGGGATCGCCTCGGCATCGGCGACGAAGAAGGTGCAATGCGGATTGCCCATGCCGGTGGCCACGGGCGCGCCCTCGATCGGCAGCTCCAGCGTGTCCATCGGCTCGGCCAGCGGGATCTCGGCCCAGTCGAGCTGCGGTTGCCCCATGTTGACCGAGGTCAACCCCTGCCCCGCGTCCACCGCCTCGAGCGTGCCGCGGTCGGTCGTGAGTGTCAGCCGGTCGCGGCCGGTCTCTTCCATCAGGTGCCGCGCGATGCAGCGCGTGGCATTGCCGCAGGCAGCCGAGGTCGACCCGTCGGCGTTGTAGAAAGTCAGGTGCGCATCCCCTGCCCCGGACCCGATCAGCGCAAGCTGGTCGAAGCCGATGCCGCGGTGCCGATCTGCCAGCGCGATGGCCAGCGCCGGCGTCACCTCCACCGCAGAGGCGCGCGCGTCCAGCACAACGAAGTCGTTGCCCAGCCCGTGCATCTTCATGAACGGCAGATCGCTATGTGCACCAGGTGTCATGGCGCGCATATACGCCGCGTTCGCCGGGCTTTCCAGAGGGCAAGCGACGCCCCGCGGAAGACCGCGGCGTCATCGCCGCAGAAACCATGCTTTTTGGGGTTGACCGCGATTGGCCCTCTTTCTAGATACCGCGCCTAGTGGGCCGTTAGCTCAGTTGGTAGAGCAACTGACTTTTAATCAGTGGGTCGCAGGTTCGAATCCTGCACGGCTCACCACTGATCATCAATTTTCCTTTCCCTGGTTGGGGTTGGTGTCAGAATTGACGAACCTCTTGGGAAGGTTCGCCAAATTGCGCTCGCCATTGGGGCGGGCAATCAGTTTCTCAATCGCGGAATCGGCCATGCCTTCGCGGCCAGCGGCCTCGGTATAGCGCTGCACAAGGGCCAGTGTTTTATGTCCTGTGACCGCGCCGATCTCGTGCGCTGTAGCCCCGGCCTCGGCCAGACGGCGTGCACAGGCCTTTCGCAGCCCATGGGCCGAGCACTGGGGCAGTTTCGCGTCTTCGGTCCACCGCTGCATGAGATTGCCCAGCCCACCAGCGGAGCGCATCGTGCCTTCCTGGGTGGCGAGGAAGGGACGGTTCGTCGGTAGCCGGTCCAGCACCTCGGCCAAGTCCGGGTGGATCGGCACTGACACAAGAACCCCGCCCGAGCGCTGCGTCTTCTGCCGCCGGTATTCGATCTTGTCGTTGCGAACGTTCTTCGGCCCCAGCTTCACCGCATCCACACGCGCTGCACCGGTGTAGAGCATCAGCGTCACCGCCGTATGCGCCAGCGTGCGGGGCTTGTGGACCTTGAAGAACTGCGCCAGCTCGTCCTCGTCCCAGGTGTGGAAACCGTCACCGCCCACACGGAAGGGCTTCGTAGCTCGCGCCGGGTTGTCTCCTCGCCAGTCCAGCGTGATCGCGAAATCCATCAACTGGATCAGCCGCTTGCGCAGATTGTTCGCCGCTGTGGGCGTCTCGGCCTTTTTCGCCAGGATCGTCTGCACATGCCGCCGCTGCATCAACCGCACCGGCTTGTCGCCATGCTCTTCCCGGAACTTCTCGACAATCCCGCGATAGACTTTCTGCGTGCTGGACGCGAGAGCGCGACTTGCCAAATGAAACAAATCGACAAACTCGACATCAGTTATGGCGGCGAGAGCATCAGCTTTCGCCTGGAGCGGACTGCTCGCCGAAAAACTATTGCAATTTCAGTGGGTTTTGATGGAGTTCGCGTTCTTGCGCCGGTTGATATGATTGATCAGGACGTGACTGCCCATGTCCGAAAAAAGGCACCTTGGGTAATCAAGAAGCTTGCGGACTATAGGGATTTAGCTTCCGAAACACAGCCAAAGGAATTCGTTAGCGGTGAAAGCTTCCACTATCTCGGAAGACCTTATCGTTTGCGAGTTGTTGAAGATCCGAATGCCATCGTGACACGAGTTTCGGCGCGTGGACAAACCCTCGTAGCGCCAGTTCTACCACAGCAGCACTATCTTATCCGTCGCGCGTCAATCCGTTCCGGCTTGCGCCAATGGTATGTCGAAAAGGCAAAAAGGCGGTTTCCGGAAAGGCTCAGTGCCGTAAGTTCGACGCTTGGAAATGACACCCCGCAGGTGCTGGTAGTTGAGCAATCGAAGCGCTGGGGAAGTTGTGAAAAGAGTGGGAAAATAAGGCTGAACTGGCGGCTTGTTATGGCACCTGCATCACTGATTGATTATGTCATTGCACATGAAGCCTGCCACATTCTTTTTCACGACCACTCGCATCGGTTCTGGCGCTCGCTCGAAACAATTATGCCGGACTATGAAAGTCGCATTGATCGCCTAGACAAACTCGGTCACCGGCTAATCTGGTAAGTTGCACGTTGCCAGAACGAGAGCCGGGCGCGGACGCGACCCGAGTTTCTGCTTGTCGGTTTCCGCCCGCACTAAGATCGCCACCAAATACCCGAAAGAGGCGAGTAGATCACGTTCCTGGGCCTTCAAGGGGAGCTTCATCCATCGTATGGCAAAAACGCCAACCAGGGGTGGCTTCTAGCGCCTTTTGGTGTTGCCCGCCGTGCTAAGGCATTAATATGGGTTGCTGCCCATGAAACCGCCAAGACCAATTCGAAACGCTTCGCCCATCAATTGTGTAATCCGTCGTGTCTTTTCCGGCTAAAGAAACAAGTACGCCAGCCGGTCCATCACCAGACGGCATCATTATTTGCTCCACGTTTCCTGTTTCGTCCTTCCAGAGAGCGATGGCACGAGAGGGAGGATACTTGCCGCTTTGGTTCATTCTCCTGATCAACCCCCATGACGTGAAGGTCATTACGCTACATCCCGGGTCGTCAGCGAGGCTTGATGCATAACGCGCACCCCAACGCCCAGGAAGCTGCGGACCATCCATCAACAGCGCGAACACTAGATTGGGACCAACAGAACGGATGATTTCGTGGCAAGGATCGCTTCTAGCCAAATCTTCACAAATCATTGTCACAAATGTCGAAGACTGGCGAAACCGGTGAAAATAGAGTTCGGGTGTCATGATCTTGTGGCTTTCCCACCAACAGGCCACGGCTGGATTCAGAGCACTAGCCAAAGCGTAGTCTGTCACCTGACGCGCATCCAGCCGCCATCTGTGGTGCTTTCGGCGACTTACAGCTGATATCCAAGGTTTGCCATTGGCGCCCTTTTTCTCATGACGTAGGGCTGTAAGAACATGGTTCCCCTCATGCTGGTCGCAGTTCTTGGAAGCACCAGAGATTATGAATTCCAGTTCGGGCTCAACTTCCCACGCGGCTTTGCAGATTCGGTCAAAACTATCCCAGTTAAGGGCATATTCCGGGAACATGACCGCATTTAAGGATTTCGTTTGTTTCTTGGCCTGCTTGATCAAGTCCCGTGTGATGCCTTCGAGTTTGGACGGGTCTTCAAGCCAGCTTTGCCGGAGCGAAAAATTGCCCCAAGGGCGTTGTCCGTGCTTTCCATCGTGTGGCGGCACCTCTTCAAAGTCGATACCTTGTATCTCGAACGGTGACGGTATCAGAAGGATGTCGAGCGTCGCACGGTCGTCATGGCGCAATGCTCCCACTGGTTCGGCCCACTGACATCGAACCGCTGCCCGTGGCGGCAACAATGCTAGGTTGGCCGACAAACTCCGAAGCGTGCACCCAACCTGAGCAATCCTGCTTTTCGGCAAGACGCAGACAACATCAGTGTCGATTCTTTCTGTCATGGATGCCGGGTGACGGTGCCGCCTCGTCAGCGAGCTTCCAGCGATGGTTTTTTCATCTTGTGCACCTTTGTCAGGCTGGTTCTTAGCGGCGAGAAGGTCACGCATTACATTGGCTACCTCCTCGTTATCGTCTAACGGGCGCCCCAGACCTTCCGCCGCCATGTCTGCTATCAAAAGGAGCTTGAACGCAGTTTTGCACCACTCGAGAGTTCCTGGTCCTTTCTCTTCCTGAGACAACAGCCTAGGTCGAAGACAGGAGTCTTTTTGTGATAGAAGGCGGGTCCAAATATCTTGAATTCCTGCCGATTTCCCCTCCGTGCGCCAAGCTCTGGCCAGTTCTTTGAGTTCGCTCCGCTCCGCTTGAGACAGGAAAATGGAGGCTTCGGGCTCGGGGCATGTGCTAGACGGCTCAAACCAGCCGATTGTGCCGCTTACCCGTAACAAATGCGCGACCGCGCCGAACACATCGGTTGGCAAAGCAGGCAGGACTTCCCATGTAGGTGGGGCGGGAGGATTGTCGCCAAGCTGTGGCTGCGGAAAGGTGCCATGCGGCATCACGTTGCGGAGTTCGTCGAACACAGAACGGTACTGAATGGCTTGTTCTAGTTCGAATTCCATATCCTGCACTTAAAACTCCGCCTTGAAAACGCCGCAAAAGCTCGCTAGAGCAGCGCGCAACAGTAACCACATGTCAATCTTGGATTGCAAGACTGACATGGAACCCGATGTGAATGATTGTGGTTGACTAACCGTGGCTCGAGTTGCCACAGTCGGTTGATCAAATGAAAAGGCTAAGAAAATGTCTAGCTTCTATTCGAAAGAGATGATCGAAGAGACATCTCGTGAAGCTGCTGAAGCTCTAACGCGTACTGCTGATTGGATGGCCAAGCAAACCATGCAAAATATGCTGCGCGTTAATCCCGACGCCGCAGCCGCTCATGGCGGCCAAGAACAACTTCTTGGCAAGCTCAGGAGCAGCTATCAGAATTCACTAACGCTAGCTGGGTGAGCTCTGCGGTAGCGGTAGCGCATCGTACGCGATGATGTTGAGGAGGGGCCGTAACGGCCCCTTTCTTGTTTGGGGGCATATCGTTTCCAACATCAGGGTTGGAGCGGCTCGGCCCGGTTTACGAGGTAATGGACCACCGATCGGTCCTTACTTCTAATGCCAGGAAAAGTACCTGTTTGCCACACCTCAGCATGGCAAAGGGCGCGCAACTGCCAACCCAAAACTTGGCAACACACTCAATGCGTCAGCCCCCGATCCATGTCCCGATCCCGCGCCTCTAGCTCTGTCTCAGCCACTCTTCGGCGTCCCTCGCTAAGCTCAAGCTCTCGTTCAACTTCGCGTCCAGCGCGTTGTAGGTGGCTTCTTCGCTCAGCAAGCCACGCAACGCCTGCATTGACGCGATCTGTGAGCGTATGAGCAACGTCGCGCAACCCGCGATACCATCCAACTGGGCTTGCAGCCTCTTCGTCGAGCGCGCCTCTAGCCCGCTCAATTCCTGAGCTGAGGTTTCGCAGGCCGTCACCAACCGCTCGACGCAGGCGAGCAAGTCGCGCTCCAAGGCTGTCAGGGGCGTCGTCATCTATCTCTCCTCGATCTTGATGCAGATGACCGGCGTCCCGGCCAGCGCGCAGGTCTTCAGCTCGGTCCTGGCGGGGTCCAGTGTCAGCCAGGTCTGTTCCCCCTGGTCGATCCGCGTCAGGCCGAGTTCCGTCAGCTCCGAGCGCGTCAGCAGAGACGTCCAGAACCAGCTCGCGGCCATCGTCGAGGCGATCCCCGTCACGATCAGCCCCGAGATCACCCAAGGCGAGATCGTCAGCCAGCGCCTGATCTGATCGGTCCGCGTTTCGAACAAGCTCCTGTTCTCGTTCAGGAAGCGGCGCGTATCGTTCTCGATGGTACGCCGCGCGTCGTTCGCAATTGCCGTCAAATCGGTCCTGAAGCTCTCCAGCTGGGATGCCATCGAGGCGGCGTAGTCCTGGCGTATCGTGTCCAGCTCCGCGTTCAATTTCTCGCTCAGCCGGGTCGGCTTGCCAGTCTTCATGGAAAATCTCTCCTTTCAGGCGCCAGCGTTCGCCGGTCTCGGGGTCTTGCGCGGTCAGGTAGGCCTTGCCGACTCGGGGCAGGTCAAAACCCGCATCTGCTAGGGCGTCGAGCATGCTGGCGCGATCCTCGATCAGACCCATCGAAATCTGATCGAGGATCCACGCATGCAGCTCGTCGCGGCCCTGAGCACGGGTCGGGGCCTCGATGGTGTCGCGAACCTCCTGGGCGCGCTCCAGCTCCATCGGATCGGCCCAGCCGTGGCGTTGGTTCATCAGGTCACGCAAGGAATCGAAGGCCTCCTGATAACCCGGCGGCGCGATGTTCAGGCTGCGGCCTGTGGTCAGCTCCAGGCGCGGGGTGCAGAAGTGCAGCTCTATGCGGTCCTCGTGGCTGTGACGGACCCAGAGCATGTCGTATTGCTCGCCGTCCAGCCCGGCGAAGGCCAGCTGTTCGAAGGCGTCCATCACCTCGGCTTCGCTCCAGCGTCGTCATGCCTTCTCGGGCCAACCGTGCATCCCACTCCCGGACAAAGCAGATGCCCCTCGGGACAAACACCAGGTCCGGGCGCGTTCCGCCGGATTGCCCTTCATCGGGCAAATCCGGCGCGGACGCGCACCCCTGTTCTTTTCTAAGTTCTTGTTCTCTGTTCAGGGGGCGATCCTGTCCCCCTTTGCCGGACAGGTCTGTCCCGCTTTGTGGACAGGATTGTCCCCCTTTGGCACGGCTAAGCGGGACAACCTTGTCCCCCTCCCGGCGGCGTTCGGTGGCCCGCTTCAGGGCTGCTTCGCTCGGGCGGTAGCGCGAGGATTTCCCCTTGTTGGTCCCGCGCTCCACGGTCATGTAACCCGCCGCCTCGACCTTGTTCAGCGCCCGCTTGACCGATTTGGCGTGCTTGCCGATGGCCGCGCCGATGGTCTCGAAAGACGGGCGGCTCTCGCCGGTTTCATGATCGGCATGGGCCAGCGCCAAGTAGAGCGCCACGCGCAGGGCGTTGTCGTCCAACTCGTGGTCGGTGACCATCTCCAGAAGATATTGCAGCTTGATCTTGCAGAAGGGCAGAAGCTCAGACATCGGCCCCTCCCGCGATTGCGATCACGGGCGCGATCTGGTATCCATTCCGAGCAAACTTTTCGATTTGGCCGTTGACGCGGGTGCCAACCCAGTCAGCGGCCTTTCGGTTTCTAGGTCCCCTGAAACGGTTCGCCAGAGGCCGGAAAAGCCCAATCAATTCAAGGGGCGGGGTTTTCCGGTTCGCCAGCGCAAGCCGTTGATTTCCCTCACCCCGCACAGTCCTGCACGGCTCACCACTGTTTTAAAGACTTATCAACGTGGAGCTTGAGCGCTAGGCTCACTTTAGGCTCTTGGTTTGCTAGTTTAAGTTGCCGAATGGCTACTTTGCTTCGCCGTAAAGTCCCAGGATATGTCGGACATAGTCGGGACTTAGGTGTTCAGTCCCGGAATCTGGTAGATCGGATTGACGGTGAATCTGTCTGGCTCTGAAGTCCAGATTTTGCAGATGTAGTCGTATGACGTGAGGCCGCTGAGCGTCTTCAGCCTGCAGGCAAAGTTATACGCGGCCATGAAGTCGGCGAGGTGACCACGAAGCTGGTCGTAGCTGTCTGGACTTGCCCGGCTTTTGTGGAGGGCGTTTAGCTCACTTCGCGGGCCTTTCGCTCAAAGGCGATGGGGCTCTGGAAGCCGAGCGATGAATGTCGCCTGACGGGGTTATAGAACCCGTCGATGTATCTGGCGATGGCGTTTTTAGCCTGCTGGCGGGATTGCCAGGCGATCGGCCAGATCAACTCGGACTTGATGGTCTTGAAGAACGCTTCCACCATCGCGTTGTCGTAGCAGTTCCCGCGCCCGCTCATAGAGATCAGGATACCTCTTTTTCGGAGTTCGGCCTGATAGTCGACGGAGCAGTATTGGGCGGTCTCAACCGGTCGTCGCAACACCGGCATTTTGCGCGGCAAGCAGATGGGCGTCCAGTACTTCGGCGGGGGTTTTCCATTCGAGGGCTTTGCGCGGTCTGCCGTTGAGTGCGGCGGCGACAGCCTCGAGTTCGTTGGGCCCGTGCTGGCTAAGGTCTGTGCCCTTGGGAAAGTACTGGCGCAATAGCCCATTGGTGTTCTCGTTTGTGCCACGTTGCCAAGGGCTGTGAGGATCGCAAAAGTAAACCGGCAGACCGTGTTTAATCCTCAGATCTGCATGACGCGCCATCTCAGCCCCCTGATCCCAGGCCAACGATCGGCGGAGTTGTTCGGGCAGTGTCATGATCGTGGCGACGATGGCGTCGCGCACGGCCTCAGCGCCATGTCCGGCAAGCGGAGGGCCGTTCTTCATGCGTGGTCCCTCGCCATGACCGGGCATCGGCGGGAGGTGCAGAAGCATCGTGAATCGCGTCGAGCGTTCCACCAGCGTCCCGATCGCCGATCGGTTCTGTCCCAGGATCAGGTCACCCTCCCAATGACCAGGCACGGCTCGATCGGCGGCTTCCGCTGGCCGTTCGCTGATCATGACCTCGGGCGACACGAAGGACTTTCCTCGGCCATGAACGCGCGCCCTTGGAACGCGCAGCGCCCGCCCCGTGCGCAGGCAGGCGGTCAGTTCGCGACGCAAGGCACCGCGGCCCTGGACATAGAGTGCTTGGTAGATCGCCTCATGACTGATCCGCATCGTCTTGTCCTCGGGAAAGTCGAGTTGCAGTCTGCGCGAGATCTGCTCCGGGCTCCATGCCCTGGCCCAGGAAGCGGCGCTGATCGTGATGGACGAACCGACGGCAAGCCTCGACTTCGGCAACCAGGCACAGGTTTTGGCGCAAATCGAGAGCCTCGCCCGCAGCGCCACAAGCGAGGGACGCGGCGTGATCCTGTCGACCCACGACCCGGACCAGGCCTTTGCCCTGAACGCCCGTGTCCTGCTGATGCATCGCGGCGGCGTGCTGGCCGATGGCGCTGCCTCGGAGGTCCTGACAGAGGCCAACCTTTCGACCGTCTACGGCCTGCCGGTGACCGTCGAGACCACGTCCTCGGGCCGCAGGGTCTGCCTGCCGTCCCTGCGTCAGTCGGCGCCGACCATGACGTCCGACGCCTTCACGATGGCGTAGGCGGTCTTGCCCACTTCGAGCCCCAGCTCATCGACCGAGGCATTGGTGATCATCGCGGTCACGATGGCCGCCCCGCCCAGGTCGATCTGCACGGTCGCATTGACCGCGCCCTTGTCGATCGCCACGACCGTCCCGGTCAGCTTGTTGCGTGCGCTGATTTTCATGGTATTTCCCTTGTCGCTGAAGGATTATTGCCGTCACGATATGGTCAAATGGCGCGATGTGAAAGGCGCCGTCGACCCTGATGCCTCCGTGGGTCAGCCTTGATCACCTGGCTTGGGCGTAGGCGCAGCACCCGTCGAGCCCGTATCGCAAAAGACCGAAGGCACCTGCATCCAAATTTCACGGCTGCGAACCCGCTCCGTACTCGGAGAATGGAGCATCCAACCGGCCCGCGCCCGTCGCGGCCGTCAGCGCAGTTCTGACCGCATGTCCCGTTGCGGAAAGCAGGTGGCCGCGCGGCCCTGCGCTTCCTGCCAGCGGCCGATGGAGCGGCGGGTCTTGAATCCCGCCAGACCATCGGCCCCGCCAACGTCATGGCCTTGCGCGATCAGTGCGCGCTGCATCGCTGCCACGTCCGACCTCAGAAGCCCACCGACCTGCCCCCAATCGCCCTGGAAATCGCCCATGCCGTACTGGATACGGTCGCCCACGTGGCCTACGAACAGCGCGTAAAGGTCGCTCATGTTGTAGTCCTTGAGCACGTAGAAGTTCGGTGTCACCACGAAGGCCGGACCGTAGCGGCCTGCGGGCATCAGCAGGAACCCGGTCGCCCGGCGTTCATGTGCCGGAAAAGCCTTTCCGCCGATCCGTGCGATGCCCATGGCCTCCCATTCCGAAATCGGCCGGCCCTGGTCCGGCCCTTCCAAAGCGCAGGACACCCCGGCGGGCACGGTAACCTCGAACCCCCAATCGCGGGCGCTGTCCCAGCCGTGCCGCGCCAGGTAGGTCCCGATCGAGGCGATGGTGTCGGCCTCGGACCGCCAAATGTCGGCACGGCCGTCGCCGTCGCCGTCGGCGGCATATTTCAGGAAATTCGACGGCATGAACTGCGGCTGGCCGAGCGCCCCGGCCCAGCTGCTTTTCATCGCGCCCTCGGGCGCGTGGCCGGCTTCCGCGATCTGCAAAGCGGCGATCAGCTCCTCGGTGAAATAGTCGGCGCGGGTGCTCATGAAGCCCTTGGTGCCCAGCACCTCGAAGACGTTGTGCGGGATCGCAACGCGGCCATAGCCGCTCTCGCGGCCCCAGATGGCGAGGATGATCCGGCCCGGCACGCTCGTGGACCGTTCGACTGCGGCTAGCGTGGCCGCGTGGCGCCCGGCCATCTGGCGACCTACGGTGGTGGCGCCGTCGACCGAGCCGCGGTTGAAATACTTGCCCGGCGATCCGAATTCCGCCTGACTCTGGCGGCGCTCCGTTGGGGCGGGCTGGCCGGGCGGCACGAGGTCCGGCAAATCCCAGTTGAGCCGCGCGCCGGCGAAGGCCCGGTCGAAGGTCGCGCGCTGCACGCGCGCGGCCTGCGCGCGCGGCCAGATCACCGAGTTCAGCCAGTCCTGGTATTGCGCCTCGACCTCTGCGCGGGTCTGCGCCGATGTCAGCGAAGGCACCGCACAAA
Organism: Thalassococcus profundi; assembly: GCF_003344785.1. Lineage (GTDB taxonomy): Bacteria > Pseudomonadota > Alphaproteobacteria > Rhodobacterales > Rhodobacteraceae > Puniceibacterium > Puniceibacterium profundi. Next base: position 84,305 of record NZ_QPMK01000015.1, on the reverse strand, counting down.
AGCAGGCCAGAACCGCCAGAATACCCAGTGCCCGGAATCTCATCACCGCCCTCGCCGGTTTGACTGCGCCGAGGATAGCGGCGCCCGGCCGGGATGTCCAAGCGCCCGCCGTCACGTCTGCGCCAGATCAGGCCCGGGCGGCGAGCGCCTCTTCGAGGACGGTGCGCAGCTGCTGCTGGCTGAACGGCTTGTCGAGAAAGAGGTAGCCGTCGGCGCGCAGCCGTTTGGCGTCGTAACTGTTGCCCGACGCGAAAACCACCCGCGTGCCCTGATCCAGCAAGGCCTTGCCCAGTTCCAGGCTCGTCTGTTTCCGGTCGACATTGATGTCGAGCACGGCCAGATCGAAACGCGACGCCTCGGCCGCCCGTTCGGCGGCCTTGAGCTTGTAGACGGACTTGACGTTGGTAAAGCCCAGTTCACTGAGGCTGTCGGCCGTATCGAACGCGATCAGCGGCTCGTCCTCCAGGTAGAGGACATGCAGATCAGTGAAGGGATTGGGTGGTGTCATTGGGGGCGCTTACCTCGGAAAAGTCCAGTTCGACAACAAATGTCAGTCCTTCGGGTTCCCAGATCATTTGTGTCACTCCGCCCAGCGTGCCTTCGAGGGTCGAGGAAATAAGCTGGCTGCCAAAGCCGTTCGACTTGGGTTCTTTGATTTCGGGGCCACCGCGTTCGATCCATTCCAGCACCAGACGGTCGCCGTCTGCATCGTTGATCCTTGACCATCTGACCGTGACGGTGCCCTCTTCGGTCGAGAAAGCCCCGTACTTGGCGGCGTTGGTGGCCAGTTCGTGGATCGCCATGCCCAGCGCCAGCGTCGTCTGCGAATTGACCCGGAGGTCCGGGCCGCTCAGGGTCACGCGGTCCTCGCCGTAGACACCGGTGGTCTCCGGAGCGACGATGTCGTGCAGGCCGGCCGATGACCATTGTTCGGACATCAGCAGCGTGTGCGTCTTGGCCAGCCCTTCGATGCGGCGGGTGAGCTTTTCGTAAACCTCCTTGTCGGCGGTCGCTTCGCGCCTGGCCTGGTTGATCAACGCGCCGACATTGGCCAGCATGTTCTTCACCCGGTGTTCCAGTTCGCGCATGACGCGGCGCAGGCTTTCGGCGGTTTCCACCTGTTCGGTGATGTCGCGGACGTTTGCCGACACTGCGGTGACCTTGCCGTTCTGCAGGAACGGCATCCAGTCGGTTTCCCAGACCCGCACATCGTCGGGGGCCGAGCGGATCACACCGGTCACCCGCTCGCCGCGGACCGGCTGGCCGGTTTCGAACACCCGCTCGATCACCTTTTCGGTATGGTCGGCGACGTCCGGGATGATTTCGCGCAGGGTGGCGCCGATGTGCCGTTCCAGCGGCTCGCCGTTGATCTCGGCCAGTTTCTCGTTGAGCCGGACGTAGCGCATTTCGGAATCGAAAAGACCCATGGCCAACGGGCTGGTGCGATAGATCTGTTCGACTTCGTTCCTGCGCTCTTCGGACAGGCGCTTGGCCTCGGTGGCCTGGCGCAGCGCCTCGCGCAGTTCGGTGACGTCCTGCAGGGTGAAGACCACGCCGCGCTGGGATTTGCCGTCGGGCGAATAATGCATGACGTTGCAGTTGAGGAAATCGCCGGTGTCGCGGGTGACGAATTCATATTCCCGTTCGATCCGGTCGTTCAGAACTGCTTCGCAGATTTCCATCAGCTTGGCCTGGTCGACGCGGGCGTTGAGGTCGGCCATGTTGCGGCCGATGTCGACCTTGGTGAAGCCAAAGTAGTTCTCGGCCTCGGGGGTGAAGTTGCGCAGGCGCAGCTGGTCGTCGAGGAACACCGTCGCGATGCGGGCGCTTTCGGTAAAGCTCTTCAGATCGGCATTGGCCTGGTTCAGCTCGCGCAGCTTTTCCTGAAGCTCGTCGTTGATCGTGGTCAGTTCTTCGTTGGCCGACTGCAATTCCTCGTTCATCGACATCATCTCTTCGTTGGAGCTCTTGAGCTCCTCGTTCGATGTCTCGAGTTCCTCGACCGTGGTGCGCACGGCCTGGCGGGCCTGGTCCAGCTCCAGCTCCAGCTCGCGGATATAAGCGTCGTCCTGCTGGCTGGTATCGCCGCCGCCGGGCCGGGTGTCGTCGGTCATCAACTGGTCGTGGAAGACTAGCAGCATCGACCCGTCCGCCAGCCGGTTCGCCGCGATCACCAGGCGTTCCTTTCGGCCGTTGATCTCTCCCTCGAATTCGCGTTCCGACACCGATCCGGCGCTGAATTCCAACCGGCAGACCCGCCGCACGGTGGTTTCGAGTTCCGGCGCGATCATGGCGTACAGCGCGTTGCTCAGCTTGCCGCTGCGCACCCGCAGGAACCGGGTCGCGCCTTCGGCGGCATAGACGACTTCCTCGTTGCGGTTGACGTGCAAATAAGGCGGCGCGTGGTGGTCGAGCAGCACCCGCTCCACGTCGGACGGGCCGCGCGGCGCGGCGCGCGTGTCGTCCTGCGGGCCGTTGCTGCTCAGGGTAGAGGCGGACATGGCGCCAAGGTTCAACGCCTTTGCCACCCCCGGACGGCGGCGGAAGATGCGCGCATGGGGTACGACCTCGGTAAAGCGCTCCGGAATCGTTCGCGGGTTCTCACTGGGGCCGATGAACAGGAATCCGTCTTCGACCAGCGCGTAGTGGAACACCTTGATCGCGGTTTCCTGAAGATTTTCCTTGAAATATATCAGAACGTTGCGGCAGGCGACGAGGTCGAGCTTGGAGAATGGCGGGTCCTTGACGAAGCTGTGCCGCGAAAAGCGCACCATCTCGCGCAGTTGAGGGCCGACCTCGTAGCCGTCGTTGCGCGGGCGGAAATACCGCTCCAGCAGGTTGGCCGGGACCTTCTCGGAGATCGAATCCGAATAGACCCCGGTCCGGGCCTTGGCGAGGGCCGCCTCGTCGATGTCGGTGGCGAAGACCACGACCTTGGAGGCGCGTTTGGTGCGCTCGACTTCCTCGGCAAAGAGCATCGCCAGCGAATAGGCCTCTTCCCCGGTGGAACAGCCCGCGACCCAGACGCGGATTTCGCCGTGCTCCTCGCAGGTCTCGACGATATGCGGGATGACCTCGCCGTTCAGCGCCTCGAAATGTTCGCGGTCTCGGAAAAAGCTGGTGACGTTGATCAGCAGGTCGCGGAACAGCAAGTCCGCCTCTTCCTTGTGTTCGGCGATGTAGCGCAGGTAACCGCCGGGGGACGAGATGTTCAGCACCGACATGCGCACCGCCACCCGGCGCAGCATCGTGCCTTTCTTGTAATCGGCGAAGTCGTGGCCGGTGCGGAACCGCACGTGCCGCATGATCCGGCCCAGGAATTCGTCGTCGTCGGACTGGGCGTACTGGGCATCCGTGCGCAGGTTGTAGTAGTCGCGCACAACCTCGATGATCTCTTCGGCCTTCGACATGACGTCGGCACCGGAGAGGTCCAGCACGCTCTGCGGCATGCCGTCGTACTTGGCCTGCCGCGGGTCCTGCACGAAGACGAGACCGCCCGCGCCCTTGACCTCGCGCGCGCCGTCGGCGCCGTCGCTGCCGGTGCCCGAGAGCACCACGGCCACGGCGCTTTCGCCGCATTCGCGGGCGAGGCTGCGGAAGAACCGGTCGATCGGGCGGCGCAAGCCGCGCGGCGACTTGAATTCCTCGAGCCGCAGGTGCCCGTCGCGCAGCTCCATCTCGTAGCCCGGAGGGATCAGGTAGATGTGCCCCGGCTCCACCGCCATGTTGTCCTCGACGCTGTGCACCGGAGACTTGGTCTTGTTGGCGACCAGCTCGGGCATCAGGCTGACGTGGTCGGGATCGAGATGCTGGACCAGCACCAGGACCATGCCGTGATCCTCTGGCAGGCCCTTGAGGAACATCTGAAATGCCTCAAGCCCGCCGGCAGAAGCGCCGATGCCGACGATGATCCTGTCGGACCCGAAGGATGTGTCTGCTTGATCGGACATATTCCCAGACCTATAAACCCGCAACTGCGTGAAGAGATAGACGAATGCCCTCCACAAACGACCTGCAATTTGGCGCGCTCAGGGACAAGCTGCAACGCTTACCTTACGCCCTGACCATTTCCAACGTGTCGTTGCCGGATCATCCGCTCGTCTTCATCAATTCCGCATTTAGTCGCATGACCGGATACGGCGAGGAAATGTTGGGGCAGAACTGCCGGTTTTTGCAGGGCGATCTCGAAAATGGCGCAGCGCGGGCCGAGTTACGTGAAACGCTCGAGGGACGCAAGCGCACCCAGGTCGTGTTCCACAACCAGCGCAAGGACGGCGAACGCTTCTACAATCTTCTGCTTCTGGAACGGCTGCGCGACTTCGAGGGTCTGCCGTCGCTCGCCATCGGGTCGCAGTTCGATCTCGGGCCGGACAATCCCGAACACACGGGGCTATTCGAGGACACCACCCCCGGCAACCCGGTGATCGACGTCACCCACCAGGCCAAGGCGATCCAGTTCGAACGGCGGCGGGTTGTCGCCGATGCGGCGGTGCGGCTGATCCAGTCCTGGTGCGTCCTGAACGAAGTCCTGCTGCGCGACTGACGTGCCCGCTCAGGCCGCGTCGGCGGTGACCCGTTCCTGTGCCGCGTTGAAATGAAACGCCCGCGCCGGGTCGAAGCCCAGCCGCACCTGCGCGCCCACCTCGGTCGGATCCTGCCCGAACAGGCGCACGGTCAGGGTTTCGTCCTGATCGGTGCGCACCAGCAGGTTGGTGTCGCCGCCCAGCCGTTCCACATGGGTGACCGTCCCGGCGATCTGGCCGTCTTCGCTGAGGCTGAGATACTCGGGGCGGATGCCGATGGTGCGACCGGGCGCCAGGCCCGGCACCGAGCGGTCGAGGAAATTCATCGCCGGAGAGCCGAGAAAGCTCGCCACGAAGCGGTTGGCGGGGTTGTTGTAAAGCTCCATCGGGCTGCCCACCTGTTCGACCCGCCCGTCGCGCAGCACCACGATCTTGTCGGCAAGGGTCATCGCCTCGATCTGGTCGTGGGTCACGTAGATCATCGAGGCCGACAGAGTGCGGTGCAGATTGGCGATCTCGACCCTGGTGTTCATCCGCAGCGCCGCATCAAGGTTCGACAGCGGCTCGTCGAAAAGGAACAGTTTCGGATCGCGCACGATGGCGCGGCCGATGGCGACGCGCTGGCGCTGGCCGCCGGACAGTTCCGCCGGGCGTCGGGTCAGGTAGCTGTCGAGGTCGAGCATGGCGCTGGCCTTGGCCACCTGCGCCTCGACCACCGACTTGTCCGCCCCTTCCTGGCGCAGACCCAGCCCCATGTTGTCCTTGACCGTCAGGTGAGGGTAAAGAGCGTAGGACTGGAACACCATGGCGATGCCGCGCTTGGCGGGCGGCACGCTGTTGACCACGTCGCCGCCGATCCGGACCGTGCCACTGGTCGCGTCCTCCAGCCCCGCGATCACTCGCAGGAGCGTGGATTTCCCGCAGCCCGAGGGGCCGACGAAGACGACGAATTCGCCCTCCTCCACGGTCAGGTCGATGTCCTTGAGCACATGCACCGTGCCGAAGGACTTGTTGACGTTTTCAAGCGAGAGGGCGGTCATGTCGGATCTCCCAACTGGATGGATTGGCCGGTGCGGATGCTTTCATCCGCCGCAAGGCAGATCGCCAGCGATTGCAGCGCGTCCTGCATGTGGCGCGACAGGTCGGCATCGGTCGAGATGGCATCGAGGATCCACGCCTGTTCGGCATCGCAAAGCTGCTGGTGGCCCGGCTCGTCCGGCAGCTCGATGATTGTATCGCGGCCCGGGCGATGCACCAGCAGTCCGCCGACGCGGGTATGGCCGTCCACGTCGTCCGAGTTGCCCTTGTTGCCGTCAGTGATGCTGACGGCACCGTTGGGGCTGACCACGTCTTTCACGAAGAACGCGGTTTCGGACATCATCGGCCCCCACCCCGCCTCGTACCATCCGACCGACCCGTCGTCGAAGGTGACCTGGAACTGGCCGTAGTTGTACATCTCGGCCGGGATCTCGTCGCTGAGCCGCAGGCCCATGCCGTTGACGCGCACGGGTGTCGCATCGGTGATCTGGCACATGACATCGACGTAGTGCACGCCGCAGTCGACCAGCGGCGAGGTCGTCTGCATCAACTGCTTGTGCGTCTCCCAGGTCGCGCCGGTGGATTGCTGGTTGAGGTTCAGGCGGAAGACATACGGCCCGCCCAGACCGCGCGCCTCGGCGATCAGCCGCTGCCAACTGGGGTGATGGCGCAGGATATAGCCGACGCCCAGCTTGCGGTTGAGCCGCGCCGCGGTGTCGACGACACGGGCGGCGTCGGCCACGGTCGCGGCGAGCGGTTTCTCCACGAAGACATGCGCGCCGGCCTCCATCGCGGCGATGGCATAGTCCGCGTGGGTGTCTGTATAGGTGGCGATGACGGCAAGGTCGGGGCTGGTTTCGGCCAGGGCCGCGCGCAAGTCGGTGAAGACCGGATAGGCGGCGAGGTCCGGGTGGTCGACGGTGCCGGACCGGTTCACCAGAGCCACGATCTGTGCATCCGGGTGGTGGTGATGGGCCAGCGCGTGGGACAGGCCCATGTTGCCGAGCCCGGCGATGAGAACCCTGATCATTGCTCTGACCTCCGAAATCTCTTGATGGCTTGGGCCTTGCGCCCGGGCAGCCCCCGACCGCCCCCCACAGGCGGGGACAGCCCATCGGCCCCGGTTTCGCCAAACGCGCTCATTTCACCGCCCCGCTGGTGATCCCGCGGATCAGCTGACGCGAGAAGACCACGTAAAGCACCATGACCGGCAGGATCGCCATGCTCAGCGCCGACAGCACCGCGTTCCAGTCGGTGACGAACTGCCCGATGAAGACCTGGCTGCCCAGCGTCAGGGTCTTGACCTCTTCGGCCGGCGCCAGGATCAGCGGGAACCACAGGTCGTTCCAGATCGGGATCATGTTGAACACCGCCACCGTCGCCATCGCAGGACGCACCAGCGGCAGCACCAGCCGGAAGAAGATCTTGTACTCCGACAGCCCGTCGATCCGCCCGGCGTTCTTCAGATCGTCCGACACGCCCTTCATGAAGGCCGACAGGATGAACACTGCCAGCGGCAGCCCTTGTGCCGTGTAGACGAGGATCAGCGCCGTCAGCGTGTTCACCAGCCCCGTGCTCACCATCATCTCGAGAATCGCCACGGTCCCGATGCGGATGGGGATCATGATGCCCAGTGCCAGGTACAGCCCCATGAGAGCATTGCCCGGAAACCGGTATTCGGCCAAGGCAAAGGCCGCCATGGCCCCGAAGATCAGGATCAACGCCAGCGAGACGACCGTGACGATCATCGAGTTCTGGAAATAGAGGAAGAAATCCCCCTGCTTCAGCACGGTCTCGTAACCGACCAGCGAAAAGGTCTCGGACGTCGGCAGGCCCAGCGGGTCGCGAAAGATCGCGCGTCGGGACTTGAAGCTGTTGGTGACGATCACGAAGACCGGGAAGAGCGCGATCAGCGTGTAAAGGATCATCACGCCATGGGCGGCGATCGTCGGGCCAAGGGTGCGGCGGGCCGTGTTCATCTTTCTCGCTCCTCAGAACTGGTAGCTGCGCAGGCGGCGCTGGATGCCGAAGAGGTAGATGCAGACCCCGATCAGGATGATCCCGAACATGGCGCTGGCGATGGTTGACCCCATGTGCGGATCGCCCAACTGCAACTGGAAGCCGAAGAAGGTGCGGTACATGAAGGTGCCTAGGATGTCGGTCGAGAAATCCGGACCCGCCAGCGCGCCCTGGGCGGCATAGATCAGGTCGAATGCATTGAAATTCGCCACGAAGGTCAGGACCGAGATGATGCCGATGGAGGGCAGGATCAGCGGCAGCTTGATCTTCCAGAAGGCGCTCATGCCGGTGATGCCGTCGCATTCCCCGGCCTCGAGGATCTCGTCGGGGATCGACAGGAGGGCGGCATAGATCAGCATCATCGGGATGCCGACATATTGCCAGACCGAGACGAGGCTCAGGGTGGTCAGCGCGTATTCCTCCTTGCCGAGCCAGGGCGCGTAGAGGAACTTGAGCCCGATGGCGTCGAGCATGCCCGGCGCGATGCCCCAGATCGGCGACAGGATCAGTTTCCAGGCAAAGCCCACGATGACGAAGCTCAGGATCGTCGGGATGAAGATCGCGGTGCGGTAAAAGGCCGAAAAGCGCAGCCGTGGCGAGGACAGAAGCGCCGCCAGGGCAATGCCGATGGGGTTCTGGACAGCCATGTGGATGACGAAGAACCAGGTGTTGTTGCCCAGCGCGTTCCAGAACTGCTCGGACCAGATCGCGTCCCCGAAAAGGGTGCGGAAATTGTCCAGTCCGACCCAGACGCGTTCCTGGTCCACTCTCGAATAGAGCGACAGTCGCAGCGTGTTGAAGAGCGGATAGATCATTACCGCCGTGTAGACGAATACGGCAGGCGCCAGGAACACGGCGATATGCCAGCGAAACGGCTTCTTGGACGGCTGGGCCATCTTCGGTCTCCTTGGCGCTTGGGGTTGGGGCGGTGTCCGGGCCGCGCGGCGGCGGCCCGGAGCGGCAGGCTTACTGCTGGGGTTCGTACCAGCTGGCCAGCCCGTCCTGCAGGCGCGCGGCGGCGTCCTCGGGCGACTCGGTGCCCTTGATCACGGCGGCCGAGGCGTTCCAGGTGTCGTTTTCCAGGTTCGGCGTGCCGCGCGACAGGATCTGGTAGGTCGACCGGATCGTGCTTTCGCATTCGTCCCGCCAGGAAATGAACTCCTGCGCCAGCGGGTCCTCTAGCGTCACCTCGGCATCCGAGAGCGGAAAGAAGCCCGGGATCGCGTTGGCGAAGATGTTCGAGAACTCCGACGAGGCCACCCAGTTGAGGAAGGTGCGCGCCGCCTCGGGATGTTCGGTCGCGGCGTTCATGCCGATGCCGATATCGGTGTGATCCGAGATGTAGCAGGTGTCGCCGGCGGCCGGGACCGGCGGCGGGAAGGCGCCCATGTCAAAGATCGCCTGCGTGTTGAACCCGGCAATCTCCCAGCTGCCCGCCGGGTAGATCGCGGCACGCCCAAGGGTAAAGATGTTCTGGCTGTCGGGATAGGTCTGCGCCTCGAACCCGTCGCCGAGATACTCTCCCCACTTGGCCAGTTGCCGGAACGGTTCGACCCACTGCTCGTCCGTCAGGCTCTGCTCGCCCGCGATCAGCGCGGTGCGGCCTTCCTCGCCCTTCCAGTAGGTCGGGCCGATGTTGTTGTAACCCATGGTGGCCGCTTCCCACTGGTCGTTGGTGCCCATGGCCATGGGAATATAGGTGCCGTCCTCCTTGAAGGCGTCGAGCACGGCATAGAACTCCTCTTCGGTCTCGGGCACCTCGACGCCGACCTCCTCGAAGGCTTCCTTGTTGTAGATGAAGCCGTGAATGACCGACGCCATCGGCACGCAGTAGGTGGCGCTGCCGTCATCGGTGGACCAGCCGGATTTCGCCACGTCCGAGAAGTTCGACATGCCGTCGAGGTCGCTGAGATCGGTCAGATGCCCGGCCTCGTAAAGCGCCAGCGACGCGTCGAAGGGACGGCAGGTGATGATGTCGCCCGCCGATCCGGCGTCGAGCTTGGAGTTCAGCACGGCGTTGTATTCCGCCGGCGCCGATGGGGTGAAATTCAGCTTGATGGCGGGGTGTTCGGCCTCGAAGGCCGGAATGATCTCGTCCTGCCAGATCGACAGGTCGTCGTTGCGCCAGCTTTCGATGGTCAGCGTCACATCCTGCGCCTGCGCGGCCCCCGCGCCCAGCAGCGTGGTGGCGAGCAGCGCGCCTTTCAGCGATGTTCTTGTGGTCGGTGTCATCTTTTTCTCCCTGTTGTGTGTTGGTCAGATGATCGGTTTTTCTGCCAGCGCGGCCAGGCACGCACCCAGCCGCCCCTTGTGTTCTGCCAGCAGCGCCCGGGCCGCCCCAAGGTCCGCCCCGGCGGCCACCAGCACCGCGGGCTTGGTGTCGAATCCGGTCGCTTCCAGCGCCGCCTGCGCCGCCGGGTCCGCGACCCGCGCGACGCGGGCCACGATCTGCACGGCGCGGCGCCGCAGCTTGATGTTGTCGGGCTTGAGGTTGACCATCAACCCGTCATGCACATGGCCCAGCAGAATTCCGGCCTGGGTCGAGATCATGTTGAGCGCGACCTTCTGCGCCGTGCCCGCCCCCAGCCGGGTCGATCCGGCGAGGATCTCCGGCCCTGTTTCCAGCGCGATGGCGACATCCGCCTGCGCAAGCAGCGGCGCGCCCGCCACGTTGGCGATGGCGACGATCCGCGCTCCCGCCGCGCGGGCCGCCTCGGCGAAGGCCATGGCATAGGGCGTCGTGCCGCTGGCGCTGAGCACGATGGCGAGGTCCCCGGCGCGCAGGTGGCGCGCCGCGCACTGCGCTTCGGCGGCGTCGTCCTCGGTGTCGCCGGGCATCACACCCCCTGACGGAACACCGCCCGCCATGTGGATGCGGACCTGCGCCTGCGCGATGCCGAAGGTGCCTGGCAACTCGCAGGCATCGGCCAGGGCCATCAGCCCGGAACTGCCCGCCGCCGCGTAATGCACCGTCCCGCCCTGCCCCAGCACCTCGGCCAGCAGCGCCGCTGCTCTGGCGAACTGCGGCAGCGCCGGCGTAACGCTGTCGAGCGCGAGCACCTGCGCCCGCAGCATCGCGGACAGCGCGGCATCGGGCGCCATCGCATCGATGGGCAGATCGCTGTGTGCGTTGTGGTCGTGACGGGTCACGGGCGAATCCCTCCGGCTTTCCCACACCATACCGATACAATACCTTTTGTCTACCAATTTCTCCCTCAATAGCGCTCCGCCGCCATAGTACAGGCGAATTTTGGCTTTTTGGCCTTATATTGAGCTTCCTTTCTCTATTTTGGTATGGTATCGGTATTATATGAACGATACGACGCCCCAAACTTACCTCGGCCTCGACGGCGGCGGCTCCGGCTGCCGCCTGGCGATCTGCGACCGCTCCGGCCGCCGCCTTGCCGAGACGCGCGGCGGGGCGGCCAATTACACTTCCGATCCCGACGCGACCGTGCGCAACCTGCGGGCCGCCATCGCTGCCGCGGCACAGGAGGCGGGGCTCGATCCGGCAGGGCTTGCGTCCTGCGTGGCGCATCTGGGGCTTGCGGGGATCATGGACGCCGCGCAGGCGGCCACGCTGGCGGCGGCGATGCCCTGCGACCGTATCACCGTCACCGACGACCGCCCAACCACGGCGGCGGGGGCACTGGGGAGCCGCGACGGCGCCGTCGCGGCGGTCGGCACCGGGTCCTTCGTCGCGGTCCGGCGCGGCGAGAGCCTGCGGCATTTCGGCGGCTGGGGATTGAGGTTCGGCGATCAGGCCTCTGGCGCCTGGCTGGGTCGCTCGGCGCTGGAACGCTGCCTGCTGGTTTGGGACGGGCTTTCCGACCCCAGCCAGCTGACGTCGGAGATCTGGCAGCGATTTGAAGACACCCCGGCCCGCATGGTCGCCTTTGGCGCCACGTCCAGTCCGGGCGCGCTGGCGGAGTTCGCGCCGCTGGTGATCGACGCCGCCGCCTCGGGCGATGCGCAGGGACGCGCGCTGATGCAGGCCGGCGCCGACTACATCGAAAGCTGCCTTGCCGCCGTCGAGCTGCGCGGGGACGAGGTGCTGTGCCTCACCGGCGGCATCGGCCCGCATTTCGCAGAGTATTTGACACCCGAGACGCGCCAGCGCCTGTGCCCGCCGCAGGGCTCGGCGCTCGACGGCGCGCTGTCCCTCGCCCGCGCCGCGCTTGACGGAGACATCGCCCGATGAACGTCACCGAGTTTCTCGCCCCGCAGGACTGGTTCCGCCCCGACGCCGGCCCGCGCTACATGCAGCTACGCCAGCGCCTCAGCGACGGGGTGCGCCGGGGCATCCTGCCGGCGGGCAGCCCCCTGCCCCCGGAACGCGAGATCGCCGCGATCACCGATTTCAGCCGCGTCACCGTGCGCAAGGCGATCCAGTCGCTGGCCGAAGACGGCACCATCGTGCAGCGGCAGGGGTCGGGATCGTTCATCTCGTCCCGCCCCGAGCAGATCGAACAGCGGCTGTCGCGCCTGACCTCGTTTTCCGAGGACATGGCCCGCCGCGGCAAGGCCGCGACCTCGCGCTGGCTCGAACGCGGCCTGTTCATGCCGTCGCCGGACGAGATGACCTCGCTGGGCCTGAGCTCCGAGGAGTCGGTCGCGCGCATCACCCGCCTGCGGCTGGCCGACGGCGAACCCATCGCGGTCGAACGCGCGTCCCTGCCCACGGACATCCTGCCCAACCCGCTGGCCGTCGAAACCTCGCTTTACGAGGTGCTGGAACGCGACGGTCACCGGCCCGTGCGGGCGTTGCAGAAAATCTCGGCGGTGAACGTGTCCGAGGCCGAGGCCGACCTTCTGCTGATCGCGCCGGGGGATGCAGGGCTCAAGATCGAACGCACCTCCTACCTCGCCAGCGGGCGCGTGGCGGAATTCACCCAATCGCTCTATCGCGGCGATGCCTACAACTTCGTCGCGGAACTCAGGCTGTCAAAGGAATGACCATGTCCGACCCCACCCACATGCGCCGCGAGATCCTCGAGATTCCCGCTGCCGTCGACACCCTGCTGAGCAAGGGCGCACCCGCCATCAAGGCTGCCGCCGCAGAGCTTGCCGCGCGCGACCCGGCCTTCCTTGTCTCGGTGGCTCGCGGGTCGTCGGATCACGCCGCCACCTATTTCAAATACGCAACCGAGCTTTGCGCCGGTGTGCCCGTTGCCTCGGTCGGGCCGTCGGTGGCGTCGATCTACGCGCGGCCGCTGAAGCTGTCGCACAGCGCCTGCCTCGCGGTATCCCAGTCGGGCAAGAGCCCCGACATCGTGCGGATGGCGCAGATGGCGGCGGAGGGCGGCGCGCTGAGCCTTGCGCTCACCAACCATGCCGACAGCGACCTTGCTCAGGTCAGCGCCCATACGCTGGAATTGCACGCCGGCGCCGAACAGAGCGTCGCGGCCACCAAGACCTTCGTCAATTCTGCTGTCGCGGCGGTCTGGCTGCTGGCGGAATGGCAGCAGGACGCCGAGCTGATCGCCGCCATCCACGCCCTGCCCCGCGTGCTGGAGGAGGCCGCGCACCAGGACTGGAGCGCACTCGGCGCGGAACTTGGCGGCCACCGGTCGCTCTACTGCCTCGGGCGCGGCCCGGCGCTGGCGATCTCGAACGAAGCGGCGCTGAAATTCAAGGAGACCTGCCAGCTGCATGCGGAATCCTATTCCTCCGCCGAGGTGCTGCACGGGCCGGTGTCGATCGTCGACCGCGGCTTTCCGGTCATCGCGCTCTGCGCCGCGGACGCCGCCGAAGCGTCTCTGGCGTCGGTCGCCGATGCGCTGGCCGACAAGGGCGCGTCGGTCTATGCGACCTCGGCGCAGGTGCGCGGCGCCACCGCCCTGCCCACGGCGCGCACCGCGCATCCCCTGACCGATCCGATTTCCCTGATCGTCTCCTTCTACGGCATGGTCGAAGCGGTGGCGCGGGCGCGCGGCATCGACCCGGACAGCCCGCGACACCTGCGCAAAGTGACGGAGACGGTATGACCCGGCGCGCGCTGACCGGGGCCGACATCTTCGACGGCACGACGCTGCATCGCGACATGGCGCTGCTGCTGGACGGGCCGCTCTTTGCCGGGCTGGTCCCGGCGGATGCAGTGCCTGCGGGCTATCTGCCCGAACGGCGCGCGGGCGGCACGCTGCTGCCGGGCTTCGTCGATCTGCAGGTCAACGGCGGCGGCGGCGTCATGTTCAACGACGACACCACCGCCGCGGGGGTCGCCGCCATCGCCGCGGCCCATGCCACCACCGGCACCCGCGCGCTGTTGCCGACGCTGATCACCGACACGCCCGACCGCAGCCGCGCCGCCGTCGACGCGGTCGAGACCGCCATCGCGCATGGCGTGCCCGGCGTGATCGGCCTGCACCTCGAAGGGCCGCACCTGTCGGTGGCGCGCAAGGGCGCGCACGACCCCGACCTGATCCGCCCGCTCGAGGATGCCGACGTCGACTTCCTGACCGATGCGGCGCGGCGGCTGCCAAACCTCATGGTGACGGTGGCCCCGGAAAGCGCCACGCCCGAACGGATCGCACATCTGGCCGAAGCGGGCGTGATCGTGGCGCTGGGGCACAGCGATTGCGATTACGACACGGCGTGTCGGGCCTTCGCCGCGGGCGCGACCTGCGTCACACATCTTTTCAACGCCATGAGCCAGATCTCGGGGCGGCAGCCGGGTCTGGTCGGGGCGGCGCTGGACACCGGATCGGTGTCGGCGGGGCTCATTGCCGATGGCATCCATGTGCACCCCGCGTCGATGCGCGCCGCTTTGGCCGCCAAGTCCGGCCCCGGCGCGATCTTCCTTGTGACCGACGCCATGTCCACGGTCGGGTCCGACATTACCGAGTTCACGCTCAACGGCCGACGGGTGCTGCGCCGCGACGGGCGGCTGACGCTTGAGGACGGCACGCTTGCCGGCGCCGATCTCGACATGCCCACTGCCCTGCATGTGCTGACCGAGCGGGTGGGTCTTGGCGCCGCGCAGGCCATGCGCATGGCCACCTCGGCCCCGGCAGCGGTCCTGCGAAACCCGGGCAGCGTCGGGCGCCTGGTCGAGGGCCAGCCCGCAGAGGTGATCCACCTCGGTGCGGACGGGACCCACCTCGGCGGCATCTGATGGTCATTGCGACATCGCACCTGTAGGTTTCCCCGAAAAGCGGAGGAGCAGGCGCATGCAGGATCTCGAGGGCATCACCGTGGTGGCGCTGGAACAGGCGGTCGCGGCGCCCTATGCCAGCGCCAAACTGGCGGATGCGGGCGCACGGGTGATCAAGATCGAGCGCCCCGAGGGAGATTTCGCCCGCGGCTACGATTCTCTTGCGCGGGGCGAAAGCACCTATTTCGTCTGGCTCAACCGCGGCAAGGAATCGATCCGGCTGAACGTCAAGGACCCGGAGGATCACGTCCTCCTCGCGCGCATGATCGCCAGCGCTGACGTGTTCCTGCAGAACCTCGCCCCTGGTGCCGCCGAGCGGCTGGGCTTCGGCAGCGACGCGCTCTGCGCCGCGCATCCCCGGCTGATCTGTTGCTCGATCTCGGGGTACGGAGAGGACGGCCCGGCCCGCGACCAGAAGGCCTATGACATGCTGATTCAGGCCGAGACGGGCCTGTGCGGCATCACCGGCACGCCGGACGGACCGGCGCGCGTCGGCGTCTCGGTCTGCGACATCGCCGCGGGGATGACCGCGGCGCAGGCGATCCTTCAGGCGCTCTTCGTGCGCGAACGCACCGGGCGCGGCCGCGCCATCGACGTGTCGCTGTTCCACGCCTTGGCCGACTGGATGAACGTGCCCTACCTGCAGGCGCGCTACGGCGGCAAGGCGCCCGCCCGCGTCGGCCTCAGCCATCCCAGCATCGCGCCCTACGGCGCCTATGACTGCGCCGACGGCAAGGCGGTGCTGATCGCCGTGCAGAACGGCCGCGAATGGGCGCGGCTATGCTCCGAGGTGCTGGAGGCGCCCGACCTGGCCACCGATCCGCGCTTTGCGACCAACGATCTGCGGGTCGCCAACCGGGCCGAAATGGAGCCGTCGATCGCCGCCGTCTTTGCCGCGCATACGCGGGACGCGATGATCGCCCGGCTGAACGCGGCCAGCGTCGCCTTTGGCCGATTGTCGGACATGGACGACCTGATGGCGCATCCGCAGGCGCGTGTGATCACCGTGCAGAGCGGCGGGGCAGAGATCGAGATGCTGGCGCCCGGTGCCATCGTGCGTGGCGCAGCTCCGCGATATGGCGAAGTGCCGGCGCTCGGTGCGCAGGACGCGGCCTTGCGGACGGAATTCGGCGGCTGACGCGGCTTTGCCTCGGCCCGCGACTTGGGTAAGACCTGCCGCAACGCAAACGCGAGGGGGACAGCACGATGCGCGCCGGGAAAATCGCTGCCAAGAGGCTTGGCCATGGCTGACCTTCCGGAGATCGTAGAGGGGTTCGGCCCGGTTACGCCCACCCGCGCCGCACGCGGCGCCGTGCCGGACAAGCGCATGCCGTCGCTGGCCGAGGCGATCCGCGCCACCGGCCTGCGCGACGGTGCGACGGTGTCGTTCCATCACCACCTGCGCAACGGCGACGCGGTGCTGAATCTCGTCATGGACGCGCTCTCTGCCGCCGGATTGCGCGACCTGCACCTCGCAGTGACCTCGCTCTTCCCCGTCCACGCGCCCCTGATCGAGCACATCCGCCACGGCGTCGTCACCCGCATCACCACCAGCTTCATCTCGGGTCCCGTGGGCGCGGCGATCAGCCGGGGCGCGCTGGCCGTGCCGGTGACGCTCACCACCCACGGAGGGCGGGCGCGGGCGCTGGAGACGGGTCAGATGCCGATCGACGTGGCCTTTGTCGCCGCCCCCGCCGCAGATGCGATGGGCAATGTCAGCGGCAGGCTCGGCCGCGCCGCTTGCGGCACGCTGGGCTACCCTATGGTGGATGTGGGCGTGGCCCGGCATGTGGTCGCGGTCACGGACACGCTGCTGCCCTATCCGCTGGTGCCTCGGGACATCCCGCAGGACAAGGTCGACCATGTGGTCGAAGTGCCAAGCATCGGTGACCCGCAAGGCATCGCCTCGGGCACCACGCAACCCGCGACCGACGCCGCCAGCCTCGAAATCGCCGGCAACGCTGCCGCCGCGATCCGCGCCAGCGGGCTCTTGCAGGATGGCTTTGCCTTTCAGACCGGCGCGGGCGGCATTTCTCTGGCTACGGCCCAGGCCGTGGGCCACGAGATGCAGGCGCGCGGCACCACCGGCAGCTTTGCCTGCGGCGGCATCACCGGCTTTCACGTCAAGCTGCTCGAAGCCGGGCTGTTCCGCGCCCTAATGGATGTACAGTGTTTCGACCTCGAGGCCGCGGCCTCCTACGCCCGCAACCCTGCACATCAGGGCATGTCGGCGGCGGCCTATGCCGGGCCGCATGTGGGCGGGGCCGTGGTGGATCGGCTGTCGGCGGTGGTCCTCGGCGCGGCGGAGGTCGATCTGGACTTCAACGTCAACGTGACCACCCGCGCCAATGGCATGATCGCGGGCGGATCGGGCGGCCATGCGGACGCTGCACAGGGCGCGCGGCTGACGATCGTCACCACGCGGCTTATCGCCGCCGGATATGCCAAGATCGTGCCCCGCGTGACCACCCTGACCACCCCCGGCGCCACCGTCGACGTGATCGCCACCGAAGCCGGGCTGGCGGTCAATCCCGCGCGGCCCGAGCTGGCCGAGCGCCTGCGCCACGCCGGCCTGACCGTGCTCTCCATCGAGGATCTGCACGCGAAAGCCGCCGCCGCTGCGACCAAGGCACCGCCCGAAAAATCGCGCGGCCCCGTTGTCGCGGTGTCGGAATACCGCGATGGTAGCGTCACAGACGTGATCCGCCGCATCGAAGAGGGCTGAACCATGCACATCATCCGCGAAGACGACCTGATCGCCTCCATCGCCGAGGGGCTGCAATACATCTCCTACTTCCACCCGCCGGATTTCGTCCGGGCGATGTCGGCGGCCTGGGAGCGCGAGGAAAACCCGGGCGCGAAGCAGGCGATGGCGCAGATCCTCGTCAACAGCCGCATGTGCGCGCTGGGGCGGCGGCCGATCTGCCAGGACACCGGATCGGCCAACATCCACGTCAAGTACGGCGTCGAGGCAAAGACCGACTTCAAGCGGTCCCTGCAGGAAATCTGCGACGAGGGCACGCGGCAGGGCTACCTGCGCGACGAAAACCCCCTGCGCGCCAGCGTCGTGGTCGACCCCTTCGGCAAGCGCAGGAACTCCGGCGACAACACGCCCTGCATGCTGACGGTCGAGATGGTCGCGGGCGACACCATCGAGGTCGAAGTGGCGGCCAAGGGCGGCGGGTCCGAGAACAAGTCGAAATTCACCACGCTCAACCCCTCGGGGTCGGTCGCTGACTGGGTGGTGCAGACGGTCGAGACGCTGGGCGCCGGATGGTGCCCGCCGGGCATCCTTGGCGTCGGGGTGGGCGGCAATGCCGACAAGGCCATGGCGCTGGCCAAACAATCGCTGTCAGAGCCCATCGACATGGCCGAGCTTCTGCGCCGCGGCCCGTCCAGCACCGCCGAGGACCTGCGGATCGAGATATACGAACGCGTCAACGCTTTGGGCATCGGCGCGCAGGGCCTGGGCGGCGTGACCACCGTGCTTGATGTGAAGGTGAAATCCTTTCCGACCCACGCGGCCTCCCTGCCCGTGGGCCTGATCCCCAACTGCGCCGCCACGCGGCATGTGCATTTCACGCTCGATGGGTCCGGCCCGGCCAGCTTCACCCCGCCGGACGTGACCGACTGGCCCGAGATCCTGCTCGATCAGGCCAGCGCTCAGGCGACGCGAATCGACCTCGACAACCTCACCGACGAGGTGGTCGGGTCGCTGACCCCCGGCCAGACGCTGCTGGTGTCCGGAACACTCTACACCGGGCGCGACGCCGCGCATAAGCGCATGATCGAGATGCTGGACCGGGGCGAGCCGCTGCCGGTGGACCTGAAAGGCCGCGCGATCTACTACGTCGGACCGGTGGACGCGGTGCGCGACGAGGCGATTGGCCCCGCCGGCCCCACCACCTCGACCCGGATGGACAAGTTCACCGACCGTATCCTCGCGGACACCGGGCTCAAGGTGATGATCGGCAAGGCAGAACGCGGGCCGGCGGCGCTCGAGGCCATCGCCAAGCACAAGGCGGCCTACCTCATCGCCGTGGGCGGTGCGGCCTACCTGGTGTCGAAAGCCATCAAGGAAGCCAAGCCCGTGGCGTTTCAGGATCTCGGGATGGAGGCAATCTACGAATTGCGGGTCGAGGATATGCCGGTGACCGTGGCGGTAGATACGGCAGGCAACTCGATCCACAAGACCGGCCCCGCCGCCTGGCGCCGCACGCCCGTGCCGGCCTGACTCACCGCTTCGCCTGACGCGGCCCGTCAGGCGAAGCGGCGATCCGGGCGTTGCGTGCCTAGCCGTTCGCGGATCACCCGCGCCACATGGCCCGCATCCTCTCCGACGCCGAGGAACCGGCCGGACCCCCAGGTGTTCAGCCAGCCGAGGCCGAGGAAATACATGCCCTCCGCGTCGCAGACCCCGCGCTTGTGAACAGGGCGGCCCGTGGCATCGAGGCAATCGACCTGCAGCCAGCCGTAATCCGGTCGGAATCCGATGCACCAGAGCACCGAGGTGATCCCCTCGTCTGCGGCGTCGATCTCGGTGGTCTCGGTCTCGGGCCGCCAGACCTTTTCAAAGGGCGGCTCTTCCGGCGCGTCGATGCCGTTCTTCTCGATGTGGGCGTCGATCATCTCGCGGATGCCCACGTAGCTGCGGTCCGCATCGTCGAGGTTGCGCTCCAGGTCCGGCGCAAAGGTGATGCGGGTGCCCTCCATCCCCGTTACCGAGCCGTAGAGCGGCAGGCCGTCGAGCGCAAAGCGGCGCAGGTCGATCTCGTGCCCGCCGTCGCGGCCGGACATGTAGTGGTTGGTCTTGGCCTCGGTTGCCTTGGGGTCGGGCGTCTGGTCGATGGTGATGGCGTAATGGCCCATCTCGTGCAGCCAGTCGGTGGCGTCGCGCCCCCGGTACATCCGCGGGCTGCGCGGCGCGGGACCCACGGCCAGCGCCACGTCGCGGCCCGCGATGCGTAGATCCTCCATCAGCTGGACACCGGACTGTCCGGTGCCGACGACAAGACACCGGCCTTCGGGCACATCCCCGGGCCGGTGATAGTCGCGGGTGTGCAACTGTGCGATGGACGGTTCCAGGTCCGCGGCAAACGGCGGTGTCACCGGCCGATCGTAACCGCCCGACGCGACGATGACGTGATCGGAGCGATAGAGTCCTGCGTCGGTGTCGACCTCGAACCGTCCGTCGTGGTCTTGCACCACGCGCGTGACGGTCACGCCCTCGCGCAGCGGCGCGTCGAAACTGTCGGCAAAGGCCTCCACGTAGTCGACGATCTGATCCTTCAGCATGAAGCCGGTCGGATCGTCGCCCGCATAGGCAAAGCCCGGCAGCTTGCATTGCCAGTTCGGCGTGACGAGACAGAAGCTGTCCCACCGCTGGTTCTTCCAGGCATGGAACCGCACGTTCCGTTCCAGCACCACGTGCTCGATCCCGGCCCGGCACAGGTACCACGAGGCCGACAGCCCCGCCTGACCCGCGCCGACAATGACGACGGGCAGATCGGTGCGGGCGGGATTCAGGTCATGGACAGGCATGTGATCGTCTCCTCGGGGGAAAAGGCGGCGGCGCGGGAGGTGATGCGCGCGGCCTGCGCATCGGCGGAACTGCAGCGAAAGCCGTATTTCGCCTCGACGCGCTGCGCGGCGAGGTCGAGCCCGGCAAGGCTGCGGTCGAGGAAATCGTGTAGGGCGTAGGTTTCTCCTGCGCTCAGATGTTTCTGGATCGCGGTCGAGGGCGAATAGCAGGACTCCTCCGTGCCGTCGGGCCAGCGGATTCGGAAAGTGACTTCAGGCATGGGCGGGCTCCGGTGCGGGGGCGAGGCCGAGATAGGGCTGCGCGGCGTGGTCCCAGAGCGTGGCGCGCGCGCCGCTGCCGCAGAGCATGACGGCGCTGCCCCTGGTGATCCGCCCGATGGGCGCCGCCGACAGGTCGCGCGCGGCAAAGCGGGCCTGGATCGCCGGCACATCACCGGGTTTCGCGGCGAGCAGGAAGCCGAAGCTGGGAAAGGTGACCATCCAGCGCGACAGGGCGGTGCCTTCAGGTACGGGTATGGCATCGGTATCGATCTCGATGCCCACGCCGGAACATTCCGCCAGCATCAGCGCGGTCCCGGCGATACCGCCCTGGCTGATATCCTTTCCCGCCCGCACGAGACCTGCCTCGGCCAGTTCCGGCAGCAGCGCCAGATCGCCGCGCAGACGCTCTGGCGGCGCGCCGAGGAAGGCCGGGAAGTTGTCGCTGTCTCCGGGGTAATGCCCGCGCATGTCCACCGCCGCGATCAGCACATCGCCGGGGATGGCGTCGAAACTGGTGATGAGCGCCCGTGCGCGGCCCCAGATCGACGCCGCCAGCTGCGGGCGGTCGGTGCGCAGGTTCGAATGGCCGCCGACGATGGGCACGCCGTATGCGGCGCTGGCGGCGCGCATGCCGCGCAGGATCTCGGCGGCGATGTCGGCGTCCGGCGCCCAGAGCGCATTGGTCAGCGCCGTCGCCCGCCCGCCCATGGCGGCGATGTCCGAGAGGTTGACCATCACCGCGCACCAGCCCGCGAACCAGGGCGCGTCGGCGACGAAGTCATTCATGAAGCCCTCGGTCGCCATCAGCTGCCAGCCGTCGCCATCGCGCAGCGCCGCCGCATCGTCGCCCGGCCGGCCGGGGCTGTCCTGCCCCAGACCCAACGCCGCGCAGACCGTGTCGATGTCGCGCTTGCCCTTTACGTGCGGATGCGCGGCCAAGGTCGCGGCAAGGGCGGCTATGTCGGTCATGCCGCGCGTTTCCGGGTCAGCGCCATCCAGCCGCGGGCGGGGTCCTCGATCGGCGGATAAGCGGCCAGATCGGCGCGCATCTTCATGTGCGGATGGCCGTGAAGGTCCTGCGCACCCAGTGACTGCCAGTTCAGCTTTTCGAACAGTGGCACGTTCTGCATCTGCACGTAGGCCAGGAACAGCTTGGCCCCGCGCGCATGCGCCGTACCCACGGCCAGCCGGATCAGTTCGGCCCCGAGCCGGCCGACCCGGCGATAGCCCGGTGCCACCGCCAGACGCGAGCCCCACCAGACATTCGGATCGGCCTCGTGGATGCGGACGGTGCCCACCACGTCGTCGGCCTCGGAGGCCATGGTCGAGATCGCGACCAGCGGCAGCGCAACCTTGTCGACGGCGTCGCGGTCGTGGTCGGGAAAGATGCCCTGTTCGGTGACGAAAGTGCGGTGGCGCAAAGAGGCCGCGCCGCCGATCTCCCACGGCAGGGTGGCCTGGCGGATCAGGAATTCCGGCGTGACGAAGGCTTCGGGCTTTTCGATGATCATGCGACGACCCTTTCCTTCGACGCAAATTTCTCGAAGGCAGAGAGGGCCGAACAGGCGCCGCACCGTCCGCACCCGGCCTTGATGTCGCCGGAACTCATGCCGTTCTCGCGGATCATCCGCGCCAGCGGCGGCAGCACCGAATGCATGAAAGCCGCTGTCGGCGCGGGGTGGCTTTCCAGCGGCGTGCCCGAGACCGGCACGAAGGGCACGACGAAGGGATAGACGCCCATCGCCGTCAGCCGTTCCGAGATGTCGAGTATGGCCTCGGCGGTGTCGCCCAGACCGGCGAGGATGTAAGTCGACACCTGCCCCCAGCCGAAGACCTCGACCGCGGCGGCGAAACTGTCGAAGTATTTCTCCAGCGGCACCTGCGCCTTGCCGGGCATGATCCGTTCGCGCACTTCGGGCGTCACGACCTCGAGATGCATGCCGAGGCTGTCGATCCCGGCATCCTTCATGCGTTGGTGCCAGGCATCGTCCTCGGGCGGTTCGCACTGACCCTGCAGCGGCAGGTCGACGGCGGCGCGGATCGCCGCGGCGCTCTCGGCCAGCACCTTGGCGCCACGGTCCTTGCCCGCCGGCGTGCCGGTGGTCATCACCATGTGTTTCACCCCGTCCAGCCGCACCGCGGCGGCCGCCACCTCGGCCAGCTGTTGGGGCGACTTGTGGGCGATGGTGCGCCCGGCGGCGAGGCTCTGGCCGATGGCGCAGAACTTGCAGGTCTTCTTGCGGCTTTCGTAGCGGATGCAGGTCTGCAGCACGGTGGTGGCCAGCACATCCTTGGCATGCAGCTGCGCGATATGGCCGTAGGGAATACCGTCTGCGGTCGCGAGGTCGAGGAAACTGGCGCGTTTCGGAAAGCTCACCTCGGCAAAGAAAGCGCCGTCTTTCCGGACTGTTGCGCGGCCTTCTTCATTCGGTGCATCAACGATGTAGGGGCTGTCGAAGGCGGCATGGGTGTGGACCGGGATCATCACCGTCATGCCGTCGATGGTGACTGCCTTGTGATCCGTCGGACCCGCCCCGCCGCGGCGGCTGTCGGCACCGGCGCGCGGGTCGATCATGCGCATGCCGCGGGTTTGCAGGTCGGTGATGAGGGCACCGGTGTCGGGCATGGGCTCAGTCCTCCAGCGGGATCGGTTGGAACGGGGTTTCGGGCGCGGTCACATGCCGGGTCTCGGCGGGCGTCGGATCATGCCGCAGCGACAGAAGCTCGGGCCGGGCGTAGTGACCGACGCTGTCCATCATGCGCTTGCGCTTGGTCACGAGGCTCATGTCCAGATCGGCGTAGAGGATGCCCTCGCCCTCGGTCAGGGGCGGCACGGCATGGCGGCCCTCGGGGGTGATGATACAGGTCATGCAGCCGCCGCGAAGCCCCTTCTGAAGGGTTTCATCCGGGGTGACGGAGGCGATCTGGTCCTCTGTGAGCCAGCCTGTGGCGTTGACGACGAAGCAGCCGGATTCCAGCGCGTGGTGGCGCATCGTTACCTCGATCTGCTCGGCAAAGACTTGGCCCACCAGGCTGCCGGGGAATTGCGCCGCGTGGATTTCCTCGTGCTGGGTCATCAGCGCGTAGCGCGCGAGCGGGTTGTAATGCTCCCAGCAGGCCAGCGCCCCCAGGCGCCCCACACGGGTGTCGACCACCTGCAAACCGGCGCCGTCGCCCTGCCCCCAGACCATGCGTTCGTGGTAGGTGGGCGTGATCTTTCGGCGCTTGAGCCGCAGCGTGCCATCCGCGTCGAAGATCAGCTGCGCATTGTAGAGCGAGCCGTGGTCGCGTTCGTTGATGCCCAACACCGCCACGACGCCGTGATGCGCGCAGCGTTCGGCCACGCGCCGCGTCTCATCCGAGGGCACGGTGACGGCCTGTTCATAGAGCGCCAGGTGCGGCTTGCCCTGCTGCACCGGCGGCAGGACGAACGAGAAATAGGGATAATAGGGCACGAAGGTTTCGGGAAAGACCACGAGCTCCGCGCCGTTCCCCGCCGCCTCGTCGATGGCGTCGAGCACGCGCGCCAGCGTCTTTTCGCGGCTGGTGAGATCCGGCGCGATCTGCACGGCGGCGGCCTTGACGATGCGGGACATGAACCCTCCGGGCGTTGGGGCCGGGGGCACGGCGGCCCCCGGCGGTCGATCAGACCGTCCAGGTGTCGACGATCACGGCATTGTCGCGGACGTGGATGAGCTTGAGGTCCAGCACGTCCTGCGGCGCGATCGGGATGATCCCGTCCAGCAGCGACGGCTCGCCATGGCCGTAAAGCGCCTGCAGCGCGAAGCGGCAGGCATAGACCTTGCCGCCCTCGGACATGAACTTCTTGAGGTTGTCGGCAAAGTTCTGGTGTCCCGGAAACGCCGCGTCGCCCAGCGTCGGGAACCCGCGCTGGATGCCCAACGTCACGCCGGGTCCGTAGAGCAGGATCGAGGTTTCGAACCCCTTGCGGTTGAGGCGTATGGCATTGAGGATGTTGACGAGGCCGATAGAGCCTTCGAAGGCGACGGTATGGAAGGTGACGAGTGCCTTCTGGCCCTCTTCGGCCTTAACGTCCTCGAAAACCTTGTCCTCGTAGTCGACGAAGAAATCTCCGTCCTTGTGCTTTTCCATGGTGACTGCGGGCATGCGCTTCCTCCGGTTGCCGTGGGTCCTGTTCTGGTACGTGGGATCAGCGTGCGCGCGACAAAGCATGCAATCAAATTACAGTGCAATCATGCATACAATAAAGCGGAACCAGGCAGAAATCCCGCCCTGACGAATGCGAAAAAGGGTAGGATGGATGCAATTTGCGGCAAATTCGAAATTCATGCCGGGGACACTACGACTATATCCATACAAAACGCTTCAATTCTGGACGAATCGACTGTAATCAAATCGGAATGCAGTCCTGGTCCCCCATCCTGCGCCGTGACGGAGCGGCGCGTTACCTGCAACTGGCCGATGCCATCGCTGACGGCATCGCCGACGGCACGCTGTCGCGGGGCGACCGGCTGCCGCCGCAGCGGCGGCTGGCGGACCGGCTGGGCATCGACTTCACCACCGTGTCGCGCGGCTATGCCGAGGCGCGGCGGCGCGGGCTGATCGACAGCCACGTCGGGCGCGGCACCTTCGTGGCCGAGGGCGCCGGTGAAAGCGCCCGGCGCGAGCTGCGGCGTCACGCCGACGTGGATCTCACCATGAACCTGCCGCCGGAACCGACCGACCCCGCGCTGCTGGCGCGGATGCAGGACGGGCTGCAGACGGTGTCGGCCAACCTCATCGACCTCTTGCGCTATCAATCCGCCACCGGCGGCCAGATCGACAAGGAGGCCGCGTCGACTTGGCTGTCGCTGCGGGGCCTCGTGCCGACGCTGGACCGGATCGCGGTGACACCCGGCGCGCATCCCACGATGCTGGCGATCCTGACGGGGCTGGCCAAGGCCGGCGATACCCTGCTCTGCGAGGATGTGACCTACCCCGGCTTTCGCGGCATCGCCGGGCGGCTGGGCCTGACATTGGTGGGACTGCCCGGCGACGCCGAGGGCATCGACCCCGATGCGCTCGAGGACGGCATCCGGCGGCACGCGCCCAAGGCGCTCTACCTCAACCCGACGCTACAGAACCCTACGACGCGGACGATCTCGCTGGCGCGCCGCGAGCGTATCGCCGAGGTGATCACCGCGCACAAGCTGCCGCTGATCGAGGACGACGCCTATGGCTTCATCCCGCCGCACCCGCCTGCCCCGCTGGCGAGCTTTGCGCCCGACCTCGTCTGGCACATCGGTGGGCTTGCGAAATGCATCGGCGCGGGCTTGCGTC
The DNA here is from genome assembly GCF_003344785.1 of Thalassococcus profundi. Classification (GTDB taxonomy): domain Bacteria; phylum Pseudomonadota; class Alphaproteobacteria; order Rhodobacterales; family Rhodobacteraceae; genus Puniceibacterium; species Puniceibacterium profundi. The sequence goes on along the minus strand of NZ_QPMK01000015.1, from coordinate 58,469 downwards.
TGGCCTACACGGTGGCGCCCAACAGCCACGCGGCGCGGGATCTGGCGCATCAGCTCAAGCTGGTGTCGGTCATGCCCTCGCCACTGATGATGGCGCTGGCGACCCGCTGGATCACCGACGGCACCGCCGACCGCATCCGCCGCTTCATCCGGGACGAGACGCAGGCGCGGCAGGCCATCGCCGCGCAGGTGCTGGACCCGTCGATGTACGATTCCGCACCGCATGCCTTCAACGTCTGGATGCGCCTGCCGGAGGGCATCAGCCGCGCCGACGTGATCGGGCAGATGGCGGGCACCGGGGTCGGGATCATGCCCGCCGATGCGTTTACGGTGACCGGAGAGCCGTCCGAGAGCCTGCGCGTCTGCCTGGGTGGGCAGATCACCCGAACCGAGCTGCGCGATGCGTTGGGGCTTCTGGCTTATGTGACCTCGCGCCAGCCCTGAAACCGTGCTCTAAGGCGGCGTCCGAAACGATAGAAAGACCCCGCGACATGAAACGCTCCCGCATCAACGCCATCATGGCCGAGGCCCAAGAGATGATCCGGTCGCATGGCTTTGTCCTGCCGCCCTTCGCCGATTGGAGCCCGGAGGACTTTGCCGCGCGCAAGGACGAGGCCGCGCAGGTCATCACGGCGCGCAACGGCTGGGACATCACCGATTACGGCGCGGGGCGGTTCGACGAGATGGGGTTGTTCCTCTTTACCCTGCGCAACGGGCGGCTGGCGGACCTGCAGCGCGGCGGCGGCATGTGCTACGCGGAAAAGCTGCTGATCTCGCGGCAGGACCAGCTGTCGCCGATGCACACCCATGTCCTTAAGGCCGAGGATATCATCAACCGCGGCGGCGCCACGCTCGTGGTCGAGCTTTACGGATCGGACGATGCCGGCGGTTTCGCCGGGGATCGCGGCGGCACGGTCTGGTGCGACGGGTTGCGGCGCGACTTCGCCCCCGGCGACAAACTGCGGCTGGCGCCGGGTGAGAGCGTGACGCTGATGCCCGGCGACTGGCATGCCTTCTGGGGCGAAGGGGGCGATGTGCTGATCGGCGAGGTCAGCACCGTGAACGACGACGAAACCGACAACATCTTCCGCGAGCCCATGGGTCGCTTTGCGCAGGTCGAGGAAGACGTGCCGCCGACCCATCTTCTGGTCAGCGACTACGCCACCTGGCTGGGCTGAGCCAACGGTCTCCTTAGAAGTTCAGCGAAATGTCCCGGTGCTTGGAGTTGCAGGACGCGATGAAGAGCGCCTGTTCGCGCGGCAGGCGCGGCTGCTGGCGCAGGCCGATGGTGTCGCGGATCGCTGCGTCGTAGGCCTGCAGTTCGGGCAGCAGTTCCTCTTGCGCGCGGCTGCGCCATTCCAGTTCCGATGCGAACATCTCCTGCGCCTCGTCGATGAATTCCTGCGCGCGTTCGGGGTTCGGCGTGCGGGCGTCGATCTCGCGCCGCGCGTCCGACAGCAGACCGCGGATGTCATTGCCGCCCGCCACGTCGCCGAACAGGCGCTCGACCTCCTTGAACCGTTCGTCGGCCGTCTCGCCGTCCATGCCGGGCGCATCCGCGGCCAGCCGGTCAAGCTCAGGCTCGATGGCGGCCAGCGCGTCGGAAGAATTGATCACCGCGATCAGGTCGGTCACCGGCGCATAAGCCTGGTCCACGGTGCGGCGATAGGTGCCGCGGGCGCGCCGGTCGGCGGCGGTCAGTTGGCCGAATTCCTGCTGGGTCTCCTGCCAGTCCTCGGGGATCTGGGCCAGCAGCGCCTCGCGCTCGGCTTCGAGTTCGTCGGCCCGTGCGTTCAGCGCCTCGGTGTCGCCGAAGCCGCGGCTGGCCTGCGTGCGCAGGTCCTCGATCTCGCCTGCGATGCGTCGTGCGTCGCGTTGCAGACCGCGCACGACGTCATGCACGGGGCGGTAGTCCACCGCCGCCTCGGCCTGTTGCACCTTGAGACTTTCGATCTCCTCGATCAGCGGGAAGGCTTCGCGGGCGTTTTCCAGGCCGTCCTGGAAGTCCTCGCTCAGGTCGCGCGGCAGGTAGGACAGGTCCAAACCTGCCGCCCGGTCGATGGCGCTGCGGATCCGGTCGCCGTTCGCGGCGAATTCCTGCGCCACGTAATTCTCCACGCAATATTGCAGGGCCGGGTTGATCGGAGGCGGCGCGGTTTCGGCCGTCAGAGAGCTGCGCATCGGCGCGTAGTTAACCAGCGGCGGGTAGTAGCCGACGATGACCAGAGCCACGATCTGCAGCGTGATGAAGGGCAGCACGCCGGCGTAGATCTGCGTCGTCTTGACCGCCTTGGACGCCACGCCGCGCAGGTAGAACAGCGCAAAGCCGAAGGGCGGCGTCAGGAAAGAGGTCTGGATGTTCAGGCCGATCATCACCCCCAGCCAGACAGCGGTGACGTTGGCCTCGGGATCGGCCAGCAGGATCGGGGCGACGATCGGCACCACGACCACGGCGATCTCGATGAAGTCGAGGAAGAAGCCCAGGACGAAGATCACCAGCATGACGATGGCGAACTTGGTCCAGAACCCGCCAGGCAGACCTTCGAGGAAATGCTTGACCAGTTCCTCGCCGCCGAAGGCGCGGAAGGCTGCCGTCAGCATCGCGGCGCCGAGCAGGATGATGAAGACCAGCGACGTGGTCTTGGCGGTCTCGATCATCACCCCGGTCAAGGCGTTGTCGTTGCGATAGGCGCGGATGCCGCTCCAGACGATGCCGATGCCGGTGATGATAACGCCGATGGTTGCCAGCAGGATGCCCTGCTGATCCTCGGCGCTGGCGATGTTCTGGATGTTGGTGTTGTAGTTCGACAGCACGAACGCGATCATGCCAAGGCCGATCAGCGAGATCACAGCGGGCGTGTAGCGCCGTTTCTCACCCTCGTGCAGGCGGTATCCCGCCATGATCATCGCCCCCACCGCGCCGATGGCGCCGGCCTGGTTCACCGTGGCGATGCCGCCGATGATCGACCCCAGAACCATGATGATCAGCGCCAGCGGCGGCACCATCGCCAGCAGCACCTGGCCGCCGAAGGCCCAGTCGTACTTGCCTTCGTAGGGCACAGCCGGGGCATATCGCGGGCGAATGAGCGCAACCGCGAAAATGAAGAGGATGTAGAGGCCTACCAGAAGCAGACCGGGCGCCAGCGCCCCCAGGAACATGTCGCCGGCGCTGGTCGAGACGACGCCGAATTCCGACGGCATGGTCAGCTCGCCCGTGACTTCCTTGTAAAGGTCCTGCCGCGCCTGCCCCGCCTGGTCCGTGGCCGAGGCCAGCTGGTCGGCCAGGATGATGAGCACGATCGACGGCGGGATGATCTGCCCCAGCGTCCCCGAGGCGGTGATGATGCCAGTCGACAACTGGTTGGCATAGCCGTTGCGCATCATCGCGGGCAAGGAAATAAGGCCCATCGCCACCACGGTCGCTCCGACAATGCCGGTGGTGGCGGCCAGGAGCGCGCCCACCACGACGACCGAAATGCCCAGGCCGCCCGGCACCGGCCCGAAGAGCTGCGCCATGGTGACCAGCAGGTCCTCGGCGATCTTGGACCGCTGCAGCATGATGCCCATGAAGATGAACAGAGGAATCGCAATCAGCGTATCCCGCTCAGGCTCCCAATAGACCCCTCGGAGGTTGGTGACCCCCGCGCTCAGCCATTGCGACGGCCCGCCGGAGGCAAAGTAGGCGTCGGTATTGTCGACAAAGAGCCAGCCCGCCCCCGCCGCAAGGGCGATGGTGATGATCGCGGCCCCGGGCAGCGAGAAGGCCACCGGGTAGCCCGAGCCGAGCGCCGCGGCCATGATGAAAACGAGCAGTGCAAGGAAGAAGAGTTCCATTCGAGGGGGTCCCGTCGCGTCCGGTTACATCATGTCGGCGTGCGTCTCGCGCGCGCCGGGTTCGCCGCGCCGGTCGGCGACGGCCTCGAAAAACTGGGCCACGAACTGGAACATCATGGTCACCGCAAAGACCGCGAGGAACCCGGCCATGAAGTATTTCACGTACATGCCGAAACCGGACTGCGTCACCTCGAAAACCAGGATCGGCCCGACGATGATGCTGGACGACGATCCGAAGCCGACAATCAGGATGGTCCAGCAGAGCGACGCGCCCAGCAGCATCGACCCCCAGGCATTGGTGCGGCCGCGCGCCTCGCGGCGCATGCTGGCATAAAGCAGGTCAACCCGGACGTGTCCGTCCTCGTAAAGCGTGTAGGCCGAGGCGAAGAGAAACAGCGCACCGTACCAGAAGCGCACGAGATCGGCCATGAAGGCCTGTTCGTAGGAAAAGACGAAGCGGCTGAACACGATCAGCAGTTCGGCGATCACCACCAGCAGGGTGAGCCAGATGAAGCCCAGCGACCGGGTGACGGCGGCGATGACGATGCCGAGGACGATCAGCGGCGTGTGGAAGTAGAGCCCGCGGAATTGCGACCGGCCCAGGTCTCCGGCAAGGTCCGGCCCCACGATGCCCTCAAGCGATCCGTTGACCCGCAGAAACGACACGATGGCGTCGCCCAGCCCCACCAGCAGCACGGTCCAGAAGGCGGCGCGCACGAGGAAGGTGTTGATCGCGGTGACCCGTTCGGCATCTGCCCGCAGCGTCAGATCGCGCGACCGCAGGACCAGCATCAGCGCGACCACGGCCAACCCGATGTAGATCGCCCATTGCAGCGCCGACAGAACGCCGCCGCCGGACAGGATCGACCCGGTACCGGGAAAGCCGAACCAGAATTTCAGGACGGCATTGACCAGGAACGCGAGCATCGCGCTCAACATGATCCAGCCAAAGGCGCGCGGCAGAACAGCGGGTGCTGCTTGCGTCTCGGTCGTCATCCGGAGGCTCCTCCCCTAAGACCCTCGTGCATCAATGTCGTGGTAGTTTAGCTGGGATCGGGCCGAGGCAATAGCTCCGGCCCGATCCGTATGACCCCGAGGGGCCGGTGTCTCCGAAGGCGCGCCTCAGATCCGCAGGAAGCGGTTGCGCTTGGCGACGTAAGGCGCGTCCGAGTAGTTGCTCCAGACGCCGACGTTGTCGCGCGCGGCAAGGAAGCTGTCCATGATCTCGGCCGCGAGGGCGGAGTGATCGCGGGTTTCCTCGATGACCTCGGTCGCGGCTTCGCCGAAGACCTCGTAGACGTCGTCGTTGAATTCGCGCAGTTCCACGCCGTATTCGTTCACCAGGCGGTTCAGGTAGATACCGTTCTGATAGTTGGTCTCGGCCGGTTGCAGCGCGTTCTCCTCGGCGCAGGCGACGGTGATGATACGCTTGTCGCTCTCGGACAGCTGCGACCAGAAGTCGGCGTTCATGCCGAGGCTCACCTGGCTGGCGGGCTCGTGCATGCCGGGCCAGTAGTAGTATTGCGCGGCTTCGTAGAGCTTGAGGAAGAAATCGTTCCACGGACCCACCCATTCGGTCGCGTCGATGGCGCCCGAAACGAGGTTTTCGTAGATCTGACCGCCCGGCAGCGACACCGGCGAGGCGCCGCACTTGGCCATGACGTCGCCGCCGAGGCCCGGAATACGCATCTTGAGGCCGCGCAGGTCCTCGGGCGAGTTGATTTCCTTGTTGAACCAACCGCCCATCTGCAGGCCGGTGTTGCCGCAGGGAATGCCCTTGATGCCGAATTCGGCGCCGATCTTGTCGAGAAGGGCCTGGCCACCGCCGAACTTCATCCAGGCGTCGATCTCGGTATAGGTCAGGCCGAAGGGCACGGCGGTGAAGGGCGCCCAGCCGGGGTGCTTGCCCTTCCAGTAATAATCGGTGCCGATATAGGCCTGAGCGTTGCCGGATGCGACCTCGTCGAAGCTGTCGAAGGCGCCGACGCGTTCGCCTGCCGCGAAATACTGCACCGCGATGCGGCCTTCGGTCAGTTCGCCGATACGTGCCGCCAGACGCTGCGCGCTGGTGCCGAGGCCCGGGAAGTCACGGCCCCAGGTCGAGACGATGACCATGTCGATCTGGCTTTGGGCCACTGCCGGCGCGGCCAAGGCCGACGCGGCCATGCCACCGGTTGCGGCTTTCAGAAACTTTCTTCTTTCCATGCGGATTTCTCCTCCTGTTGAACGCGCCCCGACCGTTTCGGCCGTCGGCACGGGTTCCGACGCGATTAAGCTGCGCCGATATTTTTTCACGTTAATAGGGCTACCGGTCACGATACCGGGACACAAGTGGTTCAATCTGAACCTGTTCAATTACCTGAGCCGACAAAAAATCCGGTCAATTTTCGCTTTGCCCAATTTCTGACCGGAATTTTGACAGAAGGCTTAATATCTGTGCGGAACTGCCTTAAGGAGGGGAGTGTCCGAACCGTGCAAACGGCCTTTTCTGGTCCTTCGATTTCCGTTGATAAACAACCCTTAGGGGTGTTTCCGCAAGTTGGAACAACCGGAACGACGGCCCGGATTGAAACCCCGGTCGCGCGGTCCATGTCGGCGGTAAATCCGGGCGCATTCGGAACGGGGAAAGACCTATGACACGACAGCAAGACGATCTGCCGGGCGCGATCGCGACCGTGACGGCCATCGCCGACGGACGCATGACCGCAGAAGACGCGTTGCGGCAGCGGCTGGAACGCATCGACGCCTCCGAGGCAGATGTCCAGGCCTGGGTCGCCGTGGACCGTGACGGTGGCCTCGCGGCGGCGCGCGCGGTGGACGCCGGGCATGGCGGCGCGCTGGCCGGGCTGCCGCTGGGGGTCAAGGACATATTTGCCGTGCGCGGCCTACCCTGGCGCTGCGGCTCGCCGATCTGGGCCGACCGTGTCGCGCAGTCGGATGCCGGTGTCGTGGCGCTGGCGCGGGCGGCGGGGGCGGTGATCCTCGGCAAGACTGAAACCACCGAATTCGCCGGCTACACGCCCACCCGCACGCGCAATCCGCACGACCTGTCGCGGACGCCGGGCGGGTCGTCCTCCGGCTCGGCCGCCGCCGTCGCCTGCGGCATGGTGCCGCTCGCCTTCGGCACGCAGACCTCCGGCTCGATCATCCGGCCCGCGTCCTATTGCGGCGTGGTGGGCTACAAGCCCAGCTTCGACCTGCTGGAAACCGGCGGCGTCGCGCCCTTGTCGCGCAGCATGGACACCGTCGGCGTCTTCGCGCGATCGGTGCCGGACGCTGCCTTTGCCGTGTCGGTCCTGGCCGGGATCGACCTCGAGGGCGACGCCGGTGCCCAAAGCCTGCTGCCGGTCTACCGCTCCGCCGCCTGGGCGCAGGCCAACCCTGCCCTGTCCACCGCGTGGGAGGCCTTCGAAACCGCCCTGGGCAGCCGCTTTGCCGAACAGGTCTTCCCACCCGGGATCGAGGCGCAGCTGGTCGCGGGGTTCGACCTGCACGCGCGGATCATGGCAACCGAAGCGGCGCAGGCCCTCGCCTTCGAACATGCCAAGGCGCCAGAGCTCTTGTCGGATGCGCTGCGCCGCCAACTGGACGAGGGCCGCGCCCAGTCGCCGGACCGGCGCGCGGAGGACCGGCGCGCTCTGCACGTCCTGCGGCGGCAGTTCGATACCCATGTGCCCCGCGACGCGGTCTGGCTCACCCCCTCGGCGACCGGCCCTGCCCCGGCCTTCGAGGACGGCACCGGCGCGCCTGCGTTCAACCGGCTCTGGAGCCTGCTGGGCCTTCCCTGCTGCTCCGTACCGCTGCTCGCGACGGAAGACGGCCTGCCGATCGGGGTGCAGGTCGTGGGCGCCCTGGGCAACGATCACGGCGTGCTGAGCACCGCGCATCGGTTGATGACGGAGTTCGGAACGGCCTGATATTGGCGCCCTACTCATCTGCGCCGGGTGCAGTCCATGAACGCTGCGCGGTCAAGTCACTCGCTCTCCGTGCCCGCAAGCCGGTGCGGAATGGTTCAGCCGGCCGGCACGCCGGCATCGGCGCTCACCACTCGTAGATCGCGATGCGCTCCGCCCGGATCTCGTAGCCGATCTCGGCGAGTTCCGTCGATTGCAGCTTGGCGCTCAGCCGGCCGGAGACCCAGATCGCGTCCCACAGGTCCTGCGCGGGCCAGGGTGTTTCGGTGGTGACAAAGACCAGCTGATTGGGCGGCGGCGGCGGAACATGGATGCAGGCGCCGACATAGGGCACGAGGACAAAGCTGGTGACCCCCACTGCCCCCGTGTCCAGCGGGATCATGTAGCCGGGCAGTTTCACCGACGCGCCGTCCAGCTCGGCATTCAGCTTGATCCCGTTCTCGTCGAAGATCGGGTCCCAGGTGTCGTTCTGTTCGTCGATCTCACCTTCGCCGATGATCTCGGAATAGGGCACGCCCGGCGGGATCAGGTCGTCCCAGGTGATTTCCCGGAAAGTCGCGCCCAAGGCCGCGGTGGGCAGCAGCGCGCCCGCCCCGCCGGCGAGCAGCATCTGGCGTCGAGTGACTCGCGGTGTGAACATCATGACGCCATGATGCCATCGGCGCGCGGCGGGCGGTAGACCCGGAGGGCGGGAAAAATGCCACTCGGCGCCGCGATGCCTATCCCAGGTGCCAGACCGGCGCGGCCTTGGTTCGGCAACCGCGACACCTGGCGGTCCGCCGCTTTGGCGGATGCGCCGCACCGGCAGCGATGCGCCGTGCCGTCGCGTTGCCGTGACCTCCCCGGCATGTGATTTTGCGCGATCGGAACGGTGTCTGCGCCCAAAGCGCAGGCAAGAGCCTTCGCCGCAGCGACTCCGACAGACGATGCCGCCGCACATGCCCGCTGCATTTCAGGCCGATTGCGGCGGCCTGGCCGCGGTCCGTTCCGAATGCACCGAAAATTCCGCAGAAATGAGAAATTTCCTGCCAAAGAGGTGCTTGCACCTTCCCTGACTTTTTCGATATGACTGCCGGCGGACAGGTGGCCGAGTGGTCGAAGGCGCGCGCCTGGAAAGTGCGTAGGCGGGAGACCGTCTCGAGGGTTCGAATCCCTTCCTGTCCGCCATAACGCCCTGATTATATGTAAAAAATTAAAAAAGCTCTCTGCGCACCCCCCTAAAAGCCCACCAAACCAAAAACAATCAAATGCGTTGCATTGCGACGTCAAGCAGGTTTGACAGGGTGCGACCTCGAACCAGACAAGCTATCCCGGTCTAAGATCATTGCTAGATAACCCGAAGGCCGAGCGCTACCGCTTTTCGATCAAGCTGAGTAAGAACGTCTAGATACCCTTGCCGCGCGTCCTCGGCTTGGGACGGATCCGATTACTTTGCCCCATGCGGCTCAAAAAACGAATTTCTCTTTGAAGCCACCAGCGAGAACCTCCGGGTGCTGACCAAGCTCTTCGGTACACCGGGGCAACCGCAGTGCTTCGTGGCGTTGTCCAGAACTGGGCGAACCGCACGCTCGCGTATTTCGGAGGAATTCTTGTTCGTCGTCTTGATCTTGATGCTCGATCCTAGTCAGGAGGTGGAGGCTCCGGCAAACCAGGTGCGGTTCAATCTGACCGACCGTTGGCCCTTTGAGGGCCTTTCGGAACCAGCCCTCCTCGCTAACATCGCTTCCTTCCATAATGCGGTTGGAGCCTGCGACAACCTTGCCGTGCAGGTTCGCGACCCCGGCCCAAGCCACCCGGTTACTGGCCTCGGTTACGGCATCTGCGAAAGATTTCATTGACGCTGGCGACGAAACATCCACGTTTTCGGCAACGGCTTGAAGACTTTCCCATTCTCGATGGAGCGCGTTTGAGAACACCATACTCAGTGCAGTCGCACCGCTCTGTGCAGCCGCTTCGTGAGAAGCGATCTGAAAATCCTCGGCGTTCTTGAGGGCGGAATGTCCGATAGCCCAAACCCCGATCGCACCGACGATCGCAACGACTGTAGTAAAGGCATTGGAAAGCTTCGGAAAATTTCCGTAACGGCGTTTGAGTTCGGGCATGATAGTTCACTACCTTTGCGAGAAATCCTACGTGTCAAGGAGTTTCGTAAGTGGAGAATCTGGCGCGATTGTGGCGAAATCCTTGCAGCACGAGAAATAATTCACTTTCTCTGATTTTTTCAAGGCGCCTGCTTTGACAGTGAGCTTGAAGCGTAGAACGAAGAGTTGGTGCCGTTCAGTTAAGTCGACGGATGCAGAGCTTGGCAGTAACCGCTGCTCTGGGCCATTCGCGCACTGCAGACCGATCCACTCAATTCATCTTTGCAAAGGCCGCTTCCTGCGCATTGCTGCCGTTCATGAAGGCCGCAGCATCCGTAACTTGGGCTCAAAGCGGTCATGCGGCGCTGCGGATGAAGGCGCAGCCTCGAGGGCGAGGCACGATGACGCTCCCGGCCCAATGCGGTCATTCATCCCATGCTTTAATGCAGCAGTGCGGCTTCCCCGGCCCGGACTTTGATCAAAGGTGCAACAACTCGTTTGAAGCGATACGCTGGTTCAATTGGGTCATGCATCATCCACAACACCGACCGGTGTCATTTCAGCGCCTATCCGGAGGACTTCTTGCACCAAGAGGTCAATATCTTCGTCCTTTGTGCGGTGGTTACATATTGCGACGCGCAGGCAGTGTCGGCCGCGGATCGTGGTGTCGGTGATGACCGCGATACCGCTTTCCTGAATACGCAGCATGATTTCGGTGTTGTGGGCGCATAACTCAGCTTCGTCCAAGCCGCCGGGCACGTGGCGGAAACAGACGACGGTGGTTGAGGTCGGTGCCATCAACTCCAATTCAGGTGCGGCATCAATCAGCGCCGTCAGGTGAAGGGCCTGCGCAATGTTGTGGTCAAGGATGCGCCCGAAGGTCTCCACCCCGTGATGCCGCAGCATCATCCAGACCTTGAGCGCGCGGAAGCCGCGCGTCGTTTCGAGGCCGTAATCGTGCAGGAACTCGGCCGCTGCCAGACCACGGGTCGCCACCTGAAGGTACTCGGCGTTCTCTGCAAAGGTCGCGCGGTGCGCTTTCTGGTCGCGCAGCAAGGCGCATCCGACGTCGAAGGGCGCGTGGAGACCTTTGTGCAAGTCCAGGGCAAGCGAGTCCGCCTTTTCGATACCCGCAACGAGATGCCGGTTCGCTGGTGCTATCGAGAAGAGAGCCCCGATACAGCCATCCACATGCAGCCAGATACTCTCTTCGCGGCACAGGTCCGCAATCTCGGGCAGTGGGTCAATGGAGCCTGTATTGGTCGTGCCGGCCGTGGCGATCACGCAGGCGGGGCGCACACCTTGGCTGCGGTCAGCCTGAATTGCGGCGCGCAGCGCATCAAGGTCCATGCGAAACGTGTCGTCCGTCGCAATTCGCGTCAGCCCGGCGCAACCCACTCCCAAAAGGTTCATCGCCTTCATGTGACAGGAATGTACCTGGTCCGAGGCATAGAACCGCAGCGGCGCGCCAATATCGGCGACACTTTGAGTATGCAGATCCACGCCGGCCATCGCATTTCGCGCCGCCGTCAGTCCCACAATGTTTGCCATCGATCCACCGTTGACCAGCGTGCCGCTCGCGCCCTCGGGAAAGCCCATCATCTGACGCAGCCAGTCCGTGACCTGACGGTCAACCTGATTGGCGCCGGTATCGCCCCCGCCAAGATTCGAGCCGTCGATTGCGGCAAGAAAGTCCGCCAGCGCGCCCGTCAGGCAGCCCGCCCCCATGTACCATGCCAAAAAACGGGGGTGAATGTTGCCCATGGCATGGGGGTACAGCTTGTTTTTCACGTCGGCATAGACCGCTTCCAAAGGGGCGGGATCCGTCGGCGGCGGGCCATGAAACTCTGCCTTCATCGCATCCGGCATGGGTTGCCAGACCGGCTCGTCGCGCAGGCCCTGCAGGCGCGAGATGGCATCGTCCACCATGAGATGCGCCAACCTGCGCATGTCGTCCCATTCGGCCGGATCGAGGCTGTCTTCCATATCGATCCTCGTATCGTGAGCCACGGCTTGCTCTCCGTTCCGTTGGAAACCGGACCTGCCTGCCCTGGCAAGTCCAGTTTCGACGTCCTTCAGGCAGGGTCGGGCCGCACGACCACGGTTGCGCCGATCGGCAAGATGTCATCGCCCGGCATGCCGACGCAGCGCGCATGTTCCCGCAAGGCGTCCTCGTCGACCGCCTCGTAGATACATGCCGTCCCGAGCCGTCCGTCCCGCTCCTTGATCACGTAGGACCGGATCCAGCGCACCTTGTCCGGCATTTCCTCGTTCCCGATGCGGGCCGAAGTTTCTGCGGTCTTTTCAAGCTCTGCCTGGTCAGCCCAGGCACTGGGTCGGCGTATCAAGTAGAGGTCCATGGGTTTACTCCTTGGGTTGCTGCAATCTCTACTCGGCCGCCATCCGGTAGCCGGGCGTCGAGGCGGACAGGGCGCGTTCTTCGTCGTCCATGTCCTCCGGGATATCCGCAAAGAGCGGGGTCGACAGATGGCGCTCCCCTGTGTCGGGGAGCATGGCGAGGATCACCGCGCCCTTTTCCGCGCGTTCCGCCATCTGCATGGCAATGGCGAAACTGGACCCGCCGGAGATTCCGGTCAGGATGCCTTCCTGCGCTGCGAGCTTCTTGGCCCAGGCGACACCGTCGGCCCCGGCGACCGGAATCAGCTCGTCATAGCCGCCATTGTCCAGCACTTCTTGCAGCACCATCGGGATGAAATCGGGTGTCCAGCCCTGGATCGGATGCGGCTCGAAGGCCGGGTGACTGGCCGACGGCGAGCCGTCAGCGCCGCGTTCCTGAGCGACACCGCTGGCGATCATTGCGGCATTTTCCGGCTCGCTCAGGATGATCTTGGTTTCGGGACGTTCCTTGCGCAGAACCCGGGCCAACCCTGCGACCGTGCCACCTGTACCAAAGCCAGTTACGACGTAATCCAGCCTGTCGTCTTTGAAATCGTTGATGATTTCTCGTGCCGTGGTCGCCTCGTGGATGTCTGCGTTGGCGTCGGTCTCGAACTGGCGGGCGAGGAACCATCCGTGCTTCTCGGCCAGTTCGACGGCCTTGCGGTACATGCCGGTGCCTTTCTCGGCGCGCGGCGTCAGCACCACCTTTGCGCCCAGCATCCGCATCAGCCGCCGCCGCTCGACCGAGAAACTATCGGCCATGGTCACGACGAGGGGATAGCCCTTCTGCGCACAGACCATGGCTAGCCCGATCCCGGTATTGCCGCTGGTCGCCTCGACCACGGTCTGGCCCGGTTTCAGCGTGCCGTCACGCTCTGCCGCCTCGATGATGTTCAGCGCCAGCCGGTCCTTGACCGACGCCGCCGGGTTGAAGAACTCGGCCTTGACGTAGAGCCTGACACCGTCTGGCGCGAGGTTGTTGATGCGGATCACGGGTGTATCGCCGACAGTGTCGAGCACGGACCCGAACAAGCGTCCTCTCCCTTGCGTCGTGCGGATGTTCTTGACGGTCATGGCAACCTCCCTTTGGTTTGTCATTCGATTCCAATTTCTCAATCTTGGACCTGTTTCATCCTGAAGCACTTGATGCCGATCTGAAGATTTCATGAAGAAACGCGGAAATCTGGGCTATGATGTGCCATGGCTTGGCTTTTCGGTGATCACCGGCTCGACCCGGACCTGTTCGAGCTCACCCACAAGGGTGACGTTGTGCATGCCGAGCCTCAGGTCTTGGCACTGATCATCCACCTTGTGCGAAATCGCGACCGATTGGTCAGCAAGGAGGAGATTGCCAGAACCGTCTGGCCAGGTCGCGTCGCGTCAGACGCAAGCATCGCCAGCCGAGTCCGGTCGGCGCGCCAGGCGCTCGGCGATGATGGCGGAGCGCAGGCCGTCATTCGCACGATTCACGGCAAGGGCTTCCGCTTCGTGGCCGAGGTCAAGGAAACCAGCCCAGCCCAGACCGTCCAAACCCTGTCTTCGGAATGTGAAACCGGCGCCGATATGTCCCGCCCATCGGTTGCGGTCCTGCCCTTCCGCCCTCTCGGCGCGTCGCCCGAAGTCACGATTCTGGCGGAAGCCATTCCGCATGAGATCATACAGGGGCTTTCGCGCCTGCGCTGGTTGGCGGTCATCGCACGCGGCTCGTCATTCCGGTTTCGCGAGGGACAGGGCGGCCTCGCCCTGGTCGGTACGGCGCTGGGGGCAGGCTATGTCATGACGGGTGTGATCGAAAGTCTGGCCGGCACGATCTCGGTGGTCATCGAGCTGGCCGATGCCAGCCGCGGCGAGGTGATTTGGGCCGATCGGCTTACTGCCCCGATGGACGGGATCGAGGACTTGCGTCAGCGGGTCGTCGCGCAGGTCGTGACCGCGCTCGATATGCACGTGCCGCAGAATGAGGTACGACTTGCATCGCGAACGGGGTCGGACCGGCTGGATGCATGGACGACATTCCACCTCGGGCTGACCCAGCTTTACCGGTTCACGCCCGAGGCAAATCAGGTCGCAAAAGGGCATTTCACGTACGCCATCGAACTCGACCCACGATTTGCACGGGCGCATGCCGGATTGTCGTTCACGCGCTTCATCGACGCGTTTCTGCATCTCGGGCCGGATGACCAAGAGGCGGCCACTGCGGCACGACGTCATGCCGAGCGCGGCATGGAACTGGATCCGATGGATCCGTTTACCCATTACACGATGGGGCGATCCTATTGGCTGTCCGATCAACCCGAGATCGCCAAGGGGTGGTTCGACCGGGCTATTGAGCTCAATCCCAACTACGCGCAGGGCTTTTACGCCCGTGCCTTCACGGCGCTGATGACCGGCGACATCAGCACCGTCGACCTGGGGCTTGATGCGGCCCTCCAGCTCAGCCCACTGGATCCGCTGCTTTACGGAATCCACGGCGTGCGTGCACAGGCGCTGATCCAGGTCGGAGATATGCGGGCAGCTGCCCGGCTGGGCGACCGTGCCGCCTCCACGCCCGGAGCGCATTACCTCATCTCGATGGTGGCGGCGGTGGCGAACGGGCTGGACGGTCGCTACCAACAGGCCAACCGCTGGCGGCAGGACGCATATCGGCGCAAACCGGATGCGTCGGCCGCCCAGTACTTTGCGGCCTTCCCGATCCGCAACCAAGACGCGCGACGCCGAATCGCGGAAGAGTTGAAGCGACAAGGATTCTGATCGACAAAACCGGTGACGGTGACATCGAAGAAGATGATCTTTCTGCGGACGACCGAAGAGTCATGCTTTGACCATAGAGCCGACGACAGCAGCTGTTCAGTTGTGCGGTGCCCTTCGCTCACGGGCGAAACAGAAGCCTGAAGAACCCACAACGTTCAATGACCGTTCTCGCCTCAACAAGCTTATGATCGAAGGCCCGCAGCGAAAGTCGGCTCTCCGCACTCCCTTCCTGGGCGTCGCGCCCGGCCCATTGCCGACCTTGGGACTGGGTGACCATGCCGCGGCGCAGCTTCACCGAAGCGGTCGTTCGTGCGTCGCGCAGCATTCCCCGACGGCCAAGGTCCGCTGAGCGGACGTAGCTGCCGTTGGCACGACCGGACAGAGTGCTTTGCGGACTATCTCTGCAGTTCAATATTGTGCTTCTGAAAGTCTGTCGTAGCGTTTGTATGCGGATAGGTTTGCTCCGGTACAGATACTCCGAGAAACTCGCAGAGCGGTTCCCATCCTGAGCCCAGTTCATATACTAGAAGACGGTTTGCCGGGATCACAGACTTCACCTCGGCAACATGCGCCTCGAAGTCCTTTATTGCGCGTTCCTCGCTGTCGAAGCGGTCGCCTAGGAAGACATCCACGAACTCCTGGATTTGACGCATATGTGGCGCCTCCGGCGGTATTTCGGTTTCGCGAAAAACCTTGATCGTCTTCGAGTAGGACGCATACCAACCCTCAGGATCACGCACCGACAGGATTACCTTCGCGTTTGGGTAGCGCTCAGCCGACTCGCGCCAGAGATGGGCGCCAGGCCAGTCGACCTGAGACCGGTAGCCGTCGAATAGCAGGTCGAGGTCAAGCGGCGCCCCATCGCAAAAATAATCATGCCATGGACCCGCTTTTTCCGGATGATCCCGGATTTCATGCATGTGGTGGCAAGGTCCGAAGCCGAGAACCGCCAATGCTTCACGGAGGGAGTCCGTGCCAGTACGCCCGAAGCCGGCGCCAATAATTTCGAGGGCCATTGGATGAAAAACTTTCTGCTATGTCGAAGGAATATCTGCACTACAGTGGGGGCCGAAGCAGCCTCTGGCAATACCCCCAACGATGTAAACCGCCCGATGCCCACCGGTACTGGATATTCACGGCTTCAAGGGAATGACCGCTCGGGGCTCGAAGCCGACATGTGGCGGCCCCCATGACCGGCCTGGTAGTGACGCGTGACGCTCCCGGCCCAAAGCCGCCTTTGATCATCATCACAGATGCTCCGCCGCAGCTTTCCCACAGCGGTCATTCATACATCGCACAGCATTTTGAGGTAAGAGTGCCTGCAATGCGGACGTAGCCGCCGTTCCTTGAATGTCGGCTTCCGCTCATAGGGCACAAACAATCGTTTTCAGCACGGATGATCTCGGCTGCGCGATCGCGCAGATGGATGGGGGTCGGCCGCATGGGGGTTCGAGTCAACCGCAAGTCGGACAACTCCCCTAGCAACTGTATCTGTCAGATAGCCTGAGCGGCCCATTTCTGACGGTTTCTGCACGCTTGGGTTGATCGAAAATCCATTGACGCGTAGACGTCACGAAAGCGTGCTGTATCGGGGATGCCTTCCAAGTGATTTCAACCAACGAATGCGCTGCGCGCCGATACCGGTTCTCCCAGACGTTGCGCACCATTGCACTTGGCTTGGCACTGTCATGGCCCGCAAGCATCGCGCAGGCAGACGGCTTTTTCTTTCAACTTGACGCTGCCAGATCGACCAGTTCAGCGACGGCAAGCCTCGGGCGTGGACCGTTCACCTTCGGCGCCGGAGCGGTGCGCTATGACGGCGGGCGCAC
Source organism: Thalassococcus profundi (assembly GCF_003344785.1). Taxonomy (GTDB): domain Bacteria; phylum Pseudomonadota; class Alphaproteobacteria; order Rhodobacterales; family Rhodobacteraceae; genus Puniceibacterium; species Puniceibacterium profundi. The sequence continues at coordinate 41,661 of NZ_QPMK01000015.1, read as the reverse complement.
CTACGGTCTGAGTGCCACCTGGCAATTGCCACTCGACACATCCGTCGCGACGATCAAGGTCGGGCCAGCGCTCGGACTGACTCGCGACGAGAGCTCGGACGAGAGCCCGGAGCTTGGCCTCAAGGTCGTCGCCGAGCGTTACATCCCCACCGATTTCGGCAGTGTGTTTCTCTTGGCCGACCTTAACAGCATCGACTCGTCCTGGTTCGTGCTGGCGCAGTTTGGTCTGGCAGCACCAGATCTGTCCGTCGAAGTCTCGCACGGCGAGAGCGATACGTATTCCGAAACCTCTCTCGCCTTGTCACGGACCCTGCAGGACGGTCCGGTCAGCCTGCGGCTGGGATACCGGCTGGAATCGAAAGAGGCGTTTGCCGGCATATCGATCAACACGTTCTAAGGAGACCTCCATGCCACGACCGGCCCCGGATTTCCCGAGACTGACGCTGGCCAGAGCGGTTTACTCCTTTGTCTGTCTCGGCGTTCTCTTCGTTGGTGTTGTGATCTTTCTGATCTTCACGGCCCGTTCGTCGGCGCTGCTGGACAGTGCACTGGACCGCGCTGTGCGCACCCGGACGGCCGCGGCCGGGGAAAACCTGGCGCGCAGCCTGCACAATGACTGGGTCGATCTGAAATTTCTGGCGAGCGCCATTCCCGAAAGCTCCGCCCTGCGCATCACCGGGCTGATGGATGGCATGCGCGGCGACGCGAACCGGATCAGTTGGATCGGCTTCGCGGACACCAACGGCATCGTTCAGCAGGCTTCGGATGACCTGCTCGTCGGCCAGGACGTTTCTGAACGGCCCTGGTTCCGCAACGGCGCAAAGGCGCCATTCGCAGGCGACGTGCACGAGGCCCTGCTGCTGGCCAACGTGCTGGAGAGCGATGATCCTCGGGGTCTGCGTTTCGTGGACCTCGCGATTCCGGTCGTCGGTGCCACCGGCGAGACCACAGGGGTCGTCGCCGTGCATATAAATTTCGCCTGGGCCGAGGCCCTGCTCGAGGAGCAGGCGAGAACCCTCGGACTGGCCCTTTTTCTCACAGGCTCGGACGGCTCGATCGTCGTGAGTTCCCAGGAGTCGAATCCGACGCCTCAAGAGGTTGCGATCCTGCGGGCGGCGCTTCCGGGCACGGAGAACGCGGTGCGCGAGGTCTGGCCGGACGGCAGGACCTACTTCTCGTCGCTGGTGCCGCAGGTGACCTACAGCGACCTGCCGAACTTCGGCTGGCGCATGGTCGGACGGCTCGATGGCGATCAGTTCAGCCTTGGGCTGGACTGGTTGCGGACCACCGGGATCATCGCGGTTGTCGGGCTTCTGGCGGTGCTGGGCACGGTGACTGCGGCTTTCGTCATGATCTTCATCCGTCCAATCGAGGAGATCGCGGCGCGCTCCGAAGAAATTGCGGACGGCGCAGATATCTACCCTCCGGACCTGAAGCGCACCCGGGAAACCGCGCGCCTTTCGGCCGCGCTGACCCGGCTTCAGTCAGGCCGCATCGACTGAGCTCAGGACGACCCCGAGTTGAAGGACAGGCGCCGCGCGATGTCACCGAGGAGCGCCGCCGTCCGCACGCGGCTCACGCCGGGCATGTTGTCCTCGGCGTAGAAGCGCAGCAGCAGCGCCTCGCGCTGCGGGTCGGTCGGCAGCAGGTGCAGCCTTGCCCCATCCGGCAGACGTGCGATCACGTAGCCTTCCACGTCGCCAATATCGGCGATACGCAGGTGACCCCGCGTGCCCTCGGGAAACGGCTGGCCCCGCAGGCGCACCGTGTCCGACTTCAGCGAGGTGATCCAGAGGTTGCGACGGGTGTCGCCGGTGATGAATTCGGCCTTTTCCGGAGCGTCGGCCACGTGGCGTTCGCGCCGGGGCAGTTCGATGCAGGCGATGATCGTCACGCTGAGCACGAACAGGTTGTAGATCGTCCAGAACAGCACCACCGCCTTGCCGTCGCCCGCGTCGTTGAAGGCGAAGCGGTCCGAGAATATGCCTATCGTCAGGCCCAGCAGGGTCAGCAGGAGCATCGCGGCGAAGGGCGCCATCATCCGCCATTGCACCACGATCCGGCTGCGGTCGCCGCCCTTTGCGGTCACGCTGAAGGGATGTCCCTTGGGCTTCAGCAGGCCGACGATGGCCGCCCGGCTGATCGGAATGGCCCCGATCAACTGGCTGACGTCGTTGAGGATGGGCACCACCATGCCGCGGCTGAGGAGGTTCAGCACGATCAGGATCCAGATGTAATAGGCACCGAAATAGCTGATCACATCAGGAAGACGCGCGTCGACGACGGTGATGTTGCCGAACCAGTAGAGCAGCGGATACACGATGGCTGCGATCCGGAAGGGAAACGTGGTGAGCCAGTAGAAGACGGAGTCCGTCACGCTCCAGCGGTCGCGCAGGCGCAGATTGTTGCGCGCGAGCGGACCCAGCGAAGACCGGGCGATCTGCATCAGCCCCAGGCACCAGCGCGCGCGCTGGGTGACGTATTCCTTGAGCCCCTCCGGCGCGAGGCCCTCGGTCAGCGGCTCGGCCAAGTAGACGCTTTTCCATCCTGCGTTCTGCAGGGTCAGCGTCAGCATGAAATCCTCGGTGATGCTCTCTGTGGGAAAGCCGCCGATCTCCTGGATCGCGCTCCAGCGCGCCATCGAGGATGTGCCGCAACAGAAGGCGATGCCCCAGCCGTCGCGGCTGGGCTGCATATGGTCGAAGAAGAACCGCTGTTCGTCCGGATAGGACCGGCTCAGCCCCATGTTGTGCTGGATGGGGTCGGCGTTGAAGAAGTGCTGCGGCGTCTGCACGAGCCCCACCTCGGGATCGTGGAACAGCGCCATGGAGCGCGAGATGAATCCCCGGTGTGGCACGAAATCCGCATCGAGAACGGCGATGAAGTCCGGCGGCACCGGATCCTGCGCCAGCAGGCCAAGCGTGTGGTTGATGTTGCCCGCCTTCGATCCCTTGTTGTCCGGGCGGCGCACATAGCGCACGCCCTGCTTCTCGCAGTAGTCGCGCAGCCAGTCGCGGCGACCGTCGTCCAGGATCAGCACTTCCTTGTTGTCGTGGCGCAGCGATTTCGCTCCGATCACGGTGCGTTCGAGCACATCGAGGGTTTCGTTGTAGGTGGCGATCAGGATCGAGACCTTCGGGCTTTTCGCGCCCCACCATCCGGCGTGCTGCGTGGCCTCGTCGCTGCGCAGCTTGAGGCGCGACATGATGAGGAAGGCGCTGAGCGATCCGACCAGCGCCAGCATCTCCAGCGCCAGCAGCGACCAGCTTGCCAGCATGTCCAGGGTCAGGCCGAAGGGGGCCACGGTTTCGGTGATGCGCCAGACCGCGTAGCGCGCCGCGAGAAGCGCGGCGAGGCTGAGCAAGAGGCACCGGTGCAGCACGTTCGTGCGGTCCACGACGGCGGGCAGCACCAGCCCGAAGCCCGCCAGCAGCGTGATCAGGACGAAACTGGACTGCACCTCGCTGAGATGGGGGAACATCATCGGCTCAGAATATCCGGCGCAGCCAGTCGAGGGGTCTGCGGTCAAAGAAGACGCGGCCGGTGCGGCCGATGGCGCAGGACAGCTCCGGATCGTCCTTCAGCCCGGGGACCAGCAGGGTGACGTCGTAGCGCTCCAGGTGCTGCTGGCTCGGCGCGACGGCGAGGTTCCGGTAGATCGTGGCGGCGCCCGCACCGGCAAGACGTGTCACAGTGCCGTCGAACACGTCGGACCCGCCGAGCGGGCGGAATTCGGCAGTCTGGCCGACTTCGAGCGTGTTGTAGATGCCTTCGCTCACCGACAGGTTGACCATGAGCGATCCGCAGTCGACCATCTTGAGCACCGGATCGCCGCGTTCGAGATGTTCGCCGTCCGCCGCCATCACTTCCCAGAAAAGCCCGGTCACGGGCGCCAGAATGTCGCCGCCGGTCAGGCCGTTGACGCGCTGCCGTTCCCGACCCACGCGCTCGTCCACCGCGGTCTTGCGACGCTCCACATCCGCGATGGCGGCTTCGGTCGCGGCGACCTCGCTGCGCAGCTCGACCGCGCGCTGCTCGGCATTCGGCGCGTCGTTGTAGCCGTCGCCCAGGAAAACGCCCGACTCGGCGGCACGCAGCGCGATCTCGAGCACCTCCACCCGTTCGCGCGCATAGTCGAGCGCGAGCGCCGGCAGTTGCGGTTCGCCGGGGAGCCTGCCGTTGTCGGGATTGACGGCATCGGTGGTTGCTGGGGTCGCGTCGCCTGCGCCCTGTTCTTCCAGCAGGGACAGGCGCGCGCGGGCGTGTTCGAGCCGGATGCGCAGGTCTTCCAGCCGATTTTCGGTGTAGCGCTCGGAGCGCGCCTCGAGCGACTGAAGGATCTCATTGGTGCTCTTCTGGTAAGCCTCGAGGCGCAACGCCTCGGACGACAGGAAGGACCGCTCCATCACCAGATCGTTCAGGCGGACACGGTCTACCAGCGGGTCGGTGATCGTGGCGACCCTTTCCCCCTCGCCGATGCGGGAGCCGAGCGAGCGGACAGGCATCTCGACCGTGCCCGCCACTTCGCTGCGGACAGTGACAAGCCGGGCGTTTACGAAAGCGTTGGCGCTGGCACCGGACATCTGTTCGCCGATGATGATCCAGAGCGCGAGCGCAATGGCGATGAAACCGATCAGCAGACGCGAATACTTCATTGTAGCCCCGATACTTGTATGGCGACGACCGCACCCAGAAAACACTCTAAGGTGTTTGATCGCAACCTACCGGAGAGTGCGATACAGGCCAATAACGGCGTCATTTGGGCATGCAGTCTCCAGCGTCCGCGCGCGCAATCTGTGCAAGCAAGCCCAAAGTAGCTGGGTAATAGGACTGCCGATCCATCTGTTCCGCGCTGATCTTCACCTCGCGGCACCGCGCAAGGTCGGCGATGGCGCGATATCCAGGCTGATCGCTCTGGGCCAGCACCTTGCCCTCAAGGGTCACGTTCACGGCAAGGTGACCCGGCAAGGACGCCGACATCAGCGTTTCCGTGCCACGCAGAACCGCCGGATGGCTCCGCCTCCCGGACCACGACAGATAAAGCGGCACGCGCAGCGCGTCATAGCCGGAGCGCAGGGCGTGTTCGGCCGGCGTTGCAAAGCCGGTCGCGGTCACGTCGATCCAGTCGGGAAGAGGGTGAAGCGCCGCGAGTTCAGCGAGGACCGTTTCACCGTGATCGGCCGCGGCAAGCAGTTCGGGTTTCTCTATGGCAAGACCGAGTTCCCGCAATGCGCGCGGCATGATGTAGGACGGGTTGAACAGAATGCGGTCGGGATCGGATCGCGCCTCGGCACCGGGCGTCAGCAAGGGCGAGCCGGGGGCCCGGGGGTCGGGGCGCAGACACAGGGACACGATATCCCGTGCAATGTCTTGATAGAGGCCGGCATTTACGGGCCAGCCGGAGTCGCGCTCTGCGCGCAGCAGGGCCCAAGCCCGGAACAGGTCGCCGTCCGTCGCGGTATGCCAATCCTCATCTGCCACGCCGGTCGACGCGTTCCAGCGCCATCCCATCAAGCTGTCCTGGCGCACAAGAAGGTTGCGACGCGTCCAGTCCTCGATCAGTTCGAATGCCTCCCGATCGCCATGCGCCTGCGCCAGAAGGGCGCCGAAACCTTGCCCCTCGGAATGGCTGATCCGCCCGTTGTCATCGTCGATCACGCGCCCATCACCCGACAGGAAACGGTCTCGCCACCGCGGCCACGCGCCGCCGTCCTGCGAAAACGCGTATCTGGGGGTCATCGCGACATGGGCTACGCTCAGAATAAAGGTGCGTCGTTCGATGGTCCGGCTTCCTTTTCGGTTTGTCCCATTCCTAGCCCTCGCTGACGGTCGCGGAAATGAACGTTCGGAGTTGACGTAGACCGGATCGCCCCGCATGTCCCGCGCCGGCGCGGGACTCTCATATCATGGAACAGCTCCCGGGGTCGTCCAGGCTACTCCCTGTCCTTTCCATTCGGATTTGGTCGGACTCGGGCAGACCACGGCGGACGGTTGTCCGCCATAGGCGGCAAGGGGCCGCTGTTGCTTGCAGAAGGCGATCCAACGGCCAGCGCCGGCCTTGGTCTTCGATCCGGTCTTCCGGGCGCGAAGCTAAACGCACCCTTGCTTCGGCGAACGTCATCGACGCTCTGTCAAAACGGTGTCGAGACACCGGCCCTTGCCGTCCATCGAGATCCGCGTGCCGACCCGCTTCAGACGGTCGATCCAAGGCGAAGGACGTGAACTGCGACGCCTGATCGGTATTCATGATCTCGGACGGGCCGAAGCGGTGGATCGCTTCGTTCAACGCCTCCACACAAAAGTCCACTTCGAGTGTGTTCGATATCCACGAGGCCAGAACCTCGCGGGTGAACCAGTCTGTGATGGCAACCAGATAGAGGAACCGTTGAACATGGGCAAAGAAAACTCTGGTTGCTCTGAATGTCAGCTTCTGCCGAGTGCACCCTGCGACTCCGTATTTGCAGAGAATGTCCGCTCTCCGCCCTAAGTGTCGACCTGGCTGGATCCGGTCGTGGTTCTCGGATGAATGTCCGCTTCAACGGTGTGACCGAGGTGCCTTCGCGACCGCGGCGAAGGTCCGCTCCCCGCCCATGCTGTTGAAAAAGTCATTGTTGCGGTTCGGCAAGTCTTTCGATTCACTCAACTATGGGAGGATGGGAGGATTTCGGGATGATGGGCAGGCAGGAAGCTCCGGCGCAGCTGTTCTACGAGTTCAATCTTGAGCGTGACCTGCTCCCCTTGGAGTCCGCGTTTATAGGTTAGCTCTGTTCAGGTTTTGGTCCTCTTCTGACCGTTGGTGATACTCCCGCGGGGTGAGTCCGTCGAGGCTCGAATGCGGGCGGTGTTGATTGTAGTCGTCGCGCCATGCCGCGATCATGCGGCAGGCATGGCGCAGAGACGGAAACAGATGCTCGTTGAGGCACTCCTCTCGCATCCGCCCGTTGAAGCTCTCCACCAGGCCGTTTTGCATGGGCTTGCCTGGCGCGATGTAGTGCCAATCAACCTTGCGGTCTTCCTGCCATTTCAGCATCGCATTCGATGTCAGTTCCGTCCCGTTGTCCGAGACCACCAGGCAAGGATAGCCTCGCAGTTCGGCAATGCGATCCAGCTCACGGGCGACACGCGCGCCGCCAATGGAGGTATCCACGACGGCGGCCAGGCATTCCCTGCTGAAGTCATCAATCACATTCAGCACCCGGAACCGACGCCCGTCTTCCAGCGCGTCCGACATGAAGTCGAGCGACCACCTCTGGTTCGGCCCCTGTGGGATCGCCATGGGCGTCCTGGTGCCCACTGCGCGCTTGCGTCCGCCCCGTTTACGAACGGTTAACCCTTCTTCCCGGTAGATCCGGTACAGTTTCTTCCAGTTCACCGCCCAGCCTTCGCTTCAGCAGAATGTGGAGCCGCCGATACCCGAACCTTCGCCGTTCGGACGCCAGCCCCTTCATCCTGGCGCGCAACGCGGTGTCTGCCGGCCGCTTCGACGTCCGTCGATAGACAGACACGCGGATCGATCCCGGCCAGCGCACAGGCGCTTCGCTGATTGTAGCCCTTGGTCTTCATGGCCCAGTTCACAGCATTTCTCCTCGAACCGGGCCTCAGAAGTTTTTTCCGAGCATCTCTTTCAGCGTAACCACATCCATCATCTGCTCGGCGAGCATCTTCTTCAGCTTGGCGTTCTCGGACTCCAGCGTCTTCAAACGCCGCGCGTCAGATACCTCCATGCCGCCATACTTGGACCGCCACTTGTAGAACGTCGCATCGCTGATCCCATGCTTGCGACACAGCTCCTTCGCGCCCAGTCCAGATTGGTGCTCCTTCAGAATGCCAATGATCTGCTCTTCACTGAAACGGCTTCTCTTCATCGTCTGTCTCCTTCGTTGGAGAACAGGCTAACCTCAAATCGAGGACTTTTCAGGGGAGCAGGTCAAGCGGCACGTCCCGGCCAAACACATCCTGCGTGTGATCAATCTGATCCTTGATGGTGACAGCCTGCGGGACGCGCTACGCCCGTTCTACAGCCATCTCGGGCGTCCCTCCATCGATCCCGAACTCATCATCCGGATGCTTGTGATCGGATATGTCATGGGCATCCGGTCAAAGCGCCGCCTCTGCGATAAGGTCCATCTGAACCTGGCCTATCGCTGGTTTTGCCGGCTGGGCCTAAAGGGGAAAGTCCCCGACCACTCGACCTTCTCGCGCTACGGCCATGGCAAGTTCCGGGAAAGCAACCTGCTGCGGCAAGTGTTCGAGTCTACAGTCGAGCGGTGTCTGAAGGAGGATCTGGTTTCTGGCGAGGGCTTCGCCGTTGATGCCAGCCTGATCTCTGCCGATGCGAACAAGGTCCGGTCCATCCCGGCCGAGGATTGGAGCCCGCAGGTCGCTCGCGCAGCCGGGAACCGGGCGGCGCAGGAATATCTGGAGACGCTGGATAACGCCGCCTTCGGAGCCGCGTCGCCGGTCCAGCCGAAGTTCGTGGCCAAGTCCGATCCTGCCGCGCAATGGACCCGCGCCGAGGAAAGCCGCCCGTATTGTGTCTTTGCCACCAATTACCTGATCGACACCAAGAACTCGGTGATCATGGACGTCGAGGCCACGCGGGCGATCCGCCAGGCCGAAGTCGGTGCCTCGCGCACCATGCTCGACAGGACCGAGAAGCGGTTCGGGATCCGGCCCGACTGGCTGGCGGCCGACACCGCCTACGGCAATGCCGAGAACCTCGGATGGCTGGTCAAGAAGCGCAGCATCATTCCCTTCATCCCCGTGCTCGACAAGTCGGAGCGGACGGATGGGACCTTCTCACGATCAGACTTCGAATGGGATGAGGCACACGATCAATACATCTGCCCCGAGGGCCATGCCCTCAAACAATTCCGCCGGAACTACTCTGATCCGAACCGGGGTCAGGAGCCCAGCGGGCGGAAGAAATACCGCGCCTTCAAGGCGACCTGCCAGGTGTGCCCGTCCAAGGAGATTTGCTGCCTGAAAGCGGAGGCGCGATACGTGACCCGCGAGCCCCACGAGGAAGCACGCGAGTTCGCCCGTGAATGCCGTAAGACCAATGCCTACAAGGTGTCCCGCGACAAGCGGAAGAAGGTCGAGATGCTCTTTGCCCACCTGAAGCGCATACTCGGCCTGAGCAGGCTGCGCCTGCGTGGTCCAAACGGCGCCAAGGATGAATTCCTCCTCGCCGCCATTGCCCAGAACCTCCAAAAACTCGCGAAGCTACGGCCACAGTGCGTATTCCAGGAGCCCGCAACGTGAGCTGAGCGGTAAGATGACGGCCTCGTTGCGGCGCAACGGGTGATGGCCCGGACCCAATCGCATCGCCTGAAAGCACGGGCAGAGAATACCGCTCTTTCCACACGACTTCTTCAACAAAATCCGCCCATCCTGTGGAAAAACTCCTGTTCGCGAGCGCAGAATCTTTCCGCTGGCAATCGACTAGGCACCTCTTTTTTGAGTTGTTCCTCGGTTGCTGCGGCGCAGATGGGGGACCGAGTGCGCTGTGATGCGGCCCCGTCAGCCCGCGCCGAACAGAATCCGGCAACGCGCCCCGGACGGCACAATGGACTTGGGATTGTCGATTTCCAGCCGCACGCCGAACGTGCCGCTGGCCGTGTCGAACAGCCGGTCGACGACCGCGACGGTCGCATTGAAACGTCCATCAAGCGGCGGCATCAGAACAACCTCGTGGATTTCGCCTTCGGTGATCCGTCCAAAGAGCTCGCCCGGCGCAAAAACCTCGACGTGTATAGGATCGGTCTGCACGATCTCCATGATGCTGGTCTGTTCGTTGGCGAATTCGCCGACTGCCGCATCGACCGCGACCACCCGCCCGGTCAAAGGGCTTTGCACCGACCGCCGGTCGAGCAGAGCTTGCGCCTGGCGAACCTCGATCGCTGCGAGCTTGCGGTCAAATTTGGCCTGTTCCAATGCCAATTCCGTGAGCGACAATTCGATCCCTGCATCGTCCAGGGCGCTGGTCGCCGCGATATTGCGCTGAGACAGCTGTTCGACCCGGTCGTATTCCTTCTGCCGTAGCAACAGCCGCTCACGCTGGCCCCGTAGGTCGAGATCGGACTCTGCGCGAGCTTGGGCCAGCTCGAGTTGCAGAGATTCGAGTTCGGCGTCGAGGCGGACCAGCAGATCGCCCTTTTCCACCAGATCGCCCCGCCCCACCGGAATTTCGCGGATCGTGCCTTCGGCTTTGGCCGAGATCGTGACGCGGGCCGCGGGTTCTAGAACGCAATCGACCTCGGATTGCGCGGCTGCTGTCTGCACGGAGTGTACGGTCAGCGCCGCCGCCATGCACAAGGCCCGAGTTCTCATTCGCTTCCTCCGAGAAATCCAAGATGTTCGTCGCGGCTCAGATCGTGCCGCAATAGGTCGAGCCGGGCCTGCGCCAAGAGCCGTTCGGCGCGGCGTTGCGCCTTGCGCAGATGCACCCAGCCGCCAAGAAACGACCGCGCGCGGCGCGAGCCGAATTTCTCCACGATTCCGTCGTCGCGCGACAGGTAGACCTCGCACGTGCCGGGATCGCCCTGCCGGGCGCAGCGGCCGATCACCTGCCGGTCGATCCGCGCCGCCTCGTTGAGCTCGGTCAAAATCAGGTGCAGCCCGCCCGCCTGGCGCACCGCGTCGTCCAGCTGGATGTCGACACCGCGCCCGGCCATGTTGGTGGCCAGCGTGATCCGCCCCGGACGGCCTGCTTCGGCGATTATCGCGGCCTCGTCGCCGTCCTGCGCTGCGTTCAGCAGCGTGTGTTCGAGACCCGCATCGGTCAGCGCGTCGGAAAGCGCCATGCTGGCGCGGATGGTGCGCGTGGCCAGCAGCACGGGACGGCCCTGTGTCGCGATCCGCGCCGCGCGCGCCGCAACGGCGCACCACTTGCGGTCCTCGGTCGCGAAGATGCGTACGCGGCCGTATTTGCGCCGCGACCGTCGGTGCGGCGGCAGCGCAATCACCTGCAGACCGTAGACGGCACGGAATTCGCCCGCCACCTCGCGTGCGGTGCCGGTCATGCCGGCAAGTCGGCGGTACCGTCGGAAGAAGCGCTGGTAGGTCATCCGCCCGCGGGTGATGCGCCGCCCGGTCACAGCCACGGATTCGCGCGCCTCGACAATCTGTTGCAGCCCGTCTCCCAGTGCCCGGTCCTCGGCCACCCGGCCGCTGAATTCATCGATCAGCGCCACCTTGCCGTCGCGGACGATATAATGCTCGTCCCGAACGAAGAGATGTTCGGCGCTCAGCGCTTGAACGGCGGCATGGTCGCGCCGCACCGCGTTGCGCCAGATGCCGCCCATCGTCTCGCCCGCCTCTGCCAGCCGCGTCTCGCCGCGCGGCGTCAGCGTGACATGGCGGCGTTCGCGGTCCACGGTATAGTCGCGGCCTTCGGCCAGCGTGCCGGCCAGGGCAATGGCATCGCGGGGCCAGTCCGGGTCCGGTGCGCCGGTTTCCGAGATGATAAGAGGTGTTCGGCATTCGTCAATCAGCACCGAATCCGCCTCGTCCACGATGGCAAAGGGAAGGCCGTTCATCGTCAGCCCCAATGCCCGCGCGCCCGCACCGTTCACCGCTTCGAGCGACAGGCGCACCGCCGCGCGGGCGCCGCCCAGGACGATCCGGTTGCGCAGGTAGTCGAAGGCGATTTCCTTGTTGGACGCATAGATCACCCGCGCGCGGTACAAGGGCCCGCGGTCGGGTGGCGGCACGCTGTGCATGATCAACCCCGTACTCAGCCCCATCGCATTAAAGAAAGGCTCGAATTGGGCATGATCGCGCGCAGCGAGGTAGTCGTTGGCGGTGACGACGTGCACATCCTCGCCCGCAAGCGCGGCAAGTGCCGCGGCCAGCGCCGCGGTCAGGGTCTTGCCGGAGCCGGTTTCCATCTCGACCAGCCTGCCGGAATAAAGCGCCAGCGCCCCCATCAGCTGCGACGGAAATGGTTTAAGACCATGTGTTGCCTGCATCACGGCTGCGATGATCCCCAGCGCCCGGCAGGTGCGAGCATCGAAGGCGCGGCCCTGACGCAGCTTCGGCGCCAGCTCTGCCAGCGCTGCGGACAGGTCCGCCACGTCCCCCTCCATGTGCCTGCGTGCATGACGTCGGGCGCGCGCGGCGGCCTGGCGCAGGCGCAGGCGTAGCAGCGGGTCGCGCAGAACCCCAACCGCGCGGTCCGAGACGGCGGTGAGGTGGTAGCGCCAGTCGGTCGGGCGGTCGTCCTCCCCGGCCCGGGCCATCTGGCGCAGCTCGCGCAGACGCGGCAGACGCGCGGCATGGGCGCCGAGGCCGGTGGGGGGGGCGGAGAGGTCAGACATTGAACCGGCTCAGAAACACCTGCCGCACGCGGCGGGCGATGCGCAGGGCGATGGGCTCGTCGCCGTGGTCGATGCGCACATGCACCCGCATTCCGATGGCGGCGGCGTCGAGCGGTGTGTCGGGCGCCACGTCGAACTGCATGATCGGCTCCAGCGTGTGCGGCTCGGGCCCGCGTTCGGGGTCGAGCGCAAACGGCCCGCCGCCTTCGGTCGTCAGGGTGCGCGAAGCGATGCGCTGCCCGACGTTCGGCACTTCGCGCACGATATGGCCGGGGCGTGCGTCTTCCAGCCGGTCGGCGGTGCGCAGCGACACCGCCTTCGCGCGCGATCGGATGAGGTCGGCGCTTTCCTGGTGCACGGCCACGCGCACCACCAGCTCGCCCGGGTCGACGAGATACCCCACCACATCGCCCCGCATCAGGAACCGGCCTTCGATGTCACTCGCCTCCGGCAGCACGAAAACCCCGCGGCGCGGCGCGGTGAGCACCATCGCTTCCGCCCGCGCCTGCAACTGGTCGGATTCCTGCTCGGCCCGCAGCGCCTGGGCGCGCCAGAGGCGGATGTCATAGGCGCTTTCGCTCAGCGCCTGTTCATAGCGCAGCTGGTACTTCCGCGCCTCTGCCCGCGCGGTGTCGAGCCGCGAGTCGGCAAATGGATCGGTCAGAGTCAGAATCGGCCGCCCCGGTTCAAGCAGGGCGTTGGGCGCCGCGTGCAACGTGGCGACGATACCGGGTTCGGTCGCGTGCACCGTCGCCTCGTAGGGGGCATAGACGACGCCCTGCGCCACGGTCCTGTAGGGCACCGGCAGGAACCCCAGTAGCCCGACGATCAGAACCAGCGCCAGACCGGTGACGGTCACGGCACGGTGCCGGATGCCGCGCAGTGCGGGCGACGTGGCGACAAAGCGCAGATGCTTGAGGGTCGGCACGACGAAGATCAAGGTCACCGACCAGATCGCCAACAGCGCGCCAAGGATGAAGAATCGCGTCGCCACGATCATCACAATCGTAAGCGAGATCAGCAGCCGGTACGCGAACGCCGCGATGGCGTAGACGAAGAACCAGCCCCTTTCGCCCGGCGCGCGCACCGGTGTCTTGGCGCGGGTGTTGCCGAAGAGGTAACGCTGGATCAGGTAGCCGATGTAGCGGTTCGAGCGCGTTCCGAGGTTGGGAATCTCCAACAGGTCGGAGGCCACGAAATACCCGTCGAAGCGCAGCAGCGGATTGCCGTTGAACAGCAGCGTCGACACGCCGCCGATCAGCATGACGTTGAAACAGGCCGCGCGCGCCAGCCCGTCCTCCATCTCGGCCCAAAGAAGCATCGCCCCGGCGGCGAGGCCCAGTTCGACCAGGATGCCGGCGGCGCTGACGAGGATGCGCTGCCATTTGCCCGGAAAGGCGGTCGAGGCCGAGGCGTCCACATATGGCACCGGGATGAAGACCAGCATCATCACCCCGACCTCGCGCACCTCGCCGCCCCATTTCTTGACCGCAAAGCCGTGGCCCAGTTCGTGCAGCAGCTTGACCAGCGGATAGACCAGCACCAGCAGCATCAGGCTTTCCATCGCCAGAACCCGGTCGATGATGTTGCCGGTCAACGCGTCCCAGTGCCGACCGGCCGAAACCGTGCCCGCGACCAGCAGCGCCACGTAGGCCAGCGCGCCGAAGATGGTGAAGAAGGGCCGTGCGAAGGGCCAGAGACCGTCAAGGATCCGGTTGGGATCGAACAGCGGAAAGCGTAGCGCCAGCGGGTTGAGGAACCGCATCACCTGCATCCGGCGCCGCATGCGCCCTGCCCGGTCCGACATCCCGTCGGCATCGGGCACGCCGTCGGTGTGCAGCAGGCCCAGCCCCGAAAGCTGCGTCATCAGCGCGAGAAGCTCGTCCTGCGCCGGCGCCATGTCGCCCAGTTCGGCACAGGCCGCGTCCCAGATCTCGCCCAGTTTTCGGGTGCCGTCCATCTGCGCCACCAGCCAGTGCGCGGATTCGGTGATGCGGGCGAACTTGCCGGTCATCGGGTTGCGGATCACATACCAGACCTGCCCCCGGAAGGTCTGGCGCGAGATCTCGATCCGACGCGCCAGCGCGGGGCGCAGATGGGCGGCGCGGTACCAGTTCTGGCTTTCGAAGCTTGTTGCCATGGCGCCCTCAGGGCGTCCAGCGCCAGAGCGCCAGCCGCAACCAGTCGATGATCGGCTGCGCCCAGATCCGGATCAGCAGGCGTTCCTCGACGTCGATCTTTGCGACGCCGCGCATGCCGGGGCGAATCTGGCCGCTGGTTTCCACCATCCGGCCTTCGACCACGGCCACGTTGCGGCCGTCCGACGCCTCGAGCCGTGGCGTGATGCGCACGATCTCGACCGGGAAATCGCGGTCCGGCAGCGACGACAGGACGATGCGTCCCTCCTGCCCCACCGACACATCGTCAAGCTGGGTGTCCTCGACCATCATCTCGACACGATAGCTGTCGAGGGGGGCCAGCTGGAACAACTCTTCGCCGCGGCGCACCGCGCGCCCGATGGACTGGCTCAGATCGCCGTCGATGACCACCGCGTCGAAGGGCGCCAGCAGGGACGCGCGGGCGATCTGCAATTCCACCAGCGATGCCTTGGCGCGGGCCTGTTCGATTTCCGAAAGGGCGATGCGCGCGGCGGCAGCATCGCGTTCGGCCAGCGCACGGTCGTATTCCCCCTGGAACCGGCTGAGGTCGGTCCGCCAGCGGATCAGCTCGATCTGAAGATCCCGCTCGTCCAGGCTGGCCAGCGGCGCGCCTGCGCGGACCACGTCGCCCGCCCGCGCGAACTGTTCCGAGACGTGCCCGTCGTAGGGCGCCACCAGCGACCGCACGACCTGGCCCTGCACCTCGGCCTGCGCGGGCACGCGGTAGTTGCCCTTTGCCACCGCGAAAAACGCCACCACCGCCGCCAGCGCAATCAAGGCGATCTTGCGCCCGATGTAGCCCGGCCCCAGCAGGCGCGCGGTCTGGCGCCAGAGCCCGGCCCCGGCGACAGTCAGCGCGGACCGGTCCGCCAGGCGCTTTTCGAGCAGGATCGGCGCCAGCGCAGAGGCCGTGGCTTCCGCGATCAGCAGGTCCAGATCGTCGAACCGCCCGCCGCGCGCCTTTTCAAGGTGCAGCGCGCCGAACACGCGCGCGCCCACGAAAAGCGGCACGGTCAGCAGGTCGCCGTCCGCGCGCAACCGGTGCAATTCCGCGTGCAGCGTGTTCACTGCGTAGGCCATCCCCTCGCGGCGGGGGTACAGCACCGTGCCCTCCTGGTCGGTCGCCTCTGCCATCGCCTGGGCCAGTCGTTCGGAATAGCTGGTGTCCATGCGGAAATCGGCTACGTCCGAGACGGCGATGATGCGCACGCGCTGGCGTTTCAGGATCCCGATCGCCACCTGCTCGCAATCGAGCCGCCGGGCCAGTTGCGTGGCAGCCGCCAGGGCCGCGGCATCCAGAGAGTTCACGTCGAGCGCGGCGCCCAACACGTCGAGCACAGCCGCCTGCTTGGCCCGCTCGCGCCGGTCCGACAGCGACAGGTCGCGCCGGATCGCGGCATTGAGCCACCCGGCGCCCCACTGCACCGTACGGATCGCGGCGCCCGCGTCCGCGACGGTCCCGGGAAAGGCAAAGGCTGCGGCGCCCATGACCTCGCCGTCGACGACCAGCGGTTTCGCCACGATGCGGCCGGCGATCACTACATCGCGCTCGGTCTCGAGCGCCTCTTCGACCGCATCGGCCAGATCCTGGCCGGTCCAGCTGTCCTTGGGCCAGTTGGCGACCGGGGTCATGCCGCCATCGGTGTCGAGCACGACCACCGCGCGTTCGACACGGCCCAGCTGCCGGATTTGCAGCGCCAGCCAGACCCGCGCGAAATCGCGCAGGTCCCTGTCTTCGGAAAACCGCGACCAGAGCGCCTGTTCGAGAACCGACACCTCGGCATCGGGCCTTGGTTCCTGCGGTTCCCGACCTTTGCTCATGGCTCAGCGCTCCGGCAGCGTCAGTTCTTGGCGCCGTTCGCCTTGGCCGCCGCGGCGGCGGCTTGCAAGCCTTCGAGCTTGATCTCGCCGAAGCGTTTTTCGTATTGCGCCAGCACCGCGCCCATCAGCACGAAGAGCCGTTTCGCCGCATGCGGGTTGAGCACGACACGCTCTTCCAGCCGGACGTCGAATTCCTTGGCCTTGGCAGGGTTCCAGGTCTGGTTGGTGCCGAAAAACAACGTCACCTCTTCGCGGGTCGACGCGGCGTTGACGACATTGGCATAGGTCGTCCGCATCTGGCTGTCGTCCCAGTTCACTGTCGGCGCCGCCGGTGTGCCGACCTCGCCCGGCGTTCCGTCCTCGGGCTTCGGCGCGCTGGTTTCACTGCTCTTGTCCGACATCGTCATTCCTCCGTTTTCATACCCCCGGGGCACTTTTCCGGTGCCGTGGGCGACGCCCATGACACCGGATAAAGTCTTGCAGATTTTTAAGTTAAATCAAGATTTAACGCGGCATTCCCGTCATTGCGCGGCCCATTTGACACGGCCCTTTCCGTTGCCCTTGACCGGCGTGGGCTGTGGCGTGGTTTCGGGTTCGATATCCGCCACCGCATCGAGCAACATCATCTCGTCCTGCGTCACCATCGCATCGACCCGCGGGTCGTAATAGGTCACCTCGTCAGAGCCCGCGGGCGCCGCATCGTCGTTGGCCGCGGCAAAGAGGCCCAGACGCTGCGACGGATCGAGGAAGCCAGACATGAACGGCGCGTCCGAGGCGTCGTGGCTCAGGTCCAGCGCATGGCCCAGCTCGTGCATCAGGATGCTGAGCAGATCGTAGCCGCCGCTCGCGTCGTTGCCCTCGATGGCCGTTCCGCCGCTATCGAACTCCTCATTGGCACGGGAGGTCTCGTCAACGAAGTACCCCATGCCCGCCGCGTCGATATCGAGCGTGATCGACCCGCTCTGGTAGGTGGCGAGCGTCGCGTCCGCGAGGTCGCCGATCGCAAGGTCGATGCCCTGCAACGCAGCCACCTGGCTGTCGCTCAGGCCAAGGCTCAGGCTTAGGCGGCGAATGGCCTCGTCCTTCAGGGCATAGGCGTCGTCGATTTCCAGTGCATCCGCACCGGTGCCGATTGCGGTGCCGCGCAGCGCCTCGACCGTCTCGGTGGCGATGCGGGCGTCGTCGGTTTCGAACGAGACCTCCTCGAAGGATGCCATCGCACCATTGGCGATCAACCCGGCTCCGCCGTCGACGTTCACGCCATTGAAAGCATGGCTGACATAGAATACGCCATCGAGGCTGACGGACACGCTGGACCCGGCAAGGATTACCGACAGGGTGTAGTCTGTTCCGGCGTCGATACCGGCCGCAACGGCGACCGACTGATCCACGATCCACGCGCCGTTGCCTTCGTAGTGGCCGATCTCGATCCGGTTCGCGTCGGGATTGAGCACCGCGAACTTGAACCGGCTGGAGGACACCAGGTCGAAGACGACCCCGGCCGGTCCGTCGGTGCTGACCGTTGTTTCGATCCGCACCTTGGCGCTGTCGGCCAGCGAGAAGGTGCCGGCGGCATAGCCCGCCTCGCCCGACAGGTCGATCGTCGACAGGGCGATACCCGATCCGGCATCGACCTGGTAGGCGCCGTTCAAGACGCTCCAGTCGCCGGTCGTGACGCCGGTGAAGTCCTCTGCCGCGCCGTCTTCGAAATCCTCGGTGCGGTCATATGTCAGGTCCGGCGGCAGCACCTGCACGGTCAGGTTGTCGACCGTGGTGCGGGAATTGTCAGCCCCGATGCCCACGAGCCCGGCATTCAGACCTTGCGGAATGCCGTCCACCACGCGCGCCGCAAAGGTGTGCGACAGCGTGTGTCGACCGTCGATCAGCGCCGTGACCGTGGTGCCGTTCACCGCGACCAGCACATCGTAGAACTGGTCCGCGCGCAGCTTCATGTTGGCTTGGACATCGACCTGCCAGCCGCTGGCGTCGCGGTGGCCGATCTGGATCTTGTTGATGTCCGAATTGATGCCCGCGAACTTGAAATCCTCGGGTCCGTGATAGTCGAAGATCAGGAAGCCGTTGGCGTCGTAGCCGAAGCGATCCTTTTCCGCGGCGATGCTGGCCGTCAGCTCGAAATAGGTCGGCAGGTAGTCGGCGATGTGATAGACGCTCACGCCATCCTGTCCCACCGCTTCGGGAGCGATGGTGGCACGGCCCTGGGACGTCGACCAAGTGCCGCTGTCCGCGGCCAGGGCTACCAGCGCATCCTCGCCGCCGAAATCCTCTGCCGCCATCACGTCGCGTTTGCCGCCGGGGATGTTGCCGGGCTGCGGATCGTCCGGTGCGCCGGTCTGATCCTGCCAGAAGGCATCCTGCTGCTTGACCGCGCCGATCTCGCCGTAGGGTTCGCCGTTGCGCGCGGGCGTGCCGTCGGCCACGCGGGTGGTGTCGGCGCCATCGGCTTCGGAGAGGTCGTAGAGGTAGTCGTAGATCTGCGGCTGGACGTTGCGGCTGATGGTGAAGGCTCCGAACGGCGCGAAGGGCACGATGTAGGAGTTGAACTCGCCCACCCAGTCGATCAGCCGGTCGCCGCCGGTGTTGCCGATCAGGATGTCCCGCCCGCCGCCACCATAGGCGATGTCCGCATAGCTGTTGGCGGTGTCGGGCGTGTCGTTCGCCCCGCCGCTGTCGTGGTCGTCGTCGGCATTGAGCAGATCGTCACCGAAGCCGCCCCAGAGGTGATCGCGCCCGGTGCCGCCGACCAGCCAGTCATGGCCCAGGTCTCCGAAGATCACGTCGTCGCCGTCCGAGGCCACCGCCGGGCCGTCGCCGCTGACCGGATCGGTGGCCGCGCCGTCCGCCGGATCGAAGTTCAGCACGAAAGGCACCGCGCCCGGCGTGCCCGGATCGACGAAGCTGAAGGTCACCGGATCGATCCAGACCTCGGGCCGCGGGTTGAATTCGTCATAGGCGGCGAATTCGTTGGGCCGCGCGTTGCCCTCCCCGTCGACGCCGGTGCCATAGGCAAGGATGTCGCCCGGGTTGCCCGGATTGTCGAAGCTGTAGGGCAACGGCAGGCCGCCCATGGTCATCCGCATCGCCTCGGCCCCGGAAATCGCGTCGGAGCCGAAACCGCCGTGCAGCGAGTCGCTGCCCAGGCCGCCGAAGATGATGTCGTTGTCGTCGTTGTCGACGTCGGCCGAGTTGTTCACCCGGTCCACGAGACCCGGCACGGCATCCGAGCTTTGCGGGAAGAACGGAATCAGATCGACGGTCTTCTTGAGGTATCCGGCCAGGTGGATCGTCGATTGCTGGATGTTGCCGGGGGTCGAGATCACCTGGTTGGTGTCGACGTAATCTATGCCGTAGATCGCCTCGGACAGCGGATCGGCGCCGCCATCGAGGTTGCGCGAGGTGAAGATCCGGCCGTCGCCGCCCAGCACCCCGTCGAGCCCGGTGCCGCCCGAGATCCAGTCGTTGCCCTGGCCGCCGATGATGTCGTCGTCGTCGCTGTCGCCGAAAAGCGAATCGTCGCCCAGCAGACCGTAGACCGAATCGTCGCCGCTTTCCGCGTGGACCTCGTCCGCCATGCCGTAGCTGGCCGGACCGAAGGCGTCGCCGCCCATCGTGTAGTCGAGCAGCGCCGCGCCGCGGATCACGATACGGTCGCCGCCGCGCGACAGCTCGCCCACGCCGTAATGCTCGGACGCCACGTTGTCCATCGCGTCATAGGCGAAGGACAAGTATTCACCGGACGCGCCGAGGATACGGTAGATGTCGCCGTTGTCGCCCATCACCATGTCGGCGTCGCGCGAATGGCGATCCGCGATCAGGATATCGACCACCTCTCCGGCCACGCCGGACGGGGTTTCGACGTATTCGTGGCGGTCGATCCGCTGGCCGGAGCCGCCGAAGATCATGTCGGACCCGATGCCCAGATCGACGCCGCCGACTTCAAGTCCATAGCGTTCGGTCGCATCGAGGCTGAAGAGCGACGAGTTGTCGCCGACGATGTCATCCTGGCCCAGGCCGCCGAAGATCACGTCGTTGCCGCCGTTGCCCTCGATGTAGTCGTCGTCGTCGCTTGCCGCCTCGTATGCGGCGTTGATCATCAGGACGCCGTCACCGTTACGCACCGCGTAGACCCCGTCGCTGGCGAGTCCGTCAGCCAACGCGCGGTCGGTATCGACCGCCGCCGTGCCGAGGTAGGCCGCTTGCGAGAAGACGCCCTGCACGCCGCCATCGCCCTGGATCGTATCGTCGCCCAGCTGCCCGAAAAGGCTGTCCTGCGCGCCGCCGCCGGCGATGTAGTCGGTGCCGAAAAGGCCGTTGTCCGCGCCGTTCTGGTCGTGGTCCAGCAGCTCGATCTCGAAATCCTGCCAGACCGCGCTGCCGTCGGGATTGGCGAAGGCCGTTCCGGTGACCAGCAGCAGCCCTTCGATGGCGTGGCCGGTGGCCAGAGCCCCGGCATCGACGCTGTAGATCCGGCCATTCTGAAGCGTGGTAAAGCGCGGGTCGGTGACGTCGCCCAGGGCCACGCCACGGCGGTCGAGCTCTGCATTGTCGCCGAACACCAGATCACGGCCCGCCAGCGCGCCCTGCGGATCGTCGCGGCCTTCGACGTTGTCGCCATCGAGCACGTCCGATCCGAAGGCGCCGACCACGATATCCTCGCCCTCGTCGCCGAAGACCGTGTCGTCGCCGCCGAAGCCGTTGGTGTCGTCGGCACCGCTGGCATTTTCGCGGATCGACAGGAACTGCACCGCGCCGCCGATGATCCCGGCAAAGCCGTGATCGCCCAGCATCGTGTCGTTCTGCGTGCCGCCGAAGACCAGATCGCCCGCCGTGCCGCCGATGACCAGGTCGTCGCCGCTATTGCCGGAAATCGTGTCGCTGCCGCCGCGTTCGACCCCCGGCGCGCCGTCTTCGAAGGCAAAGCTGCGCACGATCGTGTCAAAGCCGCCGGTGTTCCAGACCAGCTCGCCGTTGTCGCCCAGGATCACGTCGCCGCCGTCCTCGGCGCTGTCGGTGCCCAGGGTGTGATCGCCACGGATCAGGTCCGCGCCCAGACCGCCCACCAGGATATCCCCACCGGCATCGCCGGTGATGGTGTCGTCGGCGGCAAAGAGCGGCTCGGCGGTGTCGAAGCTGCGGATCGCGCTGAAGGCACCCGCGGACAGAAGGATCTGGCCATTGTCGCCCAGGACCACATCCGCCCCGTCGAGCGCGGTTTCGTCGTCACCCTCGTTGTTGCCGTGGATCAGGTCGCCGCCATAGCCGCCGACGATCCAGTCAGCCCCGGCATTGCCGGTGATGACATCCGCGGCGCCCAGGCCATCCTCGAAGCTCTGCATCGTGGCGATGGTCACGCCATCGGCCTCGTAAAGCACCTCGCCGTTGTCGCCCAGGATCCGGTCGTCGCCGTCGAGAATGCCGACAACCGCGGCCTTGTCGCCGCGCAGGATGTCAGAGCCGATGCCGCCCAGGATCGTGTCGCTTGCGGCATTGCCTTCGATCACGTCGCCCGCGCCGGTGGCGCTGCTCACGTCGCGGGTGGCGACGCGGGTCAGCAGGGAAATCGCTCCTGCCGTCACCGCATAGTCGATCTCGCCGGTGTCGCCGAAGATCAGGTCTCCAAGGTCGAAGCCGCCCGAGGCGCCGCTGGCGTCGTCGCCGCGCAGCAGATCGGTCTCAGAGCCGCCGAGGATCGTGTCGGCACCCGCGTTGCCGTCGATCGTGTCGGCACCAGCGGCCAGTTCCAGCACGCCTTGGACCCGTTCGACCGAAGAGGTCGTCGGCGCCGCGTCGTCGTCGAAGCCATAGTCGATCCGCCCGTGATCGCCCAAGATCAGGTCGCCGCCATCGGCACCGGATCCCGTGGGCACGATCTCGTCACCGGCGATCCGGTCGCCGCCAAGGCCGCCCAGGATCGTGTCGCTGCCGAAACCGCCCGCGATCTCGTCGGCGGCGCCGACGCTGCGATAGGCCTCGACCGCGCCCAGCACGCCGTCGGTGTAGTCGGCAAAGCCTGCGTCGCCGAGGATGATGTCGTCGCCGCCGTCGCCGGACAGGTCGTCCGCGCCCGCGCCGCCGACCAGCAGGTCGTTGCCCGCACCGCCGGACATCGTGTCGTTGCCGCCGGTCGCCAGCTGGATGCTGAACACGCCGTCAAGGTAGGTCGGCACGATCTCGCCGGGGGTCGTCGGGGTCGGACCGACACCGCCGAGGAAGCTGTTGCGCACCATGCCAAGATCGCCAAAGCCGACGTCGTTCCCCGCGCCGAGCGTGATGTCGTCATCGCCCTCGCCGCCCATGACGGTGTCGTCGCCCGCACCGGTCGAGATCACGTCGTTGCCGCCCGCGCCCGCGATGGCGAGGATCAGCCCGGCCTGCCAGCTGAACCCGTCGGCCTGGTCTTCGGGCAGGGTCGAGATGCGGAACTTGCTGGTGGCGTCGAGGTCCACGGTGAACGGCGGGATGATGTCCAGAACCTCATCGGTGTTGGACAGGATCAGCCGCGGATCCTCGCGGAAACCGGTGCCGTCGTTGATATCGATGTAAAGCCCGGCCAGGCCGATATCGCCGGTTGTGTAGGGGTCGAAGACCGTGCCGTCCGCCGTGTCCGCCACAGGAAAGATGGTCTGGTCGGTATCGACCGTGTCGCGGTCGGCAAAGCCGCCGTCGACGAAGCCCAGGATCGGATCGGGCGCTGTGCCAAGGCGGGTGACGATGGATGCGAAACCGCCGAAGAGATTCACCGGCGTCGGTTCGGTGTCGCCATCCAGCAGGAACGACAGCGCGTTGAAGACATCCACGCGCCCGAGGTCGCCGAAGACGATGTCGTCGCCCGCATCGGTGGTGATCGTGTCCGCACCGGTGCCGCCGAAGACCACCAGACCCTTGTCGCCGGTGGCGGTCAGCACGTCGTCACCACCTTGCAGATCGACCGACAGCGCGCCGTCGGCGGGGTCGATGACCTCCCAGCCCAGAACCGTGGCGGAGCCGTCGAGCACCAGCGGCTCGTCGAGCCGGAGCGTATCGCCGTCGCTGCCCACGATCCAGCGCTCGATAACCTGTTCCGACCCGTCGGCCTCGATCGTGATGACCAGCTTCTGGCCAAGGAAGGTATCCTCTGCCTCGCCCAGGTCGGCGCCCATGTCGAAGAGCACTTCGAAGCCGTTGCCGGAATTCGGATTTTCGACGCTGAAGGTCGTGCCCGAACGCAGCGGATCGCTGTCCGACGCCAGCAGGTTCACGGTCACGGTATCGCCCACCGGCTGCCCGATCAGCGGGTTGCCAGCCAGCAGCACCGGATCGACCGGCACTTCGGTCCCGGTGCGGATGATCGTGCGGGTCTCGTAGCCGTCAGAGCGCGTCGGCGTGCCCTTGACCTCGAAATCGTTGTAGCCCGAGCCAAGGGTGATATCTAGCACCTCGAGTTCGCCGAAGGTGATGCCCCCCTGCCGCGCGCGTTCGCCGATCACGGTGTCGGGGCCCATGTTCAGCCCGAAGAGCCGGTTCGAGGTCAGCGTCCCGGCGCTGTCCGCCGGGCTGTCGTCGTCCTTGACGAAAAGCACATCGACCGAGACCAGTTCGTTGACGAAGAAGTTCAGGCTTTCCGAGGTCAGCGCGTAGCGGTTGACCAGGTCGTCCAGTGCGCTTTCGGGCGTATCCTCCGGCGCCGGGAACCCGGCATTGCCCGGATCGGTGACCGCGTCCTGCGGATCGAAGCTTTGGCTCAGTTCGTCGGGACCGAAGGGCGACAGGTCGTAAGGCGCATTGAGGCTCAGCGTCACCGTGCCGTCAACGTTGATCGTCACGTCGGTGATCAGGCGGAACTGGTCGGTGGCCCCCGGCGCCGCCGGGGCGCGGGTGATTTCCAGCGTCTTGCCGCCAAGCGCCAGGATCTCTTCGTCGGTCGCATCCGCGCCGGGATATCCCGCCTCGCCCGGATCGAGGTCGTCCGGGTTGTCGCGCAGGCGCAAGTCGATCATCACCTCGGCGGTAAGGTCGGCGCGGTCGACGGTCAGGGCGGGCGACGCGATGCTATTGTCGATGTCGCCGGGGCCGAAGTCGCCCACCGACGCGGTGACGTTGATTTCGCCCGGCAGCATCAGCGGTTCGGCCAGCCCGAAGAGCGATCCGTTGCCGCCGGCACCGTTGGTGACCACGGGGCCGAGGATGCCCGCCAGCGTCGCGGGACCGGGGCGGAACACCTGGGTGTCGTCGCCGTCCACGACCGCGTCGTCCACCGCGGCGACCGTGATGGTGACCGGCTGATCCCAGTTCGTGTCGTCGAAGGTGATGGAGAATTCCATCACCGGAGCGCCCGCCTCGTCGAAGACCAGATTGCCGCTGTCGTCGGTCACTTGCGTCTTGTTGATGGCCAGGGGCGCGCCGCCACGCTCGGCGGCGGTGATCTCGACCTGGATGTTGTCGAAGCGGATGCCGCCGGTCTTGGTCGTCTTGGTGATGATCTCGCTGAGGTTCACCGTGACATCGCCGCTGGTCGGGGCCGAGGTCAGGCGGATCTCGTAGGTATCGGTGGCGCCGCCCTCGATCACGTCCGTCCGGCCCTGGCTTTCGCGGACCAACAGGGTCGGCGCGTCGTCATCGGCGATCCGAACCAGCACGCTGCCGCCGAAGGCGTCCTGATAGGTGATCTGCGCGTAATCGTATTCGATCTCGACCAGGCCCGAGACCTCGACGATGTCGTCGCCGTCGATGAAAAGGAGCTGGTTGGTCCCCTCGATCAGCTCGTACTCCACGCCCTCGGTCAGAAGAGCGCCGTCGAGATGGACGGACGTGATCGAGGTCGGCTCGAACGTCAGCCCGACGGAGCTTTGCGGATTGGTGCCGTCGATCTGTAGGGCCAGCGTGTCGGTGGAGCTGAATGCCGCGGCGATATTGGTGAAATCGGTGAAGGAGAAGTCGATCTTGGCAGTATGTGCACCTTCACGCAGCACGTCGTTCACCGCCCAGACCTCGACCTGGTGGGACAGCGTGCCGCTGTCGTAGTCCAATGAGGTCAGCGCCGCGCCGCCCGGGCCGTCGCCCAAGGCCACGACCTTGACCTGCGACGCGTCGTAATCGAGCTCCAACGTCAGCTCCTGGCCCGCGGCCAGTGCCTGGCTCAGCGACAGCGTCAGCACGTCGCCTTCGCCGGTCTGGTTGCCGTCGGCGCCTTCGATCACCGCGGTCAGCGTATCATTCTCGTCGCTGCCGTTGACGGCGCCGGGCGCATCCAGCTCGTCAGTCTGGTCGATGATCAGGCCGGGCTGATCGTTGTCCTCGATCAGAACTTCGACGACCTGGCTGTTGAGCCCGTCGTAACGCGCGATGCGGAAGACGGAGTCCGAGTCCGGATCAATGGACCAGATGCCGTTCAGCGTCAGCTCTGCCCCGTCGGTGTCGAGGATCAGCAGTTCCTGCCCCGCACCTGTGCCGCCGATGATTTGCAGCGTCGCGCCCGAGAGGTTGCCGTAGGTGGCTTCGAAGTCGATCAGACCGCCCGAGGCGGCTGTGCCGGTGAACACGGTGCGATCGTCGAAGATTTCCTCGGCCTTGCTCTCGGTCGAGCTGTCGTGCGTGCCGGTGATGGCATCGTCTATGCGAATGTTGAACACGGTGTCCGCGCTGCCCGCGACCGGCACGTCACCATCCGCCCACGGCGCACTGAGGTCGAGCGTATAGGTCGCGCCATTGTCGGTCACGCCGGTGACAAAGCGGAAGTCACCGAAGCCCGGACCTTCGACGATGCTGATCGTGCGGCCCAGAAGGTCGTCTACATCGGACAGGCCAAGGCTGTTGATCGTGATCGACGGGGTCGCGCCGTTGTCGACCGAAACAAGGTCGGTGCCGGTGCGCTGGATCGTCTCGCCGGACGAGAAGATGTGTGTGATCACCGCGTTCTGCTGACCTTCGAACGCGGAGTCGTCGAAATCGAACGGTTCGGGGTCCGCGAAGGTGTCGCCCGCCAGGTCCTGGCGGGTGAAGAGCCCGCCGGGATAGTCGTTCATCACGCCCGACGCGATGACCTGCACCTCCTGCGCGGTCTGCCAGTTCGCCGCGGTGAATTTCAGCACAACCGACGATCCGTCTATCCGGGTGCTGGCATCCGGATGGGCGCTGTCGACGCGGAAGGCATAGATGCCCTGTTCGCGGGCGCTGGGGCTGGGCAGCGGCGCACCGATGGTGACGAACACGTCGCGGGTGGGGGCGCGGGTCAGCGTCACGGTATAGGTGTCGCCGGTGGCGTCGCCCTCGGTCACGAGGGTGGAGCCCTGGGTTTCGGTCAGGATGACGAAAGGCGTGTCGTCGTCGGCCACGTTGGCCGAGATGCCGAACACTTTCTGCCCGTCGTACCGGGCATCGCCGCCCGCCGTCATGTCGTGGGTGATGATCCCGGAATGGCCGCGGAAATCGTTCGAGACCACGGGCGGCGTGTCGCCGGAGGTGAAGAACGTGTCGTTGCCCAGACCGCCGAAGAGCTCGGTCAGCACAGTTTCCTTGGTGGATTGCAGGAAGAACCGATCGTCGCCCTCGGCCCCGTCGATGCGCAGGCTTTCGATATTGACGAAATTGACGTTGAGGCCCGCACCAAAGACGCCGTCTTCGGTGATGACGAAATCGTCGCCGAATTCGGTGCCAATCACGATCAGAGTGTCGAACCCGTCGCCGCCGTTGATGTTCACCGGCGCGTTGACCGCGTAGCGGACCGTGTCAGCACCGTCGCCGCCGGTCAGGTCGGTGCGCTCGCGCTCGGGTTCCTGGCTGCCCACGAGCGCAAAGGCGCGCACTTCGAAGATGTCGTCGCCGGCGTCGCCGTTAAGGGTCAGCACCGCCTTGTTGTGGTAGACGGTGAAGTTGTCGTTGCCGACGCCGCCGTTGATCGTCATCGGGAAGGAGATCCCGTTCGACAGCCAGCCGCGCGTGACCTCGATGGTGACGAAGAAATCCTCTTCGGCGATGCCGGTGGGAATGCCGTTGAGGTCGTCGTTGACGTTACGCGCCTCGCGGAACAGCTGACCGATCTGGAAACTGTCGTCGCCGCTGTCACCGTAGATGGTGATCTCGGCCGAGGTGTCGTCCGAGGCGAAGATATCATCGCCCGCCCCGCCCGACACGATGATCCGCTCCAGCGTTTTGTCGTAGTTGATCCGCTCGGCGTTGAAATCGCCGTTTAGGTTGGCGATGAAGGCGTTGTTGCCCGAGGAGTCGCTGCGCAGCAGGATGCGGTCAGCGCGGTCGGTGCCGTTGACCTCAAGCACGTCCACGTCTTGGTCGTTGGTGCCGCCGTCGCTGATCTCGATCAGCGACTGGGTGGTGCCGCCGGAGAGGTTGACGCGGTAGGTGTCGCCGCCTTCGCCGCCGTTCACTTCGTCGGTGCCCTGCGCCGAGATCAGCACGTCCTCGCCGCCGTCGCCAAAGGCGGTGTCCGCCCCGGTTCCGCCGTTCAGCACGTCGTTGCCGTCGCCGCCACGGATCAGGTCGCCCTGCCCTTCGCCCAGCAGCGTGTCGTTGCCCATGCCGCCCAAGGCGGTGTCGGAGCCTGCGCCGAGGTAGACCAGGTCGTCGCCTTCGCCGGCTTCGACGTCGTCATTGCCTTCCTGTGCGAAGATCAGGTCGTCGTCGTCGCCGCCAAAGATCACATCTCCGGCGCCGCCCGAGGCCAGCGCGATGCGGCTGGCCAGCTGCACGATGTCGCTCAGGTTGTCGAGCGCACTCATATTGCTCAGCAGATCCGAGGCGGGCGTGTCGAGCAGCGATTCCAGGATGCTGCCGATGTCGCCAAGCAGCAGATCGGCGCCCGCATCGCCCTGGATCGTGTCGAAGCCCGCGCCGCCGAACACGGCGTCCGCACCGGCACCGGCGACAATCGAGTCGTCGCCGCCCGAGGCAAAGACCACGTCGTTGCCGCTGCCCGCGTCGATTGTGTCCCTTTCGCCCTCGTTGAGCTTGTCGGTCTTCTGGACGCCGCCCTCGTGCAGGGCCAGGACGTTCGACAGGATCATCTGCCCCAGCGGATCAACAAATCGGATCTCGCCTCCGTCCGCCAGGATCAGGTCGTTGCCAGCACCGCCCAGGACGGAATCCTGCCCGCCGCCGCCGATCACGATGTCGTCGCCGTCACCGCCGGACACGGTATCGCGGCCCGCGTTGCCCAGCAGGTCGACCTTGAGCACGCCGGGGAAGACATTGACCTGGTCGCCGATCACGAGGTCTTCGCCCAGACCGCCCGAGAGGTCGTCGTTGCCCGCGCCGCCCTCGATCAGGTCACGCCCGCCGGAACCGGTGATCGTGTCGTCCCCCAGTCCCCCGATCAGGCGGTTGAACGTCGTGTTGGACCCCGATCCGCCACCGGTGAAGCTAATGATATCGTTACCGATTCCGCCCTCGACATCGAACAGCACCTCGTCACCGTCGAAGCCGATGAAATTGATCTCATCGTTGCCCGCGCCGCCCCGCACGATGAGCGAGGCGCCCGCCGCGACCTTGAAGGCAAAGGAAGATTTGTTGGCATTCGTCGGGCTGTCCGCGCCAAAGCCGTTGGGGTCGGTGTAGACCAGCACGGTGTAGTTGCCGTCGCCGTCGAGGCCGCCCTGCTTTTCGAGGTAGACAACCTCGTCGCCATCCGACGTGTCGCCCATCAGCCGCTGCTCGGAGAAGTCGCCGATGTTGATGATCAGATCGCCGTTTCCGGCCTCGGAGGCCACGACTGGCGGGCGGTAGAAGTCGATCGCGAAGTCGAGGATGGTGATCGGATCGACCAAGTCGAATTCCTTGTCGATCTCGAAGAGGCCCAGGTCGATCTTGAGGAAGGCGAAGAGCCGCGCGAAGATTTCCCCGGTGACGTCGAAGACCGCAAGCGGCGCCAGCAGTTTTTCCGCATCCGTGGGCGCACGGGTCTGGTTCACGACATTCGACACAAGCTCGGAAATCCGGACCTTGCCGTCGTTGTTCGGATCGAAGAGGTCGAACAGGATCTCGATGAAAAGACCACCCGCGACACCGGCCCGCGCAACACCCAGGTTGAGCTCCGCCGCGGCGGTGATGCCGCCGAGGAAGGTCAGTTCGGGCACGTCCGCGCCCGATCCGTCGGGGTTCTCGGTGTCCGAAATGAACAGACCCTCGAACAGCAGCAGCGGGTTCTTGAAGTCGCTGTCGACGAATTCGGAGATGCCGAGTGTGTCGTAGCCAAAAGCGAAATCGGCGGTGAATTCGACGATCAGGCCCAGCGACACGCCCAACGGGCCGAAGATCGAGAAGAAGAAGTTCTGCTCGAACCCGACGACCAGCGGCTCGAGGTCGAAGGTCACCAGCGTGGCGGGGTTGCCCATGAGCAGGCCGAAGATCTGCGACGGATCCTCGATGATCGGGAAGGCGAAGGATCCGCTCGCCTTGAGCTTGGTCACCGTCTTGGCCGCGTCGCGGTTCTTGTCGCCGCCGGTGGTGGTCGAATCGTTCAACGCCTGGTCGAAGGCAGTTGCCGCGGCGTCGAAAGCGCCTGCCGCATCGCGTTCGTTGAAGAGCGCCGAGCTGTCGAACCCGTCGGCGAAGGGGTTGTCACTTTCGGTGCCGTCGATGGCATCGAAGATCACGAAATCGCCCAGCGGAATGATCAGGTTCAACTCACCCGGACCGTCGCGCAACTCGGCGATCTCGTTGATGAGCGTGATCACTTCGGCGATCGTCTCGATCAGACCGGGGTTGAAGTCGCCCAGCTGCGCCGCGAGATCGAGCATGGTGAGATCGACACCGAAGATGTCTACCAGGGGGATCGGTGCGGTCAGGAAATCGATGAAGGGCTGAAGCGGTTCGGTATATTCGGCTACCGCGTCGACGATCGGGCCCAGCACGTCGGTGACGAACTCGCCCAGGTCCAGGCCCACGTCGCCAAAGGCAAGGTACTGGATGCCGGTGTCCAGCCCAGTATCGGGCGCGGTGCCACCTAAGAGGTTGTAATCGGCATTGAGCGTCCAGAGGAAATCGAAGCCGCTGACAACCGACGGGAATCCGCCCGCAACGGACTCGCCCACCAGATCCTCGGACAGGCCCAGCCGCAGGTCGAGCGCCGCCGCCGCGACCACGTCGAGACCGAACTGCAAGCCGATCTCGCCGAATTCGGTGAGGCCCAGCGTATCCGCCGCCATCCCGCCCTTGAGCACGTCGAGCCCGATCTCGGCGTAAAGCCCTGTTTCGAGCCCGTTGTATTCCCCTGCGACATCCAGTCCGCCGTCGCGCGTCTCGGCAGTCAGCCCGAGGAAGCCGAGCGTGCCGGTGATCTCGCCCATCGGCAGCACTTCGGCAGAGATGAAGATGTCGTCCTCGGTCTCGTCGAAATCGAAGTAGAAGCCCTTTTCAGTCGAAAGGCCGAAGCCCAGCCCGATGCCCCAGTCGAGCAGGAACTGGATGTCAGCGTCGGTTTCCAGCCCGAGCCCCGGGATGCCGATGTCGAAGCCCAGCGGCACGTTCGACAGCAGGGTCTGGCTGGGACCGAGGTCGAAGTCCCAGGAAATGTCGGCCACGCTCAGATCGCCGGTGTCCAGCGCCTCTTGGAATCCTTCGGAATTCAACAGGATGTAGTCGCCTGGTCCACCGTTGCCGGTCTGATCCTCGACCGCCAGCGGTTGCAGCAGGTTGAGCCCCGACGGCCCGAGCAGATCGAAGAGCAGCTTGGAAATGATGTTCTTGTCGGGATCGGCGAAATCGTCGGCGGCATCCTCGATCGTGTCCAGCGCAAGCCGCAGGTTGCCGACGAAGCCCTCGCGGAAATCGCCGATGAAATTCGCCGCATCGCCAAAGCCCGCACCCACCAGCGGCAGGTCGAGGTCTGCAAGCGTGCCGAAGATGTTCTCTTCGAGCAGGCTCAGGAAGGTGTCGAAACCGTCCACCGCCAGCCGAATGTTGTCGAAGATCGACAGTTCGGAGAAGTCGAAATTCGTGAGATACGTGGTGAGGTCCGAGACGTCGATGACCAGGTCGTCCGGGGCAATCGGCGTGGCACCGTCGACCTTGAAGGTCAGGTTGCCGAAATTGGCCAGGTCGCCGTAACCCACACCGAAGGTCTCACCGATGCGGATGTCACCCACGTGATTGGAATCGTTCGGGAAAAAGATCGGCAGCAGACCGGAGATCGCGCCGAAAGACCCGCCACCCTGGTTGCCCGCGATGTCAAGGATGCTGTCCAGGCCCACGGTGCCGTCGATCACGTCGCCCAGGCTTAGCAGGCCATCGGTGAAGGACGCGCCCACGGTCGAAACCTCGGCGCCCGCGTTGACGGTGATGTTGGCTATATCGGTGCCGTTGTTCTGGATCGACAGCGCCAACGGCCCGAGCCCCGCGTTGAAGGCAAGGTTGCTGCCCGACGCCTCGACCGACGCCGCGAGGTTGGTTTCCTCGAGCAGATAGAAGGCGTCGTCGACGCCCGTCGCGGCGTCGTTGTCGGTGACGTTCGCGGCCAGTTCGCCCAGGTCGATACCAAGCCCGATGGTCAGGAAGATCCCGCCGTTGGTGGCGAGCCCCGCAGAGCCGGTAAAGCTCAACAGGCCGGGAATGTTGATCGCTACGAACAGGCTGTCGGCAAAGGGAATGTCGGACAGGCCGACGTTGATCGCCTCGGAGAAGGCGGCGCCGACGTTCAGCGTGAAGGTAAGCATCTCCTTGCCGTTGGAGGTGTCGTAGCCGATCTGGAACGCCTCGTCCGGCGCGTCGTCGCCGCCGCCGGTGCCGTAGACGATGTCGTAGACCTCTTCCAGCGTCTCGTCGCTGAGACCGATAGCGTCGTTCAGCGCATCCTCGACGAACTGCAGGCTGGCGGCCGGATTCTCGCGGAAGCCGTCGATGAAGTCGTTGAGGTCGTCGGCCAGAGAGAAGAGATCGGACAACGACCGGTCGATGACCGGAATCTTGGCGTCGAGGAACTCGAATCCCTCGATTTCCGACAACGCATCGGCCAGCAGCTGCAGCGCATCGAGCAGCGTGCCCAGGTCGAAGGCCCCGAACCCGGCTTCGGACAGCGCGCCGAAGTCGTCAAGGTCCACCTCGGCGGTGGCGCGCACGGTGATGTCGTCGAAATCGGTGACGGTCTGGCCAGCGGTCAGCGCCGTGACCTCCGCGCCTTCAACCGTCTCGAAACTGTCGGAGTCCAGCGTGACGGTGGACACGCCGCCGGTGAAATCGACCGTCTCCACCTTGGCCTCGAAGACCGATCCGCCCTGTTCGAAGCGGACCTTGGCGCCGATCGGCAGAAGGTCGGAGAAATCCTTGTCGACCACGAAGGTGTCGGCGCCGGTCACGGCAAAGCCGCCGGCGTTCTCGAGCCGGTCCTTCAGGAACGGATCGCCGAGCGAAATCAGCTTGATGTTCGCCTCGACGCTGGACGCGCCCAGAAGGTCGGTGACGATGTCGTTGAACCCGTCAGACCCTTCGGCAAGGCTCAGTTCAAGGTCCGCGACGCCGAAGAGGGTCTGCGCCTCGAAGGTCGCAATGGGGATCAGTTCAGGGAAGATGAAAAGATCGAAGAGCGCGTCCACGCCTGTGTCGGCGGCATCTTCGATCACGTCGATCACTTCGCCCAGCGTGACGATGCCGTCGGCGGCGGGTTTGCCGGCACCGGCGTTGAATCCCAGGTTCAGCTCCGCCCCGAAGAGCGCCGTGCCGCCCAGTTCGACCCCGACAAAGCCCAGCGACGCGCTGGCGTCGATGCCGGACTTGACGATGGCGATGCCGCCCGCCTGCCCCGTGGTGCCGATATCTGCGGCGGTGTCGTTCAGGTTGACGACGCGCACGCCTTCGACCGTCTCTCCGTCCAGCGTGCCGGACGCGAATTCGAGGATCTTGTAGGTGCCGTCGGCAAAACCCGCCACGTCGCGGATCTCGATCTCGATACGCGGATCCGCCGGATCATTGGGCACGAAATCGCGCAAGTCGAGCGCCTGCGAGAACAGGATGTCGTCGCCGATCAGCTGCAAGTCCTTGACCAGACGTCCCGCCTGCGCCTCGAAATTCAGGGAGGCCAGGTCCGACTGTGTGGCCCCGGGGGCCACGTCGGACTTGATGAAGAACCGGTCCGCCAAAGCGACGCCGCCTATGTCGGCACCGACGACGATGCCGTCGGGGGTGTCGTCCGGATCGCTCGCCACGAAATCCGTACCCACAAGCCCCAGGCCCACCGCCGTCGGCGAGGCGTTGGTGCCGGTCAGCGCCTTGAGCCGGTTGGTGCCGTCGGAAATCTTGACCGAGATGCTCTTGCCGGATTCGTTCTGGGGCGTCGCCGGATCGTCGGGCGTGATGAAGACCGCGTAGTCGTCCGCCGGATCGTCGGTGGCTGTCCCGGGCGCCAGCCCGTACTGCGCCTCGATGGCGTCGCGTATGTCCTGCAGCGCGTCGCCAATATCGGTCGCGGCGTCGAAGCTGACAGAGATTCGCGTGTCGGTGGCGGTGCCGTTGTCGACCACCAGAACCAGATCGGCGCTGTCGGAATCCAGAACGGCGTTTGTAAAGCCAAGCTCCGGAACCGTGGCGGACAGGGACAGGTTGGTGAAACTGCTGCCTTCGGTCAGGGACAGGACAAGCTTGCTGCCCTGGAAGGTCACGGTCACATCATCGGTCAGGTCGACCTCGGAGGTGGCCGAGAGGTCCACCGCCGTCTCCAGCGCGGTCTTGAGGTCGGCGGCAAGGCTGACGACAGAGCTGTTGATCGACACAAGCTGGCCGCCGCGCACGGTCAGGGTCGCCGAGGCCGGCAGCGTGACCTCGTAGCTGGCGCCGTCCAATTGCAGCGTGAAGGGCAGGTCTTCGGCGACGACTCCGACGGCGTTGAAGGGCTGGATCGTGTCGGCGGCTTCGAGCACGCCGTCGGTGACGCTGGCGGTTTCCCAAAGGCCCAGGATCGCGGCGGCCGGATTTGTGTCGAAGCCCGCCGCATCGCCGTCGATGGCCAGCGTATGGGTCGCGGCACCGCCGGTGTAGGTGAAGGTCAGCCGCACCAGTTCCTCGATGACCGAGACGGACTCCGCCGGCGGCGGCACATCCACGAAGGCGGCGGTGATGTCGCCGGGCAGATCGGCGTTGATCTTGGACAGGATCTCGGCACGGAAGGCGTCGAAATCGCTGCTGGCCAGAGACAGGTCCACGTCGTCGAGCGTGACGGCAATCGCCTGCTCCGCGCCGCCGTCTTCGGTCAGGACGAGGGTGAAGGCCATGTCGGTCACGGCACCCGGCGCGTCGGCGGCGGTCAGCGCCTTTTCGGTCTTCTGGCTCACGCCCAGGTCGGACAGCAGCGACCCAAGGGTCAGGTCGCCCGCGGGGCCGGGAAGCGGCCCGCCGGTGGACAGATCGAAACCCAGACCCAGCGCCAGGCTCGCTCCGCCCGAGATCACCAGCCGCGAGGTCGAGTTGATGTCGATCAGATTGCCGAGATCCAATTCGAAATCGGTGGGAATCTCCACGTCGAAGAGGTTCGCGCCCCCGAGGTCGATGTTGTAGATCAGCTGGTCTTCGGCGGCGTCGTAGAATTGCGACAGATCGTTGGCATTAAAGCCCACCGCGTCCAGCACACCGATGTCGTCGAGCCGCACGAGGAATTCCTGGATCGACCCGAAGGTCGGCGCGTTGAAGCGGTCGATCAGCTTGGCGGCATCGTCGCCGATGCCGGTATTGTTGGCCATCGCCTCTTGCAGCAGTTCGAACTTGCGCTCGACCTCGCCCGCGGCGGTGGTCACGCGGATAGTGGCGCGCACTGCCGCATCCGCAGCAAGCGCCAGATTCCCGGTCAGAACGCCCAGCACGCTGGCATCGAAGACCTGGCCGTCGGTCAGCACGTCGTTGATGCTCAGGCCCAGTTCGCCCAGCAACGCGCCATCGAGAATGCGCACCTCGGTCACGTTCGGGTCGATGATGTTGAGCGTGAAGGCGCCGCCCGTCCCCTCGAACCGCAGGTAGCTGTCCAGCCCCGCCGCCAGCAGCGCGTCGTTGAGGTCGGTGACCAGCCGGTCGTCGCGGTCCTTGACCCCGTCCCCGCCGTAATCGAACAGCAGCGCGTCCGACACGACCTTGCCGATCCTGGTGATGTCGTCGATTGCCCCTTCGAGGAACGGGATGTCGATGCCAGACAGCAGGTCGCTGTCCGCCGCATCCTGAAGCCAAAGCACGAAATCCGCGATGGCGCGGACGATCTCGGTCGGCGTGAGGTTGTTGAAATCGAGGAAATCCTGCTCCAGCCCGCCCGACAGAACGACCGTCGGCGCGGTGCCGTCGAAAAGCGCGCCGGCGATGTCGATATCCAGCGTCGCGCCCGCCCCGCCGCCGAAAAGCTGCGCCCCGACGGTCAGCGTGAGGTCGGCGCTGTATCCTGCGGCGCCGGTAAACTGGAAGGTGTCATTTGAGAAATTGTAATCGAACCCGCCGGTAGTCAGGCCGAGGTTGGCCAGCAGCGCGGCGGCGCTGTCCCCATCCGAAAAGCTGACGGACCCGTCGTCGACCAGCGCCACGTCCAGGGCCACGTCACCGGCGACCGTGCCTTCGACCACCCCGACCTTGGCCCCGATGGACAGGCCCGTCGCCTCGATCTCACCGCCAAGACCGAATTCCTCGATCGCGCCCGAGACGGCCACGTCGGCGATGTTCGACGCGTCGATGGTCAAAGACGCCTCGAAGGCCAGCGCCGCGGCCAGTTGCAGCTGCGCATCGGCGTCGAAGGACAGGCCCAGGGCATCGGCGTCGGCGCCGAAGTCGAAGGCGAAATCGGTGCGCCGGGTTGCTTCGAATTCGAAATCCAGCAGCAGCGTGGTGGCGTTCTGCACCGACAGGCTGACCGCATCGAAGGCGAAGTTCAGATCGCCAAGTCCCGCGAGCCGGTTCAGGATCTGGTCCTGCGTGAGCGTAACGAAATCGCTGCCGTCAAAGCCCAGCAGCGCATTGGCGAAGTTGGTGGCGTTTTCGTTCAACGCGCGGACGTTGACCTCTTCCACCACGTCGGACACCGCCTGGAAGGCCAACCGCCCGGCGTTGAAGACCGGCACGATCAGACCGGCCAGGTCGGAGCTGCCGATCTCGGCGGCGACGGCGGTTGCGAGCGCGCCGAAGGCGTCGAGCGTGACGCCGTCGACCGTTTCCCCGACCAGCGCGGAAATCGTCGCCGCATCGATGTCGATGGTCAGCGGCACGGTGTCGAGCGTGCCGTCGTCCAGGCGCAGATCGACCGACAGTTCGAACTGGTAGGTGGCGCCCGGCGCCGCCAGGGTGGCCTGCAACGCCGCCAGCGTCGTGGCGATCGGGCTCGCGACGGCGGGCGCGATGCCTTCGACCACCGCCGTGGCAGAGGCGATGGCATCCTCGATCTCGCCGCTGGTCAGGCCGCCGGCGGCAGCGGCCTGGATTTCCTTCAGGATGTGCGCCCGGGCGCTGTCGAAGGCGTCGTAAAGATCCAGCGCGCGGGTCAGCGTGACCTTGGCCGTGTCGACGATATTCGCGCCGCCGATCAGCGGCAGCGCCTCGATCACCGACAGCGTGTCACCCGCGGTTTCGAGAACCGACGCGAAGGTGGCGAAGACCTCGTCGATGGCCGCGATCACGTTCGAGGCGTCCAGCACGATGCTGTCGCCGGTGATCGAGGCGAAATCGCCGATCGGCTGCAGGGTCGCCACGCCGATGGTGCCGCCGTTGAGCTGCGTCGTGACCTGGTTGCCGATCACCGTGGTGGTGTAGATGTTCGCGAGGCTCGATTGCAGGTCCACGACCAGGGCGTCGTTGCCCGCGCCGCCGTCGATGTCCAGCGTGCCGAAATCCTCTCCGAGGGTGATCGTGTCGTTGCCGCCGCCGGCGTTGATCGTCAGGATGCCGTCGAGGTTGGTGCCGTCGACCCCCGAAATCTCGATATCGTCGGCACCGCCGCCCAGGTTGATGGTCACCGAGGTCACGGTGTTGTCGATGGCGAGGTTGTGAGTCTCGATCCCGGGCGCGTCGAGGACGAACGTGTCGACGCCGCCGGCGCTGGACGCGAACGACAGCGACACGCCGCTGTTGTCGGTCCCGTCGAGCGTCAGGACGATTTCCGTCGCGGACCCGACATTCACCGGTTCCATACCGGTGTAGAGCGTTGTCAGACCGTCGACCGTGATCCCGCCCGCATCCGGCGCCGTGGGAGTCAGCCCGACGGCAAGACCCGCCGCCTCCACGTCGACCAGATCGAAGCCGCCATCGCCGCCCTCCAGGCCACCGGTCGACTGCGCCCCGGCTTGTAAAACGAAGGTGTCCTCGTTGTTCGCGCCGCCGCGCAAAACCTCTACGCTGGCGAATTCCAACCCCTCGGTCGTGCCGCTGTCGATGCCGTCGATGATCCACGTCGCATCAAGGTCGTCGGCGCCGATCAGCGTGTCGGTGCCGCCGTTGCCGTCGAACCAGATCCCGTCTGGGAAGATATAGCTGCCGGCCTCGTCCATGCGCAGCACGTCGTCGCCTTCCGTGCCTTCGATGGTCAGCGCAGAAGTCTCGGCACGGGCCTTCTCGGCCACCATGTCGCCGGTAAAGCTGTCGTGGATCTGGATCATGTCGGAACCGGCGTCGAAGGACAGCGTCAGATCGTTCTGGTCCGCCGCCATCGCGACCGCAAAGGGGGCCAGGTCTGCCGACAGCAGGATGCGCGGTTCAAGCGGTTCGACCTCGGACCGCTGTGCCCGCTTACGGAACTTGGGTTTGGTCAGGAGCGCCGTTGCCGCCGTGCTGCGCAGGAGAGGTTGTCCGGGAGAGATCGTCTGCGAAGCAGGAATACCGGATTTGGACCGAGAAGAAGATCCGCGCGTTTCCGAGATGTCGAAAGCCGGACCATGGCTAAACTTGCGCATCGAAATTCCTCCAGACCAATCTCAAGATGACGGACGCCCGGAGGTTTCCGTTTAGAATAGGCGTAAACTTGCTGGACGTCGACCGTCGCGGGACGCTCAGGACTCAATAAAAGACATGCAAATGCGACCTCTTGTTACCGTGTGCTGTCGCTTTTCGCCACAAAATTCTGCTAAGAATGGTCTTCGTCTGCGACGCACTCTTCGAAAAAGTGTGTTTCCATTCTTTCGCGACGGACATCTCAGGCGCCCGTTTGGCCCCTGCTTTGTCGCCCCGAAGAACCCTTTCCGCTGTGCTGTGCGCAGCAGGTAGAGGCGACCGGGAATGCCGACACCCTCCTTTGCGCGAGAATACTGCAACCGATTGATATAAGTAGAAGTGCTGGAACCTCAAAGCCAATAACCGTCCACGAAACCACAGGAACTCCCGTCCGCCGCCTGGAAGGTTTGCCCTGAGCTCAGGACCCATTTATCTGTTTCTGCGGTCTTGATTAACCGCACGAAAACAGAGCGGTGATATGCCTGATCTCTTCTGGCTGAGCGACGCGCAGATGGCACGTCTTGAGCTATATTTTCCGAAGTATCACGGCAAGCCTCGCGTCGATGATCGGCGCGTCCTGAGCTGGATTATCTTCATAAATCGCAATAGGTTGCGATGGCGCGATGCGCCTAAGGAATACGGCCCCATAAGACGCTCTACAACCGTTGGAAGCGTTGGAGCGAGAAAGCCATCTTCGCGAAGATGATGACGGTACTGGCAGCCGAGCACGGCGAGAATAAGACCGTGATGATCGATGCGACTTAACTGAAAGTTCACCGAACAGCGTCAAGCTGGGGCGTCAAAAAGTGGTCATGGTCGCCTGAAGTCCATGGACCAGACCTCGTTCGGCGCCACAGGCACGGCCAGCTCGTCGGGCTTCTCCCGCTTCAGGCGCTTGCGTGGTTTGATCCGAAGGTTCAGCTCCAGCTCGCGGTAGATCCGGTAGACGCGCTTGTGGTTCCAGCCATGGCGCTGGACATTGCGCAGGTACAGAGACCACAGGCCGAAGCTCCAGGTCTTCTTCGCCGTCGTCAGCCCGAGCAGCAGATCGGCGATCTGCTCGTTCTCATCGTCCAGCTTGGGGCTGTACCGATAACACGTCTCACTGACGTCGAACGCCCGGCACGCCAGAGCGATGCTGACAGCCTTCATCGCCACCGCTTTCACGGCCAACTCTCGGCGTTGAGCTGGCCGCGTCATTTTTTTCTGAGCGCCTCCTTCAGCAGGTCGTTCTGCATGCTGACGTCGGCGTACATGCGCTTCAGGCGCCGGTTTTCTTCGGCCATTGCCTTCATCTCGCTGATGAAGCTCGCATCCATGCCGCCATACTTCGCCCGCCATTTGTAAAGCGTGACGCTGCTCATCCCATGTTCGCGGCACAACTCGGCAGCAGGCACGCCGCCCTCCATCTGGCGCAGTACGCCCATGATCTGGGCTTCAGTGAAACGTGTCTTCTTCATCGGAATCTCCTCGTTCATCCTGTCGAGAAAATTCTACGTCCGCATCCCCCTAAGAACGGGGGGATTACCCTCATGATCTATTAATAGCGGATATTGCGATAGATATTGGCAGTTCTGCCTAAGGTTTTCTCATTGCACGTATATGGAATTTGAAGCAATCGGCGGCAAAGGACCAATGTCTTCTTCTACGAAATTTCCTTAAAGTTCTTTGCTTTTATTAGCATATTGATGATGGGCATAGCACGATACAAATCAGCGGTGAATGTACCTCAAGCCGAACGCACATTTCCCGACCATGGCTACATGCAACGAAACCGAAGAGCATCCTACACAGACCGGTCAAGTTTAGGCCTCCGGTGTGGTTCGACGTCAACATGATGCATTAAGCGCAAAGTCCTGAATTTCAGCTAATTGCGGCTATTCCGCATCAAATTAGACATTCTGCCTATAATAATATGTATGCATATCGTCGATATTAGAATAAATTCGTCGCGAAGTAAGTTTTATCTTTGCAAACAAATTCGCTCGAAAAAGTCGTCATTTATCATCAAGTTTTGGGCATGCAATCTGGTCAGACCATCTGCCTCGCGAGGCCCCCCAAGGTGTCGCTTTGCGCCTCTCGTTTCAAAAACCAAACTGACAGAACTGACAAAACCCGTCGCAAGAAGCTACACGAAGGCGATGGCTGGATGTAGTATTCGGCCAGTAGCCATCTGCGTACTCCAGTTTCACCCAGGTTTTGTCAGTTGGAGTGCCCCCACTGAAGTGGTCCACTAACTGGGATAGTATTATCCCGTTTCAGGAGGACCATGTGATGGCCGGAAAGCGAGACAAGCCCGAAGAGATTGTGCTGAAGCTGCGGCAGGTTGAAGTGCTGCAAGGTCAAGGCAGCTCGATTGTCGATGCTGTGCGTCAGATCGGGGTGACGCAGCAGACCTATTACCGTTGGCGCAAAGAGTATGGCGGCATGAGCCGGGACCAGCTCAAGCGGCTGAAGCAGCTTGAGACCGAGAATACGCGGCTCAGGCGGGCGGTTTCGGATCTGACGCTGGACAAGATGATCCTGACCGAGGCCGCCCGGGGAARCTTCTGAGCCCCGCCCGCCGCCGTCGATGTATCGACCATGTGCGGCAGACCCTTGGCGTATCTGAGCGCCGGGCCTGCCGCACATTGGGTCAGCATCGCTCGACGCAGCGYAAGGTGCCCATCGGTCTGCCGGATGAAGAACGGCTGACCGATGACATCATCGCGCTGACACGAGAGTTYGGGCGCTACGGATATCGCATGATCACCGGGATGCTGAACAACAGCGGCTGGCATGTGATACCGCTGCCCGGCAGGCGATTTGCGCAGCAAATCTGCCGAGAGGGGACAAGCGCGTMGAACGSATCTGGCGGCGGGAGGGGCTAAAAGTCCCGCTGAAACAACCCAAGAAGGGTCGGCTTTGGCTGAATGACGGCTCGTGCGTTCGGCTCCGGCCGGAACGCCCGAACCATGTCTGGTCCTATGACTTCGTCCAGGACCGGACCCACGACGGRCGGGTMTATCGCACGCTCAACATCATMGACGAGTTCACGAAGGAGGCGCTGGYGATCCGTGTCAAACGCAAGCTCAATTCTGTCGATGTAGTCGATGCTTTGACCGACCTGTTCTTCCTGCGCGGTCCACCAGAATACATAAGGTCCGACAATGGCGCGGAATTTATCGCCAAGAAGGTGCGGTCATGGATCAGCGCAGTCGGTGCCAAGACAGCCTTCATTGCACCAGGATCACCTTGGGAGAACGGTTACTGCGAGAGYTTTAACGCAAGATTCCGGGACGAATTGCTGAACGGCGAGGTCTTCTACTCGCTGCGGGAGGCTCAGATTCTGATCGAAAGATGGCGCCGCCACTACAATACTGTCAGACCGCACAGCTCCCTCGGATATCGCCCGCCAGCGCCAGAAAGCTTCATGCCGATGGACCACAGACCGACCATGCACTAACATTCCATATGGATCACTCGATGGGGGCAGGCCA
>NZ_QPMK01000014.1 GCF_003344785.1 Thalassococcus profundi | reverse complement strand
GCCGCGACCGGGGGCGCCGCCGGGGCCTCTGCGGGCGGGGCGGTGTCGGGTGCGGGGGCCGGCACGATCCGGATCGCGGCGCTGTCGCGCGCCGGGGCGGGACCGGACCAGGACGGGGCCGCGCCGAAGAACACCTCGCCCTTGAAGTCGGCCTTGGCGGCCTGGGCCACGAAGGCGACCGGTTCGAAATGGTGGCCTTCGGTGAAGGCCTGCGCCTCGTCCAGCGTCTCGCGGGCGACGGCGGCGACCATCAGGGTGTCGCCGCGCTGCGACCAGTCGTAGACAAGGTCGGAGACGGCATAGGGCGTGGCGCCCTCGAGCGCCGTTTCGATCGCCTCCCGGCGCGCGGCCTTTTCGGCGGGCGCGGGCAGCGACAGGTAGCGAATCTGCTCGTTCGGGATCACCAGCTTGACCTGGCCGCCGCTCTCTGGCTCCAGCGCATCCGCCTGTGCCCGAAGGTCGGCCAGCGCGCCGGAGAGGTCGTCGGCATCCAGCGCGATCTCGTCCACGACGGCCCAGCCGCCGGTCACGCGGCGCAGCAGTGCGATGCCGTCAAAGGAGAGGGAAAGTGCAAAATCCGGTGTCATGCGGCGCGTCTACCATCCATCCCTGGTCTGCCGAAGTCACGTATGGGTGACGCCCGCTTTTTATAGCAGGTCTTCGCCGAGGGAAAGGAAAGACCGTTGCGCTTGGCCTGCGCCAAGGCGACACTCCGCCCATTAACGCACGGTATCCCAAGGAGAATGCGATGCGGCTTCCGATTCTAGTGGCGGTTTTTCTGGGCCTGGGCAGCGCGCTTGCGGCGCAGGACACAGGCGCCACCGCCACCTCCGGCCCCACGATCAGTGTCTCGGGCGAGGGCAGCGCCTTTGCGGCGCCCGACATGGCGACCATCACGCTGGGCGTGACCGCGCGGGCCAAGGCGGCGGACGAGGCGATGGCCGAAACCTCGCGGATCACCGACGCGATCCTGCAGCGCCTGAGCGCCTTCGACGTCGCACCGCGGGACACGCAGACATCGGACCTGTCGCTGAACCCGGTCTGGTCGAACCGCCCCGGCACCAACGAGGCGCAGCGGATCGACGGGTTCGAGGCGTCGAATCGCCTGACCGTGCGCGTGCGCAACCTCGAGCAGCTGGGGGATATCCTCGGCGAGGTCCTGTCCGACGGGGCAAATCGCCTTGGCGGGCTGAGTTTCGGGCTGCAGTACCCCGAACCGCTGATGGAGGAAGCGCGGCGCAAGGCCGTCGAGGATGCCATGGCGCGCGCCCGCACCTATGCAGAGGCCGCCGGGATGACGCTGGGCCCGGTGATGTCGATCAACGAGGGCGGCATCCGGATGCCGCGGCCCGAAATGGCCATGGCGATGCGCGATGCGGCGGAATCGGTGCCGGTCGCCGGGGGCGAGACGGGGATCACCGCGTCGGTGTCGATGGTTTTTGCGCTGGAAAGCGACGGCTGAGCGCGGCGCCGTTCTCCGCGGGGGAAACGGACCGGAAATGTCCAGAATTCCGGTCACGAACTGGGTGGGACCGAAGCCGCAGGCCCCGTTTTTCGCGAGAAAAACGGGGCGCAATTCTCGAGAATTGCGCGGCCACGGTGTGTCAGGCGTTCGCCTTGTGCAGCGCCTGGTCGAGATCGGCGATCAGGTCGTCGGCTTCCTCGATCCCGATCGAGATTCGCACCACGTTGGGCGCGGCCCCGGCGGCGATCTGCTGTTCGGGCGTCAGTTGGCGGTGCGTGGTCGAGGCCGAGTGGATCACCAGGCTGCGGGTGTCGCCGAGGTTCGCCACGTGGCTGAAGATCTCCAGTGCCTCGACGAATTTCACGCAGCCTTCGTAGCCGGCCTTCAGTGCTACGGTGAAAAGCCCGCCGGCGCCGCGCGGGCAGACCTTCGCGGCGCGGTCGTGATAGGGCGAGGAATTCAGACCGGCATAGGTCACGCCTTCGACCGCGGGGTGTTTTTCCAGCCATTCCGAGATCTTGGTGGCGTTCTCCACGTGGCGCTGCATCCGCAGGCTCAGCGTCTCGATCCCCATCAGCGTGTAATGCGCCGCCTGCGGGTTCAGGGTCATGCCCAGGTCGCGCAGGCCGATGGCGATGCCGTGGAAGGTGAAGGCCAGCGGCCCGAAGGTTTCGGCGAACTTGAGGCCGTGATAAGCGGGCTCCGGCTCCGACAGCGACGGGAACTTGTCCGAGGCGGCCCAGTCGAAGCTGCCCGAGTC
The DNA here is from genome assembly GCF_003344785.1 of Thalassococcus profundi. GTDB lineage: Bacteria > Pseudomonadota > Alphaproteobacteria > Rhodobacterales > Rhodobacteraceae > Puniceibacterium > Puniceibacterium profundi. The sequence goes on along the minus strand of NZ_QPMK01000014.1, from coordinate 128,418 downwards.
GACCACGACTCCGCCGGTCACCGTGCCGTTGCCGGTGAGGAACTTTGTCATCGAATGCACCACCAGCGTCGCGCCGTGTTCGATCGGGCGGCAGAGGTAGGGCGTGGCGGAGGTGTTGTCGACGATCAGCGGCAGACCCGCCGCGTCGGCCACATCCGCCACCGCGCGGATATCGGCCACGTGACCGCCCGGGTTGGCGATGGATTCGCAGAACACCGCGCGGGTGTCGTCGTCGATGGCGGACTTGATCGCGTCCATGTCGTCGATGTCGACGAACTTGGCCGACCAGCCGAAGCGGTGGATGGTCTGGCTGAACTGGGTGATCGAGCCGCCGTAGAGTCGGTTGGACACCACGATGTTCTTTCCCGGCCCCATCAGCGGGAAGAGCGCCATGATCTGCGCCGCATGCCCCGACGAGCAGCAGACCGCGCCGACGCCGCCTTCGAGCGTGGCGATGCGTTCCTGCAGCACCGCGACCGTCGGGTTGGTCAGGCGCGAATAGATGTAGCCCACTTCCTGCAGGTTGAAGAGCGCTGCCGCATGTTCGGCATCGCGGAACACGTAGGCCGTGGTCTGGTAGATCGGAGTCTGCCGCGCGCCGGTGGCCGGATCGGGCCGGGCGCCCGCGTGGATTTGCAGCGTGTCGAAGCCGTAGGTGGGTCCGTCGGTCATGTGGTATCTCTCCCTGAATGCCGTTTGCCAAGCTCTAGGCGATTGCGGCGCGTCCGACAATCGTTGCGCGCGGGTGGGCGCCTGTGATCGGCGCGCCACAGCTTTGCGCGCCGTCTTGTCATAAACAGCAAGTATGTTGACGGCGCGGGGCGACTCAGCATATTCGTGTAGTATGTTGAGGCAAGGAGACCATGACATGGCAAATAATGAAAACACAAAGACCAAGGCAGACGCATCCGAGGCCGCAGAGGCCGGCAAGAAACAGCGCCGCTCCGAACGCATGGCGCGCGCCAGCAACGTCGCCTTCAGCCTGGAACCCGCCGTGCGCGCACGCTTTGCGGCAGAGGCCAGGGAAAAGGGCATGGAGCTGGGGCATTACCTGCAGAAGGTCCTCGAGAACCACCTGCTCGACACTTCCGAAAAAGACGATCCGCTGGCCGAGCGCATCCGTGCCAAGCGCGCCGTGATCGACCATACGGTCACCCTGGCGCAGTCGCTGGATGCCGAGGGCAAGTTCGATGAAAATTTCGTGCTGACGGTGATGAAGACCGCCGCCAAGGACGAAGAGTTCATGATGATCTACAACACCGCCATCGGCTTTAACCCCGAGACCAAGAAGGCGCACGGCCAGAAGGCGCTGAACCAGCAGCTGGGCCGCCTGATCCGCAAATCCGTGGGCGCCACGGGGATCAAGACCGACGCCGGCCGCGTGGCGCGGGCACAGGTCGCGGGAGAAGTCATCTCGTCCTACACCCTGCTCACCAAGAAGGCCTGATACACCGCCTGCTCCTACAAGAGCCTCCCGGCCCTGTCGCATGCCTGCGGCAGGGCCGAATGCGTTCCGGGAGCAGCACACCCATCCCTTTGCCTGTGCATCTGACGGCGTCGGCGCGGGCCGGTCGTCCGCCCGGCGGCAGGGGCGTGCATCGGCGCGTTGTCCCGTTCTTCAGCGCAGCGGGGCGTTGAATTTTCGGCGCGAGTGCGCCATTTACCAGGATATGACAGATTTATGACGGCAGGCGGCACGGGGCCCGTCCGCCGCGGAGGTAGGTCCTGGTGAAGACGCTCAAACATCTGCAACGTGCCGTGCGCAACCAGGTGCCGCGCAAGACGATGCGCGACATCTACAACCGTCTGCGCTATGGCGCAGGCGCCCCGCTCAGCGACGAGACGGTCTGGCTGCCGCTGGCCGAGATCACCCGCGGCTACCGTCCCGATCCCGCGAAGGGCGCGCCGGTCCTGCGCCGCCGCCTGAGCGGAATGGTTCTGGGCGGCGACTGGCACCTGTCCTCGGCGCCGCTGGAACCGTCGGAAAAGGATGTCAGCTGCCGGATGCATTTCATCGAGGGCCGTCCCTGGGAGGAAACCCCGATCTGGGAGCGCCACACCGGCGAGATCGCCCGCGGCCATAGCCCCGACGGTTGCCGTACCATCGACGAGCTGCGCGGATGGTATGCCCGCCGCGACGCGGCCTTTCGCGCCATCCGCAGGGCCGGCACGCTGACCGCGGCGGCCGCGCTGCCGGACCGGGTGCGCCGCGAACACGGCGGCATCCTCGTGCATATCGGCCCGAACGGCACCTACCTGCGCTCGGGCGGCGGGGCGCACCGTTTTGCCATCGCGCAGCTGCTGGGCCTGACCTATATTCCCGTGCAGGTCGGCGTGGTCCATCGCGACGCAGTGCTGTCGGGTGAATACGCCAAGCTGCACAAGGGCCTGTCCCCGCCGGGAGAGACCCGCGCCGCAGCGCCGGTCAGCGCATCCAGAAGCCTTCCCGCTTGATCTGGTTGCGGATCGCCTGTTCGCGCGCGGGCAGGTCGTCCTGGTCGAAAAGCGCCCGCACCTTGTGCCCGCGCCCCTGGTAGATCATCCGCTTGAACGGCTCGTACTGCTTGAAGAGCTTCTTGAGCTTGTTGGGTTCTGTCACCTTTTCCAGCACGTCGACGACGCGGGCATCCTCGCGCGCGTAGAGGAGCGGCAGCAGCCGGTAGTGGCAGGTGACCGACCCGTCGAGATAGCCTTCGGGAAGGGTATCGCGCCCCCCGCCGAAGGAATGGATCACCAGCGGCAAGGCCACCTGGTCGAGCCAGGGATCGAGGCTCTGGCACACCAGCTCGGGCGGCGCGTCGTCGCGGATGGCCAGCGCGTAGTCGAGAAACCGTTGACCGAAGGCTTGCGGGCAGCGGTAGAAGAAGAACCCGGCGTTGAAATAGAGATAGCGCCGCCAGTATTCGTCGGGCTGTGTCAGGTCCAGAGAGCTGTCGAAGTCGAGCCCGAACGTGTCGTAGAGCGATTTCCACGTCTGCGTGTAGCCCGGTCCGTAGAGTTCAAGCTGCGGCCAGGTGCCTTCGCGCCGCAGCGACGCCGTGGGCCGGTCGAAGTCGAAGGGCACGGTGTCCAGCGCGTCCAGCACCAGCGTGTCGGTGTCGAAGAACACGAAAGGTTCGTCCTTCGGCAGGGCGGTCAGTGCCTCGATCTTGTTGCCATAGGCATAGTCCTGCCCGAAATGCCGGCTGTCGAAGGGCAGGAAGGTCGCGCCCAGATCCGAGAGCGCGTCGCGGATGCCCGGATCGGCGATGCGCGGGTCGGTGCGCCAGAGCGGTCCGGGCTGCGGTTCGGCGATGAACAGCCGGAACCGGTCGCTGGTGCCGCTGTGGCGCAGGGAGGCGGCAAACAGCAGCGCCTCGTATTGCAGCCGCCCGGACTGGCCGACGATCAGGATGTTCACGGGTGGAAGGTCGGCCTTTTTGCGCGGCATGGGGGTGGGCCTGACTGCTCTTTTTTGCTTTGATGGCAGTATAATTCAGAAGCACAGATGACAAAAGCATTGTTACGCGGCCTTCAGGGGCCGGATTTTCGAGAGGATTTTGAAGATGATGGATTGGATCCTGATCGGCATCGCCGTGTCCCTTGGCAGCGGAGAGGGCGCTTCGGCCGCCGCGGCCACCGGCCTTGTCGCCGAGGCGCAGGCACCCACGGGAAAGTTCACCACCGCCACCGAGGTGCGCCCGATCCTCGGCGCCACCCGCGGCAGCTGGATCGCGCTGCGCGACTACGGCGGGCAGGACCTGCTCTATGTCACGCACTTGTTGGCCTGGCGCTGCGGCCTGGCACAGCTGCGCTACGGCATCAACGGCGGCGATCTGCAGGTCTGGGACTTGCCGCCCTGCCACGCGGGCACGGCCAGCCCGAATGCGCTGCTGCCGGAAGACGGCATGCCGTACCTCGCCTTTGCCGCGGGATCGGTCGACCGCGTGGAGATCGAGCTGACCTACGACGACCTGTCGGTGGACACCGCCGCCTTCGACCGGGCGCAGGTAATGATGCCCTGAGGCCCGACCGGCACAAAGAAAAGGCGCGCCGTCCTTGCGGAACGGCGCGCCTGTGTCGTCCTCTCGGTCGATCCGTCAGTCGGAAATCGACCCTTCCTCGTCGCGGGACATATGCATCCGGCGCTTGATCCGGCCACCGATCACGATGGGCAGGATGAAGCCGACGATGGCGACGGTCCAGAGCCCGATGGCCAGCGGCGAGCCGATCAGCACCGAATAGTCGCCGTTGGAGATTTCGACCGCGCGGCGGAAGTTCACCTCCATCTCGTTGCCCAGCAGCGTGCCGAGGATGACCGGCACCAGCGGCACATCGAGCTTGCGCAGGACCCAGCCCATCACGCCGAAACCGACCATCATCAGAAGCTCGAAGGGCGAGCCGGAGATGCCGTAGATGCCGACGAAAGAGATCATCGCGACGATGGGCATCAGGATGCGCGGCGGCACCAGCAGGACGCGGGTGAAGAGTCCCACCATCGGGATGTTCATCGCCAGCAGCATGAAGTTGCCGATGAAGAGCGCCGCGATAAGGCCCCAGACAACGTCGGGGTTCTGCGTGAAGAGCAGCGGCCCAGGGGTAATGTTGAGCGCCAGCAGCACCGCCAGCAGGACCGCGGTGGTGCCGGACCCCGGCACGCCGAGCGCCAGCATCGGCACCAGCGCGCCACCGGCGGCCGCGTTGTTGCCGGCCTCGGGGGCGGCGACGCCGCGCGGATCGCCGGTGCCGAAGGTCTTGTCCTTGTCGACCAGGCGCTTTTCCATCGAATAGGAGATGAAGGACCCGAGCGAGGCCCCCGCGCCCGGCAGGACGCCGGCGATGAAGCCCAGCACGGTGGTGCGGCCCATGGTCGGGATGCAGGAGCGGATCAGCGACCAGGACGGGATGATCTTGCCCACTTCGGTCGGCGGCTTGGTCGAGATGTCGCGGTCGGTGCCGCGATGTTCCAGGAAGACGAAAACTTCGGAGAGTGCGAAGAGGCCCACGATGGCAATGAGGAAGTCGATGCCGTCGTAGAGATGCACCTCGCCGAAGGTCAGGCGCGGCACGCCGGTCTGGGTGTCGACTCCGACCATCGCAAGGCCCAGGCCAAGCGCCGCGGCGAAGGCCGATTTCGCCTGGTTCGTCGCGGCGATGCCGCCCAACGTGGCAAAGGCCAGGGTGAAGAGCGCGAAATACTCCGCCGGGCCGAAGAGCAGCGCGACCTTGACCAGCTGCGGCGCCAGCAGCACCAGCCCCCAGGTGGCGAAGAAGGCGCCGACGAAGGACGCGACGCCCGACAGCGCCAGCGCCTCGCCGGCGCGGCCCTTCTGCGCCATGGGATAGCCGTCGAGGCAGGTCATCATCGCCGGTTCGTCGCCGGGAATGTTGAGCAGGATCGACGATATTCGCCCGCCGTACATCGCGCCGTAGTAGACCGAGGTGAGCAGGATCAGCGAGGGCGTCGCGCCAAGGCCCAGGGTGAAGGCCAGCGGGATCAGGATCGCCACGCCGTTCGACGGGCCAAGGCCGGGCAGGGCGCCCATGATCGTGCCGAGAAAGCAGCCCATCAGCGCCAGGAACAGGTTCTGCCAGGTCATCGCGATCAGGAAGCCGTCGCCGAGATTGGAGAGCGTTTCCATGTCAGTCTCCTTGCGGTGCGGTTGCGGGGGCGGGCTCCGGATCGCTGGCGAAGAGATCGCCGAGGGAGGAGAAGAAGCCGTCGATGGCCAGTTCCATGCCCTCGCGGGGCAGGCTGAGACCCAGCAGGGACCGGAAGATCAGGTAGATGCCAAGCGCCGTCACGACGCCGATCACGACGCTTTCGACAGGTTTCGACCCGAGCCGCCAGGTCAGGTAGCCCGAGGCGACGGCGGTGGGCAGCAGGAAACCGAAAGCCGGCAGCGCCTCGGCATAGATGACGAGGACCAGCGCGGCGAGGCCGATCTCGGCGACCCGGCCCCAGGTCGGCCATTCGGGATCGGGATCGGGCTTGATCAGGAACCAGGCCGACGACAGCCCGAGTATTGTTGCAATGATCCAGGGAAAGACCTTCGGCCCGACCTCGTCGGTCAGAAAGCTTTCCTGGATGCCCGCGGCGGCCCAGGCGTAGATGATCGCCAGCACGAGGCCGATGCCGCCGAAGATGCGGTCGCTCATGATCCCCTCCCGTGAATGTGGTGATGTCCCCCGGCGGTCACCGCCGCCGGGGTCGTGGTCTGCTTATTGCAGGATGCCGATTTCGCGGCTCAGGCTTTCGATGTTCGCGACGCTTTCGGCGACGAAGGCCTGGAACTCCTCGCCATGCAGGTCGAGCGGCGCGAGACCGTTGGCCTCCATCACCGCCTGCCATTCGTCGCTGGCATACAGCGTGTCGAGCTGCGCGACCCAGTAGTTGTAGGCCGCATCGGACATGCCGCCCGGCGCGTAGAAGCCGCGCCAGTTGGCGCCGATGGCGTCGATGCCCTGCTCGCGCGCGGTCGGCATCTCCGAGAATTCGCCGTCAAGGCGTTCGGGTGCCAGCACCGCCAGCACCTTGATGTCGCCCGATTCGACGAAACCCTGCGCTTCGGACAGGTCGCCGGTAAAGGCCTGGAGCGAACCTGCCAGCAGCTGCGTGACCGCCTCGCCGCCGCCCGCGAAGGCGATGTATTTCACTTCACGCACATCCTCGACGCCGGCTTCCTGCGCGGCGATCAGGACTTTCAGGTGGTCCCAGCCGCCGACGGCGGAGCCGCCGCCGAAGTTGACCTCGGACGGGTTCGACCGCACCTGCTCCAGCAGATCGGGCAGGGTGTCGACCTCGCTGTCGGCGGAGACGGCGATCACGCCGTAATCGGCGCCGATGGACCCCAGCCAGCGTACCTGGTCCATGGTGTTGCCCGGAAAGGCGCCCTGCGCGAGACGGGTCGCGGTGGCGGTCGAGGCCGCCACGACGAGGTCGTTGTCGTCGTTGCGCTTGTTGACCACTTCGGCAAATGCCACGCCGCCGCCGCCGCCCGACAGGTTCACGACCTGCATGGTGGACGGGATCAGGCCCGTGTCCTGAAGCACCTTGCCGACCTGGCGGCAGGTAAAGTCCCAGCCGCCGCCGGGGTTCGCCGGGGCGATGCATTCGGGGTTCTCGGGGGTGAAATCCTGCGCCATGGCGGCAAAGGGCGCCGCAACGACAAAGGTGGCCACCGCGACACCGCGGCGGATCGAGTCAAATGACATGGTTGTCCTCCCTGTAGTACATCCGCCGCCTCCCGCCGCGGATCGAAAGTTTCGGTACCACTCGAAGCTGTCACCAACCTGTCACGCCCGCAACTTGTTTCCCTCTTGAGTGGACGGAGCTGTCCGGTTCGACGGGATGGGGTGAGACCTTCAAGGGTCACGCGAATTGCGTCCGAGCGGGATCGGATCATCGGGAAACGTCGGCGACCGGCATGTCAGGCCAGGCGAACGCGCCTGGTGGGTTGATGTGGTGACCGCACGAGACCGGCAGGCGCTGTCGTCCGACCGGAGATGCCCGGAGGCGCTTTCGGAAGACCGCGCACCGTTTCGGTCGACAGATGCGCAGACGCGTACGTGGGCCGCGCGCTTTCCGTCGCCCGGTCACGCGCCCGGGCGCATGGTCACCAGGCGGTGATTCGCCCCTCGGGCGGGAGCCACATGGGATCGCCCTCCTGAATCCCGAAGGCGTCGTAAAACGCGGGCAGGTGCTGGAGCGCGGCAATGGCACGGTAGGGCGAGGGCGCATGCGGATCGTTGTCGACCAGCATCCGGTCAATCGCTTCGGTCGATTTCGTGGCCCAGTTCTTTGCCCAGGACAGGAAACACCGCTGATCGGGCGTGAAACCCTGGATCTCCACATTCTCTTCCGGATGCTCTTCAAGATAGTCGCGCAGGGCTTCGTGGGCGAGGGTGATGCCGCCCAGATCGGCCATGTTTTCCCCCACTTCCAGAGGCCCGTTGGCCATGAGGCCCGGCGCGACCTCGTAGGTGTTGGCCTGTTCAATCAGCTTTTGCGCCTTTTCGGTAAAGCGCACCGTGTCGTCGAATGTCCACCAGTCGCGCAGGTTGCCGCTGGCGTCGAACTGCCGCCCCAGGGAGTCGAACCCGTGGGTCATTTCGTGGCCGAGAATGGCGCCCATCCGGCAGAACCAGACCGCCGCATCCTTCTCCGGCTCGAAAAAGGGCGGTTGCAGGATCGCCGCAGGCACCTCGTACCCGTTGATGCCGGGGCTGTAGGCGGCATTGACCGTCGTGGGGCGCGTTTCCGGGCTGTTGAATGCCTCCCGACTCACCGGTCCCCCATATTTGGCCATGTAGCGGTCATGTTCGAAGGCGGCGATGGACATCAGGTTGGCAACCGGGTCCGCGCCGATCTCGACCGCGGAATAGTCGATCCACGTGTCCGGCCCGCCCATCGTGGCGGAAAGGTCGGCGAGTTTCGCCGCCGCCTCGGCACGGGTTTCTTCGCTCAGCCAGTCGCGGGTCGGTATGCGCCTTGCGAAGACCGCCTTCACGCGGGCGAACATGTCCTCGGCCGCGGTCCTGGCGTTTTCGGTCAGATGCGCGTCGACGTAGATCTGCCCCAGCGGATGGGCGAGGTGTTCGGCGACAAGCTGGGCCGCCGTTTCCGCGCGCAGTGGCACGACGGCGCTGCCCAGCAGGACGGCCGACAATCCCAGGTTCGGCTCCTGGAACGCGGTCGACATCGCGGGCGCGAATTTCAGGATCATCCGCAGCTTGAGGTAATCCTTTATGTCCTCGATCGGGCGCGTGCGCAGCACCTCGGACAGCACCGGCAGGTAGCGCGGCGAAAACAGCACCACGTTCTCGATATCCGGTGGATAACCGGCGGTCTCCAGCAGCTCGGACAGGTCGACCTCTGGGATGAGGGACTGCAATTCGTCAAGTGTCGTCGGGTTGTAGGTGAGCCGGGGATCGCGCCGTTCGATGGGCGACAGGACGCCGGAATAGAGGGTTCTTTCGATCTCCACGGCGGTGCGCGCGATCTGCCCGGCATCGCCGGCGGGGAGGCAGGCGACCATCAGCACTTCGTCCAGGTAGGTCCGGTAGGCGTTCAGCCGTCCGCCGTCATCCGGTTCCGCGAGGATGCTCGCAAAGTGCGCTTCGATGCCGAACGCTGGCGCGCCGAAGCCGAACTCGTTCCGGCTGTTGTCCAGCCTGCCTTCGGTATGGCCGAAACCGAGAAACACGCCCGGACCGCCGATCCGATCCATACGCACCATGATTTGGCCAAGATCCGCCAGGCCGGTCATGGCGTCGATCCGGTCGAGTTCGCCTTGAATGGGCGCTATGCCGCGCGCGTCGATCGTGTCGGTGTCCATGTAGGCGCGGTAGAAATCTCCCACGAGCTGGGTCGGACTGCCCCTTGGGGCGCTGTCGGCCTCTTCGGCGGCGCGCAGCAGGATGGCGGTCACCTGCGCCTGCACCAGATCGCCGGTGATGGCGAAAATCCCTTATATCGGGTATTTTTCGGGGCGTTCGATCCGGTCGAGCCAGCCGCCGACGGCGTAGCGGTAGAAATCCTCCCGGGGATCGGCGCTCGGGTCCATGTTCTCGACCGGGAAGCCAAGCATGTCCGGTCCGACCGAACCTGCCTGCGCGAACGTGGTGTTGGCGGAAAGGAGGGTCGATGCGGCAAGGCAGGCCGCCGTGAGGCCGGTGCGATGGTTCATGGACGCTCTCCAAACTGGGCGGGGCCGGATACGACCCTTCGCTTCCGCTTCCCGTTAAAGGGTACTTCGGGCGAGTCCCTAAAGCTAACTTTTTGGCCCGACGCCCGACTGCGGCGGTTGAAGCCTCAAGTCTCGATCCCTTGACATATGAGCCGTGAAATTGAGGTGGCGCGGACCATCGACGCGCCGCTTTCGTGCGACGGCGACCGGCGCAGGTTCTGCGCTGGCGATTGCGTTGGGTGGTTTCGGACGCAGCGCCTGTGCCTCGCAAACGACGCAGGTGGCGCCAGCCTTGATCCGTCCCCGAGCGCCCCGTCTTTTCCGCGGCCTTCCGCGAGGGACCTATGGCCGAACAGTCCGCAGATGGGACCGCCCCGGACCGCGACGCATGCGTGGCACACGGCTCAGATCGTGATCGGCGTCATCACCTCGGGTTCGATCACGTCCACCCCGGGCAGCGCCTTGACCAGCTCTTCGGCGGACTGTTCCAGGAGCGGGAAGGTGCGATAGTGACAGGGGATCACCGTCTTGAAATCGAAGAACGTTTTGCAGGCGTAGGCGGCACGGCGCATGTCCATGGTGAAATGCCCGCCGGCGCAGAGGATGCCGATATCGGGCGCGTGCAGGTCGTTGAACACCCCCATGTCCGCCATCACGTCCGTGTCCCCCGAGACGTAGATCGTGTGGCCTTCGCCCGCGATCATAAAACCGCATTCGGAGCCGGGCACCCAGGGCCCCTTGCCGCCGGAAAAGCTGCTGGAATGGACCGCGTGGACCATGGTCACCTTGACCTCACCCAGCGCCACCGTGCCGCCCTTGTTGAAGCCGATGGTCTCGATCCCCTCGCTGTCGGCCCAGTAGGACATCAGGTCGAACTGCCCGACCAGCGGAATGCCCAGTTTCTTTGCCAGCGACAGCACGTCGGAGGCGTGGTCGCCATGGGCATGGGTCAGCAGCAGATGCGTGGCGCCTTCGGTCGCGGCGCCGTGCCGGTCTTCGGTTAGCATCGGGTTGCCGGTGAGCCAGGGGTCGATCAGCAGCACTTCGCCCGCGATCTCGATGCGGAACGATCCGTGTCCCAGCCAGGTGATGTTCATGGTCTCGTCCTCCTCGTGATCCCGCCAAGGAGGGTAGGGCGCACCGCCGGCCCGGAAAGGCTGAAACCGCGCTCAGTCCGGCTGCGGCACCAGCTTGCCGGGATTGAGGATGTCATGCGGATCGAGCGCGCGCTTGATCGTGCCCATGACCTCCCAGCCTGGGCCGTGTTCCCGCGCCATGTAGCGCATCTTGCCCAGGCCGATGCCATGTTCGCCGGTGGCGGTGCCGCCCAGGTCCAGCGCGCGTTCGACCATCCGGTGAGACAACGCCTCGGCGGTCTCCTGGTCCTGCGACTTCGCGGGGTCGATGAGCAGGATGGCGTGGAAATTGCCGTCGCCCACGTGGCCCAGGATCGGCCCGGGCAGGCCGCTTTGGGCGATGTCGGCCTGGGTCGCGCCGATGGCTTCGGCCAGGCGCGACACCGGCACGCAGATGTCGGTGACGAGCGCGCGGTGCCCGGGGCGCGAGGCCAGCACCGCGTAATGGGCGTTGTGCCGCATGGTCCAGAGCGCGCGACGGTCCTCTTCCTGCGCCGACCACTCGAACGTCCCGGCGCCGTGATCGGCGGCGATCTCGCCGAACCGCGCGGCGTCCTGCGCGACGCTTTCGGGGGAGCCGTGGAATTCCAGCATCAGGTGCGGCTGTTCGGGAAAGCCCGTCCCGGCATAGCCGTTGAAGATGCGCGCCGTGGCCGCGTCCACCAGTTCAATGCGCGCCACCTGCAGGCCCATCTGCACCGTGTCGATCACCGCGTTCACCGCGTCCTCGACCGAGGCGAAGGCGCAGACGCCCGCCGACACCGCCTCGGGGATGCCGTGCAGGCGCAGCGTCAGTTCGGTCATCAGCCCCAGCGTGCCTTCGGACCCCACCAGCAACGCGGTGAGGTCGTAGCCCGCGGAAGATTTGCGCGCCCGGCTGCCGGTGCGCACCACCTGACCGTCGGCCAGCACCGCCTGGAGCCCCAGAACGTTATCGCGCATGGTGCCGTAACGAACCGCCGTGGTGCCGCTGGCGCGCGTCGCCGCCATCCCGCCCAGAGAGGCATTGGCGCCGGGATCGACCGGGAACATCAGCCCCGTGGCGCGCAACTCGCGGTTCAGCTGTTCGCGCGTGACGCCGGGCTGCACCGTCACGTCCAGATCCGCGGGCCGGATTTCCAGCACCTTGTTCATGCGGCTGAAATCGACGCAGACCCCGCCCCGCGGCGCCTGGGCATGGCCCTCGAGCGAGGTGCCGGTGCCCCATCCGATCACCGGCACCCGCGCCTCGGCACAGAGCGTGACGATGCGCTGTACCTCTTCGGTGGTGTCTGGGTAGGCGACGGCATCCGGGGGCATCGGCGGAAAATGCGACTCCGAACGGCCGTGCAGGTCGAGATCGGACTTGGACCGGGACAGCCGTTGGCCTAGGAAAGAAGCCAGCGCGTCGAGTGTTTGAGGGGCGGTCATCGGCAACCTTTCGAGACAGTTGAGCGATCCTAGCGGCTGCGGAGGCCGCGCGAAAGTCCACGGGGAAAGGGCCATGCCCGGGTTGGTGGAGACGTGCCGAAGCGCGTGGCAGGACAACGGCCGGAAGGGCAGCGGATGATCATCTCGGAACCATGGGGCAGGCTCACCGCCAGCTGCGGCCGCGGTTGGGACGTGCTGCGCCACCGCGGCCCGGGGCAGGTGTTGTTCTGGTTCATTGCCCTGATGATCGGCATCGGAGCGGGTCTCGCGGCATTGCTTTTCCGCAAGGCGATCGAATGGTTGCAGACGGCGCTGTACGGCACCGAGGACGTGAACCTGCTGCACAGCTTTGCCACCACTCTGCCGTGGTATTCGGTGCTTCTGATCCCGGTGCTGGGGGGCGGCACCGTGGGTCTGATCCTGCATTACTTCACCCCCGATGGCCGGGTACGGTCGGTGTCGGACGTGATCGAGGGCGCGGCGCTCAACGACGGGCGGGTCGAGAAGAAGGCCGGCATCGCCTCGATGCTCTGCTCGTGGATCACCCTGTCCACCGGCGGATCGACGGGCCGCGAAGGACCGGTCGTGCATATCGCCGCGATGATGTCGAGCTGGGTCAGCAACCTCATCCGTGCCGACGGCATCACCGGGCGCGACCTTCTGGGCTGCGCCGTGGCCGCCGCCGTCTCGGCCAGCTTCAACGCCCCCATCGCCGGCGCGCTCTTCGCGCTCGAAGTGGTGCTGCGCCATTTCGCCCTGCACGCCTTTGCACCCATCGTCATCGCCAGCGCCGCCGGCACGGTGATCAACCGGCTGGCCTTTGGCGACGTGACCGAATTCAGCCTGCCGGGCACGACGGTGGTCGAATTCTACCTCGAATTGCCGGCTTTCCTGATCCTCGGCCTCGTCTGCGGGCTGGTGGCGGTGGTGACCATGCGCTGCATCTTCTGGTCCGACGACCTGGGCACGCGACTGCAGAACCGGCTGAACCTGCCGCACTGGCTGCGACCGGCGGCGGCGGGCATCCTGCTGGGCGCGCTGGCCATCGAGTTTCCGCATATCATCGGTGTCGGCTACGAGACGACAAGCCTTGCGCTGACCGGCAACCTGCTGCTGTCCGAAGCGGTGGTCTTCGCCGTGCTCAAGGTCGCCGCCCTGTCGATCACCATGGCCGGGCGCATGGGCGGCGGCGTGTTCTCGCCGTCGCTGATGATCGGCGCGCTGACCGGCCTGGCCTTCGGTCTGATCGCCACCGGCCTTTTTCCCGACCATTCCGGCGCCTTCACGCTCTATGCGCTGGCGGGGATGGGAGCGGTTGCAGCCTCGGTGCTGGGTGCGCCGATTTCCACGACGCTCATCGTCTTCGAACTCACGGGCGACTGGCAGACCGGCCTTGCGGTGATGGTTTCCGTGTCGATCTCCACCGCCGTGGCGTCGAAGCTGGTGCACCGGTCGTTCTTCCTGAGCCAGCTTGAACGGCGCAACGTGCACCTCGCGGCCGGACCGCAGGCCTATCTGCTGGCGATGTTCCGGGTGCAGGGCGTCATGCGCAAGGCGGCCGATCTTGGCCCCGAGGTCACGGCCTTCTGCGAAGAAATGATCGGCCAGGAGCTTTATGTCACCACCACCTCGACGCTCGAGACCGTGCTGCCGCTCTTCGACAAGTCCGGGGTCAGCTACGTGCCGGTGATCTCGGTTGTCGAAGAGGGCAAGGATCCGGTCCTGCAGGGCGCGCTGTTCCATGTCGACGCGCTCAAAGCCTATAATCGCGCGCTGGCAGCCACTGCTGCCGAAGAACACGGATAGCCGCCTGTTCAGCCGCCGGTATGGCTCATGTGGCGCGACACGCGGCCGTCGACCGACTGCCGGGAATAGTCGAAATCGTGCCCCTTGGGCTTGAGCGCGATCGCGCGGCGGATCGCCTCCTCGAGCGGTGCGTCGCTGGCGGGATGGTTGCGCAAGGCGCTGCGCAGATCCGCATTGTCCTCCTGGCCCAGGCACATGAAGAGCTCTCCGGTGCACGTCAGGCGCACGCGGTTGCAGCTTTCGCAGAAATTATGCGTGAGTGGCGTGATGAAACCGATCTTCTGCCCGGTCTCTTCCAGCCGCACATAACGTGCCGGGCCGCCGGTGCTCTCGGGCAGGTCGGTGAGCGTGTAGTGGCGCCCCAGCTGCGCGCGCAGGTCGTTCAGCTTCCAGTACTGGCCCAGCCGGTCCTCGTTGCCGATATCGCCCATCGGCATGACCTCGATCCAGGTCAGGTCCATGTCCCGTTCGGCGCACCATTCGGTGAGCGTCAGCAATTCGTCCTCGTTGAAGCCCTTGAGCGCCACGGTGTTGATCTTGACCCGCAACCCCGTCTTCTGCGCCGCATCTATGCCGCGCAGCACCTGGGGCAGGCGGCCCCAGCGGGTGATGTCGGCGAACTTCTGCTCGTCCAGCGTGTCGAGCGAGATGTTCACCCGTCGCACACCCGCCGCGTAAAGGTCGTCCGCGAACCGTTCAAGCTGCGACCCGTTGGTCGTCAGCGTCAGTTCCTTCAGCGCGCCGGACTCGAGGTGCCGCGTCATCTGGCGGAAAAACGTCATGATATCGCGCCGCACCAGCGGTTCGCCGCCGGTGATGCGCAGCTTTTCCACGCCCAGCCGCACGAAGGTCGAACACATGCGGTCCAGTTCCTCCAGCGTCAGAAGCTCCTTCTTCGGCAGAAAGGTCATGTTTTCCGACATGCAGTAGACGCAGCGAAAATCGCAGCGGTCCGTGACGGAGACGCGCAAGTAGGAGATCGGGCGTGCGAACGGGTCGATGAGGGGTGCTGTCATGGCTCAGACCCTAGTATTCCGCGCGCGCATGGGCAAGTATCGTCCCCAAGATGTGACCACGACAAAGGTGCCGGATGGCTGACACGAAAAGACTTTTCCCGCTTGTGATGCTGCTGCCCCTGGTGGGGTGCGCCGACATGATGGGACAGATCCAACCGCAACAGGCCACCGGCCCCGCCGCACCGCAAAGCGAGGCCGCGGCCGCGGAGGCCGCGGCCTCGCCGGTCCTGTCGCGTACCCCGCCGCCCGCCGCCCGCACCGAAGAGGATTTCGACACCACCACCGCCGAAGAACGCGCAGATGCGGCGGCGGCTCCCGCGGCCTCGGGTGAACGGTCCTTGGGCACCACGGTCGTGTCGCTCGGCGATCCGGCGCGCCCCGGCTTCTGGATCGAGACGCCGCTGGTCGACGCGCCGGGCAAGGGCCGCGTGGTCTTTCCGGGCTCCGGAAAGTCGGCGCAGGTGGACCTCATCCCGATCTCGGACGGCGGCAGCCGCTTGTCGCTCGCGGCCATGCGCCTGATCGAGGCGCCGCTGACCGACCTGCCCACGGTCGAGGTCTACGCGGGCGGCTGACCCGTCGGCGGTTCTCCTTTGGGAGTCGTCAAATCATTGATGTTATGCGCTTTTCCAGTGCGCCTAAGCCCGAGGACCTCTGCCGCCCCCGTCCCTTCATCTTGCCGATAAACCTCCGGGGGTGAATTGGCCGCAGGCCAAGAGGGGGCTGGCCCCCTCCAGCTTGCTCACTCCACCGTGACGGATTTCGCCAGGTTGCGCGGCTGATCGACGTCGGTGCCCTTGGCGATGGCGGTGTGATAGGCCAAAAGCTGCGCGGGCAGGGCGTAGAGCAGCGGGCTCAGCACCTCGGGCACTTCCGGCAGGACGATTGTCTGCCAGACGTCGGCGCCGGCCTCTGCCGCCCCCGCTGCGTCGGAGATCAGCAGCACCTTGCCGCCGCGGGCCATGACCTCGTGCATGTTGGACACGGTCTTGTCGAACAGGCTGTCGCGCGGCGCCATGACCACCACCGGCACGGTCTTGTCGATGAGCGCGATGGGGCCGTGCTTGAGTTCGCCCGACGCATAAGCCTCGGCGTGTATATAACTGATTTCCTTCAGCTTCAGCGCGCCTTCCAGCGCCAGGGGATACATCAGCCCGCGGCCCAGGAACAGCACATCGCGGGCCTCCGCGATGCGTCGCGCCGCCTTTCGGATCACCGCGTCGCGATCGAGAGCCACGTTGAAGATGCCCGGCAGCGCGTTCAGCGCCGTAAGAAGTTCCACCTGCCGGTCACGGGTCATCTCGCCCCGGTCCACCGCCGCCTTGAGCGCCAGCAACAGCAGCACGTTCAACTGGCAGGTAAAGGCCTTGGTCGAGGCCACGCCCACTTCGACGCCGGCATAGATCGGCAGGGCAAGGTCGGAGTCGCGCGCGATCGAGGATTCGGCCACGTTGACCACCGACAGGATCCTGTCCGCCTTGCCCGCGCAGTACCGCAGCGCCGCCAGCGTGTCCGCCGTCTCGCCCGACTGGCTGACGAACAGCGCCGTGGTGCCCGCGGGAATGGGCGGCGTCCGGTAGCGGAATTCCGAGGCGATATCGACCTCGACCGGTAGGCGCGCGAGTTGTTCGAACCAGTATTTCGCGGTCAGGCAGGCATAGAACGCGGTGCCGCAGGCCACCAGCGTCAGACGCTGCATCTTCGAGAAATCGACGCCCTCTCCGGGCAGATGGATCGTGCCGTCCTTGACATAGCTGGCCAGGGCGCCGGCCAGAACGGTGGGCTGTTCGGCGATCTCCTTCGCCATGAAATGCTTGTATCCGGCCTTGTCGATGCGGGTGGCGTCGATCTGGATCGTCTTGATGGGACGCGACACGGCAGCGCCGCCTTCGTCCATGATATCCAGCGTCTTGCGCGTGATCACGGCGCGGTCGCCTTCGGCCAGATAGGTGATCCGGTCGGTCAGCGGCGCCAGCGCGATGGCGTCGGATCCCACGTACATCTCGCCGTCGCCGTGGCCGATGGCCAGCGGGCTGCCCTTGCGCGCGGCGATCATCAGGTCGTCCTCGCCCTCGAACAGGAACACCAGCGCAAAGGCGCCTTGCAGCCGGTCCAGCGTGGCAAAGGCCGCGGCCACGTGATCGAGGCCTTGCGCCAAGTGATGCTGGGTCAGCAGCGCCACGGTTTCGGTGTCGGTCTCCGTGGTGCAGGACAGGCCGTGTTCGCGCAATTCGGTCCGCAACTCGCGGAAATTCTCGATGATGCCGTTGTGCACGACCGCGACGGGACCGGCCTGGTGGGGATGGGCATTGCCTGTCGTGGGCGCGCCGTGGGTGGCCCACCGCGTATGGCCGATGCCGGATTTGCCGGGCAGCGGGTCGTGCACCAGAAGATCGCTCAGGTTGACCAGCTTGCCCACGGCGCGGCGGCGGTCCAGCGTGCCCTTGTTGACCGTGGCGATCCCGGCGCTGTCATAGCCTCGGTATTCCAGCCGTCGCAGCGCTTCGACCAGTGTCGGAGAAACTTCGTGGTCACCAAGGACCCCTACAATACCGCACATTATCCCACCTCTTTTTGTTGTCTTGCTTTTCTTGCCTTCAACATTTCGAACAATTTCCGCGCAAAGCCCGGTTTTGTCGCCTGGCGGGCGCGACCGATGGCCAACGCCCCGTCCGGCACGTCCTCGGTGATCACCGATCCGCTGCCTGTCAGGGCCTCGGACCCCACGGTGACTGGCGCCACGAGCATCGTGTTCGAGCCGATGAAGGCACGTTCGCCGATAGTGGTCCGGTGCTTGAAGACGCCGTCGTAATTGCAGGTGATCGTGCCCGCGCCGATGTTGGTGCCGGCGCCGATATCGGCGTCGCCGAGATAGCTCAGGTGGTTGGCCTTGACGCCCTCGGCCAGCTGCGCGTTCTTCACTTCGACGAAATTGCCGACGTGCACGTCTTCGGCCAGTTCCGCGCCGGGGCGCAGGCGGGCGAAGGGGCCGACGACCGATCCGCGGCTGACGTGGCAGCCTTCAAGATGCGAAAAGGCGCGGATGCGCGCCCCTGATTCGACCGTCACACCGGGGGCGAAGATCACGTTGGGTTCGACCTCTGTATCGCGGCCGATGGCGGTGTCCCAGCTCAGGAACACCGTGTCGGGCGCCTGCATCGTCACGCCGTCCGACAGCAACGCGGCGCGGGCACGCGCCTGGAACGCGGCTTCGGCCGCCGCGAGTTCAGGGCGCGAATTGATGCCCAGCGTCTCGGCCTCGTCGCAGGTGACGGCGGTGGCGGACAGACCGCGTTCCGCGGCGATCGCCACCACGTCAGGCAGGTAGTATTCGCCCGCGGCATTGTCGTTGCCCACGGCGTCGAGCAGGTCGAACAGCGTGGCGCTGTCGGCCGCCAGAAGGCCGGAATTGCACAGGGTGATGGCGCGCTCCTCGGCGCTCGCGTCCTTGAATTCGACGATCCGCGCCAGACGGTCGCCCGCCATCACCAACCGTCCGTAGCGCGCCGGGTCGGCGGCGTCGAACCCCAGCACGACGATGTCGTGCTGGCGCCGCGCCGCGACCATCCTTTGCAGCGTTTCGGCCGAGACGAAAGGCGTGTCGCCATAAAGCACGATGACGTCGCCATCGAACTCCGCGAGCGCCGCGCGGGCCTGCGCCACCGCGTGGCCGGTGCCCAGCTGTTGGTCCTGCACCACGACCTGCACCTCGGGGTCGAAGTCGCGCGCGGCATCGGCGACCCGTTCGGCCTGGTGGCCCGCCACGACGATCACGCGCTCCGGTTCCAGGCTCTGTCCCGAGACCAGAGCATGGACCAGCATCGGCGCGCCGCCGATCGGGTGCAGGACCTTGGGCAGGTCCGACTCCATGCGTGTGCCTTTGCCTGCCGCGAGGATGACCAGTGCGATGCTCATGCCGTTTCTCTTTGTGATTTGCCTCGGCCCGTTTTATCGGTCCTGTGGCGCAGGGCAAGGTGGCGCCTTTCACGTTGGATTGCGGGTTGTGACAAAGGAGAGTGCCATGCGCACGGTGATTTTCGACCTCGACGGCACTCTCGCGGACACCTCCGGCGATCTCATCGCCGCGGCCAACCATTGCTTCATCGGCATGGGGGCAGGCGCTCAGCTGGATCCGCAGCGCGATGCGGCAACGGCGCTGCGCGGCGGGCGGGCGATGCTGACGCTGGGGCTGGACCGGATGGGCACCCGCAGCGAGGCCGAGATCGACCGCTGGTATCCGGAGCTTCTGCGCGCCTATGGCGATGCGATCGACCATCACACGGTGGTCTATCCTGGCGCCATCGCCGCGGTCGAGGCGCTGCGCAGCGCCGGCTACGGTGTCGGCATCTGCACCAACAAGCCCGAGGGGCTGGCCGAACAGTTGCTGCAAAGCCTTGGTATCCGGTCGCTCTTCGGCTCGATGATCGGCGCCGACACGCTGCCGGTGCGCAAACCCGATCCGGAACCGCTGTTCGAGGCGATCCGCCGGGCGGGTGGAGCCCCGGACCGGGGCTGCCTCGTGGGCGACACGGTCACCGACCGCGAAACCGCCCGGGCCGCGGGCCTGCCGAGCGTTCTGGTAACCTTCGGTCCCGCGGGCGGCGACATGGCCACGCTGGAACCCGAGGCGCTGATTGGGCATTTCGACGAATTGCCCGAGGTCGTGGCGCGGCTGATCGGCTGAGAGAGCGGTCGGCCGCACAGGCGCCGGCGCGTGCGCTGCCGATTGACCTGACGCGCGCCGCACCGCAAACATACCGCATGGCCGAGATCTTTCAGGGCAGTTTCACGCAGCAGGAGCCGATTCCCGAGGACGGGATCGCCGCCGCCGTCGAGGTCATGCGCAGCGGTCGTCTGCACCGCTACAACACCGCGCCCGGAGAGCTGAGCGAAGCGTCGCTGCTCGAGCAGGAATTCGCCGCGCTGACCGGGGCGCGCTATTGCCTCGCCGTCGCCTCGGGCGGCTACGCCATGGGCGCGGCCCTGCGTGCCGTCGGCGTCGCACCGGGAGACAAGGTGTTGTCCAACGCCTTCACGCTCGCGCCCGTGCCCGGGGCCATCGCCAGCCTTGGCGCGGTGCCCGTGCTGGTCGAGGTGACCGAGGACCTGACGCTCGACCTCGACGACCTGGCGGCGAAGGTCGGGCAGGCGAAGGTCCTGCTGCTGAGCCACATGCGCGGACATATCTGCGACATGGACCGGCTGATGGCGATCTGCGACGCGGCCAAGGTCACGGTGATCGAGGACTGCGCGCATACCATGGGCGCGGCCTGGAACGGGGTGCCGTCCGGCTTGCACGGGCGCGTCGGCTGCTATTCCTGCCAGACCTACAAGCATGTGAATTCGGGCGAGGGCGGGTTCCTGGTCACCGATGATGCCGAGGTCGCGGCGCGTGCGGTGCTGCTGTCGGGCTCCTACATGCTCTATGAACGGCATTTCGCCGCGCCGCCGCCCGAGGTTTTCGAGAAGGTGAAATACGTGACCCCCAACGTGTCGGGCCGGATGGACAACCTGCGCGCCGCGATCCTGCGCCCGCAGCTGCGCACCCTGTCGGCGCAGGTCCGCAACTGGAACGACCGCTACCGCGTCGTCGAAGAGGGGCTGGCCGGCACGCCGGGGCTGCGCCTGACCCATCGCCCCGAGGCCGAAGCTTTTGTCGGGTCGTCCTTCCAGTTCCTGCTGCCCGGCTGGGACGCAGCGCGCATTCGCGACGTTCTGGCCCGCTGCGCCGCGCGCGGGGTCGATTTGAAATGGTTCGGCGCGCCCGAGCCGCTGGCCTTCACCTCGCGCTACGATTCCTGGCGCTATGCCGATCTGCCGCCGATGCCGCGGACCGACCGCATTCTGGCGGGCCTCGTCGACATGCGCCTGCCGCTGACCTTTTCGCTGGACGACTGCGCTCAGATCGCCCGGATCATCCGCGCCGAGGTCAGCACCGTCTATCAGTCGACGCCCGGCTGATAGAGCGGCACGGTCGAGATCGCGACCTTGGCCGACCCGTTCGTGAGTTCGGCGGCATGGGCCACGTAGATCAGCGTCTGGTTGTTCTCGTCGAAAATACGCTTTACCCGCAGGGACTTGAGGATGATCGAGCGGGAGGTGCGGAACACATCCTCGCCCTCCGCGTCCCGGTCGATGTCGCCGATGGTGATCGGGCCGGTCTGGCGGCAGGCGATGGAGGCGTTGGACGGATCCTCGAACCAGTTGCCGTTGGACAGCCGGTCGATCACGGACCGGTCGAAATAGGCGACATGACAGGTCACGCCCTCGACCTCAGGGTCGGCGATGGCCTCGATAATGATGTCGTTGCCGATCCAGTCGACGCCGATTTCGCCAACCTCTTCGGCAGGGGCTGCGGCGGGCAGGGCGAGGCAGAAGGCAAGGGGGGCAAGGCGGGACAGGATCATGGGAAATCTCCGGTTCGAAAAACGTCGGGCCGGACGCCGTGCGCCCGACCCGCAATGGAGCTTACATCAGATAAAGCTGACCGTCCCGTGTTCGCCCGCATCGGGCGTGTCGTCCGTCACATTCGCCTTGGCGATCTCGTACAGGAACCCGGCGGCGCCCGTGGTCGCCCAAACCTCGGCTTTCGACAGGGTCATGCGGACCAGGCGGATGTCGTCGTCCTTGCGCCCGTCCTCGAACCAGGCGGCGGCCACGGCGCTCCAGAGCTCGTCGAGCTTGGCGCTGTCGTTCACCTGGGTCACCTGGCCGTCGATGCTGGCATAGAGGTTGGCCTTGGGATCGGCGACGACGAAATTCGCCTCGGCGCTGGTTTCGGCGGCCTGGGCGATGTCGGTGTCTTTGGCGGTGATGAACCACAGCGCGGTGTTGTCCTTGTCGGCATAGGGCGACATCGGAACGTGGCGGGCGCCGCCGGCCCCCAGCATCCCGGCCTGCACGTCGCCGATCCGGTTCCAGAAAGCTGTCTTGAGGTCGTCTGTCATGGTCGCATTCCTTTGAATTTCGGTGTCGGTCATGCAACGCTCGAACGAATGGCGCAGTTCCTCTGCGCCTGCGGACGGGGCGGCATGCTTGACCGGGGCAGGGCCCGCCTCTATTAAATGAACAAGTGTTCAATAAGGGGGCGAGGATGTTCAACGCGGTGATGCGCTTCGATCTGGGCGAGGACGTGAACGCGCTGCGGGACATGGTGCATCGCTGGGCGCAGGAGCGGGTGAAGCCGTTGGCGGCTGAGGTGGACAGCTCCAACGCCTTTCCCAACGCACTCTGGCCCGAGATGGGCGAGCTGGGCCTTCTGGGCATCACCGTCCCCGAAGAATTCGGCGGCGCGGGCATGGGCTATCTCGCCCATGTCATCGCGGTGGAGGAGATCGCGCGGGCCAGTGCCTCCGTCTCGCTGTCCTACGGCGCGCATTCCAACCTTTGCGTCAACCAGATCAACCTGAATGGCTCCGGCGCGCAGAAGCAGAAATACCTGCCGGGGCTGGTTTCGGGCCAGCATGTCGGCGCGCTGGCCATGTCCGAAGCCGGTGCCGGGTCCGACGTGGTGTCGATGTCGCTGCGCGCCGACAAGCGCAACGACCGCTTCGTGCTCAACGGCAACAAGTATTGGATCACCAACGGCCCCGACGCCGACACGCTTGTGGTCTATGCCAAGACCGACCCGGACGCCGGATCCAAGGGTATCACCGCCTTCCTGATCGAGAAATCCATGACCGGGTTCAGCACGTCCCCGCATTTCGACAAGCTGGGGATGCGCGGGTCGAACACGGCAGAACTGATCTTCGAGGATGTGGAGGTGCCCTACGACAACATCCTCGGCGAAGAGGGCAAGGGCGTGCGGGTGCTGATGTCGGGCCTTGATTACGAACGGGTGGTGCTGGCGGGCATCGGCACGGGCATCATGGCGGCCTGCCTCGATGAGATCATGCCCTACATGGCCGAGCGCAAGCAGTTCGGCCAGCCCATCGGGTCGTTCCAGCTCATGCAGGGCAAGATCGCCGACATGTACACCGCGATGAATTCGGCCCGCGCCTATGTCTACGAGGTGGCGAAGGCCTGCGACCGGGGCGACGTGACCCGCCAGGACGCGGCGGCCTGCTGTCTTTACGCCTCCGAAGAGGCGATGAAACAGGCGCACCAGGCGGTGCAGGCCATGGGCGGCGCGGGGTTCCTGAACGACGCGCCGGTGGCACGGCTCTTCCGCGATGCGAAGCTCATGGAGATCGGCGCCGGCACGTCCGAGATCCGGCGTATGCTGGTGGGGCGCGAATTGATGGCGGCGATGGCATGACGGCGCATGGGCGGGGCTGATGCCGCGATGGCTGTGGTTCGTGCCGCTGGCGCTGCTGGTGGCTCTGGCGGCGCTGGTGGGCTGGCGCTGGGGCTGGATCGCGGCGAACGTGACCGAAACGCAGGTGATCGAGGCCTATGCGCAGCGCTACCTCGCGGACCGCGCGGCCGCAGGGACCAGCAACGGGGCGCAGCGATCGGATTGCCGGGCGCGCCCGTCGGAGCGGGCCTGGCTGGTGGTGATCTGCGGGCCACAGCCGCACGATGCGGCGCGGCACTATACCTACTACGTCGCCCGCGACGGGCGGCTGCAGTTTCTGGTCGGTCCGGACGGGACACCGGTGGAGGAGTGATATGATCAGGAAAGTCAGTGGCTTGTTTGGCGTTCTTTGTGTCCTCGCGGCGCCCGTGGCGGCGCAGGAGTTCAGCTTTTCCATGGCGACGACCGAGGAATGCCTGGCCTCCGAAGGCACATTCGACGAATGCGTCGGCGCCTCGGCGCAGGACTGCATGAACAGCAGCCCCGGCGGCGATACGACGGTCGGCATGGGCTACTGCCTTGAACAGGAGTGGCAGGAGTGGGACGCGCTGCTCAACATGCATTACGGCGAGGTGCGGGCAGAGGCCCGCGCCACCGATGCCGAGATGCAGGAGATCGGCGCAATCGCGCCCAGCCAGGAGGCGGCACTGCGCGACATGCAGCGCGCCTGGATCGGCTTTCGCGACGGGCTGTGCGACTACGAGCGCAGCCTCTGGGGCGGCGGCACGGGCGGTGGTCCGGCGACCCTGTCCTGCCTGATGCGCGAAACCGCGCGACAGGCGCTTTTCCTGCAATCGCAGCGGAGCGACTAGGCGATGCTGACACCGGGCCAGAGCTTTGAGGCGCTTCGTGCGGGGTTCGACTGGGCGCTGCCCGACCGGCTCAACATGGCGCACCAGGTCTGCGACGGCTGGGCGGTCAGCGATCCCGACAGGCTCGCGCTCATCGACATGTCGGACGGTGCGCGCCGCGACGTAAGCTACGGTGATCTCTGGACTTTGTCGCGTCAGGTGGAGGCGGCGCTGATCGCGCGCGGGGTGCTGCGCGGCGACCGCGTGGGGGTGCTGCTGTCGCAATCGCCGCTTTGCGCCGCCGCGCATATCGCCTGCTGGCGGATCGGCGCGATCTCGGTGCCGCTCTTCACGCTGTTCAAGGGCGACGCGCTGCGCACGCGGCTCGACGACTCGGGCGCGGCCGTGGTGGTGACGAATCCGGGCGGCGCGGAGACGCTGGCCGGCTTCGACCTTGCCGTGATCACGCAGGCGGACCTGCCGGAGGCGAACCTTGCCTCTGCGGCGGGAGCGGACACTGGGCCGGAGGATGCGGCGGTGCTGATCTACACCAGCGGAACCACCGGGGCGCCCAAGGGCGCGCTGCACGGACACCGGGTGCTGACCGGGCATCTGCCGGGGGTGGAGATGAGCCACGACCTGCTGGGCCAGCCCGGCGACGTGCTCTGGACACCCGCGGACTGGGCCTGGATCGGCGGGCTCTTCGACGTATTGATGCCGGGGCTGGCGCTCGGCGTGCCGGTGGTGGCGGCGCGAATGCCGCGGTTCGAGGTCGGGGATTGCCTGAGGATTTGCCGCGAAGGTGCGGTCCGCAATGTGTTTTTCCCGCCCACGGCGCTGCGCATGCTGAAGGCGGCGGGGGCCGAGGTGCCGGGCCTGCGGTCGGTCGCCAGCGGTGGCGAGCCGCTGGGGGCAGAGATGCTGGCCTGGGGGCGCACGGCGTTCGGACTGAGCATCAACGAGTTCTACGGCCAGACGGAATGCAACATGGTGGCGTCGAGCTGCGGCGCGCTTTTCAGCCCGGAACCGGGCTTTATCGGGAAGTCCGTGCCGGGTTTCGACGTGGCGGTGCTGGGGCCGGACGGCGAGCCGACCGACGGCGAAGGTGATATCGCCGTGAAGGCGCGCCCGGCTTCGATGTTCCTGGAATACTGGCGCAACCCCGAAGAGACAGCCGCGAAGTTCTGCGGCGACTGGATGCTGACCGGCGACCGGGGAGAGCGCAAAGGCGATTTCCTGCGCTTCATCGGTCGCGAGGACGACGTGATCACAAGCGCGGGCTACCGCATCGGCCCGGCCGAGATCGAGGACTGCCTGTTGGCGCACCCGGACGTCGCCACCTGCGGCGTGGTGGGCAAGCCCTGCGCGCTGCGCACCGAGATCGTGAAGGCCTATGTGGTGCGCAAGCCCGGCGCCACGGTGGGCGCGGATGCGCTTCGGGCATGGGTGAAGGAACGGCTTGCAAGCTATTCCTACCCAAGGGAAATCACGTTTCTGGACGTCCTGCCGATGACTGTCACCGGCAAGGTGATCCGCCGTGAGTTGAAAGCCCGCGCCGCGACGGAGGATGCGGCATGAGGGGCGTGCGTACAATCCTCGGCACGATGCTGTCGCTTGTCGCCCTGCAGGCCGAGGCGCAGAGCAATCCGGCTCTGGACTTCGACCGCTGCATGGACCGCGAGACTGCCCGCTTCGAACGCGCCCTGCGGCGCGCCCATGCGCTGCCCGACCCGGATTTCTTCGACATCAGCGGCGTCACCGGGGTAGAGTTCTGCGGCACCGTCGGCATCGTCAAATGCGACAACTCCGACGCGCCGCTGCCCTGCCAGCGGGCGCTGCGCACCGATCAGGACGTGATGACCGCGCAGGTCCTGTCCTCGGTGCCGCCCCCGAACGAGATACCGGGGCGCGGCGAGGACCTGTCGGATGCCTTCTATCGCCGGGCCTGGGAGCTGGCGCGGGGCCGTTCCGCCGGGCCGGATTGCATCGGGGCGCCCAAGGTCATGGAGGTCTGGTGCGAAGCCCGCGAGTCGAACCGGCGCCTGCAGCTTGCGGTGCTGACCTGGCAGGCGGCGCGGTTCCTGGGCGCCGCTCCCGAGGCGACGGAGGCTGGTTGGGCGGACCCGCCTTCGCCGACCCGGCCCAGGGCGCGAGAGGCAGAGAAATGACCCGTGGCAGGGAGTAACCGGACATGAGACTGACATCGCAGGCGATCCCCACCTCCGAGGCGTTCCAGGCCAACGTCAGGGGCCACCTAGACGCGCTGCGCGTGGTCGAGGAGGCCGCTGCCCTGGCCGCGGCCGGCGGCGGCGCCGCGGCGCGCGAGCGGCACGAGAGCCGCGGCAAGATGCTGCCGCGCCACCGCGTGGCGAACCTCCTCGATCCCGGCAGCCCCTTCCTCGAAGTGGGCGCAACCGCGGCGCATGACCTTTACGACGGTGCGGCCCCCTGCGCGGGCGTGATCGCCGGGGTGGGCCGGGTGCAGGGGCGCGACGTCATGGTGGTCTGCAACGACGCCACGGTGAAGGGCGGCACCTACTACCCGATGACCGTCAAGAAACACCTTCGGGCGCAAGAGATCGCCGAGGCCAACCATCTGCCCTGCGTCTATCTGGTGGATTCGGGCGGCGCGAACCTGCCCAACCAGGACGAGGTCTTTCCCGACCGGGACCATTTCGGGCGCATCTTCTACAACCAGGCGCGGATGAGCGCCAAGGGCATCGCGCAGATCGCCGTGGTCATGGGCTCCTGCACGGCGGGCGGCGCCTACGTGCCGGCGATGTCGGACGTGACGATCATCGTGAAGGAGCAGGGGACGATCTTTCTCGCCGGGCCGCCTCTGGTCAAGGCGGCGACGGGCGAGGTGGTGAGCGCCGAGGACCTGGGCGGTGGCGACGTGCACACGCGGTTGTCAGGGGTGGCGGATTACCTGGCGGAGGACGACACCCATGCGCTGGCACTGGCCCGCCGCGCGGTCGGATCGCTGGGGCCGGGGCCGGTGGGGTACACACCCACCCTGCGCGAGGGCGCGCCGCCCGCCTACGATCCCGACGAGATCCTGGGCGTCGTGCCGCCGGACCTGCGCACGCCCTACGACATCCGCGAGGTGATCGCGCGGGTGGTCGACGGATCGGAATTCGACGAGTTCAAGGCCCGCTTCGGCGAGACGCTGGTGACGGGCTTCGCCGAGATCATGGGCGCGCCGGTGGGCATCGTCGCCAACAACGGAGTGCTGTTTTCCGAGGCCGCGCAGAAGGGCGCGCATTTCATCGAACTCTGCTCGCAGCGGCGCATTCCGCTGGTCTTCCTGCAGAACATCACCGGCTTCATGGTCGGGCGCCGCTACGAGAACGAGGGCATCGCGCGGCATGGCGCCAAGATGGTGACGGCGGTGGCCACCACCGCCGTGCCCAAGATCACCATGGTCGTCGGCGGCAGTTTCGGCGCGGGGAATTACGGCATGGCGGGAAGGGCTTACGGCCCGCGCTTCATGTGGTCCTGGCCGAACTCACGGATCAGCGTCATGGGCGGCGAACAGGCGGCGGGCGTTCTGGCGACGGTCAAGCGCGACGCCATGGAGCGGCGCGGCGAGGACTGGAGCGCCGAGGACGAGGCCGCCTTCAAGCAGCCCACCATCGACATGTTCGCGCGCCAGTCGCATCCGCTTTTTGCCAGCGCGCGGCTTTGGGACGACGGCATCGTCGATCCCCGCAAGGCGCGTCAGGTGCTGGGTCTGAGCGTGCATGCGTCGTTGAACGCCCCCATAGAGGAGACGCGCTTTGGCCTCTTCCGGATGTGAGGGACGCGGGATGACGCTCGACGAGGCAATGGCGCGCTACCCGGGGGCGGAGACCTTCAGCTTTGGCGACACGCCGGACCTGATCGCCGAACTGACGGCGCGTGTGCGCTCGGGCGCCAAGCGGGCCACCTGTACGGCGGTGGCCGACATCGAAGCGGGGCGCGAGACCGCGCCGGTGCCGGGCCGCCGGGACATCGCCCTGGGGCCCGACGGACAGCCCGCGCTGGTGATCGAGACAAAGGAGCTGGTCGAGACCACCTTCGCCACCATGACCGAGGCCATGGCGCTGGCCGAGGGCGAGGACGACAGCCTTGAAAGCTGGCGCAGGGGGCACCGGCGCTACTACGAGCGGCAGGGCATCTTTGCCGAGGACATGTCCCTGATCTGGGAAAGGTTCGAAGTGGTGGAGGATTTCGCGTGAGTGCGGCGACCGGCTCGGTCTTGGGCCGCCTCGGCCTCGCGCGCCTACAGGAAGCGCAGCCGCAGGTTTACGGAAGGAGTATGTATGCAAGGCACAGGCGGCAAGGTCGTCCGCTTCCGGCGCGGGGCGCGTCGGACCCCGCGCTGGAACATGGGAATCCCGCCCGAACCCCGGCGCCGAAACGGTCGCTTTGGGCGGTCTGCGCTCTTCGGGGCGATCGCGCTGCTGGTGGCATATGCCGCCGTGCCGCCGTTTCTGACGCTGACGTTGGTGCCGAAAACGGAGTCAGGCTGTCGCATCCTGACGGTCGTCGATGGCGATACGCTGCGGCTCCGGTGTCCCGGCCGTGGTTCGGAAACGGCGCGGCTGTTGGATTTCGACACTCCCGAACTGTTCAGCCCGCGCTGCATCGGGGAGTTCTGGCAGGCCAATCGGGCGCGTTGGCAGCTGGCAGCGGCGCTCTGGTCTGCCGAGACATTGGCGGTGTCGCGAGAGGGCACGGATCGCTACGATCGCGGCCTCTACCGGCTTTGGATCGACGGGCACAACGCCGCGCAGACGTTGATCGGGGGCGGATTGGCGCGCCCTTACTCTGGCGGCGCGCGGCAGGGATGGTGCGCGGACGGGCTTTGGGGATGACGGCGGAGCAGGCTGGAGGCCGAAGCGGGTCCCAAGACAGAAAGAAGGAAACCGGCGATGTTTGACACGATCCTGATCGCCAACCGGGGCGAGATCGCCTGCCGGGTGATCGCCACGGCCAAGCGGATGGGCCTGCGCAGCGTCGCGGTGCATTCGGACGTCGATGCCGGCGCGCGGCACGTCGCGCTGGCGGACATGGCCGTGGGCATCGGTGGAACGGCGCCGGCGGACAGTTACCTTCGGGCCGAACGGATCATCGAGGCGGCACTGGCGACCGGCGCCGGGGCGATCCATCCGGGCTATGGCTTCCTGTCCGAGAACCCCGATTTCGTCGCGGCGGTGGAGGCGGCGGGGCTGGTCTTTGTCGGCCCCTCGGCGCAGGCGATCCGGGCCATGGGGCTCAAGGACGCGGCCAAACGGCTGATGGCCGAAGCCGGCGTGCCGGTGGTGCCGGGCTACATGGGCGATGATCAGGACGCCGGGCGGCTGGCGGCGGAGGCCGAAAAGATCGGCTTCCCTGTGCTGATCAAGGCGGTGGCGGGCGGCGGCGGCAAGGGCATGCGGCTGGTGGAGCGCGGGGGCGATTTCGCCGCGGCGTTGAAAAGCTGCAGGGCCGAGGCGCAGGGCGCCTTCGGCAACGATGCGGTGCTGATCGAGAAGTTCATCGAACAGCCACGCCATATCGAGATCCAGGTCTTCGGCGACGGCTCCGACGCCGTACACCTTTTCGAACGCGACTGTTCCCTGCAGCGCCGCCACCAGAAGGTGATCGAAGAAGCCCCCGCGCCCGGCATGACGCCCGAGATGCGCGCGGCTATGGGCGACGCGGCGGTGCGCGCGGCGAAGGCCATCGGCTATGCCGGGGCCGGAACGGTCGAGTTCATCGTCGACGGGGCGGGCGGGCTGCGGCCCGACGGTTTCTGGTTCATGGAGATGAACACGCGGCTGCAGGTCGAACACCCGGTGACCGAGGCCATCACCGGCGTCGATCTGGTGGAATGGCAGCTGCGCGTCGCCGCCGGAGAGCCTCTGCCCGCAAAGCAGGAGGACCTGTCGATCACTGGCCACGCCTTCGAGGCGCGGCTTTACGCCGAGGACGTGCCCGCGGGCTTCCTGCCTGCCACCGGACGGTTGGCGCATCTGGCCTTCCCGCCGGGCGTGCGCGCCGACAGCGGCGTGATCTCGGGGGACATCATCAGCCCCCATTACGACCCGATGATCGCCAAGCTGATCACCCATGGCCCGACCCGCGCCATCGCCCTGCGGCAGTTGTCGCGCGGCCTGCGCGGCACCGAGGTCGCGGGAACAGTGACCAACCTCGCGTTTCTCGGGGCGCTGGCGGATCACGCGGGTTTTGCTGCCGGAGAGGTCGATACCGGGCTGATCGCGCGGGATATCGACTTGCTCACGAAGGTGCCGGCTCCGCATCCGCGCATGGTGGCGCAGGCGGCTCTGGTGGCCGCCGGGCTGGACGTGGCGGCGGGCGAGGCTGTGGGTTTCGTGCTTTGGCAGCCGCTGGTGCGCAGCGTCGTGCTGCGGCACGGCGGCGAAGAGATCGCGGTCGAGCTGCGCGTGGCCTCGGACGACCGCTGCGAGATCGCGGTGCCGGGTGCGACGGTGCTGGCCGAGCGCCAAGGCGGGCGCTGGCGGTTCGACGGCGTGCCCGGCGCGACGGTGCATCGCGAAGCCGCGCAGGTCACGGTGTTCGACGCCTATGGCATGGCATTCGACATCGTCGATCCGCTGGCGCGGGCGGCGGGCGCAGGGGCCGGGGCTGCGCTGATCGAGGCGCCGATGCCGGGGCTGGTGCGGCAGGTGCTGGCGGTGCCGGGGCAGGCGGTCGCGGCGGGCGACACGCTCGCCGTGCTCGAGGCGATGAAGATGGAACACGCGCTCCTGGCCAGCCGCGACGGCACGGTGGCCGAGGTGCTTGTGGCGGAGGGCGCGCAGGTCGAGGCGGGGGCGGCGCTGATCCGTCTGGAAGACGAGGAAGAGGACGCGGCATGACCTTTCGCCTGCATCATGTGCAATACGGCCGGTCCTTCCGGGTGCTCTGGCTGATCGAGGAGATCGGGCTCGAGAAGCTGTTGGGTCCGCTCGATATCGTCGAGTACCGCATCGGCAGCGCCGAGATGCGCGAGGGCGCGTTGCCGCGCGTTTCTCCGGCAGTGCGCATTCCGGCGCTCGAAATCGGCGACCTCGCGATGAGCGAAAGCGGCGCCATCGTCGCATACCTCTGCGAGACCTACGCGCCGGAGCTTGGACGCGCGGTGGGCGATCCGGAGCGGCCCGCCTGGCTGCAGTGGGTGCATTACGCCGAAACCATGGCCTCGCTTATCGAGAACCTGAACCTGCAGATGGTCTTCCTGCGCCCGCCCGCAACGCCGTCTCCGGTGGTGGTCAAGCTGACCGTCGCGCGGCTGAAGGGCACGCTGGCGGGGATGGAGGCGCGGATGGGCGATCATGACTGGCTGCTGCCGGGCGGGTTTTCCGGCGCCGACGTGATGATGGGGTTCAACCTCTTCGCGGTGCCTTACTACGTGAAGCTCGATCCCTTTCCCAAGCTGCGGGCCTACAAGGCGCGCATGGAGGCACGGCCCGCCTACAAGGCCTGCGTGGCGCGGGAAGGTCCGCAGCGGTTCTACGACCGCGACTTCTACCCCGTGCCGGATGCGGGCCACGCATGACGGAGCGCGTCGAAATCTTCGAGGTCGGGCCGCGGGACGGGTTGCAGAACGAAAAGCGCCCCATCCCCGTGGCCGACAAGATCGCGCTGGTGGACTGCCTCAGCGGCGCCGGGTTCCGGCGGATCGAGGTGGCCTCTTTCGTGAGCCCCAAGTGGGTCCCGCAGATGGCCGGCAGCGCCGAGGTGCTGGCCGGGATCGCGCGCCGTCCGGGCGTTTCTTACGCGGCTTTGACCCCGAACATGCGCGGCTTCGAGGCGGCGCTGGCGGCGCGGGCGGACGAGGTGGCGATCTTCGGATCCGCCTCCGAAGGCTTCAGCCGCGCCAATATCAACGCCAGCATCGCCGACAGCCTGGAGCGGTTCGCGCCGGTGGCCGAGTCGGCGCGGGCCGCTGGTGTTCCGCTGCGCGGCTACGTCTCCTGCGTGGTGGAATGCCCCTATGACGGCGCGACCGATCCGAGAGAGGTTGCGCGGGTCGTGGCGGCGCTGCGCGACATGGGATGTTACGAGGTGTCACTGGGCGACACGATCGGGCGCGGGCGGCCCGAGGCGGTGGATGCGATGCTGGCCGCTGTGCTGGACGAGATGCCGGCGGACCGGCTGGCGGGGCATTTCCACGATACCGCGGGCCGGGCGCTGGCGAATGTCGACGTGGCGCTGGCCCGCGGGCTGCGGGTCTTCGATGCCGCGGTGGGAGGCTTGGGCGGCTGTCCCTACGCGCCCGGAGCGGCGGGCAACGTGGCGACCGAGGCGGTGATGGCGCATGTGGAACGTGCGGGCTACGCGACCGGGCTCGACCGCGACGTGCTGGCACGGGCGGCCGGGATGGCGCGGGACATGCGCAGCGAGAGGTGAAAACCTCTTTGGGAAGAGGTTTTCCAAGACCCTTCTGAAGGGTCTTGGGCGCGAGGGAGGACGCGATGAGTGACACGATCCGTGTGGATAAGGACAAACGCGGCGTTGCGACGCTGTGGCTGGCGCGGGCGGAGAAGCACAACGCGCTGTCGGCCGAGATGATGACCGCTCTCGAGGCGGCGGCCCGGGCGCTGGCAGAGGATCGGGAAGTGCGCGTCGTGGTGCTCGCCGCCGAGGGTCCGACCTTCTGCGCCGGGGGCGACCTCGCCTGGATGAAGGCGCAGCGCACCATGGATGCCGCCACCCGCAAGGCCGAGAGCGCGCGCATCGCGGCGGTGCTGGGCGCGTTGGCCGCGCTGCCGCAGCCGATGATCGGGCGGGTGCAGGGCAATGCCTTCGGCGGCGGGGTGGGGCTGGCGTCGGTCTGCGACGTGGTGATCGGGGCTGATAGCCTCAAGATGGGCCTGACCGAGACGCGGCTGGGGCTGATCCCCGCCAATATCGGCCCCTATGTCATCGCCCGCATGGGCGTGTCCCGCGCGCGGCAGGTTTTCATGTCGGCGCGCATCTTCGGCGCCGAGGAGGCGGTGCGCCTGGGCCTGCTGACCCGCGCCGTGCCGGCGGAGGACCTGGATGCCGCGGTCGAGGCCGAGGTCGCGCCCTACATGGCCTGCGCGCCGGGAGCCGTGGCCGAGGCCAAGGCGCTGCTGCGCGCGCTGGGCGGCGAGGTGAGCAAGGCCCAGGTCGACCTGGCCATCGAGGCGCTGGCCTCCCGCTGGGAGAGCGCCGAGGCCGAAGAGGGGATCGACGCCTTCTTCGAAAAGCGCGCGCCCGGCTGGGCGGTCTGAACCCGGCCCGCCGTCCTCCGCGACTCGCTCCCGGGCGCGGCGGATCGAAGCGCCCTCTGAGGTGCCATTTCAGCGCCTTTTACACAATGGCGCGGAATCGTTGCATAATCGCGCGTCGATGCGCCCGGCGGGGCGGTCTTTTCTGGCCTTGCAGCCGCCCGGCGTCGGTTGACCCCACCGGTGTGCGGGGATAAGTCAGAGAAAACAGCCTTCCCAGCGATTGTGGCCGGTTCCCGGACCGGACACCTGAAAAGGAGCCTCCTCGTGGAAGAGATGCTGAGGGAATACCTCCCCATACTCGTGTTCCTCGCCATCGCCATCGGCCTTGGCCTGGTGCTGATCCTCGCCGCGGTGGTGCTTGCCGTGCGCAATCCCGACCCCGAGAAGGTCAGCGCCTACGAATGCGGCTTCAACGCCTTCGACGATGCGCGGATGAAGTTTGATGTGCGGTTCTACCTCGTATCGATCCTGTTCATCATCTTCGACCTCGAGATCGCGTTCCTGTTTCCCTGGGCGGTGGCGTTCAAGGATGTCAGCATGGTCGGCTTCTGGTCGATGATGGTCTTCCTTGCGGTGCTCACCATCGGCTTTGCCTATGAATGGAAGAAGGGAGCTCTCGAATGGGAGTGAGCGACGACAAGACCCTGGTGACAGAGGTGCAGGGCGACGGAACCCAGTCGCCCCGGATCAAGTCGCGCCCGTCGGTCGCGGCGCCCTATGGTGCGAATACCGCCGGTCCCGACCGCGAAGTGGCGACGCAGAACCTGAATGCGGAGCTTTCGGACAAGGGGTTCCTGCTGACCTCGACCGAGGACATCATCAACTGGGCGCGCACCGGGTCGCTGCACTGGATGACCTTCGGCCTCGCATGTTGCGCGGTCGAGATGATGCACACTTCGATGCCGCGCTATGACGCCGAACGCTTCGGCGTGGCGCCGCGCGCCTCTCCGCGCCAGTCGGACCTGATGATCGTGGCCGGCACGCTGACCAACAAGATGGCCCCGGCGCTGCGAAAGGTCTACGACCAGATGCCGGAACCGCGCTACGTGATCTCGATGGGGTCCTGCGCCAACGGCGGCGGGTATTACCACTACAGCTACAGCGTCGTGCGCGGCTGCGACCGGATCGTGCCGGTGGACGTCTACGTGCCCGGCTGCCCGCCGACGGCCGAGGCGCTGCTCTATGGCATCCTTGCGCTGCAGCGCAAGATCAGACGCACGGGGACCCTGACGCGATGACCCAGGCACTCAAGGAACTTGGCGGCCACATCGAGCTCAAGCGCACCGATTGCGTGCTGGGCTGGGACGTGACCCATGACGAGCTCAACATTAATGTCGCGCCGTCGAACCTGCGCGGCTTTGTCGACTTCCTCAAGACCGACTCCACCTGCCGCTTCTCATCCCTGGTGGACATCACCGCCGTGGATTATCCGCAGCGGCCCAAGCGGTTCGACGTGGTCTATCACTTCCTGTCGATGTACCAGAACCACCGCATCCGTTTGCGGGTGGGCGTGCGCGAGGACGAGATGGTGCCGTCGATCACCTCGGTGCATCCGTCCGCCAACTGGTTCGAGCGCGAGGTGTTCGACATGTTCGGTATCCTCTTCTCGGGCCATCCGGACCTGCGCCGCATCCTCACCGACTACGGCTTTCGCGGCCACCCGCTGCGCAAGGATTTCCCGACCACGGGCTATACCGAGGTGCGCTACGACGAAGAGCAGAAGCGCGTCGTCTACGAACCGGTGAGCCTCGTGCAGGAATACCGCCAGTTCGACTTCATGTCTCCTTGGGAAGGTGCGGAATACGTGCTGCCCGGAGATGAGAAGAAGCAAGGGGCCAAGTAATGGGCGGCCTCTGGTGGGTGATCCTGTCGGCCCTGACGGCCATCCCGATGCTGAAGCTGCTGCCCTTCTTCGGCATCAACAAGTACTGGGCGATCGCCTGCCTCGTGCCCTTCGGCACCATCGCGCTGCTGTGGTGGATGGGCGTCAAGCTGCAGGAATTGGAGAAACTGTGATGGGTTTCGATACCTTAGGCTCTTTCTGGGCGCTCCTTGTCGGTTTCACGGCCCTGGGCGGGACGTTCGCCCTTTGGCTGAAGGCAGCCGCAGGCCGGACAGCGGCGGTCGCAACTGTACGGACGGACACCCGACCTTTCACGAACGGCCCGCTGGGCCATCCTCATTCGGGAGACTTCTAAGATGGACGGCTCCAAACCGCTGACCAAGGGCTTTGCCGACGCCGAGACCGGCGAGCAGAAGATCCGCAACTTCAACATCAACTTCGGCCCGCAGCATCCTGCGGCGCACGGGGTGCTGCGGCTGGTGCTGGAGCTTGACGGCGAGATCGTGGACCGTTGCGATCCGCATATCGGCCTGCTGCACCGCGGCACCGAAAAGCTGATGGAAAGCCGGACCTACCTGCAGAACCTGCCGTATTTCGACCGGCTCGACTACGTGGCGCCGATGAACCAGGAACACGCCTGGTGCCTTGCCATCGAAAAGCTGACCGGCGTCGAGGTGCCGCGCCGCGCCTCGCTGATCCGGGTGCTGTATTCCGAGATCGGGCGCATCCTGAACCACCTGCTGAACGTGACCACGCAGGCCATGGACGTGGGCGCGCTGACGCCCCCGCTCTGGGGCTTCGAGGAACGCGAGAAGCTGATGATCTTCTACGAAAGGGCCTGTGGCGCGCGCCTGCACGCGGCCTATTTCCGGCCCGGCGGCGTGCATCAGGACCTGCCGGCGGACCTGATCGACGATATCGACGCCTGGGCGGATGAATTCCCGGCCGTGATGGACGACATCGACGGACTGCTGACCGAGAACCGCATCTTCAAGCAGCGCAACGCCGATATCGGCGTGGTGACCGAGCAGGAGGCGCTCGACTGGGGCTTTTCCGGCGTGATGGTGCGCGGGTCGGGCATGGCCTGGGACCTGCGCCGCGCGCAGCCTTATGAATGCTACGACGAATTCGACTTCCAGATCCCCGTGGGCAAGAACGGCGATTGCTACGACCGCTATCTTGTCCGGATGGAAGAGATGCGGCAGAGCCTGCGCATCATCAAGCAGGCCATTGTAAAGCTCAAGGAACCCGAAGGGCAGGGCGACGTGCTGGCCCGGGGCAAGATCACCCCGCCGCCGCGCGGTGAGATGAAGACCTCGATGGAGGCGCTCATCCACCACTTCAAGCTGTACACCGAAGGCTTTCACGTGCCCGAAGGCGAGGTCTATGCCGCCGTCGAAGCGCCGAAGGGCGAGTTTGGCGTCTACCTCGTCGCCGATGGCAGCAACCGGCCCTACCGCGCCAAACTGCGCGCGCCGGGATACCTGCACCTGCAGGCGATGGATCACGTCGCCAGCGGACACCAACTGGCGGATGTGGCCGCCATCATCGGCACGATGGATGTCGTTTTTGGAGAGATCGACAGATGACCCGTTTTCTGACTGCGCCGCTGGCCCTTGCCGCCCTGACGTATCTGGGTGCCTGCGCCCTGCCGCCCGAGGGTGTCGAGGCGCCGCAACTGGCCGGGTTCGATGCCGCCGTGGCGTCGATCGGCTGCGACCTCGTGTCGGAATCCGATTACATCCCCGTGGAGTTGCAGACCGGCCTGACCCGCGCGCAGGTCCAGGAAACCGCCGCGTACAAGCTGGCGCAGGGCCAGGGCGTGTCGCTGTCGAACGGCGGCTTCCGCTCGACCGTCGGCGCCTGCGCCCCGGCAGAGCCGGCACCGGCGGCCGAAGCGGCCACCGCCGCCTGACCCCGCGCCGCCAAGACCTTTTACCGTCGAGACCTTGAAGGACCCGAGACGATGTTGCGCAGATTGCATCACGACCAGCCGGAAAGCTTTGCCTTCACCCCCGCCAACCAGGCCTGGGCCGAGGCGCAGATCACCAAGTACCCCGCCGGGCGACAGGCCAGCGCCATCATCCCGCTTCTGTGGCGCGCGCAGGAGCAGGAGGGCTGGCTGACCCGACCGGCGATCGAGTCGGTCGCCGACATGCTGGACATGGCCTATATGCGGGCGCTCGAAGTGGCGTCCTTCTACTTCATGTTCCAGCTGCAACCGGTTGGCAGCGTGGCGAATATCCAGATTTGCGGTACCACGTCCTGCATGATCTGCGGCGCCGAGGATCTGGTCGCCGTCTGCAAGGACAAGATCGCCGCCAAGCCCCACACGCTCAGCGCCGACGGCAAGTTCTCGTGGGAAGAGGTCGAATGCCTCGGCTCCTGCGCCAACGCGCCGATGGCACAGATCGGCAAGGATTACTACGAGGACCTGACAACCGAGCGTCTGGCCGAGATCATCGACGAACTGGCTGCCGGCAAGGTGCCCACGCCCGGACCGCAGAACGGCCGTTATGCGTCGGAGCCGAAATCGGGGCTCACCAGCCTGACCGAGTATTCCGACGACCGTCTGCCGCAGAACGCCAGCGTCGCGCTGGCCACCGAGATCGGCGATACGGTCAAACGCATCGACGGCAACGAGGTGCCGCTGGTGACGCCATGGCAGGATCGGTCGGACAAGAAGGGCGATGCCAAGCCCGGCCGCGGGCCCGAGGTGGCTGCGGATCATCCCGTCGACGACACGGGCATCGACAAGCGCGAGGCGCCGGTCAAGAACAAGGCCCGCCCCGACACCGGAGCACCCGCCGCCGATGCCGAAGCCGCCAGCGGCACCGGGAATTCGGGCGAAAAGCCCGAGACGCTGGACGCCCCGCGCGACGGCGGCGCGGACGACCTCAAGATGATCAAGGGCGTCGGTCCGAAGCTGGAAAAGCTGTTGCACAAGCTGGGGTTCTTCCACTTCGACCAGATCGCCGGCTGGAGCGCTGCGGAACTGGCCTGGGTCGACGACAACCTCGAAGGCTTCAAGGGCCGCGCGACCCGCGACGACTGGGTCGGGCAGGCGAAAGTTCTGGCATCCGGGGGCGAGACGGAGTTTGCTGGACGTGTTAAAAAGGGTGACGTCTACGATATGTGACCCAGAAAGAGACACGGACAGGGAGTGAAGAGATGAGTGACGCCAAGAACGGTATGAGCTGCGCGATGGGCTGTTGGGCCCTCGCGGCAGGGGTCGGTTTGCTGACGGTGATCCTGCTGCTGGTTTTGGGGGACCATCGCTTTATCGCGGCGCTGTTCCTGGGCGGGGTGGCCTTTGCCGTGATCGGCGGCCTGTCCAGCTGGATCTTCTGCCGCGAGTTGCCCGGACCGGTGACCGGTCCGAATGCCGAAGGCGCCACGAAGCTGACCGGCGCGCCCGATACGACCGCGAAACCGGCGGCGGCTGCACCGTCTCCGTCGTCGAGCGCGGCCCCGGCGAGCAAGGCCTCCGACGCAAAACCTGCCGTTGCCACGGCCTCCGCGTCGACGGATGCCGAAGCCGGCGCGGCGGTCAAGCCGTCGAAAGCGCTGCCGGGCGAACAGGACCTCGATGCGCGCAAGGGCAGCTGGAAATACGAGAGCGGCGCGAAGGCGGCGGCCCCGGCGGCGTCGGCGGCAGACGGTCCCGGCACCAAGCCGATGACCTACGATGCCCCGCCCGCATCCGGCGCCGACGACCTGAAAAAGATCAAGGGCATCGGCCCGAAACTTGAAAACCTGTGCAACAGCCTAGGGTTCTACACGTTCGATCAGATCGCGAGCTGGAGCGCCGAAGAGGTCGCCTGGGTCGACCAGAACCTCGAAGGTTTCAAGGGCCGGGTCAGCCGTGACGAATGGGTGAGCCAGGCCAAGCAGCTTGCGTCGGGGCAGGAGACGGAGTTCTCCAAGCGCGTCGACAAGGGCGGCGTCTACGACTGAGGAGGGCCGCGTGCCGGATCGCAAGGACCACATCGCACGGCAGGGGCGCACCATCGCCCTGCTGATCGCCGGGGTCGGTGTCTTGTGGATCGCGGCCACGGCCCTTGGCGGGGCGCTGGACTGGACCCAGCGCACCCGCGCCCTGTTCGACCTGGCGGCGCTTGCCGGGTTCGGGCTGGCGATATGGATGATTTATGGGCTCTGGCGCGACAGCCAGAAGGACAAGGACTGACAGATGCTGAAGGATCAGGACCGGATCTTTACCAACCTCTACGGGATGCACGACCGCACGCTCAAGGGCGCGCAGGCGCGCGGCCACTGGGACGGCACCAAGGGCATCCTGGCCAAGGGGCGCGACTGGATCGTCGACCAGATGAAACAGTCCGGCCTGCGCGGGCGCGGCGGAGCGGGCTTCCCCACCGGGCTCAAGTGGTCCTTCATGCCCAAGGAAAGCGATGGCCGTCCGGCCTACCTGGTGGTGAATGCGGATGAATCCGAGCCGGGCACCTGCAAGGACCGCGAGATCATGCGCCACGATCCGCACACGCTGATCGAAGGCTGCCTGATCGCCAGTTTCGCCATGCAGGCCAACGCCTGCTACATCTACATCCGCGGCGAATACATCCGCGAGAAAGAGGCGCTGCAGATCGCCATCGACGAGGCCTATGACGCGGGCCTGATCGGCAAGGACGCCTGCGGGTCGGGTTATGACTTCGACCTCTACCTGGCGCACGGCGCCGGCGCCTACATCTGCGGCGAGGAAACCGCGCTGCTCGAGTCGCTCGAGGGCAAGAAGGGCATGCCGCGGATGAAACCGCCGTTCCCGGCGGGCGCGGGGCTTTACGGTTGCCCGACCACCGTGAACAACGTGGAATCCATCGCCGTGGTGCCGACCATCCTGCGGCGCGGGCCGGAATGGTTCTCGAGCTTCGGGCGCCAGAACAACGCCGGCACGAAGCTGTTCGCCGTCTCGGGCCACGTGAATAACCCCTGTGTCGTCGAAGAGGCCATGTCGATCACCTTCGAAGAGCTGATCGAGACCCATTGCGGCGGCATTCGGGGCGGCTGGGACAACCTCAAGGCGGTGATCCCCGGCGGGTCTTCGGTGCCCTGCATCCGCGGCGAGAACATGCGCGAGGCGATCATGGATTTCGATTACCTGCGCGAGCAGCGCAGTGGTCTGGGCACCGCTGCGGTGATCGTGATGGACAAGGACACCGACATCATCAAGGCGATCTGGCGGCTGTCGAAGTTCTACAAGCATGAAAGCTGCGGCCAGTGTACGCCCTGCCGCGAAGGCACCGGCTGGATGATGCGGGTCATGGACCGCCTGGTGAAGGGCGATGCCGAGGTCGAGGAGATCGACATGCTGCTCGACGTCACCAAGCAGGTCGAGGGCCACACCATCTGCGCGCTCGGCGACGCGGCGGCCTGGCCGATCCAGGGCCTGATCCGCAACTTCCGCGACGAGATCGAGGACCGGATCAAGCACAAGCGCACCGGCCGCGTCTCGGCGGCCGTGGCGGCGGAGTAGGGACCATGGCGCGCTGCCCGGCGGGGCTGCTGGCGCTGGTGGTCATGGGGTCGGTGCTGTCACTGCCCGCGGCGGCCCAGGACCTGACGATGAAGGTGGACCGGGACGAGGCGCAGAACGGCGCCTACGCGGTCCGCATCGAAGTGCGCCGCATCGCGGGCCGCGACATGCGTGAGGCCGATCTGCCGCGGGCGGAACGCGAGGCGCAGGGCTTTGCCTGCCGGCGCGGAGACGCTTTCGACGCGCTGGCGGGGTCCGAGATCCGCGACGGCGCGGCGGTGGTCACTGTGAATTGCCGTGTTGGCGGCTGAAGAGGATCGACACGCGGCCTCGGGGCCGCGGTTTGGGAATGCGGGACAGAGATGGACGCTTACACCTCGATCGGCGATGCGGGCCTCCGGCCCGACAGCTGCCCGGCCTGCGGAGAGACGCCCTATCCGGACCGCGCGGCCTGCAAGCAATGCGGATACGAGGGCCTGCCCTCGGCCCGCAGCAGGGTTGATACCTTCTTCGCCCGGCCGGTGGTGTTCTGGGGCACGCTTGTTATTCTGGCCGCGATCCCGGTCGTGGCCACTCTGGTTTACGCCTTGTCTTTGTAGTCGCGGAGGAAATGCGATGCGTCTTGTGATCCTGATGACCTGTCTCGGCCTGGCTGCCGCGGGATGTTCGCGCGACGCGACCCGCGTGGCCTTCGACGGCGTCTATTACCGGGCCAATGCCAAGGCGGCGCGGTCCGACCGCAAGAATTTCGTCGCGACGGTGCGCGGGGTGTCCAGGGGCATCGAGGGCGCGAAATCGGCGGCGGAATACGAGGGCATCAAGCATTGCATCCGCTTTTACGGCACCAGCGACATCGCTTGGGCGGTGGGGCCCGAGACGCCCAACACCGCGCTGCCGCTGAACGGCGACACGCTGAGCTTTTCAGGCACCTGCGTCGAGTGACGGAATTTCGCCGCATATCAGGGGCTTGGCCGGTCGGATATTGCATATCCGTGCCCCCGGTCCCCATCTTTGCCGAAAGGGCTGGCGGCGCCAGCCCGTTTCGCGTGCAAGGAGACATGATATGCGCCTGATCCTCACCGCCGTGACGGCCCTGGCCTTGACCTCGGGCGTTGCCGGGGCCAAACCCGCGCTCAGAGACGTGGCCGAGATCGACAACGGGCTGATGGCCGTCGCCATCGCCGACGAGATCCGCAAGAGCTGCGACGACATCGGCGCCCGGATGATCCGCGCCTACAGCTACATCACGTCGCTGGAGAGCCGGGCCAAAGCCCTGGGCTACAGCGACGAGGAAATCGAGGTTTACGTCACCTCGAAGGACGAAAAGGCGCGGATGCGCGCCAAGGGCGAGGCCTACATCAAGGCCCGGGGTGTCGATCCGAAGGACCGCTCGGGCCTGTGCAGGCTTGGCAAAGAGGAAATCGCGAAGGGCAGCCAGATCGGCGCGCTTCTCAGAGCAAGGTGAGACGATGTCAGACCTCCGCAAGATCAGCATTGATGGCAAGGAAATCGAAGTCGACGGCGCGATGACGCTGATCCAGGCCTGCGAAGAGGCCGGGATCGAGATTCCGCGATTCTGTTACCACGAGCGCCTGTCCATCGCCGG
This sequence comes from Thalassococcus profundi, assembly GCF_003344785.1. Classification (GTDB taxonomy): domain Bacteria; phylum Pseudomonadota; class Alphaproteobacteria; order Rhodobacterales; family Rhodobacteraceae; genus Puniceibacterium; species Puniceibacterium profundi. The sequence goes on along the minus strand of NZ_QPMK01000014.1, from coordinate 86,107 downwards.
CAATTGCCGGATGTGTCTTGTCGAGGTCGTGGGCGGCCCGCCCAAGCCCGCCGCGTCCTGCGCGATGCAGGTGCGCGACCTGCGCCCCGGCAAGGACGGCGAGCCGCCGGTGGTCAAGACCAACTCGCCCATGGTCAAGAAGGCCCGCGAGGGGGTGATGGAGTTCCTGCTCATCAACCACCCGCTCGACTGCCCGATCTGCGACCAGGGCGGCGAATGCGATCTGCAGGACCAGGCCATGGCCTATGGCGTCGATTTCTCGCGCTACCGCGAGCCCAAGCGCGCGGCTACCGACCTCGACCTCGGTCCGCTGGTCGAGACACACATGACGCGCTGCATTTCCTGCACCCGCTGCGTGCGCTTCACCACCGAAGTGGCGGGCATCAGCCAGATGGGTCAGACCGGCCGCGGCGAGGACAGCGAGATCACCTCGTACCTTGGCGAGACGCTCGATTCGAACCTGCAGGGCAACATCATCGACCTTTGCCCGGTGGGCGCGCTGGTCAGCAAACCCTATGCCTTCACCGCGCGGCCTTGGGAGCTGACCAAGACCGAAAGCATCGACGTGATGGATGCGCTCTGCTCGAACATCCGGGTCGATACGAAGGGCCGCGAGGTCATGCGCTTCCTGCCGCGTAACAATGACGGCGTGAACGAGGAATGGATTTCCGACAAGACCCGGTTCGTCTGGGACGGTCTGCGCCGCCAGCGGCTGGACAAGCCCTATATCCGCCGCGACGGCAAGCTCAAGCCCGCCACCTGGCCCGAGGCGCTGGCGGCCGCCGCTGCCGCGATGAAGGGCAAGAAGGTCGCTGGCCTCGTCGGTGACCTGGTGTCGGTCGAGGCCGCCTATGCGCTGAAACAACTGGTCGAAGGGCAGGGCGGATCGGTCGAGTGCCGCACCGACGGTGCGAAACTGCCTGCGGGCAATCGCTCGGCCTATGTGGGCAGCGCCACGATCGAGGACATCGACGACGCCAAGGCGATCCTCCTGATCGGCACCAATCCGGCCGTCGAGGCGCCGGTGCTCAACGCCCGCATCCGCAAGGCCTGGCTCAAGGGGGCCAGCGTCGGCGTGATCGGAGAGGCGGCCGAGCTGACCTATGATTACCACCATGTCGGAACCGGGCCTGCCGCTTTTGCGGACATGGACAAGAACGGCTTCGATCCCGACACGGACGGCCCGTCGATCGTCATCGTCGGCCAGGGCGCGCTGGCGCGCGAGGATGGCGCGGCCGTTCTGGGCCGGGCGATGTCGCTGGCCGAGTCGACGAAATCGGGCTTCTTGGTGCTGCACAACGCCGCGGGCCGCGTCGGCGCGATGGACGTGGGTGCGGTGACCGAGGGCGGCATCACCGCTGCGCTGGACGGGGCCGATGTGGTCTACAACCTGGGCGCCGACGAGGGTGACATTCCCGACGGTCCCTTCGTGATCTACCAGGGCAGCCACGGCGACCGCGGCGCGCACCGCGCCGACATCATCTTGCCGGGCGCCGCCTATACCGAGGAGCAGGGGCTTTTCGTCAACACCGAAGGCCGTCCGCAGCTCGCGCTGCGTGCCGGTTTCGCCCCGGGCGAGGCGAAGGAAAACTGGGCGATCCTGCGGGCGCTCAGCGCCGAGATGGACGCGACGCTGCCCTTCGACAGCCTCGCGCAACTGCGCAAGGCGCTGCTTGAAGAAGTGCCGCACCTGGGCGAACTCGACACGGTGCCGGAAAACGACTGGCAGCCGATCGAGACGGGCAAGCTGGGCGATGGCGCGTTCAAGAATGCGGTGGCGGATTTCTACCTCAGCAATCCGATCGCGCGCGCGAGCCAGCTGATGGCCGAACTCAGCCGCAACGCCAAGGCGCGCCGGGACACCCAGATCGCGGCGGAGTAAGGTCATGCGGCCCGAACCGGTTTTCGGGGCGCTGGCGCTGGCGGCGCTGCTTGCGGGATGCACGCCGCAAGAGAGCGCGCCTGCGCCCGAATTACCCTTTGCGCCGGTCTACGAGGGAATCGATACCAGGCTGCTGGACGGCGATCTGGTGAACTTTCTGGTGGAAATGCGCGGTGCGCGCGGACCTCAGGACGTTGCGGACTATGCAGAATGTGCTGCAGCGCAGTATGCTTTGATCCGAGGCTACGGTTTCGCGCGGCATTTACGCACAAATGTCGAGGAAGAGGGTGGTCTCTGGCGCGCAGATGCGGTTTACACGATATCGCCAGCATTGCCCGCCGGGCTGAAGACGATCGACGCCGAAGTCACCGTGTTCAACTGCGCGGAAAACGGAATACCGATGGTGTGAGGACCTGATGGCTGATTTCTTTACCACAACCGCCGGGATCGCCCTGATCATCGTGGCGCAGTGTCTCGCGGTTCTGGGCTTCGTCATGGTGAGCCTGCTGTTCCTGGTCTACGGCGACCGCAAGATCTGGGCCGCCGTGCAGATGCGGCGCGGTCCCAACGTGGTGGGTGTCTTCGGCCTGCTGCAAACCGTGGCGGATGCGCTGAAATATGTGGTCAAGGAAGTGGTGATTCCCGCCGGGGCCGACCGGACGGTGTTCATCCTCGCGCCGCTCACCAGTTTTGTCCTCGCGATGGTGGCCTGGGCGGTGATCCCGTTCAACGACACCTGGGTGCTGTCGGACATCAACGTGGCGATCCTCTTCGTCTTCGCCGTCTCCTCGCTCGAGGTGTACGGCGTGATCATGGGCGGCTGGGCTTCGAACTCCAAGTACCCCTTCCTCGGCTCCCTGCGTTCGGCGGCGCAGATGATTTCCTACGAGGTGTCGCTGGGGCTCATCATCATCGGCATCATCATTTCCACCGGGTCGCTGAACTTCGGCGACATCGTGCGCGCGCAGGACGGCAGCTTCGGCTTCTTCAACTGGTACTGGCTGCCGCATTTCCCGATGGTTTTCCTGTTCTTCATCTCGTGCCTCGCCGAGACCAACCGCCCGCCCTTCGACCTGCCCGAGGCGGAATCGGAACTGGTGGCGGGCTACCAGGTGGAATATTCCTCGACGCCCTTCCTGCTGTTCATGGCCGGCGAATACATCGCCATCTTCCTGATGTGCGCGTTGACCTCGCTGCTGTTCTTCGGGGGCTGGCTGTCGCCGATCCCGGGCCTGCCCGACGGCGCGCTGTGGATGGTGGCGAAGATGGCGTTCTTCTTCTTCCTCTTCGCCATGGTGAAGGCGATCACCCCGCGTTACCGCTACGACCAGCTGATGCGGCTGGGCTGGAAGGTCTTCCTGCCGTTCAGCCTCGTCTGGGTGGTCTTCGTGGCGTTTGCCGCAAAATTCGACTGGTTCTGGGGCGTCTATGCGCGCTGGAGCGTAGGAGGCTGACATGACGCAAATGGACTATACCCGCGCGGCCAAGTACTTCCTGCTACAGGATGTCTGGGTCGGTATGAAACTGGGGCTGAAGTATTTCTTCGGCAAGAAGGCGACGCTGAACTACCCGCATGAAAAGGGTCCGCTGTCGCCGCGGTTCCGCGGCGAACACGCCCTGCGCCGCTATCCCAACGGCGAGGAACGCTGCATCGCCTGCAAGCTCTGCGAGGCGATCTGCCCGGCGCAGGCGATCACCATCGACGCGGAACCCCGCGACGACGGCAGCCGGCGCACCACGCGATACGACATCGACATGACCAAGTGCATCTACTGCGGCTTCTGCCAGGAAGCCTGCCCGGTCGATGCCATCGTCGAGGGGCCGAACTTCGAATTCTCCACCGAGACTCGCGAAGAGCTCTACTACGACAAGGCCAAGCTCCTGGAGAACGGCGAGCGCTGGGAAGCCGAAATCGCGCGCAACCTGGAAATGGATGCGCCCTACAGATGACCCATGCGCCCAAAAGTTTTCGGAAACTTTTGCCAGGAATTTTCGGAAATTCCTGGGGAGGCGGATATGTCTGATCCGAAGACCCCGTTCGAGCTGATGATGGCCCAGGCGCAGGAGATGGCCAAGGCCTTCAACCCGGCGATGGAGACCTTCAATCCCAAGGGTTTCGAAAAGCTCTGGCCGACCATGCCCAAGGAAGCCATGGAGATGTGGTTCGGCAAGGGGCTGAGCAAAGACGGGCTGGATGCCAAGACCCGGCTGCTATTGACACTTGCGGGTCTGACCATGCAAGGCGCGCAGGCGGACACCCAGCTGCGCATGACCGTGCGCCATGCGCTCGAAGCGGGGGCCACACGCGACGAGATCGCCGAGACCATCGCACAAATGTCGATGTTCGCCGGCATCCCGGCCATGACCCGCGCCATGGACCTCGCGCGCGAGGTGATGGAAGACAACAAGGATGAGGAACCATGAGCGTCTTTGCCTTCTACCTTTTCGCCATCAGCACCATCGCGGGGGGCCTTTTCACGGTCATCAGCCGCCACCCGGTGCATTCGGTGCTCTGGCTGATCCTCGCCTTCCTCAGTTCCGCGGGGCTTTTCGTGCTGCTGGGGGCGGAATTCGTGGCGATGCTGCTGATCATCGTCTACGTGGGCGCCGTGGCGGTGCTGTTTCTGTTCGTCGTGATGATGCTCGACGTCGATTTCGCAGAGCTGAAGGCGGAAATGGCGAAATACATGCCGCTGGCGCTGCTGATCGGGCTGGTCCTGCTGATGCAGATGACCATCGCCTTCGGCGCCTGGCAGAGTGCCGAGGGCGCAGAGGGCCTGCGCGCGCAGGTCATCAACCCCGAGGTGCAGAACACCGCCGCACTGGGGCTGGTGCTCTATGACCAGTATTTCCTGCTCTTCCAGCTGGCGGGTCTGATCCTGCTGGTTGCGATGATCGGGGCGATCGTGCTGACGCTGCGCCACCGTTCGGACGTCAAGCGCCAGAACGTGCTGGCGCAGATGTACCGCGATCCGGCCAAGGCGATGGAGCTGCGGGACGTGAAACCGGGGCAGGGGCTCTGAGGCCATGAACCGGGGCACCCTGATCGCCGTCGTCGTGGCCATTGTCGTGGGCGTCGCGGTGGCGAACGGATATTTCGGTGGCTGACCACCGGTGACCAAAGGCCAAAGGCGGGCAACGCCGGGCCGACAGACAATCGGACGGGCGCGGCCCGGAGGGACAAGATGATCGGAATTGAACACTATCTGACGGTTGCGGCGACGCTGTTCGTCATCGGCATCTTCGGGCTGTTTCTGAACCGCAAGAACATCATCATCCTCCTGATGAGCATCGAGCTGATGCTGCTGGCGGTGAACATCAACCTCGTCGCCTTCTCGTCCTTCCTGGGGGATCTCGTGGGGCAGGTCTTCACGCTCTTCGTGCTGACCGTTGCCGCCGCCGAGGCCGCCATCGGCCTGGCCATCCTGGTCTGCTTCTTCCGCAACCGCGGCACCATCGCCGTGGAAGACGTCAACGTGATGAAAGGCTGATCCCATGGAATCGCTCATCCTGTTTTCCCCGCTCGTGGGGGCGATCATCGGCGGGTTCGGCTGGAAGCTGATCGGCGAACGCGGCGCCATGTGGATCACCACGGGCCTGCTGTTCTTTGCCTGCGCGCTGTCGTGGATCGTCTTTTTCACCCATGACGGCACCACCGACCACATCCAGATCATGCGCTGGATCGAGAGCGGCACGCTGTCGACCGACTGGTCGATCCGGTTGGACCGTCTGACCGCGATCATGCTGATCGTCGTGACCACCGTGTCGGCGCTCGTGCATCTCTATTCCTTCGGCTACATGGATCACGATCCGCAGTGGAAAGAGGGCGAGGTCTACAAGCCGCGCTTCTTCGCCTACCTGTCCTTCTTCACCTTCGCCATGCTGATGCTGGTGACCAGCGACAACCTCGTGCAGATGTTCTTCGGCTGGGAAGGCGTGGGCGTCGCGTCCTACCTGCTGATCGGGTTCTACTACCGCAAGCCCACCGCCAACGCGGCTGCGATCAAGGCGTTCGTGGTCAACCGCGTGGGCGACTTCGGTTTCGCCCTGGGCATCTTCGCGCTGTTCTTCCTGGTGGATTCGATCCGCTTCGACGACATCTTTGCCGCTGCGCCCGAACTGGCCGAGACGCAGCTGACGTTCCTCTGGACAGAGTGGAACGCGGCGAACCTCATCGCCTTCCTGCTCTTTATCGGCGCCATGGGCAAATCCGCCCAGCTTTTCCTGCACACCTGGCTGCCGGACGCGATGGAAGGCCCGACGCCTGTGTCGGCGCTCATTCACGCGGCGACTATGGTGACAGCGGGCGTGTTCCTGGTCTGCCGCATGTCGCCGCTGATGGAATTTGCGCCCGAGGCGATGGCCTTCGTCACCTTCCTTGGCGCCACCACCGCGTTCTTCGCCGCGACCGTCGGCCTTGTTCAGAACGACATCAAGCGCGTGATCGCCTATTCGACCTGTTCGCAGCTGGGCTACATGTTCGTCGCCGCCGGTGTCGGCGTCTACTCGGTGGCGATGTTCCACCTCTTCACGCACGCCTTCTTCAAGGCGATGCTGTTCCTCGGTGCCGGGTCGGTGATCCACGCGATGCATCACGAACAGGACATGCGCAACTACGGCGCGCTGCGGAAGAAGATCCCCTACACCTTCTGGGCGATGATGATCGGCACGTTGGCCATCACCGGCGTCGGCATTCCGCTCACCCACATCGGGTTCGCCGGTTTCCTGTCGAAGGACGCGGTGATCGAAAGCGCCTGGGCCGGGACGCAAGGAGGTTATGCCTTCTGGATGCTGGTGATCGCGGCGCTCTTCACCAGCTTCTACAGCTGGCGGCTGATCTTCCTGACCTTCTTCGGCGAGGCGCGGGGCGACAAGCACACCCATGCCCATGCGCATGAAAGCCCGATGGTCATGCTGGTGCCGCTGGGCGTGCTGGCGCTCGGCGCGATCTTCTCGGGCATGATCTGGTACGGCAGCTTCTTCGGCGACCATGCGCAGGTGAACCGCTTCTTCGGGATCCCCACGCACCACGCCGAGGCATCCGAGGACGGCCACGGCACCGAGGCCGCCGCCGACGATCACGGCGAAGGCGCTGTAGAGGCCGTCGAGGAACTGGCCGAGGGCGATACCGAAGCCGCCGTGGCGGATGCCACCGAACCGACCGAGGATCACGGCACCGACACCGCCAGCGCCGCGGCACCGGGCGAGGGCGCCATCTACATGGCGCCGGACAATCATGTCATGGACGAGGCCCACCACGCGCCGACCTGGGTCAAGATCAGCCCCTTCATCGCGATGCTGATCGGCCTTGCCACGGCGATCCTGTTCTACATCGTCAACCCGTCGCTGCCCAAGCGGCTGGCCGAAAGCCAACGCCCGCTGTACCTCTTCCTGCTCAACAAGTGGTACTTCGACGAAGCCTATGACTTCCTCTTCGTGCAGCCCTCCAAGGCGCTTGGCCGGTTGCTGTGGAAGCGGGGCGACGGCGATGTCATCGACGGGTCGATCAACGGCGTGGCCATGGGCTTTGTGCCCTTCGTCACCCGCCTCGCGGGCCGCGCGCAGTCCGGTTACATCTTCACCTATGCCTTCGCCATGGTGATCGGGCTTGCGCTGCTCATCACCTGGATGACGCTGAGCGGAGGAGCGCAGTAATGGACAACCTGCTTTCCATCGTCACCTTCCTGCCGGCCCTGGCGGCGGCGATCCTGGCGCTGTTCCTGCGCGGCGGCGACGCGGCGGCGGACCGCAACGCCAAGTGGCTGGCGCTGATCGCGACCGGTGCCACCTTCCTGATCTCGCTCTTCATCCTGGCGCAGTTCGACCGGAACGACACCGGGTTCCAGATGGTCGAAGAGGGCGCCTGGCTGCTGGGCCTGCAATACAAGATGGGCGTCGACGGCATTTCGGTGCTCTTCGTCATGCTCACCACCTTCATGATGCCGCTGGTGATCGCAGCCTCCTGGGATGTGACCACCCGGGTCAAGGAGTACATGATCGCCTTCCTGCTGCTGGAAACGCTGATGCTCGGCGTCTTCATGGCGCTGGACCTGGTGCTCTTCTACCTCTTCTTCGAGGCGGGGCTCATCCCGATGTTCCTGATCATCGGCATCTGGGGCGGCAAGAACCGCATCTACGCGAGCTTCAAGTTTTTCCTCTACACCTTCCTCGGGTCGGTGCTGATGCTGGTCGCGATGGTGGCGATGTTTGCCGATGCGGGAACCACCGACATCCCGACGCTGATGGTGCATGACTTCGACTCCGCGCCCCTGTCGATCCTCGGCATGCCGATCATCGGCGGCATGCAGACGCTGATGTTCCTGGCGTTCTTCGCCAGCTTCGCGGTCAAGATGCCGATGTGGCCGGTGCACACCTGGCTGCCGGATGCGCACGTGCAGGCGCCGACCGCGGGGTCGGTGGTGCTGGCGGCGATCCTTCTGAAGATGGGCGGCTACGGCTTCCTGCGCTTTTCTCTACCGATGTTCCCGGTCGGCGCCGAGGTGCTGACGCCGCTCGTTCTGTGGATGAGCGCCATCGCGATCGTCTACACCTCGCTGGTCGCGCTGGTCCAGGAGGACATGAAGAAGCTCATTGCCTATTCGTCCGTGGCGCACATGGGCTATGTCACCATGGGCATCTTCGCCGCCAACCAGCAGGGCATCGACGGGGCGATCTTCCAGATGATCAGCCACGGCTTCATCTCGGGCGCGCTTTTTCTCTGCGTCGGCGTGATCTACGACCGGATGCACACCCGCGACATCGACGCCTACGGCGGCCTCGTGAACCGGATGCCGGCCTATGCGCTGATCTTCATGCTTTTCACCATGGCCAACGTGGGCCTGCCGGGCACCAGCGGCTTCATCGGGGAATTCCTGACGCTGATGGGCATTTTCCAGGTCAACACATGGGTGGCGCTGGTCGCGACCTCGGGGGTGATCCTGTCGGCGGCCTATGCGCTCTGGCTCTATCGCCGGGTGGTGATGGGGGACCTCATCAAGGAGAGCCTGCGCACGATCAAGGACATGAGCCGCCGCGAAAAGGCGATCTTTGCGCCGCTGGTGGTCATGACGATCTGGATGGGGGTCTATCCCGCGCCGATCCTCGATCGCATCGGACCGAGCGTCGAGGCGCTGGTTTCCAACTACGACACGGCCCTGGCCGAGGCGCGCGCCTCGACCCAGGTGGCCGCGCAAGCAGAACACTGAGGGGCTGAGACAATGATTGAGGCTGATCTGACCGTCATCCTGCCAGAGATCGTGCTGTCGGTCTTTGCCATGCTGGCGCTGATAGGCGCGGTCTATACCGAAAAGGACAAGCTGGCCCCGGCGCTGGTATGGGTCACCTCGGCCCTGTTCCTGGGCCTCGGCATCTGGATCGGGATGAGCGGCGACGGCAGCAACGCGGCCTTTGGCGGAATGTTCGTCGACGACGCCTTCGCCCGCTTCGCCAAGGTCACGATCCTGGTCTCGGCGGCCTGCGTGCTGCTGATGAGCCAAGAGTACATGAGCCGCCGCGACCTGCTGCGCTTCGAATACCCGCTGCTGGTCTGCCTGAGTGTCGTCGGCATGATGATGATGGTCTCGGCCGGCGACCTCATGGCGCTTTACATGGGGCTGGAGCTGCAGTCGCTGGCGCTTTACGTCGTGGCCTCCCTGCGCCGCGACAGCGTGAAGTCGACCGAGGCGGGGCTCAAGTATTTCGTGCTGGGCGCGCTCAGCTCGGGCCTGCTGCTCTATGGTGCATCGCTGACTTACGGCTTTGCCGGGACGACGCTGTTCTCGGGCATCATCCAGACCGCGCAGTCGGGCGACCTGTCCATCGGTCTGCTTTTCGGCCTGGTGCTTCTGGCTTCGGGCCTTGCCTTCAAGGTCTCGGCGGTGCCGTTCCACATGTGGACACCCGACGTCTACGAAGGCGCGCCGACCCCGGTTACGGCCTTCTTTGCAACGGCCCCCAAGGTCGCGGCCATGGCGCTTTTCGCGCGGCTTCTGCACGATGCCTTCGGCAATGCGGTGGGCGATTGGCAGCAGGTGATCGCCTTCCTGTCGCTGCTGTCGATGTTCCTGGGTGCCTTCGCCGCCATCGGCCAAACCAACATCAAGCGGCTGATGGCCTATTCCTCGATCGCACATATGGGCTATGCGCTGATGGGGCTGGCCGCGGGTACCGCCTTCGGCGTGCAGGCGCTGCTGATCTACATGGCGATCTACGTCACCATGAACGTCGGCACCTTCGCCTTCATCCTCAGCATGGAACGGGACGGCGCGCCGGTCACCGACATCGCGTCGCTCAACATGTACTCGAAAAAGGAACCGGGCAAGGCGCTGGCGATGCTGGTACTGCTCTTCAGCCTCGCCGGCGTGCCGCCGCTGGTGGGCTTCTTCGGCAAGCTCTACGTGTTGCGCGCCGCCTACGAGGGCGGGTTGGCCTGGCTTGCGGTGGCCGGTGTGGTGGCGTCGGTCATCGGTGCCTTCTACTACCTGCGCATCGTCTACTTCATGTATTTCGGCGAAGAGCAGGACGAGGGGCTCGACAAGGGCCGGTCGCCGGTGCTTTGGGGCTTTCTCATGGCCTCTGCCGCGATCATGGTGCTGGGGGTGGTCAACCTGTTCGGCATCGAGGGCGCGGCCGCCGCCGCTGCGGCGACGCTTGTCAACTGACCGCACAACGGCAGGTGGATCCAATTGTGACGCGCCAGAGGCGCGTCGCTTTTGGTTTGTGCGCAGGCAGGCCTGCGCGGCCTCCGGCGGGAGTTTAACCGGCAAGATGAAGCGGGTGGGCGGATGAGCTGGCCCGAGGGCTACGACCTGCGGGTGCTCGACGAGGTCGACAGCACCAATGCCGAAGCCGCGCGGCTGGCCATCTCGCTGGCCGGTCCGACCTGGATCCTCGCCAGGCGGCAGACCGCGGCGCGCGGGCGGCGCGGGCGGGCATGGATCAACCCCGAGGGCAACCTTGCCGCGACCCTGCTGATGCGTCCCACCGAAACGCCGGACATCGTGGCCCTGCGATCCTTCGTGGCGGCGCTGGCGCTGCACGAGGCCTTGGTCATGGCGACCGGGCGCACGGCGGGGCTCACGCTGAAATGGCCCAACGACGTGCTGCTCAACGGCGGCAAGGTGGCAGGCATCCTGCTCGAAAGCCTCGGGGTCCGGCAGGGCGTGCAGCACCTGGCCATCGGCATCGGTGTGAACCTCCTGCACCCGCCGGAATGTGCCGCGCTTGAGCCGGGCGCCGTGTCGCCGGTGGCGCTGATGTCCGCCACGGGCGTGGCCGTGACGCCGGAAGAGTTCCTGACGTTGCTGGCGGCGGCCTATGCCAAGGTCGAGACGCTGTTCGTGACGCAGGGCTTCGCCCCGGTGCGGCAGGCCTGGCTGTTGCGGGCGGCGCGGCTGGGCGAGACGATCACCGCGCGGGCGGGCGGGACGGAAACCGTGGGCACGTTCGAGACGGTGGATGCGGCGGGCAACCTGGTGCTGGCCACCGGTGCGGGGCGCGCGCATATTCCCGCCGCCGACGTGTTTTTCTGACGAAGGGGGCGGGTCATGCTTCTGGCCATCGACTGCGGCAACACCAACACCGTGTTCTCGATCTGGGACGGCACGCGGTTCATCGCGACCTGGCGGACCTCGACCGAGCATCAGCGCACGGCGGACCAGTATTACGTCTGGCTGTCCACTTTGATGGCCTTCCAGAAGATCGAGGCCGAGATCACCGACATGATCGTGTCCTCGACCGTGCCGCGGGTGGTCTTCAACCTGCGGGTTCTCGCCGACCGGTATTTCAACACGCGGCCCATCGTCGTGGGCAAACCCGAATGCGCACTGCCCGTCGATGTACGGGTCGATGCGGGCACGGCGGTGGGGCCGGACCGGCTGGTCAACACGGTGGCGGGCCACGACCTCTATGGCGGCGACCTGATCGTGGTGGATTTCGGCACCGCCACGACCTTCGACGTGGTCGACCACGACGGCGCCTACGTGGGCGGGGTGATCGCGCCGGGTGTGAACCTCAGCCTCTCGGCCCTGCACCAGGCGGCGGCGGCGCTGCCGCATGTGGACATTTCGAAACCGCAGAGCGTGGTGGGCACGAACACCGTCGCCTGCATGCAATCGGGGATCTTCTGGGGCTATATCGGCCTCATCAAGGAGATCTGCGCCCGGATCAAGGCCGAACGGGAACGGCCGATGAAAATCATCTCGACGGGCGGGCTGGCGCCCCTGTTCCAGCAGACGGAAGACCTCTTCGACGTTTTCCGGGACGATCTGACGATGCACGGGCTGACCGTGATTCATAAGCATAACAAAGCGATAGGATAATCAATGAGCAGCGAACGGCTGATCTACATGCCCCTCGGCGGGGCCGGCGAAATCGGCATGAACGCCTATGTCTACGGCTACGGCAAACCAGACCAGGAACGCCTGATCCTGGTCGATCTTGGCGTGACCTTTCCCGACATGGACACCACCCCGGGCGTGGACCTGATCCTGCCCGACATCACCTGGCTGAAGGAACGGCGTGACCGGCTCGAGGCCATCTTCATCACCCACGCCCATGAGGACCATGTCGGCGCGGTGGGGCATTTCTGGGAAAGCCTCGGCGCGCCGATCCATGCCCGCGCCTTCACCGCCAATATCGCCCGGCGCAAGATGGAAGAGCACGGCCATTCCGAACAGACGGTCAAGACCGCCTCGGCCTGGCCCGAGCAGATTGCCGCGGGTCCTTTCAAGGTCGGCTTCCTGCCGGTGTCGCATTCGATCCCCGAAAGCTCCGCGCTCGTGATCGACTGCCCCGAGGGGCGGCTCATCCACACCGGCGATTTCAAGCTCGACGAGACGCCGGTGGTGGGCGAAGCCTTTGATCGGGCGCTTTGGGAAGAAGTGGCGAAGGACGGGGTGAAGGCGCTGGTCTGCGATTCCACCAACGTCTTTTCGCGCCATCCGGGACGGTCCGAATCCACCGTCGGCCCCGAGATCGAAAAGCTGGTGGCGGGCGCCCGCGGCATGGTGGTGGCGACGACCTTTGCCAGCAACGTGGCCCGGGTCAAGACCCTGGCCGAGGCCGGCGAACGCGCGGGGCGGTCCATCGTCCTTCTGGGCCGCGCCATGCGCCGGATGATCGAGGCGGCGGTCGAGACCGGAGTGCTCAAGGGGTTCCCGTCGGTGATCTCGCCCGAGGATGCCGGCTCGGTGCCGCGCGAGAACCTGATGCTTCTGGTCACCGGCAGCCAGGGGGAACGCCGGGCGGCCAGCGCGCAGCTGGCGCGCGGCAAGTACCAGGGACTGACGATGAAGGAGGGCGACCTCTTTCTCTTCAGCTCCAAGACCATTCCGGGCAACGAGAAGGGCGTCATCCGCATCATCAACCAGTTTTCCGAGATGGGCGTCGATGTGGTCGACGACAGCGACGGGCTCTATCACGTCTCGGGCCATGCCAACCGGCCGGACCTCGAGATGATGCACGCGGTGACGCGGCCGCAGATCGTCGTGCCCATGCACGGCGAGCACCGGCACCTGCGCGAGCATGTGAAGCTGGCCGAGGCGTCGGGGCGCAAGGGTGTGCTGGCGGTCAACGGGATGATGATCGACCTTTCCGGCAACAGCCCGACGGTGGCGGAATACGTGGAGACGGGGCGGACCTACGTGGACGGAACGGTGCAGATCGGCGCGCTGGATGGCGTGGTGCGCGACCGCATCCGCATGGCGCTGAACGGGCACGTGATCGTCACGGTGATCCTCGACGAGAACGACGACCCGCTGGGCGATCCCTGGTGCGAGATCATGGGCCTGCCCGAGGAAGGCCGAAGCCGTGTGCCGCTGGTCGACGTGCTGGAAGAGGAGCTGGGACAGTTCCTGGGCCGCGCCGGGGACAAGACCCTGACCGACGACGACAAGCTCGAGGAGGGGCTGCGCCGGGTGGCGCGGCAGGCGGCGCAGAACGAGATCGGCAAGAAGCCCGAGGTCACGGTGGTGGTCAGCCGGCTGAGCTGAGCGGCCGTTTCTTGAATTGGGGGGCTCTGCCCCACAGTTTTGTTTTAGGGGGCTCTGTCCCGCAGTTTTGATTTTGGGGGGCTCTGCCCCCCGGAGCGAAGCAGGCTTCGCTCCGTCCCCCGAGGGTTATTGAAAACCGGAGAAGGGCAGAAGCGTCAGCCCCGGGCCTTCATCGCCAGCGCGTCTTCGGTGCTGAGGACCGTGCCGCCGTAGCCCCAGGCGCCGCTTCGGATTTCCTGGATCCGGACCGACAGGCCGCCGGCGATGGTCTGTCCCGCGACGGAGGCGAATGCCTCGGTCACGCGGGTGATGATCTGCGCTTTTTCCTCTGCATCGAATACGCCTTCGAGCACCTGGATTTCCATGGACGGCATCTGCGAACCCTTTTCCGATAATCGCGAAAGGGTAGGGCAGAGCGGCGATTCGGTGAACGGCTGACGCAAAAACGCCGGCCCGTGGTGCGGGCCGGCGGCGTATTCGAGCGGAGTGCTTCGAGATCAGCTTGCCCGGCGATCCTCGAAGCTGAGCGCGATGAAGCTGGGCAAGTGGTCGCCCATGCCGACGACCTTTGTGTCGCGGCCGCGGTTCGATCCGCCGCGCCCACGGTCCTGGGAGCCGCCCTGGTCGGATTTTTCAGATTTTTTCGGGGCCTCGGCGGAAACGGTCTCGGGCGCCGCCTGCTCTTTCGCGGCGGGGGCCGCGTCGGACTTGGGCGTGCTCTTGCGCGACCGTGACCGGCTGCGCTTGGGCTTTTCTGCGGCGGTGGAACCGTCGTCTTCGGGCTCTCCGGTGGGCGCGCCGGATTGCAGCGGGTTCTCAAGACGCGGGATCGGCTTCTGGATCAGCTTCTCGATATCGTCGAAGTTCTTTTCGTCCTTCGGCACGCAGATCATCAGCGCCTTGCCGTCGCGGCCGGCGCGGCCCGTGCGGCCGATGCGGTGCACGTAATCCTCGGCATGGCTGGGCACGTCGAAGTTGAACACGTGGCTGACCGCGGGCACGTCGAGCCCGCGCGCCGCGACGTCCGAGGCCACGAGGAACCGCAGGTCGCCGGCGCGGAAGCCGTCGAGCGTGCGGGTGCGCTGCGACTGGTCCAGATCGCCGTGGATCGGGGCCGCGTCATAGCCATATTTCTTGAGCGATTTCGCGACGATATCCACATCCACCTTGCGGTTGCAGAAGATGATCGCGTTTGTGCATGTGTCGCCTTCGTTGTCGATCAGCATGCGCAGCACCTTGCGCTTTTCGCTGGCCTCGCGGTCGCGGCGCGAGCCCTTGAACATGACCACGCCCTGCTGGATGGTCTCCGAGGCGGTGGCCTGGCGGGCGACCTCGATCCGGGCGGGATTGCTGAGGAAGGTGTTGGTGATGCGCTCGATCTCGGATGCCATGGTGGCGGAGAAGAACAGCGTCTGGCGGGTGAATGGCGTCAGGCCGAAGATCTTCTCGATATCCGGGATGAAGCCCATGTCGAGCATCCGGTCGGCTTCGTCCACCACCATGACCTTGACGTCCGACAGGATCAGCTTGCCGCGCTCGAAATGGTCGAGCAGGCGGCCCGGCGTCGCGATCAGCACGTCGACGCCCTTGTCGATGAGCTGGTCCTGCTCCTTGAAGCTGACGCCTCCGATGAGCAGCGCCTTGGTCAGCTTCACGTGCTTGGCATAGGTGTCGAAGTTTTCCGCCACCTGCGCGGCCAGTTCGCGCGTCGGGCAGAGCACCAGGCTGCGCGGCATCCGTGCGCGGGCGCGGCCGCGGGCCAGCATGGTGATCATCGGCAGGGTAAAGCTTGCCGTCTTGCCGGTGCCGGTCTGCGCGATGCCCAGCACGTCCCGTCCTTCGAGAGCAGGCGGAATCGCACCGGCCTGGATCGGGGTCGGAGACTCGTATCCGGCTTCTTCGATGGCTTTGAGAACCTTGGGGTTCAAGTTCAGGTCAGAGAATTTTGTCATCTGTATCCGATACTTACGGACACGATCTGGCCCGTACGTCTGGTTGGAGGGTCAGGCCCGGACGGCCCTGTGGTTATCCACATCTGTGACCCGTGCGCGGCTTGTATAGAAAACCCGGGAAAGCGTCAACGTAACCGGACATTCGGTTGCAAAACTGATACGATACATGGCTGGACATAGGCCGCAATCGGTGAAAATCACCTCGATTGTCGCGTGTCCGAGGTCACGCGGTCGCGATGTCCGGAAAATGCCGCGCGCGCCGTTCAGGAAGCTTCAGGTCCAACCGGCGCAACAGCCCTTCTCTTTCGAGGCGCGCACACAAGGCGGGTGTCGCGGTACCGACTTCGTCGTAGAAGGCGCGCAGGGCCGGCTCGCCGCCTTCCGCCTCGATCCCGCGCAAGAGATCGTGCAGGTTTTGCGACCCCGTGCCGCGCACCTGCGGCTTGAGCTCGGCCCGGTAGGACCCGCGGGCCAGCCGGAACCGGTAGGCGGCGATGAACCGGTCCCAGCTTGCTGCATGCATATGCGCCAGCGCGACCTGCGGCAGTTCGACCTGGCCGGGGTTCTGCGCATCATCGAGGGTGATGTTGTGAATCCTGATCTGCAATCCCTTGAGCCCGGTTCGAAAGAAGAGCTTGCCGGCCACGTGGCTCAGGAACCCGCCCGAGAGATGTGCGCTCCAGGTGGGAAAGCAGGTTTCGGCGGCGCGCTGGCGGGCCGCCTGGGGCAGGTGAAAGGCCTTGAACACATGCGCTGGTCCGTCGCTTTGCAGGGCCTCCATCGGGCGCACCCGGGCGCAGAGCGTTTCGGGCGCGAGGCTTGCAAGATGCTCTGCGATGGGGATGTCGGAGATCAGGAATTCATCGACGTCGATATGGGCGAGCCAGTCGAGCCCCGGGCTGTCCTTGTTCACGAACCGGTTGTTGGCGTGGCGGGCATTGACGGACTGGCGCACCTGGTGCTTTTCCGGCCGGCCGCCGCGCTTGTCCCACCAGGCGGCATCGGTGTGCAGGGCGGTGATCGCGGGATGGGCATTCAGCGCGGCCTGCGTGTCGGGCACGTCCTCGTCGAGGTAGATGTAGAGATGCGCCGCCCCGGCATCGAGGTGCCAGGCGGCGAAATCGACGATCTCGGCCAGCGGTGCCTTGATGGTCGAGACGATCCCCCAGCGGGTCACGGCAGCGCCCCGAAGACGCGGGCCACGGCGGCGTCGCGGTCCATCTCGCGCGTGAGCAGCATGCCATGCGCCGCCAGCCGCGCGCGCAAATCCGGCGTGTCGGCGCAAACCTCGTCGAAGAACATTCTGAGCCCTTCGTCGCCCTCTTCTTCGGCGAGGAAGGCCAGGATGTCCGAGAGCTCGGTCTTGTCGCGTTCGGCCCGGTCGCGGTAGGACCCCTTGCTGCGGCGGAAGTCGAAATGGCTGCGGAAATGGTCCCAGCTGGGCGCGTGGAAATGGCCCAGGTAGAGGCCCCGCAGCAGCGTCGCATTGGTGGCTTCCTCGCCGCGGTATTTGAGCGCGTGGATGCCGAGCCGCGTCTCGGGAATGCCGGGGCGGGCGAAGATCTTGCCCGAGTGATGGCTGAGAAACCCGCCGTAGAGGTGCATCCCGAAGGTGGGATAGATGTCCTGCACCACCGCCTTGCGCTGGTCGGCGGCCTTGTGCGTGAGCTTGAAATGCTGCCCGCCGCCATCGGCGAGGGCCTCGGCCGGCTGGACACGGGCGGCGGCGTGGGACGGGTCGATGGCGGCCAGCAACCGCGGCAGGGGCGTGTCGGGCAGCAGGTATTCATCGACATCGATGTGCCCCAGCCAGTCGAGTGTCCCGGCCGTGTCGCGCAAGGCGCGTGTGGCGTTATGGGCCTGGCGCAGCTGGTGCGCCTCGGGCCGCGGCTTGCCGATCTCGCGCCACCAGCCATCGGTGCACTGGGTGATATGGATGCGCGGGTGACGGTCGAGGAAGGCGACGGTCTCGGGTTCTGGCGCATCGAGATAGAGATGCAGCGCATGTGCGCCCAGTTCCAGGTGATGCGCGGCGAAGCGCGCCGCCTCGCGCAGCGGCGCCTTGAGCGTGGTGACAAGGCCCCAGCGCAGCGCCTCGGGGTCACGCGCCTGCGCCCGCGCGGCGACGGGCGCAATGTTGCGCGGCTTGGCCTTTTTCGGCGGCTCGCGGCGGGTCTTGCGCTGGCGCATGGTGGCGAGGCGGCGAAACAGGGTGCGGTCGTCGCGGATCAGCATGTCGAGCAGGTGCCGCGCCAGCGGCGCGACGGCGGCATCCTCGCCGGCCTCGATCCAGAGCCGCCCCAGAAGGTTGACGTCGAGCCCGCCATTGGTGATCGAATAGGCATCCATCTCCATCGGCAGCCGCGCCTTGACCTTGCCGTCGAGCGGGAAGGCACGGTCGGGTGTGAGGCCGGAGAACACCCGCTCGGATTCGTAGAGCTTCATCATCCCGAAGAGCACGGTCAGCGACAGGCCGACCGAGCGCTGCACCGCATTGGCCGGGTGATCGCCGAAGGTGGTGATCGAGGACACCAGCCAGCGCGGGTTGAGCTGGCCCAGCAGGTGCGCCGACTGCTCGGTCCAGAGACGGCGGAAGAGCGGCGCGGTCTGCGGCGGCTGCTCGCGCTTGCGCAGATGCGCGATGAGCAACCCGTTGAGACAGGCCAGCTCCGACAGCCCGGTGAATTCCGCGCGCAGCGCCCGGCGCTTGCGGGCATAGCCGGTGCGCGACTCCGTGGCCTCGGCGGGATCGGTTTCGGGGTCCTGCACGATCCGGGTGCAGAGCGGGGCAAGGTCGAGGTCCAGCGGCGGCAGACCTTCGCCGGGGCCGTGATCGACAGCGCCGCGCCGCCCCTCCATCTGGGTCAGGATGGCGGAAAACCCGCCGGGATAGGTGGACGCGTCGCTGTTCATGGGCGCAGAGTAGCCGTCTTTCACGCCAAGGCAATTGATCCGGCGGAGCGCGCGTGCCGCGCGCGCCTTATGCGCCACAGCCCGAGGCTGTGGCACGCCCTTTGCAGAGGTGACGAGCCGGTCCGGCGGTCGCATTACCGGCAATCGCCGGAAGCCTCCGGCGGGAGTTTTTTGGCAAGATGAAGATGGAGCGCCGCGCCCCTGCTTCATCTTGCCGATAAACCTCCGGGGGGTTTGGGGGGGCTGGCCCCCCAATGCCGGATGGCCCGTCTCAGACCATCATTTCCTTGGTGTTCGAGAGGGTGACGTCCGGATAGTCCCGTGCCACGCGGTCGATGTCCCATTGCAGCCGCGTGAGGTAGACAATGTCGCCGTCGTTGTCGTGGCCGATGTGCTGCTTGTTGGCGGTCATGAAGGCGTCGACCTTGTCCTTGGGGCCGTGGACCCAGCGGGCAGAGGTGAATTGCGACGGCTCGAACCGCACCGGCAGGCCGTATTCCATCTCGATCCGGCTGCCCAGCACCTCGAATTGCAGGGCGCCCACGACGCCGACGATGAAGCCCGAGCCGAAGGCGGGTTTGAAGACCTTGGCGGCGCCTTCCTCGGCGAACTGCATCAGCGCCTTTTCCAGGTGCTTGGCCTTCATCGGATCGCCCGCGCGCACCGACTGCAGCAGTTCCGGCGCGAAGCTGGGGATGCCAGACACCCGCAGCGCCTCGCCTTCTGTCAGCGTGTCGCCGATGCGCAGTTGGCCATGGTTCGGTATGCCGATGATGTCGCCGGCCCAGGCCTCTTCGGCCAGTTCGCGGTCGGCGGCGAGGAACAGCACCGGGCTGGTCACCGCCATCTGCTTCTTCGAGCGCACATGCGTGAGCTTCATGCCCCGCTCGAAATGCCCCGAGGCGAGGCGCACGAAGGCCACCCGGTCTCGATGCTTGGGGTCCATGTTGGCCTGCACCTTGAAGACGAAGCCGGAAACCTTGGTTTCCTCGGGCGCGATGGCGCGGGGTGTCGCGGATTGCACCTGCGGTTGCGGCCCATAGGTGCCGATGCCGTTCATCAGTTCCTTGACTCCGAAGGAGTTGATCGCCGAGCCGAACCAGATCGGCGTCATGTGCCCTTCGAGCACCGCCTGCGGGTCGAGCGCGGGCAGCAGTTCGCGCGCCATTTCGACCTCTTCGCGCAGCTTGGCCAGTTGTTCCGCCGGAACGTGCTTGTCGAGCAGCGGATCGTCCAGCCCGTTGATCTCGATGCTTTCCGCGACCTTGTTGCGGTCGGCGCGGTCCATCAGTTCCAGCCTGTCGCGCAGGATGTCGTAGCAGCCGAGGAAGTCGCGGCCCATGCCGATGGGCCAGCTTGCCGGGGTCACGTCGATGGCGAGGTTTTCCTGGATCTCGTCGATGATCTCGAAGGTGTCGCGGCTTTCGCGGTCCATCTTGTTGCAGAAGGTCAGGATCGGCAGGTCGCGCAGGCGGCAGACCTCGAAGAGCTTTTGCGTCTGGCTTTCCACGCCCTTGGCGCCGTCGATGACCATCACCGCCGCATCGACCGCCGTCAGCGTGCGGTAGGTGTCCTCGGAAAAGTCCGAGTGGCCGGGCGTGTCGACGAGGTTGAACCGGAAGTTCTTGAAATCGAAAGACATGGCCGAGGCCGAAACCGAAATGCCCCGGTCCTTTTCCATCTGCATGAAATCCGAGCGGGTGCGCCGTGCTTCGCCCTTGGCGCGCACCTGCCCCGCCATCTGGATCGCGCCGCCGTAGAGCAGGAATTTCTCCGTCAGCGTGGTCTTGCCCGCATCGGGATGCGAGATGATCGCAAAGGTGCGGCGCCGGGCGATTTCCGGCGGCAGGGCGGGGCGGTTGGTGGGCGTGTCCAGCATGAGCGCGCGTATAGGCCCGCGCTCATGCCTTTGCAAGAATGCCGCTAGTCCCGCGGGCCGTCGCTCAGCGCCGCGGAGGCGTCTTCCATGAAGCTGAGATTGGCTGACAGGAAGTCGTCTTCGGCCATACCTGGATTGGCGATGGCCAGTTCGCGGCAGTAGAGCGCCCCCAACGACAGCAGCCGTTCGTCGCGCGTCATCTCGGGGCGGGCCGCGACGAAGGCGGCGGCGGTCTCGGACAGGCTCGCAGCGTCGTCCGACGGATCCTGCGCGCGCTCCGACAGGGCGGTTTTGAGGTCGTCGGTCAGCGCCTCGTCCGACACCGAGCGGCAGTTGACGGCGAGGTCCACCGCGCCCTCGGGTTCGGGGTTCTGGGCGCGCAGCCTGTCGACCAGCGACGGCGTGGCCAGTTCCGGGCCTTCGTTGCCCCAGCTGCGGCGCACGTGGTTGGCGACCGCGGCCAGTTCTTCGTCGCTCAGGGTGTCGGCAAAGCTCGGCATGACGCCGTAGTCGTCATTGGGGGCGATGCCCTGCAACAGGACCGAGATGACGTTGTTAGGAGACTGCGCGACCACACCGCCGTTGTTCACGAGATTGGCGGCGACGCCGGGTTTGCCTTCGCCGGTCTCGCTGTGACAACTCTGGCAATTGGAGGCGAAGACGCTGGCGCCGAGGCTTGCGACATCGGCGGGAAGCGGTTCGATGTCCACCGTCACTGTGTCTTCCGGCTCGGGCTGGGCGTTCAGCATGTAATGCGCGATGGCCGCCACATCCTCGGGCGTGGCCTTGGACAGGCTGTTGGTCATCTGGCTCATCGGCCCGAAGGCGGGGATGTTGCGCGAGTGCTCGTCCGACAGGAAGCCGATCAGGTCTTCCTCGTTCCACTTCGTCAGCACGGAATTCGGGCCCTTGCTGATATCGGGGGCGTACCATTGCTCGGCCGATGCGCCCTGGAAACGCCGCGACTCGATCTTCGCGCCCATGGCGTTGCGCGGCGTGTGGCAGGTGCCGCAATGGGCCAGTGCCTCCACAAGGTAGGCGCCGCGCTGCGTCTGTGCGTCGTGATCGGGGTCGGGCTCGAACCGGCCCGGTTCGAAATACATCGACTGCCAGACTTCGACAGCAGAGCGGACGTTGTAGGGAAACGGCAACTGCACCGTCTCGACCTCGTTGTCGACCGGTTCGACGGTGGAGACATAGGACCAGATCGCCGCGACATCCTCATCGCTCATCTTGGTATAGGATTCGTAGGGCATGCCGGGATAGAGCGGTTTGCCCTCTTCGTTGAGACCTTCGCGCAGGGCGCGCGTAAACTGTTCCTGCGTCCAGCCGCCGATGCCGGTTTCATGCGGGGTGATATTCGGCGTGATCAGGTTTCCAAACGGCGTCACCAGGGTCTGGCCGCCGGCGAAGGGCTGGCCGTCGCGGGCGGTGTGGCAATGGGTGCAGCCGGCGATGTTGGTGAGATAAGCGCCGCGATCGTCCGGCGAGATCCTGTCCTCCGATCCCCCCGAGCTCCGGTCTCCCATGTCCTGCGCTTCCGTACTCTGATCCCCGGTATCTCCGACCTGCGTACTCTGCGCCGACGCGGCGGTCCCCAGTGCAATGGCAAGACTAAACGAGACGGGACCGAGACCGGCGAGGACAGCGCGCATGAGGAAACCTTTCACTTTGGCATGCATTTTGAACGCGACCGGCGCCGGAACGGTTCCCGATTTCGGAACGCAAGCATGCGGTCGGGGGTTGTCAGCGCAGCTACCCAACAGCCGAAATGGAGCACGACATGCCGAATCCGTCGATCAAGGATGAAGACACCTACCAGGCGCTGCGCGATCAGGGCGCCAGCAAGGAATAGGCGGCGCGCATCGCCAATGCGCAGGCCAACGACCGGATGAAACCCTCCAGGAAGGGCGGCAAGGCGCCACCCTATGAGGAGTGGACCAAGGACGAACTCTATGAGCGGGCGCAGGAACTGGAGATCGAGGGCCGGTCGGACATGGACAAGGACGCGTTGATCGCCGCATTGCGCAACCACTGATGCCGGCCGATACTGCAGGTCTGTGCCGCGGGGGAGAGTCATGCAGGTCGCGATCATCGGATACGGCGCGATTGCCGCTTACGTCGGGCGGGCGCTGGAGTCCGAGGGGGCGCAGCTGTCGATGATCCTCGCGCGGGCCGGGCGCGAAGACGCGGCGGCATCGGTTTTCGGTGACGTCCCGGTCGCGACCGGGATCGGGGACGCGAGGCCGGACGTGGTGGTCGATTGCGCCGGGCACGGCGGTCTGTCTGCACATGGCCTGGCGATCCTCGGCAACGGGCTGCCCTTGGTGACCTTGTCGCTGGGGGCGCTGGCTGATGCCGACCTGCACGCGCGGCTCACGCAGGCCGCACGGGAAGGCGGGGGCGTTCTGCATCTTTGCAGCGGCGCCATCGGCGGTCTGGATGCCCTGCGCGCGGCGGCGATTGGCGGGCTCGACAGCGTCACCTATGTCGGTCGCAAGCCGCCGCAGGGGTGGGTCGGATCGCCTGCCGAAAAGGTTCTGGACCTCGGGGCGCTGGACGGCAGGGCGGCGGTGCATTTCGACGGCTCCGCCCGTGATGCGGCGCGGCTTTATCCAAAGAATGCCAATGTCGCGGCGGCTGTCGCGCTTGCGGGCATCGGGTTCGATGCCACGGCGGTCACGCTGATCGCCGACCCGGAGGCCACCGCGAATATCCATGAAATCCACGCCAAGGGCGCCTTTGGCGAGTTGTCGTTTCGCATCGAGGGGCAGGCGCTGGAGGGCAATCCGCGATCTTCGGCTCTGGCTGCGATGAGTGCCGTGCGCGCGGTGCTGGACCGTCGGGACGTGATGCGGTTCTAGGGCGATTTGCGTTTGCCCTGAAGCGAGATGCATCTCTTGTCGCTGTGAAATACTTGATTTCACGCAGCGCTTATTGCTTCAGACCTAACGCGAGCAGCGTCAGGCTGTGGCCTCAACCGCCGGAGGATTTGCGCAGAAGATCGGCGGCGTCGGGCCGGCGCAAGAGCGATTCCTGCACCTCGATCTCGCGGTGTCCGCTGGCGCGGTGGCCGGGGATCAGCGTCTCGAGCCGGGCGTTCACCTCTTCCGGCAGCGCGGCGCGGGTGCGGGTGTCGACCAGCATCGATTCCGCCGCGATGCCCTCGGCGTAGATGATCTGGTGGTGATCGAAGAGCATCTGGAAATAATCGACGAAGCCGCCCGATTGCCGCACCACGGTGTCGCCGTTGATCAGATGCCGCGCCTTGACCAGCAGCTCGGGCCGGCCCGCGCCCAGCCGGTCGGTGCGCTGGTAGATGAAGAGCCGGTGGTCGGGGCTGACCACGAGGTCGTTGACGTTGTGCAGCGTGCCGGCGCGGATGCGGATCGGGGCGAAGGCGCCGACCGCGCGGGTGGTGGTATGGCCGATCCAGCGGATCGGCTGCGGGCCGTCGTCGCGGGTCAGCACGCGGTCGCCGACCGTCAGATCCTCGACCCGGCGCTGTTCGCCCGAGGCCAGGGTGATGGCGGTCCCGCGGGTGAAGGACACGCAGGCCACCTGAGCGAATTTCTGCAGCGCCGTGTCGGGGCTGATGCCCACCAGCGCGTAATCCGTCTGCGCGTCCAGCGGCGCCAGCGGCAGAAGGAAGGTGCCGCTGATGCCGCCCTCGGCATCGGTTTCCACGATCACCAGCGCTTCGGTGGTCTGGCCGGCGCCGGTCATCAACGTGATGCAGCAGTCGAGATAGAGATTGGCACCGGGTGTGCCCGCCTCGGTGTCGCTTGCCACCCTGAAGGGCGGTTCGGCGCGGGCAATCAGGCTCAGCCGTATCTGCGATGCGACCGGGGACAGACGATAGATGTCGTCGAGCATCATCTCCTCGGCAATGCTCACCGGGTCGCCCAGGTTGGCGCCGCTGATCACGCGCAGATGTTCGGCGCGGTAGACGCCGATGCTCTGGGCCGGGCGATGGGATTGGAATGCGGACATGACACCACTTTTCGAGTGGCCCGAGGATGGGCCATATTCACGGTCTTGCCTAGTCTATGCGGCGCGATTGTGTCATCAACTGGCCGTCAGCCGGGTGTTTTTCCGGCACGCCGGAACAAGGGGATGGCAATGGATCTGGGCATCAAGGGCAAGCGCGCACTGGTCTGCGCATCGAGCAAGGGGCTGGGCCGCGGCTGCGCCGAGGCATTGGCCGAAGCGGGGGTGTCGCTGGTGCTGAACGCCCGCGGGGCCGAGGCCCTGAAGGCCACGGCAGAGGCGATTCGGTCGCGATACGGCGTCGAGGCGACGGCGGTGGCCGCCGACATCACCTCCGAGTCGGGCCGGGCCGAGGTACTGGCCGCGGCGGGTGACGTGGACATCCTCGTGACCAACGCGGGCGGACCGCCGCCGGGGTTGTGGTCGGACTGGGACCGCGACGATTTCATCGCCGCACTGGATGCCAACATGCTCACGCCCATCGCGCTGATGACCGCGCTGATGCCCGGCATGGCCGAGCGTGGCTGGGGCCGGGTGGTCAACATCACCTCGCAATCGGTGAAGGCGCCGATCGCACAGCTGGGCCTGTCCAATGCCGCGCGCACCGGTCTCACCGGCTATGTCGCGGGCACCGCGCGGCAGGTGGCGCCGATGGGGGTGATCGTCAACAACCTGCTGCCCGGCATCCACGCCACCGACCGCGCCGATGCCCTGGACGGGGGCGTGTCCAAGTCCGAGGGCATCTCTCTCGAAGAGGCGCGGGCGCGGCGGGCGGCAACGATCCCGGCGCGGCGCTACGGCACGGCAGAGGAATTCGGCGCCATGTGTGCCTATCTCTGTTCGCAGCATGCGGGGTTCATCGTCGGTCAGAACATCCTGCTGGACGGCGGCGGCATCAACGCCACGCTCTGAGGCGGGCGGTGCGGGGGGCTCTGCCCCCGTCCGCCGCAGGCGGACTCCCCCGAGGGGTATTGAAAACCGGAGAAGGGCAAGGCGTGGCGCGAGGACCGGACGGAGCGGGCGGGGGCGCGGGGGTTTCCCTGGCGGATCAGCTTTTCAATGCGGAGACTCTGGGCGACCTGGCGGGCGAGTACGGCCGTCTGCCGGGGTTCGACGCGGCGCGCTTTCATGCCGAGGCGGTAGCGGGTCTCGAGGGCCGCGGGTTGCTCGAGCGGCTGGACTGGATCGCCAGCTGTGTCGAGGCGCAGTTGCCGCGGGACTTTCCCGCCATGGCCGAGGCGCTGGAGGCGGCGATGCCCGCGCCGCTGGACCCGGTGCGGAGCGACGGGGATTTCGGGCGGTTCATTCATGCGGTGCCGGGCATCCTGGCGGTGCGGCACGGGCTGGAGGCGCATCGCGAGCGCGCGCTCGATCTGCTGCATGCGGCGACGCGTCGGTTTTCCATGGAGTTCTACATCCGTCCCTTTCTCAACCGCTGGCCCGAGGAGACGCTGGCGCGGCTCGATCTCTGGGCGGAGGACGAGAATTATCACGTGCGGCGGCTGGTGAGCGAGGGTACGCGGCCACGGCTGCCCTGGGCGGCGAACATCACGCTGGATCCGATGGTGGCGTTGCGGTTCCTCGACCGGCTGCATTCGGATCCGACGCGCTATGTGACGCGGTCGGTGGCGAACCACTTGAACGATCTGTCCAAGGTGGCGCCGGACACCGTGGTGGCGCGGCTGCGTGCCTGGGCCGCTTCGGGTCGTCAGCAGCCGGGCGAGATGGGCTGGATCACCCGGCACGCCTTGCGCACGGCGGTGAAGCGCGGCGAGGCGGGAGCGCTCGCGCTTCTGGGGTATCGGCCCGAGGCGGAGGTCAGTGTGGCGCTGAATCTGGCGGCGGCTCGGGTCGCGATCGGCGACGCGTTGGTGTTCGACGTGATGCTCGAGGCGGCGGAGGACTGCCGCGCGCTTGTCGATTACCGCCTGCGGTTTGCACGGCCCGGTGGCAAGACGGCGGAGAAGGTGTTCAAGCTCAAGGCCGTGGCGTTGCGGGCCGGGGAGCGCGCGGCGTTGCGCAAGCGGCATGTTCTTCGGGGCAATGCCACGACCTTCACCCTGCATCCCGGGCCGCATGCGGTCGTGGTGCAGGTCAACGGGGTGGATCGCGCGGAGGCGGCGTTCGATCTTCTGCCGGGATGAAGGTGCGGTGGGTTGAAAACCCACCCTACGCCCGGCCGAGGCCGCCGCGCTATTCCGCCGGGGTCCAGCGCGATTCGAGCTTGTCGAGTGCTGCGATGCGCTCTTCGGTCTTTGGATGGCTCATCAACCAGGCCGGCACCGCGCCGCCGCGCCCCTGGGTCAGCGCCTCGAGCTTGCGGAAGAGCGACTTCTGCGCCTCGACCCCGATGCCGGACTTGTGCAGGAGGGCAGCGGCATAGGCATCCGCCTCGTATTCGTCGCCGCGTGACAACCGGGCGGCGAGCAGGGACATGAGCGCATTGGCGATGAACGGCCCGATGCCGGGCAGAAACCGCGACAGCACCATGGCAAGCGCCGTGCGCAGGGCGTTCTGCCCGGAAAAGTCGATCATGCGGCGGCGCGAATGGCCCAGGGCGACGTGGCCCAGTTCGTGGGCGATGACGCTGGCCAGCTCCTCGCCAGTGACCTCGCCCTGCTGGTACTTTCGGTAGAAGCCGCGGGTGATGAAGATCCGGCCGTCGGGGGCCGCGAGGCCGTTCACCGGGTCGATCTCGTAGATGTTGACGCGGATGCGGTCGAGGTCGAGCGCCTTGGCCATGCGGTCGGTGAGTTTCTTCAGGCCGGGATCGGCGAGTTCGGTCGAGCGGGCATCGAGTTCCCTGGCCGTGCGGCGGGCCGAGAAATGATACATCGCAACCGCGTAGAGGATCGCCAGCAGGATCGGGGTGAACTTCAGCATGGTCCAGATATGGGGGTGGCGTGACGCGCTGGCAAGCGAAACGCCCGCGTCACGGGAACGCGGGCGTTGGCAGTAGGTTCAAAGACCGGATCAGGAGACGAATTTGGCGTCCATGGTGATTTCGGCCGAGCCGCCGGTCAGCAGCTTGGAGATCGGGCAGCCTTCCTTTGCGGCATTCGCGGCCTCCATGAACGTGGCCTCGTCGATGCCGGGCACCTTGCCGGTGACGTCGAGGTGGATCTTCTTGATCGCGAAGCCGTCGCCGTCCTTGTCCATCGACACGGTGGCGGTGGTGGCGATTTCGTCCGGGGTGGCGTCGTGCTGGCCCAGGATCATCGACAGCGCCATGGAAAAGCAACTGGCATGGGCAGCGCCGATCATCTCTTCGGGGTTGGTCCCGGCGCCGTCCTCGAAGCGGGTGTTGAAGCCGTAGGGCTGGTCCTTGAAGGCGCCCGATTCCATGCTGACGTGGCCGGTGCCGGACTTGAGGTCACCAGACCATTTGGCGGAGCCTTTTTTGTTGATCATGTCGTGTCTCCTGTGTTGTTGCGTCATGTCTCGGAAGGCCAACGTGCGGTGCGTGCGGATGTTCCGAAGGTTGGGGGCGCTGCCCCCGTCGCAGCGGGGCTGCGACTCCCCTGAGGGTTATTGGAAACCGGAGAAGAGCAGGGCATGGGGCGAGGCGCGCGGCGTGGCGCGCGGGGGCAATGTCGTGCCGGGGGCGGTCCCTGCCGTTGGGCCAAGAGCACCTGTGGGGGGGCGCCATCGGTCACGCGACAACGGTTGTGTGCCAGGGGCCAGCGGGGACCGAGGCGAGGTGTGCTGCCGGGGCGCGGGCCGGCGTGATCGGACGTTCGATGGTGACCGGGATGCAGACCGCGGCCTGCGCGCTCTTCGTCAGCCGGTCAGCGCACCAGGTCGCGCATGCCGCGGTCGATGCCGTCGAGGGTCATCGGCACCATGCGGTCCTCGAAGATCTCGCGGATCATGGCGATGCTCTGGGTATACTGCCAGTGCTTTTCCGGCACCGGATTGATCCACAGGTGGTCGGGCCATTGCTGACGCGCGCGCTGCAGCCAGACCTGGCCGGCTTCGGCGTTCCAGTGTTCGTTGGCGCCGCCCGGATAGGCGATCTCGTAGGGCGACATCGAGGCGTCGCCGACCAAGATGCATTTGTAATCCTTGCCGTAGGTGCGCAGCACCTCGTGGGTGGGGGTCTGCGCGCCCCAGCGGCGGCGGTTGTCGCGCCAGACGCCTTCGTAGAGGCAGTTGTGGAAGTAGTAGTATTCCAGGTGCTTGAACTCGGCGCGGGCGGCGCTGAAGAGCTCTTCGACCACCTTGATATGGTCGTCCATCGACCCGCCCACATCGAGAAAGAGCAGCACCTTCACGGCGTTTCGGCGTTCGGGCCGGGTCTTGACGTCTAGGTAGCCGTTACTTGCGGTGGAGCGGATCGTACCGTCGAGGTCGAGCTCTTCGGCGGCCCCGTCGCGGGCCCATTGGCGCAGCCGTTTCAGCGCCACCTTGATGTTGCGGGTGCCCAGCTCGACCGAGGAATCGAGGTTGCGGAATTCGCGCTTGTCCCAGACCTTGACCGCGCGCCGGTGGCGGCTTTCGTGCTGGCCGATGCGCACGCCCTCGGGGTTGTAGCCGTAAGCGCCGAAGGGCGAGGTGCCGCCGGTGCCGATCCACTTGCTGCCGCCCTCGTGGCGGCCCTGCTGGTCCTTGAGCCGCTCTTTCAGCGTTTCCATCAGCTTGTCGAAGCCGCCCATCGCCTCGATCTCGGCCTTCTGGTCCTCGGTCAGGTGCTTTTCGGACATCTTGCGCAGCCAGTCCTCGGGGAGGTCCACCGCCTCGAGCACATCGGCCGCGCTGATCTGCTCCAGCCCCTTGAAGCTGTGGGCGAAGGCGCGGTCGAAGCGGTCGATGTGGCGTTCGTCCTTCACCATCGCGGCGCGGGCGAGGTAGTAGAACGCCTCCACGTCGTAGGTGGCGAGGCCCCGCGACATGCCTTCGAGGAAGGTCAGGTATTCGCGCAGGGAGACCGGGACGGAAGCGGCGCGCAGGTTTTCGAAGAACGGGATGAACATGGGCCTGATGTAGCGCGGATCGGGCGTGAGGGGAACGGGGCGCAGGGCGCGTTTTTGGTGCTTTTCCGAAGGCCGCTTCCCGTTTTGACGCGTTTTTCATTTAAACTGAAACGAGACGCATCATTTGACGCGTAACGCTTTGGCGCGGGAGGTCTGGCCTTGGGTCGCGGGTCATTCGGGGCGGGAAGCGGCGCGGTGTCCGGCCTGTCCAACGGCGGCCGCGTCGCGTTCGGGCGGGCGGGCGCGGCAAGGGCCGAGCAGGGCGACAGAACAGGAGAGCGCCGCGCCACAGCGCTCAGAGCGTCGCCTTGTCGATCACGATGGTCAGGATCAGGCCCAGCAGGCCGAAGGCGATGCCGTAACCGGCGGCGTATTGCGCGATGTCGGCGCGGTTGCCGTTGCGTTTCCTGGCGGTGCGGCCCCCGAGGACCGCACCCAGCAGGGCCGAGACGATGACGATCATAGGCGGCCGAGACTCCGTTTCAGCGGGTTGAGCGACGAGACTTCGCGCAGCTTTGCGCGCACCGCCCAGTCGGGACCGAACCCGTACCGCGCCCAACCCAGACTGTCCAGACGCACTTCGCGGCCTTCGGAGACGCGGCCCGAGAGCTCCAGCGCCTCGGCGCGCAGCAGCATCAGCGTCGCCAGCAGCGCGGCGTTCTCGTAGCGCGCGGCGGTGTCGATGTGCCGCCCCAGCAGCAGCAGCGCTTCGTCGGGTTGGTTGCGGCTGATCGCGAAGGCGGCCAGCTGCGAGGCGGCATAGGCGCGGTGAAGCTCTGACTGCGGTCCGGTCGCGAAGTAGCTGTCGGCGCGGGCGAAGTGGTCTTGCGCGCGGGCGGGGTCGGTGCCCTGCAGCACCCGGCCGAGGGCGTAGTGCGAGAAGCCGCGGCGGTGGTCGGTCCAGCCCATGGCGCTGGCGACCTTGAGCGCCTCCTGGGCGGCGGCGCGGCGTTCGGACGCGCTGAAACCCGGCCCGAGCGCGGTCTGGATGGCTTCGATCCAGACTCGTGGCGTGCGTGCCAGGCGCTGGGCGGGCAGGCCCTGTCCGGCGGGATTGACCCGTGCGAGGACGCCGGGCAGGCGGTCGGCCACCTGCGCCCGGGTCATGCCCGACCGCAGCGCCGGGTCGTAATAGGCGCGCAGGATCATCATGTCATAGCCGGTCAGCACTGTGTGCACGTTGTCGTCGTTGAAGACCGAATCCGGCAGCCGGTAGAGGTCGTTGAGCGGCCCCAGCGCCTGCGCCAGTTCCTCGTGCAGGCAGTCGCGCACCTCCTGCGGGCTGGAATCGCTGGGCAGGAAGATGGCGATGGTGTCGCGGCTGCGCATCCGGGTCCAGTTGACCTTTTGCGTGCGGCGGGCGCTGCGGTATTCCGCCAGCGACCGCACGTTGGGCACGACGAAACAGGCGGCCTGCGGCAGGTCGCGGCGGATCTCGCTGCGCGCGACCGCCTCGATGGTGATCTGGGCGTCCGAGGAGGGGCTGAAGTCGATGTCGATGCCGGCCTCGGTGCGCAACCGATGCAGCAGACGCCGCAGGTCCGATCCGAGGGTCTGCGGCGGCGCGCCGGTGACGCGCAGGCGGATCGGCCCTTCGAACCGGGTGAAGACCGGCAGTTCGCGGCCCGACTCGAGCGTGAAGGCGAGGTCGAGGAAATCGCGCGCCACGTCGGCATTCGAGGCCGCCGGACGGTCGGGGCGCGGGACCGCGAAATGTTTCATCGGCGGCAGGGAGCTGTCGACCACCGCGGCACGGCTGGGCATGTCGCCCTGCGCCACCGGCATACAGGCGCCGAGCAGAAGGTAGAGCGGAAGCAGGAAACGACGCATCAGGACCTCTGATACTTGATGAAGGGGGTCAAAACACCGATGCGGTCGTAAAGCCGCCGCGCGGTGTCGTTGAAGTCCTGAGTGAGCCAGTAGACCGTCGGTGCCCCCGCCGCATCGGCGGCGGCATAGACGCCCTCGATCAGCGCCCGGCCGACGCCGGTGCCGCGGGCCTCGGGCACGGCGTAGAGGTCCTGCAGGTAGCAGACCTCTTCGACTTTCCAGGCGTGGCGGTGAAAGAGGTAGTGGGTCAGCCCCAGCAGTTCTCCATCGCGTTCCGCCACCAGCGCGTTGAAATCGCGCGTGTTGCGGCCCAGAAGCCGGGCGAATGTCGTCTCGTAGACCCGGTCGTTGACGGTGGTGCCGTAGAAGGCGAGATACGCCGTCCACAGGGCGCGCCATGCCGCCTGGTCGGTGCCGCGCAGGGCGCGGACCTTGAGAGATTCCGGTTGGGACACGGGGTAAAGCCTGCCTGCTCTTGTTCTCGGACAATTCAGGTGTCCGATGATTTTTTGTCCACTGTGAGGATACTATAGGGCGAAACCAAGGTTTCTGACTATCGCGCAGCCGGTTCCCCGACAAGTTTTCGGCCTGACAGGGGCTAAAAGCCTGAAGGCGTGGAATAACAATAGGTTGCGCGATGCAGTTGAGCAACAACTGCGCTTTGGGCCGGGCGCGGGCAACGCTGCGGAGCGGCACGCGGGCCGGCGCCGGCCGTGCGCAGCGCATGATCGCCCTGGCGGGCGATACGAGAGACCAGTCTCTCGTGCTCTCTGAGGGTTATTGAGAACCGAAGAAGGGGGCGCGGGGCCGGGCGCGATTCCACCGGACCTGCGTCGCTGACACGACACTGTTTGTGCGTCGGTCGCGCCAGTGGCGCGCCAGGCCAAACCTGCGGTGCAGGCTCGAGGATATCCGCTATGAGCGCCCCTGACGACGCGCCATGAAGGCCAGCCGTTCGAACAGGTGCACGTCCTGTTCGTTCTTCAGCAGCGCGCCGTGCAGTTTCGGCAGGGCATTGGCGCCGTCGCGCTTGAGGTCTTCGGCCGTCAGATCCTCGGCCAGCAGCAGCTTGAGCCAGTCCAGAACCTCGGAGGTCGAGGGCTTTTTCTTCAGTCCCGGCTGCTCGCGCAGCTCGTAGAACTGCGTGAGTGCGGTTGTCAGCAGCGCATCCTTGATGCCGGGATGGTGCACGGCGACGATGCGGCGCAGGGTCTCGGGGTCGGGAAAGCGGATGTAGTGGAAGAAACAGCGGCGCAGAAACGCGTCGGGCAATTCCTTTTCGTTGTTCGACGTGATGATGACGATGGGCCGGTGGCGGGCCCTGATCGTCTCTCCGGTCTCGTAGACGTGGAATTCCATCCGGTCGAGTTCCTGCAACAGGTCGTTGGGAAACTCGATATCGGCCTTGTCGACCTCGTCGATCAGCAGCACGACGCGCTCTTCGGAGTCGAAGGCCTGCCAGAGCTTGCCGCGGCGGATGTAGTTGCCGACGTCATTGACCCGCTCGTCGCCGAGCTGGCTGTCGCGCAGCCGGCTGACGGCATCGTATTCGTAAAGACCCTGCTGGGCGCGGGTGGTGGACTTGATGTTCCATTCGATCATCCGCAGGCCCAGAGACTGCGCCACCTGGCGCGCCAACTCGGTTTTTCCGGTGCCGGGCTCGCCCTTGACGAGCAGCGGACGTTCGAGTGTCACCGCCGCATTGACCGCCATGGTCAGGTCATCGGTCGCCACGTAATCCTTGGTGCCTTCGAATTTCATGCGCCTGGTCCTCGTCTTTTTCGTGGTTGGGCCTGTGCCCGGCAACTCCCCAAAAACGCCATAAAAAGACGCTATTGTGTAGTGACAAGATACAGACCTTCGGATAGATGCTGCGCGCAGGGGTGCCAGATATCTGAAGGAAATACCATGGGGATATCGGCGTGAAAGAGGGAACCAAGATGAAGGCAGAGTCTTTTCTTCCCGACGATTATCGTCCGGCTGAAGATGAACCGTTCATGAACGAGCGTCAGACGGAATATTTCCGCCGCAAGCTGCTCACCTGGAAGCAGGATCTGATGGCCGACACGCGCGATACGCTCGAGGGTCTTCAGGACAGCACGCGCAACATTCCCGACGTGAATGACCGTGCGTCCGAGGAAACCGACCGCGCGCTTGAACTGCGGACACGGGACCGTCAGCGCAAGCTGGTGAGCAAGATCGACGCCGCTTTGCGCCGCATCGACGAGGGCGAATACGGCTATTGCGAAGTGACCGGCGAGCCGATCAGCCTCAAGCGGCTGGACGCGCGGCCGATCGCCACCATGAGCCTCGAGGCGCAGGAGCGTCACGAGCGCCGCGAGAAGGTGCATCGCGACGATTGAGCCGCGACCACCGACCGGTGCGCCGGTCGGTTCGTCGCAAGGGCGCAGCGCCACGGCGCCGCCCTTTCAGCGCCGGGGTTCTGCCCCGGCGTTTTCACGTTCGCCATCACGAGTGACCGCCCGGAGGGCAGCCGATGACATCCAGCACGCAGACCCCGGTCCTGATCGTCGGCGGCGGCATCGGCGGGCTGACGGCGGCGCTCTGCCTGCGCGCGCGCGGCCACGAGGTGACGGTGCTGGAACGCGCCGAGGCGTTGCGCGAGGTCGGCGCCGGTTTGCAGATCAGTCCAAACGGGTTGCGCGTGCTCGACGCGTTGGGGCTGGGCGACCGGTTGCGCGCCGTCGGTCTGCGCGGGCAGGCGGTGGTGCTGCGCGATTTCCGCGCCGGAGCGCAGGTGCTGCGGCTCGACCTGTCGGGGCAGCCGGACGCATCGGCCTATCATTTCCTGCACCGCGCCGACCTTATCGACCTGCTGGCCGATGCGGCGCAGGCACGCGGTGTATCGCTGCGGCTGGGGCAGGCGGTCGCGGAGGTGATCCCCGGCACCCCGGCGCGGATGACCCTGCGCGGCGGCGAGGCGCTCGATGCGCGCCTGATCCTTGGCGCGGACGGCGTGAAGTCGACGGTGCGCCCGGTGCTGAACGGCGCCCGCGATCCTGACTTCACCGGGCAGGTGGCCTGGCGGGCGGTGGTGCCGAACGCGGTCGATCATCCGCCCGAGGCTTGGGTGCACATGGGGCCGGGGCGGCACCTGGTGAGTTATCCGTTGCGAGGCGGCCGCTCGGTCAACCTCGTCGCGGTCGAGGAGCGCAGCGCGTGGGCTGCAGAAGGCTGGAACCATGTGGACGATCCAGCCAATCTGCGCGCGGCTTTCGGTCGGTTCGGCGGCGCGGCGCGGGCGCTGATCGAAGCGGTGGAGGCGCCGGGGCTCTGGGGGCTCTTCCGGCATCCGGTGGCAGCGCGCTGGCACGGGCCGGGCGTGGCGATTCTGGGCGATGCGGCGCATCCGACGTTGCCGTTCCTGGCGCAGGGGGCGAACCTCGCGCTCGAGGACGCTTGGGCGCTGGCGGCGGCCTATGACCCCGGCGCGGCGGACCAGGGGCTGGGGCGCTACCAGTCCTGGCGTCGCGACCGGGCCGCGCGGGTCATCGCGGCGGCCAACGGAAATGCCTGGAAATACCACCTGCGCAATCCGGTGATACGGCGAGCGGCCCACCTGGGTCTGCGCGTCGCTGGCGGGCTGGCACCGGGACGGATGCTGGCGCAGTTCGACTGGCTCTATGGCTACGACGTCACCCGGCTGGGGTGATCCGCCCGAAGTAACTCGAATGTGCGCGTGCCGCGCGCCGGTATCCGGAGCGGGCTTCAGCGCGAGCCAGCATGATCGGGCGGCGGACCCGGTGGCGGCGCGGGTGCCGGCACCAAGGGAGGGTTCGACAGCCCCTTGCGGCCGCGTTACCTAGAGCACAGGAGGATCTGCCATGCAGCTTTTCGACGATATCCCCGAAACCGCCCTGCGCTGGCATCGCGAGGGCAAGGGCGCCGTGCTGGCCACCGTGGTGCAGACCTGGGGCTCGGCGCCGCGGCGCGTCGGCTCGCAGTTGGCGATCTCGGGCGCGGCCGAGATCCAGGGCTCGGTCTCGGGCGGATGTGTCGAGGGGGCGGTGATCGTCGAGGCGCTGGAGGCACTCGAAGAGGGCAAGGCGCGCGAGCTGGAATTCGGCGTCTCGGACGAGGATGCCTTTGCCGTGGGACTGGCCTGCGGCGGCACCATCCGGGTGCTGGTCGAACCGGTGGGCGATGTCCTGCCCGAGGACTTGCTGGCCGAACTGGTCGCGGCGCGGGCGGCGCGGCAGCCGGTGGCCTACGTGGTCGATCTGGATCGGGAGGCGCGGACCCTGCACCGCGACGGGTTCGAGACGCGGTTCCGCATGGACCGGTCGGGCTTCGAGGAGGACAGCCGCACCTTCGTCGCGATCCACAACCCGCCGCTGCGGATGATCGTCGTGGGCGCGGTGCACATCGCGCAAGCCCTCGTGCCGATGGCGCGGATCGCAGGCTACGATCCGGTGGTCATCGACCCGCGCGAAACCTTCGGGTCCGCCGCGCGGTTTCCGGGTGAACGGGTGGTGAACGACTGGCCGGACGAGGCGGTGGCCGCCGAGGGGCTCGACACCCGCACGGCGCTGGTGCTGCTGACCCATGATCCGAAGCTCGACGATCCGGCGCTGGAGCTGGCCCTGCGGTCGGACTGTTTCTACATCGGCGCGCTGGGCTCGACGCGCACGCACGCGAAGCGGGCGGAGCGGCTGGGACAGGCGGGGTTCAGCGCCGACGACATCGCGCGGGTCCACGGGCCGGTGGGGCTCGATATCGGCGCGGCGGGGCCGTCCGAGATCGCCGTGTCGATCCTGGCCGAAGTGACCCGCGTGCTGAGGCACGGGGCATGAACTTCGGCGCGGTTCCGCTCGATGCCGCAGAGGGCGCGGTGCTGGCGCATTCCGTGGCGCTGATTAAGGGGCGCCTGAAGAAGGGCCGGGTGCTGAGCGCCGAGGACGTGGCAAAGCTGCACGACAGCGGCTTGTCGGAGGTTGTCGTGGCCCGGCTGGGGCCGGGCGACATCGGCGAAGACGAGGCGGCTTCGCGGTTGGCGGCGGCCATGGTGCCGGACCCCGCGGCGGCGCACCTGCGGATCGGCAAGGCGGCGACGGGCCGCGTGAATCTTTTTGCCGAAGCACTGGGTGTGGCCGGGATCGACGCGGAAAAGATCCACGCGATCAACGCCATCCACCCGATGATCACCGTGGCCACCGTGCCGCCCTGGCAGCGCATGGGACTGCGCGGCATGGTGGCGACGGTCAAGATCATCTCTTACGCCGTGCCCGAAGAGGCGCTGGCGCGGGCCTGCGCCATGGGCCGGGACGCGCTGCGGCTGGCGCCGGTGCAGATCCGCCGCGCGGCGCTGATCCAGACCGTCATCGGCGCCGAGGATGGCGAGAAGGGCCAGCGCGCCATCGCCGAGCGCATGGACCGGCTGGGCGTCGACCTCGCGCCGAAATGCCTGGTGCGGCACGAGGTTGCGGACCTGGCCGCGGCCATCGGCCAGGCGCGGGCAGAGGCGGTGTTCATCCTCACCGGATCGGCGACCTCGGACATCGACGACGTGGCGCCCGAGGCGTTGCGCGCCGCGGGCGGTGTCGTGCATCACTTCGGCATGCCGGTCGATCCGGGCAACCTGTTGTTCTACGGCGATCTGCGGGGCGTTCCGGTCGTGGGCCTGCCGGGTTGCGCGCGCTCTCCGGCGCTGAACGGCGCGGACTGGGTGATGGAGCGGCTGCTTTGTGGCGTGCCGGTGACGCCCATGGACATCGCGCGGATGGGGGTCGGGGGGCTTCTGAAGGAGATCCCGTCGCGGGGCCGCCCGCGCGAGGGGTAGGATCGGCCTGCGGCCGATACGAGAGACGCTGTCTCTCGTGCTCTCTGAGGTTATTGGAATCGGAGAATGGGAGGGCGGTGCGCCCGGGTTGGCGGTGTTGGTGCCTCGGAGGATGCGGATCGGCACATCGGCGGAGGCCGGTCGCTGTCGCCGGGCCCCGGGGCGGCGCGGTTGGGCGGTCCATGGTCCCATCCGGGTGGCAGGCATGAAAAAGGGGCGCCGGGGCGCCCCTCGGGTCATCGCATCGGGATCGCGGATCAGCGGCTGACGGGGCCGATCATCATGATCATCTGGCGGCCTTCCATCTTGGGCATGTTCTCGATCTTGCCCACCTCCTTGACGTCCTCGGCCACACGCTCGAGCAATTCGCGGCCCAGGTTCTGGTGCGCCATCTCGCGGCCCCGGAAGCGCAGGGTGATCTTCACCTTGTCGCCGTTCTCGAGAAACTTGAAGACCGAGCGCATCTTGACGTCGTAGTCATGGGTGTCGGTGTTGGGCCGGAACTTGATTTCCTTGACCTCGATGATCTTCTGCTTCTTGCGGGCTTCGGCTTCGCGCTTCTGCTGTTCGTACTTGAACTTGCCGAAATCCATGATCTTGCACACCGGCGGGGTGGCGTTGGGCGAAATTTCCACAAGATCGAGGCCGGCTTCCTCGGCCAGCTGCATCCCGCGCTCGGGTGTCACCACGCCGACGTTCTCGCCCTCGGCGCCGATCAGGCGGATCTCGGGGGCGCGGATACGGTCGTTGACGCGGGGGCCGGTTTCACGGGTGGGCGGCGCGTTATGGGGTCTGCGGGCTATGGGAGCAATCCTTTTTGCTTTGATGTCAGGGCGGCAAGGTAAACTCGGGCCTTTCGCACTTCAAGCGGCAAATGGCCGGTTTTGCGCCGGTGTCGCCCGCTTTCCCCTTGCGGCACCTGCATGCAGCGGCCACATCCCGGGTGAGGCTCCTGGCGTCGCGCGCTGGAGTTAGGACACCGACCTGAGGGAGACACGAAATGAAGAAAGTGATCGTGATCGCCGTCGTGATTGCCGTCGCCGTCGGAGGCTACGTCTGGTCCGTCGGAGAGCGGACCGACGAGGCGCAGCCGATCCCCCGGAGCGACGCCGGGGATGCCGCGGAGACATCCGCGGCGGAGGCTGACGCTGCCGATGCGGCAGCCGCGGATGCGGAAGAGGCCGAAACCGGGATGCGCGATACCGCTGCCGAGGCCGAAGCGGCGGTGGAGACCGCCGCTGAAGCCGCGAATGCGGCTGTCGAGGATGCGGTCGCGGCGGCGACGCAAGCGGCGCAGGACGCCGCGGATGAGGTGGCCGTGGCCGCCGACCAGGCTGCCCGGGACGGCGCAGAAGCCGCTGACGAGGTGCGCGACGGCGGCGCGGCACTGGCCGAGGACGCCGAGAATGCGGTGCGGGACGGCGTCGATGCCGCTGCCGCTGCCCTTGACGAGGCCAGAGAGGCGGCGGCCGAGACTGCCGAGGACGCGGCGACCGCGGCCGATGAGGCGGCGCAGGACGCCGCGGACGACGCCGGCGATGCGGCCGCCGACACCGCGGACGCGGTACGGGACAGCGCGACAGAGGCCGGCACCATGGCCGCCGAGACTGTGGAGGAGACGGCAACCGCCGCGAGCGATATCGCGGACAGCGCCGCCGACGCGGCAGGCGACCGGGCCGCTGCGCTGGCCGCGTCGGCGGAGATGACCGTGTCGGAGCTTCGCGAGCTGCTGACCGTTGACAGTTTCGACTTCGACCGGGCGATCAATGTCGTGGACGCCTCGGACCTCAATGTCGGGGTCCGGACGGCGACCAAGACGGCGCTCGAGGGCGCGCGGGACAATCCGCCCCTGCTCGAAGGAGTTCTGAGCCAGCTTCGCGACCGGCTCGGGCTTTCGGAGCAATAAGCGCCGCGCGGGAAGGAAAAACGCCGCGTCCCGTTTCCCGGGGCGCGGCGTTCTTGCATTCGTCGGTGCGGTGGATCAGTCTAGGAAGGCCTTTTCCACCACGTATTGCGCCGGCGCGGAATTGGCGCCTTCCTCGAGTCCGTAGCTTTCCAGCAACTGCTTGATCTCGAGGTTGAAGGCGAGGTTGCCGCAGACCATGGCGCGGTCGTGCTCGGGGGTGATCGGCTCCACGCCGAGGTCGCGGTAAACCTCGCCCGAGCGCATGAGATCGGTGATCCGCCCCATCTTGGCGCTGGGTTCGCGGGTCGTGGTCGGGTAGTAGCGCAGCCGCGCCAGCTTGTCGGCGCCGATGAGTTCGCCCAGCATCTCGTCCTTGCGGATGCTGTCGATCAGCTCGGCGCCGTAGGTCAGCTCTCCGACCTCGCGGCAGGTGTGGGTGATGATGACCTCGTCGTAATCCTCGT
The DNA here is from genome assembly GCF_003344785.1 of Thalassococcus profundi. Taxonomy (GTDB): domain Bacteria; phylum Pseudomonadota; class Alphaproteobacteria; order Rhodobacterales; family Rhodobacteraceae; genus Puniceibacterium; species Puniceibacterium profundi. The sequence goes on along the minus strand of NZ_QPMK01000014.1, from coordinate 46,528 downwards.
AGGTCTGCGGGTCGCGCAGCAGGGAGGCGAAAGGCGCAAAGCCGGTTCCGGTGGCGAAGAGCCAGAGCCGCTTGCCCGGCAGCAGCGCGTCGTGCACCAGCGTGCCCACGGGTTTCGGGCGCAGGATGATCTCGTCGCCGGGCTGGATGTGCTGCAGCCGCGAGGTGAGCGGGCCGTCCGGCACCTTGATCGAGTAGAATTCAAGCTCGTCGTCCCAGGACGGCGAGGCGATGGAATAGGCGCGCAGCAGCGGCTTCTGCTTGCCGGTCTTGGGGTCCGGGTCGCCCATCAGGCCGATCATCACGAATTCGCCCGACCGGAACCGCAGCGATGCGGGCCGCGTGCAGCGGAAGGAGAACAGCCGGTCGGTCCAGTGTTTCACCTCGGTCACGGTCTGCGCATCGGGCAGGGCGGGAACTTTGATGGCTTTGGCGTCTTGCACGGGGCGTTGCTCGGTCATGTGGTGTCATCGCGGGCGCGGCCCGCGGCCTCTGTCTTAGGGAATTCGGAAGGATGTGGAAAGGCCCGGATCAGCCGCGCAGCCGCGACTGATAGTCATGGGCCTGCCAGTCGGCGCGGAACATCCACTGGTCCTGCGGTTGGCGGGCGGCCAGATCGTCGGAAATTTCCACCTCGTCGAAACCGGCGCGCCGGGCCATGGCATACTGATCCGCGATCACGTGACCGCGGGCGCGCAGGCGGCCCCGGTAGCCGCGCAGGCGCAGGAGCCGGGCCAGGGTGAAGCCGCGGCCATCTGCGGAGCTGGGGAAGTCGATGCGCACCAGATCGGCGTTCGTCCCGGCCTCCAGCGCCTCGGGCGCGGTGTCGGAGGCGAGATCGAGGATCTCGCCGGTGAAATCGTCGGGGCCGAAGCCGCTGTCGGTCACGATCACGCTCATGCGGTCTCTCCTTTTTTCTGTCGCGCGGCCTGTCCATCCAGAAAGTGGATGCCGCATTCGTTCTTGTCCTGACCGCGCCAGCGGCCCGCCCGCGGGTCTTCTCCCGGCGCGACCTTGCTGGTGCAGGGGGCGCAGCCGATGGAGGGAAAGCCCTGCGCCACCAGCGGGTGCCGGGGCAGGCGGTTTTCCTCCATGTAGGCGCGCACGTCCTCGGGTGCCCAATGCGCCATCGGGTTGACCTTGATCCGGCCCGTCGCCTCTTCGAGTTCGAAGAAGTCGAGGCTGGCGCGGGTGCCTGACTGGTAGCGCTTGCGCCCGGTGATCCAGCCGTCGAAGCCCTGCAGGGCGCGTTCCAGCGGCACGGTCTTGCGCAAGGTGCAGCAGGCGTCCGGGTCGGAGAACTTCAGCGCGCCGTAGGGGTCCTTTTCGGCCAACAGGTCCTGGGGCGCCTGCAGGATGCGGACGTCGCGCAGCCCCAGACGCTCGGCCACCTCGGCCTGGTAGACAAGGGTTTCGGCAAAAAGCATCCGGGTGTCGATGAAGAGCACCGGCGTGCGGTTGTCGACCATGGCGACGAGGTGCAGCAGCGCCACGGATTCGGCGCCGAAGCTCGACACCATGGCGATGCGGCCGGCTTCCGGGTCGCGCAGGGCGCCGCGCAGCACCGCCGTCGCCCCGTGGTTGCGGTAGCGGGCGTTGAGCGCTGCGACGCGGGCGCGCAGTGCGGTGAGGTCCGGCGCACGCGGTCCGCCCGGCTGAGCGTCCTCGTGGGCCAGGATGCGTTCAGGCCGCATCGCGTTTTTCCTCTTTTTCCGGGTAGAGCGCGGCCTTGAAGGGCGCCATGCCGGTGCGGCGGAAGGTCTCGATGAAGGTCTCTTCGGCACTGGTGCGGATGTCGAGATAGGTGTCGACGATGGTTTCCACCGCGCCCACGATCTCTTCGGCCGGAAAGCCCGGACCGGTGCGCTGACCCAGCGCGGCGTTCTCGGTGTGATCGCCGCCCAGCGTGATCTGGTAGTTCTCCACGCCCGCGCGGTCGAGACCGAGGATGCCGATGTGGCCCACGTGGTGATGGCCGCAGGCGTTGATGCAGCCCGAGATCTTGATCTTGAGATCGCCGATCTCGTGTTCGCGCTTGAGGTCGTCGAAGCGCGTGGCGATCTGCTGGGCGATAGGGATCGAGCGGGCGGTCGCCAGGGCGCAGTAGTCCATGCCGGGGCAGGCGATGATGTCCGAGATCAGGCCGATATTGGCGGTGGCAAGACCATGCTGCTGCAGGACCGCGTGGATCTGCGGCAGGTCGGATTTGTGCACATGCGGCAGGACGATGTTCTGCTCGTGGCTGACGCGCAGCTCGCCGTGGGCGTATTGCTCGGCGAGGTCCGCCATGACGCGCATCTGCTCGGCCGAGGCATCGCCCGGCGTCGCGCCGTGGGCCTTGAGACTGATCTGCACGATGGCATACCCGTCGGCGCGATGCGCGGTCAGGTTGGTGTCGGCCCAGGAGCGGAAGACTGGATCGGCGTCGTAGGCCGTATCGTACGCCTCGGTGCCGGACTGCTTGAAGGCGGGGGCGGCGAACTGCGCCTCGATGGCGCGCAGCATCTCCTGGTCGACGCCCGAGAAGGCCGTGCGCGTCTCGGCGAACCGGTCGTCCACCAGCCGGCGGATTTCGTCGATGCCGTTCTCGTGCACGGTGATCTTGATCCGGGCCTTGAACTTGTTGTCGCGGCGCCCGAGCAGGTTCCAGACCGACACGATGGCCTCGAGATAGGGCAGCAGGTCGGCCTTGGGCAGAAACTCCGTCAGGGTCTTGCCGATCATCGGGGTGCGGCCCAGACCGCCGCCGACGATCACCTCGTAGCCTTGTTCCCCGTTCCGTTCGAGCACCCGCAGCCCGATGTCATGGGCGCGGATCACCGCGCGGTCGGCTTGCGAGCCGGTCACGGCGATCTTGAACTTGCGCGGCAGGAACTGGAATTCCGGATGGTCGGTGGACCACTGGCGGATGAGCTCGGCCACCGGGCGCGGATCCGCGACCTCGTCGGCGGCGGCGCCCGAGAAGTGGTCGGCGGTGACGTTGCGGATGGTGTTGCCGGAGGTCTGGATGGCGTGCATCTGCACCTCGGCCAGCGCGTCGAGCATGTCCGGCACGTCGCGCAGCTGCGGCCAGTTGAACTGGATGTTCTGACGCGTGGTGAAATGGCCGTAACCCTTGTCCCAGCGTTCGGCGATGTAGGCGAGCTGCCGCATCTGGGCTGCCGACAGCGTACCGTAGGGCACGGCCACGCGCAGCATGTAGGCGTGCAGCTGCAGGTAGAGCCCGTTCATCAGGCGCAGCGGCTTGAACTCGTCCTCGGTGAGCGATCCGTCGATGCGGCGCTCGACCTGGGCGCGGAACTGGCGGTTGCGCTCGGCCACGAAGGCGGCGTCGAAATCGGAATAGCTGTACATCGTCCGGTCCTTTCTGTGGGCGCCCGGTCCGGCCTGCGGCGGCGGGACCGGGCGCGATCGTTCGTCGGAAGGTCGGGGATCAGAGATCCGCCTGCTTGCCGTGGCAGTGGTTCGACGGGCCGGTGCGGCGGAACTCCTCGCGGAAATGCACCGGCTCGGGGCCGTTGGGGCCAGGCTTCACGTCGGCGAGATAGGCGCCCACCGCCTCTGCGGGCCGCGAGGAGGCGTCGAGCAGGCGGACCTGCGCATCGGCCTCGTCGGTGATGACCGCGGCGCGGGCCAGGTCGCGGGTCCAGTTGCCGTTGTCGTCGAGATAGACCACGTCGCCTTCGAGCAGCGCGTTGGCGGTCACGACCTTGGGGGTGAAGTCACGGGGCATCAGGCAAACTCCTGTTCCGAAAGGGTGTCGAGTGCTGTCTGCGCGGCGCGCGGAGCCAGGCCGTAAAGCAGCAGGGCGGGGCCGGTCAGCGCCGCTTCGGTCAGTGTGGCAGGCAGTTGCGACAGGCGTGTGGCAACCACGCGCTGATCGGGGCGCGAGGCGTTCTCGATCACCGTCACCGGCGTCGCCGGATCGGCGCCGTGCATCATCAGGCGGCCCTGAATGAAGCGGCTGGCCTTCTTGCCCATGTAGATCGCCGCGACCTCGCCGGGGCGGGCCAGCGTCTTCCAGTCGTGATCGGCAAAGCCCTTCATGTCGTGTCCGGTGAGAAATCGCACCGATCCGTTGCGGTCCCTCCGTGTCAGGCTCTGGCCGATGGTGGCGACGGCGGCGGATGCCGAGGTGATGCCGGGCACGATGTGCCATGTGACGCCGGCGTCCGTGCAGGCGTCGATTTCCTCGTCGAGCCGGCCGAAGACGGTGCAGTCGCCGGATTTGAGCCGCACGACCTGCGCGCCGGCCTGCGCGTGTTCGACGATCAGCGCGTTGATGTCGCCCTGGGACATGGAGGGGCCGAAGCCTTCCTTGCCGGCGTCGATCATCAGCGCCTCGCGGCGGGCGAGTTCGAGGATCTCGGGGCTGATGAGCCGGTCGTGGATCACCACGTCGGCGGTGTCGAGCGCCTTGCGCGCCTTGAGCGTCAGCAGTTCCGGATCGCCGGGGCCCGCGCCGACAAAGGCCACATGGCCGGGCTTTTCGGAGGTGTCGAGGTGCCGCGTCAGAAGCGCGTCCAGCGTTTCGCGCACCTTGTCCTCGCCCTCGGTCAGGGCGCGGGGGCCGGCGTCGAAGTAATACTCTGCCCAGAAGTCGCGGCGCTTGCGGCCCATGGGCAGGGCATCGGCGACCTTGCGGAAGGCCTTGCCGATCCGCGCGAGCGTTCCAAGGCCGGTCGGCAGGCGTTCCTCGAGATCGGCCTTGATCCGGCGCGCCAGCACGGGGGCCGCACCTTCGGTGCCGATGGCGACGGTCACCGGATCGCGGTCGACGATGGCGGGGGTGATGAACTGGCTGTCGCCCAGGTTGTCGACGATGTTGGTCAGCGCCCCGTCGGCCCGCGCGAGCTGCGTCGTGCGGGCATCTTCGGCGGCGTCCTCGTCGGCGGCGTAGAACAGCACGGCGCAGGTGGCGTCGCCGGGTTCCATCGGACGGCGGATGACCTGCACCTTTCCGGCGGCTTCCCAGGCGTCGATCTCGGGGGCCGGGTCCGGGCTGATCACGGTCAGATGCGCTTCGGTCTTGAGCAGCAGCCGCAGCTTGGCCAGCGCCGCCTCGCCACCGCCCGACAGCACCACGCGCCGTCCGGCGAGGGCGACGAAGATGGGGAAATGTTGCATGTGGCGGCCTCCGGCGCTGTTGTCGCTTGGGGTAAGATATAGAATTCTGTCCCGGTTTTTGGCTAGGGGATTGAAAAAACAAGGACACTTGTTCTAAATGGCGGCGAGGTGCGGACGATGGGTTCCGCCGGAACGGGAAAGGCGGAATAATGGTGCGGATAGACGAGGTGGACCGGAAAATCCTTGCGGAGCTGCAACAGGATGCCAGCCGGTCGCTGGACGATATCGCCAAGGCCGTGGGGTCGTCGAAGACGCCGGTCTGGAACCGCATCCGCAAATTGCGCGAGGCCGGGGTGATCGGCGCGCAGACGGTGGCGCTGGATGCCGAGGCGCTGGGATTCGAGGCCTGTTTCTTCGTCCTGATCCGCACCAGCGAACACGAGGCGGCCTGGCAGCGCGCCTTTCTCAAGGCTTTGCAGGAACGCCCGGAGGTGCAGGAGGCGCACCGGCTTGCGGGCGACATCGACTATATCCTCAAGGTCCGGGTCAAGAACGCGCGCGCCTACGACGCCTTCTACCAGGCGCTGATTTCGGAGGTGCGGGTGCACAACGTGACGGCGCTGCTGTCGATGGAGGAGATCAAGTCGACGACCGCGCTGCCGCTCTGACGCGGGGCGCCGAAATTCTCGGGAATTTCGGACCGGAAAACACGTGTTTTCCGGTGCCCGCTTCAGCCGTCCAGCGGGTGATAGCAGGCCACCTCGCGCCCGTCGGCCCGCGCCTGCAGAGGCGGCGGGGCGCTGGCACAGAGGGCCGTGGCCCGGGGGCAACGGGCGCGGAAGGCGCAGCCCGAGGGTGGGTTCAGCGGGTCCGGCAGCTCCGTCTCGCCGCCTTCGGGGGCCGTGAGCGCGCGGCCAACCACCGGGGCGCTGTCGGCCAGAAGCTTCGTATACGGATGCATCGGCGCGCGGAAGATGTCCTCGGCCCGGCCCAGTTCCACTACAGAGCCGAAGTAGAGCACCGCGATGCGGTCGCTCACCGCCTCGACCACCGACAGATCGTGCGTGATGAACAGGTAGGTCAGGCCGAAGTCGCGCTTGAGGTCGGCCAGAAGGTTCAGCACCTGCGCCTGCACCGACACGTCGAGCGCCGACACCGGCTCGTCGAGGATCAGGATGCGCGCCGCTGCCGCCAGCGCCCGGGCGATGCCGATGCGCTGCGCCTGTCCGCCGGAAAACTCGTGCGGATAGCGGTCGAGGAATTCCTCGCGCAGGTTCACGCTGGCGAAAATCTCGGAGATGCGCGCGGCGCGGTCGGCCCGGCCCATGCCATGCAGACGCTTCAGCGGCGCCTCCATGATCTGGCGAATGGTTTTGCGCGGGTTGAGCGAACTGATCGGGTCTTGGAACACGTACTGGATGCGTTTGCCGAAGACCGCCGGATCGGCGGTGTCGAGCGCCGCGCCCTCGATCTCGATCGTGCCGGTGGTGGGTGGCAGCAGCCCCACCAGCATTCGTGCCAGGGTGGATTTGCCGCAGCCCGATTCCCCGACAATGCCCAGCGTCTCTCCGGCGGCGACGGTGAGGTCGGTGGGATGCACCGCGCGCACGCCGGCCCTGGGAGCCGAGAAGAACCCGCCGCCGATGTCGAAGGTCTTGGAGAGATTCACGAGTTTCAGCGCGGCGGTCATTCGGCGGCCTGCCTTTCGTTGACGGGGAAATGGCAGCGCACCGCGCGGTTACCGGTGTGTTCGAGCGCGACGGTTCCGGCCCGGCACAGCCCCTGCACCCGGTCGCAGCGGTCGGCGAAGGCGCAGCCGTGGGGCAGCTTGTCGACCACCGGCGGCAGGCCGGGAATGGCCTCGAGCCGCCGTTTGCCGCCGCCCAGTTCCGGCACGCAGTCGATGAGCCGTGCCGTATAGGGGTGCATCGGCGCGTCGAGCACGGCGCGGGTCGGGCCGGCTTCGACAATCTTGCCCGCGTACATCACCGCGACACGGTCGCAGAGCTGGCCGACGACGCCGAAATCGTGGGTGATGAAAACGATGGCCAGCCCCCGCGACCTGCGCAGGTCGTCCAGCAGCGCCAGGATCTGCGCCTGCACGGTGACGTCGAGCGCGGTGGTGGGCTCGTCGGCGATGATGATCTGGGGTTCGTTGGCCAGCGCCATGGCGATGCCGACGCGCTGGCGCATGCCGCCCGACATCTCGTGCGGGTAGTTGCCGATACGGCTGGCGGCATTGGGGATGCGCACCGCCTTGAGCAGCTCGACCGCGCGGGCGCGGCCCGCCTTGACCGAGATCGGTCGGTGTGCCCGGATCGCCTCGATCAGCTGGTCGCCGACGGTATAAAGCGGGTGCAGAGTCGCCTGCGGGTCCTGGAAGATGTAGGACACCGCCCGCCCGCGCAGGTCGCGCAACTGCCGGTAGGGCATTCCGATGAGGTCGTCTCCGTGCAGCCGCGCGGCGCCGCCGGTGATGACACCGGGGGGCGAGGCGACGAGCCCCATGATCGACAGCGCGGTTACGGATTTGCCGGAGCCCGACTCGCCGATGATGCCAAGGCATTCGCCGGGTTTCACCGACAGGCTGACCCCGCCGACGGCGCGGTAGACGCGGTCCTTGATGTGGAACTGGGTCTGCAAGCCGGCGATGTCCAGAACGGCGGCCGCGTCCTGCGCGGGTGGAACCGGGCTGCGGCGGTCGACGCGGGTGGCGGCCATGGGTCGGCTCAGCGCACCGGATTTGAGCCGCGGATCGAGCGCATCGCGCACCCCGTCGCCCAGCAGGTTGATCGCCATGACGATCACCAGGATCATCAGACCCGGCACCACGGAGGTGTGCGGATTGGTGATGAGCGCAGAGCGCGCCTCGCCCAGCATCGAGCCCAGGTCCGCCTGCGGCGGCTGCGACCCGAGGCCGAGGAAGGACAGGCCGGCGGTCTCGAGGATCATCCAGCCGATGGTGGTCGACATGGCGATGACGATCACCGGCACCACGTTGGGCAGCACCTCGGTCAGGATGATGCGGGCATTTGACAGGCCCGAAAGCCGCGCCGCATCGACGAATTCCTTGTTGGCGATGCCCACGGTGATGCCGCGGATGTTGCGGGCGAAGAAGGGCACGTTCACGGCGGCGACGGCAATCAGCGCGTTGATCAGCCCCGGCCCCAGGGCCGCGACTATCGCCAGGGCCAGCAGGATGTAGGGAAAGGCCATGAGCATGTCGACGGCACGCATGATGATATTGTCGACGCGCCCGCCGTAGAACCCCGCGATCATGCCGATGGCCGCACCGATGGTGGCGGCGGCGACGGCGGCGGCGAAGCCCACCGCGAGGCTCAGCCGCGTGCCCCAGAGCAGGCGGCTCAGCAGGTCGCGGCCCAGGTGGTCGGTGCCGAGCCACGCGCCGGGCGATAGCGGCGGCACGAAGCGGTTTCCAGTGTCGGTCACGTCCGGATCGGCCAGAGGCAAGAGCGGCGTGATCAGCGCCAGCACCACGACCACGGTCATCACCACCAGCCCGGCCAGCGCCAGCCGGTTGCGCGCCAGCAGGGTCAGGAAGGCCGTCATGTCTTGATCCTCGGGTCGAGCAGGCTTTGCGCCACGTCCACCGCGATGTTGAAGAGCACGTAGCAAGCAGCGACGAAGACCACGCCGCCCTGCACCAGCAGGATATCGCGGGTCAGGATCGCATCGACCAGCATCCGGCCCACGCCCGGCCACTGGAACACGATCTCGATATAGACCGCCCCCGACAGCACGAATCCCGCCTGGATGCCCAGCACCGGGATGATCGACACCATCGCCGCGCGCAGGGCATGGCGCCAGATCACCCCGCGTTCGTGCACCCCCTTGGCCCGCGCTGTGCGGATGTAGTCCTGCCGCAGCACCTCGAGCATGGCGGAGCGCGACAGCCGCGCGACGACGCCGGTGGCGACCACGGCGAGCGCGATGGCGGGCAGGGTGAGGTGCGACAGCAGCGCGCCAAGGTCGCGGTCGCCGTAGATCGGCCACATGCCCGAGACCGGGAACCAGCGCAGGTTTACCGAAAACCACAGGATCATCATCATGCCGAGGAAAAAGGACGGGATCGAGATGCCCAGCAGCACCACGAAGGTGATTGCCTTGTCCGCAAAGCCGTACTGGTTCGCCGCCGAGATCACGCCGGCGATGATGCCGAAGACCGAACAGAGGACAAAGGCGGTGCCGGCGAGGATCAGCGTCGCCTGGAACCGCTCCAGCACCTCGTCGAGGACGGGACGGTTGAGCGCGAAGCTTTGCCCGAAATCGCCCGTGAGCATGTTGCCGAGCCATATGAAATAGCGCTGCCAGAGCGGCGCATCGAGCCCGAGGTCGCGGTTGAGCTTGGCGACGTTCTCGGGCGTGGCATAGCTGCCGAGGATCGCCGTGGCCGGATCGCCGGGGATCATCGCCATGATGAGAAAGACGATCAGCGTGATGCCGAAGAGCACGGGAATGGCCGAGATCAGGCGTTTGACGATGTAGCGTCCCAAGGTCTGCCTCCTGGCGGCGATTTCCTGCAGGAAATCGGAACGGAATTTTCGAAAATTCCGGGCGCGGGGGGAGGCGCCGCGCCCGGAAGACGGCCTGCCGGGGGCGGCAGGCGTCTTGGCCTCAGTTCTTCACCACGTCGTCCAGCAGCAGGAAGAACGACGGCTGCAGGGTAAAATTCTCGACCCGGTCGCTGGTCACCGCGTTCTGCTTCCAGTTGGCGACGAAGACCCAGGGCGCGTCCTCCTGCACGATCTCCTGCATCTCCTTGTAAAGCTCCGCACGGGTGTCCTGATCCGTCGCCACGCGCGCCTCTTCGAGCAGGCGGTCGACCTCGGGGTTGGAGTAGTAGCCCGAGTTGAACCCGCCCGCGTCGGGCCAGGCGTCGGTACGCAGGGCGAGGTAGGGCAGGGTGTCCGGATCGTTGGTCATCCAGGCCATCTCGGCCATGTCGGCCTTGCCCTCGAGGCCCGGGTTCACGTTGCCCAGAAAGGTGTTCCATTCGTAGGTCTCGATGCTGACGTCGAACCCCACGGCTTCGAGGTCGGCCTGGATCGCGGTGCCCATGGCGATGGGGTCGAGCATGCCGGACCCGCCTTCGGTGACGTAGAAGGTGACCTCGGGCGCTTCCATCCCGGCCTCGGCCAGCAGGTCGCGGGCCTTGTCGGGATCGTAGGGGTAGGGCTCCAGGCTTTCGTTGTAGGCCCAGGCAAAGGCCGGGGGCGTGGGGCCCGCGGCGACCTCGGCCGTGCCTTCCAGTACGTTCTCGACCAGCGCCGTCTTGTTCACCGCGTAGTTCGCTGCCTGGCGCACGGCCTTTTCCGCGAACGGGCCTTCCTTGGCGTTGAGGATCAGGAACCAGACGTGCGGGCCGGCCTGTTCGTGCAGGGTGTAGCCGTCGCCTTGGAATTCCGACAGCGACACCGGGGGCACCTCGACCATCAGGTCGATGCCGCCCGCCAGCATCTCGGCGGTGCGGGTGTTGGCGTCGGTGATCGGGCGGAAGACCACCGCCTGCAGGTCCGGCGCGCCGTCCCAGTAGTCGGGGTTGGCCTCGACCACCACCGCTTCGTTGCTGCGCCATTCGGCGAAGGTGAAGGCGCCGGTGCCCGACGGGTTGCGGCCGAAATCCGCGCCGTGCTGTTCCACCGCCGCGGGCGACACGATCAGGCCGGTGGGATAGGCGAGGTTCGACAGGAACGGCGCGTAGGGCGCGTTGAGCGTGAACTTGACCGTCTGCGGGTCCACGACCGTCACCTCCTCGACCGCCGAGAAGAAGAAGGCGAGCGGGAAGGGTCCGGTGTCGTGATAGGGGTGATCCTCGTTCAGCATCCGGTCGAAGTTGAACTTCACCGCTTCGGCGTCGAAGGCACTGCCGTCGTGAAAGGTCACGCCCTCGCGCAGGGTAAACGTGTATTCGGTGCCGTCCTCGGAGATCTGCCACTCGGTGGCGAGCGCCGGTTCGACCTCGAGCGTGCCGTCCTTGTAGCGCACCAGGCCGTCATACAAGTTCATCAGGATGCGGAAATCGTTGACCGCCGTCACCGCCGCCGGGTCCAGCGCCTTGGGCTCGGCGATCTGCCCGACGATCAGCACGCCTGGCGGCGTCTGCGCGGTGGCGGGGGCGGGGGCAAGCGCGGTCAGGCCGGTGGTAGCGGCCAGCGCCGCGATCAGCGCCGCGCGGCGGGTCCATTGCTTAAGAGCCATCGGGATTTACCTCTCCTGTTGATCCTGTCATTAATTATCATGATAAATACGCTGCGCGCGATTTGTCATGATAAATTCCAGCCGAAAGCGGAAAAGGCCCCTGCATGACCATCTCGATCCTCGCATATGATCCCGAAACAGGCACTTACGGCGGGGCCGCGGCCACCGGCAGCCTGTGCGTCGGCGGCTGGGTGCTGCGCGGCGATGCCGAATCGGGGCTGTCGGCGTCGCAGGGCACGGCGCCCAGCACGCTGTGGGGGCGGGCCGTGCTGGGGCGGATGCGCGGCGGCGCCAGCGCGTCCGAGGCCGTCGTTCACGTGACCGGGCCCGACAGCGGCAAGGAATTCCGCCAGCTGAGCGCGCTCGACATGCACGGCGGCATCGGCCATTTCACCGGCGCGCAAAGCGTGCCCGCGGCCTCGGCGCGCACCGCGACAGGCATCGTGGTTGCGGGCAACATGCTGTTGTCGGAGGCGGTTCTCGAGGCGTGCATGCAGGGCTATCTCGCCGCGACCGGACCCTTGGCGGAGCGGCTGCTGGCGGCGCTCGATGCGGCGGCTGTCGCGGGCGGCGACACGCGCGGGCTGGCCTCTGCGGCGCTTCTTTGCGTGGGGCGGGGGCAGGCGCCGCTGAGCCTGCGCATCGACTACGCGGACGCGCCGCTATTGGCCTTGCGCGCGCTTTACGACCGATCGCAGGCGCAGCCCTATGTCGGGTGGACACGCGAGGTGCCAACACTGGACGATCCGCACCGGGCACCCGACAGTGCCGAGGACGTGCCCGAGATCATCGCCCGCGCCCAGCCCTGAGCGGGCCGCTTCAGACCGCCGGGCAGACCACCACCCGGGTACCCCAGTCCTTGCACAATGCCGCCAGGCGCGGCGGCAGGGGTGCGTCGGTGAAGACCGTGTCCACGTCCGACAGCGACGCGATCCGCACCGGCGCCGAGCGCAGGAATTTCGAATTGTCCGCCACAAGAAAGACCTTGCGCGACCGGTCGATGATCGCCTGGCTGACGCCGACCTCTTCTATGTCGAAATCCAGCATCTCACCGCCTTCGTCCAGCGCCGAGCAGCCGACCACGGCGATGTCGAAACGGAACTGCTGGATCGTGTCGGTGGCCAGATTCCCGATCAGTCCGCCGTCCGAGCGGCGCAGCGTACCGCCGGTCACGACCGTGCGGCAGGCGGGGTTAGTGTTGAGGATATAGGCCACGTTCATGTTGTTGGTGACCACCAGCAGGTTCTCGTGGCCACGCAGCGCCTGCGCCACGGCCTCGGTGCTGGTGCCGATGTTCAGGAACAGCGACGCATCCTCGGGGATCTCGGCCACGCAGGCGCGGGCGATGGCGGCCTTGGCGGCGGCATTGAGCGACCGGCGCTCCTCGTAGTCGATGTTGCTGGTGCCCGACGGCAGCACGGCGCCACCGTGCACACGTTCCAGCCGTCCGGCATCGGCCAGCTCGGTCAGATCGCGGCGGATGGTCTGAAGGGTGACGCCGAAACGGTCGGCCAGCGACTCGACGGTGACCTTGCCTTCTTTCCGGGCAATTTCGAGTATTTCCGGCAAGCGAAACGTCTGGGACATGGCTCCTCCCCGGGCCACAAGACGGTATGTGTTTTCGTTTTAGCGCGAAAATGCGCGCTTTGGCGAGAGGGCAGACACATTTTCGGTTTCCTGTGTCGATTCCGCACAAATCCTGCGCAAGCACGCCCGAAGTGTTGCCTATCGAGCCGGCACATCACAGTGAAGCGTTCCCTAACCCTCTGACTCATTTAAGAAAAAATAAAAGGAAAAAAATCGAAAATTTTTGACTTTCCTTTTCGCGCGGAACGCAACAGTATATCGGCGAACATCGTCCACGGGAGGGGGCCATGTCTACGACCCGGACCGACCACACGACCGACACCGTCGACCTGTTCATCATCGGCGGGGGCATCAACGGTGCCGGCATCGCGCGTGACGCCGCGGGCCGCGGCCTGAGCGTTACGCTGGCAGAGATGAACGACCTGGCCTCGGCCACGTCTTCCGCTTCGACCAAGCTTTTCCACGGCGGGCTGCGCTATCTCGAGTATTTCGAGATCAATCTTGTCCGCAAGGCGCTGGTCGAACGCGAGGTACTGCTCAAGGCGATGCCGCACATCTCCTGGCCGCTGCGTTTCGTCCTGCCCTATCACAAGGACATGCGGTTCGAAAATTCGACGCCGACGTCGAAGCTTCTGAACACCGTCATGCCCTGGATGAAGGGGCGCCGCCCGGCCTGGCTGATCCGGCTAGGGCTTTTCATGTATGACAACCTGGGCGGGCGCGAGATCTTGCCGGGCACCAAGACGGTCGATCTGCGCAAGGGGCCCGAGGGGGCGCCGATCAAGAACAAGTTCACCCAGGCCTACGAATATTCCGATTGCTGGATCGAGGATTCGCGCCTCACCGTGCTGAATGCCCGCGATGCGGCGATCCGCGGCGCCACGATCCGCACCCGCACCAAGGTCGTGTCGGCGGCGCGCGTCGATGATCACTGGGAGATCGTGACCGAAGACGTCGACACGGGCGCGCAGGCGACACACAAGGCCAGGATGCTGGTCAACGCGGGCGGGCCTTGGGTCGGCGACATCATCCAGACCAAGATCCGCATCAATTCGCGCGAAGGCGTGCGGCTGGTGCGCGGCAGCCATATCGTGACGAAAAAGCTCTACGATCACGACAAGTGCTATTTCTTCCAGGGCGAAGACGGCCGGATCATATTCGCGATCCCCTACGAGACAGACTTCACCCTGATCGGCACCACCGATGCCGAACACAGCGACCCCGACAAGCGCCCCGTCTGCACCCCGGAAGAGCGCGATTACCTTTGCGCCTTCGCCTCGCAGTATTTCGAAAAGCCGGTGACGACCGAAGACGTGGTCTGGTCCTATTCCGGTGTGCGCCCGCTCTACGATGACGGCGCCAGCAGCGCCACGGCGGCGACGCGGGATTATACGCTCAAGGTCGAGGATGATGGCGGCGCGCCGGTGCTCAACGTCTTCGGCGGCAAGATCACCACCTACCGCAAGCTGGCCGAAGGAGCGCTGGACAAGATCGTGCCGTTCTTTCCGGGCACATCGGACCATTGGACCGCTGGCGTGCCACTGCCCGGCGGCGACTTCAAGGTCCGCGACTTCGACGGGCTGGTCGAGAAGCTGGGCAAGGACTACGGCTTCCTCTCGCAATTCTGGGCGCGCCGCCTGGTGCGCGCCTACGGGACAGAGGCCTGGGACGTTCTGGGCGACGCCAGGACCGAAGCCGACCTGGGCGACGCCTTCGGGGCAACCTTGACGGCGCGGGAAATAAACTGGCTGATGGACCGTGAATTCGCCTGCACCGCGGCGGACGTGGTCTGGCGCCGCAACAAACTGGGTCTGCGTCTAAGCACGGACGAGATCGCGAAACTGGATAACTGGATGTCGGACAAACGGCACCAAACCCGCAAGGAAGCCGCCGAATAAGCGGCGCCGACCCGGGCAAAGGGAGGGGAACGATGACACTCGAGCTTCGAGGTGTGTCCAAAGTGGTGGGCGGGCAGACGCATATCCACCCGACCGATCTGACGCTGGACAAGGGCACGATGAACGTGCTGCTGGGGCCGACGACCGCGGGCAAGACGTCCCTGATGCGGCTGATGGCCGGGCTGGATGTCCCCAACACCGGCAAGATCTTCTGGCAGGGCGAGGACGTGACCGGGATGCGGGTGCAGGACCGCAAGGTCGCCATGGTCTACCAGCAGTTCATCAACTATCCCTCGATGACCGTCTACGACAACATCGCCTCGCCCATGCGCATCATGGGCAAGTCGCGCGACGAGATCGACGCGGCCGTGCGCAAGTCCGCCGACCTGATGAAGCTGACGCCGATGCTGGAGCGCAAGCCGCTGGAACTGTCCGGCGGTCAGCAGCAGCGCTGCGCGCTGGCGCGGGCGCTGGTCAAGGATGCGGGGCTGGTGCTGCTGGACGAGCCGCTGGCCAACCTCGATTACAAGCTGCGCGAGGAGCTGCGGATCGAGATCCCCAAGATCTTCGAAGAGGCGGGCAGCATCTTTGTCTACGCCACCACCGAACCCGAAGAGGCGCTGCTTCTGGGCGGCAACACCGCGACGCTCTGGCAGGGCCGGGTGACGCAGTTCGGCCCGACGCCGCAGGTCTACCGCCAGCCGGTCGACGCCACCACGGCGCGGGTGTTTTCCGACCCGCCGATGAATTTCCTGCAGATGACCAAGCGCGGCGATGCGCTGCATTTCGGCGATGGGCAGAACGCCCCGGCGGCGGGCAAGCTGGCCCAGCTTCAGGACGGCACCTATACCGCAGGGTTCCGCCCCAACCATCTGGAAATCAACAAGCATTCCGGCGAAGCGATGGCCTTTTCGGCAGAGCTGGTGGTGACCGAGCTGACCGGCTCCGAAACCTTCGTGCACCTGAACCACGACGGCGCGCGCTGGGTGGGGCTGTTCCACGGGGTTCACAAGCTGACGATCGGCGAAGCGTTGACCGTCTACCTGGACCCGAAGCATGTCTACATTTTCGACGAGGATGGCAGCCTGGTGGCGCCGGCCTCCTACGCGCTCGCGGCTTGAGGGGGAACCATGGCCAAGATCACGCTCGACAACCTCGCGCATTCCTACATGCCGAACCCCGGCTCCGAGGATGACTATGCCCTCAAGGAGCTGAACCACGACTGGGTGGACGGCGAAGCCTATGCGCTGCTTGGGTCCTCGGGGTGCGGAAAATCCACGCTTCTCAATATCATATCGGGTCTTCTTCACCCATCTCAGGGACGCATCCTGTTCGACGGCAAGGATGTCACGCAAACCACGACGACGCAGCGCAACATCGCGCAGGTGTTCCAGTTCCCGGTGGTCTACGACACCATGACCGTGCGCCAGAACCTCGCCTTTCCGCTCAAGAACCGCGGCGAGGATCCGAAATACATCGCCGAGCGCGTGCAGCAGATCGGCCAGATGATCGGCATGGAGGCGACGCTGGACCGCAAGTGCCGCGGTCTTACGGCGGATGCCAAGCAGAAAATCAGCCTTGGCCGCGGGATGGTCCGCGAGGACGTCAACGCGCTCTTGTTCGACGAGCCGCTGACCGTGATTGACCCGCACATGAAGTGGGAATTGCGCACGCAGCTCAAGAAACTGCACCACGATTTCGGCCACACGATGATCTACGTGACCCACGACCAGACCGAGGCGCTGACCTTCGCCGACAAGGTGGTGGTGATGTACGACGGCCGCGTCGTGCAGATCGGCACCCCCGAAGAGCTGTTCGAGACGCCGGCGCATACCTTCGTGGGCTATTTCATCGGCTCGCCCGGCATGAACGTGCTGCCCGCGCAGGTCGACGGCACCACCGCCCATGTCGAGGGCCAAGCGGTGCCGCTGGGCGCGGGCTACGCGGTCTCTGGCAAGAAGGTCGAGATCGGCGTGCGGCCCGAATTCTGCACGCTCACCCGCGACGAGGGTCTGCCGGTCAAGATCAACCGGATCGAGGACGTGGGCCGTCACAAGATCGTCCGCGCGCGTTTCGAAGGCCATGATGTCAACATCATCGCCGAGGAAGGGCAGGAGGTCAGCGCCGACATGACCCGCGTCACCTTCGACCCCGCCCATGTGAACGTCTATGCCGACGACTGGCGCGTGGCGCCGCACGGGGCACGCAAGGGGGAGGCCGCGTGATGATGGGTCTCAGCACAGGCCGGGCAGCGGCCGACCTGGAGGTCGCAAGCGCACCCCTTGGCCATCCTACCGACTTTGAAGCATCGCCGCCTGTCGTTCTGCGCGCGGCATCGCCAAAGCGACCTCCGGGGGGAGGTCGGTCGCTGTCCGGCCGGGGCCGGGCGGGACGGTCGCAAATGCCAAGACAAACGGATCAGAGGGAGGCCGCGTAATGGACAAGACCGTCAATCAAAAGGCCTGGTTCCTGGTTCTGCCGGTGCTGCTGCTGGTGGCCTTCTCCGCCGTCATACCGCTGATGACCGTGGTGAACTACTCGGTGCAGGACACCTTCGGGAACAACCAGTTCTTCTGGGCCGGCCTTGCCTGGTTCGAAGACCTGCTCGAATCCGAACGCATGTGGGACGCATTGCAGCGGCAGATGATCTTTTCCGCGATCATCCTCGCGATCGAAGTGCCGCTGGGCATCTTCGTGGCGCTCAACATGCCCAAGAAAGGCTTCTGGGCCAGCTTCTGCCTTGTCGTCATGTCGCTGCCGCTGCTGATCCCGTGGAACGTGGTCGGCACGATCTGGCAGATCTTCGGCCGCGTCGACATCGGCCTGCTGGGCTATACGCTGGATGCGCTAGGGATCAGCTATAATTACACTCAGGATTTCTTTGCCGCCTGGACCACGCTCATCGTCATGGACGTCTGGCACTGGACCTCGCTGGTGGCGCTGCTGGCCTATGCCGGGCTGCAATCCATCCCAGACGCCTATTACCAGGCCGCCAAGATCGACCAGGCCAGCCGCTGGGCCGTGTTCCGCTTCATCGAGCTGCCGAAGATGATGGGCGTGCTGATGATCGCGATCCTGCTGCGCTTCATGGACAGTTTCATGATCTATACCGAGCCCTTCGTCGTCACCGGCGGCGGACCGGGCAACGCCACCACCTTCCTGTCCATCGACCTCGTCAAGATGGCTTTGGGACAGTTCGACCTTGGCCCCGCCGCCGCCTTCAGCCTGATGTACTTCCTCGTGATCCTGCTGATCTCCTGGGTGTTCTACACGGTGATGGTCAACCTCGACAAACGGGAGAGCTGAGATGACCGACGCAACCACCACCGCGATCCCCGGCAACCTGACCGCCGAAGGCACCAAGAAGCGCTTCAAGGTCAAGGGCTCGGTCATCGTGATGACGCTCTACCTGCTGTTCCTGATGCTGCCGATCTACTGGCTGCTGAACATGAGCCTGAAGACGAACACCGAGATCCTCGGCGCCTTCTCGCTCTGGCCGCGCAACCTGACGCTCGAAAACTACGCAACCATTCTGACCGATGCGAGCTGGTACATGGGCTATGTGAATTCGCTCATCTATGTGCTGATCAACACGGTGATCTCGATCTCGGTCGCGCTGCCCGCCGCCTATGCCTTCTCGCGCTACAGCTTCATGGGCGACAAGCACCTGTTCTTCTGGCTGCTGACCAACCGGATGGCGCCGCCGGCGGTCTTCGCGCTGCCGTTCTTCCAGCTTTATTCGTCGGTGGGCCTCTTCGACACGCATATCGCCGTGGCGCTGGCGCATTGCCTCTTCAACGTGCCGTTGGCGGTCTGGATCCTCGAAGGCTTCATGCGTGGCGTGCCGAAAGAGATCGACGAGACCGCCTACCTCGACGGCTACAGCTTCGGGCGGTTCTTCGTGAAGATCTTCATGCCGCTGGTGGCCTCCGGCATCGGCGTGGCGGCGTTCTTCTGCTTCATGTTCTCCTGGGTCGAGCTGCTGCTGTCGCGCACGCTGACCTCGGTCGACGCAAAGCCCATCGCCGCCACCATGACCCGTACCGTGGGTGCCGCCGGCGTCGACTGGGGCGTGCTGGCCGCCGCGGGGGTGCTGACCATCGTGCCGGGCGCCTTGGTGATCTATTTCGTGCGCAACTACATCGCGAAGGGCTTTGCCCTGGGGAGGGTGTGATGGAACTTTTCCGAAACCAAAGCCGGGCGGCGACCGACCTGGAGGGCGCTGGTGCGTCCTACGGCCCGCGTCATCACCCCAAAGCAGCGCCGTCGACCATTCTGCGCGCCAAATCGCCAAAGCGACCTCCGGGGGGAGGTCGGTCGCTGCCCGGCTTTGGCCGGGCGGGAGGGCTGCGCGGGGCGTTCACAGCGTTTGCCTTTGCGTTGGCACCGGTGCTTTTCGCTGGGGTCGCCGCCACGGACGCCCACGCCCAGGCCGCCGAGCCTTGGGAAGCCGCCTGCATCATGCGGCACCTCGATCCCAACGGCGACGGCTTCCTGTCGATCCGCAGCGGGCCGGGGTCGAACTATTCGGAGATCCTGCGCGTACGCAACGGCGACTCGATGCCCATCGACACCCGCAAGTGCCGCGGCAAATGGTGCTACGCCGAGAGCATCAACAAGGACGGACGGCGCCTGCAGCAGACCGGCTGGTTCCACACCGGATGGTGCGAGATGATCCCGTGACCGATCGCGGGTTCGCAACGAATAGACCGGCACCTCAGGGCGCCGCCAGCAAGAGGGGAACACACTGATGGCATGGATGGCATGGACATGGCCCACGGCGGCCTTCTTCGCGGTGATCGCGCTGCTGCTCGTCACCTTCACGGTGCTGGCGATCAAATTTCCCGAGACGCCCCGCACGGGCATCCTTCGGATCGAAACGACAAGGGGCGACCGCCTCTTCATCACCCTTCTGGGCTCGGCCTTCATCAATCTGGCCTGGCTCGGGATCGTCGGCGCGAACCAACCTTTCGCGCTGCTCGTCTGCCTGGTCTACGCCGTGGCGGTGTTCCGCTACGTCTAGATCACGGCGCATCCGGGGCGCGAGGAGATCTCGGATACTGCAAAACGGTTCAATAACGGGAGGAACCTAATGAACCTCAACCTCAAATCCACAACCGCGGCGCTGCTGGTCCTGGCCGGCCCCGCCTTCGCTGACATGGAGGCCGCGCAGTCGTTCCTTGACAGCGAAATCGGCGATGTCTCGACCCTGACCCGGGAAGAGCAGGAAGCCGAGATGCAGTGGTTCATCGATGCCGCGGAGCCTTTCCAGGGCATGGAGATCAACGTGGTGTCGGAAACGATCACCACCCATGAATACGAAAGCCAGGTGCTGGCGCCCGCGTTCACCGCGATCACCGGCATCACCGTCAACCACGACCTCATCGGCGAAGGCGACGTGGTCGAGCGTCTGCAGGTGCAGATGCAGTCGGGACAGAACGTCTATGACGCCTTCGTCAACGATTCCGACCTGATCGGCACGCACTGGCGCTATGGCCAGGCGGTCAACCTGACGGAGTGGATGTCGGGCGAAGGCTCGGACGTGACCTCGCCGACGCTGGACCTCGAGGATTTCATCGGCACCGAGTTCACCACCGGCCCCGATGGCAACCTCTACCAGCTGCCCGACCAGCAGTTCGCGAACCTCTACTGGTTCCGCTATGACTGGTTCAACGACGAGAAGAACAAGGCCGATTTCCAGGAAGCCTACGGCTACGAACTGGGCGTTCCGGTGAACTGGTCCGCCTACGAGGACATCGCCGAGTTCTTCACCGGCCGCGACCTGTCGCACCTGGGTGTCGAGGGCGAAGTCTATGGCAACATGGACTACGGCAAGAAGGACCCGTCGCTTGGCTGGCGCTACACGGACGCGTGGATGTCCATGGCTGGCATGGGCGACGTCGGTGAACCCAACGGCCTGCCGGTCGACGAGTGGGGCATCCGCGTCAACGAGAACAGCCAGCCCGTCGGCGCATGTGTCGATCGTGGCGGTGCCACGAACTCGCCCGCAGCCGTCTACGCGGTCGACAAGGCGATCGAGTGGCTGCAGAAGTACTCGCCGCCGTCGGCAGCCGGCATGACCTTCTCCGAGGCCGGCCCGATCCCGGGTCAGGGCAACATCGCGCAGCAGATGTTCTGGTACACCGCCTTTACCGCGGCGACCGTGACGCCTGATCTGCCGGTGATGAACGAGGACGGCACGCCCAAGTGGCGCATGGCCCCCAGCCCGCACGGCGCCTACTGGGAAGAGGGCATGAAGGTCGGCTATCAGGACGTGGGCTCCTGGACGATCCTCGACTCCACCCCGATGGACCGCGCCAAGGCCGCCTGGCTCTATGCGCAGTTCGTGACCTCCAAGACCGTCGACGTGAAGAAATCGGACGTGGGCCTGACCTTCATCCGTGAATCGACGATCCAGTCCGAGCACTTCACCGAGCGCGCGCCGCGCCTCGGCGGCCTGGTCGAGTTCTACCGCTCGCCCGCACGGACGCAGTGGTCGCCGACCGGCACCAACGTTCCGGACTATCCGAAGCTGGCGCAGCTGTGGTGGCAGAACATCGGCGATGCCATGTCCGGTGCCAAGACCACGCAGGCCGCTCTGGACCAGCTTTGCGAAGACATGGAGAGCGTGATGGAGCGTCTCGAGCGTGCCGGCGTGCAGGGTGACCTGGGTCCGGTCCTCAACGAAGAGCAGGATGCGCAGTACTGGCTCGACCAGCCGGGTGCGCCGAAGCCGGCTCTGGAGAACGAGGAAGAAGAGCCTCAGACCGTCTCCTACGACGAGCTGATCGCCTCCTGGAACTGATCTGACGACAGCGGCCGGAGCCTCCCTCTTGGGGCTCCGGCCTTTTCATGTTTAGCTGACGCCACGGCGCGTTTTCTGCCAAAGGGACCGGACCCGCGCGATCCCTTTTGCAGAAGACGGACAGCAAAGGGACGAGGCCATGCGCTATATTCTCGCCATCGATCAGGGCACCACATCTAGCCGTGCGATCCTCTTTGACGAGGCGATGAAGGTTACGGCCATCGCGCAGGAAGAGTTCGAACAGCACTATCCCGACAGCGGCTGGGTCGAACACGAGGTGTCGGACCTGTGGTCCACCACCGCCGGCACCTGCCGCCAGGTGATCGAACGCGCCAGCATCCGGGCCGAGGACATCGCCGGCATCGGCATCACCAACCAGCGCGAAACCACCGTGGTCTGGGATGCCGAGACCGGGCAGGCCGTGCATCGCGCCATCGTCTGGCAGGACCGCCGCACCGCGTCCATCTGCGCCGATCTGCGCGAGCAGGGCCATGAAGAGATGTTCACCGACCGCACCGGCCTGCTGCTCGACCCGTATTTTTCTGGGACCAAACTCAAGTGGATCCTCGATCACGTCGAAGGGGCGCGCGAGAAGGCGAAGGCCGGAAAGCTGCTGTTCGGCACGGTGGACAGCTACCTGATCTGGAAGCTCACGGGCGGGGCCGAGCATGTGACCGATGCCACCAACGCCGCGCGCACGCTGCTTTACGACATCCGCAAGGGCCGCTGGTCCAAGACGATCTGCGATCTTTTCGACATCCCGATGGAGATGCTGCCAGAGGTCAAGGACACCGCCGCCGATTTCGGCATGACCCGGCCCGACCTCTTCGGCCGCGAGATCCCGATCCTGGGCGTCGCGGGCGACCAGCAGGCGGCGACTCTGGGCCAGGCGTGCTTCCAGCCCGGAATGTTGAAATCCACCTATGGCACGGGCTGTTTCGCGCTGCTCAACACGGGCGACACGCCGGTGCGCAGCAAGAACCGCTTGCTCACCACCATAGCCTATCAGTTCGACGGCAAACCGACCTATGCGCTCGAAGGCTCGATCTTCATCGCGGGTGCCGTGGTGCAATGGCTGCGCGACGGGCTCAAGATCATCCGCGAGGCCAAGGAGACGCAGCCGCTCGCGGAAACCGCCGATGCCAACCAGAACGTCGTTCTGGTCCCGGCCTTCACCGGCCTCGGCGCGCCCTACTGGAACGCCGAATGCCGCGGCGCGATCTTCGGGCTCACGCGCAATTCCGGTCCCGCCGAGTTCGCCAGGGCGGCGCTGCAATCGGTGGGGTTCCAGACCCGCGACCTGCTCGAGGCGATGCATGCAGACTGGACGCCCGACGGCGGCGACCAGGTGCTGCGCGTCGATGGCGGCATGTCCGCGAGCGATTATGCCATGCAGTTCCTGTCGGACATCATCGGCGCGCCGGTGGACCGCCCGAAGGTGCTGGAAACCACGGCGCTGGGTGTGGCCTGGCTCGCCGGACAGCGGGCGGGCATCTACCCGGATATGGAAGAGTTCGCCCGCGGCTGGGCGCTCGACCGGAATTTCGAGCCCGACATGGCCGAGGACAAACGCGCCGAACGGTACGCCGCCTGGCAGAGGGCGGTGCAGGCGACGATGGCGTTTTGACGCTGGGTTTTTCACTGCAGACCCCGCGCCGCGTCGTCTTTGGCCGCGACGCGCGCGACAGTCTGGCGGCAGAGGTCCGCGCCTTGGGGGCACGTGTACTTCTTGTGCGCGGCGGGTCGGCACGATGGGCCGATACGCTTGTCGCCGCGCTGGAAGGACTGGGCGCCGAGGTCGCGGTGCTTTACGGCGCCGGAGAACCGGACCTGCCGCTGCTGGAGGACCGCCTGCGCGAGGCGCGCGCCTTTGCGCCCGACGTGGTGGTGGGTCTCGGCGGCGGCGCGGTGATCGACCTCGCCAAGGCGCTTGCGGCGCTGGCTCCGGGGCAGGGCGCGGTGCTGGATCACCTTGAAGGCGTGGGCGCAGGCAAACCGCTGTCCGCCGCCCCGCTGCCCTTCGTCGCCGTGCCAACCACCGCCGGTACCGGGGCCGAGGCGACCAAGAACGCGGTCATCGGCGTGCCGGACGCGGGCCGCAAGGTCAGCCTGCGCGATGCCCGGATGCTCGCGGACCTTGCGCTGGTAGACCCGTCCCTGACCGATGGCTGCCCGCGCGATGTGACGCTGGCCTCCGGCCTCGACGCGGTGACGCAGGTGATCGAGCCGTATCTTTCGTGCAAAGCCAACGCCCTGACAGACCTCTTGTGCCGCGACGCGATCCCGCGCGGGCTGCGCGCGCTCCGGGCGCTCATGCAGGAAGAGGATACGGGCGCACGGGACGACATGGCGCTTTGCAGCCTTTACGGCGGCATCGCGCTGGCCAACGCGGGTCTGGGCGCGGTGCATGGCTTTGCCGGCGTACTCGGTGGGCGCACCGGGGCGGCACACGGGGCCATCTGCGGTCGGATGCTGGTGCCGGTGCTGCGCGCGAACCACGCGGCGGGCGCCGTGCCGCTGCGCATTGCCGAGGTGCAGGGCTGGATCGCGCAGGCCTTCGGCTGCACGCCCGATGCGGCCTTCGACAGTCTGGAGCATTGGATCGACGCGGCGGGCCTGCCGCGCCTTGCGGAGATGGGACAGGGGCTGGGTAACCCTTCGCAAGTCGTCGCCGAAGCGCGGGGCGCGTCGTCGATGAAGGGCAACCCGGTCACGCTGAGCGACGCGGCCCTGCACGGCGTGCTTGACGCGGCAAACTAAGAGCGCGCGCGGCCACCTTGGCGCGTTCTACGGAGCACGGCCCGCGTCACTCGGTATCCGCATCCCCCAGCCGCACGTTGCTCTTGCTGGCCGTCACGTCCGCAGCGCCGAAGCCCATCTCTTCCAGCGCAATGTTGGCGCCGAATGCGATCACGCCGACCGCGACAAATCCCAAAAGCATGGCTTTCATGGTCTACTCCTTTGGCGCCGTCTCGCGGCGCAGATAGGCGATCAGGTCGGCGCGGTCCTCTGCGCCGGTGATGCGTTGCATGGGCATCTTGGTCCCCGGGATATAGTGCTCGGGTCCGATGTCGAAAAGCGCGTCGATGGTCGCGTCGGACCATATCAGGTCCGAGCCGTCAAGCGCGTCGGAATAGCTGTAATCGCTGACCGTGCCCGCCTGCCGCCCGAAAAGATCGTAGAGCGTCGGACCGGCGCGGCGGGCGCTGCCGGGGGTCAGGGTGTGGCAGATGGAGCATTTGCGTTTGAACTGCCGCTCGCCATTGGGCATCTCGGCGGGATCGGCGAGGAACGACCGGTCGGCGGTCTGCATCTTGCCGTGATCGTCCATCGTGGCGACGGGCCAGGAATGCACCCGGTTGTCGAGACCGCCGGCATGGACGTTGCCGCCATCGGGCGAAAACGCCAGCGCCCAGATCGGTCCCTGCGTGGTGGCGCGGAAATCCTTCACGATGTCCCAGCCGTCGGACGCCACGACCATGATATAACCTTCGCCGTCGCCCACCGCGAGCAGGGCGCCATCGGGCGATGCCTCTATCGCAAGGATCGGCTGGCGTTCCAGCGACAGGTCGGCCAGGGCGTCGCCGGTGGCGGAATCGACGATACGCGTCACGCCGTCGACCGCACCATAGGCCAGCCACCCGGCGGCGTCGTTCAGGACCAGTTCGTTGATGCCAAACCCATGCGAGACCAGCCGCAGCGTCTCGGTCCCGCTGGCACTGTCCCAGATGCGGATCGTCCCGTCTGCCGAGGCCGAATAGAGCCGGGCGCCATCGGCGGAAAAGGCCACGTCGTTCACCGGCCCGTCATGGCCGGTTAGAAACCGACCCGCGCCGCCGTCCAGCGGCCAGAGGCCGATGGTCCCGTCCCAACTGGCAGAGGCGACCAGGCCGGCGGGTTCGGACACGGCAAGCGCAATCACCTTGCCCTGGTGCCCCTCCAGCCGTTCCGACGTACCGCTGGCCACGTCCCAGCGCCGCAGGTCGAAATCGTCGCTGCCGGAATAAAGCACGCCGCCCGGCGCGAAGGCCACGGCGTTCACCGCCGCCTCGTGACCGTCGAGCCAGCGCGGCGCGCGGTCCTCCCACAGCCCCACGGCGTTGTCGAAACTGGCAGTGGCGATTTCACCGCCGGGATCCGCGGCGATGCCCATGACCGGCCCGCCGTGCCCGTCGAGGGTGAAATACTCCTGCGCCGCGGCGGGCGCGGCGCAGGTCAGCAGCGCAAGCAGCAGGCGGCGCATGGCCTATTCAGCGGGGGTGGCCCCCTTGGGGGCGGCCCGCTCCTTGGCCTTCACATCCTCGACCCAGAGGTTGTGGTGCTCCTTTGCCCACTGCTCCTCGACCTGGCCCGAGCCCATGGCGTCATAGGCGCCTTCCATGCCGATGGTGCCGATGTAGATATGGCCGATGATGACCGCCATCAGCACGAAGCTGACGATGGCATGCCAGAGCTGAGCAAGCTGCATTTCCTCATGCGGCGCGAGGTCGGTGGAGAGCGGCGCGTAACCGGCAAGCTCGGGCAGACCCAGCGCGTTGATCTTCTCGAAGGTGGCCGCAAACATCGGCATCTCGAACGGGAAGAGCAGCGACAGCCCGGTGAGCGAGATTGAGGTGCCCAGCACGATCACCGACCAGAAGACGATCTTCTGCCCGGCGTTGAACTTCTTGGCATCGGGATGGCCGCCGCCGAAGAGGCCGCCGCCCTTGAGGATCCACTTGATGTCGGTGCGATCGGGCAGGTTGTGCCAGACCCACATGACGAAGATCATCACCAGCGCCAGCATGAAGGCCCAGCTGACGTTGTTGTGGACCCATTTCGATCCGATCGCGAGGGTCGAGAAGGTCTCGTGCCCGAAGGCCGGGATCAGGAACTTGCGACCGGCCAGGCTGATCAGCCCCGTGATCCCCAGCAGGATGAAGGATCCGGCCAGCATCCAGTGCCCCATGCGTTCGATGAACTTGAACCGTTCGATGGTGCGGCCGGTCTTTTCGCCGTCGATCCGGACCCGGCCACGGATCAGGTAGAACAGCGCCAGCAGCGCGATCATGCCCAAGAGCAGGTAGCCGCCATAGGTCAGCAGCGGGCCTTCGCGGAACTGCAGCCACCACATGCCGCTGTCCTGCATGAGCGTGCGCGCCGCCGGGCCGCGGGCCTGGGTGGTGATGTCGGCCTCGTCGAAGCGCAGCGCGCGCCAGAGGTCCGGGTCCGACGCTCCGCCCAGCGTACCGAGCGGGTCGGTGGTCGAGGCGGCGGCGTCGGGATCGCCCACGAGATCGGCGCGGCCGCTGTTGTCCACCGACAGACCCTCTTGCCGGCGCATGATGTCCTCGAGCGTTGGGGCAGGGGTCGCGGCGGGGGTGTCGGCGGGCGGCTCGGCATCCTGGGCCGTGGCGGCGAGGGGCGTGAGGCTCAGCAGGCACAGGACCAGGCAGAGGTGCAGGAATTTCATCGCGGGCTCCCAGAAGTCTCCGGTGGTGGATGGGCGCTGCGCTGTCGCAGCCATGTCGGAACACTTGAGACTTGCCGGGCCGACCGCGCGGCGCGCGCGTTTTCCTGCGGAGAACCGGATCGGCAAATCTGAAATATTCCGCCGGGGACGCGCCCCGGACGAAAAAGGGCCAGCGCAGCGGATCGCCGCGCTGGCCCCCCTGGTCAGGACGGATCAGCCGCCCTTCTGATCATAGGCCGTGCCCCAGCCCCAGGCGCCGGAGCCGAAGCCGCGGGCCACGACGCGCTCGCGGTAGATCGACGACACCACGTCGCCGTCGCCCGCCAGCAGGGCCTTGGTGGCGCACATTTCGGCGCAGATCGGCAGCTTGCCTTCGGCGATCCGGTTGCGGCCGTACTTCTGGAACTCGGCCTGCGAGGTGTTCTCTTCGGGGCCGCCCTTGCAGAAGGTACACTTGTCCATCTTGCCGCGGCTGCCGAAGTTGCCGGCCTGCGGGTACTGCGGCGCGCCGAAGGGGCAGGCGTAGAAGCAGTAGCCGCAGCCGATGCACAGGTCCTTGGAGTGCAGGACAACGCCCTCTTCGTCCTGGTAGAAGCAATCCACCGGGCAGACGGCCATGCACGGCGCGTCCGAACAGTGCATGCAGGCCACCGAGATCGACCGTTCACCGGGTTTGCCGTCGTTGATCGTCACCACCTTGCGGCGGTTGATCCCCCAGGGCACCTCGTGTTCGTTCTTGCAGGCCGTGACGCAGGCGTTGCATTCGATGCAGCGTTCGGCGTCGACGAGAAATTTAGCTCGTGCCATGTCTCATATACTCCTTATACCGCTTCGATCCTGCAGAGAGTCGCCTTGGTCTCCTGCATCTGGGTCACGCTGTCATAGCCGTAGGTCTGCGCGGTGTTCGTCGATTCGCCCAACACATACGGGTCGGCACCTTCGGGGTAATAGGACCGCCGGTCCTCGCCCTGCCAGTGGCCGCCGAAGTGGAAGGGCATGAAGGCCACGCCGCTGGCGACCCGTTCGGTCACCATCGCCATCACCTTGACCTTGCCGCCTTCGGGACCGTGCACCCAGACCTGGCTCCCGTCGCGGACGCCGAGGTTGTTGGCGTCGCGCGGGTTGATCTCGATGAACATGTCCTGCTGCAGCTCGGCCAGCCAGGGGTTCGACCGGGTTTCGTCGCCGCCGCCCTCGTATTCGACCAGTCGGCCGGAGGTGAGGATGATCGGGAAGTCGCCCGAGAAGTCCGTGGACTGGATCGACGAATACATCGTCGGCACGCGCCAGAACTTCTTGTCCTCGTAGGTCGGGTAGTCGGCCACGAGGTCGTAGCGGTTGGTGTAGAGCGGTTCGCGGTGCTTCGGCACCGGGTCCGGGAAAGTCCAGACCACCGCCCGCGCCTTGGCGTTGCCGTAGGGGGCGCAGCCATGGGCGATGGCCACGCGCTGGATCCCGCCCGAGAGGTCGGTCTTCCAGTTCACGCCGCCCACCGCGGTGTTGTAGTCGCTCTCGATCGGGCCGGTCTGCGACTGCTCGCCCACCGACTCCTCGCCGTCGCCGGCGGAGGTCGGCCGCTCGCCTTCCCAGCCCGCGACACGCTCGATGGCGCTGCGCTCTTCGTCGGTCAGGTCCGAATCCCAGCCCAGATCGACCAGCATCTGCATGGTGAACTCGGGATATCCGTCCTGGATTTCCGATCCCACCGGGTAGACGCCCTCGGCCAGCAGGTTGTCGCCGTCGCGCTCGACGCCGAAGCGGGCGCGGAAGCCCATGCCGCCGTCCTTCACCGGGACCGAGATGTCATAGAGATTGGGCGAGCCTGGATGGTTCATCTCGGGGGTCCCCCAGCTCGGCCACGGCAGGCCGTAATAGTCGCCGTCTGCCGGACCGCCGTTCGCGCGCAGCGTGGTGCGGTCGAAGGTGTGCTGGTTCTCCATGTGCATCCGCATCCGCTCCGGCGACTGGCCGGTGTAGCCGATGGTCCACATGCCGCGGTTGAACTCGCGGGTGATGTCCTCGATCAGGGGCTCGTCGCCATTGATCTCGATGTTGCGGAACATCTTGTCGGTAAAGCCGAACTTATCCGCGAAGAGCTTGATGATCTCGTGATCGGTCTTGCTTTCGAACAGCGGCTCGACGACTTTCTCGCGCCATTGCAGCGACCGGTTGGAGGCGGTCACCGACCCGTAGGTTTCGAACTGTGTCGCCGCGGGCAGCAGGTACACGCCATCGGTGCGGTCCTGCATGATCGCCGACACGGTCGGGTAGGGGTCGATCACGACCATCAGGTCGAGCTTTTCCATCGCCGTCTTCATTTCCGGCAGACGGGTCTGCGAGTTGGGTGCATGGCCCCAGAGCACCATCGCCCGGGTGTTGTCGGGCTGATCGAGGTTTTCGGCATCTTCGAGAACACCGTCGATCCAGCGCGACACCGGGATGCCGGTCTCGTTCATCATCAGACGGTCGGCCCCGTCGGGACCGGCGCCGGCCATGACCGAGAAACGGCCCTTGAGCCAGTCGAGATCCTCTTCCCAGACGCGCGCCCAATGGGCCCAGCTGCCGTCCGACAGGCCGTAGTAGCCGGGCAGAGTGTCCGCGAGAACGCCAAGGTCCGTGGCGCCCTGCACGTTGTCATGGCCGCGGAAGATGTTGGTGCCGCCGCCGGCGGTGCCCATGTTGCCGAGCGCCAGCTGCAGCACGCAGTAGGCGCGGGTGTTGTTGTTGCCGTTGGTGTGCTGGGTGCCGCCCATGCACCAGATCACGGTGCCGGGACGGTTGTTGGCCAGCGTCCGCGCAACGCGCTCGAGCTGGCTGCCCGGCGTGCCGGTGACGCGCTCGACCTCTTCGGGGGTCCAGCGGGCGACTTCTTCCTTGATCTGGTCCATGCCCCAGACGCGGGTGCGGATGAACTCTTTGTCCTCCCAGCCGTTCTCGAAGATATGCCAGAGGATGCCCCAGACCAGTGCCACGTCGGTGCCCGGGCGGAAGCGGACGTATTCGTCCGCATGGGCCGCGGTGCGGGTAAAGCGCGGGTCGCAGACGATCACGGGCGCGTTGTTCTGCTCTTTCGCCTTCAGGATGTGGAGCAGCGACACCGGATGCGCCTCGGCGGGGTTGCCGCCGATGAGGAAGATCGCCTTGGAATTGTGGATGTCGTTGTAGCTGTTGGTCATGGCGCCGTAGCCCCATGTGTTCGCAACGCCCGCAACGGTGGTCGAGTGGCAGATCCGCGCCTGGTGGTCGACGTTGTTGGTGCCCCAGTAGGCGGCGAACTTGCGGAAGAGATACGCCTGTTCGTTGTTATGCTTGGCAGACCCCAGCCAGTAGACCGAATCCGGGCCGCTTTCGTCCCGGATCGCCATCATCTGGTCGCCGATCTCGTTGATCGCCTGTTCCCAGCTGATCTTGACCCACTCGCCGCCCTCTTTCTTCATCGGGTACTTGAGACGGCGTTCGCCATGAGCATGCTCGCGGACCGCGGCGCCCTTGGCGCAGTGGGCGCCCAGGTTGAACGGGCTGTCCCAGCCGGGTTCCTGCCCGATCCAGACGCCGTCCGACACCTCGGCGACGACGGTGCAGCCCACAGAACAGTGGGTGCAGACCGATTTCACGTTCTTCACGGCGCTGGTGACGGCCGCCTGAGCGTTGGCCTGGGTCACCGACCCGGCGGTGGCGGCGATGGCGGCAAGACCGCCGATGGCAAGTCCCGATCCGCGCAGGAACGCGCGCCGGTCGACGGTCGATCCGGCAACCTCGGCCAAAAGGCCTGTCCGCTGCGCCCGTCGTGCGACCCCGTTTGTCTTTTTCCTAAGCATGTATCCCTCCCGTGCTGCCCGGTTCCGTCCCGGGACTGGCTAGGTCAGCCTGCCGCGTGCCTGCGGCGTGGCAATTGAAAAAAGCGTTCGGTCAGAACCGGGCGCTGTCGAAATAGGCGCGCGTATGCGCGGTGTCCTGCATCTTGTCCTTGCGGATCGGGGCAGGGCTGGCCTCGGCCTCGGTGCCGCTGACCGCAACGGCGGCCACGGCCGCGGGGGCTGCGGTCCCGGCCAGTTTCAGAAAATCGCGGCGGCTCTTGGCCGTCTCGTCCTTGCTGGGCATCTTTTGTGCCTCCCTGTTGTCAGGCCGGTGCGGCCCTTGGTTCGGGCGGGATCCCCCCCGCCGATCGGTTCCGGATCACTCCGGGGCTAGTCTGAACGCCTCGCGCTCGATCTCCATGAAGGCGCGGCCGACAGAGCCGAGCGCTGCATAGAGAACGGCGGATTTCGCCTTTTCCAGGTCGGCGAAGAAATGGCCGGCCCAGGGTGCGATGTGGCGGTTGAAGAATTCCTTCTGGTCCCCAAGGCTCGCCGGGTCGGCGAAGCGTCCGACGATCAGCCCGGCCATCACCTCCATCAGCGTGGCGATGTTGTCCTCGGGCTCGAAGACGTTGGGCGCGCGGGTGATCCGCCGCTTGGCGAGGTCGCCGCGCAGCACCGCCAGCGGCTTTTCGTTGAGAAAGCCGGTCAGGTAGTAGCTGGCGTATGGCAGGAGTTCGCCGCGGGCGAGGCCGATGAACAGCGCGTTGAATTCGCGGGTCGCTGTCTTGGGCTGCGTCGTGCGCGCACAATCCGCCAGCCGCGCAATCGCTTGGCCCAGATCGCTGTCGTCGCCAGATAGGCCCGCGGTCTGCGCCAGCAACATCTCGTCCGGCGGCGCCGACAGCATCAGCCCGAGGTAGTTGTAAAGATCGGCGCGAAGCCGGTCTTCCGCTGACACATCCGATAATTTGGCGGCCAAGCTGCTCATCCCGACTCCGTCTCAAAACGGAAGCGCATGCGCCGCGGGATTGCGGCCATGTCTTCAGTTGGTTCAGTTTTCTCACCAATTTCCGCCGGGGACATTGCGACCTTGGTCGTAGATGCAGGTGCAGCATCCTCCACCGGCATCGTTTCCAGGGGCGTTTCGGCCGCCTCGGCGGGCGGTGTTGCGGATGCGCCAACGGTCTCGTGCCGTTCGTCCTCCATCGCGGCGCGGCGCGCTTCTTCGGCCAACGCCTCGACGTGCCGCGTCAACCCGCGGCCCACCTGGTAGGCGGTGCGCACGCCCGGCGCATCCGTCGCGGCATTGGTGAAATCTCCGTCGTAATCGTTCAGCCCGTCGACACAGGCCAGCACCGGGTTGCTGCGCCACAGGCTGCGCAGCGCGCGGCGGCGCAGGCGCTCGGGCACCTCGCGCTTGAGAAACCCCTTGATGTCGTCGCCGAGCGAAATGCTGTCCGGATCGGGCAGGTTGAACTCCGCCAGGATCTCCGCATCCGGGCGCTCGGAGATCTCGGCCTGCCTGCGTTGAACATCGGCCTCTGCGCGCGCCTGTTCGGCCTCGGCGGCACGGCGGGCGGCGGCAGCCTCCTCGGCCTCTACTCCGGCGCGGCGGCGCGCCCAGAATGACTGGTCCCGGCTCATGGCGGACCCGCCTTGCGCGCACCCGGCGCGCGATAGACGTCGGTGGGCTGCGCAATGCGCGGATCGCCGATGCCGTCCTGCTGTTTTGCGTCCATATGCTTGCGTCGCTTGCGCTTCACGAACTGTTCCTCGACGTAATGCGCGTCGGTAAAGCTCTGCACCCAAGCCGCCAACCCGGCGGGCATGGCGACCTTCTCCACGATCTCCTCGCCGCTTTCCGCAAAAAGTTGCGCTTCGTGCGGCGACGCCGTCACCAGGTGCACCGCATAGGGCCAGGCGCCCGAGGCTTCGCGCAAAACGACGTAGACGCAAGGAGCCGGTTCCGACAGGGCGATCTTGTAGGCCTCCGCCTCGCCCCGGTAGAGCGTCAGCGGCACCGTCGCGGCATGGAATTCCGCCGCTTCGCCATCTTCGCGCAGCAGCGTCCAATCCGCGGCTCCGGCGCCGGGCAGCACCGCCACCGGTTTCCACGACCATTTCGCCCAGCGGGTCACGCCGGGCAGTCGCCGGATCACGACACCCAGGGCCATCGAGATCGATTTTTCAGCCGGTACAGGCACGGTTGCTCCCAAAACTGTGCACAACCAGTATGGCCAGTCTCTTGTTCAAGGCAAGGGGGTACGGTATTCCATCGTCTACACTTTTTCGAAAACACCCGTTCCGCTGGCGTGCGTCTGCATGCGGCGACACGGCGACCCGAGAGGCCCCCATGGCAAAGACCCTGCTGCTCTGCGACTGCCTGAAAAGCCAGACGCTCGATCCCGACGTCATCGCGGCGGGCAGCGGGCTGGGCTGTTCGCGCGTGCACACGGCGCTGTGCCAGCACCAGGGCGAGGCCGCGGCGCAGGCGCTGGCCGCAGGCGACGTGATCGTCGCCTGCCAGCAGGAGCGTGCCTTTTTCGAGGATCTCGCCACCGAGATCGGCGCCGAGATGCCGGGCTTCGTCGACCTCCGCGACCGCGCAGGGTGGAGCGACGAAGGCGCCGATGCCGCCCCCAAGATGGCGGCGCTGGCCGCCGAATCGGCGCTGCGCTTTGCCGCCCCCCGGTCGATCGACGTCGTTTCCGAAGGCACCTGCCTGCTGATCGGGGCAGGCGAGCAGGTGTTCGACACCGCCGCCCGGCTTTGCGACACGCTGGCGGTGACGGTCCTGCAGACCGACGACCAGGATCTGCCCGCCGACCGCCGCTTCGACGTGATCCGCGGCACCCTGCGGCAGGCGAAAGGCGCGCTCGGCGGCTTCACCCTGCGCTTCGACGGTTTCCGGCAGGTGCTCCCGGGCGGCCGCGGCCCGCTGCGGTTCAGCGAACCCCGCGACGGGGCGGCGTCGGACTGCGACATCATCCTCGACATCTCCGGCGACCAGCCACTCTTTTCCGCCCATGAAAAACGCGAAGGCTACCTGCGCGCCGATCCGCGCCAGCCGGTCGCCGTGGCGCAGGCCGCCGCGGACGCGATGCAGCTGGTGGGCACCTTCGAGAAACCGCTCTACGTGCGGCTCGAGCCGTCGCTCTGCGCGCATTCCCGCGCCGAACAGACCGGCTGCACCCGCTGCCTCGACATCTGCCCAACGGGCGCCATCACGCCCGATGGCGAACATGTGAGCGTCGATCCGATGATCTGCGCCGGCTGCGGCGCCTGTTCGGCGCTCTGCCCCTCGGGTGCGATCAGCTACGACGCGCCCCCGGTGGCCGATGTCTTCCGCCGCATCGATACGCTGGCGCGCGGCTACCGCACAGCGGGCGGTCAGGCGCCGCGGCTGCTGGTCGTCGATGCCGAGCACGGGTCCGAGATGATCCGCCTCGCCGCGCGTTTCGGCCGCGGCCTGCCGGCGGATGTCATCCCCTTCGAAGTCGCGGCGCTTGCGGGCTTTGGACATGCCGAGATGCTGGCGGCGCTCTCGAGCGGCTTTGCCACGGTCGACGTGCTGCTCGCGCCGCGTACCGAACGCCCGACGCCGGAATTCGAAGTGTCGCTCGCCAATGCCATCGCCGGGCGGGCTGCGGTGACGCTGCTCGACATGGCCGATCCGGACGCGCTCTCCGACCACCTCTACGCCGCCGAGGCCGGCACCCCGGTCGCCACCCCCGCGCTGTCCATCGGAACCCGCCGCCAGGTCACCCGCGTCGCCGCCACCGCCCTGCGACCCGATGCGCCGGTGATCGACCTGCCGGAACACGCGCCCTACGGCGCGGTGCTTGTTGACACCGACGCCTGCACGCTCTGCCTCTCCTGCGTGTCGCTCTGCCCCTCGGGGGCGCTCGCCGACAACGAGGACAAGCCGCAGCTTCTGTTCCAGGAAGACGCCTGCCTGCAATGCGGCCTCTGCGCCAACATCTGCCCCGAGGACGCCATCACCCTCGAGCCGCGCCTGAACCTGCAGCCGGAGGCGATGCGCCAGGAGGTGCTGAACGAGGAAGAGCCCTTTGCCTGCATCGAGTGCGGCAAGCTCTTCGGGGTGAAAAGCACCATCGAAGCGGTGACCGAAAAACTCGCGAACCACTCGATGTACGCCAACCCGAATGCGCTGCGGATGATCCAGATGTGCGACACCTGCCGGATCAACGCGCAGTACCATTCCGAGAACAACCCCTTCGCCGCCGGCAGCCCGCGCCGCCCGCGCACCACCGACGACTACCTGAGCGAAAGCCCGTCGAAACGCCGCGACCACTGATCCCGCCGAGCTCCCGGGCGCGGTCCTCAGCCAAACCCGCGCCCCTTCATCTTGCC
The DNA here is from genome assembly GCF_003344785.1 of Thalassococcus profundi. Taxonomy (GTDB): domain Bacteria; phylum Pseudomonadota; class Alphaproteobacteria; order Rhodobacterales; family Rhodobacteraceae; genus Puniceibacterium; species Puniceibacterium profundi. The sequence goes on along the minus strand of NZ_QPMK01000014.1, from coordinate 11,327 downwards.
GATAAACTCCGGAGAGCACGAGAGGCAGCGCCTCTCGTATCGCCCGGGGAACCCGGCGATCCACCGCCGCGCCGCAGCTCCGAACCCTGCGCGGCCGATCCGGTCCGGACCCAGGCCGGGGCGCACAGCCGGCAGGACCAACCGCATGCCCGGGCGTCCGAACACCTGCCCGCCGCAGCCAACGCGACCGGCCGATTCCAGCCCGCCCCGCAGACCGGGAGACAGTGCAAGAGCCCGCGCGCGTCCCCACTTTGCTTCTCTGGTTCACAAATACCTCAGAGAGCACGAGAGACAGCGTCTCTCGTAGCGTCCGAAGGACGATTCACGCTCTTACGAAACCGTCACTCGTCCAGAGACCCGTGCACCGCGAACTGCATGATGTCCGCCTCCTGCGCCTCGATTACGCGAAAGCTTTCGCGCACCCCGGCCTCGGTCAGCTCCCGTGCCACGGTCAGCAGCGTGTTGGGCGCGTGATCGGCGCAGAGATCGATCATCTGGTCGATTTCTTCCGCGGCCACGCCGCGCGCCGCCTCGATCGACGGCGCGCCGTAGCGGTCGACGAAATGCTGTGCCAGGCCGTCGACCAGGCGCGCGCGCTCCATCGTCTCGATCTGTGTCACCGCGACGAAACTCACCCGCCCGAAGGTCTCGATCCCCAGCCAGCCGTTGGCAAAGGCCTGCCGCGCCTTTCCGACGAGGTCGCCGTCGGACCAGTTGGAAAATTCGAACCCGCCCGAGAGGCACCATTCGCCGGTGCGCGCCGGTTGCGCAAAGACGTTCAGGTCGGATTCGTCGAAATGGATCGCGCGGGCGAGTTTCATGCGGGCGTCTCCGTCAGTTGCGCGGTGAGCGGGATCAGCCTGGTGCCGTTTTCGGTCTTCAGCAAGAGCCCGAGGTCCTCGTCGATGCCCAGATACGCGCCGGTGGTCCCACCAAATGCCACAGGACCGTCGGTGCCGGTCAGCAGGCCGGACCATTCCCGGTGCAAAGGTGCCGTGCCCTCGGCCTCCCAGCGGTGCAGCCAGGCGAGGGTGTGGCGGGCCCAGGACTCCAGCAGATCCTGCGGGAAGAGGTCGCCGCAGCCTTCGGAATAAAGCGCCGTGCGGTCCGGATCGGCGCCGGCCTCGTCGCTTTCGGGAACGAAGCGCAGGGAAAATCCGATCACGAGCCAGTCGGGCACGGCGGCGGGATCAGCGTCGGAGGCGCAGGCGGAAAACCCGCCGCAGTGCCCGCCGTTGACGCGCAGCGTGCCGTCCCATTCCATCTGCACCGGCAGTTCCGCCGGTCCCAGGGCCCCGAGGGCGTTCTGCAATCCCACCTGCGCCAGCGGCAACATCGCCATGGCGCGGCAAAGCGGTACTTCGGGCGCCAGCACGATGGCCGCGCGCAGCACTTCGGGGCCGGGATCGTAGAGGATCAGTCCCGCGTCGCAGCCCTCCGCCGCCGCCCGGCAGGCCGCTGCAAAGGGGTCGGCCCCCGCGGTCATCCGTCCGCTCAGGAGCGGCGGAAACTGCGGGGCTGCGCTCATGCCTGGCCCTCGGCGATCATCCTGCGGGCGATGTCCCGGAAAGCAGTGGCCTGCGGGCTGTCGGGTTTCGACACGACGATGGGTGCGCCGCCGTCCGAGGCCATGCGGATGTCGAGGTGCAGCGGCACCTCGGCCAGCAGCGGCACGCCCAGCTTCGCGGCCTCCGCTGCGACGCCGCCATGGCCGAAGATGTGTTCTTCATGGCCGCAGTTCGAACAGATGTGCGTCGACATGTTCTCGATCAGGCCGAGGATCGGCACCTTCATCTGGTTGAACATGTCGATGCCCTTGCGCGCATCCAGCAGCGCCACGTCCTGCGGGGTCGAGACCACGATGGCGCCGTCGACCTGTGCCTTCTGGGCCAGTGTCATCTGCACGTCGCCGGTGCCCGGCGGCAGGTCGACCAGCAGCACGTCGAGCGCGCCCCACTGCACCTGCATCAGCATCTGTTGCAGCGCGCCCATCAGCATCGGTCCGCGCCAGACCACCGCCTGGCCCTCGTTGGTCATGAGACCGATGGACATCATGGTGACGCCGAAATTGCGCATCGGCAGGATGGTCTTGCCGTCGGGACTGGCGGGGCGGCCTGTCACACCCAGCATCCGCGGCTGCGAGGGCCCGTAGACATCCGCATCCAGCAGACCTACCCGGCGGCCTTCGGCGGCCAGCGCGCAGGCGAGGTTCGACGATACGGTGGATTTGCCGACACCGCCCTTGCCGGAGGCGATGGCGATGATCCGGTCGACGCCGGGCACCTTCTCGGGGCCGCCCTGCAGCGGCTTCGGCGGGTGCGAATGGCCCGAGCCCTTGAGGTCGGGCGGCGGTTTCGGCGCCGAATGCGCGGTCATCACCGCCGAGACCGACGTGGCCCCCAGCGCCTTGACCGCCGCCTCGGCGGCGTCGCGCACAGGGCCATAGGCCTGGGCCTTGTCGGGGGCCACCTCGAGCACGAAGCGCACCGCGCCGTCCTCGACGGTAAGCGCGCGGACGATCCCGGCCGAGACGATGTCGTCGCCCCCCACCGGGTCGCGCAGGTCCTTGAGCGCGGTCAGGACCGCGTCGCGTGTCAGTGTCACGTCTGCCCTATCCCTTGATCGTGCCGGTGACGGTGTGGGTCAGGTCCAGCCCGTCCACCGTCAGCACCACCTTGGCTTCGAAGGTCTTGCCTTCGGTTCCGTCCGTTTCGCGCATGGCCTCTTCGATGGCCTGCTGGGACGTGACGCCGACCTGTTTCAGAAATTTCCGCATCGACATGTTGAAATCGTCGCTCATCTGTCCCTCCCCTAGAACTGGCATGAAGCGTTGACGGGTTTAGGATAGGCCCACTAGGCTTGCAAGCCACAGCTTCGGGAGGAGAGAGGCGAAATGTGGCGGATCGCTCTGACACTGGCCCCGATATCGGCACTGGCTCTGGCACTGCCGACGCTGGCAGCCGCGCAGGAAGCCGACAAGCGCCTGCGCCTCGCGGTGCCGCCGGAGCTGGTCGAAAGCGGCGTGATCGACTACCTGGTGCCGCGCTTCTCGCTCAAGACCGCGACGCGGATCACGGTTGTGGGGCCGGGGGCGGAGGCGGACGCGCGCCTCGGCAGCGACGGTCGTGTGGCCTTTGAAGGGCTGGGGCAGGTATGGCACCTCTCGGTCGGCGCCGATCCCGATGCGGAGGCCTTTGCCGACTGGCTGTTTTCCGAGGTGGGCCGCAATACCCTCGACAGCTTTGCCCCGGACGGCGAGACGGTGTTCACGTCGGAGGTCAGGAAGACCGTGGCCGTGGCCAAGGTCAGCTATGACGGTGACGCGGGTGAGGGGGCCGAACTGGCGCTCACCCACTGCGGCCGCTGCCATGTGGTCGGAGAGATCAACCGGCGCAAGTCCATCGGCTCGACCCCGTCTTTCGCGGTGTTGCGGACACTGAGCGACTGGGACAGCCGGTTCCAGGCCTTCTATTCGCTGAACCCGCATCCGGCCTTTACCCAGATCGCGGAGGTGACGCCGGAGTTCGACATCACCCGCCCGTCGCCGATTGCCCCGGTCGAGATGACGCTGGACGACCTCGAGGACATCATGGCCTATGTGGCGAAGATCGCCCCGGCCGATCTGGGGGCGCCGATCCAGTCGCGGTGAGTTTCGAACGGAAGGTTGCCCGCGCCCCGGGGCAGGGGCTCAGAGCCGCTGGACATCAGTCATTTTACTCTGATGAAGCGCCGACTCACGTTGGATAGATTTTCCGCCAGAATTTCCGTTGCGATAGTGGCCGAAGTCACTCGCACGGAATCAACCCGAAGGCGCCGTGCCAGCGCCGACCCGCCCCCCGGGGCGGCGCTTTGGTTGGTCTTGGTACGAAGCCGGGGCTTCGTTCGGATCTGGCTGCTGTAAAGTGCCGGGCTGCGGGGTCAAGAGCGCCACCCCGCGAGCCGGCGCTGACACTCTGACCCTAAATGCCCCCCTGTGCTTCGCCCTTTCGCGCATCGCACTGTCCTCGGAACGTAGCGAAGATGCCAGGACGGTCTGAAACGCCCCCGGTCGCGCATAGGCAAGGCACACTGGCGACCAAGGCGGCAAAATCACTCCGCGCTCTCCGGCCGGACACTCACAGCAACGCGCGCAGCGGCTCCAGCAGGCCCTTGTTGCGCAGGGTGCGGACCGGGTAGCTCTCGTCATTGATGAAGCGGTCGAGCGTGAAGCCCGGTTCGATCTTGGTCAGCTTCTCGGCCGTGGCCATCGCCTTCTCGTGCTGGCCCTGCACCGTGTAGAGCGCCAGCAGATGCCGGTGCGCCGGACGGAAGGACGGGGCGGCGCGGGCGGCGGCCTCTCCGGCCTCGAGCGCCATGTCGGGCTTGTTGCAGGCGATAGCGACGATGCAGTGGTAAAGGTCCCACCACTGCCGGAACGGCGAAAACCGCGCGATGGTCCGCGCCTTCTGGGACAGATCGAACGCGGCCGCCGGATCCCCCGCCAGCATCTTGGCCGCCGACAGCGCCTGCCAGGTGAACGCGTTGCAGGGACTGCGCGCCACCGCCTGTTCGGCAAGGTCCGACGCCCCGGCGGAATCGCTCAGCGCCATCACCCGGGCATGGCCCACCAGCGACTGCGCCAGCGGGTTGTCCGACGACAGCTCCATGGCGCGGTGGCTGAACTCGGTGATCTCTTCGAGAATCTGGCGGCTGTCCGCGCCGGTCAGCTCGATGAGCTGGATCGTCCGCACCAATCCGCGCCAGGCGAGGTAGACGCCATTGGGATCGGCATCGAAGGCTTGCCGGAGCAGCCCGTCCGCCTCGGCCAGCGACGGCCCTTCAAAGCTGAACATCCGGTAGAGCGCCAGCCGCGACAGTGCGGTGGCCCGCGCCTCGGGGCGGCCGTTCTCGATCACCAGCGGCAGCTTGCCCAGTACCCGGTCGGCAGCTTCGAAGACCACCGTGGCCACGTCGTTGGTCGAGCGCAGCACATCTTCGGCGCGGTCGAGCGGCAGCAGCTTGGAGAACAGGATACGGCCCGACGGGCTGTGCGTGACCTTGATGAAGACCGTGGGCTTGCCGTCGGTTTCGGCCAGGTCGCAGGACACGTCCATGTCGGCCCGCGCCTGATCGGGGTCGGGTGCCGTGTCTGGGTCGGCGCGGCGCCAGGCGCGGACCTGTTCGGTGATGTTCTCGCCGATCTGGTTGGCCAGCACGTCGCCGATCAGCGTATTGGCTCCGGCGCCATGGGTCTGCGCGTGGCAATAGAGGATGACGCCGTCGCTTTCGGAGGGCCGGCTCTGGTCGAACTTCGCCTTGAGCCGGCTGCGTTCGTCGCGCAGCCAGTCGTCGAACTCCGGATCGCGCACGTCCAGCCCTTCGAGCAGCTCGCGGCTGGTGTCGAGGGCGAAATCGGCACCCAGAACATCCACCTGCACCCGCTGCGGATCGAGCCCGATGCCGGACCGGTCGCTGGTCAGCAGGTCGCCGCAGTCGCCAAGGCCGCGGCGCAGCTTGCTCAGCGCCTGGCGCAGGTTGGCGCTTGCCTGTTCGGGGCCGAAGGTGCTCCAGAGCTTGTCCTCCAGCCAGCGGCGCGGGCGCGTCATCTTGGGGCTGAGCGCGAGGATCGCCAGCAGCGCCTGGTTCTTGGCGCCCACCGGGGTCAGGTCCGTTCCGTCCGGCCCCGCCACATTCAGCGGGCCGTTGACGTCGATCCGAATGCACGGCTTGACAGAAGACATTCCAAAAGCCTTTGAAATCAGAGGTCTGAACGGACAGGATAGAAACCGACAGTCGCAAGTTAACACTCGGCTGCCGCTGGGGCAATTAAGCGTTAATATTGCGTGAAAAGCCAGTGGCGCCGGAGATGCACTTTGACGCAAGGTCAGCCACAGGCCCATAGTTGGGCAAAGTTATTTCAACAGGGGGACCATATGTCCATTTTCGGAAGTCAGGGCAGCCAGGGAAGTCAGGGCAGCCAAGGGAGTCAGGGCTCTCAGGGCAGCCAGGGGTCGCAGGGCAGCCAGGGATCGCAAGGCAGCCAGGGGTCGCAAGGGTCGCAGGGCAGCCAGGGCGGCACCGCCGGAAGCGCGGCATCTCCCTACGTCAGCCTGTCGCTGATCCTCGCACGTGACGGCACGCAGCAATATTGGGACGGCAGCGCCACGCGCACACCGCAGCAGACCGGGCGCGACGCCTGGGCCACGTTCAAGTCGATGGCGGCGGGGCCGCGCATCGCGGTGCTGGACCGGACGCTAGACAGCATCTTCAACGTCACGCTCGACACCGCGGCGCATCCGAGCGCCCAGGGCCGGGTCTCGGTGGGCAGAGAGACGCTGGTGACGCTGACCAAACCCGAAGACGCGTTCCTGGCCCAACACCAGCTGCATTACCTGCGCGCCGCCGCCGATCTGCGCGGCGACCGGCTGGCCGAGATCTCGGTCGAGACCACCGACATCCTGTCCTTATTCGGCTCTGTCGGCTACCTGAGCGCCGATGCGACCAAGTGGACGCTGTGGCTGGCCAACGCGATGATCCGGCTCTGCACCTCTCTGGAGATGCCGCTGAAGATGGGGTTCGACGTGGCCCGGCCCATCGCCATGGCCTACGAAGTGCAGCCGATGATCCAGACGCCCGGCCACGGTGCCTGGCCCAGCGGACATGCCACCGAAAGCTTTGCCGTTGCGACGCTGCTGACGCGGCTGATGTACCAGGACACGTTCGATCCGAAGAAAGCCGTTCAGGACCAGAACGCGCTGATGCGCCACGCCGCGCGCATCGCGGCCAACCGCACCGTCGCAGGCGTGCATTTCCCGACCGACAGCATGGCCGGCGCGACCCTTGGCATCAGCATCGGCGAGGCGCTGGTGCGGCTGCTGGACGGTGAGACGGAAACGACGGGGCGCAGCTTCGACGGTTCGGGCTACACCGGCGATTTTAACCTGACCCTGCTGGGGGAGGCACTGGACAGTGGTGGCGCGATCACCGGACAATCGGTGGCGCTCGACCCCCAATGCGTGCCGCCATGGCTCACCGAGCTCTGGAGCAAGGCCAAGGCCGAATGGTAGGCCTTACGCGTTTGTGACAGGCGGCGCGCTGGACGGACCCGCACCGGCGCGCCATTTATGGCGCATGACAGACCGTCGTACATTCCTGACCACCGCCGGGGCTTTTCTTGCCGCCCCTCACGTCGCCCGTGCGCAGAATGACGACCTGCGCACCGCCATTGCCGAATTGCCGCAGCTGCACTCGCTGTCGATCCGTCAAGGTGACGAGGTCGTCTTTGCCGAAGCGCCGCGCGGACCGGGTCTCGACCGGCTCGCGAATATCAAGTCCTGCTCCAAAAGCATCGTGGCGCTGCTGCTGGGCGCCGCCATCGACCGCGAAGAGATCGCATCGGTCGACGCGCGGCTGGGTGACGTGGCGCCGTCGCTGCTTGGGCCGAGTGCCACCGAGGGCGCGGGCGACATCACGCTCGAGGACCTCGTGACGCTGCGCGCCGGGCTGGAGCGGACCTCGGGGCCGAACTATGGCGCCTGGGTCAGCTCGGCCAACTGGGTCGCCGATGCGCTTGGTCGCCCGATGGTCGCCGAACCCGGAGAACGGATGCTCTATTCCACCGGCTCCACCCATGTCCTGGGTGCGGCCCTGGCCGAGGCGACGGGGCAGAGCCTCCTGGCGCAGGCGCGGCAGCGCCTGGGCGATCCGCTGGGCATGGAAATCCCGGCCTGGACCCGCGATCCGCAGGGCTACTACCTTGGCGGCAACGAAATGGCGATGACGCCCCGGGCTATGCTCGACGTGGCGACCATGCTGCGCGACGGCGGACGGTTCCGCGGTGAGCAGGTGATCTCGGAAGACTGGATCGACGCCTCGCTGGGGCCGCGCGGCCGGTCGCCCTGGTCGGGTATGTCCTACGGCTATGGCTGGTTCCTGACGCGGTCGGGCTACGCGCTGGGCCGCGGTTATGGCGGTCAGGTGATCGCCGCGCACCGGGAGAGGGGGCTGGCGGTGGCCATTACCTCGGACCCGACCCAACCGGCGCGGTCCGAAGGGTATTTCGGTGCGCTCATGCGGCTTCTGGACGGGCCCGTGCTGGCCGTCGCCTAAAGCGTCCGGGGACGTGCGCCGCCCATTCCGGTGACGATGGCCGAACCGAGCTGCGCCGCCTCTCCGGGCGGCACCGGCAACAGGTCCAGCCGCCCCGGATCGAGGTCGTCCATCTGCGTGCCGTTGCCTGCCGCGGTGTTCGCGACGATCCGCGCCGCGCTCAATCCCAATGCCCGGGTCAGGCGCCCGGCGGCGGCGCTGGTGCCGTCGAGCGCGAAGACCGACCCCGAGATCGTTCCGCTGGCCAGCACGCCCCAATGAATGCGGCTGTCGTCGGCGCGGGTGGCCGCTGTCGGTTGGGGCACCGACCAGTCGGCTCCGACTGAGGTATAGTCGGGCGCGCGGTAGGTTGCGGTCGCCGGATCCCATTCCGCCGCACCGACGCTGAAGATCTGCCGCCGGGTGACCGAGGCGAGGGCGTTGAAGGTGCCGTCGCGGGTGATCGGGCAGCCGGGGGCGAGGCCCCAGTAGTTCTGCAATTCAGGGTCCCAGGCATAGGCATCGGGACTGTCGAAATAGCTTTGCCGTCCCTGCGGTCGGTAGCTGGGCAGGCTGTCGCCGCGCTGGATCTGCAGGTGCACGGTCACGTCCTGCGACGTCCGGCTGCGCACCGCCATCCGCCAGCCGCCCGCGGGCGCCAGAGCATCCCCGGCCAGCAGCGCGTTGGTGGGCGCCAGCGCCACCTGCCAGAACGGCTGCTGTTCCGTCTTCCCGTCCAGCCGGTGTGCGGGGTTGAGGTACAGTCGCGCCACGGCCTCGCCCGCCCCGTTGACAAGCGATCGGACCTGTCCCGGCTGCATCGCGGCAAAGCCCGATGCTGTGCCGTCCGGCGTGGTGACCGACACTTCGAGGTCAGTCGGGCAGACACCTGTTTCGGGGCGGATCTCCACGTAGCTGGGCGACAGGTCGTCGGGCTGCGCGCGCCAGACGATTTCGGCGGGACCGGTGCCGCCCTTGCCTCCGGGGGCGGTCAGCGTCGCCACCTGCCGGCTCAGGCGGTTGTTGCCGAAGGACCAGACCACGCGCACCGGCTGGCCGGTCCTGGCCTGCCAGGCGCAGGCTTCGCGGGCAATCTGGTAATCGGTGAAGCGGGTGCCGTCCTTCGGCCCCGCAAGCATGCCCAGAGAGATGTTGATGATCACCGGCGCCTCCGGGTCGATCCGCGCCGCCTGCGCCAGAATCCAGCGCACGCCCTGCACCATGTAGGATTCGAAATGCGTTCCGGATGTGTCCGCGATGGCCTGCGGCGGCAGCTGCACGCCCAGCAGAGGCCAGCCCGTGACCGGATCGTCGGCATCGTCGGGATCGGCGCCCGCGGCGAGGTCCAGCACCAGCGTGCCGTGGCTCTGGCTGAAATCCGTGGTGCGGTGGCCTTCGCGCGGAAACAGCTGCGCGTTGAGCGCGCCGTAGACCTGCGACTCGTCCAGAGCGGGCAGGGCAGAGAGCCAGCGGTTGATCTGTCGCCGCGTCAGCACCGTGCCCACATAGGCGCGGCGCGAATCGGCGCCCGGTCTGGTCTGCTCCAACGACTGCAGCCAGACCGCCTGGAACCGTGTGCGGTAGCCGCCATTGCGGCGCTTGCGGCGGAAGCGGGCGTTGAGAAAACCGAGACCGTCGTCGAGGATCGCGATGATCGGCGTAGCTTCGGGGCGCGCCGCGTCCTCTTCGGCCTCTTCCGCGTCGGCTGCACCGGCGGTGTTCTCCGTCGCCATCTCTTCGGCATTGCAGGGCAGGTCGGGATCAAGGTCCACCGCGACGCCAATGTCGATGATCTCGAAGAGGTCCTGCACCGGCGCGGGGTCTGCCCCGAGCCTGCGGTAGAGCGCGTATTCGTCCGGCAGCGCGACCGGAGCCTGGCCGTCAAGCCGGCGGTATTCCTCGGGATCCATCAGGTAGTCCGAGACCGGATCGTTCACCAGCGCGCGCAGGGCGGTGCGCGCGTCGGCCAGGCTCAGGCCGTCGGTCCTGAGCCGGACAAAGATCGGCTCTGCCCAGGCATGGCCGTCGGGATCGGGCGGCAGCAGCGCCTGACGCCGGTCCTGCATCAGACCGGTCCAGTCGAGGTAGCCATCCCAGAAATCCAATGCGTCCGGCGCCGTCCAGATCAGGGTCATCGCGCGCTCCCTATGTCCTTGTGAATATGCGCATCAGAAAACGCCGCCGCTGCCGCAGGGTCAAGCGGACCCGCGGCGATTGCGGAATATTCACGGCCCGGGCGGCGCATCTTGCAGTTTACCCAAGGGAAATTATGCGCGTCTCACGGAGGTTTTGCGCTGCGATCACTCTGCATTCACGGCGACGTTGCAGGATGAGGGCAAGAGATTTGTGCCGATCGTGAGTATCGAACCCGTTTTCCGACACACCGGACGCAACTGTCCGATCTGATCCGGGGGGACCAGAGCATGACATTCGAAACGCTGACCAACTCCACCACCCTGACCGTCATCGACGGCGGCGCCCGCGCGCCACGCCGCGCCGTCCCGGCCGCCGGTCTGCCGCGCCCTGTCACCCACCCGGCGCCGCGGCCCGAAGAGCTGGCCCGCGACATGGCGCAGGTCTATGCGCTGTCATTGCTGCGCGACCTGCCTCTGGCAGATCTTTTGAACCCCGAGACCGTCATCCTGCGCGATGGCGGCTCCCCGGTTACCCTGCGGATGCTGCTTGCCCAGCTCTCTGCCTTTTCCCGGCCTCATCCCCATACCGGCCGCGCAGAGAGCGAGGCAGGCCTGAACCTGTCCTCCGCGTCCTCGCAGGGTCATGCTGGTCACCGCCGATTCTCCCGCGGCGGTGGCCAGTGGACGCTTTTCGAACTGCTGTTCGGGGCCGGTATGGCCCTGGGGCCGCGCGCGCCGCTGTCGGCCTTCCTTGCCGCCGAAGGACCGCAGCCCGATGCCGTGCCCGAAACCGCGCTGCCGGTTCCGGCGCCCACCGCCCCGATGTCCGCCTGGATCGCCTGGGCCGAGGCCGAAACCGGCGCGGCGTTGCACCTGCCGGGACGTGGCCCGCGGGCCGCACGGCCCGAAGACCTGTCCGCGCTCTCCGCACGGGTGCATCTCGACGACCCGCGCCGGGCGGTTCTGGCGGCGGCGATCCTGCTGTTGTCGCAGGGCGTGCCACTCGACGCGGGGCTGGTGGCGGGAGGGGCGGGCTGGTCCGGCCCGCGCCTCATGTCCACGCTGTCCCGCGTTGCGGGCCGTGCGGCACGGGCCGCGCGCGCCGGGGCGGCAACACCGCGCCCG
>NZ_QPMK01000013.1 GCF_003344785.1 Thalassococcus profundi | reverse complement strand
TCCGAGCGCCCGCATTCGACCCACGGAATATTGACCCCCGATGAGGCCTATGCCAGCAAAACAGAACCAATGAGATTAGCAGCCTAAATCAATCCCTGATCCATCTTAAAAAGGCTGCAAGCTGGTCTAAAATGTAGGACCACCTCTGACAGCTCTGGAAGACCGGGTCGAGAAGCTTGAACGTCAGAAGATCAGACTGGCCGATCAGGCCGAGAGAATCGTGCCGCCGCAGGGACGCCTAAAGGAAGTTATCGAACCGGCCCTAGGATTTTTGGCAAACCCTTGGAAAATATATGAAAATTCAGGATTAGCTCTCAAGAGAACGGTGCTGAAGCTGGCTTTTGTCGAGCCACTTCGCTACCACCGTATTGAGGGCTATCGAACCGCCGAAAGTAGCTTTCCCTTCAAGGTGTCAGGGGGTTCTTCGGCGCAAAAGTGCGGTTTGGTGGAGCCTAGGGGGATCGAACCCCTGACCTCCTGCATGCCATGCAGGCGCTCTCCCAGCTGAGCTAAGGCCCCATTTCCTGACCGCGCCGAAGCGCCGTGCGCGCTCAATTACGCAATGCCAGAGGCGGGATCAAGCGAAAAATCCACGCCTCTGCCGGTTCGTCAATCGTCGTCGTTGGCGACGTCCGCGATATCGTCGAGCGACACCTTGTCGTCATCCTCGTCTTCGAGAACATCATCGTCGTCGAGATCCACGTCGACGTCGTCATCCTCCAGGGCATCCGTCTCTTCGGTGTCGTCCTTCTTGGCCTTGCGCGATGCGCCGTCGGCCGCGTCCGCCGCGATCATGCTGCGCTTGGAGGTGTCGATCTCGACCACTTCGCCGGTGTAGGGGCTGATGATCGGATTCTTGTTCAGGTCATAAAACCGTTTGCCGGTCGTCGGGCAAACACGCTTGACGCCCCATTCTTCCTTGGGCATGGGAGGTCCCCTTCACTCTTGTGGTCCTGTGGACGATCGGGGCCAACTGCCATAACACTAAAGCCGTGTCAAAGGCTTTGACGCCCGCCTTGTCGAGGACCTTCATATGGGTGAGATCACGCTGCCCGGCAACCCCCCGATCGCCGTCCTGCTGCGCCGCTCCGCGCGGGCGCGGCGGCTGTCACTGCGGCTGTCGCAGCTCGACGGGCGGGTGACGCTGACCCTGCCCAGGCGGCTGCCGGAGCGCGAGGCGCTGGCCTTCCTGCGTGACAAGGAAAGCTGGCTGCGCGGACATCTCGATGCGCGGGTGCCGGAGGTGCGGGTCGCGCTCGGCGCGGCGTTGCCGGTCGAGGGCGCGATGCGGCAGATCGTGGCGGGGCAGGGGGCGCGTGTGGCGTTGCACCCGGCCGAGATCGCCGTGCCCGGCGACGCGGCGCGGGTCGCGGCCAAACTGCAGGGCTGGCTCAGGGCGCGGGCGCGGGACCGGCTGGCGGCGGCGTCGGACCTTTATGCCGCGCGGCTCGGGCGGTCCTACAGCCGGCTCACCCTGCGCGACACGCGGTCGCGCTGGGGGTCCTGTTCGTCGAGCGGCGGGCTGATGTATTCCTGGCGGCTGATCCTGGCGCCGCCCGAGGTGTTGGACTACGTCGCCGCGCACGAGGTCGCGCATCTGGCCGAGATGAACCATTCGGCCGCCTTCTGGGACACGGTCACGGCGCTTTACGGCGACTGGCGCGCGCCGCGGCGCTGGCTACGCGACGAGGGCTCGGGCCTGCACCGCTACCGCTTTGGCGATTGACCGCGGCGCGCTTCGTGATCACAGTCGCGCCATGCTTGCCACGCCGCGTCCCATCGACCTGCCGCCTTCGGCCCATGACCGCGTCTACCGCGGTTTGCGGACGCGCATCATGCTGGGGCAGATCGCGCCCGGCGCGCCGCTGACGCTGCGCGGCATCGGTCGCGAATTCGACGTCTCGATGACGCCCGCGCGCGAGGCGGTGCAGCGGCTGGTGGCCGAGGGCGCGCTGTCGATGTCCAATTCCGGCCGGGTGCAGACGCCGGAGCTGAGCCAGGAGCGGATCGAGGAACTGGCCGCCCTGCGCGCGCTGATCGAGGTCGAGCTTGCCAGCCGCGCCCTGCCGCGCGCCCATATCGCGCTGATCGACCGCCTGCAGACGATCAACGGCGCCATCGCCGACGTGGTGTCGAACCGCGATGCGGTGGGCTACATCCGCACCAACCTCGAGTTTCACCGGACGCTTTACCTGCGCGCGCAAGCGCCCGCGATGCTGGCCATGGCCGAGACGGTCTGGCTGCAGCTGGGCCCGACCATGCGTGCGCTCTATGGCCGGCTGCGGCGCACCGAGGCGCCGCAGTATCACCGGCTGATCATCGCCGCGCTCAAGGCCGGGGACGAGCCGAGCCTGCGGCTGGCGGTCCGGTCCGACGTGACCCAGGGTCTGAAGATGCTGGCGGGGTGATCTCCGGGCGGCGGCCGCGGAGATCGCCCGTGCTGGGCGATGCGAGAGGCCAGCCTCTCGCGCTCTCCGAGGGTTATTGAGAACCGAAGAAGGGGACGCGCCCGGCTGTGAAGGCCTACCCGTCGCGCCCCGGGTCCGCCGGGTTGCTGGAGAAGAGGGCGATCTTGTTGCCCTGCGGATCGCGCAGGTAGCAGACATAGAAGGTCGGGCCGTAGGCGTCGCGGAAGCCGGGCGGCCCGTCGTCGGTGCCGCCGGCGGTCAGCGCGGCGGCGTGCAGGGTGCGGACCTGCTGCTGGTCGCGCGCCTCGAAGGCCACCATGCTGCCGTTGCCGGCTGTCGCGGGGCGCCCGTCGAAGGTTGGCTTGACGTAGAAATCGGGCAACGGGACGCTTTGGCCGGGCGCCACGGGCAGGGCGAAGCTCAGGCCTTCGGGGCCTTCGCGCAGCCTGTACCCCAGCGCGGGCAGGATCGCTGTGTAGAACCGTTTCGCCGCGGCGATGTCGTCCGCACCGACGGTGACATAGGCGATCATGCGCCTGCCGGTCGGGGGCCGAGGCCCGGCCGGCTGCGGGCGGGGGTCACGCCGCGAGGCCCTTTTCGCCGATGGTCAGGAACTTGTCCTGCCGGTCCTTGATCAGCGCCTTGCGCTTCATCCCCTCCAGATCGCCGAGCATGGCCGACAAGGTCGCGCCGACCGCCGCGATCGTGCCGGCAGAGTCGCGATGCGCGCCGCCCAGCGGTTCTGGGATCACCCGGTCGACCACGCCGAGCTTGAGCAGGTCCTGCGCGGTGAGACGCAACGCCTCGGCGGCTTCGCGCATCTTTTCCGAATCCTTCCACAGGATCGAGGCGCAGCCCTCGGGCGAGATCACCGAATAGACCGAATGTTCCAGCATCGCCACGCGGTTGGCAGTGGCAAAGGCCACGGCGCCGCCGGATCCGCCTTCGCCGATGATCACCGACACCAGCGGCACGCCGATCTGCAGGCATTTTTCCGTGGCGCGGGCGATGGCCTCGGACTGGCCGCGTTCCTCTGCACCCTTGCCGGGATAGGCGCCGGGCGTGTCCACCAGCGTGATCACCGGCAGGCCGAACTTGTCGGCCATCTCCAGGAGGCGCACCGCCTTGCGATAGCCTTCGGGACGAGCCATGCCGAAGTTGCGCTGGATCCGGCTTTGCGTGTCGTTGCCCTTCTCGTGGCCGATCAGCACCACCGGCTGGTCGTTGAACCGCGCCAGCCCGCCCATCACCGCCTCGTCCTCGGCGAATTTGCGGTCGCCCGCCAGCGGCGTGTACTCGGTGAACAGCGCGTCGATATAGTCGCGGCAATGCGGGCGTTCGGGATGGCGCGCGACCTGGCATTTGCGCCAGGGCGTGAGTTTCTTGTAGAGGTCCCGCAGCATCTGGTCGGCCTTGCGGTCGAGCGCGGAGGCCTCGGATTCCACGTCCATTTCCTCGCTGGCGCGCGCCATGGCGCGCAATTCTTCGGCCTTGCCTTCGATCTCGGCCAGGGGTTTTTCGAAGTCGAGGTAATGAGTCATGTCCGCTCTCGTGCCTGGATGCGCCTGGGCGGCGCGGGGCTGTTTGCGCTTATATGGCGCGGGCGCGGCCCGGATGCAACAATCAGGCCGGCAGCAGCACTGGCACCAGCGACAGGACCAGCAGCGCCGCCATGGCGCGGTTGAACCAGCGCAGCCGCGCGGGGCGGGCCAGCAGGCGCGCCACCTGCCGGCCGAGCAACACCCAGGTGCTGGTCGAGATCACGCCGCAGGCCACGTAGGCGCCCGCGACCCAGAGCACCGCCGTCAGGTCGCGGCTGGCGGCATAGAGCGTGATCGCCGACAGGGCCATCGACCAGGCCTTGGGATTGACCCATTGGAACGCGGAAGCCTGCAGGAACCCCAGGGGCCGGGCGGTGGCCCGTGCCTCTGCGTCCTCTGGCGGGGCGGCATGGGCGATCTTCCAGGCGAGATAGAGCATGTAGCCCACCGACAGCCCCTTGAGGACCAGGTAGCTGGGCGGCCAGAGATCGAAGAGCTGCATGACGCCCAGCCCGACGAGCACGATCATCGCGGGAAAGCCGAGGCCGACTCCCAGCATGTGCGGCAAGCTGCGGCGAAAGCCGAAATTCGCCCCGGAGGCCAGCAACATCAGGTTGTTGGGGCCGGGGGTGATCACGGTCACGATCGCGAAGGTCAGAAGGGCGAGCAGAAGATCATGGGTCATTCCGCGACAATCTGCGCAATCTGGCGGGATTTAATTGCAACTTGTGCCGCATTCCGCGATAGATTCGCATTTATGCGCGAATATGACGACATTGACGACAGGATATTGCGCGTGCTGGTCCGCGATGGCCGGATCAGCAACCTCGCGCTGTCCGACCGGGTCGGGCTGTCGCCTTCGGCCTGCCTGCGCCGGGTGACGGCGCTGGAACGCGCCGGCGTGATCCGCGGCTACCGCGCCGTGCTCGACCCGGACAAGACCGGGGTTGGGTTCACCGCCTATGTCACAGTGGGGCTGAACCAGCACACCAAGGCAGCGCAGATGGCTTTCGAACAGGCGATCGCCCGCAGCCCCGAGGTGCGCGAATGTCATAACATCACCGGTTCGGTGGAATACCTGCTGCGGATCGAGGCGGCGGACCTTGCTGCCTACAAGCACTTTCACACCGAGGTGCTGGGCACGCTGCCGCAGGTCAATGCGATCACCTCCTACGTGGTGATGGGATCACCAAAGGATGAACGGGCCTGAGCGATTGGCGTCTCGACAGTCCGGGCGGGCTGGGCTAACAGGTCCGCAAGAAAACTGCGGGATACCCATGAAGCCACTGATATTCCTTCGTAATTGGCTGCTGCTCTGCGCGATGATCCTGACCGTCGCCTGCACTTCGGCGCCGTCCGGGCCTGCGGCGCAGCCGGACGCGGTCAAGATCGCCGAACTGACCCGTGCCATCGCGGCGCTGCGGTCCGACGTCGATCCCGAAGAGGCCCGGCGCGCGGCGCGAATCGCGGTGGAATATCCGCGCCGGTTGATGGTCGAATACCAGATCGAGGACCCGCCGTTGCGCCATAACATGAAGGTCAACGCCGGGATCAAGCCGCGCGGGCTGTGCTGGCACTGGGCCCGCGATCTTGGCGCGCGGCTGGAGCGGGAGAATTTCCAGACGCTCGACATCCTGCACGCCATCGCCAATTACAAGACGCCCTTCCGGATCGAGCACAGCACCGTCATGGTCGCCGCCCGCGGCGAGGACATCTACGACGCGCTGGTCCTGGATCCCTGGCGCTACGGCGGCACGCTCTACTGGGGGCCGACGCTGGAGGACGAACAATATCCGTGGCGTCCCCGCGAAGAGGTCTTTGCAGAGAAGCGCCGCGACCAGGGGCTGAACGAATACGGCGAGCCGGTCATCGACTTCTGACTCTGCGGCAAAGTCGCATCGGCGCGATGGTCTGTGCCGGGAGGCAACAGGCGGGGCAAGACGGGCTGTGCATGCGGAGGCCGGCCTTTGGGCGTGATCCCGGGCGGGCTGTCCGTGGCAGCTCCGGTAAAGGTCGTACGGGAATGACCGCTTGGTGCGGATCGGACATTTTTTGCCCAGGCTGTGCGGCAAGAAGCCGGTTCCTTGAGCATCTTGAAAGAAAAGCCTAGGCAACCCCATGGCCCATCTCTACCTGCACATCGGTACGCCCAAAGCCGGTTCGTCCAGCATACAGAATTTCCTCCTGCAGGAAGGCCCGGGGTCACCGATCGAATACATTGACAGCTGCGGGGGGCTCTGCGGGCACAAGTTCCTGTCGGTTCCGTCGTTTCGGGGGCAGGTCGCGCCGGAGATCGAGGCGCGCATACCGCGAAAATACCGTCTGTCCGGCCTGCAAGACATCGCATGGGACCAGATCGAGGCCGAGATCAGGGACAAGGCGGCCAGCGGCCGGCCGTTCTTCATCAGCGAAGAGCATTTCTACATGGTCTACGACAAGGACAGCGTCGCTATCGCTGCCCTGGCCGCCCGCCTCAAGTCGCTTTTCGACACGGTCACGATCCTCGTCTACCTGCGGGATCAGCGCGCCTATGTCAAAAGCCTGTACAGCCAGCTCGTGAAGCGGGGCCGCACGGTCCAAAGCTTCGGCCAGTACGTGAATAGCGCGGACCGGCTGCGGGACCTGGTCGACTATGCCACCCGCCTCGATCTGTGGGGCACGGCGTTCGGGCAATCCAACATCCAGGCGGTGCATTTCGACAGGGCCGCCTTTCCTAAGGGCAACGTGCTGCTCGATCTGCTGGCTCGGCTAGGTGTCGACGATCCCGCTCTACAGGATCGCGCGCGGGCTTTCCGGGAACAGAATGTCTCGCCCACCTATGTCCAGATGGAGCTTATCCGTCATGCGACGCGCTTGGGCCTGAACAGCAAGATGCGGCGCCGCTGGATCAACAATCGCCATATGCGGCGCCTGAGCGACGCGACCCTGCCTGACACCTGGGACGATTTGATTCTGAACTTCTCGGCACGGGGAAATGCCTACGTCAACCGGACCTACTTGACCGATACCACCCCCGGTTTGCCGGTGTCCCCCGCGGAGGAGGAGCGAGATCCAGGCTGAACTGTCGCATCGTCTTGGCAAGACGGTTGGGGTTCACACGGACCGGCGATGGACCATGCCTCCGGTGCGATGGGCGTCAGGACCGCATAAGATCGCTTATTCTCATGACCGGCTTGAACCGGACTGTCCGGCTTCGAACTCCGGCGTCTGAAAGGGAATTGCCTCTGAAAGGGTCTTCGGGGGATGAGGTGAGAGGCTGGACAACGACCCAAGCGAGGCTCGTTACGGCTGCTTCCTTCCGGACCTGACCGGGTTGGCGAGGTGCCTGCCCGCGCCAACCTCTCGAACTCGCATATAACGGCGCAGGGGACACGGTGCAAGGGGGGCAGGGTCATCTCTGCCACAGACCCGCCCAGTCGGCGCCGTCGCTCAGGGTGGTGGCCACGTGGTGCGCGAAGGCGCCGTCGGTGGGCAGGATGTCGGGCACCTGCACCACCCAGGCACCGGCGCCGTGGGCGGCTTCGGCCCCCGGATCGCTGTCCTCGAACACCAGGCACCGGTCCGTCGGCAGGCTCAGGCGTTCGGCGGCCAGCAGGTAGGCATCCGGTGCGGGTTTCGCGCGCAGCACGCTGTCGCGGGTGACGACGATGTCGAAATGCCGATCCAGACCGCTCAGCGCCAGTTTCTCGCGAGCGCTGCCGTCATGCGACGAGGTGGCCAGCGCCAGGGGCATGCCACGCTCGGACAGATGCGCCAGCAGTTCGGCGGCGCCGGGCTTGAGCGCCACGCCGTCGCGGTTGCGCATTTCGCGGGTCAGACCGGCCCATTCGCGGGCCAGCCGGTCGCTGTCGATCTCGGGAAAGCGGGCGCGGATCAGCGCCTGCCCGGCGGCATAATCCTTGCCGACCAGCCCGTGAAGAAAACTGTCCGGTACCGTGACCCCGACCGCTTCGAAGGCGCGCAGCCCGGCGCGCAGCGACGCGGCCTCGCTGTCCAGCAAGGTGCCGTCGAGATCGAAGATCACGGCTTGCAGGCCGGTCGGGGCAGCGTGTGTCATGCGTTGCCGTAGAGCATGGCGCACGCTGATTGTCGAGCCGACCGTCAGAGCAGGATGCGAAAGCGCGCGAACCCCTCGGCGGTGTCGCCGGCATCTTCCAGTGTCAGGCTGCCCACCGCGCCCGAATAGCCGCGCGCCGCCGGGCCGGTTTCGAACAGAACGGAGGTGCCGGGCATCGGTGCAAAGCGCCAGTTGCTGTTGGTCGCTGGATCGACCGTGCCCTGTTCCAGGATGTAGCGGACGATCACGTCGCGGTTGGTATCGGGCGCTTCGAAGACGATGGTGTCGCCCATGGCGCCGGGAAAGGCCCCGCCGCCCGAGGCGCGGTAGTTGTTGGTGGCGACGATGAACTCGGCCTCTGGATCGAGCGGCGCACCGTCGAAGGTCAGGTCGCGGATGCGCTGCGCCCCGGGGTTCAGCATCGCGCCGGACGGGTCGAATTTCGAGGGCTGGCTCAGGTCGATACGGTAGCTGACGCCGTCGATCACGTCGAAATTGTAGCTCGGAAAATCGGGGTTCAGCAGCGGCTGGTCGGCGGCCCCCGGCGTGATCCGGTTGAACATCCCGGCAGAGCGTTCGAGCCAGTCCCTGACCTGCGCCCCGGTGATCCGAACGGCCCGCACGGTGTTGGGATAGAGGTAGAGATCCGCCACGTTCTTGATCGCCACCGGTCCCACGGGCACGTCGGTGTAATAGTCCGGCCCGCCGCGCCCGCCGGCCTTGAAGGGGGCGGCTGCGGACAGCACGGGCAGGTCCGCATGTTCGGTGCCCTTCAGCATCCGGCGGATGTACCAGGCCTGCGCGATCGACACGATCTGCACCGACGGATCGTCCGCCACGAGGGCAAAGTAGGAATGCAGCGGCACCGGTGTTCGTCCCACCGGTCGGCGGATATAGGTCAGCGTCCGGTCATGCGCGTCCTGGGCGGCGGCCAGTACATCGCTATCGCTGTCCACCAGCGCCGTCACTGACCGGTCGTCGTTGCGGCGGGTGATCGGGCGCGCCTCGGCGCTGGCGCTCAGCACCCGCCAGGCTCCGCCCTCGCGTTCCAGCATCAGGTCGATCACGCCCAGATGGCTGCCCCAGAAGCCGCCCATGGTTGCGGGTTTGCCGTGCAGCGTGCCCTTTTGCGCATCCACGGCGGCGTACCCCGCGAAGCCGGGTCCGGGAAAGACCAGATGGGAATGGCCGGTGACCACGGCGTCGATCCCCTCCACGGCCGCCAGAGGCACCGAGGCATGCTCCATCCCTTCGCGTTCGTCCGCCGATCCGATGCCGGAATGCGACAGGGCCACGATGATGTCGGCGCCGGCCTCTTTCATCTGCGGCACGTAGGCGCGGGCGGTGGCGGTTATGTCGCGCGCCGTCACCCGGCCGTCGAGGTGCTGGCGGTCCCAGTTCATCACCTGCGGCGGGGTAAAGCCGATGATGCCCACCTTGATCGCATGGCTCTGGCCGGCCCCGTCGGTCAGCCGCCGGTCGAGGATGACATACGGCGGGAACAACGTGTCGTCGTCGCGCGGGGAGGCGCCCTGCGCCTTGGCGATATTGGCCAGAACGAGCGGAAAAGCGGCCCCGGCCGCGGATTTCATCAGGAAATCAAGGCCGTAGTTGAATTCGTGGTTGCCGATGGTCCCGGCGTCGAAGCCCAGGGTGTTCATCGCGGCGATCACCGGATGCAGGTCGCCCTCGGCCATGCCGCGTTCGTAGGCGATGTAATCGCCCATCGGATTGCCCTGCAGGAAATCACCGTTGTCCAGAAGCAGCGTATTCGACGCCTCGGCACGGATCCGGCGAACGATGGAGGCGGTGCGCGCCAGACCGACCGTGTCGACCGGCTTGTCGGCGTAGTAGTCGTAGGGAAACACGTGCACATGCAGATCCGTTGTTTCCAGAATCCGAAGATGCGCCTGACCGGCGGCGGCGTGAAGCGAATAGGGATGCAAGGCGATCAATGCTGAGCCTGTTGCTGTGCCGGCCAGAAAGGCGCGGCGGGAAAGGGCGCGGTCGCGGGACTGGGTCAAGAGGGCTCCTTTGCGTTGAGCCTTCAGAGAACACCGGATCGTGACGTGGACATAATTGTGCGAACGATTTTTCGCCTATTCAACCGTTAGTTGCTGAAAGTGTTCGCTATTTCCGAAACGACCGGCGCACGCGCCATGTGTTTGCCGCGCGCGTCCCGGCGTGGCATTCAAGGCGCCAACGGGGGGATGCCATGCGACATGCAGAATCGGTAACGTTCGGAGGCTCGGGCCTCGACCGCGCGGCGGAGATCCGCGGCGATGTGCCAGCCCTGGCCGCGGCCATGCAGGATCCGGCGGCGCGCACGGTGGTGCTGTGGCGCGGCAAGCCGCTGGTGCAGGGCATCGAGGCGCTGGATCTGGTGCGCTTGCCGCTCGATCATCCGCTGCTGGCCGAGGCACGGCACGCGCCGGTGCTGCTGGGCCGCGAGGACGGCGCCGCGCGCTTTGCTCATGACATTTCCGGCTGGGCGCCCGCGGATCTGGATACTGCGTCGCTGGGCAATTTCGTCGATCCCTCCGAGCAAGTGCATCCCGCGGCCCCCGAGGCGCGCTTTGCCGAATTGCGGCGGATCATGAACCAGCTCGGCCCGCGCGACGCGGAACTTGCCGCAACCGCCAAGGCGATCCACGGCTGGCATGCGTCGCACGGCTTCTGTGCTCGTTGCGGCGCCGCAAGCGAGGTGCACCAGGCCGGCTGGCAGCGCGTCTGCCCGGCCTGCGGCGCGCATCATTTCCCACGCACCGACCCGGTGGTCATCATGCTGATCACGCATGGCAATTCCGTCCTGCTGGGGCGCAGTCCCGGCTGGCCCCAAGGCATGTATTCCTGCCTCGCGGGCTTCATCGAACCCGGCGAGACGGTGGAGGCCGCGGTGCGCCGCGAGGTCTTCGAAGAGGCCGGCATCCGCGTCGGCGCGGTGCGCTACCTGGCGAGCCAGCCCTGGGCCTTTCCGGCGTCGCTGATGATCGGCTGCCAGGGCTTTGCCGAAAGCGCCGACATCAACATCGACCCGGTCGAGATCGAGGATGCCCGCTGGGTCAGCCGCGAGGATATCGCGGCGGCCTTCGCGGGGCGCAACCCGGAGATCCTGCCCGCACGGCGCGGGGCCATCGCGCATTTCCTGCTGCACAACTGGCTGGCCGATACGCTGGACTGACCGCCCGCGCAACGGGTTTAGGCATTTTACCCGTCTCCCCGATGCGCTAGGACAGGGCCAAGCCGCCAGACAAGGACAGAATGCCCCATGCGCATGCGCGATACCTTCCTCAAACCCATGCATCCCGAGGGACGCAAGTTCGTCGCCATCTTCGCCGCCGTGACGCTGGTGCTGTTTCTGCTGTCGGACGTGCTGGGCTGGATCGGCGTCGGCCTGACGGTCTGGTGCTATTACTTCTTCCGCGATCCCAAGCGCACCGTGCCCCAGCGCGAGGGTCTGCTGGTCAGCCCCGCCGACGGCGTCGTGTCGCTCATTGAACGCGCCGTGCCGCCCGCAGAACTGGGCATGCCGGACGTGCCGCTGCTGCGGGTCAGCGTGTTCATGAACGTCTTCAACTGTCACGTGAACCGGGCGCCCTGCGCCGGCACGAT
This sequence comes from Thalassococcus profundi, assembly GCF_003344785.1. Lineage (GTDB taxonomy): Bacteria > Pseudomonadota > Alphaproteobacteria > Rhodobacterales > Rhodobacteraceae > Puniceibacterium > Puniceibacterium profundi. Next base: position 120,323 of record NZ_QPMK01000013.1, on the reverse strand, counting down.
CAAGGCCATCGCCTACCGCCCCGGCAAGTTCTTCAACGCCTCGCTCGACAAGGCCAGTTCCGACAACGAACGCAACAGCCTTAGGCTGACGCTGGACGACGGGCGCGAGATCGCGGTGGTGCAGATCGCGGGGCTCGTGGCGCGGCGGATCGTTTGTTTCACGACCGAGGGCGACCGGCTCGAGACCGGCGAACGCTTCGGCCTGATCCGCTTCGGGTCGCGCGTCGACGTCTACCTGCCCGAGGGCGTGGCGCCGATGGTGGCCGTGGGCCAGGGTTGCATCGCCGGAGAGACGGTTATCGCCGATCTCGCCAGTGCCGAACCCGCGCGCACGGGCCGGGAGGTCTGAGCCATGCAGGAGCCGCCTGTCCGCCGCCAGACCCATATGCGGATCATCGACCTGCTGCCCAACCTCATCACCATGGCGGCCATCGCCGCCGGTTTGACGGCGATCCGCTTCGGCTTCAACGACGCTTTCGAAAGTGCCGTGCGGCTGATCCTGCTGGCGGCGGTTCTGGACGGTCTCGACGGCCGCATGGCGCGGCTGCTGAAGCGCCAGTCCCTGACAGGGGCGGAACTCGATTCACTGGCGGATTTCGGCAATTTCGGCGTGGCGCCGGCGCTCATCGTCTATGCCGCCTTCTTCCGCGAGGACCTGCCGAGCGCGGGCTGGATCGCGGTGCTGATCTACGTGCTCTGCTGCGTGCTGCGGCTGGCGCGGTTCAACGTCATGGCCAAGACCGCCGCGCAGGAAGGCGCCAAGCAGCCTAACCCGGATTTCTTCGAGGGCGTGCCGTCGCCGGCCGGGGCGATCCTCGTCATGCTGCCGATGTACCTGAGCTTTCTCTTTCCCGACAGCGTGTCGGTGCCGCCGATGGCGATCGCCGTCTACACCGTGATCGTCGGCCTGCTGATGATCAGCAAGATTCCCACCTATTCCTTCAAGCGGCTGGTGATCTCGCGCGAACGGGCGCGGTTCTACCTGCTGGCGGTGATGGTGCTGATCTCGGCGCTGCTCACCTACATGTGGGCGACTTTGCTTGTGCTCAGCGCGGCCTATATCGCCAGTGTCGCATGGGCGCTCGTGACGCGGCGCAGGTTCGACACGCTCTGATTCCCAGGACCGGTCGCACCGGGCCGAGACGCCGACCCAAGGAGACAGCCTTTGGATATCCAGTCCGTCAAATCCTCCTACGCCCGCTGGGCGCCCATCTACGACCGAACCTTCGGGGCCGTGACCCGGTCCGGTCGCCGCCGCGCGGTCGATTACATCAACCGGAAGGGCGGGCCGAAGGTGCTCGAGGTCGGGGTCGGCACCGGCCTGTCGCTGCAGCGCTACGCGCCGCATCTGGAGGTCTGGGGGATCGACTTCAGCCACGAGATGCTGGCCAAGGCCAAGCGCAAGGTGTCGGAACAGGCGCTGACCCACGTGGCCGGGCTGCAGCAGATGGACGCGCGTGAGCTTGATTTCCCCGATGCGAGCTTCGACACCGTCGCGGCGATGCACATCGTGTCGGTCGTACCCGAACCCGAACGGGTGCTGGCCGAGATGGCGCGGGTCTGCAAACCGGGCGGTGAAATCGTCATCACCAACCATTTCGCCAGCGAAGACGGGGTGATGGCGCGGATCGAAAAGCTGACGGCCCCCTTTGCCGACATGCTGGGCTGGCATTCCGATTTCCGCATCGAGACGGTGCTGGACACCCCCGACACCACCGTGGCGCAGCAGGACAAGCTGCCGCCGCTGGGCATGATGACCTTTCTCGTGCTGCGCAAGGCCGAAGGCTGAGGCGTGGAGCACGGGTTCTGGCATGCGCGCTGGGCCGAGGGGCGCATCGGGTTCCATGAAGGCACGGCCAATGCGCTGCTGAAACGGCACCTGGGCGCCTTGCAGCTTGGCTCGGGGCAGCGGGTTTTCCTGCCGCTCTGCGGCAAGACCCGTGACATCGGCTGGCTGCTGGAGCAAAGATTTCGCGTCGCAGGCGCGGAACTGAGCCGCACCGCCGTGGAGCAGTTGTTCGATGAACTGGGCCAGACGCCCGAGATCACTCAGGCCGGCCCACTTGAACGGTTCGCGGCAAGCGGCGCAGAGATATACGTCGGCGACATCTTCGACCTGGAGCCCGCGACCCTCGGCCCGGTCGACGCGGTCTTCGACCGCGCGGCGCTGGTGGCCCTGCCGGAAGAGATGCGCCAACGCTACGCCGCCCATCTGGAGGCGCTCACCCGCGGCGCGCCGCAACTGCTCATCACCTTCGAATACGACCAGTCGGCCATGTCGGGTCCGCCTTTCAACGTCTCTGCCGAAGAGGTCCAGCGGCTTTACGGCGACAGCATGTCGCCGCGCCTGCTGGAACGAGTCGAGGTTCCGGGCGGGCTCAAGGGCCAATGCCCGGCGCAAGAGGTGGCCTGGGTGCTGGGAGGGTGATCGGGCTCAGGGCAGGATGAAATCCGCGAACACCGGGTAGTGATCCGACGGCCATTCGCCGCGGAACTGTCTTTGCAGCACCACGGGCCCGGATGCCAGCCGCGCGCCGGTATAGCCCAGGTGGTCGATGGCGCCGAAGAGGTTCAGGCCCCGGTTGAAGTGGTAGGTCGATCCGGGAATGTCGGCGAAGGTGATGCCGGTTTCGGTCAGGATCTCCTGCGTCCGCGCCCCCGCCCGCGCGTTGAGGTCGCCCACAAGGAACACCGGGTCGCCGGTGGCGATCATCGGCGCGATGCGGCGGTTGACCAGCTCCGCCGATTGCAGCCGGTTCGACCGGCTCTTGTATTCGAAATGCACGTTCATCACGGTGAACGGCCGCCCGCCGCCGCGCGGCCGGAACCGCGCCCACGAGGCGAAGGCGGGGTAGGAGCCGTTGAAGGTGCGCGAATAGATGACGTCCGGGGTGTCGGAGAAGAAGAACCAGCCCTGATCGTCCAGCTCATAGGCGTCGCGCCGGTAGAAGATCGGTTGGGTCGAGGGAAAATCGCGCCAGTCTCCCACCGCCGCCGCCGCATAGCCTGGGTTCGTTTCTAGAAGATAGTCGAGCGTCAGGTTGGTCGATCCATCGGAGCCGCGCGAAAAGCTCTCCATTTCCTGAAAGGCGATGATATCCGCCTGCATGGCCTGAAGAGCGTCGGCCATCGGCCCCTTGCGCCGGTCCCAGTCGCCAACGGACCAGTCGCCGGTCGCCTGGTTCAGCCAGATGTAATGCACGTTGTAGCTGGCGATCCGCACCGCGCCCCCCGGCTTCGCTGGCACAGCGGCATCCTCGGAGTTCATCAGGTGCTGCGCGCAGGCCACCAGCGTCAGCATGAGGACCAGCGCGAGGACATTCTGTGCGGCGCGGCGAAGCAGTCGGAACATGGCAGGCCTTTACGCAGGGGCTGGAGGACAGCTAGCACATGCCGGGCGGTTGCACAGCCGCGCCCTGTCCGCGACGGTCTTTCCAGACCGTGCATCTGCGGCGCCACGCGGCGCGCGGATCAGCCCGAATGCGCTCGGTTCGCCCCTTCCGCAATCGCCTCGCGCAGCTTCTTCTCCAGCGCCTTCTGCTTCGACGGGGTGAAGTACTTCAGCCCGAACATGTCCTTGACATAAAAGGCGTCCACCACCTGTTCGCCATAGGTCGCGATGACTGCCGAGGCGATGTAGACATGGGCGTTGGCCAGCGTCCGCGTGAGATCGTAGAGCAGCCCCGGACGGTCGCGCGTGTCCACCTCGATGATCGTGTAGATTTCCGATCCCTCGTTGTCGAAGGTGATCGAGGTCGGCACCTTGAAGGCGCGCTCGCGCTTCTTGATCTTGTCCTTGTCCTTGATCGCCTCGCGGGTCACGACCTCGCCCTTGAGCGTCTTGGTGATCATGCTGCGCAGCCGTTCGATGCGGGCGGCCTCGTAGGGGTGACCATCGGCGTCCTGGATCCAGAAGGCCGCCGTGGCATAGCCGTCCTTGGAGGTGTAGGTGCGCGCGTCCACGACATTCGCGCCGACCAGCGCCAGCGCACCTGCCAGCCGCGAGAAGATTCCGGGATGGTCCTGCAGGGCAAAGCAGACACGGGTGGCGTCGCGGTCCTCGTCATGGTGGATGTCGATGCGGATCTCGTCGGGGGTAATGTCGCGCAGCAGATGCGCAAAGACCACGTGGGCGGTGACGTGCAGCCCCTGCCAGTAGGTCGGGTAGTGGCGCTGTTTCTCGATCCGCAGCTCCTTGCCGTCCCAGTCGGGCAGGGCGTCGTGCAGCAGGCGCTTGGCCTCGGCGCCCCGGCGTTCGCGGTTGAGCGCTTCCATCCCGCCTTCGAGCGCCTTGCGGGTCTGCCGGTAAAGCGCACGCAGCAGAGCCGCCTTCCAGTTGTTCCAGGTGCCGGGGCCGACGCCGCGGATGTCGCAGACCGTGAGCAGCAGCAGCAGGTCGAGCCGGTCGCGGGTCTGCACCGCCTTGGCGAAATCGCGCACCGTGCGCGGGTCCGCGATGTCGCGTTTCTGCGCCATGTCCGACATCAGCAGGTGATGCCTCACCAGCCACTCCACCGTCGCGCATTCGGCCTTGTTGAGCCCCAGCCGCGGCGCCACCTTACGGGCGATTTGCGCGCCCAGCACCGAATGGTCCTCGTCCCGGCCCTTGCCGATGTCGTGCAGAAGCAGGGCCACGTACAGGACCTTGCGGTTGATCCCGCCCTTGAGGATCGAGGTGGCGACGGGCAGTTCCTCGACCAGCTGGTCGTGCTCGATCTCGCTCAGGTGGTAGATGCACTGGATCGTATGTTCGTCCACCGTGTAGTGGTGGTACATGTTGAACTGCATCATCGCTACGATCGGCTCGAATTCCGGGATGAAGGCCGACAGGACCCCCAGCTCGTTCATCCGCCGCAGGGCGCGGTCTGGGTTGCCGTGTTTCAGCAGCAGGTCAAGGAAGATGCGCTGCGCCTCCCGGTCGGTGCGCATGCCCTCGTCGATCAGGTGCAGGTTGGCGGCCACCAGCCGCATGGCGTTCGGGTGGATCAGAAGACCGGTGCGCAGCGCTTCTTCGTAGAGGCGCAGGATGTTCATCTTGTCGGCCAGAAAACTCTTCTCGTCGCTGATCGCCAGCCGGTTGTGGATCACCTCGTAGCCGTCCTTGACCTTGGGCGCGCGCTTGAAGATCCGCAGAAGCAGCGGTGCGTCCTTGGTGTGGTCGGCCTCCAGCGAGGTCAGGAAGATGCGCGTGAGGTCACCGACGGACGTGGCGTGGCGGAAGTAGTGCTGCATGAAGATTTCCACCGCCCGGCGGCCGCGGCGGTCGGTGTAGTTCATCGCCTCGGCCACGGCGACCTGGACATCGAAGGTCAACTGCTCCATCGGCCGGCCGGAGTGCAGATGCATGTGGCAGCGCACCGCCCAGAGGAAATTCTCGGCCTTCACGAAGGTGGCGAATTCCTCGCGGCTGAACACACCGAGGCGCACCAGCTCCTCGGCGTCGTCGACGTGGTGCACGTACTTGGTGATCCAGTAGAGCGATTGCAGGTCGCGCAGACCGCCCTTGCCCTCCTTCACGTTGGGTTCGACCATGTAGCGCTGGCCGCCCTGCTTTTCGTGGCGGGTATCTCGCTCGGCCAGCTTGGCCTCGACGAAGTCGCGGGCGCTGCCCTCGAAGAGATCCGACCAGAGCCGCCGGTCGAGTTCTTCCGCCAGCGGCGCGTGGCCGGTCAGGAACCGGTGTTCCAGCATCGCGGTGCGGATGGTGTAATCCTCGGCACCGAGGCGCAGGCAGTCCTTGATGGTGCGCGAGGCGTGCCCGACCTTCAGCTTCAGGTCCCAGAAGATATAGAGCATCGACTCGATGACGTTCTCGGCCCAGGGCGCGATCTTGTAGGGCGTGAGGAACAGCAGGTCGACGTCGGAATAGGGGGCCATCTCGCCGCGCCCGTAGCCGCCCACGGCGATCACGGCGATTTTTTCCGCCTCGGTCGGGGTCGGGCGGCGGTGCAGGCGTTCGGTGGCCACCTCCCAGCTCAGCGTGACCAGGCAGTCGGTGATCCAGGTGTAGGACTGCGTGACCTGGCGGGCGTCGTAGGGACGGCGCGCAAAGGCCTGGGCCACCACTGCGCGCGCCTTGTCGCGCGCCTGGCCCAGAAGGTCGACCGTGGCCTTGCGCACGGCCCGCTCGTCCTCGGCGCCGTCCAGCGCCCGCCAGAGGGCGGCGCGGACGGCGGGTTTGTCGAAGATCTCGGCAGCCGGGGCGATCAGCCCGTCGGGAAGCGAAGAAAGGTCGGCCGGTTCAGAAACCAGCGCCGCTGAAACTTCTCGGGGCAGGGTCAAGGATCACCATCTGGTTGTTGCGCACGGTTGCAATGGCCAGACCCCGTTGGTTGGTGCCGTTGGCCAACAGCCGGAATACACCGCCCGAGCCCTGGAAACCAGCCGATTGCGTCAGCGACCGTCCGGTCAGCGCATCGCGGCGGCCCTGGCTGATCAGCGCGCCGATGGCAGCGATGCCGTCGAAGCCGAGCCCGGCCAGTTCGTGCGGCGCCGATCCGTAGGCCGCGGTGTAGCGCGCTTCAAAACTGCGCTGCGTGGCCTGGTTCGGCAGGGTGAACCAGCCGCCCTGGATGCCCGGCAGGTTGAACCCGTCGGGCCGCGAATCCCAGCGCGACACGCCCATGTATTGCGTCGTGGCGGGGCCGATGCCCTGTTCGGGGCCCAGTTCTAGCACGAACCGCAGACCGCCCGCCCAGTCGTCCGTGAGCACCAGCGACTGCGCGTTCTGCTGCGCCATCAGCGCCTTGATCCGGCCCAGGGCGGCGGTCAGGCTTTCGGTGGTGAGGTCGTAGCTTTCGGTGCCGACCACCGTGGCGCCGGAGCGCGACGCGGCGGACTGCACGGCGTTGCGGCCCACCTGGCCCGGCACGTTGTTGGTGTGCAGAACCGCCACCCGGCCCTTGCCTTGGCTCGATGCATAGCTCAGCAGCCGCGACGCGCTGTTCTCGAAGGTATTGCCCAGGACGAAGACGTTGCCGCCCGCGATGGTGGGGTTGTTGGAGAAGCTCAGCACGTTGACGCCCTCGTCGGCCACGGCGACACCGGCGGCATTGGCCGCTTCGCCGAAAAGCGGCCCGAGGATGATCTTGGCGCCCTCGTCGACGGCGCGCTGTGCCTGCGCGGCAGCGGTGCTGGCCGATCCGGCGGTGTCGTAGACGCGCAGGTCGATGCGGGCGCCCTGCAGGTCGGCGATGGCCAGCCGCGCGGCGTTCTCGAGGCTGCGCGCCACCGGGGCGGCGCCCGGATCGGACCGCGGCAGCAGCATCGCCACCTGCACCGGCGCGTTGGTGTCCACCGACGGGCCACCGCCCGAGACATCCGGCAGCATCACAGCGTCGCAAGCCGCGAGCGTGAACAGGGAAAGGCACAGGGCGGCACGGCCCATGGCCTTGCGGGCGGTGGACAAAACGGCAAACATGGTCGAAGGCTCCCTCGTTGGCGGGCGCAGGAAGATCGCGCCGCGGTCAAGGTGAACATAGACGAGCGGGAAAGCGGGTCCAATGACGAATTGGCAGGCGGGCAGGTTGACGCCGGGGCTGTATCTGGTGGCGACGCCGATCGGCAATGCCCGCGACATCACGCTGCGTGCGCTCGACGTGCTGGCCTCGGCCGATGTGCTGGCGGCCGAGGACACGCGCAGCCTGCGGCGTCTGATGGAGATCCACGGCGTCGGGCTGGGCGACCGTCCGCTGCTGGCCTATCACGATCATAACGGTGCCCGCATGCGTCCGCGCCTGCTGGCCGAGCTGGCGGCGGGGCGGTCGGTGGCCTATGCGTCCGAGGCCGGCACGCCGATGATCTCGGACCCCGGATTCGACCTTGCCCGCGCCGCGACCGAGGCCGGCGCGCCGGTGACCGCGGCTCCGGGCGCGGCGGCGGTCATCGCGGCGCTGACGGTGGCGGGTCTGCCGACCGACCGGTTTCTCTTTGCGGGCTTCCTGCCCAATGCCAGGGGCGCGCGCCGGTCGGGCCTGTCGGAACTGGCCGCGGTGCCCGCCACGCTCGCCTTCTACGAATCGCCCCGCCGGGTCGCGGCGATGCTGGCCGATGCCGCGGAGGTGCTGGGGCCGGACCGCCCGGCAGCGGTCTGTCGGGAGTTGACCAAGAAATTCGAAGAGGTGCGCCGCGGCACGCTGGCCGAGCTGGCCGCCGATCTTGCCGAGGCTCCGGTCAAGGGCGAAGTCGTGGTGATTGTCGCGCGCGCCACCGCCGAACCGGCGAGCCAGGCCGAGGTCGATGCGGCGTTGATGGAAGCGCTCGAGACGATGTCGGTGCGCGATGCCGCCGACCGGGTGTCGGCGGAGCTGGGCCTGTCGAGGCGACCGGTCTACCAGCGGGCGATGGCGCTGAAACTCTGAGGCGTTCAGTGTCTGTTAGCGAATTTCTGTTGAACTGGCCCGGTCCGACCAAGATGGGGGCAGGATTGCATGGGTCAGCAATTGGCATTCGACTTCTCCACTGCGACCCCGGTGGGGCCTCCCCCGATCGTGTCGCGCCAGATGCGCGGTACGCTCGGCTATCATGCCGGCCAGGCGGCCGAAGAGAGCGTGGCGCGTGACTACACCCGCCGTGGCTATGACATCCTGCACCGACGCTGGCGCGGTCCCGCGGGCGAAATCGACCTGATCCTGCGGGATGGCGCCGGCCTGATCTTCGTCGAAGTGAAGAAAAGCCGCTCCATTTCTCGCGCCGCCGACCGCCTGACCACGGCGCAGATGCGGCGGATCTATACCTCTGCCGAGGCCTTCCTGGGCACGCAGCCGCACGGATCCTTGACCGAGACGCGGTTCGACGTCGCCCTGCTGGACGACCGCGGCCAGGTCCAGATCGTCGAAAATGCCTTCGGTCTGATGTAACCGGCCGCATCCGGACGGACCCACCGCCAAAACAAGGGTGCCGGGCATTGCACGGACCTGCCGCATGCGCCATGTATCATCGCGCAGAAGCGGGGGACGCCCATGAAGATCGCCTTTCAGATGGACCCGATCGGTCCGGTCAACATCACTGCCGACAGCACCTTCCGCCTGGCCGAAGAGGCGCAGGCGCGGGGACACGAGCTGTTCTACTACACGCCGGATCACCTGGCGTATGAGAACGGGCGCGTCACGGCGCGCGGCCAGAGCCTGACCGTGCAGCGGGTACAGGGCGATCACGCCACGCTCGGCGAGATGACCCATGTGGATCTTGCCGATTTCGACGTGGTCTGGCTGCGCCAGGATCCGCCCTTTGACATGCATTACATCACCACCACCCACCTGCTCGATCTGCTGGCGCCGGGCACGCTGGTGGTCAACGACCCGTTCTGGGTGCGCAACTACCCCGAAAAGCTGCTGGTGCTGACCTTTCCCGACCTCACACCGCCAACGACCATCGCCCGCGATCTCGAAACGATCCGCGCCTTCAAGGCCGAACATGGCGACATCATCCTGAAGCCGCTTTACGGCAACGGCGGTGCGGGGGTGTTCCGGCTCGACGAGAACGACCGCAACCTGAGCTCGTTGCATGAGCTGTTCACCGGGTTCAGCCGCGAGCCGCTGATCGCGCAGAAATACCTGCCGGCGGTGAGCAAGGGCGACAAGCGCGTAATCCTCGTCGATGGCGAACCCGTGGGCGCGATCAACCGCGTGCCTGCAAAAGGCGAGGTGCGGTCGAACATGCACGTGGGCGGGCGGCCCGAGAAGGTGGCGCTGACCGACCGCGACCGCGAGATCTGCGCGCGCATCGGGCCGCTGCTCAAGGAAAAGGGCCAGGTTTTCGTCGGAATCGACGTGATCGGCGACTACCTCACGGAAATCAACGTGACCTCCCCGACCGGCATCCAGGAACTGGAGCGGTTCGACGGCATCAACGTCGCCGCGAAGATCTGGGAGGCGATCGAGGCGCGCCGCGGATGAGCTGGCAGCTTCGGCTGCTCAATGCGCAGCTGCGCTGGCTCGCGAAGCCGCACCTCGCCCGCACGCCCGGACCCGTCGAAGCGGACCGCGACCTGCGCCGCTCCGCGCGGCTGTTCCTGCGCCAGCCGCCCTATCTGCGCCATGTCATCCGACCCGGCGGTCTGCACTGGATCAGCGCGGGGCCCTGCCGCGATCGCAAGGTCATCCTGTATTTCCACGGTGGCGGCTACGTCTCCGGCGCGCCCGAGACCCATCGCGGCCCGGTGGCGCGGCTGTCACTGCTGAGCGGGGTTGAGGTCTGCCTGCCGGTCTACCGCCTGGCGCAGGACGCGGCCCTTCCTGCCGCCTTCGACGATGCGTTGGGCGCCTATCGCGCCTTGCTCGCCCTGGGCTACGCCCCCCGCGACATCGTGCTGGGCGGCGATTCCGCCGGAGGCGGGCTGGCGCTGGCGCTGCTGGCCTGGTGCTGCGGCGCGGGACTGGCCCCGGCCGGGGCCTTTGCCTTTTCACCCTGGACCGACCTTGCCCGCACCGCGCCGAGCCTGGTCGAGAACGCCCGCGCCGATCCGATGCTGCCGGTGGCGCGGATCGCCGAGCTGATCGACATCTGCCTTGCCGGGCACGACGCGAGGGATCCGCGTGTGTCGCCGCTCTATGCCGACTTTCCCGGCGCACCCCCGGTTCGCCTGTCTGTCGGGCTGACCGAGATCCTGCGCGACGACACCTTGCGCATGGCCGCGCGGCTGGAACAGTTCGGTGCGCAGGTGACGGTCGAGACGCAGGCCACCGCCCCGCACGTCTGGCCGCTGCTGGACGGCTGGATTCCCGAAGCGCGGGCGACCCTTCGGCGCACCGCGGGGTTCGTTCAGTCGCTGCTCGACGACACCAGCCGGTAGCTCAGCGCTTCGGCGAGATGCGGCCGCGCGATGGCCTCAACATCGGCCAGGTCGGCAATGGTTCGCGCCACCCGCAGCACCCGGTGGTAACCGCGCGCGGAGAGGCCGAAGCGGTCCGCGGCCTGGAGCAGCAGAGCCCGGCTTTCGCTGTCCAGCGCCGCGATCTCGTCCAGCACCGGGCCGCTGGCATCGGCATTGGTGCGGACCTGGGGATGATCGGCAAACCGCGCCGCCTGCAGGTCGCGCGCCGCGGCCACCCGGGCGGCGACGGTGGCGGAGTCGTTGCCCGAGGGCGGCAAGTCGAGGTCGGTGAAGGCCACAGGCGGCACCTCGATCCGCAGGTCAAACCGATCCATCAGCGGGCCGGAGATGCGGCCCAGATAGTCCTCGCTGCAGACCGGCGCGCGCGAACAGGCGCGGGCGGGATCGGTGAGAAAGCCGCATTTGCAGGGATTGGCGGCGGCCACCAGCATGAAGCGGCAGGGGTATTTGATATGGGCATTGGCCCGCGCGATCATCACCTCTCCGGTCTCGATCGGCTGGCGCAGCGTTTCCAGCACGGTGCGTGAAAATTCCGGGAATTCGTCCATGAACAGCACGCCGTTGTGGGCGAGGCTGATCTCGCCGGGCTGGGCGCGCCGGCCGCCGCCGACGATGGCCGCCATGGACGCGGTGTGATGCGGTTCACGGAAGGGGCGCATTCGGGATATGCCGCCGTCGTCCAGGAGCCCCGCGAGAGAATGCACCATCGAGGTCTCGAGCGCCTCGACCGGGCTCAGTGGCGGCAGGATGCCGGGCAGGCGCGCGGCGAGCATGGATTTGCCCGACCCCGGCGTGCCCACGAACATCAGGTGATGCCGCCCGGCGGCGGCGATCTCGAGCGCGCGCTTGGCCTTTTCCTGGCCCTTGACGTCGCGCAGGTCGCGGTCGGTGCCTGCGCCGTTCACCTCACCGGGCGCGCAGGCGCTGAGCACCGCCTGGCCCGAGAAGTGCCGCACGAAATCCAGCAGGCTCCCGGCCGCCAGAACGGTGCAGCCGCCGACCCAGGCGGCCTCGGGGCCCGAGGCGCGGGGGCAAAGCAGGTCGCGGTCCTCTTCGGCGGCGGCCATGGCGGCGGGCAGGGCGCCCACCACCGGCACCAGCGTGCCGTCGAGCGACAGCTCTCCGAGCGAAACGGTCCCCGCAATCGCATCGGTCGGGATGATCTCGAGCGCCGCCAGCAGTGACAGCGCGATGGGCAGGTCGAAATGCGAGCCTTCCTTGGGCAGGTCGGCGGGCGACAGGTTGATGGTGATGCGTTTCGACGGCAGGGCGATGGCCATCGACGACAGTGCCGTGCGCACCCGGTCACGTGCTTCGGACACCGCCTTGTCGGGCAGGCCGACGATGGAGAAGGCCGGCAGGCCCGGGGTCACCGCGCACTGCACCTGCACGGTGCGCGCCTCCACCCCTTCGAAGGCGACGGTATAGGCATGTGCGACCAAGCGCCGGTCTCCTTGCGTCCCCGGGCCAGCTTTCAAGCGTGATGGTTACGGAATGGTTAATGGCGTGGGGTCGGCGTTAATCGCGGTGTTGCCGGTTCGCGGTGGGCAATCGCCTGCGGCGATACGAGAGACGCTGTCTCTCGTGCTCTCTGAGGGTTATTTTGAACCGAAGAAGAGGCGGTGGCGGGACGGGGCGTTCAGCGCGGTCCTGCGGGCGGGGCGCCGAGGAGGGCCATGAAGTCGGGCCAGGCTTCGGGGTCGGCGGCCGTCTTGTCGCGGCAGAACGGGTTGCAGAAGCCGAAGACGCGGCCCTCGCATTCGAGGAAATCGGTGACCGGATCGCCGGAATAGGGGCAGGCGGCGTTTTCGGACGGAGCCGAGGCGACCGCGCGGGCCGGGCGCGGCGCGGGGCCGGGCCAGGGGATCCCTGCATAGGGCTGCGCGTAGCGGGCGAGGTCCTGCCCGCGCACCAGGCCCATGGCGCGGAAGCGGCGGAACGCCGGGTCGGCAAGGTGGGCCGCGACATAGGCCGCGGCCTCGGGCCCGACGGGCAGGCTGTAGCCCGCGATCCGCGCCGCCACCGGGGCAAAGAATGCATCCGCCGCCGAATATCGGCCGCAGAGCCAGGGGCCTGCGGCGCCGAACCGGGCGCGCGCGTGGGTCCAGATCGCCTCGATCCGGGCGACGTCGGCCAGCACCTCGGGCGGCGGCGCGCAGTCGGCATAGGCCAGGCGCAGGTTCATCGGGCAAAACCCGCGCAAGGCGGTGAAGCCCGAGTGCATCTCGGCGGCGAGAGCGCGGGCGGTCGCACGGGCGGCGGGCGCATCGGGCCAGATCCCCGCGGCGGGAAACCGGTCCGCCAGTTCCTCGGCGATGGCGAGGCTGTCCCAGATCACCGTGCCGTCCGCGACCACGTAGGTGGGCACGGTGCGCGCCGGCGAGATCGCCGCCATCTGCTCGGCCACCGCGGCTTCGGAGAAATTCACCAGCGTGATATCCGTGTCTATGCCGAAGCGGCGGAACAGCAGCCAGGCGCGCAAAGACCAGCTGGAATAGGCGTAGTCGCCGAGAAAAAGCATTGTCATCTCCGAAATGAGACTTAGGTCGAGCCGACGTTAACCGGCGTTCTCCGGCTGGCACAGCGCATTATTGTGTTGCTCGCGATCACGGTCCTTGATCGTTTCGCAAGGCTCACGCCGTCGTGATGCATCTTTTTTGCAACCAAATGTGATCCGTCGACGTTACCCGTACGTAAGATCATGCAAAAGGGCCGCGGAGCCCTAACGCATATCATTCTGGGGAGCTGACATGGCATTAGACGTTTTCAACGACCAGACATTATCCCGCCGGGCCATGAAGGCCGAACTTCTTGACGCCGAAACCGAATTGAAGCTCGCCTATGCCTGGCGCGACGAACGCGATGAAGCTGCCCTGCATCGCCTGATCACCGCCTACATGCGGCTCGCCATCTCCATGGCATCCAAGTTCAAGCGCTATGGTGCCCCGATGAACGACCTGATCCAGGAAGCCGGCTTGGGGCTTATGAAAGCCGCCGACAAGTTTGACCCGGACCGCGGCGTGCGCTTTTCCACCTATGCCGTGTGGTGGATCAAGGCGAGCATTCAGGATTACGTGATGCGCAACTGGTCGATGGTGCGCACCGGTTCGACCTCTTCCCAGAAATCGCTGTTCTTCAATATGCGCCGCGTGCAGGCGCGTCTTGAACGCGAGGCCGCGGCAGAGGGTCAGTCGCTCGACCGGCACCAGCTGCGGCAGATGATCTCGACCGAGATCGGCGTGCCGCTGCACGACGTCGAAATGATGGAAGGCCGTTTGTCCGGCTCCGACTATTCGCTGAACGCCACCCAGTCTGTCGAGGACGAGGGCCGCGAGTGGATCGATGCGCTGGAAGATGACGGTGCGCAGGCCTCCGAGATCGTGGAAAATTCGCTCGACACCGATCAATTGCGGGAATGGCTGTTGGTGGCGATGAACGCGCTCAATGACCGGGAGCGCTTTATCGTGCGGGAACGCAAACTGCGCGACGACGGCCGGACGCTTGAGTCTCTGGGCAATGAGCTGGGTCTCAGCAAGGAACGCGTGCGACAGCTGGAAGCAGCGGCTTTTGCGAAGATGCGCAAGACGCTGGAGTCGCAATCGCGCGAGGTTTACGCGTTCCTGTGATCCGGCTGGCCATTTTCCTGGCGCTGGGAACGGCCCCCGCTGCATTTGCGGACGGGGGCTTTTTCACGGGCCGCGACGTGGTGTTCCTGGGCGAGCAGCACGATAACCCCGCGCATCACCGCAAGCAGGCCGAACTGGTGGGCGAGATCGCACCGCAGGCTCTGGTCTTCGAAATGCTGACGCCAGAGCAGGCGGCGCGGGTGACCCCGGATCTCATCGCCGACGAGGACGCGCTGGAAGAGGCGCTTGGCTGGGCCGAGAGCGGCTGGCCGGATTTCGCCATGTATTACCCGATTTTCGCCGCGGCCCCCGAGGCGGCCTATTTCGGCGCGGCTTTGCCGCGGGCCGAGGCGCGGCGCGTGATGGAGGCGGGGACCGAAGCCGTCTTTGGACCCGAGGCGGCGCGTTTCGGCCTCGACCAGGCGCTGCCCGAAGACCAGCAGGCGGCACGCGAGGCGCTGCAGTTGTCGGCTCATTGCGATGCCATGCCCGCAGAGATGCTGCCGATGATGGTCGACATCCAGCGGCTGCGCGACGCGCGGCTGGCGCAGGAGGCGCTGGCGGCGCTGGAAAGTGCGGGTGCTCCTGTGGTGGTCATCACCGGCAACGGCCATGCGCGCCCGGACTGGGGTGCGCCCTTCGTGCTGTCGCAGGCCGCCCCCGACGTGACCTATGCCACCTTCGGTCAGGGCGAGGCGACCTTTGGTGCGCCGGATGGCGGGTTCGACATGGTCGACATCACCGAGGATGTCGAACGCGGCGATCCCTGCGCGGCCTTCAACGCCCCCGCGGGCGATTGAGCTTCGCGCCGCTTGGGCGTAACACTGGGCCGGTAACGGGATCGGGGTGGCGACATGCTCGCGGGCAAGCGGATACTTCTCATCATCGGGGGCGGGATCGCGGCGTACAAGACGCTGGACCTGATCCGGCGGCTGCGCGAACGGAGCGTGTCGGTGACGCCCGTGATGACCGCGGCGGCAGAGCAGTTCGTGACGCCCTTGTCGGTCGCGGCGCTGGCCGGCGAAAAGGTGCATACGGCGCTATTCGACCTCACCAGCGAGGCCGAGATGGGGCATATCCAGCTCAGCCGTGTGGCGGATCTCGTGGTGGTCGCTCCGGCGACGGCGGACCTCATGGCGAAGATGGCGCAGGGGTTGTGTTCGGACCTCGCGACGACGCTGTTGCTGGCGACGGACACGCCTGTGCTGGTGGCGCCCGCAATGAACGTGCGGATGTGGGACCACCCGGCGACGCAGCGCAACCTGGCGACCTTGCAAGGCGACGGCGTGCGCGTGGTGGGGCCGAACGAGGGCGACATGGCCTGCGGCGAATTCGGCCCGGGCCGCATGGCCGAGCCGCTGGAGATCGTCGCGGGGATCGAGGCGGCGCTGGGACAGGGAACCTTGACGGGTCGCCGCGTGCTGGTGACCTCGGGTCCGACCCTCGAACCCATCGACCCGGTGCGCTATATCGCCAACCGGTCGTCGGGGGCGCAGGGGGCGGCGATCGGGCGGGCACTGGCCGAACAGGGGGCCGAGGTGGTCTTTGTCACCGGCCCGGCGACGGTGCCGCCGCCTGCCGGCGTGACTGTTGTGCGGGTCGAAACCGCGCGGCAGATGCGCGACGCGGTGCAAGCGGCGCTGCCCGTCGATGCGGCGGTGTTTGCCGCTGCGGTGGCGGATTGGCATGTCGAGGAAGAGGCGCGGTCGAAGATCAAGAAGACCGCGGGCACGCTGCCTGCGCTGCGCTTTGCCGAGAACCCCGACATCCTGGCTGAGGTGGCGCAGATGGGGGAGGGGCGGCCGAACCTCGTCGTGGGCTTCGCGGCCGAGACCGATGACGTGGTCGCCCATGCCACAGCGAAGCGTGCGCGCAAGGGCTGCGACTGGATCCTCGCCAACGACGTGTCGCCCGGCACCGGCATCATGGGCGGAACCGAGAATGCGGTGACGCTGATCACCGGCGATGGCTCAGAGACCTGGGAGCGGGCGGGCAAGGACGCGGTGGCGCAAAGGCTGGCGCAGCGCATTGCCGAAGCGCTGCAGTAGAGATTTATGCCTCCGGCGGGAGTTTAGGGGCAAGATGAAGGGGATCGCGTGGTCACGATTGATCTGATGTGGGACGACGGGGCGGACCGGTCGCTGGGCCTGCCGCACTATGCCAGCGCCGGTGCGGCGGGGGCGGATCTGCGCGCGAACCTCGCCGACCGGGGCGTCGTGCACCTGGAACCGGGCGCGCGCGCATTGGTGCCGACCGGGCTGCGCATGGCGGTGCCCGAGGGTTACGAGGTGCAGGTGCGGCCGCGCTCCGGGCTGGCCCTGAAGCACGGCATCGCTCTGCCCAACAGCCCCGGCACCATCGACAGCGATTACCGCGGGCCGGTGGGCGTGATCGTCCTGAACGCGGGCTCCGATCCGTTCGAGATCCGCCACGGTGACCGGATCGCGCAGATGGTCGTCGCGCCGGTCGTGCGGGCGGACTTCGCGGTGGCGGAGGCGCTGGAGGGCACGGCGCGCGGCGACGGGGGCTTCGGCTCCACGGGCAGGCGCTGATGCTGCTGGTGCTGGCCATGGCGGCGGCGCTCTGGGGCGTCGGGCACCTGATGGGCGCGCCGCGGCAGGCGCGGCTGATCATGGTCGGGCTGCTCTATGTAGGCGTGCTGATGCTGCACCTGGTGCTGCCCGACGGCCATCCGCTGCGCATGGCGACCGGGGAAAGTGCGGCGCTCTGGCTGATCCTGGGCGGCGGGGTCGTGCTGGTACTGATCTATCGCGCCGGGCTGGGCTGGCTGCGCGGCAAGGCGCAAGCCAGGGAAGCCGCAGAGGCCCCGGCGCCGACGCCCGGCAGCTTCGGCGAATCGGAGCTGGACCGCTATGCCCGCCACATCGTCCTGCGCGAGATCGGCGGGCCGGGGCAGAAGCGGCTCAAGGCGGGCCGGGTTCTGGTGATCGGTGCAGGCGGCCTGGGTGCGCCGGCGCTGCAATATCTCGCGGCGGCGGGGGTCGGCACCATCGGCGTGATCGACGACGACACGGTCGAGAATGCCAACCTGCAGCGCCAGGTGATCCACCGCGACCGCGACATCGGGAAGGCCAAGGTCTTTTCCGCCGAAGCGGCGATAACAGCGCAGAACCCGCATGTGACCGTGAAGCCCTATCATCGGCGGCTCGACGACGGCATCGCGGCAGGGCTGTTCGCGGAGTACGACGTGATCCTCGACGGGACCGACAATTTCGCCACCCGCTATCTGGCGAACCGCACCGCCGTGGCGCTGGGGCGGCCGCTGGTGTCGGGCGCGCTCAGCCAGTGGGAGGGGCAGCTGTCGGTCTTTCACCCCAAGGAGAGCGGCCCCTGCTACCAGTGCCTCTTTCCCGAAGCGCCGGCGCCGGGCCTCGCGCCCTCCTGCGCCGAGGCCGGGGTGCTGGGCCCGTTGCCGGGCGTCGTCGGCGCGATGATGGCGGTCGAGGCGGTGAAGCTGCTGACCGGCGCGGGCCAGCCGCTGCGGGGCGAGATGCTGATCTACGACGCGCTCTGGGGCGAGACCCGAAAGATCGCCACGAAGCGGCGCGGCGACTGCCCGGTCTGCGGCTGAGGCGATTGCACCGGGCGCCCCGACGCCCTAGCTATCTGGCAAAGGAGTTCCGACATGACCAATCCGCTGCTCGCCGCGTGGGACACGCCTTTCGGCATCACCCCCTTCGCCAAGATTTCCGACGACGATTTCGCGCCCGCGCTGGACACGGCGCTGGCCCGGCACATGGCCGAGATCACCGCCATCGCCGAAAACCCCGAACCGCCGAGTTTCGCCAACACGATCGAGGCGATGGAGGGCGCGGGCGAGGCGCTGGACAAGGTGCTGTCGGTGTTCTTCTCGCTGGCGGGGGCCGACAGCAACCCCGAACGGCAGGCGTTGCAGCGGGAATTTTCGCCCAAGCTCGCGGCGCATTCCTCGGCGATCTACGGCAATGCGCAGCTGTTCGACCGGGTGAGGACGCTCTGGGACACGCGGGAAGGGCTGGACCTGACGTCCGAGGAGGCGCGGGTGCTGATGCTTACGCATCGCGGCTTTGTCCGAGCGGGGGCGGCGCTGACCGGCGCCGAGGCGGAGCGCATGAAAGAGGTAAAGTCGCGCCTGGCGGTGCTGGGCACGCAGTTCACCCAGAACCTGCTGGCGGACGAAGCAGGCTGGCACATGGCCCTGAGCGATACGGACCTCGAAGGCCTGCCGGAGTTCGTCAAGGCGTCGGCCCGCGCGGCGGGCGAGGAACTGGGCACTGACGGTCCGGCGATCACGCTCAGCCGGTCGCTGATCGTGCCGTTCCTGCAATTCTCGCCGCGTCGCGACCTGCGCGAAACCGCCTGGCGGGCCTGGACCTCGCGCGGGGCCAATGGCGGCGAAACCGACAACCGCGCCATTGCCGAAGAGGTGCTGAGTCTGCGCGAGGAACGCGCGCGGCTTCTGGGCTACGACACTTTCGCGGAGTACAAGCTCGAGACCGAGATGGCCGGCAGCCCCGACCGGGTGCGCAATCTGTTGATGCAGGTCTGGACGCCGGCCCGCGCGCAGGCCATGGCCGATGCCGCAGAGATGGAGACCCTGCTGCAAGAGGACGGCGTCAACGGCCCGCTGCAGCCCTGGGACTGGCGCTACTACGCCGAGAAGCGGCGCAAGGTCCTGCACGATCTCGACGAGGCGGAGCTCAAGCCGTACCTGCAGCTCGACCGGATGATCGAGGCGGCGTTCGACTGCGCGCATCGGCTGTTCGGGCTGGAATTCCGTGCGCTGGATGTCGAGGCCTACCATCCAGACTGCCGGGTCTGGGAGGTGCTGCGCGACGGGCAGCATCGGGCGGTGTTCATCGGGGACTACTTCGCGCGGGCCTCAAAACGCTCGGGCGCCTGGTGTTCTGCGATGCGGTCACAGGCCCGGCGGCCCGAGGTGAAGACGCCGATCGTGGTGAACGTCTGCAACTTCGCCAAGCCGTCGAAAGGCCAGCCGGCACTCTTGTCCTATGACGATGCGCGCACGCTGTTCCACGAATTCGGCCATGCGCTGCACCAGATCCTGTCGGACGTGGCGTTCGGCTCGGTCTCGGGCACCAGCGTGGCGCGGGACTTCGTCGAATTGCCAAGCCAGCTTTACGAACACTGGCTGGAGGTGCCCGAGGTGCTGCAAGGCTTCGCCACCCATGCGGAGACCGGAGAGCCGATGCCGCAGGCGCTGCTCGACAAGGTACTGGCGGCGGCAACCTTCGACATGGGGTTCCAGACGGTGGAATACGTGGCCTCGGCGCTGGTGGACCTGGAGTTGCACAGCGGCCCGCCGCCCGAAGACGTGATGGCGCGGCAGGCGGAAATCCTCGAAGGTCTGGGCATGCCGGCGGCGATCCCGATGCGGCACGCGACGCCGCATTTCGCGCATGTCTTCGCCGGCGACGGATATTCCAGCGGCTACTACAGCTACATGTGGTCCGAGGTGATGGACGCGGATGCCTTCGCGGCCTTCGAGGAGGCCGGGTCGGCCTTCGATGCGGAGACCGCGGCGCGGCTCGAAGAGTTCATCCTCTCCGCCGGCGGGTCCGAAGAGGCCGAGGCGCTGTACACCAAGTTTCGCGGTCGGATGCCGGGGGTCGAGGCCTTGCTCAAGGGGCGCGGGCTCGCGGCCTGAACCGGGGCGGGGGAGGCGCTCTTCCGCCCTTGCGGGCGTCCTC
The DNA here is from genome assembly GCF_003344785.1 of Thalassococcus profundi. Taxonomy (GTDB): domain Bacteria; phylum Pseudomonadota; class Alphaproteobacteria; order Rhodobacterales; family Rhodobacteraceae; genus Puniceibacterium; species Puniceibacterium profundi. Next base: position 100,152 of record NZ_QPMK01000013.1, on the reverse strand, counting down.
GCGGGTCAGAACGGCTGGCGGGTCAGCTCGAACCCTTCGTCGGTCAGCAGTTGCAGCACGCCGGTGTCACCGGCCAGGTGGGCCGCGCCGAAGGCGACGACGACCGGGCGGCCCTCGGCCGTGCCGGCCGCGTCGAGGATCACCGGGATCCAGGCGCGGTTTCGGTCCGTGAGCAACCCGTCCGCCATCGCGTCGAAGACCGCGTCAATCTCGCCCGGCTCGAGCGGTGCCGAGCGCCGCGCGAGAATGCGCGAGATTTCCCAGCCTTCGGCAGTCGTTTCATCGACATAGCTGGCCAGCAGGGTGGCGAACATGTCCTCGACCTCGTCCGGGGCCACCAGCGCCGATTCCAGCATCGCGATCTGTTCGCTCATCGGCGCTTCGGTGAACATGGCAAAGATCGTCTCGTAGGATTCCAGCGCGTGCATCGGCACCTCCGCGCCTTCCGCGATCCGGGCCAGACGCTTGTCGAGCCCGGCGCCCTCGGTCAGCGTGGCGGTCGCACAAGGCGGCACCGAGAGCAGCATCGACAGGTACCAGGGCTGGAATTTGGCCGCCATGAAGGGCGGCAGGCCGCGCGCGGTCACAGCTTCGGACAGCGCCGCCCAGGCCTCTTCGCTCATGATCTCCGGCAGGGTGGTGTCGGTGAGCAGCAGCTTGTCCGGCGCCGAGACCAGGTCCTGCTGCAACGCCTGTTCGTCCGCGGGCGTCATTTCCAGCAACAGGGCGGCGGCCTCTTCGATCAGCGGGCGCAGCCGCTCGGTCGGTGCGTCGAGCCGCGGATCGTCGAGGTGCACCGTTCCGATCAGGTGGATGCGCATGTCGCCGCGCGTCGCCAGCCAATGGTTGCCGGTGGCATAGGGCGTCGCGGCGACACGCGTATCGAGCTCCTGCCGTTCGGCGTCGCTCAGGCTGCTGCGCAGGTCGGCGCCGGAGCATTGCGCGAACACCGCCCCGGCGGTGAAAAGGGTGACGATCAGGCCGAGAACCAAGCGCATGGAAGGGGCTCCGTGAGGTTTCGCGGCAGCTTAGGATGCGGTCTTGCCCGCGACAACCCGGCGGGCGAGGATGCCGGCATGAAACGCGAAAGTGATCTGTATCGCCCGGTCAAGCGCCTGCTTCAGGCGCAGGGCTACGCCGTCAAGGGCGAAGTCGGCAATGCCGACCTGGTGGCGCGGCGCGGCGAAGAGGCGCCGGTGATCGTGGAGCTGAAACTGCGCATCACGCTCACACTCTTTCACCAGGCGGTGGCGCGTCAGGCGCTGGCCGATCTCGTTTATATCGCCGTGCCCCGGCCCACCGGCCCGCAGGCCCGGCGGGCGCTCAAGGACAACCTGGCGCTCTGCCGCCGGCTGGGCCTCGGGTTCATCACAGTGCGCGCCGACGGCGTCACCGAAGTGCTTTGCGATCCGGGTCCTTACGCCCCGCGCAAGAACCGCAAGGGACAGGCCAAGCTCTTGCGCGAATTCGACCGGCTGCGCGGCGATCCCAACGACGGCGGCGCGACGCGCCACGGCATCGTCACCGGCTATCGGCAGGACGCCCTGCGCTGCGCCGCCTACCTGGCCGAGCATGGCGCCAGCAAGGGTGCGGTGGTGGCCAGGGCGGTGTCGGTGAAACCGGCGACGCGGATCATGGCGGACAACCATTACGGCTGGTTCGCACGGGTGGAAAAAGGAATCTACGCCCTGACCGACGACGGCCGGGCCGGGTTGGTGCACTGGGCCGACAGCTGGGAAGAGGCGCCGGAGAACTGACACGAAAACCCCCGCGCCGGGACGGGCGCAGGGGCTGTATCTGTTTCGGGTGGCGCGTACGGCGACCAGGATCAGTTGTTCTCTTCTTCCGGCGGCGTGACTTCGATGGTCGGCACTTCGACTTCTTCTTCCTGCGTGCTCACATCCACGTCGACATCCGGCACGGTGACCTCTTCGGTTTCGGTGCCCACGTCGATGGAACCCACATCGGCGTCGACCTCGGGCATCTCGCCTTCCTCGACCGACACGTCCACGTCGGGCAGCGACCCCTCATCCGTGACGTCCACATTGACCATGTAAAAGCCGAAGACGATCACCAGAACCGCGACGATCGCGAGGATGACCTTCATAACTGTGCTCATTTACGTCTCTCTTTCGTTCGATAATCTATGACATTCAGCCACATAACTTTTCAGTGATCGGTCTGGTTCCGGCGCCGGTGCGGAATTCGCGGCTCTCGCGGCGGCAGGGACGCGGTGAAAAGGCGCGAAAACACCTTCATTTCCGCCGCCCGGAGCGCCGCAAGATTTTTGCATATTCGCTTGTTGACAGGGGGCGCGCGTGTCCATACCTATGCGCCGTTAGCACTCGACGAGGGTGAGTGATAACGGCCCTGCCGAAGACGGGGGGCCATGGAAACTTTGAGCAAGGAGACTCGAAGATGGCATTCAAACCGCTTCATGACCGCGTGCTGGTCCGCCGTGTGGAAAGCGACGAGAAGACCAAGGGTGGTCTGATCATTCCCGACAGCGCGAAAGAAAAGCCCGCCGAGGGCATCGTTGTGGCCTGTGGTGAAGGCGCACGCAAGGATTCCGGCGAACTCATCGAGATGGCCGTATCCGCAGGCGACAAGGTCCTGTTCGGCAAATGGTCCGGCACCGAAGTCACGGTCGATGGCGAAGAGCTGCTGATCATGAAAGAAGGCGACATTCTGGGCATCATCGAGGACGACAAAGCGGCCAAGGCCGCCTGAGCCGTCGCTTCCTCTGATCCCTCAACCCAAAGAACAGGAGATATCCGATGTCTGCCAAGGACGTGAAATTCAATACTGACGCCCGTTCGCGCATGCTCAAGGGCGTGAACATCCTCGCCGATGCGGTCAAGGTCACGCTGGGTCCGAAAGGCCGCAACGTGGTTCTGGACAAGTCGTTTGGCTCCCCGCGCATCACCAAGGACGGCGTTTCGGTCGCCAAGGAAATCGAACTGGAAGACAAGTTCGAGAACATGGGCGCGCAGATGGTGAAGGAAGTCGCTTCCCGCACCAATGACGAAGCCGGCGACGGCACCACCACCGCCACCGTGCTGGCCCAGGCCATCGTCAAGGAAGGCATGAAGTCGGTCGCAGCGGGCATGAACCCGATGGACCTCAAGCGCGGCATCGACCTCGCCACCTCCAAGGTCGTCGAGGCGATCAAAAACGCCGCACGCCCCGTCAACGACAGCGCCGAAGTCGCGCAGGTCGGCACCATTTCTGCCAACGGCGAAGCTGAAATCGGCCGCCAGATCGCCGATGCGATGCAGAAGGTCGGCAACGAGGGTGTCATCACCGTCGAAGAGAACAAGGGTCTCGAAACCGAGACCGACGTCGTCGAGGGCATGCAGTTCGACCGCGGTTACCTGTCGCCCTACTTCGTGACCAACGCCGACAAGATGGTCGCGGAACTCGATGACTGCATGATCCTGCTGCACGAGAAGAAGCTGAGCTCGCTGCAGCCGCTGGTTCCGCTGCTCGAGCAGGTGATCCAGTCGCAGAAGCCGCTGCTGATCATCGCCGAAGACGTCGAAGGCGAAGCGCTGGCGACCCTCGTGGTCAACAAGCTGCGCGGCGGCCTCAAGATCGCAGCCGTCAAGGCACCGGGCTTCGGCGACCGCCGCAAGGCCATGCTGCAGGACATCGCGATCCTGACCGGCGGCCAGGTCATCTCCGAAGACCTCGGCATGAAGCTCGAGAACGTCACCATGGACATGCTCGGGACCGCGAAAACCGTCAACATCACCAAGGACGAGACCACCATCGTCGACGGCCACGGTGAGAAGTCGGAAATCGAGGCGCGCGTCAGCCAGATCCGCACGCAGATCGAGGAAACCACCTCGGACTACGACCGCGAGAAGCTGCAGGAGCGTGTGGCCAAGCTGGCAGGCGGCGTTGCCGTCATCCGCGTCGGCGGCATGACCGAAACCGAGGTGAAGGAGCGCAAGGACCGCGTCGATGACGCGCTGAACGCGACCCGCGCGGCGGTGCAGGAAGGCATCGTTGTCGGCGGTGGCGTGGCTCTGGTCCAGGCGGCCAAGGTGCTGCACGGACTGGAAGGTGCCAACAGCGACCAGAACGCCGGCATCACCATCGTCCGCAAGGCGCTGGAATCGCCGCTGCGTCAGATCGCGGAAAACGCCGGTGTCGACGGATCGGTCGTTGCGGGCAAAATCCGCGAAAGCGAAGATCTCAAGTTCGGCTACAACGCCCAGACCGATGAATATGGCGACATGTTCAAGTTCGGCGTCATCGACCCGGCCAAGGTTGTCCGCACCGCTCTCGAGGATGCAGCCTCGATCGCCGGCCTGCTGATCACCACCGAAGCCATGGTGGCCGACAAGCCGCAGAAAGAAGGCGCAGGCGCCGGCGGCGGCATGCCCGACATGGGCGGCATGGGCGGCATGATGTAAGTCGCATTCCGCAGGAATGCGACGGCAGGCGACAGTCGCTTTTCCATCGGAAAAGCGATGAGAGCCAACCTCGCTCGCATCTTCAGGGGGTCGCCTTCGGGCGGCCCCTTTTCGTTTTGGTGCCGGGCGTTAACGGCACCAGCTCTTGCCAACCGGGGCACGCTCGGCCAGCTTGCGCGCCATGCGCCTCTTTGTCCTCACCGCCCTGACCATGGTGGCCTTTGCCGCCAATTCCATCCTCAACCGCTGGGCGCTGGTGGACGGCGGCATCGATGCCGGGACTTTTGCCATCGTGCGGCTGGCCTCCGGCGCGGCCATGCTGGCGCTGTTGGCCGTCGCGGCGCGCGGCAGGCTGCAACTGGGCGGCGGAGGCGGACGGGTCACAGGCGTCCTGTCCCTGATCCTTTATATCTACGGATTTTCGCTGGCCTACGTATCACTCGATGCGGGCGTGGGCGCGCTGATCTTGTTCGGCACCGTGCAGGTCACGATGTTTGCGGGCGCCCTGCGCGACGGTGCCCGCCTGCCGCCCCGGCGCGTGATCGGCGCGGCGCTGGCCTTCGCTGGACTGGTCTGGCTGCTCTGGCCCGGCACTGGCCCGCAGGTCAGCGTGTTTCACGGCGCCATGATGGCGGCGGCCGGACTGGGCTGGGGGATCTATTCGCTGGCTGGGCGCGGCGAGGCGGATCCGCTTATGGCGACGGCGGCGAACTTCATGCTTGCCGTTCCGGTCGGGCTGGTGCTGAGCCTTGCCTTCTTCGGTGCGCAAATGCAGATCGCGACGCCCGGCTTGATGCTGGCCGTTCTGTCGGGGGCGGTGACCTCGGGGCTGGGCTATGCGCTCTGGTACACGGTGCTGCCGCGTCTCGAGGCGAGCGTCGCGGCGGTGGCGCAGCTGACGGTGCCTGTCATCGCGATGGCAGGCGGGTTCCTGTTGCTGGCCGAAGTGCCAAGCCTGGGCGTTGTGCTGGCGGCTGCCGTCGTATTGGGCGGCGTGGCCTTCTCGATCCTGCCGCAACGGCGCTAGCGCACGATCCGCTCCAGCGGGTCGTAGAACACTCCGTCCTCCCAGGGCAGAGCGCGCAGCCGGTCGGGTTTCAGCCGGATCGCCGCCAGCGCGTCCCGCGTGAACCAGCGCCGCTTTGTCACCACGCCTTCGGGATCGCGCCATGCGGGATCGAGTGTGCCCCCCGACAGAGTGCAGCGAAAGAACACCTCCACCTGGTGGAATCCGCGCTCTGGCGCGTGGAATTCGTTGACCAGGCAAAGCGCGCCCACATCGATCCGCAACCCCGTCTCTTCGAACATCTCGCGGCGCAGGTTGTCGGGCAGCGAAGCGCCACGTTCGACGCCGCCACCCGGCGCGCACCAGAGGTCGCTGCCCGCCTCCGGAGGGTAGGCATTGACCAGCAGCAGGCGGTCCGCGTGCACCAGCACCGCGCGCACGGCAAGACGGGGCGTCATGGTTCGAAATCTCCCAACTCGTCCCTTTCATAGGCGCGCAAAGGGGCCTATCTCAAGCGCCATGCGTGCCCTGTCGATCTCTCTTGCCCTGATGCTCGCCGCGCCCATGGCGCGGGCGGACTGCGTCGTGCTGCTGCACGGTCTGGCGCGCAGCGAATATTCCTTTGCGCTGATGGCGCGGGTGCTCGAGGTTCGCGGCTACCGTACCGTGGTGCCGGGCTACCCGTCGACCTCCGCCCGCATTCAGACATTGGTGGACGAGACACTGCCCCAAGCGGTGGCGCAATGCGGCGACGAGACCACGCATTTCGTCACCCATTCCATGGGCGGCATCCTGCTGCGGGTCTGGCTGCAGGACAATCGCCCCGCGAACCTGGGCCGCGTGGTGATGCTCGCCCCGCCCAACCACGGCAGCGAACTGGTGGACGAGCTGGGCAGCTGGGAGGTCTTCGACTGGGTGAACGGCCCCGCGGGCCAGCAGCTGGGCACCGGGCCCGAGGATCTGCCCGCGCGCCTGCTGCCGGTGGATTTCGAACTGGGGGTCATCGCCGGCACCCGTTCGCTGAACCCGGTCTATTCGGCGCTGATCCCTGGCGCGGATGACGGCAAGGTCTCGGTCGCCTCGACCCGTGTCGAGGGCATGACCTCGCAGCTTATCCTGCCGGTGACGCATACCTTCATCATGCAGGCGCCGGCGGTTATGGCGCAGACGCTGCTGTTCCTGCGCGAAGGCCGGTTCGACGCCGACCTCGACTGGACCAAGATGGTCTCGGCCGAGGAAATCACCTGTCTTTTCGGGCTTTGCGCAGATGCCGATTGACCTGACGCTGACCGGCGCGCGCGTGCTGCGCCCCGGCGGCTGGGACAGCGGCGCGCTGACCCTGTCGGGCGGCGTCATCGCGGACGGGCCGGGCGGCAAGAGCGTGGACCTTTCGGGCTTCGACCTGCTGCCCGGCATCGTGGACGTGCATGGCGACGGGTTCGAGCGGCACATGGCCCCGCGCCGGGGGGCGCTGCGCGAGGCGTCTCACGGCGTCGCCGCCTGCGCGGCGGAGATCGCCGCAAACGGCATCACCACCGCCGTCCTCGCGCAGTTCTTCAGCTGGGAAGGCGGGATGCGCGGCCCGGATTTCGCCGAGCATGTCTTTGCCAGCATCGCCGAAGTTGCCCATAAGATCGCCACCGACCTGCGCCCGCAACTGCGGCTGGAAACCTTCCTGCTCGACGACTACGCCCGCGCAGAGGCGGCCATCGACCGCTTCGGCATCGGCTACGTGGTCTTCAACGACCACCTGCCGCATGACCGTCTGGCAGCGGGCCGCCGCCCGCCGCGGCTGACCGGGCAGGCGTTGAAAAGCGGCCGCAACCCCGAGGCGCATCTGGCACTGATGCAGGGCCTGCACTCCCGCGCCGCCGAGGTGCCCGACGCGCTCGACGCGCTCTGCGTGCGGCTTTTGGCGAAGGGCGTGCGGCTGGGGAGCCACGATGATCCCGATGCCGCCACGCGCGAGACTTGGCGCGCGAGGGATGTTCGGATTTCGGAATTCCCTGAAACCCTTGCGGCGGCAGAGGCGGCGCGGGCCGAGGGCGAGCCGGTGGTCATGGGCGCGCCCAACGTGGTGCGCGGTGCCAGCCATGCCGGCAAGGTTTCGGCGCTGGAGATCGTCGAAGCCGGGCGGGTGACGGCGCTGGCGTCGGACTACCACTATCCGGCCCCCCTGCGCGCGGCGTTGCGGCTGGTCGAGCTGGGCGTCTGCGACATGCCAACCGCCTGGGCGCTGGTCTCTTCGGGTCCGGCGCAGGTGCTTGGGTTGACGGATCGCGGCAGGCTGGTGCCGGGAATGCGCGCCGACCTGCTGGTGCTCGACCGCGCCACGGGCCAGGTCGGCGCGACGCTGGCGAACGGCGCGGTCACCTACATGACCGGCACCGCCGCGGCGCGGTTTATCGCCTAGCGCGTTTTGCGAGCCATTTGACTCACGTTGCACCACTCAACGCGTTGAAATCTTTGATTTCAGGCGGTGCCACGTGAGTCAGATCCACCGCGAAACGCTTCAGGCTTTGGTCGCCGGAAGGACGTGGTTCACGTGGCCCATCTTGCGGCCTGCCTTGACCTCGGCCTTACCGTAAAGGTGCAGCGCGGCATGGGTGGTCGCGGCGAGCTCGGGCACGCCGTCCAAGTCGTCGCCGATCAGGTTCTCCATCCGCACGTCGGAATGGCGCTGCCCATCGCCCAGCGGCCAGCCCGCGACGGCGCGGATGTGCTGTTCGAACTGGTCGACGGCACAGCCATTCTGCGTCCAATGCCCGGAATTGTGCACCCGCGGCGCGATCTCGTTGACGACGAGGCCTTGCGGCGTCACGAAAAGCTCCACACCCAAGACGCCAACGTAATCAAGCGCGTTGAGGATACGCGCCGCCAACAGGACCGCGTCGGTGCGCTGCGCCGCCGACAGCCGCGCGGGCACCGTCGTCGTTCGCAGGATGCCCTCGCGGTGCACGTTCTCGCCTGGATCGAAACAGGCCACCGACCCGTCAAGCCCGCGGGCGGCGATCACCGAAACCTCTGTGCTGAAATCAACGAAGCCTTCGAGGATCAGCGCACTGCCCGACAGCTCCTCGAAGGCGGCCGCTGCCTCGGAGACGGAAGCGATGCGCGCCTGGCCCTTGCCGTCATAGCCGAAGCGCCGGGTCTTGAGGATTGCGGGCGCGCCGATCTCCTCCATCGCGGCGGTCAGGGCCGCGGCGTCGGGCACGTCCGCATAGGGGGCCGTGGCGAGGCCCAGGTCGCGCAGAAAGTCCTTTTCCGTCAGCCGGTCCTGGCTGATCCGCAGTGCCTCGCGGCCCGGGCGGATCGGTTTCACCTCTTGCAAAAGGTCGAGTGCGCCGGTGGGAATGTTCTCGAATTCGTACGTGATCACATCGACCGCCTCGGCAAAGGCGCGCAGTGCCTTGGCATCGTCGTAGGCGGCGGTGGTCACCGCATGGGCCACGTCACCCGCGGGCGGGTTGGCGCCGGGTTCGAAGATGTGGCTGCGATAGCCCAGCCGTGCTGCGGCAACCGACAGCATCCGGCCCAGCTGGCCGCCGCCGATAATGCCGATGGTCGATCCGGGGGGCAGGGGGCTGGTCATGCGAGGCTCCGGTCTGGGACGTTTGGCGCGTGTTTAGGCGCGGGCCGGGGGCCGGTGCAACGGCAAAGATGCGGCGGCGTCAGTCGCGCTCGGGCGCATCGGGGATCGAGGCTGAGAGTTCGGCACGCCAGGCGTCGAGCCGCGCGGCAAGCTCCGGGTCCCGCAGGGCGAGGATCCCCGCCGCCATCAGCGCCGCATTGGCGGCACCCGCGGCGCCGATGGCCATGGTCGCCACCGGGAAGCCGCGCGGCATCTGGACGATGGAATAGAGGCTGTCGACCCCCGACAGCGCCCGGGTCTGCACCGGCACGCCGATCACCGGCACCCGCGTCTTCGACGCCATCATCCCGGGCAGATGCGCCGCCCCGCCCGCGCCCGCGATGATCACCTGCAGCCCGCGGTCCACGGCGCTCTTGCCATAGTCCCAAAGCCGGTCGGGCGTGCGATGCGCCGAGACGATGCGCACCTCATGGGCCACGCCGAGCGTGTCGAGCAGGTCGGCGGCCTCTTTCATGGTGGGCCAGTCGGACTGGCTGCCCATGATGATACCGACGGGAACGGGCTGTGCGGACATGCGGACCTCCGGTGGCTATGAAGCGCGCACTATAGCTGCTCTGCGCGCCGCGGCAATCGCGGCATGACGGTGTTTTTACTGGCAAGAGAGCCAGTTCCGGACGCAGCTCAGACCGGGGCCAGACCCTGGACGTAGGTCGAACCGGGGGCCAGCCCCCGGACCCCCGGAGTTTATCGGCAAGATGAAGCAGGGGCGCCGCGCTCCCGGCTTCATCTTGCCAATAAACCTCCCGCCGGAGGCTCCGGCGCCGCAGCTTGCGGTCCGGCTGGCCGGTCAGGCGATGATGTCCGGCGTCAGGCGGTCCTCGATCAGGGCGATCTTGTCCTTGAGGTGGAGCTTTTTCTTTTTCAGCCGCTGCAGCGTCAACTGATCCGCCGTCCCGCGTTCCTGCAGCGCGCGGATGGCCTCGTCGAGGTCGCGATGCTCGTGCCGGAACACCTCCAGCTCGATCCGCAGGACATCGTCGGTCTTCATGGAGATATCGCTTGGCGCATTCATCGGGCAGGCTTTCAAGTTGACTTGCAGAGCCGAAGAATAGCGATTCTCGGCCTCTGCGCAAAGCCCTTGCACCCCCGTCCATCACTTCCCATATTCATGAGGCAAAGCCGCCATAACGGGGCTTTTGTGGACGGTCGCTTGTGAAAAAGGACGTGTCGATGACCAAGATGACGCTGGGGTCCTATCCCCATATGCTGGGCTTTGAGCAGCTGGAACAGCTTCTGGAGCGGACCGCCAAGTCCGGCAACGAAGGCTACCCGCCTTTCAATATCGAACAGACCTCGGATGCGTCGTACCGGATCACGCTGGCCGTGGCCGGATTCTCCGAGGACACGCTGTCGATCACCGTGGAGGACCGCCAGCTGGTGATCCGCGGCCGGGCGCGGGACGACAGCCACGAGCGCGTCTTCCTGCACCGCGGCATCGCCGCGCGCCAGTTCCAGCGCTCCTTCGTGCTGGCCGAAGGCGTCGAGGTGGGCGAGGCGGTCATGGAAAACGGGCTGCTGCACGTCGATCTCACCCTGCACAAACCCGAAACGGTGGTGCAGACGATTCAGATCAGGAAAGGGTAAGCCAATGAACACCAAGTATGAATTCGACGGTCAGAACGAGGAGAACCTGGTCTACGTGCGCCCGGTGCTTGTGGCGGACCTGCCCGAGGACGTGCAGCGCGAGGTCGAGGATATCGACACGCTCTACGCCGTGCACCGCGCCGATGGCGAGCGCCTGGCACTGGTGACCGAGCGGAACATGGCCTTTCATTTGGCCCGAGAAAACAACCTGGCGCCGGTGACCGTGCACTGAGGCGGATCGACCCGCTTCGAAATGCCAAAGGCCGCCTTTTCGGGCGGCCTTTGTTTTTCTAGGATCGTTCGCAACCGACGCGCCGAAGATCGGGTCGCCGGTTGCGATAGCGGAGGTCAGCCCGCGATCAGGCCCATCGATTCGAGCTTCAGGATCACTTGGTGCGCGCAGTTGTCGACGTCGACATTCTCGGTTTCCACACGCAGTTCCGGGTGCTCGGGCACGTCGTAGGGATCGGAGATGCCGGTGAACTCCTTGATCTTGCCTTCGCGCGCCAGCTTGTAGAGACCCTTGCGGTCGCGCCGTTCGCATTCCTCGATCGAGGTCGCCACATGCACTTCGATGAATGCGCCGAAGCTTTCAATGTCTTCGCGCACCGCGCGGCGGGTGGCGGCGTAGGGCGCGATGGGAGCGCAGATGGCGATGCCGCCGTTCTTGGTGATCTCGGAGGCGACATAGCCGATACGGCGGATGTTGAGGTCGCGGTGTTCCTTCGAGAAGCCCAGTTCGGAGCTGAGGTTCTTGCGCACGATGTCACCGTCCAGCAGCGTGACGGGACGGCCGCCCATCTCCATCAGCTTGACCATCAGCGCGTTGGCGATGGTCGACTTGCCCGATCCCGAGAAGCCGGTGAAGAAGACCGTAAAGCCCTGCTTGGACCGCGGCGGACGGGTGCGGCGCAGTTCGCGCACCACTTCGGGGAAGGAGAACCAGTCAGGAATGTCGATGCCCTCGGCCAGGCGGCGCCGCAGTTCGGTGCCCGAGATGTCGAGCACGGTGGAGCCTTCGGGCACTTCGGAGACGGGGTAGTACTGTGCCTTTTCCTGCACGTAGACCATGTGTTTGAAATCGACCATCTCGATGCCGATCTCGTCCTTGTACTTCGTGAACAGCTCCTGTGCGTCGTAGGGGCCGTAGAAATCCTCGCCCTTGCTGTTCTTGCCGGGGCCCGCGTGATCGCGGCCGACGATGAAATGCGTGCATCCGTGGTTGGCGCGGATCAGCCCGTGCCAGACCGCCTCGCGCGGGCCGGCCATGCGCATGGCGAGGTTCAGGAGCGACATGGAGGTGGTCGACTGCGGATACTTGTCCAGCACCGCCTCGTAGCAGCGCACGCGGGTGAAATGATCGACGTCGCCGGGCTTGGTCATGCCCACGACCGGGTGGATCAGCAGGTTGGCCTGTGCTTCCTTGGCGGCGCGGAAGGTCAGTTCCTGGTGCGCGCGGTGCAGCGGGTTACGGGTCTGGAACGCCACGACCTTGCGCCAGCCGACCTTGCGGAAATACGACCGCAGCTCGTTGGGCGTGTCGCGGCGGGCGCGGAAATCGTAATGCACCGGCTGCTGGATGCCGGTGACGGGGCCGCCGAGGTAGACCTTGCCCGCGGTGTTGTGCAGGTAGTTGACCGCCGGATGCGCGACGTCGTCGGCGCCAAAGACCAGTTCGGCCTCGCGCGCCTTGTTGGGCACCCATTTGTCGGTGACAGTCATGGTGGCGAGGATCACGCCCTCCTGGTCGCGCAGGGCGATGTCCTGGCCTTCCTCGATCGTCTCGGCGAATTTTTCGCTGACGTCGAGCGTGATCGGCATCGGCCAGAGCGCGCCGCTGGCCAGACGCATGTTTTCGACAACGCTGTTGTAATCCTCTTCGCTCAGAAAGCCCTTGAGCGGGTTGAAGCCGCCGTTCATCAGCAGTTCAAGATCGCAGATCTGGCGCGGGCTGAGGTCGTGCGAGGTCAGGTCGGCGGCTTCGACCTTGAGTTTCTGCGCGCTCTCGTAGCTCACGTAGAGCTCGGGGATGGGGGCGAGGTTGTTCTGCATTTGGGTGCTCCTGTACTTGAGGGGGACGAGCCCGCTGGCAGAGCCGGTCAGCTCTGCGTGAAGGGCGTCGAATTCGGCGAATTTGCGGGCAAGGAAACGGTCGGTGAGTCGCAGCTTTTCAGCGCCGCCGCGCATGGTCAGTGCGTAGCTGAACCGCTGGCGGCGATCGGGTCCGGTGCGTTCGGTGATGTGCACGAGCCCTGCGTCGGCGGCGGCACGCAGCCAGGCGTTGAGGCGCCCGAGCGAGATGCCGAGCGCTTCTGCCGTCACCCGCTGAGATGCGTTCGGCGCCAGGTCGAGCTGGCGCAGAAGCCGGAAGAGCTGGTCTTCCTCGGGCAGGGCGGGTGTTGTCGGATGCGCGTTCATAGCGGCGACTCAAAGTGTGTTCACGGATGAACGCATCGCACAGGCGAATGCTGTCGCGAAACCCCGAAAATCGCGGATCGGTGCATTGTTGCCGAAAAGCCGCTTTGCGTGGCGTGCATGGCGGATTGGGAAGGCTGGCGCGCTATCGGCCCGGGACGGACGTCAGCTTTCGAACCCCCAGCCATCCGGGCTGAAACCATGATCGAGCGCGGCGCGAGTCGCCACCTCTTCGGCGGCCCAGAGGCTGCCGGCGGACAGCGGCTGGTCGGGCAGGGTGGCGACGAGATAGGGCCCGTCGTCCTCTTCCGGGTCGGCCCATTCGCAGACATAGCCGTCGCGGCTCAGCGCGTCGGCGAGCGGCCGCCAGTCGGACTCTTCGCTGTCCGGGAGGAAGAAGAAGTCGATATCCGCCGTGTCGGGCAGGTCGGCGCCGTCGGTGATCTCGGCAAAGGTGGCAAAGGTCTCTGCCTTCTGCGCGGCAAAATCATGCGTCATGGGTCAGCCTTCAGGCCACGGGAAAGGGGCCCGGCCTGTAAGGGCCGGGGGCGGGGCGCGGGAATCAGGCGCTTTCGGGTTCGTTCGCCGCCTCGGGATCGGGCTCGGCGGCTTCGCCCTGTTCGGCCAGCCAGCGCTCGGCCTCCAGTGCCGCCATGCAGCCCATCCCGGCGCTGGTGACCGCCTGCCGGTACTTGTGGTCGGTCAGGTCGCCGGCGGCGAAGATGCCGGGAATGGATGTCGCGGTGCTGTCGGGCTTGGTCACGACATAGCCGCCCATGTGGGTTTCAAGCTTGTCCTTGACCAGTTCGTTGGACGGCGCGTGGCCGATGGCGACAAAGACACCCTTGCAGGGGATTTCGGTGATTTCGCCGGTCTTGACGTTGCGCACCTTCACGCCTTCGACGCTTTGCGGCATCTCGGTACCCGTCACCTCGGCCAGTTCGTGGAACCACAGGGTTTCGATCTTGGGGTTCTTGAAAAGCCGGTCCTGCAGGATCTTTTCCGCGCGCAGTTCGTCGCGGCGGTGGATCAGCGTCACCTTGGAGGCGAAGTTGGTCAGGAACAGCGCCTCTTCCACGGCGGTGTTGCCGCCACCGATCACCACGATTTCCTGCCCGCGGTAGAAGAACCCGTCGCAGGTGGCGCAGGCCGACACGCCGAACCCCTTGAACTTTTCCTCGCTGGGCAGGCCAAGCCACTTGGCCCGCGCGCCGGTCGCCAGGATCACCGCATCGGCGGTGTAGACCGTGCCGCTGTCCGACTGCGCCACGAAGGGACGGCGGTCCATGTCGAGCGAGGTGATGATGTCGCCGACGATCTCGCAGCCCATGGCGCGGGCATGCGCCTCCATCCGGACCATGAGGTCGGGGCCCTGCACCTCGGTGTCGCCGGGCCAGTTCTCGACCTCGGTGGTGGTGGTCAGCTGGCCGCCCGGTTCGATCCCCTGAACCAGGATCGGCTCGAGCATGGCGCGGCTGGCATAGACACCGGCGGTGTAGCCCGCAGGCCCGGACCCGATGATGAGAACCTTGGTGTGGCGCGTGTCGGTCATCTGCTGAACCTCGTCGTCTGGCGGCGCTTGTGCCGGGAAACTGGACCCTGCATATAGCCATTGCGCCGGGCGGCGCAAACCCCCGGACCGACAGGCGGGGTCAGCGCCGCCCACTTTGCCGATCTGTTAATAATCTTGCGCTTTTGCGAAATATTATTGCGCGCAACTGCGACGATGGTATACAAATGCGAAAACGAGGGAGGGGTGCCCGACGTGCCGTCACACAGGCTTGATCCGATCGACCGCAAGATTCTGTCCGAATTGCAGGCGGACGGTCGCATGACCAACGTGGAGCTTGCCAAACGCGTGGGAATCTCCGCGCCGCCGTGCCTGCGCCGGGTGCGCACGCTCGAGGAGCAGGGATTCATCCGCGGTTATCACGCCGATGTCGATCCGCGCGAACTGGGCTTCGAGGTGCAGGTCTTTGCCATGGTCGGTCTGCAGAGTCAGGCCGAGGCGGATCTCTCGGCCTTCGAGGAGCGCTGCCGCAACTGGCCGCTGGTCCGCGAATGCCACATGCTGAACGGCGAGGTGGATTTCGTGCTGAAATGCGTGGCGCCCGATCTCAGCACCTTTCAGACCTTCCTGACCTCGCAGCTTCTGACCGCGCCGAACGTCGGCAGCGTCAAGACCAGCCTGGTGATCCGCGGCGCCAAGGACGAACCGGGCGTGCCATTCGAAGTGCTCGAGGAAAGGCTGAGCAAGTCCGCTTGATGGACGGCTCAGCAGGGTAGGTTGTCTATCACCTCGCGCGTGGTGCGGGGCAGGCAGAGTTCTCCGAAATCTGCGACCTGTTCGATGTTCGGGAACATCGACAGGAACAGCGCGCGCATGTTGTGCCCGAGGGTGGACGACAGCGCGCGGCCGGGGTGATAGGTGTCCATCTCGAGCCCGCCGACGCGTATCGTCGAATGTTTCTGCAACATCAGGTGGAACATCTGCACCGATCCGCCCGGTTCGACCGCAAAGATCCGGTCGCCGTCGGCATAGTCCTGGACCGGGACGAACACCGCGTCACCACCGAGGATGCTGCGCAGCCTGTCCCGGCGCAGTATCATGCGCGCCGCGGGGCCCAGCAGCAGGTCGGACATCGGCCGCCCCATGCCAAAGCCGTCGGCGGTAATGCGGGTCAGGCTGGTGAGGCTGGAATTGGCGTCGGCCACGCCGGGCACATAGGTGGTCGAGCCGATCCAGACCACCGGTGCCGGGCCTTTCACCGTTTCGATGTAGTCGCCGGGCAGCAGGTCCTCGACCGCCACCTGGCCGCGCACTGTCCGGATCGGCGTGCCGCGCGCAAAGGCGCTTGCCGTGCCTTCGAACAGCGGGCTCGCCGGAGCGACGTGGGTCTTCTGGACGAGTGTCAGGTCGGGCAGCAGCGCCGATACCTCGTAGCGCCGCATCAGCGAGACGCCGCGCTTGGCCGGTTCGACGGGCATCCGCTGCTCGGCCGGGGCCGGGTGACGGAGAGCGTGGGTCGCACCTGCGGTGCTGAACGGTAGGCTGGCCATGTGAACACCCCTGAGGTTGGTCACATTCGTGCTGGCCCCCACCAACAACGCCGAAAGGACTGTGGCTAAATCGTCCTTAGTTTAAACTTCATTTTCGGCACAAGTGTCAAAAATTGGGCCGGATTGGCGCGGGAGGAGAGGCCAATCCGGCCAGGGGAGGGAAATTGTTCGTGTCAGGCGGTCAAGCCTGCCACATTTGCGTCGAATCGCGTCACGCGCTCTTGCGCTGCACCGGGGCGGCAGTGCGCTTTGCGATAAAGGCCGTCCGGCGTGCGCCGCGGGTCCAGGGCATCTCCACCTCGGTGGTTTGTGCGGTCTTGACGATGGATTTGATAAAGCGGGTTTTCATCGCGGCGATCCTTTGAGTGCGGTTGTTCGATGCTCTCAATTTGACGGCGCAATGCGGCAAGGTTTGGACAATTTTGGGCTGATTGTCGGAAAATTGGAAATAATCGAGAGAGGTGCGGCAGCGCGCTTTTCCCGTCTTTCAGGAAACAATCACCCCAAAACAGCGCGATTGTTTACCAAGCTGCGGCAAGAATAAGGCACCGGCGCGGCGGACGGCGCGGTCTCGCCGCCCGCCGGGTGCGGACGGCTCAGCCGGCGATCATCTCGGATTGTTTCACGATCACCTCGGCCTGCTTGATGCTGGCGATGTCCACCAAGCGGCCCTTGTAGACCGTGGCGCCTTCGCCGTTGGCCTTGGCTTTTTCCATGGCGTCGAGGATTTCGCGCGCTTCGGCCACGGCGGCCTCGGAGGGGGTGAAGACCTCGTTGGCCAGCGCCACCTGTTTCGGGTGGATCGCCCATTTGCCGACCATGCCCAGCGTCGCCGAGCGCAGCGCCTGTGCGCGGAAGCCGTCGTCATCGCTGAAATCGCCGAAGGGGCCGTCAACAGGCAGCACGCCGTGGGTGCGGCAGGCGGCGACGATGGCGGCCTGTGCCCAGTGCCAGGGATCGGACCAGTATTTCGCGCCCTCGTGCGCCATGTAGTAGTTTTCCTGCGTGCCGCCGATGCCGGTCGTGGACATGCCCATGGAGGCGGCGAAATCAGCGGCCCCGAGGCTCATCGCCTGCAGGCGCGGGGTGGCGGCGGCGATCTCTTCCACATGGCTGATGCCGGCGGCGGATTCGATGATGACCTCGAAGCCGATGGGCTTGGTGCGGCCCTTGGCGCGTTCGACCGCCGTCACCAGCGCGTCGACCGCATAAAGGTCCGCGGCGCAGCCGACCTTGGGGATCATGATGATGTCCAGCCGCCCGGACGCCTGCTCCAGCAGGTCCACCACGTCGCGATACCAGAACGGCGTGTCGAGCCCGTTGATCCGCACCGACAGGGTCTTCTTGCCCCAGTCGATATCGCCGATGGCCTGAATGATGTTGGCGCGGGCGCTGTCCTTGTCCGTGGGGGCGACCGAATCCTCCAGATCGAGGTTGATCACATCCGCATCGCTCTTGGCCATCTTCTCGAAAATCGCCGGGCGGGAGCCGGGTCCGAACAGCTGGCAGCGGTTCGGTCGGGCGACGGGCGCGGGCTGGATGCGGAAGGACATGAGAGCTCTCCTTGAAAGGATATTTCGTATGCGGTCGCATACGGGTTATAAAATGACCCGATGCTGCGCAAGCACAATTTGCAGGCGCAGCATCGCGGCCGGTTCATCGTCGCAGCCGCGGGAACAGGCTGGCCGGATGCACGTTTCTTTGGCATCGCGGCGGCGGTGCCGGTCTGCTAGACCGACCGTGCATCAAAAATCTCGCGGCAGGGCAAGACATTGACCCTGCGCTGCGGTTAGCGTTGCGCCGACACCGACAGGGGGACACATAGATGATCGAGACACCGTATCTGCTGTTTCTGGGCGACGCGCCCGACGGGCTGGCCGCAAAGGTTGCCCAAGGCATCAAGGACTGGCGTCCGGAAAATTGCGTGGGCCAGTTTCGCATGGACGGCTGCAATGCCGACATGAAGCTGCCCGACATGACCCTGACCGAGGCCAGGGTGGCAGGCGCCAAGACCCTGGTGATCGGCGTGGCCAACCGTGGCGGCAAGATCAGCCAGGCCTGGAAGAAGGTTCTGGTGAATGCGCTCGAGGAAGGGTTCGACCTCGCCTCGGGCCTGCACAATCTTCTGCGCAACGAACGCGACCTGGTGGAGGTCGCCAAGGCCTGCGGTCGCAACCTGCATGACGTGCGCATCCCGCAGGTCGAATATCCCATCGCCAGCGGCGAAAAGCGGACCGGCAAGCGGGTGCTGGCCGTCGGCACCGATTGTTCGGTCGGCAAGATGTACACGACCCTGGCGCTGGACGCCGCGATGCGCGAACGCGGGATGAAATCGACCTTCCGCGCCACCGGCCAGACCGGCATCCTGATCACCGGCGAGGGCGTACCGCTCGACGCGGTCATCGCCGATTTCATGGCGGGGTCGATCGAATGGCTGACCCCCGACAACGACCCCGACCATTGGGACGTGATCGAGGGGCAGGGCTCGCTCTACCACGCGTCCTTTTCCGGCGTGTCGCTGGCGCTGATCCATGGCGGCGCGCCCGATGCGCTAATCCTGTGTCACGAACCCACCCGCCGCCACATGCGCGGGTTGCCGGGCTACGGCCTGCCGTCGCTGGAAGAGGTGCGCGACACGGCCTTGGCCATGGCCCGCATCGTCAACCCGGAGTGCCAGGCCGTCGGAGTGTCTATCAACACCCAGCACATGAGCGATGCCGAAGCCAGGGCCTATCTCGAAGAGGTCGAGGCGCGCATGGGTCTTCCCGCGGTCGACCCCTACCGCCACGGAGCGGACAAGCTCGCAGCGGCGCTGGCAGCGCTCTGATGCGGAGCCTTGCGCAGGGTGCGGGCGCCGGATGCCTCCGGCGGGAGTTTACGGGCAAGATGAAGGAGCGGGTCTGTGCAGGTTGAGGTGACACGCGACGTGTTCCGGCTGGCCGAGGTCTTCACCATCAGCCGCGGGTCTCGGACCGAGGCGCAGGTGCTGACCGTGCGGATCACCGATGGCGGCGCGACGGGCCGGGGTGAATGCGTGCCTTACGCGCGCTACGACGAAACGCTCGACTCGGTGACGGCCGAGATCGAGGGCCTCCCGGACCGGTTCGACCGCGCGGCGCTTTACGACCTGCTGCCGGCGGGGGCGGCGCGCAACGCGGTGGACTGCGCGCTCTGGGATCTCGCGGCCAAGCAGGCGGGGCGGCGGGTCTGGGACCTCGCGGGTCTTGCCGCGCCGGGGCCCGAGATCACCGCCTATACCCTGTCGCTGGACACGCCCGAAAAGATGCAGACGCAGGCGGCGAAACACGCGCATCGCCCGCTTCTGAAGATCAAGCTCGGCACCCCCGACGACATGCCCCGGCTCGAGGCCGTGCGCGCGGGTGCCCCAGAGGCCCGCATCATCATCGACGCCAACGAGGGCTGGTCGGCCGAGGTCTATGCCGACCTCGCGCCGCATCTGCTGCGCCTCGGCGTGAGCCTTGTCGAACAGCCCCTGCCCGCGGGCGAAGACGACGCGCTGATCGGCATCGACCGCCCGATCCCGGTCTGCGCCGACGAATCCTGCCACGACCGCGCGTCGCTCGCGGCCCTCAAGGGCAAGTACGACGTGGTCAACATCAAGCTCGACAAGACCGGCGGCCTGACCGAGGCGCTGGCCCTGCGCAACGCGGCGCGGGCCGAGGGGTACGACGTGATGGTCGGCTGCATGGTCGGCAGTTCGCTTGCCATGGCGCCCGCCGTGCTGGTGGCGCAGAGTGCGCTGGTCACGGACCTTGACGGGCCGCTGCTTCTGGCCGAAGACCGGGACCACGCCCTGACCTTCGACGACCGGGGCGTGCACCCGCCCGAACCCGCCCTCTGGGGCTGAGACACGAGGACCGATCCATGACCCGCACCGTCTATGTCAACGGAGAGTACCTGCCCGAGCACGAGGCCAAGGTGTCGATCTTCGATCGCGCCTTTCTCATGGCGGACGGGGTCTACGAGGTCACCAGCGTGCTGGACGGAAAACTTATCGACTTTGCCGGTCATGCGGCACGTCTGGAACGGTCGCTGAAAGAGCTCGACATGCGCGCGCCCTGCGACACCGATACGCTGCTCGAGGTTCACCGTGAACTGGTGCGCCTGAACGGAATCGAAGAGGGGCTGGTCTACCTGCAGGTCACGCGCGGCGCGCCCGGCGACCGCGATTTCGTCTTTCCAGACCCCGAGACCACCGAGCCGACGCTGGTGCTTTTCACGCAGAACAAACCCGGTCTCGCAGACAGCCCCGCGGCAAAGACCGGCATGCGGATCATCTCGATCGAGGATCAGCGCTGGGGCCGCCGCGACATCAAGACGGTGCAGTTGCTTTACCCGTCAATGGGCAAGATGATGGCCAAGAAGGCCGGCGCCGACGATGCCTGGATGGTCGAGGACGGGTTCGTCACCGAGGGCACCAGCAACAATGCCTATATCGTCAAGGGCAACAAGATCATCACCCGCGCGCTGTCCAACGACATCCTGCACGGCATCACCCGTGCCGCCGTGCTGCGGTTCGCCCGCGAGGCGCAGATGGAGGTCGAGGAGCGGAATTTCTCCATCGAGGAAGCGCAGGCCGCCGACGAGGCCTTCGTCACCTCGGCCAGCGCCTTCGTCATGCCGGTGGTCGAGATCGACGGCGTGGCCGTGGGCGCAGGCACGCCCGGACACCGCGCCGTGCGGCTGCGGGAAATCTACCTCGACGAAAGCCGCAAGGCCGCCGTGTAACCCGGTCAGAGCGCGATGCGCTGCCCGTCGCGGGCGAGGATCAGCGGCCCGTCCCAGGCCTTGCGCACCTCCGCGATCCAGTTGGCATCGGTGAATTCCGGCATCCCGTCTGGCACGAAGTGGTTCAGAACCAATTGCCGCACCCCGGCCAGGGCGGCGATCCGCCCGGCGTCTTCGGCGCTCGTGTGGCTGCGCAGGATGTGACGGCGCAAACGGTCGTCGCCATTGCCGAGCCGCGACAGCAGCAGGTCCACGCCCTGTGGCAGCAGCGCCTCGTGCACCAGCAGATCGGCGCCGGTCGAAAAATCGGCCAGCGCCGGCAGAAAGGCGGTGTCGCCGGAGAGCGCGACCCGCCGGCCCGATCCGTCAAAGCGCAGGGCAAAGCTGTCGATGATGGGCGGATGGTCGTTTCGCAAGGCGTCGATCCGCAGACCATCCAGATCCAGCACCAGCCCTTCCGCCAGCTCCCGCAGGTCAACCAGCCCGGCCAGGTCGGGCCGTCCCTCGTCTGCGATGCGCAGGTCGATGTCGAAGGCCATCGAGGTCAGAAACCCTTGCCAGTAGGCATCGAGTCCCGGCGGCCCGACCACCGTCACTGGCCGGTTCAGCCCGGCCGTCCAGGCGGTGTGCAAGAGCGGGCCAAGCTCGAGGTAGTGATCCGAATGCAGATGAGTGATCAGGATCAGGTCGATCTCCGTCAGCGCCACGCCCTGGTCGCAGACCCCGCGCGCCGCGCCGAGGCCCGCATCGACCAGCACCGTCCGCCCGGCCAGCCGCATCAGGATCGACGTCGGCATCTGCGATCCGGGGCGGATCGCCGGCCCGCCCTTGGCGCCGAGGATCGCCACCCATGCTTCCGGTGCGGTCATGGCGCTCACCCCCTGTTTCTCCGGTTTTCAATAACCCTCGGGGGAGTCCGCCAGCGGCGGACGGGGGCAGAGCCCCCAGACCCCCTCAGCCGTCCTTGCGGACGTTTTCGGCAAAGCTCTTCTCGAAGGCCTGCTGTTTCTCCGCACCGACATCGGTCTGGTGGTTGGCTTTCCACTCGGCCATGGTCATGCCGTAGAACGCCTCGCGGCCCTCGTCCTTGGTCATCTCGATGCCGCGTTCGTTGGCGGCCTCCTGGTACCAGCGGCTCAGGCAGTTCCGGCAGAAGCCGGCGAGGTTCATCATGTCGATGTTCTGCACATCCGTGCGGTCTTCCATCAGGTGTTGGCGCAGGCGGCGGAAGGCGGCGGCTTCGAGTTCGATCCGGGTCTGGTCGTCCATGGTCTCTCTCCTTCGGGTCAATAGGCGCTGTCCTCCAGCGCGGCTTGCAGGATCGGGGCCAGCCTCCGGCCCCAGTGGCGCTGATGTTCCGCATCCTCGATCAGGTCGTTGCGCAGCTCGATCAGCGTGTTCATGCGCCCGTGCTGCAGTGCGTGGCGGTCGATCGCGTCGCCCGGCAGGTGGCCGGGGTAGGGCTGGTTGCGGCCCACGGTCAGGTCCGGTTCAGCCGCGAGTCTTGCGATCAGCGGGTCCGACAGCCGCGCATCCCAGGCGTGCAGGATGCCCACGTGCCAAGGCCGGCTGGGCCGGCTGCGCAACTGGCGGGTAAAGGAATGCACCGAGACGATCACCGTGTCGTCGCGCCGCGCCGCCAGGTCCGCGAGTGCGGCATGGTAGGGACGCCAGTAGGCGTCGAGCCGGCGGTCGCGCTCGGCGGCGTCGGCGTGGCGGTTGCCGGGGATGATCGACCCGTCGTAGAGCCGCATCAGCAGCGTCGGATCGTCCTCGCCGCGGTTGGGGTCGATCACCAGGCGCGAGAAGTTCGACAGGATCGCCGTGCCGTCCAGCGCCTCGGCCAGCGCCTGCGCCACGCCCGCGGCGCCGACATCGTAGGCGATGTGGCGCGCCATGTCCGCTTCCGGCAGGCCCAAAGTCCCGCCCAGATCCGGCGACACGGTATTGGCCGCGTGATCGCAGGTGACCAGCCAACGGCTTTTGCGTTCGAGGCCGATGATGCTAAAGGGATGATACGTCATGCAGGTGTCATTTCATTTCCCGATGACATAGAGGAGTTGCGCGGCGAAGGGAAATAGGCAATAACGCGGATGAGGTGTTAGCGGTAACGCCGCGCATGCATCAGGCCTGTCCGGCAGGCTTTGGTCCGACACTGACGACAGGGATTTGATCATGAAACGTATGCGCAATGTCAAAATCGTGGCCACTCTGGGCCCGGCCTCCTCGGATTACGCGATGATCCGTGCCCTGCACGAGGCCGGCGCGGATGTCTTCCGCCTCAACATGAGCCACGGCAGCCATGACGAGATCGCCGAGCGCCACAAGATCATCCGCCAGGTCGAGGAGGATTGCGAAAGCACAATCGGCATCCTCGCGGACCTGCAAGGCCCGAAACTGCGCGTCGGCGTCTTCGCCAACGGCGAGGAAGAGCTCGAGGAAGGCGCCGAGTTCCGGCTCGACCTCGACCCGTCCGAGGGCGATGCGACCCGTGTGAACCTGCCGCATCCCGAAATTTTCGCGGCGCTGGAAAAGGGCGCTTCGCTCCTGGTCAACGACGGCAAGATCCGCCTCAAGGTCAAGAAATGCGGCAAGGACTTCGCCGACTGCACGGTCGTCACCGGCGGAACGATCTCGAACCGCAAGGGTGTTAACGTGCCGGACGTGGTGCTGCCGCTTGCGGCACTGTCGGACAAGGATCGCAAGGACCTCGCCTTCGTCGCGGAACTGGGCGTCGACTGGCTGGCGCTGTCCTTCGTGCAGCGCCCCGAGGACGTCAACGAGGCGCGCGCGCTCTGCAAGGGCCGGGCGGCGATCCTGTCGAAGATCGAGAAACCGGCGGCGGTCAAGGCCTTCGATGCCATTCTGGCCGCCAGCGACGGCATCATGGTGGCGCGCGGCGATCTGGGTGTCGAATTGCCGGTGCAAAACGTGCCGCCGATCCAGAAACAGCTGATCCGCAAATGCCGCGCCGCCGCCAAGCCGGTGATCGTCGCGACGCAGATGCTGGAATCGATGATCGACAGCCCGATGCCCACCCGCGCCGAAGTCTCGGACGTGGCGACCGCCATCTACGAAGGCTCCGACGCCATCATGCTCAGCGCCGAATCCGCCGCCGGGTCCTACCCGGTCGAGGCGGTCACGACGATGAACAACGTCGCCATCGAGGTCGAGGCCGACCCGACCTACCGCGAGGTGATCGAGGCGTCGCGCACCGCCAAGCGCAACTCGGTGGCCGACGGCATCGTCGCCGCCGCCCGCGAGATTGCAGAGACCACCGACATCAAGGCGATCTGCTGTTTCACCCAGTCCGGCACCACCGCGCTGCTGGTGGCCCGCGAACGGCCGCGGGTGCCGATCCTGGCGCTGACCTCGCAGGAGGGCACGGCGCGGCGGCTGGCGCTGACCTGGGGCACCAACTGCGTGCAGACCGGCGTTCTGGAACGCTTCAAGGAGGCCGTGGTCAATGCCGCCCGCGAGGCGCGCCGGGGCGGTTACGCCACGGCGCAGGACCAGATCGTCGTGACCGCCGGGGTTCCCTTCAACACCGCTGGCACCACGAACATCCTGCGCGTCGCACCCTGTGATGAGCGGCTGATCTATCATACCGATCCCGGCTGACTTTTTCCCGGTTCCGGCGTATCCTGTCCCGACAGCAAAAGAGCAGGAGCCTTTTCGATGGAACCGGATTTGAGCCTCGTGCTGGGTCTTGTGATCGGGGTCTTCGCGATCCCGGCCATTGTATCGGCCATGTCCGACGGCCGCGCGCCGCGTGTCGCCTCGATCGCGGTGCTGATTTCGGGCGGGCTGATCGTCTATGCGATCAATGCCAAGGAGGGCGGTTACCGGATGGGCGACGTTCCAAAGGTCATCTACCGGGTCGTCGGCCAGTTCACCGGCTGATCCGCCGCAGGCGGTCTCTGTCGCCAGAACGGTCTTGCATCCTTGCCCGACCGCGCCTATACGGCGGCTTCTTTCCGCGCGTCCGGCCCAAGTGGCATGCCGAGTCGCGCGTCCGACCGACCCAAAAGCAAGGAGACGGAAATGCCCAAGATGAAAACGAAATCGAGCGCCAAGAAGCGCTTCAAGGTGACGGCGACCGGCAAGGTCATGGCTGGCCAGGCCGGCAAGCGTCACGGCATGATCAAGCGCACCAAGAAGTTCATCCGCGATGCGCGCGGGACGACGACCCTGTCGGCCCCCGATGCAAAGATCGTCAAGGGCTACATGCCCTACGACCGCTGATAGACCCATCTGAAAAGGAGCCCTAGATCATGGCACGAGTCAAAGGTGGGACCGTCACCCACGCCCGTCACAAGAAAGTCACCAAGGCCGCCAAAGGCTACTATGGCCGCCGCAAGAACACCTTCAAGGTGGCCGCACAGGCCGTCGACAAGGCCAACCAGTACGCCACGCGCGACCGCAAGAACCGCAAGCGCAACTTCCGCGCCCTGTGGATCCAGCGGATCAACGCCGCCGTGCGCATGTACGACGACAGCCTGACCTATTCGCGGTTCATCAACGGCCTGGCGCTGGCCGGGATCGACGTGGACCGCAAGGTTCTGGCCGATCTCGCCGTGCACGAGCCCGAGGCGTTCAACGCCATCGCCGCTCAGGCCAAGGCCGCGCTGCCGGCCTAAGCCGCGCAGAGGCGTCACGGATCGGGGCCGCTCCTTCGGGGGCGGCTTTTTTTGTGGGACATTGGTCCGCGTGGCGCTTCTGTCCGCCGCCTGAATCCCGCTGCGCGATCAGGGGCGCCTTTCGCAACGCGTCGGGGCGCAGGTCGTCACCCGGTCTCTTCTTCCTTCCCGGATCGTGAGGAGACGCGACCGGATCGGACCGCGCCGGCTTTGCGCAGACGACGCGCGCCGACCGGCTCGAGCCTGCACCCTAGCGCGCCAGAGCCGGGTCCGCCCTGCGCAGCGCCTCCGCGATCAGCGTCGAGATGCGGGCCGATCCTGCGGGCGAGGGATGGATGCGGTCGCGGGCAAAGAGCGACAGGTCGTTGGGCGACACCACATCGCCCATGTCGACGTAGACGACGCCCGCATCCGCCGCCGCCATCCGCGCCGTGCGCCCGGCCATCTGGTCGTAGACGCGTCCGCAAGGCGTGCCGGCATAGCGCGGCGACGTGTAGTAATCGGCCCAGAGCACCCGCACGCCCCGCGCCCGCAGCCCCGCAACCACCTCCGGGATCGCGCCGCTCTGGCCATCGGCCGAGATCAGACGGTTCAGGATCGCGCCGGTTTCCGTCCCCGAACAGCCGATGCCCAGGTCGTTGGCGCCGCCGTTCATCACCACCCAGCGTGCGCTCAGGCTTCTGACCTGGCGTGAGATGTCCAGCGGCCCGGACCCGGTCGATCCGGTCACGCTGGCGTAGGGCAGGGACACGTCGCCCACCGGCTGCGACAGCTGCTGCGCCAGCCGGTCCGCGACGCCCGCGTCCTGCCCGCGGTTCCAGGCCATGACCGAATCCCCGGCGACGACGATCCGCGCACCGTCCGGCACCCCGCGACCGCAGGCGGCGGTGAGCAGGACAAGAAAGAAAACAGTGAACAGGCGCATGGGTGGGTCCTCTTTAACGGCACATCGTGAAAAGGTGATGCGCGGCGTCCATCCGGCAAGCGCCCGAGGTCGATTGTCATCTTCGGCGTTCGTGCGTCGCGGGTCTGGCGATCCGCCATGTCTTGTATTCAGCCGCCAGTCTGCTAACCCGTCCGGCAAGAACCGAAGGACCGCGCGATGGACGATCTCAAGCAGAAATACCTCTCCCGTATCGCCGATGCCGCCGACGAAGCGGCGCTCGAGGACATCCGCCTCGCCGCCGTGGGCAAGAAGGGCGAAGTGGCGCTGAAGATGCGCGAACTGGGCAAGATGAGTCCCGAGGAGCGCCAGACCGCGGGCCCCGCGCTCAACGCTCTGAAAGACGAGATCAATTCGGCCCTCGCCGCCAAGAAAGAGGCGCTGATGGACGCGGCGCTCGATGAACGCTTGCGCGGCGAATGGCTGGACGTCACCCTGCCGGGCCGGGCGCGGCCCATGGGCACCATCCACCCGATTTCCCAGGTGACCGAAGAGGTCACGGCGATCTTCGCCGACATGGGATTCTCGGTCGCCGAGGGGCCGCAGATCGACACCGACTGGTATAATTTCGACGCTTTGAACATCCCCGGCCATCATCCCGCACGGGCCGAGATGGACACGTTCTACATGCACCGTGCGGAGGGTGACGACCGCCCGCCGCATGTCCTGCGCACCCATACATCGCCGGTGCAGATCCGGCACATGGAAAAGCACGGCGCGCCCTGCCGGATCATCGCGCCGGGCCGGGTCTACCGCGCCGATTACGACCAGACCCACACGCCGATGTTCAACCAGGTCGAAGGGCTGGCGATCGACCGCGACATCTCCATGGCGAACCTCAAGTGGGTGCTCGAGGAATTCTTCGCCGCCTTCTTCGAGGTCGACGGCATCAAGACCCGTTTCCGCGCCTCGCATTTCCCCTTCACCGAACCCTCGGCCGAGGTCGACATCCAGTGTTCCTGGGTGGACGGCCAGCTTAAGATCGGCGAAGGCGACGGATGGCTCGAGGTGCTGGGGTCGGGCATGGTGCATCCGCATGTGCTGCGCTCCGGCGGGGTCGATCCCGAGCAGTGGCAGGGCTTTGCCTTCGGCATGGGGATCGACCGGATCGCGATGCTGAAATACGGGATTCCCGACCTGCGGGCCTTCTTCGACAGCGACTTGCGCTGGCTGCGGCACTATGGCTTTGCCTCGCTGGATGTGCCGACCCTGCACGGCGGGCTGTCGCGCTAGGCGCGTCGCTCCCGGCCATCCGTAGGGTGGGTTTCGAACCCACCCTGCCTCAGTAGGGCACCCGCCACGCCCGGGTCTTCGGCGCATCCACCTGCGCAAGGCCCGACTCGTCCAGCAGCCGCGTCACCTCTTCCTCCAGCAGCCGCTCGTCCGCGGTTCCCCGGATCGGCACCCGCCCCGGCTCCAGCAGCAACGGGGCGGCCAGCGGCGTCACCCGGTCCAGCGCCATGTGGTCGATGCGGTCGCCCACCCGCGCGCACATCTCGCGGATGCGCGAGAAATCCACGAGGCCGCGCATCGCCTCTTCGCGGGTGATCTGCATCAGCAGGTGATCGGGGTCGTATTTCAGCAGCGTGTCGTACAGGATGTCCGAGGACATCGTCGCCTGCCGCCCGGTCTTGCGCTGCCCGCCCAGATTGCGCTCGATCAGCCCGGCGATGGTGGCGCTGGCGCGAAACGTGCGTTTCATCAATGCGTTGCCGGCCAGCCAGCCGTCCAGCCCCGCTTCGAGCGCGGCAAGGTCGAAGAGCGGCGCGGGGTCCGTCACCGCATCCAGGCCCCAGATCAGCGTGGCGTAGTCCGTGGCGACGAAGCCCATGGGCGCCAGCCCCATCTCCTCCATCCGCTTGGTCAGCAAGAGCCCCAGCGTCTGCATCGCGTTGCGCCCGGCAAAGCCGTAGGCGACCAGTTGCTGGCGCCCGTCATGCGGAAAGCTCTCGATCAGCAGGCGGCCCGGCTCCGGCAGGCGGCTGACCTTGCGCTGCAACGACAGCCAGTCGGCGGTAT
This sequence comes from Thalassococcus profundi, assembly GCF_003344785.1. Lineage (GTDB taxonomy): Bacteria > Pseudomonadota > Alphaproteobacteria > Rhodobacterales > Rhodobacteraceae > Puniceibacterium > Puniceibacterium profundi. The sequence continues at coordinate 71,663 of NZ_QPMK01000013.1, read as the reverse complement.
GCGCGGGCAGTTCGGGCCAGCCGTCCTGCTGGAACATCCGCGTGATCCGCGCCGAGAGTTGCGTCGAAGTGGCGAACTTGGTGCCCATGAAGGTGGCGATCTTGGGCTTGCGGCCGGGATCGCGGCTCACTTCGACCACCAGTTCGCGCAGCCCCTCGTAGCGCACCACCTGCCCGCCGATCAGGAAGGTGTCGCCCTTGCTCAGCGAGGCGGCAAAGCCTTCCTCGACCTCGCCCAGCGGCGTGCCGCCGCGCCCGCGCATCCGCACCTTGAGCGTGTCGGTGTCCTGGATCGTGCCGATGTTCTGCCGGATGCGCGCCGCCGATCGCGGGTCGCGCAGCTGCCAGAGCCCGTCCGCGCGCTGCGCCAGCCGCTGCCACTGGTCATAGGCCCGCAGCGCGTAGCCGCCGGTGGCACAGAAATCGAGGCAGGCGTCGAACTCCGCCCGGCTCAGGCCCGCATAGGCCCCGGCGCTGGTCATCTCGGCATAAAGCGCATCGGCATCGAAAGGCCCCGCACAGGCGGCGATGAGGATATGCTGGCAGAGCACGTCGCGCGGGCCCGGACCCCGCGGCGCGCCGTCCAGATCGCGGTCGCGCACCGCCTGCAGGGCGGCCACGCATTCCACCACCTCGAACCGGTTGGCGGGTACCAGCAGCGCCTTGCTGGGCGCGTTGTAGCGGTGGTTGGCACGGCCTATGCGCTGCACCAGCCGCTTGACGTTCTTCGGCGCCCCGACCTGGATCACCAAGTCCACATCGCCCCAGTCGATGCCCAGATCGAGGCTGCCGGTGCAGACGATGGCCCGAAGCTGCCCCGCCACCATCGCCGCCTCGACCCGCTCGCGCTGCGCCCGGTCAAGGCTGCCGTGATGGATGCCGATGGGCAGATCCTCTTCGTTGGCAAGCCACAGGTTGCGAAAGAAGAGCTCCGCCTGCGCGCGGGTGTTGTGGAAGATCAGCGTGGTCCTGTGCCGCTTCACCTCGCGCAGCACTGCCGGGATCGCATAGGCCGCGCCGCCCCCGGCCCAGGGCGGGGCCTCTTCGGTCACCAGCATCGAGATGTCGGGCTCCGGCCCCGGATCGGCGGTGAGGATCGCGCAGGGTTCGGGATGCTTCGCCATCAGCGCCGCGATGGCCGCGGGGTCGTCCACCGTCGCCGACAGCCCGACCCGCCGCAGGCCGGGGCACAGCGCGTCAAGCCGCGCCAGCGCCAGCATCAGTTGGTCGCCGCGTTTCGATTCCGCCAGCGCATGGATCTCGTCGATCACCACCCGCTGTACGCCCGCGAACATCCGCGGAGCGTCCTCGTAGGAGGTCAGCAGGGCGAGGCTTTCGGGCGTCGTCAGCAGGATGTGCGGCGGGTCGGCGCGCTGACGTTTCTTGACATGGGACGAGGTGTCGCCGGTGCGGTCCTCGACCCGGATCGCGAGGCCCGCCTCGTCGATGGGTGTGCGCAGGTTGCGCTTGATGTCCGCCGCTAGGGCCTTGAGAGGGCTGACATACAACGTGTGCAGCCCAGGCGCGGGGGCCGCACCAAGCTCCGCCAGCGTCGGCAGGAACCCCGCCAGCGTCTTGCCGCCCCCCGTGGGCGCGATCAGCAAGAGCGCGGATTCGTCCTTACGCGCCAGCATGTCGCGTTGGTGCGGATGCAGCTGCCAGCCGCGCGTCTCGAACCATGCCTCTAGGGAATGCGGTAAATCCACCATGGGCCAGAGATACCGCGCCATGAACAAAAGGCAAACACCCTTGCGCCGCCGACCCCGGCCTGCTTCTCTGGCGTTGCCTCGGAACCCGGGCATACGCCGCACCGCCCGCCCGACGTGTCCAAGAGCGGCCCGACCCCAAGGCCTCACGCCGCCAACCCCAAGCGGCGCTCCCAGCTTCTCTGGTTTTCAATAACCCTCGGGGGAGTCCGCCAAAGGCGGACGGGGGCAGAGCCCCCGATCGACGCCTGCCAAACCGCTTTCCTTCTCCGCCCCGATCCGCTTCAGTGGCCGCAGGGAGGCAACCACATGCTGCAGGGCATCCGCATCATCGAATTCGAGGCGCTGGGGCCCGCGCCCTTCGCCGGCATGCTACTGGCGGACTTGGGGGCCGAGGTCATCGTGGTGCACCGCTCCGGTGCCGCTCGGACCCCGGACAAGCCCGAGCCGAACCTGCTGGACCGCGGCAAGCGCTCCATCGCGCTCGACCTCAAGGACCCGGGCGACCTTGCCATCGCGCAGGCGCTGATCCGTTCGGCGCAGGGCCTGACCGAAGGCCTGCGCCCCGGCGTGATGGAGCGGCTGGGGCTTGGCCCGGAGGCCGCCTACGCGCTGAACCCAGCGTTGGTCTACGGACGCATGACCGGCTGGGGCCAGACCGGCCCGCGCGCCCATCAGGCAGGGCATGACCTGAATTACCTCGGTCTGTCGGGCGCGCTTTTCTACGCCGGTCTGCCGGGGCAGGTGCCGGGCGTACCGCCGACGCTGCTGGGCGACCTGGGCGCCGGAGCCATGTACCTGGCGGTGGGTATGCTGGCGGGGCTCTTGCGCGCGAAGGAGACGGGGCAGGGCACGGTGGTGGACGCCGCCATCGTCGACGGGGCCTCGCATCTCATGGCGCTCTTGGTGTCGATGCAGGGGCAGTTTTCGCAGACGGCGCGCGGGCAATCGCTGCTCGACGGGCCGCATTGGTCGCGGTGCTACGCCTGTGCCTGTGGCGGACATATCGCCGTGCAGTGCCTGGAGCCGAAGTTCTACGCCCTCTTCCTCGACCGGCTGGGCCTGGACGACGACCCGGCCTTCGCGGCGCAGTTCGACGCAGGACAGTGGCCGACGCAGACCGCGCGGATGGAGGCGCTTTTTGCAAGCAAGCCGCGGGCCGCGTGGGAGACGCTTTTCGAGGGCACGGATGCCTGCGTCGCCCCGGTGCTGTCCCCGGCCGAGGCGCAGGCCGATCCGCATGTCGCGGCACGCCGGATCTGGCAGGACGGCGCGCCCGCACCGGCGCCGCGCTTCGACGGTCAGGCGCCCCGACCTACCTCCGCAGCGCCCGCCCGCGGGGCGGATACGGCCGCAATTCTCGAGGAGTTGAAAACAGGCGGATGGACATGACGGCTGACGATTTCGGCGCGCTGCTTGTCGCGCGGTACTCCTGCCGGGGCTACCTGCCCGACCCGGTCCCGCAAGAGGTGATCGCCGCGGTCCTGCGCGATGCGCAAGCCGTGCCGTCGTGGTGCAATTCCCAGCCCTGGCAGGTCACCGTCTGCGGCACCGAAGAAACCGACCGCCTGCGCGCGGCGCTCACCGAAGCGGCGCAGTCGGGCGCGCACACCGGCAGCGACGTGACCTTTCCCACCGCGTACGAGGGCATTTACCGCGACCGCCGCCGCACCTGCGGCTGGCAGCTTTACGGCGCAGTGGGGGTCGAAAAGGGCGACCGCGCCGGATCGGCCCGCCAGAGCGCCGAGAATTTCCGGCTGTTCGGCGCACCGCACATGATGCTGGTGAAGACGCCCAAGGCACTGGGCCCCTACGGTGTGCTGGATTGCGGCGCCTTCGTCACGGCGGTGCTGCTGGGGCTGACCGCGCGGGGCCTGGGCGGCATCGCCATGGCCTCGGTCGCGGGGTTCTCGCCGCTGCTGCGCGACTGGTTCGATGTGGCGGCGGATCGCGACGTGCTCTGCGGCATCGCCTTCGGCCATCCGGACCCGAACCACCCCGCGAACGGCTTTCGCACCGAACGTGCGCCGCAGGCCGAGGTGGTCGACTGGCGCTGGTAGACGGCTTCAGGCCTCTTCCAGCCGGTCCGTCGCTGGTGGAGGCGTCGGACTGAGCGCGCAGAGCCGGGCGTAAAGATCGTCGTCCAGCGCATAGTCCATTCCTGCGAGCGACGGCGCCAGCTGCGCGGCATTGCGCGCCGACAGGATCGGTACCGGGCGGGCGGCGTGATGCGCGACCCAGGCCACCGCCAGGGTCGCTGGATCGGTGCCCAGCTCCTGCGCCAGCGCCACCAGCCCGTCCGCGGCGTCCTGCATGTAGGGCAGACCGTAGCGTGCGGCGTATCTTTCATCTTCGGTCAAACGCCCGCCATTGGCGCCCGAGGCGTACTTCCCGGTCAGAAGCCCGCCGCCCAGGGGCGAATAGGGCACCGGCAGGATGCCTTCCGAGGCGCACATCGGCAGGATTTCGACCTCGGCCTGGCGTTTCACGAGATTGTACATGGGCTGGATCACGTCGATCCGGGTGCCCATCTCCGCCGCCACCGCCTGCGCCTTCATCACCTGCCAGGCGGCGTAGTTCGACACGCCGATATGCCGGATCAGGCGGCGTTGCTGCAGATCGGCCAGCGTCTCGAAGGTCTCGGCCAGCGGCGTGTCGTCGTCCCAGCGGTGCATGTAGAGCAGATCGACCGAATCCATGCCGAGCCGCCAGCGGCTTTCGTCGAAGGTCTTGAGGATGTTGTCGCGCGACGCGCCGCCCTTGTACCCTGCCTTGGTGGCGATAAAGAGCGCATCACGCTCGGGCCGGGCGAATTCCCCCAGCAGGGTTTCGGACGAGCCGTCGGTGTAGACATGCGCGGTGTCGAAATGCGCGATGCCCGCGGCACGGCAGGCCTCGAACATCGCGCGGCTGTCACCGGCATCGGCGCGGCCGCCGAACTGCATCGTGCCGAAGGCGAAGGGCGCGACGGCCGTGCCGTCATGTGTGGTCAGTTCCGGGGTCATGGCCGCAGCTTACGCGCTGCGCGGACGCTTGGGAACGGGAAGATGGCGATCAGAACGGCCAAAGCGGGGCACTCGTCGCGGTTTGCATACGGCTATCCTTGTGAGCACGGGCAAGGCACCGGATCCCACGCCGCCGCCCGGGTGTCCCGGTGTACCGACACGACACGGCTTTGCGAAACGAAACCGCCCCCGCAGCGACCTGCGAGGGCGGAGTTTTCCGATGCCGCGTCAGGGCGGCCGATCCGGCTGCGATCAGTTCGGGATCTCGCCGGTCAGGCCTTCGACGTAGAAATCCATGCCCAGCAGGTCGCCGTCCGACGCGGTTTCGCCCTCGGCCAGCCAGACGCTGCCGTCCTGCCTGTTGATCGGGCCGGTGAAGGGATGGTAGTCGCCCGAGGCGATGGACTCCTTCAGCGCCAGCGCTTCTTCCTTGACCTCTGCGGGCACCGCGTCGGTGATCTCGCCGATGCCGACCATGCCCGGGCCGATGCCGTCCCAGGTGTCGGTCGATTCCCAGGTGCCGTCCATCACCGCCTTGACGCGGTCGATGTAATAGGGCGCCCAGTCGTCGATGATCGAGCTCACGCGCGGCATCGGGGCATATTCCGCCATGTCCGACGCCTGGCCGAAGGTGATGACGTTGCCGGCTTCCTGTGCCGCGGCCTGCGGTGCGGTGGAATCGGTGTGCTGCAGGATCACATCGTTGCCATTCTCGATCAGCGCGCGGGCGGCGTCGGCCTCTTTCGCCGGATCGAACCAAGTGTAGGCCCAGACCACCGAGAATTCGACGTCCGGGTTGACCTTCTTGGCGTGCAGGTAGGCAGAGTTGATGCCGCGGATGACCTCGGGGATCGGGAAGGAGGCAATGTAGCCGATCTTGTTGGTCTCGGTCATGCTGCCCGCGATGTGGCCCTGGATGGCGCGGCCTTCGTAGAAGCGCGCGGAATAGGTGCTGACGTTGTCGGCGCGCTTGTAGCCGGTGGCGTGTTCGAACTTCACGTCCGGAAACTTTTCCGCCACAGCGATGGTCGGGTCCATGTAGCCGAAGGAGGTGGTGAAGATGATGTCGGCGCCCGACAGCGCCATCTGGGTGATCGCGCGTTCGGCATCGGCACCCTCGGGCACGCTTTCCTGGTAGACGGTCTCGACGGCATCGCCGAATTCTTCCTCGACGGCGAGGCGGGCCTTGTTGTGCTCGTAGGTCCAGCCGCCGTCGCCGATCGGGCCGACGTAGATGAAGCCGGCCTTGACCGGCTCACCGTCGGTCTGGGCAAAGGCGGCGGTGGCGGCGAGTGTCGCGGCGGCGACGCTGGTGAAAAGGGTTCTGCGGTTCATGGTAACTCCCTGAAGTGGTCGGTTTTGCTTGGCCTCAGGATGAGGCGTGGAACGGACGGCCAAGGCAGGCGGGTGCGCCATGGATCCCCCGGGCCGAGATGAGAACGAGCACGAGAATGGTTATCAGATAGGGCGAGGTGGACAAGAGCTCGACCGGGACACGGGCGCCCGCGGCCTGCAGGTTCAGTTGCAGCACGGTGACGCCGCCGAATAGATAGGCACCGATCAGCACCCGGCCCGCGCGCCAGGAGGCGAAGACCACGATGGCGAGCGCGATCCAGCCCGCGCCGGCAGTCATGCCTTCCGTCCATTGCGGCACGCGCACGAGGCTCAGATAGGCCCCGCCCAGCCCCGCGCAGGCGCCACCGAAGAAGATCGCCATGAGCCGGATGCGCACGACCTTGTAGCCGAGCGCATGGGCGGCGTCATGGCTTTCGCCCACCGCGCGCAGGATCAGTCCGGCGCGGGTGAACTTGAGGAAGGCCCAGACCGCGGCGACCAAAGCGAGGCTCAGGTAGACCATGATGTCATGGGAAAAGAGCATCCGCCCCAGCACCGGCAGGTCGCCCAGCAGCGGGATGTCGAGCTTGGGCAGGGTCGGACTTTTCATCCCCTCGTAGGGTTTGCCGATCAGCGCCGACAGCCCCAGCCCCACCAGCGTGAGGCCCAGCCCCGTCGCCACCTGGTTCGACAGGAACACCTGCGTGAGTACCCCGAAACTGAGCGACAGCACCGCCGAGGCCAGCGCCGCGGCGGCAAAGCCAAGGACAGGCGAGCCGGTGTTCACCGCGACGGCAAAGCCCACCACCGCGCCGGTGATCATCATCCCCTCGACGCCGAGGTTCAGAACGCCGGATTTCTCCACCACCATTTCGCCGATGGCGGCAAGCAGGATCGGCGTGGCCGAAACCATGATCGAGGCCACGAGGAGGATCGGATTGATCGAGCCTAGATCCATGCGCGTGCTCCGTGGCGGGCGTGGGAGGGGGCGCTGCCCCCGTCGCCTGCGGCGACTCCCCCGAGGTATTTGGAAACCGGAGAACGGGGGGTCATGCGGGTTCCTTCCGGCCGAGGGACAGGCGGAAGTTGGTGAAGACGTCGGTGGCCAGCAGGAAGAACAGCAGCATGCCCTGGAAAAGCTGGATCGCGGCCCCCGGCACGCCCAGCATCAGCTGCGCCAGTTCGCCGCCGATGTAGGTCAGCGCCATCAGCAGGCCCGCCAGCAGGATGCCCACCGGATGCAGGCGGCCGAGGAAGGCGACGATGATCGCGGTGAAGCCGTAGCCCGAGTTGAAGTCGATGCTGATCTGGCCGGCGGGGCCGGTGACCTCGAAAAGCCCCGCCATGCCCGCCAGCGCGCCCGAGATGCCGAGGCAGAGGATCACGATCCGCGCGGGGTTGACGCCCGCAAAGCGCGCGGCGCGCGGCGCCTCGCCGGTGAGGCGGATGTTGAAGCCCTGGATGTGCCGCGACATCAGCACGTAGGCGAGGATCACCGCGATGAAGGCAAAGGCCACGCCCCAGTGCATGCCGGTGCCGGAGATCAATTCGGCATTATGGGCGGCGGGCCATTGCTTGAAATTGCGGCTGCCGGGAAAGCCCATGCCTTCCGGGTTCCGAAGCAGGTTCGAGGCGACCGAGGCCAGCAGGTTCTCGGCCACGTAGACCAGCATCAGCGACACGAGGATCTCGTTGGTGCCGAAACGCACCTTCAGCAGCGCCGGGATCATCGCCCAGGCAAAGCCGCCGAGCGCGCCGCAGAGGATCATAAGCGGGAAGATCAGCACGCTGTCGGCGGGGTAGAATGCCAGCCCAGCGCCGGCGCCGCAGATGGCGCCCATGATGTATTGCCCCTCGGCGCCGATGTTCCAGATGCCGGCCCGGAAGCCGATCGACAGACCGATGGCGATGAGGATCAGCGGCCCGGCCTTGACCAGCAGCTGCGGCCGGGTGAAGCCCGCGAATTGCGGGTTGAAGAGCGGATCCCAGAAGATCGTGCGGATCGCCTCCAGCGGGTCCGTGCCGAGGAAGGCGAACATGATCCCCCCTACGAGCATCGTCAGCAGCACGGCAAGCACCGGCGTCAGCACCGTCCAGAGCTGCGAGGGCTGCGGGCGTTTCTCGAGGCGGATCATGGGCGCGGCCTCCGGGGCCGGGGGCAAGACTTTTGGAAAAAGTCTTGCCGCGCGTTTTCCGAAAACGCGCGCACGCGGGGTGTCGGGTCATTCCGCCACATGCGCCACCTCCATGTCATGGGCGCCGCCCATCATCAGGCCGATCTTCTCGATGCTGAGGCCGGCGACGGGGTGGATGGTCGACAGCCGGCCTTCGTTCAGCGCGCCGAAGCGGTCGGAGATCTGCATGAGCTCGTCCAGGTCCTGGCTGATGCAGAGGATCGCCGCGCCCTCGGCGGCGAGGTCCAGCAACGCCTGGCGGATCGCGGCGGCGGCGGCGGCATCGACACCCCAGGTGGGCTGGTTCACCACCAGCACCCGGGGCCGCTGCAGGATCTCGCGGCCGATGACGAATTTCTGCAGATTCCCGCCCGAAAGCGCCCGGGCGGCGGTGCCGGGACCGGGGGTGCGCACGTCGAACTGCGCGATCACCTTCTCGGCGAAGGCGCGGGCCTTGGGCCAGCTGATCAGGCCGTTCGACACCAGGCCCTCGCGCCGCGCCGCGGTCAGCACGCCGTTCTCGATCAGGCTCATGTTGGGGGCCGCGGCGTGGCCCAGACGTTCCTCGGGCGCCGAGAGCAGCCCGGCATCGCGGCGCGCCACCGGATTGGCGCGGCTGATATCCTGTCCGTCAAGCCGGATCGTGCCCGCCGGGGCCAGCCGCTCGCCCGAGAGCGCCGCCAGCAATTCGTCCTGGCCGTTGCCCGCGACGCCGCCCAGCCCGAGCACCTCGCCTGCGCGCAGCTCGAAGGTGATGTCGCGCAGGGGCGTGCCGAAGGCGCCCGGCGCGGGCAGCGACAGGTTGCTGACGCTCAGGATCACCGCGCCGGGGTCGTGGGCGCGGGCCTCGGGTGTGGCAAAGCTGGCGCCGACCATCATCTCGGCCAGTTCGCGCGCGGATTTTTCGGCCGGCGTGCAGGTGTCGACCTTCTTGCCCAGCCGCAGGATCGTCGCGGTGTCGCAGAGGCTGCGGATTTCCTCGAGCTTGTGCGAAATATAGAGGATCGAGGTGCCTTCGGATTTCAGCTTGCGCAGGGTCTCGAACAGGATCTCGACCTCCTGCGGGGTCAGCACCGAGGTCGGTTCGTCCATGATCAGCAGGCGCGGGTCCTGCAGCAGGCAGCGGATGATCTCGACCCGTTGCCGTTCGCCCGCCGACAGCGTGCCCACGAGCCGCGAGGGATCGAGCGGCAGGCCGTAATTCTCGGACACCTCGCGGATCTGGCGCGCGAGGTCGCGGGGCTTGGGCGGGTCTTCCATGCCCAGGGCCACGTTCTCGGCCACGTCGAGCGCGTCGAAGAGCGAGAAATGCTGGAACACCATGGCGACGCCGGCGCTGCGCGCGGCGCTGGGCCGGGGCGGGGCGAAGGGGGCGCCGTTCATCCGCATCTCGCCCCGGTCGGGCGCCACCAGGCCGTAGATCATCTTGACCAGCGTCGATTTGCCCGCGCCGTTTTCGCCCAGCAGCGCGTGAATCTCGCCGGTGCCGATGTCGAAGGACACATCGTCATTGGCGATGACGCCGGGATAGGCCTTGGTCAGGCCCCTGAGACGGAGGAGTGGGTCGGCCACCGGTCGCTGTCCTTGTCGTGCAGGTCATTGAGTAGCCGCGCGGCGACGCCGAGGGCAAGGGCTTGGGGGTGCTTTCCAAGGTGTTTCTGCCCAATCGGGCAGCAGATGCGCGCGATCTGGGCATCCGCATGGCCCAAGTTGCGCAACCGGCTGCAAAAACGCGCCCACTTGGTGTCCGACCCGATTACCCCGGCAGAGGCGAAATCGTGCTGCAAAAGCGCGTGGCAGAGCGCGAAATCCAGCGCATGGCTGTAAGTCAGCACCAGGTGGTGCGCGGCGCGGGGCGCGCGCGGCACCAGCAGGGCGGGATCGGTTGCGGGCAGAACGGTGACGGTGTCGGAGACGTCGGGCGGAAAGCGCTCGGGCGCGGTGTCGATCCAGGTGATCGCAAGGTCCGGCAGGGGGGCCAGCACCGAGACGAGCGCGCGGCCCACGTGACCCGCGCCCCAGATCCAGACGGGGATCGCGGGGGTCGAGACCGGTTCGACCATCCAGCCCTGCACCAGCTGCGGTGACGGCCGTTCGCCGCGGGCGCGGGCGCGGTCGAGGAGGCGGGCCACCGCCAAGGGTTGCGGGCCGGGACCGCGGGCAATCACGGCCCGCCCGTCGAGGTTTGCGATGGCTTCGGCGGTCCAGTGTTCGGTGAGCAGGGTCACGGCCCCGCCGCAGCACTGGCCGAGCGCCGGGCCCAGCGGGTGACGCGTGAGGCCGGTGGTGGACAGCGCCGCCTTCGCCGCGGCGAATTCCAGCGCGCCGCCGCCGATGGTGCCGGACTGTCCGCCGTCCCAGACCAGCATCGCCGCCCCAACCTCGCGCGGGGCCGAGCCGGCGGTGGCGGCGACCACGACGCGGGCGACGGTGCCGTGCGCCGCGACGGCGGCGCGAAGCTGGGCGAGGTCGAAGCTCATGCGCGCTGCCCCGGCGCGTCGCCCGTTGCGGGCGGGGGCCTCCGGCGGGAGGTTTTTTGGCAAGATGAAGCCCGGGGTTGCGCGTCACCTGCGGGCCGATGCGCGAGATGGGGAGGTTTTTCAGTCATCGTTCTGCATCCGGCGGATGGCGCGCAGCACCCGTTCGGGTGTGGCAGGCGCGTCGAGCGCCGGGTAGGCAATACCGCAGGCGGCCACCGCGTCCGACAGCGCCATCAGGACCGAGATGCCGAGCATGAACGGCGGCTCGCCCACCGCCTTGGAGCGGTAGACCGTGTCTTCGGTGTTGCGCCCGTCCCAGAGCGCCACGTTGAAGACCGGCGGCCGGTCGGAACAGGCGGGGATCTTGTAGGTCGAGGGCGCGTGGGTGCGCAGGCGGCCTTCGGAATCCCAGACCAGTTCCTCGGTTGTCAGCCAGCCCGCGCCCTGCACGAAACCGCCCTCGATCTGGCCGCGGTCTATCGCCGGGTTCAGCGAGGCGCCGCAGTCGTGCAGGATATCGGTGCGCAGGATGCGGTATTCGCCGGTGAGGGTGTCCACCACCACCTCGGAACAGGCCGCGCCATAGGCGAAGTAGAAGAACGGCCGGCCCAAACCGCGGATCCGGTCCCATTGCAGCTTCGGCGTCCGGTAATATCCGGTGGCCGAGAGGCTGATGCGCGCCTGGTAGCAGATTTGCGCCGCCTCGGCGAAGGGAATGCGGTTTCCACCCACATGCACGAGCCCGTCGGCAAAGCGCACGTCCGAGGGGTCGTCCTGGTGTACCTTGGCGAGATGCGCGGCCATGCGGTCGCGGATCGTGTCGCAGGCGGCCTGCACGGCCATGCCGTTGAGGTCCGACCCCGACGAGGCGGCGGTCGCCGAGGTGTTGGGCACCTTGCCGGTGTCGGTGGCGGTGATCCTGACCGCGCCGGTGTCGATGCCGAAGCGCGCGGCGGCGACCTGGGCGACCTTCTGGAACAGGCCCTGGCCCATCTCCGTGCCGCCGTGGTTCATCTGCACCGAGCCGTCCTGGTAGACATGCACCAGCGCGCCCGCCTGGTTGAGGTGCGTGAGTGTGAAGGAGATGCCGAATTTCACCGGGGTGAGGGCGATCCCCTTCTTCAGCACCGGATTTGCGTCGTTCCAGTCGGCGACGGCGGCGCGGCGGGCGGCATAGTCGCAGGACGCGGTCAGACGGTCGGTCAATTCGTGCAGGATGAAATCGGTGACCGGCTGGCCGTAGGGGGTGGTCTGCGCCTCGTCCGGCTGCACCGGGGCCGGGGCAGGCGGCACTGAGCCGGCGGCGCCGCGGCTGGCGAGGTCGGTGTCGCCGGCGTCGCTCCGGGCGGGGCCGTCGGCAGCGGGGGCCGGTGCCGGCGCCGGGGCGGGGGCGCCCTTGCGCGGGGTGTAGTAGTTGATCCGCCGCACTTCGAGCGGGTCGCGGCCCAGCGTATGCGCGACGTGGTCCATCACCCGTTCGATGCCCAGCATCCCCTGCGGTCCGCCGAAGCCGCGGAAGGCGGTGGCACTGGCGGTGTTGGTGCGCAGGCGGTGGCTTTCGATCCGCGCATGCGGCAGGTGATAGGCGTTGTCGGCATGCAGCATGGCGCGGTCGGCCACCGGCAGCGACAGGTCCTGCGCCCAGCCGCAGCGGGCGTATTGCACGAATTCGACGCCCGAGAGCCGCCCGTGATCGTCGAAGCCGGCGCGGTACTCGATGCGGAAATCGTGGCGCTTGCCGGTGATGACCATGTCGTCGTCGCGGTCGTAGCGCATCTTGCAGGGCTGGCCGGTCATGTTCGCTGCCACCGCGCAGGCCACGGCCAGCGCGTTGCCCTGGCTTTCCTTGCCGCCGAAGCCGCCGCCCATGCGCCGGGTTTCGACCCGGACGCCATGCATCGGCAGGCCAAGCGCGTCGGCGACCTTGTGCTGGATCTCGGTCGGGTGCTGGGTCGAGCTGTGCACGACCATGTCGCCGCCTTCCTGCGGGAGGGCGAGTGCGGCCTGGCCTTCGAGGTAGAAATGCTCCTGCCCGCCCATCTCGAGGCTGCCCTCGACGATGTGCGGGGCGTCGTCCAGCGCCTCGTCCACGTCGCCCTTGGTCCAGATCCGCGGGCCGTCCTCGAACCGGCTGTCGGCGGCGAGCGCATCCTCGATGCTCAGGATCGCGTCGCGTTCCTGGTAGCGGATCTCGGCCAGCCGTGCCGCGCGGCGGGCGGTGAGGTGGGACCGCGCGACCACCAGGAACACCGGCTGGCCGTGGTAGTGGATCGTGTTGCCCGAGAGCAGCGGTTCGTCATGGGCCGAGGGCGATACGTCGTTGGCATGGGGCAGGTCGGCAGCTTCGAGCACCGCGACGACACCCGGGGCGGCGCGCACGGGCGCGAGGTCGATGCCGGTGATCCGGCCCGCCGCGATGGTGGCGAGGCCGAAGGCCAGGTGCAGCGTGTTCGCGGGGGTGGGGATATCGTCGACGTAGCGCGCCTGTCCGGTGACGTGCAGTCGGGCGGCGTCGTGGGGCAGAGGTTTGGCGACGGTCATGGCATCACCTCCAGCACCGAGGTGGCGGCGCCGAGATCGTCCAGCAGGCAGCGGCTGAGCATGTTGCGCGCTGCCGTCAGCCGGTAGCGGGCCGAGGCGCGCATGTCCGAAAGGGGCTGGAAGTCGTCCTCCCAGGCGTCCCAGGCAGCGGCGAGCGTGTCGTCGCTCCAGGGCTTGCCGGTTAGTGCCTTTTCAACCGACAAGGCGCGTTTCGGGGTGGCGGCCATGCCGCCAAAGGCGATGCGCGCCTCGGTCACGCGGTCGTCTTCGGTGCGGATGTTGAACGCCCCGCACACCGCCGAGATATCCTGGTCGAAGCGTTTCGACAGCTTGTAGACGCGCAGGCGGTCGGGCTGGCGCGGAATGCTGACCGCCTCGACGAATTCGCCGGGATGGCGGTCCTGCTTGCCATAGGCGAGGAAGAAGTCCTCGAGCGGCATTTCGCGGCGGGTCTCGCGGAAGCGCAGGTGCAGCGTGGCGCCGAGTGCGATGAGCGCCGGAGGATTGTCGCCGATCGGCGAGCCGTTGGCGATGTTGCCGCCGATGGTGGCGGCGGCGCGCACCTGGGCCGAGCCATAGCGGCGGATCATCTCGGCGTAGCCCGGATGATGCTCCTGCATCAGCTCCCGCACCCGGTCCATTGTCACCATGGCGCCGATGCAAATCGTGTCATCGCTCACCTCGATCTGCGCCAGATCGGCGCAACGGTTGAGGAAGATCGGCGCGGGCAGGTCGCGCAATCCCTTGGTGACCCATAGGCCGACGTCGGTCGCGCCCGCGATCAGCGTGGCGTCGGGATTGGCGGCATAGGCTTCGGCCAGCGCATCGGCGCTGACGGGGCTGTCGCCGGTGGCGGCCAGTGCCGAGATGTCGTCGCGCAGATGCGTGGGCGCGGGGCTCTCCGCCGCAGCCTCGGCGGCGCGGACGATGGGCGCGTAGCCGGTGCACCGGCAGAGGTTGCCCGCCAGCGCGTCGTCATGAGCGGTGTCTCCGTTCAGATGTGCCGTGGCCATCGAGACGATGAACCCCGGCGTGCAGAAGCCGCATTGCGATCCGTGACAGTCGATCATCGCCTCTTGCACCGGGTGCAGCGTGCCGTCGGGTGCGGCAATGCCTTCGACCGTACGCACCGCGCGGCCGTCGAGTTGCGGCATCAGCAGGATGCAGGCGTTGAGCGGCCGTGCCATGCCGCCCGGCCCGGTGACCATCACCGTGCAGGCGCCGCAATCGCCTTCGTTGCAGCCCTCCTTGGTGCCGGTGAGGCTGCGCTCTTCGCGCAGCCAGTCGAGCAGCGTGACCGTCGGGGCGACCCCCGTGAGCGACACACTCTCTCCGTTCAGAAGAAAGGTGATATCCATGGTGAAAACCCGCCGCCTTACCAGAAGACCCGATCTTGCGCGCCCTCGATGCGGCGTAGAAGGTGCGCGGGCCGGTCTTTCGGTCAGGCTAGGCGCGGGCCGCGCGGTATTGCAAGCGATTTCTTCGGAGCGTCGAGAACGCTGCAGGGCGCTGCCCGCTGCGCAGGCGTCAGAGCGTTGCCGCGAGTGCCGCCAGCTGGTCCGCGGCGATGCCCCAGCCCTCTTCGAACCCCATTTCGAGATGTTTCTGCCGGTCTTCTGCGGTGCCGTGCAGCACCTGCGCCAGGTAGCGCGTGCCGTCGCCATCGGCGGTAAAACTGATGATGCCGGTCATGAAGCCGGAGCCGCGCGGGCGATACCCCGGCGAAAGGCTGTCGGTGAAGGAAAACAGCCGCCCCGGTTCCGCCGCCAGTACGCAGCCGGGTTCCCCGTCGTGGCGTTCGCCGTCGGGGCCTTCCATCGCGGTCAGGAAGATGCCCCCGGGGCGCGCGTCGACCTCGGCGTGCCAGACGCGCCAGGGCACCGGGCAGAACCACTGCTTGATCAATTCGGGGTCGGTCCAGCAGCGCCAGAGCGTTTCGGGTCTGGCGGCGATCATGCGCTCGAGCCGCAAATCGAGGGTCGGGTCGAAATCAGTCACGATGGTTTCCTTTCCAGGGCTTCCGCCAGGGCCTGGAGCCGGTCGGTCCGGCCTTCCCAGAGCTTGCGTTGTCGATTGAGCCAGTCCTCTGCCTGACGCAGCGGTTCCGGCGCCAGACGCACGCTGCGCACGCGGCCGGTTTTCTCGCTGCGGATCAGGCCGGCCGTTTCGAGGCGCCGCAGGTGCTTGAGGAAACTCGGCAGTGCCATGTCGTGCGGCGCGTGAAGTTCGGACACTGGCGCCGGACCCTGCGTGAGCCGTTCGATCACCGCCCGACGGGTCGGATCGGAGAGGGCGGCAAAGAAGGTGTCGAGTTGGGTATCCATTTGGCTAAGTATCGCTGAATGCGACGTCGCGTCAATCAAAAAGATAGCTCGATGGCTAGGTTTTTGAAAGTGGATTTGGGCCTTCTCAGGCCCGGCGCCGCAACATAGTGTGGCATCATGACCGACACCCCCCGATTCATTCACCTGCGCACTCACACCGAATATTCGCTGCTGGAGGGCGCTTTGCGCCTCAAGAAGCTGCCGGGCCTCTGTGCGGCGGCGGGCATGCCTGCGGTGGCGGTGACCGACACCAACAACCTCTTTGCGGCGCTGGAATTCTCCGTGACGGCGGCGGGCGAGGGCATCCAGCCGATCATCGGCTGCCAGGTCGACCTGCGGTACGTCGAACCGGCCCAGGGCGAACGGCCGCGCGATCCGGCGGCGCTGGTGCTGCTGGCGCAGAACGAGGCCGGTTACGAGAACCTGATGAAGCTCAACTCGTGCCTCTATCTGCGCGGCGACGGGGAACTCGCCCATGTGACGCTGGAAGAGCTGGAGCGGCACGCAGAGGGGCTGATCTGCCTCAGCGGCGGGCCGGACGGGCCGGTCGGGCGGCTTTTGCGGCAGGGCCAGCGGGGCGCGGCCGAGGCGCTGATGGTGCGGCTGCACGGGGCGTTCGGCGATCGGCTTTATATCGAGTTGCAGCGCCATCCGGGCGAGAGCGGCCTGCCGGAGGCCGAGCGCGCGACCGAGCGCGGGTTCGTCGAGATGGCCTATGCCATGGACATCCCGCTCGTGGCCACCAACGACGTCTATTTCCCGCAGGCCAAGATGTACGAGGCGCATGACGCGCTGATCTGCATCGCCGAGGGCGCTTACGTGGACCAGCAGGGCGAACGGCGGCGGCTGACCCCGCAGCATTACTTCAAGTCCCAGCAGGAGATGGTGACACTCTTTGCCGACCTGCCCGAGGCGGTGGAGAACACCGTCGAGATTGCCCGTCGATGCGCCTTCATGGCCTACCGCCGCGACCCGATCCTGCCGAAATTCGCCGATGACGAGGTCGACGAACTGCGCCGACAGGCCAAGGAAGGGCTGGCCGAACGGTTGCGGGTGATCCCGCACGCGGCCCCGGTCGAGGAGTACGAGAAACGGCTCGAATTCGAGCTCGGGATCATCGAGGGCATGGGCTTTCCGGGCTATTTCCTGATCGTGGCCGATTTCATCAAATGGGCCAAGGATCACGACATTCCGGTCGGGCCGGGGCGGGGGTCGGGCGCGGGCAGCCTCGTGGCCTATGCGCTCACCATCACCGACCTCGATCCCTTGCGCTATTCGCTGCTCTTCGAACGGTTCCTGAACCCCGAACGGGTTTCGATGCCCGACTTCGACATCGACTTCTGCATGGACCGCCGCGAAGAGGTGATCCGTTACGTGCAGGACAAGTACGGCAAGGACAAGGTCGGCCAGATCATCACCTTCGGCGCGCTTTTGTCCAAGGCCGCGGTGCGCGACATCGGGCGGGTGCTGCAGATGCCCTACGGGCAGGTCGACCGGCTGTCGAAGATGATCCCGGTCGAGGGCGTCAAACCCGTCAGCATCGAAAAGGCGCTGGCCGACGAGCCGCGCCTGCGCGAAGAGGCTCGCGCCGAAGAGGTGGTGGACCGGCTTCTGACCTACGGACAGCAGGTCGAGGGGCTGCTGCGCAACGCCTCGACCCACGCGGCGGGCGTGGTGATCGGCGACCGGCCGCTGGATGCGCTGGTGCCGCTCTACCAGGACCCGCGATCCGACATGCCCGCGACGCAGTTCAACATGAAATGGGTCGAACAGGCGGGGCTGGTGAAGTTCGACTTCCTGGGCCTCAAGACCCTGACGGTGATCCAGAACGCCGTCGATCTCATCAAGAAATCCGGCCGGCACCTGCACATCGCCGCCGACGGGACGGAGCTTTACCAGCCGCCCGACGTGGCGGTGGACGACATCGGTGCGATCCCGCTGGACGACGAGGCATCCTACAAACTCTATGCCGCGGCCAAGACCGTGGCGGTGTTCCAGGTGGAAAGCTCGGGCATGATGGATGCGCTGAAGCGCATGAAGCCCACCTGCATCGAGGATATCGTGGCGCTGGTGGCGCTGTATCGCCCCGGCCCTATGGAGAACATTCCGACCTATTGCGAGGTCAAGAACGGGCTGCGCGAGCGGGAATCCGTGCATCCGCTGATCGACCATATCCTCGAGGAAACGCAGGGCATCATCGTCTACCAGGAACAGGTGATGCAGATTGCGCAGGAGATGGCGGGCTACAGCCTCGGCGGCGCCGACCTGTTGCGCCGCGCCATGGGCAAGAAGATCAAGGAGGCAATGGACGCCGAGCGGCCGAAGTTCGAGGACGGCGCCAAGAAGAACGGCGTCGATCCCAAGAAGGCGCGCGAAGTCTTCGACCTGCTGGAGAAATTCGCCAACTACGGCTTCAACAAGTCGCATGCCGCGGCCTATGCGGTGGTGAGTTACCAGACCGCCTGGCTCAAGGCCAATCACCCGGTGGAGTTCATGGCCGGGGTGATGAACTGCGATATCCACCTGACCGACAAGCTGGCGATCTATTTCGAAGAGGTGAAGAAGGGGCTGGGCCTGCCTTGGGTGCCGCCTTGCGTGAACCGCAGCCAGCCGGCCTTCGACGTACAGGACGGGGCGTTGGTCTACGGTCTCGGGGCGCTGAAGAACGTCGGCCTCGACGCGATGCGGCTGGTGGTCGAGGGGCGGCGCGAAGGGGCTCATCCGCCCGGGCGGGCGTCTTCGCCGGGCGCGGGCGCGGAGCGGCCGTTCGCGACGCTGTTCGATTTCGCGCGGCGCGTGGACCTCAAACGCGTCGGCAAGAGGCCGCTGGAGATGCTGGCGCGGGCCGGCGCCTTCGACCAGCTCGATCCCAACCGCCGCCGGGTCTTCGACAGCCTCGACGCGCTGGTGAACTATTCCGCCGCGATCTTCGAGCAGAAGGGATCGGCGCAGGTGTCGCTTTTCGGCGAGGCCGGCGACGACCTGCCGGAACCGCGCCTGTCGCCGGTCAGCGACTGGCTGCCCGCCGAACGCCTGTCCGAGGAGTTCAAGGCCATCGGATTCTACCTCTCGGGCCATCCGCTTGACGATTACATGGCGCCGCTCAAGCGCAATGGGGTGATGACGCTGGACGAGGTCATGGCCAAGGCCGAGCGCGGCCCCTGCATCGCCAAGCTGGCGGGCGTCGTCGCCGGCCGGCAGGAGCGCAAGTCGGCGCGCGGCAACCGGTTCGCTTTCGCGCAGCTCTCCGATACCACGGGTGCCTACGAGGTGACGCTCTTTTCCGAAACGCTGGAGAAGAGCCGCGAGCACCTGGAGACCGGCGCCAAGGTGGTCGTCACGGTCGAGGCGACGATGGAGAGCGACCAGCTCAAGCTGCTGGGCCGGTCGGTGGCGCCCGTGGACGCGGCTGTGGCGGGGGCGGCGGCGCTGGGCCTGCGCATCTTCGTCGAGACGCCCGACGCGCTTCCGCACATCGCCTCCGTGCTGGGCCGTGCGGCGGAACAGTTGCCGAAGGCCGCGCGCGGCCCGGTGCACCTTTGCCTGTCGGATGCGGGGCTGCCGGGCGAGGTCGACATGGACCTGGGCCAGCAGTTCCCGGTGACGCCCGAGATCAAGGGCGCGATCAAGTCGCTGGGCGGGATCCTCGCGGTCGAGGAATTCTGATCCGGCGGGTGCGGATCAGTAATGCGGCGGGCGTTCGTCGCCCAGCACCACCGCCCCGGTCGCATCGGCCTCGCGCTGCGCCTCGCGCTGGCTCAGCATTTCGACGCGGGTCTTCAGCCGCTCGATTTCACGGTCCTGCCGCGCCACCACGTCCGACAGGTCGTCCAGCATCCGGGTGAGGTGGGCCAGGTGTTCGGTCAGGGCTGTGGTGTCGGTCATGGCTCCGGCTCCTTGGGGCTGCCCGGGACATAGGCGCTTTGGCCGGTGCGCGCAATTGCCGGATCGCCCGTGCCGGGCGATACGAGAGACCAGTCTCTCGTGCTCTCTGAGGGTTATTGTGAACCGAAGAAGGGGGGACGCTTGCCCCCGCGAGGGGGAGCGGGTATCCGGGCGGCGAATGTGCACAGAGCTGGATCGTCCCATGGCCAAGACCAAGAAACAGCCCCGCCCCAAGGCTCAGACGCCCAAGGGGTTCCGCGACTATTTCGGCGCCGAGGTGCGCGACCGCGCGCTGATGCTGGAGCGGATCGCGGCGGTCTATCATCGCTACGGGTTCGACGCGCTGGAGTCGTCGGCGGTGGAGACGGTGGAGGCGCTGGGCAAGTTCCTGCCCGATGTCGACCGGCCCAACGAGGGCGTCTTTGCCTGGGAGGACGATGCCGAGGGCTGGGTGGCGCTGCGCTACGACCTGACCGCGCCGCTGGCGCGTGTCTATGCCCAGCACCGCAACGACCTGCCGCTGCCCTACCGGCGCTATGCCATGGGGCCGGTCTGGCGCAACGAGAAGCCGGGTCCGGGGCGGTTCCGGCAGTTCTACCAGTGCGATGCGGACACCGTGGGGGCGGCGTCGGTGGCGGCGGATGCGGAGATCTGCGCGATGCTGGCGGACACGCTGGAAGAGGTGGGGATTCCGCGCGGGGATTACCTGATCCGGGTCAACAACCGGAAGGTGCTGAACGGGGTGCTGGAGGCGATGGGTGTCTCTGACGAGGCTCAGGCGGCGGATGTGCTGCGCACCATCGACAAGTTCGACAAGGTCGGCGAGGCGGGTGTGCGCGAGTTGCTGGGCAAGGGGCGGCTCGATGCGTCGGGCGCTTACATTGACGGGGTAGGGCTGAGCGACGCGCAGATTGAGCTAGCTGTTGGTTACGTTACAGCGCGACGCGAGACCGATACGAAGACGCTCGAAAGGCTCGGAGAATTGATCGGAGAATCCGATGTCGGACACGAAGGCATCGGTGAGCTTATGGAGATCTGCGACCTCTGCTTCTGTCTGGGTTATGGAGACGATCAAATAATCGTCGACCCATCGGTGGTGCGCGGGCTTGGGTACTACACCGGGCCGGTGTTCGAGGCGGAGCTGACCTTCGACATCCTCGACGAGAAGGGCCGCAAGCGGCAGTTCGGCTCGGTCGCGGGCGGCGGGCGCTATGACGACCTGGTCAAGCGCTTCACCGGGCAGGAAGTGCCGGCCACCGGCGTCAGCATCGGGGTCGACCGGCTGCTGGCGGCCCTGCGCGAAAAGGGCCGCGTCGGTGGCGAGGCGCCGGGGCCGGTGGTCGTCACCGTGATGGACCGCGCCCGCATGGCCGACTACCAGCAGATGGTGGCGGAGCTGCGCGGCGCCGGTATCCGGGCCGAGGTCTACCTGGGCAATCCGAAGAACTTCGGCAACCAGCTCAAGTACGCGGACAAGCGCGGCAGCCCGGTGGCGGTGATCGCCGGGGCCGAGGAGTTCGACGCCGGAAAGGTCCAGATCAAGGACCTGGTCCTGGGCGCGCAGATCGCCGAGAACGCGACGCTCGAGGAATGGAAGGACCGGCCGAGCCAGGTCGAGGTGCCGCGTGCCGACCTCGTGGCCCGCGTGCGCGAGATGCTGGGACAGTGACCGGGATCGCCACGATACGGGCCGAAGCGGCGCGCCTGCGCGCACGCTTCGAGGCGGCGGGGGCGCAACCGGTGGACTGCGCCATCCTGCAGCCCGCCGAAACCCTGCTCGACCTCTACGGCGAGGATATCCGCGCGCGCGCCTACGTGACGCAGGACCCGAGCCGCGGCGAGCAGATGCTGCGGCCGGATTTCACCGTGCCGGTGGTGCAGATGCACATGGCCGAGGGGGCGGAGCCTGCGCGCTATACCTATGCGGGCGAGGTGTTCCGGCGCCAGGAGGATCACCCCGAGCGCGCGTCGGAATACCTGCAGGTGGGGTTCGAGGTCTTCGACCGCGCCGACCCGCAAGCGGCGGATGCCGAGGTCTTCGCGCTGTTCGAGCAGGTGCTGAAACCGCATGGTCTGCGCGCGGCGACGGGCGATATCGGCATTCTTACCGCGGCGGTGCAGGGGCTGAAGACCTCCGAACGCCGGCGCGCGGCTCTGATGCGGCACATCTGGCGGCCGCGGCGGTTTCGTCAGCTGGTCGACCGCTTTGCCGGGCGCAGCCCGGTGCCGGCGACCCGCGCCGCCTTGCTGGAGGCCGCCGACCCCCTGGCCGGGGCGGCGCCGATGATCGGCCGGCGCAGCGCGGAGGAAATCGGCGAGCGGATCGCGGCGCTGCGCGAGGATGCCGCGGAGCCGCCGCTGGCCGAGGGGCAGGTGGCGCTCATCGACGCGGTGCTGGCGGTGCGCGAGACCTGCGCCTTTGCGCTGGATCACCTGCGCGACATCGCCGTCGACCTGCCTGCGATCCACGATGCGGTGGAACGGTTCGCGCTGCGCTGCGAGGCGCTCTACCAGCGCGGTGTCGACATTCACGCGCTGGATTTCGAAGCCTCTTACGGGCGCACTTCGATGGAATACTACGACGGCTTCGTCTTCGGCTTTTACGCCGCGACGCAGCCTGACCTGCCGCCCGTGGCCACCGGCGGGCGTTACGATGCGTTGACCCGTCAACTGGGGCAGGGGGCGAGCATTCCGGCGGTGGGCGGGGTGATCCGGCCCGACATCCTCTTGCGCCTGACCGAAAGGACCGCGGCATGAGCGTGAAGCTGGGGGTGCCGTCCAAGGGGCGGCTGATGGAAAAGACCTTCGACTGGTTCGCGGACCGCGGCCTGATCCTGTCGCGCACCGGGTCGGAGCGGGAATATGCCGGGGCGGTCGAGGGGATCGAGGGCATCGACCTCGTGCTGCTTTCGGCCGGGGAGATACCGCGCGAACTGGCGTCGGGGCGCATCCACCTCGGTGTCACGGGCACCGACCTCGTGCAGGAGACGCTGGTGCAATGGGACCAGAAGGTCGAACCGCTGGCGGAGCTGGGCTTCGGCTTTGCCGATCTGGTGGTGGCGGTGCCGGGGGCCTGGGTCGACGTGGACACCCTCGACGATCTCGACGCGGCGGCGGCGGCGTTCCGGGCCCGGCACGGCGTCCGGCTGCGCATCGCCACCAAGTATCACCGGCTGGTGCGGGAATACCTGCGCCGGGGCGGGGTCGCCGACTACCGGCTGGTCGACAGCCAGGGCGCGACCGAGGGCACGGTCAAGAACCTGACGGCGGAGGCCATTGCGGATATCACCTCGACCGGCGAGACGTTGCGGGCCAACCACCTCAAGATCCTCTCCGAGGAACCGGTGCTGCGCAGCCAGGCGACGCTTTACCGCAGCCGCCGCGCCGTGCGGGAGCCCGAACACCAGGCGGTGCTGAGCGCGCTCTACGACCGGCTTGGTTTCGAGGTGCGCAACCGCGTGACGGTCTGAGGCCTGGGCGGCGGAAAACCCGTCAGACCCGCCCGGCGCTTTTGGAGAGGACCATGATCCCGTCCGCGATGCCATGATCCGGTCCTGGCAGGCCGCCTGTGGCCGGACGGCTGAAGGGAACGGTCCGATCCGGTTTCCGGGAGCCCGGCCTGCGCCGCTTCGGCGATGCCGGGTTCGAACCGCACCGGACCGCTTGGGTGAGGCCGCCGGAAACCCCGAGGTTTCCGGCCCGTTTTCCGCGAGGAAAAAGGGAGTTCCGGCCGCGGCACAGTTTGCGGGGAGCATCAGACCGCTTGCGAAAGGTGCTCGGATACGCGAACGGCTTCAATCCGGTTTTTCTGCGGCAGAGGTTCGTCACCTCCGCGATGCCGGATTCGGATCGTGACGGTGCATCTGTCTGGACGGTCCGGAAACCTTGAGGTTTCCGGTTCGTTTTCCGCGAGGAAAACGGCGCCGGGCCGGATATGGCGCGGCTTTGGTTGCATTGTGGGACGCAACGGCGCTAACTCTCCCCCAAACAAGACACCAACCGGGAGAGACTTATGATCAAGACCACTACCAGCGCCGCCGCCCTGACCCTGCTGGCCGGACAGGCCTTTGCCGCCTGCGACAGCGTGACCTTCTCGGATGTCGGCTGGACCGACATCACCGCCACCACCGCCGCCACGACCGTGGTGCTCGAGGCGCTGGGCTACGAGACCGACACCAAGGTGCTGTCGGTGCCCGTGACCTACACGTCGATGGCCAATGGCGACATCGACGTCTTCCTTGGCAACTGGATGCCGACGATGGAGGCCGACATCGCCCCCTACCGCGAGGCGGGCACTGTCGATACCGTGCGCGCCAATCTCGAAGGCGCCAAGTACACGCTGGCCACCAATGCCGCCGGAGCGGCGCTGGGGATCGACGATTTCTCCAAGATCGCCGAGAACGCCGACGCGCTCGAGGGCAACATCTACGGCATCGAGCCCGGCAACGACGGCAACCGCCTGATCCTCAGCATGATCGAGGAAGACGCCTTTGGCCTGTCCGAGTTCGATGTGCGCGAAAGCTCCGAACAGGGGATGCTGGCGCAGGTGGGCCGGGCCAGCAGCCGCGACGAGCCGATCGTCTTCCTGGCCTGGGAGCCGCATCCGATGAATGCCAATTACGACCTCACCTACCTCACAGGCGGGGACGACTACTTCGGCCCGGACCTGGGCGGGGCCACGGTCTATACCAACACCCGCGCGGGCTATGTCGAGGAATGCCCGAACGTCGGCGCGCTTTTGCAGAATCTCGAGTTCACCCTGGCGATGGAAAACGAGATCATGGGTGCGATCCTCGACGACGGCGAGGATCCGCAGGATGCCGCGCGCGCCTGGATGGCCGCCAATCCGGACGTGGTCAGCGGATGGCTCGACGGTGTCACCACCGTGGACGGCGGCGATTCCGAGGCGGCGGTGATGGACGCGCTCAAGATGTGAGCATCGCTGGCCCGCCGGAAGGGTTCGGCGGGCCGGTCGCGACATCCGCAGAGATGGCACGCATCTACATTCCAGCGCAGGGCGTCGCAGACTGGCAAGCGCTGCTGGCCGATCCGGTTCGCCAGTGGCGCGCCGGCTATTCGGCGATGGCGGCGGCGCAAAGCTGGCAAGCCGCGGCGGGTCTGCCGCCCGAGATCGATGCGCTGCTGGGCGGCGAGACAGAGCTGCAACTGGCGATCCCCGAACACAAGGTGCCGCTTCCGGGCCGCGGCGCCGACAGCCAGTGCGACGTCTTTGCCCTGGTACAGGCGGGCGCGCAGGGCGTCGCGCTGGCGATCGAGGCGAAGGTCGATGAACCCTTCGGCCCGACGGTGGCGGAGTGGCTTCGTCCCCGCTCGGATAACAAGCAGTTTCGGTTGAGCGCGATCTGCGACCTGCTGGGCTTGGACGGCCCGCCGCCGGAGGTGCTGCGCTACCAACTGCTGCACCGTACTGCCGCGGCGGTTCTCGAAGCGCAGAGGTTCCGCCGGCCGGTCGCGGCCATGGTGGTGCAGTCCTTCTCGCCCGGCGCCCGCTGGCTGGAGGATTTCGAGGCCTTCGCGCGGGCGCTGGACATGGACGCCGGATACGGCCGGCTCGGGCGCAAGCGCCTGCCCTGCGGCACCGAACTCTGGATCGGCTGGGCGCAGGGTGCGCCCGACTTCCTCGCCGATCCGACACAGACAGGAGAGACCCCCGCATGGACTGGCTGACCGACCGCAAGATACCCGTGGGAGACTGGGCCGAGGCGGTCTTTGGCTGGCTGCAGACCAACGGCGGCTGGTTCTTCGACGGGCTGGCCATCGGGATGGAGGCGCTGATCGACGCGGTGCTCTGGGTGCTGCAGGCGCCGCCGGCGCTTTTGGTGATCGCGGTCTTCGTGGCGCTGACCTGGTGGATCCACCGCGGCTGGAAATTGCCGCTCTTCGTGGGGCTCGGGTTTCTCTTCATCGTCAACCAGGGCTACTGGGAAGAGACCACGGAAAGCCTGACGCTGGTGCTCTCGGCCTGCGTGGTCTGCATGGGGATCGGCGTGCCCATCGGCATCGCCGCGGCCCACCGTCCACGCCTTTACGCGTGGTTGCGGCCGGTGCTGGACCTGATGCAGACGCTTCCCACCTTCGTCTATCTTATCCCGGCGATCGTGTTTTTCGGCATCGGCATGGTGCCGGGCCTCATCGCCACGGTGATCTTCGTTGTGCCGGCGCCGATCCGGCTGACGCACCTGGGAATTTCCAACACTCCGACCGCGCTTCTGGAGGCGGCGGAGGCCTTCGGGGCCAAGCCCAGCCAAACGCTTTGGAAGATCGAGCTGCCCTACGCGCTGCCGCAGATCATGGCCGGGCTCAACCAGACGATCATGCTGTCGCTGTCGATGGTGGTGATCGCGGCGCTGGTGGGCGCGGATGGGCTGGGTGTGCCGGTGGTGCGGGCGCTCAACCGCGTCGACACCGGGCTGGGGTTCGAATCCGGGTTCGTGATCGTGGTGGTGGCGATCATGCTCGACCGGATGCTCCGGGTGGGGGACAAGCGATGAAGGCCGTGGAATTCGAAAAGGTCTGCATCATGTTCGGCGCCGACCCGGACCGGGCGCTGCCGCTTGCGGACAAGGGCAAGACGCGGTCCGAGATCCAGGCCGAGACCGACCAGGTGCTGGGCGTGCACAACTGCACGCTCGACGTGGACGAGGGCGAGATCCTGGTGCTGATGGGTCTTTCGGGATCGGGCAAGTCGACGCTCTTGCGGGCGGTGAACGGGCTCAACCCGGTGGCGCGGGGTGCTGTCCGGGTCAACGACGGCGGGCAGATGGTCGACGTCACCAAGTGCAAGCCCGCCGACCTGCGCCGCATCCGCCAGACCCGCGTCGCCATGGTGTTCCAGCAGTTCGGGCTGCTGCCCTGGCGGACGGTGAGCGAAAACGTCGGCTTCGGGCTGGAACTGGCCGGGATGCCCGAGGCCGATCGTGCCGAAAAAGTGGCGCGGCAGCTGGAGCTGGTGGGGCTTGCCGAACGTGCCGAGGCCAAGGTGGCGGAGCTTTCGGGCGGCATGCAGCAGCGCGTGGGGCTGGCCCGCGCTTTCGCCACCGAAGCGCCGATCCTGCTGATGGATGAGCCGTTCTCGGCGCTCGATCCGCTGATCCGGACGCGGCTGCAGGACGAGTTGCTGGAGCTGCAGCGGGACCTCAGGCGCACCATCGTCTTCGTCAGCCACGACCTTGACGAGGCGTTCAAGCTGGGCGGGCGCATCGCCATCATGGAGGGCGGGCGGATCGTGCAGATCGGCACCCCGCGCGAGATCTTCTCGGACCCGGCATCGGACTACGTGGCCGAGTTCGTGGCGAACATGAACCCGCTCGGCGTGCTGACCGCCCGCGACGTGATGACCGACGCGGCCGCGGACGGGCTGGCGCGGGTCAATGCCGAACTGCCGGTCCGCGAGGTCATGGCCCGCCTGCGCGGCACCGAGGCGCTGGCGGTCGAGCAGTTGGGCAAGGTGATCGGGCGGGTGAGCGCCGCGTCTATCGTGGCGCGGCTTTCGGCCTGACCGGCGATCCTTGCGCATCTGCCGTGTGGGAGGGGGCTCTGCCCCCGTCGCCGCGAGCGGCGACTCCCCCGAGGGTTATTTGGAACCAGAGAAGAAGCTGGGGCGGGCTGCGGTCGGGCGCCGTTCGGCATGAAGACCTGGCGCGCGGCGTTCGATGGCTTGGGCGGGCCGCTCATGTTTCCTGTGACTACGCCGGTCCGCCCGGCGCGGTTCGTGGACCGGAGCCGCAAGGAGACGGGCCCGCTGCGACTCCGGTCGGATCGGGAATACCCGCGTTATTCCGCCGCGATCTTGTCCTGGGTGCGGGTGTCGAAATCCGCGGCGTCGTGGCGTTCGTGTAGCTGGGTTTCAGGCGCGCCGAAGGTGCGGTTGACCATGCGTCCCCGCTGCACGGCGGGACGGGCGTCGATCTCCTTGGCCCAACGCATCACGTGGGTATAGCTGTCCACGTCGAGGAAGTCCGCGGCATTGTAAAGACGGCCCAGCACCAGCTGGCCGTACCAGGACCAGACCGCCATGTCGGCGATGGTGTAGTCGTCGCCCACGAGGTACCGTGTTTCGGCCAGGCGCTTGTCCAGCACGTCGAGCTGGCGCTTGGCCTCCATGGTGAAGCGGTTGATCGGGTATTCCATCGGCTCGGGCGCGTAGGCGTAGAAATGGCCGAAGCCGCCGCCGAGATAGGGCGCGCTGCCCATCTGCCAGAAGAGCCAGGACAGCATCTCGGGCCGGTCCTCGGGGGCGCCGAGGAAGGCGCCGAATTTTTCGGCCAGGTGCAGCAGGATGGCGCCGGATTCGAAGATGCGCATAGGTGTCTCGCCGCTGCGGTCCAGCAGCGCGGGGATCTTGGAATTCGGGTTCACCTCGACGAAGCCAGACCCGAACTGGTCGCCGTCGCCGATGCGGATGAGCCAGGCGTCGTATTCGGCGCCCTTGTGGCCGGCGGCCAGCAACTCCTCGAACAGCACGGTGACCTTGACGCCGTTGGGCGTGGCCATGGAATAAAGCTGGAACGGATGTTTGCCTTCGGGCAGCGCCTTGTCGTGGGTGGGGCCCGAGACCGGTCGGTTGATGCTGGCGAACTTGCCGCCGGACTCGGCATCGTGTGTCCAGACTTTGGGCGGTTCATAGGCTTTGGTCATGGCGTCGGCTCCTTCGGTTGTGCGGTTGTGTCGGTTCGGCGGAGATGTAAGCGCTTTGCGGAAAATAGCCATCCCCTGCCGCGCGCCGGGGCGATGACTCAGATGTGAACGGCCCTTGCGCCCGAGGCCTCGCGCCCCGATTGCCAAGGTCCGTGCCCTGTGCGAATGCTGTTCGATAACAACATCATAACCCGAGGTCATCATGAGCAGTTTTTCCATCGCCGCAGGTGCGGCAGCCGTCACCGTGTGCCTGGCCGGGGCCGCGACGGCGCAATCGTCTTACGGCACCGCGCTGACGCTGGGCGTCAACAACTACAACGCCGACGGGCTGGACGCGACCGGCACCACCCTGCAGAGCGAAACCGACCTGTCCTTCGGCAACGTCACGCTGGACATCGACCTGGGGTGGGACCGCGCCAGCGACGACGGCATCGACGTGTCGAACCTCAGCACCGAGATCCTGCCGAAATACTGGTTCTCGCAAAGCGCCGGGGCGGGTGTGTATTTCTCACGCGACTCGCTCGACCTCGATGTCGGTGACGTCGTGAACCTCGACAGTTACGGGATCGAAGGCACCTATCGCAGCGCCGGCTTCGAAGGTTCGGCCTTTGTGGGCAGGACCGATGCGGACGAGTTGGCGGGCGACCTCGACATCCGCGACATCGGCCTGCGTGCCCGGTTCGATGCCTCGCCGCAACTGAGCCTGTTCGGCAGCGGCGTGCGGTCGAATTTCGAAGCCGGCGGCGACGACGTCAATGCCTACAGCCTGGGCCTTGGCGCGCATTACGATTTCGGCAACGGCTTCGCGATGTTCGGCGGCTACCAGTCGACCTCGATCGACGATGTGGATGCCGAGGTCGGCACTGCGTCGGTGGGCGTCAATTATGCGCTGAATGCGGGCGGAACGCCGGTGATCCTGAGCGGCGAATACGCCCGCGCCCGGTTCGACGCCGCGGGCTTCGACGAAAGCGCGGACCGCCTGAGCCTGAGCGCCACGGTGCTGTTCGGCGATGCACGCGAGAAGCGCGTTCCGGGCAATGCTGTGACCAGCCCGCTGCTCAAGAGCGACCGCAACGCGGTGTCGGGCCTGATTTCCGGCATCGGTTTCTGATCGAGGATCGGATGAGCCGATGACAGCGCGCCGATGCGGGTCGGCGCGCTTATGCGTGGTGAGTCCGGAACGGATCAGAGCACGCCGATGTCGGCCAGCGCGCCGGCCAGTTCCGGGGGTAGGGCATCGTCCTGCGCGCGTTTCGCCGAGAGGTCGGCGGGCGCGTCGGCGGGCGCCAGGTAACGCCAGCCCTGGAACGGGCGCTTGGTCGCGGGATTGGTGCGGATCAGGTTGGGGTCGAGCACGAAGGCGCAGCGGCGGATGCCGTCGGAGCCTGTGACCTCGTCCAGCCGCAGGATGCGCTGACGGCACAGGATCACCCCCTTGATCACCCAGTAGAGGCTGCCGCCGCCCAGAATCTCTGCCTCGCGCTTGGGCCACATCCGCGTCACGTGCCGGGGCAGGCCGTCGGCGCCGCGTGCGCGGGCAGAGGCCTGCCAGGCGGCCAGGTCCTCGACCGCCTCCGTGCCGACGCTGAGTTTCAGGATATGCGTGAAATTATCCACAGATTCTTCCCCAAGCTGCGCATATATTGTAGACTGGATGTTCAAGCCTTCAAGCAGTTGTGCATTTCCCGCGGTAGCCGTTGTGTCGCCTTGCCGCTTCGCGTTATTCTGCTTGCCTGCCATTCGAAGGGAATCGCCCATGACCCGCTTTGCCGCCCCCATCGCAGAACAGATCTGGGATATGAAATACCGTTTGAAAGAGGCGGACGGCGCGGCAATCGACCGCACGGTCGAGGACACCTGGCGCCGCATCGCCCGGTCCTTGGCCGAGGTCGAGAGCGATCCGGCGCATTGGGAAGAGCGGTTTTTCACCGCGCTCGAGGATTTCAAGTATCTGCCCGCCGGGCGCATCACCGCGGGTGCCGGCACCGAACGGTCGGTGACGCTTTTCAACTGCTTCGTCATGGGCACGATCCCCGACAGCATGGGCGGCATCTTCGAGATGCTGAAAGAGGCGGCGCTGACCATGCAGCAGGGCGGGGGGATCGGCTACGATTTCTCCACGATCCGGCCCAAGGGCGCGGATGTCAAAGGCGTGGCGGCGGACGCTTCGGGGCCGCTGTCCTTCATGGATGTCTGGGACGCCATGTGCAGGACGATCATGTCCGCGGGGTCGCGCCGTGGGGCGATGATGGCGACGATGCGCTGCGACCATCCGGATATCGAGGATTTCATCGGCGCCAAGTCCGACGCCGCGCGGCTGCGCATGTTCAATCTCAGTGTTCTGGTCACCGATCCGTTCATGGATGCGGTCAAGGCGGACGGGTCGTGGGATCTGCGGTTCGGCGACAAGGTCTACAAGACCGTGCAGGCGCGCGACCTGTGGAACCGGATCATGCGTGCCACATACGATTACGCCGAACCCGGGGTGATCTTCATTGACCGTATCAACCAGGCCAACAACCTGAGCTACTGCGAAACCATCGCGGCGACCAACCCCTGCGTGACCGCCGACACCTGGGTCACCACGCCCGATGGTGCACGGCAGGTGCGCGATCTGATCGGACGACCGTTCGAGGCATTGGTCGACGGAACCGTTCATTCCAGCGGTCCGCAGGGGTTCTTCCCGACCGGGACCAAGCCGGTCAAACGGCTGTCGACACGCTGCGGGCGCGTCTTGCGGCTCACCGCGGATCATCTGGTACGCAAGGTGACGGCACGCTCCCGCTGGCGGCTCGAGACCGCGTGGGTCGCTGCCGGAACGCTGTCCCCCGGCGAGGAGGTGATGTTGCACGATCATCGCGGGGCGCTGCTCCGTGAACATCCCGAGGACGCAAAGGGCTACTTGCTCGGCCTCCTGATTGGCGACGGCGTGATCCGGGATGACAAGACGCTGATTTCGGTCTGGCCCAGGCCTGCGGTGGCCAACGGTTCCTTCGAGCTGGATCACGTCATGTCAAAGGTCGAGAAGCTGTTGCGCACCCTGCCGCACCGCGCGGATTTCGCAGGCTGGCAAAGTGTGGAAGGTCGGGGCGAATATCGGATCGGCACCGTCGGGCTGCGCGATCTTGCCGCGCGCTATGACCTGTCCCGAGGCCGCAAGACGATCACACCCGAGATCGAGGCTGCCACGCCCGGATTTGTCGCCGCCGTGCTGCAGGGGCTTTTTGACGCCGACGGATCGGTGCAGGGCAACCAGCAGAAGGGTGTGTCGGTGCGTCTGGCACAAAGCGACCTCGCCCTGCTCGAAGCCGTTCAGCGGATGCTGGCGCGGCTGGGAGTGAACGCCTCGATCTACACCGACCGCCGGCCAGAGGGCAGCACGACACTGCTTCCCGATGGCAAAGGCGGGCAGAAGGCCTATGAGGTCAAGGCACAGCATGAACTGGTGGTCAGCGGTGCGAACCTGCAAGTCTATCAGGCACGCGTCGGGTTTGCCGATGCGGACAAGGCGCAGCGGCTGTCGGCGGCGCTGGGCAGCTACAAGCGCACTCTCAACCGCGAACGGTTTGTTGCGCAGGTCAGCGAAGTGGAAGAAGACGGCGTCGCCGAGGTGTTCGATGTACAGGTGCCTGGGGTCAACGCTTTCGACGCAAACGGGTTTTATGTGCACAACTGCGGCGAACAGCCCCTGCCGCCCTACGGCGCCTGCCTGCTGGGGTCGATCAACCTCGCCCGGCTGGTCACCGACCCGTTCGAGGATGCCGCGGCGCTGGATGCGGAGGCGCTGTCGGAGCTTGTAACCACGGCGATCCGGATGATGGACAACGTCGTGGACGCCTCGAAATTCCCGCTGCCGCAGCAGGCCGAAGAGGCACGCCAGAAACGCCGCATCGGGCTGGGGGTGACAGGCCTTGCCGATGCGCTGCTGATGCTGGGCCTGCGCTATGGCTCGGAAGAGGCCGCCGCCCAGACCGAGGCCTGGCTGCACGCCATCGCCCGTGCCGCCTACCTTGCATCGGTCGAACTGGCGAAAGAGAAAGGGCCGTTTCCGCTCTTCGATGCCGAGGCCTACCTTGCCTCGGGCACGATGATGCAGATGGACGAAGACGTGCGCGATGCGATCCGGCAGCACGGCATCCGCAACGCGCTGCTGACCTCCATTGCGCCCACTGGCACGATCTCGCTTTACGCCGGCAACGTGAGTTCGGGGATCGAGCCGGTCTTTGCCTATGCCTACACGCGCAAGGTGCTGCAGAAGGACGGGTCGCGCACCGAGGAAGAGGTGGTGGACTATGCCGTGCAGATGTGGCGCGAAAAGCATGGGGACGCCGAGCTGCCCGGTTTTTTCGTGAACGCCCAGACGCTGGCGCCGCTGGACCACGTGCGGATGCAGGCGGCGGCGCAGAAATGGGTGGATTCGTCGATCTCCAAGACGATCAACTGCCCGGAAGACATCTCTTTCGAGGATTTCAAGGAAGTCTACCTGCAGGCCTGGGAGAGCGGCTGCAAGGGCTGCACGACTTACCGGCCCAACGAGGTGACGGGGTCGGTGCTGAGCGTGGCTGAGGAGAAGAAGACCGCCCCCGAAGTCATCGCCCTGACCGACGCCGAACCGCAGCAGCCCCATGGCGACGTGGTCTACATGTCGGAACCTCTGGACCGGCCGCAGACGCTCGAGGGCAACACCTACAAGCTGAAATGGCCCGACAGCGAACACGCGATCTACCTCACCATCAACGACATCGTCGTGGGCGGTCGCCGGCGGCCCTTCGAGGTCTTCATCAATTCCAAGAACATGGAGCATTTCGCCTGGACGGTGGCGCTGACGCGGATGATCTCGGCGGTGTTCCGGCGCGGCGGCGACGTGTCGTTCGTGGTCGAAGAGCTCAAGGCCGTGTTCGATCCGCGCGGCGGCGCCTGGGTCAAGGGCAAATACATTCCGTCGATCCTTGCAGCCATCGGCGGCGTGATCGAACAACACCTGATCGCCATCGGTTTCCTCGAAGGCGAGGGCATGGGCCTGAAGACCGACCCGCAAGCCCGTGTCGTCAACCTCGACGCCCCCCGCGGGAAGGTCTGTCCCAGCTGCGGTCAATACGACATGCGCATGGTGGAGGGCTGCATGACCTGCGCCAGCTGCGGCCATTCGAAATGCCAATAGTCATTGACTAAGTCCACTTAGTGTTTTTACGGGCGTAGTTATGCCAAAACCCGTGAGTTTGCCTGCCAAGGGTCGGGACCTGTTTTGCCAGGAGCCCGTTAGGGATTGAAATCACTGGGTTTCTTGAGAACGCGTATCCAAGCCTGTTTTGGTGGGAAAATGCTGCCGTGACATTCCTGCTGGCAGGTCCCCCCTGAGTTCTCCGGCATGAGTAAAAGTTCGGCCCGCTTCCCTTCCGGGAGGCGGGCCGTTTTTCCTTGTCAGTTTCTGCTTTTATGGGGCCCATGGCCTCGCTGCCCGCGTGACAACGTGGGTCTTTTTCCTACAGCAATTCCGATCCATGGTGTCGGTAGTCGGAGCTCCGGGCCATCTATTACCCAAGGCGGCGCATATTGGGTGATTTTGACGCGTGACATGAGAGCGTTCCGCGCCTGAGGCAGATGGAGACAGGACACGGTTCCCAGAAAACTGATCGGAGGGCGTAAGTTGGCGGTGTACCGAACCCGACAGGAGAAAAAAGGGCGGCTTTCGCCGCCCTTTTCCGGGGTGCCTGCGAATTTCCTATAGGGATCGCCAGCGTCGCAACGCACCCTCGATACGCGCGTAGGCCTGGATCGCCTCATGCTTCGAGTGATGCCCGTCGCAGAACTGGTGGCCGTAGGTGTCTGCGCGGGTGTCTTCGATCGTGTAGCCGAGCGCGAGAAACGCCTCGTGCGCCGCCTCCGTCAGCCCCTCGGGGTGCGTCGGCGAGGTCATGACGGTCACGCCGGCGATCTCCCGGCCGATCTGCGTGTAGTGACGGTCCACCCACACGTGGACATGGGTCAGGCTGTGCATCTCGATGAGCCACAGCGTCACGTCGCAAATGTCCTGCTCCAATCCGAACTCATCGGGACGGACGCTCAGGCGGCGCTGACGCGCCACCTGAAGGGCACAGCGTGCCCCGGTCTCATTCGGCATGACGGAACCGCGCGAGGAGCTCGCTGATGCGTGCGCCGTGCCACCGTGCCATGTCGGAGGCTGGCAGCCCCCTATCGTGACCGATCCGGTCGAGCGACGAGGGGCTCTGCTCGGCCAGGATGCGTCGGATGTCGCGCAGCGCGGCCTCGACGGCATCGGTATCCGGGATCGGCCGACCGAAGGCGCCATGGAGATCGCAGAGAGAAGCGAACCCATTCCTGTCATCGAGCGCGTCGAGCAGGTCGCAGAGACTCGCGCCGTGACGGCGGAGGTGCTGCTCGACAAAATAGGTCGCGCCGAGACGTGCCTCGGCGGTGTCGAAGGTGTTGGTGTTTAGCATGATAATCTCCCTTTCATGCGGTGGCGGAAACGATGGAGTTTTGCCTGTTCTTCGGCGTCATGTTCCGTGCGTCGCGGGAGACAGGGTGGGTTCGACCGGCTCCTTTCGATTGGTTGCCAAGGCTGGCCTCGGGTGCTGATGAGAAGGAAATTAGCCGTTCATTCCGACCACGAAGGGGAAATGTGCCGGCCGAGAAATTTCTTGCCAGTTCCTGTCTCGCACCGCCACAGGCGTTTGCGGCGGCGCGGAGTTGGGCTTTAGGCAGCGCGTTCGTCCGCGGCTCTGACGATCCCGGCCGCGTGCAGTGCTTCGTCGAGACCATCCGCCAGCAGGCAGATCTCTGGCACGATGGGATCGTCGGGTTCTACCATCGCAATGCTGCTTGAGTCGTCCCAGTCATCATCATCTGCGTGATCGAGAAACAGGATCCGGCGAAGTTCGATGAGCAGGCGCTGCACGCGGCACGTCATCCGCCCGCGCTGGTCGAGGCCATCGCGGATGGCGTTTACCAGGCGCGCACCGCGCCGACCTGCCAACAGCACGGCCGCATGACCGAGCGCCTCGTCGTGTCCGGAGAAATAGGCTCGCAGGGCCAGCTCTCCGGTCGGAATTACGCGGTCTTCCGCGCCGGGGATGAATTTCGTGTGAAACATGGATCCTCCTTTGGTTTCTTGGTCCCGGGTATCGCCCCAGGGGTCAGGGCGGGTCGGAGATCCGTGTTGGTTGCCGGTCGCCGTAGCGGACGCCTCTTCAGAAAGGGCAGGAGATCGGCGTCGGGAAGGATGTGCGGTTCCTCTCTCTCTTAGGGTTCCGGCGCGGTCTGTGCCCCGGGATGCAAGGAACATTGGTCAGATCTCTTGAGGACGAAGAAGTTTTTTTGAACTTTGCTTTGCCCGGCAGGCTGTCTCCGGGCCAAATCCGGACCTCTGCATGGGAGATGAATGCTGCGGTGCGGCTTCCCAGAGCGGACAGATGCCAATTGCAAGGCTAAGTTGCCCCTTACCAGTTTGAGCTGTAGCCTGACGCGAACATGCGGGAGGCTTGCTTGGACGAAGAAATCTCAAAATTTATGCTTTTGGCTGCCAAGCTGGAGTTCTTTTTGGTCAATCTCACCCAAGACTTTGCCCATGTGGATGGAGAGACGCGGGTAGTTAGGGGCGTCAACTGGGACCGGATCGGCCAATCATTGGAAGGCAAGCATCCTTTCGAAGAGTTTGATTTTGTAGGGTCGGGATTCCAAGTCTTCAAAAGAACGACCCCTCAACTTCTGGTAGCCAAAGATGGCAGCGGTTTGAAATGGGACAGTGATGAAATCGAAGTTTGGTCTTGGCAGGTATTGTTGGGGCGTAGTTACGCGCAGTTACGGAATAACGTTGCACACGGAAACAAGGCTCAGCTTTCGGCGCCTTTCACACACGATCGAACAAGGGAGTTTCTCGAAGCAGGGCATCATCTGATCCACTTTATTGCGGGCGAGTATTCATCGGATGAATCATGGAGCTACGCAATCCAGTTCTCTTAACATGTTTGTCTTGTCAGGGTGGAAGCTCACGCAATCTAAACGCAAACAGCCCACGGCCGATCTTCGAGCCAAGTGCAGTGAATGACCGTTCTTGGCCCTTTCTCCGGCATTCGTTCGATTCACGGCATTGGTTAAAACAGGCGGGAATGGCCAACCGTTGACCCGCGAGCGAACCTCGTGAGTGTTGTGTCTTGAAGGCCCAAACAGGCCGACGATTTGAGCTCTCTGAGTTGACATTATTGCAATCGGTTGTGGTATTTGAAGTGCTTCGACCTCCAATGAAGCATAGATGCTTGGATGCGGAAGAGCGACATCTCAGAAAAATCTCGAAGAATATAAATGTCGGCATGGCCAGATAAGATGAGAGGCGAGTAATATGAATTGGTTGGAATGGTCATCCGCGGTCATAGGCTCGACGGCATGGCCCATAGCGATCAGCGTTGTCGCGCTGATATATCGGGGGCAAATCGGCCGGCTTCTCAAGCGGATTAAGGGAGCAAAGTATGGCAACGCCGAAGTCTATTTTGGCGCCGAATTGGACAAGATCGAGGCGCAGGCCAGCGGATTTCTGACACGGTCAGAAGCAGATGTCGGAGAGACTTCAATCGAGGCATCACAGTCCGCGACGCGGACAAACACAGACTGCGAACGGGCTTCCGATGATGGTCCTGAGACGATTCAAATATCCGAACGGCAGGATCGTTTCACTGAGATAGCCAAGCTTTCCCCGAGTGCTGCCGTGCTCGACGCTTGGCGTGATGTGGAGCTGGAGTTAAAGCGCTCCTTTGAGAGATCCGGTCTGCCTCGGGAGAAGGGAATGATTGCCCCGCTCCAGGTGGGCATGAAGCTATATAAAATGGGTGTCATTCACGCGCACACGATGGAGATGATCAGCCATCTCCAGAGTTTGCGGAACGCGGCAGCCCACACCGAGGAAGTTAGCGTAACGGATGCCTACCGGTTTAAGACGTTGGCCAACAACGCAATCGACCGGCTTCAATATGATCTTGCGCGGTAGATGGAGTGGTCGGAAGGTATGCTGACCTGCCTATCAACAAGCTGAAAATGCTGCAGTGAGGGTTGGCAGGCAACTCCCGGAGTTACCGCGACTGTCTGAGCATAGCTGCCGTTCGCCCGAGGTGCAGCAAACGTCCGCTGTCCGCCCGATCTGCCGGAATGTCTCGAGCGGCCCTTTGCGGACTTTCATCTTGGAGTTCGTCACTGCAATGCGGCGTCCGCTTAGCTGCCGTTCACGATGGCCAACCTCATGTGCCTCTTGCCGGGCAACGCCAATGCAATTTAGGATGGAGCATGCTGCCGATGAAAAGATGCTACCGCCTGTTTCAAGCTATTTTTCGTCGTTTGTTGACAGAGTCGATCATCGGCTGGGGCCGAGATACATCCAGAACCACAACCGAGCACTTCTCCTTTAAGTGAAGTGGAAGGTCATCTACGAGCATTGCCTCAAGCGCTTCGGCGCTGTCTGGCCCGTCGGCGCCATCGTTTCTCTTCGCGGCTTTGAATTCCGTGCCGAACCAAAAAATGAGATAGATCCCGAAACCGCAGGCGTCCGGATCGGCGGCGTAGCCCGCCAGCTGGGTCGAAGCGGCCGTCCAGAGTTCGCCGTTGTAGTGTCTCTTGGCTTCAATCGGCAGATTCTTACCCGCGTGGCTCAATATTAGGATGTCGGCTCTGGTGTTTTCGCCGCGACGTGCCTCGGGAATGCTGGCGGCAATGCCATATTTTTCGAAACGCGGACGAAACAGTTCCAGAAGGCGGTCCCTGTCCTCATTCTCGATCTGTGGTTCTGTCGCCGCTCCATACTTATCGGTGTTCCAGAACCGCTTCCAGGGTGTCTCGCTTCCTGTTCTCAGGGTACTCTTGTATCGGTCGATTTCCTCGAGAACTACGGCCGCAAGATCCGATGCAGATGCCGGGGAGCCGTTTGCGAGCACGCTCATCAGCTGGATTACCGAAGGTGCTGAGAATTGCTCATCCCTCAGCTTGCGAGCGTGTTCCGCAGCTGCATGCGCGATGTGCGGCGCCCAACTTGCGTCCACGGTTGGAGCAAGCTTTTTCAGGCGCTCTCCCGCATCAGTTGCATCGGATGCTCCGAGGCGCTGAATGGCCGCTCGCACAATCCCACTTCCTCCATCTGAATGCCACCAATCATTGTCGCGTGCCTGATATCTTTTGCCGAGAACGCTTATCCTGATGTGGTCCAGCAGATCGATGTTCGGACACGACTCGTTGAATGCTTGCACAAGGTCCCCGTTCGGAGCCAACAGCGCCGCTTCAAGATCTCTTTCCGAAAACCGATCGGCAAATTCCTCGGGCTTCAGCGCGAGGCCGACGAACGACCAAAGATCTAATTGCTCCCGCTCGAGATCATCGCGATCGAGTGCAAGCCTGACAAGCTCTGTGAGTTGACTGCTATCTAAACTGGCCGCGCATGCGGAGATCGCCTGCTTTAGGGCGGGCTCTGGAAGTCCCGGTCTCTCGCCAAGTAGGCCAACCATGCACATGGATACCAGTTCCGGCCTGTCTGCACTCGTCAGATAATGGATAGCGTCGAGGTCGTCATCGCCCGCATCCAGAGCGGCGTTCCAATATTGTACCATCATGGCAGCGCCTTGATCAGGATAGCGAGCCAAGCGGTCAACTGCCCAAGCGGCGATCGAAGGATCATCGTCGGAGCTGGAAATAGGCTTGCCGAAGCCCGACCAACGCAATTATCAAGGGGGACGCATCGATGTCGTTTTCACGCCCGTGCAATAGCGCTTGATGCAACCCTGCGGCTACGACAATCTCTTGCGGGAATGTCCCGCGCTTGGCTTCGGCCCTG
The DNA here is from genome assembly GCF_003344785.1 of Thalassococcus profundi. Lineage (GTDB taxonomy): Bacteria > Pseudomonadota > Alphaproteobacteria > Rhodobacterales > Rhodobacteraceae > Puniceibacterium > Puniceibacterium profundi. The sequence goes on along the minus strand of NZ_QPMK01000013.1, from coordinate 32,728 downwards.
CCGAGATCCTGGACATCAACCTTGATGTCAGTGTTTATCGCAAACTGGACCAACCCTTCGGCGATCGCGGCCGCGATTTGCTCATTCGTGTATTTTACAACTTTTTGAAGCGGCGCTTCGTCCTTGCGGATGCAGCCATTACGATAATGGTCGGCAGCCCACCTCAACACTCCGAACTGGTCAGCAGCTCCGCTTGCGATCCCTGCGAGTTTCGGCGTGAGTTGAACCACATTGCCATTCCGCGATCTCTCTGTTTCTCGCTCCTGTTTCACTTTTTGCTTGGCCTCCTTCTTCTCCCATCTTGCGTTGGGGTCAGAGAGAATTGACTTAATGAAACCCTTGAAGCCGTGTTCCTGCTCAAGCAGCGACACGATCAGATCTTTCCATTTCGGCCAGTGCGTTTCACTACGCGCTGTATAGGCCGCGATCTGAAATAATTGCTTTCGCGCCGCACCTTTCTTCGTCGCTTTTGCTCGATCCAATAAACCGCGGATCAATGGGTCTGACGGCAAACGCCTCGTAGTGGAGACGTATTCGCTTGTCACCAGCCAAGGACGGTCTTGGGAGCAGGTTTCATCCATGTGGGCGAGGAAAAACTCAAGCTCACGAACGTCAGAATCGCGATCAATCCACCTCCGAATGGCCTCAACAACTTCGCTGACAAGCATATCCCATCGATGTTTCCGGAGATTGCCAATCCAACATAGAAGACGCACAGCGGATATGTCCGGGTTGGCATCAATTGTGATGACAAACGCGCGTTCGAGGAGTGATTGAACCTGAACTGTGTGCTGGTGCTTTGTTTCGCTTCGTCCAATACCTTTGTCGAAAAAGTCCGGTCGCGGAGACCGCGCGATCGCTATGCTTAGAGAGACCAGCGAACCAATATCGTCGTTGTCTGCGCCATCACGCGTTTTCGCAGAAACGATGTTAAAATCCATTAGTAGTGCATGAAGATCGGAAAACTGAACATCTTGAGCTGAACCGCTTGAAAGGATGCAGGCGCGGATCGCCACTTGGTCCCGGTCCACTGTCATGCCGGCTAAATCGTCCAATAGTCCACGTTGCATACCGTCCGTGTCGATGGCTTTAGAGACGAGGACTCTGGCCGCCCTCTCCCGCATCCAGAGTGGTCGCGCAGCGTCGAGCACGATCTCCCGCAACTTCGGCGTCATCCGTTCAACGGGCGGACCGTCGGCGAGTGCTTGAAGGACGGTGACCTGTAGATGGCTGCGGACCTCGGCGTCGAGAACAGCTGTGAAATCATCAGCAAGATCATCGCCGGCAAGCCCACCTATGACAGTAGCGTCATCTTGGGAGGCGAGGAAAAACGGGTCGTTACGATCCAGGTGATAGAGGATTTCTCGTCGTCCATCGGTGTCGAACGCTGCGGCGTCGCCATATGCCAGCACCGTTGTAGCATCATTTCGAATGAGCCGTCTTGCACCACCGGGATCTCCTGCTGATTGCAAATGGGCGGCAAACCACGCAAATAGCCCCCTGAGTTCGCTCGGTGCCTTCTGGTCGCTTCCCGTGATGAGGGCAATCGCACGCCGCAATGGTAATGCGGAAGTTTCTCCAGCACCCGTCACCCTTCTTGCCAGAAAACGCCCTGCCAAAAACTCAGCGACCGTTCGGTGAACGGGCGCGAACTCGTGCCCTTCTCCCCTGAACAGGGCTGTATCCAGCGCGGCTTCGAGAACGCGCGCTTCGAGTCCCAAGGCATGCGTAGCAACATACTCGCTTTGTGTGGAACCAGGACGCAACGCGTTTGAGCGCCAAAGTGCTTTCCCCCCGGAGGCAAGAAGGTAAAAGCTCATCGCGGCAGCCGCGGCGAGGATTTCTTCCGCTCCCGGCCGTGGATCTGTTGCGCGCTGAGGGTCGTGTTCGTGGGCAAGTGACGATGTGGCTCTCGCGAACAAGTCAAAGCGGGAGGTCGGCCACAGGCCGTTCGAAACTACAACCGAGTGAAGCAGTCTCAGACTAAGCGGATTCTCGAGAAATGCATCAGCCCCTCGATTTCGTGCTTCACGGATGAAGCGCTCGGGATTGGTTTCTGCCAGAGAGGCCAAGACCAGTTGCGCCTCGTCCTCGCTCAAAGGCAGGAGATGGGCCACAACGATGGGCATGTTCTTCGCTGCACGCCGCATCGCATTGATGTCGGCCGTTGCGCGCCAATCCTCAGCACGGCAGGTGAGGCGCCATCTGCCAATGTTCCTGCTCGATATCGCGCTGGCGATCCGCAGAAGCTTGTCTTTGCCGCCGTCGTCTGAACGATATTCATCGAGGGCATCAAGATAAACGGTTCCAGACACGCCGATTGGAAAGCCGTTCATCACTTCCCTGCAAGTTGCGACCTCGCCACCCTCGTCACGAGCCTCCTTCTCCAGAGCCGTCGATTTTCCGGCACCGGGCTCACCAAGCAAAACAACATATGGATGGCCGCGCAAATGGCTCAGCGGCTGAACCACGTTCTTTCCTTGAACTTGGAAGGCGACTCGTCTGTCTAAGGGTGCACTTGCCATGTCGGGAAGATACTGATCCGGCAGTGTTCTGAAAACAAGAAGCAGCGCAAACCCACTGCGAAGGACCGATGTCGGCTTTGAGAGCTCGGAGAATTCATGTTATGCGGAACCAGATTTCGTTCGCGTCGACCCGCAATGATCTGCTTCTTCTGGAATGTTATGCGCCTGCCATTCTCTGAGGCGCTCACTATGCTGGCCTCCACTTTGCTCGTGCGTCAGCCCCAGCTGCATGTTGCTTCCGACGCTTCGGGTGTGGATAGTCGGCGGAACATCAAGCGCGCATCCGGAACCACCCCATGCTCCTCAGCATCATCGGGCATGTCATAGCGCTTCTTGCGGCCGGCATTGCCGTGGCTGGCGACACCTGGGATGCGACACGGCGCGGGATCGCGCGGCTGCGCCCGACCGGGTGGTTCGCGATCGCAATCGCACTCGCCGGCTTTGCGGCCTCCACCTTCGATAGCTGGCGCGCCTACCAGGACCAGCTCGAGCGGTAGCGCCTCGCCATGGAAGAAGTCCGGCTGGCCTGGCGTGATCTCGTCGGGCCGTTTCGCCTACTCCTCTGGGAGCTCGACGGGGCACAGAGCAATCCCGACGCGGCGATGATCGAGCGGCTGCTGGCCGACGGGGCGCTCGAGCGCCTCGACAGCATCGATCTCAGGGGCGAGGCGCCGCATCACCACGGCGCCTGGATGGCCAATAATTGCGGCCCGGCCGAGCGGGGGCGCGACGAGCTGCGGCGCTTTCAGGCGATCTATGTGGGGATACTGGAAACCGAGCTCATCGCCGCAATGAAGGAGGTCGCCGCTTCTCACGTGCCGGAGTTCATGTCCGTCTACGCGCCTTGCGACACGGTCGAATTTGATCCCAGCTACCCTTGGCGGCTTGGGTCGATCGTCAATCACCGCGAGATGCGTGGCTATCTCGAGGCACTGCTCGAGCTTCGCCGCGGGATCGACCGTTTTGCTGAGTAGGCCCTGGAGTCCAGCACCGGTCCAGCGCGCCGCACGAAGAGCGCGTTGACCGGGTCGGAGCGGCAATTCGGCAGTGCCAAACGAGTCCTGTTTGTAGAGCGACTCGAATGTCCGTTTCCGTTTCACCGGCATGATTGACTCGCTCGCGCAGAGAATATCCGGAATCCGTCCTTTGTGACAAAATTCAGCCCCCGAGGTGGGCTGACGGAAGCACTCTCACCATTATGAAGAAAGTCTCCGGCATCGAGTGGTGGGCGAGGTTTGCAAGCACGTCTTCGAGATTCCGCAACCGATCGGTCATTCCTGATATTCGCGCCTCTATGCGTCGCTGTTCGGCGGCGGTCTGCCCTTCATTCATTTGGATCTGTTGCTGGTCCTGGATATTGCGTGAGCGCAATTGCTCGATGCTGAGTTGCTTCCATCGAATATATGTTTCGGTCTCGGACGTAAGGATCTGCCTCCTGTCTGAAAAGACTGCCGCTGCTTCCTCGCGCAAATTCCCAAGGCGCAGGCGTGCTTCCTGGATCATTTCGCGTTCCAGTGCGCTGACAAACTTCTGAATTTCGCGAAAAGGCGTAATCGTCTTTTGTATCTGACGGTTCGTTGTCGGTTTGCAGCCTTCGCCAAGGAGGGCTCGAGCGATCTCGTCGGTGGCGACCTCGACAGTGCCGTCAACGGAGACCACGAGGCAACGCGTCCTGACGGCGTCGGGGAACAGGGTAGAAATCCACTGGCGGTCTGAGAGGCGTCCCACTCGTACGGCAGGAGCGTCGTCGTCGCGCACTCTGAGTTGCTTGTCTTTGAGCAACGATGGCCGCCATGCGCTGCGAACCAGAATCAGTGTTTTCCCGAGCAGGCCTGAAGTCAGTGTTTCGTCGGACAAGTGGACACCGACCGGGATCGGCGAAATCGTGCCTGCTTTCAAGTTTGCGTATGCCTGATGGACCAAGTCATCATGCAATTCGTCGCCGGTCGAAAAGAAACGCGCCCGTTTCCCGAGGCGATCCTTTGGTAGCACGACATCTTTTTTGGGTGGCTTTCCAAGGCGATCCCGGCGCCAGCGGAAGACCTCCGCTTCGCGCGTTGTCATCGCACCGAGATTATATGGGCAATTTTCCAAAAGCGGCGGTAAAGACAGTGTCGCGACCCGTTCTCCATCATTGGTCTTTGGGAAACCGCCTTTCAACGCTCCACTGACGTGCAATAGGCGCAACCAGGCGATTCCAGAATGTTCCGACGCGCGAATGTTGCCAACGATCCTGCTGATGTCATCCGAAGTATCCGCATGAGCCGAAACAACGCTCCCTCCAGAGGGATTCAGACCGAAAATGAGCTCTCTTTTCAGTTCACATGCAGCCTGCCTGAAATTGGCCCGACCAGCCGCTGCGTCGGTGATGATCCTGTCGATACGTTGGGACAGGGCTTCGTCGAGGTATGGCAAGGGTTGCTCGAAGACATCCATTAGATCGAGAGCTTCAAGCACCCGCTCATCTGCCGAGCCGGCAACAACCATGCGCCAAATGCCGATGGTGCCAACGGTCCGGTCTTTCATGTAAGCACTGAGCCCGCCGGCCCGCAGCCGGTCGAGACGACCGACGAGCTGGTCGATACGCGAGGCCTGCCACGGCAGGTTGTAGAAGATCATATCGGCGGCGAAGTCGTGCAGGTTCAGGCCAGCCTCGACAAACTCCTCCATGATCAGGACAGTGGACTCGCTCTGAACGGCGCCGACGACATCCACCAGATCGGTGTTGTGGCGGCCACGCATCGTTGCAATGCCGCCGTCTAAGAGGTGCGGGAACATGTCGGACAGGCGCCGTTCCAGCATGTCCACGGTGGGCGTGTCGCCGGCGACGACGATAATGCGCCGCTCTGGATTCTTTTGCCAGAAGCCCAGCAACACGTCGCACAGTTCGTCGAACAACGCGTTACCGGGATTGCGCGACAGGGCGGACTCCACCTCGTCACGCAAATCCGGATGCGCCGCAAAGGTTCGGTGGCGGAGGACGTCACGCAGGCTTGATCCGGCGCGGAACATCTGACGGCACTGCAGCCAAGGTGCCGCGTCCATCGGGGCGTCCCGACCGTCGCGGCAGGCTGCGTTTTGCAGCAGGATTTTTGGCATCTCGGCATCGGAGGGCGCAGTTTGGACCGTGTACACCTTGCGCTTTGGTGCGATGCCGGGCCATTGGCTCCGCGTTTGGCGAAGGATTCGGCGATCTGCCGCGAAGGCTGTCCTGTAGGCCGCGGCGGAGAGGGTGCCGTCCGAAACGCGCGCCTGTGCCGCAGCGGCGTCTTCGACAATAAACTCCAAGGGCTCGCGGCCGAGAAGATTGGCGATTCCAGAGCGTTCCGGCTCGATCGCACCGATGACTGCCCGCGCCCACGCGGGATTGCCCAGACGCGGCGTGGCAGTCAACAGCAGGACATGTCTGAACCGTGGGGCGTCGCGCCGCTCTCGGCACAGGCTGGAAAGGAATGCCGCGTCCTCGAGATTCATGGCGTGGATCTCGTCCACGATGAGCATGTCATAGTCGTCCGGCGAGGGACGCGCCGGTTGCCTGCGGACCATGTCTGCTTTGATCAGGTGTACATAGCCTTCGCCATCGGGATGCTCCTGCTCTTCATCTGCGTCTGTCAGGATGCGGGCCGCGATGTGGCCGCGCGCCGAAAGCTCGACCTGCCACTGGTAGCAAATGCGTTCCGGTGCAACGATTGCGACCCTCAAGGACGGATCGCGTCTGCGCAGGATATTGAGGATCATCAAAGCCTGCACCGTTTTGCCCATGCCGACCTCATCGGCGAGCAAGTGACGGATTTCCGTATCGTCAAGGATGCGGCGCAGGTTTGCGATCTGATGTGGATAGGGGTCAGCCGCGACGCCGAGGGCACCACCCATTTCCCAAGATTCGGCTGCGACGAGGCGTTCGAGGGCGTGAAAGCCCGACTGTGCAAGGTGAAACGTGTTCATGAAAGATCAACATTCGTCATCGCGCGATAGCGCAAGGCAGCGTAGCGCACGGCGCGCGCCGTGAAGCGGTCCGCGCTGAAGCGCAGCAGCCTGCCCCGCCATTCCGGGTCATCCATGACACGTTCCGGAGCCAGGAAAAGGTACAACAAGGCACGTAGGTCCGCGGGCGTGAGCCAGCGTCCGCTTCGGGACTGAACATCCACATGGCAGGAAACCAATGCGGCGATCAGGTCGTCCAGATGGCTGGATTCGTATGGCACTCTTTCGAGACACTCAGCGCGCGGCGCGGGCAGCACGAGTTCAGACAACTCAGGAAGGCGGGCAGCCTCACGAGCGCGGTCCACGAGTCTCGCTTTCGGAGCGTAAGTCATTGGCGAGACGTTGAAGGAATCTTGGTTCCATTCCCAAGTCGCCAGTCCGACCAGAGACGAGATGGCCGATGACCGAAAGCGCAAGATCGTCATCCTGAAGCCAGGATTCCAGCCGTCGCGAACCGAAGCCTCGGGCGAGTTCCCGCAGGCCCGGCAGCGCGGCGCGGGTTACGCTTAGACTGCGAGTCTGATTGAGGAACTCCCTGACAAGTCGTGCCAAGGAGCCATGGACCTCACGTGGAACCATGGCGTTCCGGACAGGCCATGCAATATGCGGAAAGACGGAGGACCAGGCATCGTCAAAAGGTCGCGCGGTTCCGAACCGTCTTGCGCAATCCCGGAACAGATCGGAGATCACGCCTCGTTGCGTTACTGGGACTTCGATCTTGATTGCCGACTCAACCAATGGCCAGAAGTCGGTCCCTGTCCCTCTATATTCATAGCCGATTTCGGTTACGACTACCGCAAGCGACAGTGGCAAGTCCTGCCACGCCCGCCTGGTGAACTGATGCTGCCCAGCCCGCTGGCTGACGTGGTACAGCAATTGCTCGATTTCGTCGCGAGCGAGGCCATGCTCGATCAGGGAGATGGTTCGGCCATCCCGTTGCCGGGACAGGTCCGAAAAAATCTGCGCCAGCAGATCCTCACTGGCAAACAAGTCATTCATCTTTTCATTTCGTCACGCAGACGCCAATAATGGTGCTACATGGTTTGAGCGGTTTACGGCCATTTTCAATAGCTATGTCATTACCTTAGGTCGAGTACAGCGCGGAATGCAAAACACTGATGCCGACACCCTCGAGGCCGTCGCCCCGGTTCAGAAACTCGCCGTGCAGTTGCGCAGGGACGTGCATGATCTCGGGGCGGTGCCGGCATCTCGGGCAATCGCAGGTCTGAAGGCGGCCGCCGTGGCTGACTGTTTGTCCGAGACGGCAGCAAAGCAGCAGGCACAGGCTGTCGTGTCAGCGTTGCTGGCGTGTGGCGACGTCGGTTCCGGAAAATCCTACGGTGACAAGGTCCTGGTCAAACGGCGAATGGTGTCGGTACTGTATCAGGGCGATCGATGCATCCTTCTCGGGGGCGACCCATCTCAAGGTGAACCCCATGGCCTGTTGCGGACAACGGATGTGGTCCCATCCGGTGTCATCAGTTTCCTCGACTGGGTCGGCGAGCTTTCAGGCTCTGACCTCGTAGTGCTCTGGCAAATCCTGGACACAGGTGTCTGGTCGATGGACGCGACTTCCTCCGACAGAGTAACGCGGGTGCTGTGCCTTGCAGGTGTCGTGCCCGACCAACCTATCCTCGAGGATTCATCGGCTTGGCTAAGGGAGTATTTCCCTTTGCCCCGGACAGAGGGAAAGGCTGCCGATCCATCGCAAATGGCAGTCATCGAGTGCTCGGCAAGAGCACGACAAATCATCACCGCCGGGCCTGGTAGTGGCAAAACGCACACCGCCACCGAACGTGTCATCCATCTCGTGAAGCAAGGTCTTCCACCCGCAGGCATTCGGCTCATCACCTTCACCCGGGTCGCCGCCGAAGAGGTGGGCCGTCGTATCTCACATGCCTTGGCCGAGCACACCTACGCCGGCGGTGTCATGTGCGGAACGATCGACTCGCTCGCGTGGAACCTTGTGACCACGCTTGGTGATGGACCGCGCGGTGGACGTGAGCGGACCATCCGCATTGCCCGGAGATCGATCACGGACGGCGAGCAGGCGATGCTGGATCAGTTGGCACGCACCTCACATCTGGTGATCGATGAAGCACAGGACATCGTCGGAGAGCGCCGAATGTTCTGTCGCGCTTTGATCGATGCGCTGCCAGCGAGCGTTGGCGTAACGATACTGGGCGACGACGCGCAGGCGATCTACGGATCGTGGGCTGGAAACAACGGGGGTGGAGGATCTCTTCATGCCGAGCTCAGAGGTAAACACGGTTGGGAGGACCGTTCCCTGACGTCGAACCATCGGACGAAATCAGACAGCTTGCGGCAGTTCTTTTCCCGGGCGCGGACGCTACTCGAGGCCGACGGCGATCCGCGTTCGACCTACCTCGAAATCCGCGAAATGCTCGAGGATGTGGCGACGGACCCGAGCGTGAGCCTGACCGGGCAGGTTTTCCCGTGGCGGGATGATAGCCTGGTCCTTTTCCGGGGCCGCGCGGCAACCGAGGCCGCGTCGGTTCGGCTGACGCGGGCAGCCCGCGTACATCGTCTGAAATTGTCGGGTCAAACCACGGTTTGCGATCCTCTGGTAGGCGCGATTTGCGCTGGTCTTGCTCCGGGCGCCGCAATTCGCCTTGAGCATGTACGCCGGCGGCTTGCAGACCTCCACCCCGCGCCGTTCGATGTGAATGAAGAAGACGTTCTTTCTGACCTTCAGTCCCTTGGCAAAGGGCCAACAGCTCGTCCCCAAGACATCGCGGAAACTATTGAACGTGAGCCGGTGGGACACATGCGCGATCATGTCGGCACCGCGGGGCCGATGTTGGGATCTATCCATGGTGCCAAGGGGCGGGAAGCGACGAATGTTCTTCTCATGCTGCCGCCGGTTCCGTCCGGCGATGATGTCGATTGGCAGGAGGAGGCCAGGGTTCTGTTCGTCGGTGCGACAAGGGCATCGACACACCTGTATCTGGGCAGGGCGCAGGCGGGAATGGTGCGGCCTGGCAAGAATGGCAGCAGATGGTTGCGTGGAAACAGTGGGGGCCTTCTTTTGTCAGGGTCGGAAGGATTGCGCCCGCTCGCTGGGGTCGTTCCTGCATTGTCCGTCTGGGAGGCCGCGTTCCGGCAACCTAACTGCTCTTTCCGGCGGATTGCCTCTGGTGACGGGTCGCCCTGGCATCTTGTCACGGACAGTGGCGAACCGTTGGCGGAAGCCGAAGGCCAATTGACCGATGACCTCGATCACATCGAGTCCACCCGGGGCGGGCTTGCCTCCGGCACATTACGCGTGGTCGGAGCCACGACCGTGGTTGACCGTCGGAGCGATGGCAAAATTCAAGCGGTGACACTGCTGCCGGTGCTTCAGGGCGTCGCGCGTGGCGCCGGGCACGGGGAGAATGACGATGACCAATAATGTTGGGGATGCCGCGCGCCAGCGGATGATCGAACGCCTCAGGCAGGATCTCATGGGGCCCTTGGTGGGTGACGAGATCCTGCACGACAGTCCGTCGGAAATTTACATGACGGGCATCCTGTTCGCTCAGAAGAGCCCACAGGGCGTGGGCGAAACGGAAGGCGCAGTTCTTGTCTCCGATGAGGAAGACGATGCTGCGGCTCGTGTGCCGCCGGAAACTTTTCGCCCGAGTTCGGCCGGTTTGTCATTCGCCGTGCGCTCGAAGGATGGCGAAAACGTCCTGCTCAATGTGGATGTTTCGGCGGCCCGCTACGAGGCTGTGGCCCGTGCAACCTCAGATGAAGGGCGCCCACGCTTCGACTGGACCCGCAAACCTCTGACCGCCCGTAACTCCATAGAACTACCTGAGGATCGCGACGGCGAATATGATGTGCCGGGAATTCCGGATCTGGCGCTATGGTTGCGTAGTCGCAAACACGGCGACCTTTATCTCGTGACGGTCATTCTTCTGAACAGAAACGTGACGCCAAAGAAACCCGAGCCTGGATTGAGGGGTGTTGGCGATTTGCATCAGGTGGGCTTCAGCGTCGAGGCTGACCCAGATTTCGGCCTTATCGTTCCGCGTCCGGACCCGATGCAGCGGATGCCCGATGAGGACCGTGCCACGGCCGCGCTGCTTTATCGCGACGCACCTGACTACGGCGCAGGCCACACCTGCTCCATCCGAAGTGAGCAAATGCCGGATGGAACGGTTCGCCTCGCGACCGAGTGGCTGCCGTCAACTCTGGTCAGATCGCCGGGACCTTTGGGCGATCCAGAATTTTTTGCGAAACTCGTCGCGACGAAGCTTGAGGGGGCCTTGGGGTCCGAGTGGCTGTCTATCGCGCCCCATAGCGATGTTTGTGCGGCGCTCGACGACCTTTGCGCGTGCTACGACGACTGGATCAAGGCTCGAGACGCGGAAGTTGAGGTGCTGCCGACCGGGCTTCAGGAAACGGCGCGGCGACATCTGGATGAGTGCCGCACAGCGTTGGCCAGGATGAGAGGGGGTGTAAATCTTCTGCGGGCTGATGGTCCGGAGCTCTTGGCATTCCGCCTCGCCAACCGTGCACTCTGGCAGCAGAACGAATGGAAGCGGAAGCGGGATTCCCGCATCGGCCCTCTGGTCTGGCGCCCGTTTCAGATGGCTTTCGTTCTGCTGTGCATGGCTTCGGCAGGGGACCGGGATCACACTGATCGCGGTGTGATGGACTTGCTCTGGTTTCCCACCGGGGGCGGCAAGACTGAGGCCTACCTTCTGCTGACCGCATATACCATATTCCTGCGCCGTCAGCAGGGTGGCCCCGAGTCGGAAGGCGTGACCGTCCTGATGCGCTACACGCTGCGTCTGTTGACGGCGCAGCAGTTCCAGCGGGCAGCAGCGATGATCCTTGCCTGTGATCTGTTGCGGACAGGGGACTGTGATTGCCCTGGAATCGATGTCCCTTCCTCGCTCGCGCAAGGCGCGCCGATTTCCATCGGCCTCTGGGTCGGGCGGGATACAACGCCGAACAGGATCGTCGAAACGGAAAAGACCGGCTCACCGGCCCAGATCGAGCATTGCCCGGACTGCGGTTCGCACCTCGACTGGGACATAGCCGCAAGTGGCGACCGGATTCATGCATGCTGTCGTGATGCCGGATGCAAATCAGGACAGGCGCGTGATCACCTTCCGTTCTGGACGGTTGACGAGGACATCTACCGCGAACTTCCGACGCTGCTGCTGGGCACCGCTGACAAATTCGTCCAGATCGTCACAAAGAAGGAAACCGGTCGCCTTTTCGGTCTCGGAAATGCCGATCGGTTGCCACCCGATCTGATCATCCAAGACGAACTGCATCTCATATCCGGGCCATTGGGCAGCATGGCGGGCCTCTTTGAAACTGCCATCGACGCGCTTTGCACCCGGGACGGCCGACGCCCGAAGGTGATCGGCTCCACCGCAACGATCAGGCGCGCGGCGGATCAGGTGCTGAACCTGTTCGATCGTCGCGTCATGCAATTCCCACCGCCCGGATTGCATCATTCCAATTCGGGTTTCGCCTGTGTTGAAGAGGATAGCTTCGGTCGACTGTATCTGGGCGTCACGACGGCTGGACGCACTGGGAGCTACATCTATCAGGCGATCGCGTCGTCGCTCCTCCAAGCCGCTGCCGATCCCAGCTTCACTGACGTGGAGGGGGATCACTACTGGACGCTCGTTGGTTACTTCAATTCGCTGCGCGAACTCGGCAGCGCTTCGATCATAATGCAGGATGACGTCACGCATGGGCTCGAACTGGTATCGGCGCGACGGCAGGAAGAGCCTCGTCACCTGCAGCCGCCGACTGAGTTGACCAGCCGGGTCAAGTCGGACGAAATCCGCGACAAGCTCGTGGAACTGGATGCGACCCGCGACAATGGCGAAGCGGCCGATGTGGTGCTCGCGTCAAACATGATTTCGGTCGGTCTCGACGTCGGGCGTCTGGGTTTGATGCTGGTCAACGGCCAGCCAAAGACCATCGCCGAGTACATCCAGGCAACGAGCCGCGTTGGCCGCGGTCGTGTGCCCGGGCTTGTCGTCACGCTCTACAACGCGAGCAAGTCCCGCGACCGAAGCCGTTATGAGACCTTCCCGACTTGGCATGGTGCCCTCTACCGGGATGTCGAGGCAACTGGTGTGACCCCATTTGCACCGAGGGCGCGGGACAAGGCGCTCCATGCTCCGTTCGTTGCCATGGCGCGGCATCTGGTGCCGGGCATGTTGGACACTCCGGCCGCGGCGGCGGACCACGCGGCCGACCTGAAGGCGTTGATCGATCTGATATGTCAGCGAATTGCCAACGTCGACCCGGGTGAAGCTGACGCTTCCCGTCGCGAGCTTGAAGAATTCCTCAAGCTCTGGCTGCGCCGTGGGGCATTGCCGAAATACTGGGACAACTGGTCGGACAACGGTCTGCTGATTTCAGCGGACGCACAGGCGACATCGAATGCCTCCGGCTTCACCAAAGGCCTTTCACGGGCCACTCCGGGAACGCTTCGCGCTGTCGAGCCATCGACAGAGTTCGTCATCAAGGAAATTGCTTCGTCGGACGCTGAGGAAATACAATGAGCAAGAATGTTGGCAGCATCCGCCGCAGCCAGATCATATCAACCTTCGGTCCCGGATCGATTGTTGATTTCCGTCTGCCGGGAAGCGGCGCACTGCTTTCAGGGGTCATGCAGGGGTTGGAGGCATGGGAGGCCTACACGAAAGGCGGCTACAAGCAGGACGTGGTTCGCGAACCGAGACTTGAAGCTCTGTTGGGCGTCGATCACTTCCGGGCGCCGCCAGTCGGGACCTACCTCAAGGACGGACAAACCAGGGACCGCGTGCTTCCCATGGAACGGTTTCCGGATTGGCTCTCCTGTCCCGAATGCCACGCCATCAACCGCTCAGGACAATGGGCACCCTCGAGGAATGGCGATAGCCTGCATTGTGGCCGATGCCGCGGAAAACCCGCCGTGGTGCCTGTCCGTTTTGTCACGATTTGCGAGAACGGCCACCTCGACGATTTTCCGTGGACGTCGTGGCTAACGCATGAAGCCGAATGTTCTCAGCCAGTCCTGGCGTTGAAGACGGTCGGAGCGGGCATCGGAGGACTGCTACTGACCTGCAAGTCCTGCGGCGCTGGCCGTTCAATGGCCGAAGCGTTTTCACCAAAGGGTATCCCAAAACACAAGTGCGGCGGTGGCCGGCCATGGCTTGGCGGACGCGAGATGGGATGCGAGGCTGCGCCACGGATCACGCAACGGGGAGCAAGCAACGTCTACTTCTCGATTGAGCAGAGCGCGATCACGCTTCCTGACTGGAAGGTGCCATTCAGGGAAAAGATCGCGGACTTCGTCGACATGCTCGATTTCCTCGACGATGAAGACATGAAGATCGCCTTCATCACGAAGAAAGTCCTTCCTACCTGGGACGGTACCGAAAGTGCAGAGCAAATTGCTCGTCGTTTCAGGGAGATTAAGGAAGACAATTCGGGAAGTGAAGGAGATCTGCGGCTGGACGAGTTCCGGATGCTGCTGACGGATACCTCGGCGTCCGACGAAAATGCGATGATCCTGCTGAACCGTCAGCAGCCTGTGCCGGCCACATTCTCAGGGATGATCTCTTGGGTTTCGTCCGTGGAACGTCTTCGGGAGGTGCGTGCCTTGACCGGGTTCACGAGACTGAAGGCGCAGGTCGGTGGCAAGCCGGATGCGGTGCCGCTGTCTCGATCTGGTCTGTCATGGCTGCCGGCCGTTGCGATGCACGGGGAAGGCGTGTTCCTGTCGTTGAACCTCGATGCTGTTTCAGAATGGGAAAACAGGCCGGATGTTATCGAACATCTTGCCCGGCTGACTCAGACACACATGGATACCGCTCGGGCCGAGGGAAAGCAGGCGGATGGCGCGCCATCCCAACTCAACGCACGATACATGCTGATCCACACTTTTGCGCATGCGCTGATCGCGCGCCTGTCCCTCGACAGCGGATATTCTTCGAGCGCCTTGCGCGAACGGCTTTATGTCGGGCCGGATATGGCTGGACTCCTGATCTACACCTCAACGCCCGATGCAGATGGAACCATGGGCGGGCTTTCGCGGCAGGCGCGACCGGCGCGGATGGAGCTACTTGTCCTGCAGGCGCTGGCCGACCATGAACTTTGCTCCGCTGATCCGCTTTGTTCCGAAGGCATGGCGCGGAGTGGCTCGAACGGAAACCACGCGGCCTGCCATAACTGCGTGTTCCTGCCAGAGACGAGTTGTGAGGCTTGGAATGGTTTTCTTGACCGGAGCTTGTTAAGTGCCGGACCGCTCTCTTTTTTCAAGGATCTGGTCGAGTAAGTAAGCTGAGCGGGCTTTGACCCTCGGTCTTCCGTTTCCCGGTCGGCCGATGGTCAATGTATGCGGCGCCAGCCATTGGAAATCTTGATGCGGACGGGGCCATCGTCGGCTGGCTCGTCGGGTTCCTGCTCGGCTTTGACAACACTGATCAGGTAGCGGGTGGCGCCGTCCTCTTTGGAGATTTCGAAAGTATCGCCTTCCTTGGCACCTTCCGTCCTCAGGAATTTTGTGAGGTGCGTGATCCGGTATTCGTTTCGCGTCCCGTTCGGTTTGTGAAAGCGATTGTTGTAGTAAACGTAACGCAAGCGAAGTTCGCGCCCATCGGGCGTCACGCACTGGATCCATTCGTCTGGATTGTATTCTTTGGGGTCCAAGTGCGGCAGGAATGCCAGAAGCTCGGCATCGCCCTTGGGAATGAGGATGCCACCCATGTGGGCTCCCGTCGAGCCGACATCATTGGCACTGAGGGTCTTGAGGAATTTCTTCATCGGGGATTTCCATTGGGGGTCATCTGGAGTGCCCGTGTCAGATCCTCGGTGTCGCGGATTGCCACGGGCAAGGTCTCGTTCGCCAATTCACTCTTCCATGCTGATCGCTCGACCATCACCTGTTCCACAGTATTCTCGTAGAAGAGGCGGTAAATCGTAACCGGCTCGGTCTGTCCGCGGCGGTGCGCGCGTGCGCTGGCCTGCGTCTCGAGGGCGGGGTTCCAGAGGGGCGTGAAGTGGATGACGATGGTCGCGGCGGTGATGTTCAGCCCTGCGCCCGCGGCGCGCGGGTTGAGCACAAGACAGGCCGGACCGTCGAAGGCCGAGAATTCATCGACAATGGCTTGACGATCTTCCTGAGCAGTGCTGCCGTTGATGGCACCCCACCACGCGGTGGGCAGGTCATGCCCGGCTTTCTTCAGCAGGTCTCCAATCCTGTTGAAGGATGCAAAGATGATCACTTTGCGCCGGTTGATGAATGCTTCGCGCAGGAGTGCAATGGCCCGCTCCATCTTCGGCGTCATCAGGGGCACAGTGTCATTTGCCACCACGTCGGCGTTGTCGTGATCCTGAGCATCGTCCCGGCTCCGTAGCCATGGGTGAGCGCAGAACAGTTGCAATTGCAGCGTTGCGACCAGCGCTCCGGCCACAGGATATTTCTCGAGAGTCGTTTGCCTGACCAATTCGTATTGCCGGGCGAGGTCGTCGTCGAGCGAGATGGGAAGATCGACATCGATCCGTTCGGGCAGGTCGCCTGCGACATCGGCGACCCGCCGCTTCAGGATTACCGGGTCGGTCAGCCGCGCAAGGCTTTGAGCAGCTTCCACAGTATCTGGGAACTCGACCTCGAAGACGCTTCGTGTGCTCAGCATTCCGGGCACCGCCAGATCGACCAGCGACCAAAGGTCGAGAAGGGTGTTCTCGACGGGCGTGCCTGTCATGGGGATGGCGCAGCGCCGAGGAATGGTGGCCAGTGCCTGACGACGATTGGACTCCGGGTTCTTGACGGCCTGAGCTTCGTCGCAGATCACCCAGGACCACTCCAAAGACGAAAGCACGGCAATGTCGTTGACCATGGTGTCATAGGTCGTGATGACGACGGAGGCGACCTGCAGGTCGCGGTAGATGCCAGCGCGATACGCACCCCGATGCACCAGAATGGAGAGTGATGGCGAAAAACGGCGGATCTCACGGACCCAGTTGGCGATCAGGCTTGTCGGGCAGACGATGAGCGCCGGTGCAGTGTGCGGAGGCGGATCCATCAAAAGGAGTGCGATGATCTGCAGGGTTTTCCCAAGGCCCATTTCATCCGCGAGGATCAAACCTCCGGTCCGCTTGGCGGTCTGCCACATCCACTGGACACCGCGGGCCTGATAGGGAAACAGTTTGGCGTCCAGTCCGGGAATGGCCATCTCCGATCCAAGTTCGTCGGCGGCACCCGTGCCGGACCGGAACATATCCTGATCTGCCTCGATCTGGATCAATTCGTTCGGCTCCCGCGTAAGCCTTATGCCCAAGGCAAACGGGACATCCTGCGGATTGGCACCTTCAAGGATCTTGGCTACCAGATCAGGCGTATCCTGCGGCAGAGGCCTTATCGTATCGCCATCCAGCACCCAAGCGTGGCGCGGTGAGGGCGACTCGACAAAGGTCTGCGCGCCACGAACCGTCCGCAGGCCACCCAACCGGGCGGCAAGGCGCACGGGGCCGTTGCCGATCCGCAGGGCCGGATCGAGGACCCGCTCGGAAATGCTGAACCGGTCGCCAAATTCAGCGACAACCGCGTCAAACGTGCGGGGCATGTCGACCGGTAAGGTCACAGGGCTGCCTTGCCCATCGGATCGGCCATCAATTCGCGCAGTTCGTCCAATGACCACGGTTCGGGGCGGCGCGTGTGCACGGCGCGATGACAGTTCGGGCAGAGCGGCACGAGGTCGAACGCGGGATCATAGAGGCGTGGTTCTTTACGGAGTGAAAGTGGCTCGAGATGGTGAACCTCGATGATGCTCCCTGCTGGGCCGTAGGTTGCGCGCGGGTCGACGCCGCAGCAGACGCAGATTTCGCCGTGCAGCCTGATGCACAGGAGCCTGTTGCGGGGGTTCCGTTCCCGGCGCCGGACCGTTGAGACGAGTTCCGCCCCTTCATATTCCGGCTCGCCTTGGTCGACCTCATCGATAATGTCGTATCCGATCAGTTCGGCCATGGCGGCCATCATGGGCACGATCGTGTCGCGGCTTACTTGCGTCAGTGCGATTTCCGGGTCACGCGGGAGGTTTCGAACAATGGCCGTCATCCGGAAATCTCCGGAAGTGATCTTCCAGTCGGCTGTGTCTTGCCCTTGGATTGCGATCTCGACAGAATTGTCGATGGATGCGATGAGGGCCCGTGCCAAATGCACATCTTCGGGCACGGCACCGGCGATCCGACGCACAACCTCACCCGCAAATGCGCCAAACCTCAAAGTCACCGCGTAACCCTTCAGGCCATGCGGACGCAGCTCGGCCACGGGGCCATGCCGTTCCTCGAGATCCGCAAACCAGATCCGCAGGCCGGTCCGCGTTTTCGATCCGTCAACGGCCATGCCGATCGCGGCGCCGGTTCCAACCTCCAGCTCTTCACGGATGAGGGTTTGGCGCGCTGACAGCATCTCAGACTTCGTCAGCCTCATTCAGCTCCACCGAAGTGGGATCGGGCAGATTTCGCAGCAGCTTCTTGAGGTTGGACGAGATCTCCTCGCGTATGTCCTCGAACACCGGCTCCAGTTCCGGATCTGTGTTATTCTGTTCCGCCATCGCAAAGGCGTAAAGGAGCAGGTCCATGCCCTCAACGGCATATCCGCTGGCGGCGGCGCGTTGGTAAATTTTCTGGTAGAAGTCATGATGCTTGTTCAGCAGAACGCCCGGAACGTGATCCGACACCCCGGGACTGCGATAGGCGGGTTCGAACAGGTGTCCACTGGTGATTGTCGTGACCGCCTCGACGTAAATCGACTCCGGATTGACGTGTTCCTGAACGGGAACCTTGATCCTGATCTTTACGCCGCGCTTGTTGTTCACCTCGACGGTCTGGCTCACCGGATCTGCGCTGGCCACCTGTGGTTTGGCGACGTTCGCCGTTGCCGCGATGTTCTTGTTGGAACTTCCATGGTCGACTGTCGCCTTCTTGTTGGCGTCATCGCGGGAGATGCGGCGATACCGGTTGCCGGCTTCACGGTAGACCGGTTGCAGGAGGCCGCGAAGTCCGTCTTCCAGTTCTGGATGGAACAGGATGCGAGATTTCTTCACGTCGATACGGAATGCCTCGTCCAATTCGTGGGTGAAGTCGAATTCGATGCGCAGGAGCGACGTATGGGGTTCGGGTGCGCCAAATACGTCCAGCCAGCCGCCATCTTGAATGAGACGCCCCTCGCGATAGACATAAAAACCCTGCGCCCGGTTCGAAATGCGCGCGAATTTGGCCTCTTCTTCCTTTGTCATGTCGCGACGGTGAGGTAAAATCCACGCCTTGATACCGGCTTCCGCTTCGCTGCCATCGGGCAATTCGACAAGGATTCTCTGTTTCGACTCTGCGAGCACCTGGTCGGAGCGGGTCGGATAGAATGGATTCCACGCGGCCACATCGGCATCGTTGATCCGGATGGTGACATTCCGTTCGCGTTCATCCGACGTGTCGAGGAACCGGTGAAAAACCAGCGCAACGTGCTTGCCCAGGGTTTCGGCCAGCCGCTTGATCGCGGCCTTTTCCTTGGAACCGGGATCGTAATCCTTCGACAGGATACGGTCACAGTTTTCCCAGACGACGAGCGTCCCGGTATCACCACAGAGTTCCTCGAACAGATCAGCCTGATCGGGCGTCACCGGATCGTCGAGCATTTCCCAGATGTTCTGCGCCTCGACATGTTCGAGATCCCAGGTCAACTTCGCCAGTTCTTGGTCAGGCGACTTCCTCGAAATAAGGCTGTATCGCTTGCAGACCGAGCTGGAAGCAGTTTTCAGCCCCAGCCCAAATTTCCCGAGGCTCTTTGCGTCCGCGCGCTCGTCGGCACCGTATCGCATGGCATTACGAACCTCATCGCGAGTCATGCCGTGACCATCGTCACCGAAATAGACGATCTTCCGCCCGTCATGCATCAATTCAACGTTGATGTTCACCGCATTGGCTCCCGCGGCGATCGAATTGTCGATGATGTCGGCCGCCGCGGTCTTGACATTGTAACCGGTATCACGGAGTCCGACGATGAGCCGCGCGGCATTCGGATCGTTGATGAGGTCGTTCATCTTCCTGCTCTTTCACTTCATTCGCGAGCCGGACTTTCCGTCCAGACGTGAGAAAAGGTCCTGCCCTGAAATGCTGGCCTCGCTTTCAGGCCCTGCCAACCAATCTGCAATCACCGATATCAGAAAATCCCCTGGCACCTGGCGTGTTGCGCACTCCCATACTGTTAGAACGCGCCACCTTGACTCTACAAGGTGTTGTCGGACCGCAGCATCCCTTTCCCGGTTCCGTCCGATCTTGGCTTGCCAGAAATCTGTATTCGTCTTGGGGATGCGAAAATAATGGCAGCCCTCGTGGCCGTGCCAAAAACAACCGTGGATGAAGATCACGGCGCGATGCTTGGGCAGAACGATGTCCGGCTTTCCGGGTAGGTCCCGTCTGTGCAGGCGATAGCGGAAACCCCGCCTGTGCAGCCCTTTGCGCACCATCATCTCGGGCTTGGTATCCTTCGGACCGATCCGCGACATCATCGCGGACCGGGTCATAGGCGGCTTGTCAGGCACGCATCCCCCGTTTGGGGTGCAGTGCGACCGTATTGGTGATCCACGGGGCCATCGCTTCGGCAATGGCAATGGCAACCGGGGCGGCGACAGCATTGCCGAACTGCCGGTAGGCTTGGGTGTCGGAGACGACGATCTTCCACGGGCGGTTCGAACCCTTGCGGTCGAATCCCATGAGCCTCGCGCACTCTCGCGGTGTCAGGCGGCGCGGCGTTCCGTGGTCCTGGGCGATCAGGATCTCGCTGCCATCCTTGAAATATCGGGCGCTGAGCGTGCGCGCGACGTTGTGGGGCTGGCACAGGCCATAGCCAAAACCGTTCCCTGCCGCCTTGTGTTTGGCCGCGTAGTTCTGGAGGTATTTCCAGAGGTTGGGCGTGAGCGTATATTTGGCTCCCACCTCGGCCAAGGGACCGGTGGTATAAGGCTCCTCGACAGCCTCCGAACCGTCCTGCGGGTGTAGAATGTCCGCAAGTGTCGGTGAAATGCCTCCGGGCAGGATGACCTCGTCGAGGGAAAACACGGCAGGCACGTCACGCCGGAAACCGGCAATGAAGATGCGTTCCCGGTGCTGCGGAACCCAGTGGCGCGCGTCGATCACCTTGTGATCGACATCGTATCCCAGTTCGTCGAGGGCATGGAGGATGACCCGAAAGGTGTTCCCCTTATCATGCGACAAGAGGTTCTTGACGTTTTCCAGCAGGAAGGCCCTCGGCTTGTGGTGCCTGAGGATACGCACCACGTCAAAGAAGAGCGTGCCCTGTGTCTCGTCCGCGAAACCGTGGGCACGACCCAGCGAGTTTTTTTTCGACACCCCGGCGATGGAAAACGGCTGGCAGGGAAATCCGGCGAGCAGGACGTCGTGGGCGGGGATGTCACGCTCGTCGACCTTGGTGATGTCGCCGTTGATCTCGTGACCGTCTTCGAAATTCGCGCGGTAGGTTTGCTGCGAGAACTTGTTCCACTCGCTGGTGAAGACGCAGGTGCCTCCAACCGCCTCGAAACCTATGCGCAGGCCGCCGATGCCCGCGAAGAGGTCGATGAAGGTGAAACCGTGCGAAAAAGCGGCCATGTGTGTTCTCCGAGAATTGAGCGCCTACATACGAGAACCAGGGTCTCAGATCACGGACGCTACAACTTGTAGCCTATCAATGCCATGGAAAAAGTACCTGTCAAAGCTTACTATCAGGTTCACGGTGCCCTGCTGCCATGAGGGCCCGCAGTAGCGTGGGCCGGCGGCGAAAGCCAAAGATAAGCCGCTTCCCCTTCACGAAAAAAATTCTCGTGCTGGGCCAACTCGGGACCGGTTGCAATAATACCAGAGGAAATCGAACGGCGGCGGGTGAATGTTGCTGGGCTGAATTGTAACCTCCGGAATGTCGTTCACGATGAAATCGAGAAGGTTATTTATCTTGCGACCTCGACCATGCCACGGCTCGCAAAAACGCGAATTTTCTGCGCCGGATGTGCCGCAGCGGGCTGGTTCAGGAGGCTGCCGCTCAGACGTCTTTCGCTGGGATCGAACCTTGGGTCGCAAGTTGAAACGGTGAAGTGGTGCCCTTCCGCTGTGCGGATAGCCTTCATGCTTCCGTTCCGCGTTGTAGTAGCGCAGCCATTCATGGAGCAACTGATCGAACTCATCCACGTTTGATCGGAACGTGTCGGCATCAAGAAGCTTAAAGAATTCCTTTGAAATTATCTCTTGAAACCGCATCAGGCAACATGACCGATGATTTCGCACTATGATGTTCTGAGATAGATGCGCCTGAAAAAGAAAGTGGCTGTTCTCATAAGAGAGAAATGAATTGTCCGACTCATCCATTCCTTCGAACAAGTATATGGACTGAACCTTGCACCCCCATCCACGGTAAAATCGTGCAATCTGATGGTTCAGCTTCTGGAGCGCCTTATCTTTCTTATCGTCATTCGTCACAACGCTAAACACATATCCTGTCCAGACATCAAGGACGGTGAAGAGCAACATGTTGTCCGGTGAGCCGCCAGCACGGATGCTCCATGATCCAGCCACGAGCGCCCAACCGGGGCCTTGGTTCCGGACATTGCACTTGGGGAAACACGGATTCATGCGGTTGACGAACTCGGTCTGCTCGCAGCTCATACCGTCCAGAGTTCCGCGATCCTCCAGGGCCATCAGGCGGCCCCTCTGTGTCCCGAGACCTTTCCTGTTCAGGATGTTCTGGATCGTCGTCGTCGAGACCTGGCGATCATCCGACCGCAGTAGTTCCCTAAGCCTGTAACAGCCGAAAGAAGGATGCGCCAAAGCGAGATCGATTATCGCCTGAACCGTGGCGGCGGGCGTCATCTGCGGATGTGTCGTCTGTTTTCGGGGTGAAGGCTTCAACCCCTGTGTCCCTTGCTCCTTCTTTCGACGTTTCCAGTTGTTCAGTGTGTTGCGGTGTAAACCCAGCTCTTGAGCCGCCCTTTTCACGCCAATGGTTTCAGCCAGCTTGAGCGCCGACCTCCGCGCATCTGGCGTTCGAAAAGATGCTGCTTTGGTCACCGTAAAGCTCCGTCTTCTTGAAGCGGACTCAAGATGCAGGGGCCGCTTCGCACATCATGCACAATTTATAGGTTGTTGACCACCATAGTCCGGGAAAATTCAGCGTCAGAATTTGGATTAAACTTCAGCGTTTTGCCGTGCGAGTTCCATGCTTGAGGCCATGTTGGCAGCACGGCGCATCACTCGCGGCGCACAAAGAAGTTTCTCAGCGTTGACCAGAGGACTCGTGATCGGATTCCTTAGCGAGAGAATCACTGATCAGAAGGAGAAACGCCCAAAAGAAAAAAAATTCTTCGTCGCGAGAAAGAGTGGCCAACATTGCTTTTGAAACGAAGCAACCACGGACCGGAGATGATACCCCGATCGGACGTCGCGACTTTCCATAGCTCATCCATTGGCACCGAGTCACTGGCTCGTTGAAATGTCAGGATCTTCAAGAGCGGAGCCAGCCCGTATCGGCTGAGCGTCGACACTAACCCCAAAAATAGACCGCAGCCTTCGGGCGCTGTCGGCCGCCGTGCCGGCAGGCGGTCTCTCTATGCAAAAGGAGAACGAATATGCCGTGTTTTTCGGAGGGAAGAGTGTTGCCCGAACCATCTCGGGCAGACCGAAGGATCGCGAATGCGTCGAAAGGGCACTGTACAGGCTTCACCGTGCTTGGCGATGGTCCCGGGATGCGCACGGTATCGGAGGCCTGGATCGAACAGTGCCATCTGCAATTGCAGAGCGTGCGTGCAGACGTTGTCGATGTGCGGGAGCAGGTGCGCTTCGTCTATGGACGACGGGACGAGCTTCGGCATTTCTTCGACATGGTCGTGACGAAAGGCGACGGTCGGCGTATTGCGTGCACAATCAAGCCGACGATCGACCTTCAGTCGGGTCGCTTTGTCGAACACATGCGGACAGTCGCGTGGTGGGTGCAGGAAAAGAAATTTGCCCATTCGGTCCGGTTGCTGACTGAGCAGGATATCGACGCAAAAGCGCTGCACAACGCAAACATCAACGTCGCGCTTCGGGATCGGGATCCAGATGCCGAAGATGCCGCCCGGGCGCTCGTGGGGAATCTTCAGGGGCGCGTCAGCATCAAGGCCCTGACAGACAATCTCGGTCTCGGAGCACGTGGCTACCGCGCGCTCCTGAAGCTCATTTCTTTCGGTGACCTGCTCGTGCCCCAAAACGAGCGGATAACCCCGGTGACGCTGGTTTCGCGCAAGGAGTCCGTAAGTTGAGTGTTCCATTCAGAATGGTGCCGGCGGACCAGATAAAGCCTGTCGGGACCGGGTTCAGCATCGGCGTGCATGATCGGATAACGATCAACGGCAAAGCCTTTCGTTTGAACAGATACGTCGGCGAAGACGTGGAACTCGTGCCTGCAGATGGGATTGGCTTAGCCGAGCAGTTTCCGATGTCTAATCTAAGTCGCTTGAGCGCAATTGGACGCATCAAGCACGAGGTCGGGTATTACCTTCCCGCCGATCTGAGGCCGGCGGTGGGGCTGGCAGACGTCAGCTTCAGGGTTTCTGATCTTCCCGATAAGCCAAGGGCACGGTTCTTCAGCCGGTATGCCCATGTAATGGCAGTCGAAGAACTGGGAATTCGCAATAACACCACAGACATTGAAGAGTCCCGAGACAAGATTGAGGAGCTGATCAAACCTTACTTCCAAGAGGTGGCCTCTCAGCAGCAGATGCTCGAGCACGAACGGAAGAACCGTGGTGATCGGCGTATAGAGAGGGCTGGCCGGAAGCAGCGAGGCGGCAAGCCCGAGGTAACCGTTACCCTGTTCAGTTCGGACACGATCAGAAAGTTTGTCGCTGAATATCGGAAACACGGATTGTCAGCCTTGGTCGACAATCTTTCGTATTCGGGGAACAGAACCTCTGCCTATAGGCCGGAGGTGCTCGGTCTGATGATGGAGCTTGTTCAGGCGAGCTACCTTACAACCGAGAGAAAGACCAAAAAGCAGACTGTCCAAGACGTTCGGCGCGGGTTCCGGAAGGAAAATCAGAGGCGCGAGGCCGAGAATAGGGATAAGCCGGCGGCAGAGCGAGTAGAGTTGCTGGATATTCCGGGGCGTGACGCCATTCTGTCAACGATTGGTAAGCTCGACTTTCTGAAGGTCCTTATCGCACGGTGGGGCCGTGATCACGCAATAAAGAAATTACGATCCGTCGCGAAGGGCGTGCAGGTCTCCCGACCTGGTGAACGCGTCGAAATTGATGAGTGGCGAATTGACCTCATATCCATGATTTTTTCTGCGAAACTTGATCAGGTTTTTGGGAAAGACTTCATAGAGGCGTTGGAGCTGAACGGGGAGAAAGCGCGCTGGTGGTTGGTTCTCGCAATAGATTGTCGCACAAAGGTCATCCTTGGAGCCAAGCTTACCAGAAACCCGACCACCAGCGCAGCACGTGAATGCCTTCGCATGGTGATGAGTGACAAGGGTCAATGGGCAGACGACGTGGGTGCCCTGAGCCCATGGCCCTATGCCGTAATTCCCGAACTACTTGTCTCTGACAATGGCCCAGCTTTTAAAGCGGATTTGTTCAGCAGTACCTGCATGGACTTGGGGATGTCGTTCCTCAGGACAATTGGCGGCATTCCCGGCATGCGCGGGACTGTCGAGCGAGTGTTTCACACGGCAGGTCTCGATCTCATGCCACGGCTTCGCGGACGAACGTTTTCCAATCCAAGGGAGAGGGGTGACTATCCCGCGGCAGGCCGCGCATGTCTGGATGCGTCAGATGTCGCCTTCGCCCTGGTCCGCTGGATCGTCGATATTTACCACAACTCTCCGCATGCGGGTCTCGAAGGGCTCACACCCCGCGAGCAATGGGATGAGGATATATCCAACGGCAACTATCCGCTCCGAGCTCTGCCGGACACGCGGAGCAAAAGACTGGCATTCGGGCTTCGTGACAAACGGAAAATCTCGAAATCCGGCATCGTTGTCATGGGCATCAAGTATCATCACCGAGACCTCGCGGCACGGCTCATCCGGTCCGGACCCACGGTCGTCGATATCCGCTGGGAAGCGGAAGACCTGGGGGCAATCGAGGTTTTCCTTGATGGCGAATGGCGCGAAATTCCTGCTGTTCATGAGCGGTTCGCCGGTGTGAACCTCCACGTCTGGCTGACGAGCCGCCGAGCGCTTCGTGCCCGGTCGGCAGGGCGAAAAGCTTGGGACGAGGAGACGGTGTTTCGAGCGATCGACGAGATCGAGGCTCTTTCCGCGCACAAGGCGGCGGTCTTTGGACTTCCCGACACGGCGATCTCCGAAAAGGAATTCAAGCGCCTCGAAGCATCGCTCTTTTCGACTTTCGACATGGTCGACGGCGGTTCGCTTTTGGACGATGGCGAGGAACCTGGCGAGGAGATCCTGCCTCGCGAATGCGTGTGTGCCCTTCGGCGCGTGAGCCGGTTAACAGCCCCTCCCGCATAACCCCCGAAAACAACGGAAAAATCCGGCCGCAGCCGGATCGGGAGAACGCTTTCGCGAGGGCAAGTGGCGGAGGGAGCGGAGCGCCTGAAACCTCTGCTCGAAGTAGCGACCGGGATCCATTCTGAAATCGGCGAATCCAAGGAGGTTCTGTTCAAAACTCGGGCCTACGCTTGCTTGCGCTGCTTGCAAAACAAAGCATGATCAAAACGGATACAAACCAAGATCATTTTGTCTGCGGCTGCCGGCTCAAGGCCTTGGAGAATGGCCCGCGCGCCGAGCTTTATCCGAAGAAATCTTCTTTGAAACGGTCAATCTGATGCATCCGTTCGTGCAGGATCGTGACGATGCCGACATCGCCATTCGACAGGTGCCTCCAATAGACGAAATGCCGCTCGTACCGGAAGAAATACCCTTCCACCCCGAATTCGGCGGGCACGGCCCGCGAATGCACACCGCGCGTTTCGATCTGCTCGAACGCGGCGAACAAGCCGGTGATGTAGGTCTCGGCCTGCGCTTCGCCCCACGTGTCACGTGTGTATTGGTAGATCTCGTCGAGGCGGACGGACGCCGCCTCCTGGATCCGGATCGCCATGCGCTCAGGTCCGGTTCCGGGCGATCACCTCGGCGGCGGTTAGGGGCTTGTAGCTCTCCTCGGGCGCGGCGAAGGCACGGTTCAACTCGGCCTTCAGCCGATCAAACGCCTCACGCTCGACGCGCTCCTTGTCGCGACGGATCAGATCGCGGATGTACTCGCTGACGTTCTCATAGGCGCCGTCCTCGCCGACATTGGTCGCGACGAACTCGCTGAGCGCGCCGCTGACGCGCACGGTCATGGTGGTGGTCCGAGACATGGCGATCTCCCTACATCGTGTGTGTTCAAGATAACCAATATCGAACACGGAACAAGGGGCACGCTCGGCGGGTGGCGGTCCTGCCTACCCTTCTCCATCCTCCAGAACCAGACGATCCGCCATTGTCAGCAGCAAGACCAGCACAACGTCCGAATGCCGAGCGAGCGACACCAGGTGCTCGCCGCTCGGACCGCGCTCGCCTGCGAACCAGTATTTCACCGTCCTCTCGCTGGCCCCAGTCCACTTCATGGCGGACTTGATCGCCCGGTGGGTCGATCCGAGTTCCGCGTGCAACGCCATCGCCACGGCCGCGCGATAATCGCCCGGAACATCCTCGGGGTGCACAAATGTGCCCATCTTCGGCACAACTGTGCCCATCTTCACCCGCATCTTCATGTGTTTCTCCGCTAAATGTCTGGAGAGACATGAAAACCGCAGAATCCGTCTGCGCCCGTGACGGGCCGGTCCGGAAAGCTGCGGCGGGCATCCGCACTTCCGAAGGTGAGGAATATGAACGGCAGAACCGGAACGCCGGCGCATGGACGCATGAGGGGGCCAATGCGACTGGCCGCCCGCCGAGGCACAGCGCGGCACCCGCAACGGGCTTGCCGGGGCTTCGCGCTGTGAACAGGGGCACGGTGAATGGCAGGTCAAAGCGGCAACACCGAAACGGGTAGCACGGCGGCCGAGCAAGACGTCCCCGCTGTCGCCTACGTCCGGATGTCGACAGACCACCAGAAGTACTCGACCGAAAATCAGCTGGACGTCATTCGCAAGTATGCCGAAACCCGCGGCCTGACGATCCTGCGGACGTTCGAGGACTCCGGGCGATCCGGCCTGCGGCTGGATGGCCGGGAGGCGCTGCAGAGCCTGATGGCCGAGGTCCAGTCGGGCCAAGCCGATTTCAAGGCGATCCTCGTCTATGACGTCAGCCGCTGGGGCCGGTTTCAGGACGCCGACGAGGGCGCCTATCACGAGCACGTCTGCTCCCGCGCCGGCATCCGGGTCCATTACTGCGGCGAGCAGTTCGAGAACGACGGCAGCATCGGCTCGAACCTCCTGAAGACCGTGAAGCGCGTGATGGCCGGCGAGTACAGCCGCGAGCTGTCGGTGAAGGTCTTCGCCGGGCAGTGCCGCCTCGTGGAACTCGGTTATCGCCAGGGCGGCGCCGCCGGATACGGGCTGCGGCGAGTGCTGATCGACGAGCACGGCAATCCGAAGGGCGAGCTGTCCCGCGGCGAGCAGAAGAGCCTCCAGACCGATCGCGTGATCCTGGTGCCGGGCCCTGAAGAGGAGCAGCGGGTCGTCCAGCGCATGTACGAGATGTTCGTCAACGAGGGAAGTCCCGAGCGCGAGATCGCGGAGGTCCTGAACGCCGAAGGCCACCGCACCGATCTCGACCGACCGTGGACCCGGGCGACCGTCCATCAGGTGCTGACCAACGAAAAGTACATCGGGAACAACGTCTTCAACAAGGTGTCGTTCAAGCTGAAGCAGCGCCGTGTCGTGAACCCTCGGGATATGTGGATCCGGGCGGAGGGCGCGTTCCCGGCTATCGTCGACAAGGCCCTTTTCCTGCGGACCCGGGAAATCGTCGACGCCCGCAGCCACCATTTCTCTGACGAAGTGTTGCTCGATGCTTTGCGCACGATCCTGAAGCGGCAAGGCATGCTGTCGGGTCTGATCATCGACGAGGAGGATGATCTTCCCTCCTCCAGCGCCTATCGCAGCCGCTTCGGCAGCCTGCTGCGCGCCTACCGGCTGATCGGCTACGAGCCGGACCGCGACTACAGCTACATCGAGATCAACCGGGCGCTGCGACAGGCGCATCCGCAGGTGGTGGCCGAGATCATCGCCGGGGTCACGCGGCACGGTGGGCGGGCTGTGCAAGATCCGGAGACCGATCTGCTTCGCGTCAACGACGAGTTCACCGTGTCCATCGTGCTCGCCCGCTGCGCGGCGACGGCGGCCGGATCGCTGCGCTGGCGCATCCGCCTCGACACCGGCCTGGTTCCCGACATCACCATCGCCGTGCGCATGGACGAGGTAAACGAGGCGCCGCGCGACTACTACGTGCTGCCCAGCATCGACATGACCTTCGGGAAGCTGAAATTCGCCGAGCAGAACGGGCTCGCGCTCGATGCGTACCGGTTCGACACGCTCGATTTCTTCTACGCGCTCGCCTCGCGGGCCAGGATCGCGGAGGTGGCGTGATGCCCGACGACATGGAGCCGACCAGCCAGAAGCAGGTGACCCTGATCCCTTGTGACCGGATCCGGATCCTCAATCCCCGCGTCCGCAACCGGCGCACCTTCGAGGCGATGGTGGAGAACATCGCGCGCATCGGCCTGAAGCGACCGATCACCGTGGCGCCGCGCGCCGGGACCGATCCGCAGGAGTATGACCTGGTCTGCGGTCAGGGCCGCCTCGAGGCCTTCATCGAACTCAAGCAGGACAACATCCCGGCCATCGTGATCGAAGCCGACGAGAGCGACTGCCTCGTCATGAGCCTCGTGGAGAACTGCGCAAGGCGGCAGTACAACCCGATCGATCTGATGCGCGAGATCGGCTCGCTTCGCGAACGCGGCTACAACGACCGCCAGATCGGCGAAAAGATCGGGGTCTCCTACGAGTACGTGAACATGATCGCCGGACTGCTGGAGAAGGGCGAGGAGCGCCTCGTCTCCGCCGTGGAGACTGGACTGCTCCCGCTCAACCTCGCCATCCAGATCTCCAAGACCGACGCCAAGGGCGCTCAGAAGGCGCTGATGGACGCCTACACTCAGAAAAAGCTGCGTGGCCGGAAACTGTCGCTTGTGCGCCGCCTGATCCAGCAGCGCGAGCTCCGCGGGCCCCAGATCAAGAGCAATGCGCTCGGGCGGAGGGTGGCGAAACGCGCGCTGACCAGCGAGGGACTTGTCCGGGCGTATCAGCAGGAAGCGGCACGCCAGAAGCTGCTGATCAAGAAGGCCGAACTCACGCAGAGCCGGCTCATGTTCGTGCGCGAGGCGTTCCGGAAGCTATGCGCGGACGAGCACTTCATGACGTTGCTGCGGGCCGAGGGGCTGGAGACGATGCCCGCCGATCTTGCGCAGCAGGCGGTTACCGACGGACCCTTGTCATGAAACGGGGTGCGGACAAACGCCCGGCCAGCGTCAATCACGGCTTCGAGGATGACTGTGTCACGCTGCCGATCGACGTGATCTTGCCCCTGCGAACCCTTAGCAA
Source organism: Thalassococcus profundi (assembly GCF_003344785.1). Taxonomy (GTDB): domain Bacteria; phylum Pseudomonadota; class Alphaproteobacteria; order Rhodobacterales; family Rhodobacteraceae; genus Puniceibacterium; species Puniceibacterium profundi. Next base: position 2,618 of record NZ_QPMK01000013.1, on the reverse strand, counting down.
GAGCGCAAAATCCAGCCGAAAATACCGTCAGATCGTCGCCTCCATCGCGCAGATCGGGATCGTCGAACCACCAGTCGTCGTCCCGAACCCCGACAAATCCGCCACCTGGTTGTTGCTCGACGGGCACCTGCGGATCGAGGCCTTGAAGGATGACGGCGTGCAGGAGGTGGAATGCCTCGTCTCCACCGACGACGAGGCGTTCACCTACAATAGGCAAGTCAGCCGCCTTGCGCCGATCCAGGAGCACAGGATGATCCGCAAGGCGATCGAGCGCGGCGTGCCCGAGGAGAAGATCGCAGCCGCGCTCGATCTCGGCACCCGCAGCATCCAGAAGAAGATCAAGCTGCTCGATGGCATCTCCGAGGAAGCCATTGCGATCCTGAAAGACAAGCCCGCTACGGGCGCCGTGTTCGACGCGCTCCGCAAGATGAAGACCATGCGCCAGATCGAGGCGGCCGAACTGCTGGTCAACGCCAACAACTACTCCGTCGCCTACGTGAAGGCGATCCTCGCTGGCACGCCGCAGGCGCAGCTGGTCGACGCGTCCAAGCCAAAGAAGGTGAAGGGCATCACTCCCGAGGCGATTGCGCGGATGGAACAGGAACTCGCCCGCCTGCAGGAGGGCATCGCCTCGATCCAGGACACCTACGGCCAAGATCACCTGCATCTGACCGTGATCAAGGCCTACGTCGTCAAGCTGCTCGGGAACGCCAGGGTCGTTCGCTACCTCATGCAGACGCGACCCGAATTCCTGTCCGAGTTTCAGACGATTGCCGAGATGGAGTCAGTGGTGCCGGCCGAGACGGAATAGCCGGCGCGGCAGACTTGATGGGGACCCGGACCCGATAAGCGCGGGGACCGCGGGAGACGCCGGACTGTGGGCCGGATCGAGCGCGGCGGTGGGGATGGCGGCGAACCCGCTCGGGGCCCACCAGGCTGGCTCGAGTTTTCGCCGGCCGCGCGGCCGCGCTCGTGACTGCGTTTCTTCGGGGCGTGTCGAAGGCCGGGCAACTTCGGCACGCCCACCCGCCATTTCTTCTCGCTACTACTCGGTTGCGACTGAACAGAACACGATCAAAGCAAATATAAAGCGGGAGCAAAGTGTCCGACCGAGACTTTCAAACGCATGATTCTAAGGGGAATCGTAGCCATCGGTTATTGCTGTGAATCCCATCGTAATCCCGCGAAATCGGAGGGAAAGCGATACGCAAAAACTCCGCTCAGCGGGCAGATTCAAATGCCGACCATCTGCCACGTTTCTCTGGGAATATCGTCCGATACGATTGCTTTCTCTCGCTCTCGCCGGGCGCGATAACGGCTCTCCGCGGCCGCGGCTCCTTTGCGCAGAGCGCCTCAAGACACTGACTTGCCTCTCTTTTTCTTTCACGCCTTCTTCCTCCTGCAACCGCTGTGAGTTGCGAAGAAGGAGATCACGATGAAACCAACCTGCTTGAACCAGAAAGAACTGGCGGAACGCTGGACCATTTCGCACCGAACCTTGGAACGCTGGCGGTGGGCCGGCGAGGGCCCTGCATACATGAAGATCGGAGGGCGTGTCGTCTACCGTATCGCCGATATCGAGGCCTTCGAGCGCGACGTGATCAACGCCACCTCCGATCAGAACGTCCCGGCCTACTGACGCCCCGTTTGTCCTGTCGGGCGAACGCCGGAACAACCTTTGGCCGTTGGGGGAGCCCCGACTGCGTCCGGGGCCTCCGCATCCGCGAACTACTCCAAACGTGCGCCTCGAGCCCCATAGCTGCGGGCCCGGGTCTAGCAGGGCGCGGCGACATTCTTGGTGACATCCGGATGCAAATTCCGTCGCTCTTCCGTAGTTTCGTCCGGGACGGTGCGAACGTCGGCGGGGCTGGTGTTGAAGACCCTGGGCCGGTCCCTGAGGCAGGGATCGGCGAACGTGCCATGCCGACAGGCGACCACCAAACATGGCTTAGAAGCGAACACCGGAGGGTTGTAGGAGGGGGCAACTTTCCCGTATTTTCTCAAGAAGGCCGAATATTCGGAGCCGGCGATGCAGCAAGACATCCTTACCGTCAGCGAGGTCGCGGCCTACCTGAGAATAAAGGAGAAGACGGCATACCGCCTCGCCGGTGAGGGTAAGCTCCCCGCCTTCAAAGTTGGCGGCTCGTGGCGCTTTAGGCGCACAGAGATCGAGCAATGGATAGATGAGCAAACTGGCGAGAAACAGCCAGGAAAGAGTTGAGGGAGCAGAGCTTGACTGAGAATGAAGGAAGACTTGTCGCTGCCGATGCCACTCTTTCCGACATCCTGACCCTTAGGCTGTGCGTCGGGTATTTGGGCGAGAAAGAGCAAAGCGATTGGTGGGCCTCGCTTTGGCTCTCCCCTCACGCGTCGGCATTTCTTTCGCCTATTTATGGCAGTCGCTCCGACGCCGCCCGCCTTAGTGGTGTGATCGAATCGGCACGGCGGGTTCACGACAGCCGCATCGGTATGGCCTGCCCCCATCGAGTGATCCATATGGAATGTTAGTGCATGGTCGGTCTGTGGTCCATCGGCATGAAGCTTTCTGGCGCTGGCGGGCGATATCCGAGGGAGCTGTGCGGTCTGACAGTATTGTAGTGGCGGCGCCATCTTTCGAT